>NZ_JBCHWD010000009.1:0-196744 GCF_059801225.1 Serratia sp. Ae19-1 | reverse complement strand
TTCAGCCCAGCAGGCCGGCGCCGACGTTGATAGACAGGCCCAGGATCAGCATGTTGAACGCGAAGGAGATCACCGACTGCAGCAGGGTGACCTTACGCACCTCCGCTGCTCCGACCGCCACATCGGCGGTTTGCGACGCCACCGCGATGGTGAAGGAGAAGTAGGCGAAATCCAGGTAGGTCGGCTCGGTGAGGTTGCCGGGGAACAGCAGCGGCAAGGGATCCTGCTGCGCGCCCTGACGATAGAACTGGTGGGCATAGTGCATGGTGAAAGCGGTCGGCAGCAACAGCCAGGAGACCACCAGCGTGGCGCCGGTCAGCAGCAAATGCAGCGTTTTCAGCGAGCCGGCCACCTGTTTGGCGCTGCTCAATTCAAACAGGATCGCCAATAAGCTGACCAGACAACCGAGGCTGACCAGCGCCAGCACCATGCTGGCGCTTTCGTCTTGCCGCCGGGCTATCTGGCGAATGTGCTGCGGCGTGCTGATCAGCATCAGCCGCCAGAGAAACAGCAAATAGAGCCAGGCCAGCGTATTCCAGCCGATCATCAAGCGCTGCAGCAGCGAGAGCTGGGCTGGCAGCATCAGAAAGCACAGCAGCCCGGCGCCGACGGAAAACAGCAGCCTGGGCCGCACTTGCCAATAGTGTTTGAGCGAAGAGCGAATGTGCATGAAAAACGGATCCCTTATCGTGAAATGGCCAACGCGCTGTTCTCAGCATAGAAGAAGCGGCGCGCGGTTTCGGCTATTTTTAACGCTGACGGTTGGCATGAGCCTTTAATGTTGGTTACCCTAAGGCGGTGGTTTCCTACTGGCTATCGAGGCCAGTGTATTTTTGCGAGTTTCTCCCGTTAGGGACTGAGTTAGGACGACACGAATGAAAGATTTGAATGTAGTAGACGGCATCAACGGTGCCGGCGACTGGTTGGTGAAGAACCAGGATCTGTTGATCCAGTATGCGGTGAATATCGTCGCTGCCATCGTTATCCTGATTATCGGTTCGATCGTGGCGCGCGTGGTCGGCAATGCGCTGAACCGCGTAATGAAGCTGCGTGGCATCGACGCCACGGTGGCGGATTTCCTGTCGGCGATCGTGCGCTACGGCGTGCTGGCATTCACCTTCATCGCGGTGCTGGGGCGCGTCGGCGTGCAGACCACCTCGGTGATCGCCGTGCTGGGTGCCGCCGGTTTGGCCGTCGGTCTGGCGCTGCAAGGGTCGCTGTCCAACTTCGCCGCCGGCGTGCTGCTGGTGATCTTCCGTCCACTGCGTGTGGGTGAATATGTCGATTTGGGCGGCGTGGCCGGCACCGTCGATCAGGTGCAGATTTTCTCCACCACCCTGCGGACTTCCGACAACAAAACCATCGTGGTGCCGAACGGTAAAATCATCGCCGGCAACATCATCAACTACTCCCGCGAACCGAACCGCCGCGTGGATATCGTGGTGGGCGTGGCCTACAACGCCGATATCGACGTGGTGAAGAAGGTGCTGGGCGACGTGATCGCCGCCGACAAGCGCATCATGCACGCCAAAGGCGTGACCGTGCGTCTGAACGAGATGGCGCCATCGTCCCTGAACTTCGTGACCCGTTCCTGGACCACTAACGCGGAATACTGGAACGTGTACTTCGATCTGATGGAAAACTTCAAGCGCGCGCTGGATGCCCACAACATCGGCATTCCGTTCCCGCAGATGGACGTGCATCTGTATCGCACCGAAGACGCTTCCGCCAAGGCGGAATAACAGAGAAGGGGGCCTTGGCCCCCTTTTTTATTGCGGGCCGAGACGCTGCCAATGGCATCTCGGCCTTTTCTTTTCCGCGAGTTCAGACGCCGGCCGCCGGTTCGGTGAGCGGCGCGCGGCGACGCAGGCTGAGGCGATAAAGCAGGAAGATGGCGGCGGCGCCCAGCAGCGCCGGCAACGCCAGCCAGAGGAAGAACACTTCCGGCGATCCGGCTGCGGTCATCATCCAGGCGCCGAGCATCGAGCCGACAATTGAGCCGAAGCGGCCATTGGCCATGGCCCAGCTGACGCCGGTCACCCGGGCTGCGGTTGGGTAGAGGGTGGCGGAAACCAGATTCAGGCCGTTCTGTGCACCGGCCACGCCGAAGCCGATCAGGAACACAATGGCGGCCAGCGTGTAGGCGTCGCCCATCAGGTAACCGGTAACGCCAATCACCAGCGCGGCGCCCAGGTAGGAGACGGCCAGCACGCGGTAGGGCCCGATCCGGTCCATCAGCAGCGCCATGAGGATGGCGCCCAGAGTGCCGCCGAGCGGCACCATGGCTCCGATGCGCGAGGCGTGGACGATGTCGTAACCGGCGTCTTTGAGGAGAGTCGGCAGCCAGCTGGTGAGCAGATAGAACACAAACAGTGAACAGAAGAACGCCGCCCATAGCAGCAGGGTGCGCACGGCGCGGCCTTCGATAAACAGGTGTGATATCGGCGATTTGACCTGCGCCGGACGCTCGTCATCGACAATCGTCACACCGGCCCAACGCTGGCCGGTGATGCGCTCGACCACCCGGCGCAGCCGATCGGCGTGTTTGGCGCTGGCGGCCATAAAGCGCACCGACTCGGGCATCTGCCAGGCCAGCAGCGGCAGCAGCGCCAACGGCGCGATACCGCCGACCAGCAGCAGGCCGCGCCAGCCGAACGTCGGAATGATCTGCCCGGCCAGCAGGCCGCCCAGGGCCAACCCGGCGGTGAAGCCGCTCCAGCTCAGGGTGACCATCAACATGCGCCGGCGCGCCGGTGAGTATTCCGAGCTGAGAGTGATGCAGGTCGGTATCGCGCCCCCGAGGCCAATGCCGGTGATGAAGCGCAGCAGGGTCAGGGATTCGATCGAATGCGTATAGGCCGAAGCCAGGGTGCAGCCGCCAAACACCAGCACCGCGACGAGCAGCACGCGCTTGCGGCCGATGGCGTCGGCGAGCGGCCCGAACAGCAGGCTGCCGAGCAGCAGGCCGAACAACCCCGCACCGAAGGCGGGGGAGAGCTGCGCAGGCAGCAGATCCCACTCTTCGCGCAGCGCCGGGGCGATATAGCCGATGATGGCGGTATCGAAGCCGTCCAGCAGGGCGATGAGGAAACATAAGGTCAGGATCAGGATTTGGTAGGGTGAGATCCTGGCGCGATCGATGATTTCGCTGATGCGAGCGGTATCTGGGCTCATGAGGGTTCCACTGTTATTAAGCTGTTGTGGGCTGGCTGAGGGGCCGTTCAGGCCGCTGTGGCTGGCATCGCGTAGAAACCCGAGTATACACCAGAGGGGGGGCGTTGCGGGGAGAGGGAGTCGATGATCATCGCCCGCCGCAGGAGGTACCTGTGGCGGGCGCTTGGCAAGGTTATTTGGCCAACAGTTCCCGGCGCACGATCTCGGCGCCTGCACTTAAGGCATTCAGCTTGCCGCGGGCGACCTGACGAGGCAGAGGGGCCATGCCGCAGTTGGTCGACGGATAGAGCTTGTCGGCATCGACAAACTGCAGCGCCTTACGCAACGTAGCGGCCACTTCTTCAGGCGTCTCGACGGCATGATTCGCCACGTCAATGGCGCCGACCATCACCTTTTTACCGCGGATCAGTTCAAGCAGGTCCATAGGCACGTGCGAGTTATGGCATTCCAGCGAGATGATATCGATATTAGACGTTTGCAGTTTAGGAAACGCCTCTTCATATTGCCGCCACTCTGAACCCAGCGTCTTCTTCCAGTCGGTATTGGCTTTAATGCCGTACCCATAGCAGATATGCACCGCCGTTTCGCACTTCAGCCCTTCGATGGCCCTTTCCAGGGCGGCGATGCCCCAGTCATTCACTTCGTCAAAGAACACATTAAAGGCGGGCTCATCAAACTGAATGATGTCGACGCCGGCGGCCTCGAGCTCTTTGGCTTCCTGATTGAGGATCTTGGCGAATTCCCAGGCCAATTTTTCACGGCTTTTATAGTGGTTGTCATAGAGCGTGTCGATCATGGTCATCGGCCCCGGCAGGGCCCATTTAATCGGCTGCTTGGTCAGCTGGCGTAAAAATTTGGCGTCTTCAACGAAAACGGGCTTTTGACGCTCGACCGCACCCACCACGGTCGGAACACTTGCATCATAGCGATTACGGATTTTCACCACCTGGCGTTGCTCGAAATCGACGCCGCTGAGGTGCTCAATGAACGTCGTGACGAAATGCTGACGCGTTTGCTCGCCATCGCTGACGATGTCGATGCCGGCCAACTGTTGCTCCGCCAGCGATAAACGCAGGGCGTCCTGTTTCCCTTCGATTAATTCTTCATTCTGCAATTTCCAGGGCGACCACAGGGTTTCCGGTTGGGCCAGCCAGGAAGGTTTGGGCAAGCTGCCGGCGGTCGATGTAGGGAGCAATATTTTCATGATAGGTGACCTGTATTTAAGTGAATCAAAGCGCGTAGTGAGCAGACCACTGCTCAAGAATAGGCTTATAGGGTTTGATAAATTGCTCTTCCGTAAATTTCCCCTGCTCAATCGCTAACTGGCTACGCTCTTCGCGATCATAAACAATCTTGGTTAATGAATAGTCCTGGTTATTCAGGCTTGGCTGATAACATTGCCCCGCCGCCGAATTAGCATTGTAAATTTCAGGCCGATAGATTTTTTGGAAGGTCTCCATCGTGCTGATGGTGCCAATCAGCTCAAGGTCGGTGTAATCGCTCAGCAAATCACCGGGGAAATAAAAGGCCAGGGGCGCGACGCTATTTTTCGGCATGAAATAACGCACCTGCAGGCCCATTTTCTTGAAATACCGGTCGGTCAACGAAGCGCCGTCTTGGCGGTATTCGTCACCCAATACCGGGTGGTGATTGCCCGTCCGATGATAGGTGTCTTTGCTGGACACGCTGAGGCAGATCACCGGCGGTTTGCTAAAGTTTTCATGGTATGCCTTTGAATTGACGAAGTGCTTAAAGATATTGCCGTGCAAATCGCCGAAGTCATCCGGAATGTTGAACTCCGCTGCGTTTTGGTTATGCGCCGGCAGCAAGACGCTAAAATCATAATCACGCACGTAAGACGAGAAATTGTTCCCGACGATACCCTCGATACGCTTTTGCGTTTTTTTATCAATAATGTTGGTCTTCAGGATTTCGATCACCGGAAAGCTGGCGCCGTGATCTTCAATGCGCATCTCAACCGAGATGATTTCCAGCTCGACCGAATAACGATCGGCCTTGGGGTTATCCCAATGCGCCAACGTATTGAAGCGATTGTCAATCATCACCAACGTATTGCGCAGGTTCTCCCGGCGGTTTTCCCCTCTGGCCAAATTGGCAAAGTTGGTGGTGATACGCGTACTTTCAGAAGGGTTATAATCTTCATTGAAAGAACTGCTCTTAATCGTAAAGGTAAAGTCTTTATTCATCGTCTTATAGCATCCTGTTATATGATATGATGGCTGGTTTTATCTATTTTTATCAATTAGTTGTATTTATATTTTTTTATTCAGCCGCTTTCATATTGTCTGTCATTAATGAGGTCTATTTTTGCCAGAGTCCCGAGGGGAGTGAAAGAGACTTAATTTCATTACCACATGAGCCGCGTTCATGATCTGGCGCATCAGGCAGTTTTCCGCCGCGATCCGGCCGCGCAAACCGCCTGATGCGCCGAGGCGGCAAGCTGGTGCAGCCTGAAACATTACGGGTATAATCCCCACCATGACCCCACGGCTTCAGACACGAACATGACAAAACTCACCTTACAAGAGCAGATGCTCAAAGCGGGCTTGGTAACCAGCAAGAAAATGGCCAAAGTCCAAAGAACGGCTAAAAAATCACGCGTTCAGGCCCGTGAGGCCAGAGAGGCGGTGGAAGAGAATAAAAAGGCGCAGCTTGAACGCGATAAGCAGCTGAGCGAGCAGCAAAAGCAAGCCGCGCTGTCCAAAGAATACAAAGCGCAGGTGAAGCAACTGATCGAGATGAACCGCATCGTCCTGGCGAAAGGCGATATCGGTTTTAACTTCACCGACGGCAACCTGATCAAGAAAATCCTGGTGGATAAAGCGACCCAGACCCAGCTGATCAATGGCCGTCTTGCCATCGCACGCTTGGTGGTCGAGAACCGCGAAGAGTGTGAATACGCGATTATCCCCGCCAGCGTCGCCGATAAAATCGCGCAGCGCGATGCGGCCAGCATTGTGCTGCACAGCGCGCTGAGTCAGGAAGAGCAGGATGAAGACGATCCGTACGCCGACTTTAAAGTGCCCGACGATTTGATGTGGTAAGCCGCGTTCAGAACGGCGCGGCGTGACGAGCGGTTATCCGTTCTCCGCTGATGGGGTGCACAAAATCCAGTTCGCTGGCGTGCAGCATCAGCCGCGGCGTCTGTTCGGTGCCCGGTAGCAGGCGGCCGCCATACAGATCGCAGCCTAAAATAGGGTGGCCCAACTGCCGGCTGTGAATACGCAGCTGGTGGGTGCGCCCGGTCTCCGGGGTGAGCTGCACCCGCGTCAGCGGCAGCGATGTCCCATCCTCCGCGATACGATAAAAACGCTCGACGACCCGATAGCGGGAACGGGCGGGTTTGCCGTGAAGGGCGCAAATCGACATCAGCGGGAACAGCGCCGGATCTTTGGCGATCGCCGCGTCTATCACTCCTTCGTTATCCGCCAGATGGCCGCAGAGCAGCGCGCTGTACACTTTGCTGACGGTGCGTTCGCTGAACTGCCGGCAGAGCGCGGCGTTGACGGCCCTATTGCGGGCCACCACCATCAAGCCGGACGTGCCGAAATCCAGACGATGCACCAAAGTGCAGCCGGGGAAGATCTGCACCAGCCGATGGTGCACCGAATCGAGATTTTGCGGATTCTTGCCCGAAAGGCTGAGCAGCCCGGTCGGCTTATTGATCAGCGCCAGATGAGCGTCCTGATAGAGGATCTCTATCTGATCATGACATGGCGGGGCGATGAAGGTATCGATAATCGTAGACATCGTGCGGCCGGCTGGTGAGGGGGAGCGGATGATAGCGAATTTTTCGCCGATGGGCGAATTTGACGGCGCAATCCCGCCGGTTGGAGTATTAGCGCTTCTGATACTTGATTAGAAACATCAATTTCACCTAATGATCGCTTCCTCGTATGATGCGCGTGTTGACCGATTCGCGCCCTCGTCCGGCGCCTTTTATCATTCGAGGAATCCCCATGTTATCCGTCTTCCTGCAGGGTTTTGCCCTGAGCGCCGCCATGATCCTGCCGCTGGGCCCGCAGAACGTATTCGTGATGAATCAGGGCATTCGGCGCCAGTACCATTTAATGATCGCCGCGCTGTGCGCGTTGAGCGATATCGTGCTGATCTGCGCCGGCATCTTCGGCGGCAGCGCATTGCTGACCCGTTCGCCGCTGCTGCTGGCGCTGGTGACCTGGGGCGGGGTGGCGTTTCTGCTGTGGTACGGCTGGGGCGCGTTCCGTTCCGCCTTCAGTCCGCAGCCGGCGCAGGCTGCGGCGCAAGAGCTGGCGCAGAGCCGCTGGCGCATCGTGGTCACCATGCTGGCGGTCACCTGGCTGAACCCGCACGTTTATCTGGACACCTTCGTGGTGCTCGGCAGCCTGGGTGGGCAGCTGACGGCGGACGTGCGTTCCTGGTTTGCGCTCGGCGCGGTCAGCGCATCGGTCGTGTGGTTCTTCGGGCTGGCGCTGTTGGCCTCCTGGCTGGCGCCCTGGCTGAACACGCAGCGGGCGCAGCGCATCATCAATGCGCTGGTCGGGCTGGTGATGTGGGGCATCGCGCTGCAGCTGGCCTGGCAGGGGGCAAATTTATAAGAATTTGTCACTAATCCGAATTCAAAACGCCGCGCGATATGCTACGTTTGATGCCAGGAATCCGGCGGTTCTCACGGGGAAAAGCCGGCGATCAGAGACAGCCTGTCATTAAGGAGACACTGTGAAGCTAAAAGCATTGGCTATGGCCGCAATGGTCGGATTAGGGACGTTACCGATGGCGCTGCAGGCGGCCGAAGTGCCTGAAGGGCCGCATGTCGTCACCTCCGGCACCGCCAGCGTGGACGCCACGCCGGACATCGCCACCCTGGCGATCGAAGTGAGCGTTTCCTCCAAAGACGCCGCTCAGGCGAAGAAGCAGGTGGATGAGCGCGTGGCGCAGTACTTTGATTTCCTGCAGAAAAATAACATCGAGAAGAAAGACATCAGCGCCGCCAACCTGCGCACCCAGCCGGAATACGACTACCTGAAAACCGGCGAGTCGGTGCTGAAGGGCTACCGTGCGGTGCGCCAGGTGCAGGTGACGCTGCGCCAGTTGGACAAGCTGAACGAGCTGCTGGACGGCGCGTTGAAATCCGGCCTGAACGAGATCCGTGCGGTGGAGTTGGGCGTCGCCAAGCCGGACGTGTATCGCGAACAGGCACGGCAAAAAGCGATCGAGAACGCGACTCAACAGGCCGAATCCCTGGCCAAAGGCTTCCACGCCAAGCTGGGGCCGGTGTACAGCATTCGCTATCGGGTCGCCAACTACCAGCCGATGCCGGTGGCGCGGATGTATAAGGCGGCCGGTGCGGCGGCGGAAAGTGATGCGGCGCAGACCTATGAACAGCAAAGCATTCACTTCGACGATCAGGTGGATGTGGTGTTCGAGCTGCAGCGCAACGCCGCGCAGTAAGGGTGTGGTATTGAAGAAAAGGTTCGCTGTGGCGAACCTTTTTTCGTTTTAATCCTGGCGCAGCACCTGGTGACCGTGTTCCAGCAACGCATCGGTCACTTTACGCATCATGCGGCTTTCCGGCGCGAAGCGGTGCCAGTACAGCATGCGGCGCTGGTACAGCCCCGGCGTCAGGTCGATCAGTTCACCGGATTCCAGCTCCTTTTCGATCTGCAGATGCGGGATCATACAGCAGGTGGTGCCCTGGCGTGCCAGCTGCACGAAGGCTTCCGATGAGTTCACGATGTGGCAGGGCACGCTGCCCGGCGACAGATCGAAGTTCTGCTGCAGGAACGCCTGGTGCATGTCGTCGAGATGGTCGAAGGCCACCGCCGGTGCTTTCAGCAGCGCGGAACGGGTGACGCCGTTGGGGAAGTAGCGCTCGGCGAAGCCGCTGGAGGCCACGAACAGGTAGTCCAGCGCCCCCAGCCGATCCACCAGGCAGCTCGGCAGCGGCTGCGGCTGAATACTCACCGCCCCCACCACTTCACCGCGGCGCAACCGCTCTTGGGTGCGGGTTTCATCTTCCACCTGCAGATTCAGACGAATGGGGGAGTCCGCCAGCACCGGTTTCAGCGCCGGCAGCAGCCAGGTCGCCAGACTGTCGGCGTTGACCGCCAGCGACAGCAGCAGTGGCGTATCGACGCCGGTGTCGTTGCCCAGCCACTCTTCTTCCAGCAGCTCCACCTGATGCAGCAACGCCAGCAGCTTTTGCCCTTGTTCGGTCGGGCGCGGCGGCACGGTGCGGACCAGCAGCGGCTGGCCGAACAGGTTTTCCAGCTGTTTGATGCGTTGGGATACCGCCGATTGCGTGATGCAGAGTTTTTGAGCGGCGCGCTCGAAGCCGCGCTCACGGATCACCGCGTCCAGCGCTTGCAGCGTACGATAGTCTGGGCGTTTCATCGGAAAGATATCCCTTAAATTAGAATGATACCGGCACTATGCCACATTTTGCGCGCGGCGCAGGTGGAAAAATCACGCCACCAACTCGCCGCAAAGCGGGTAAAAATGCGGGATGCGGTAAATAAGTGTGATCCTGCCGGCGTGAAAAACAGCGTTTTACCCTATAATACGCACACGTTTTCGTACAGAGGCAAGGGACATATTATGACGCAGGACGAACTGAAAAAAGCGGTAGGCTGGGCGGCGCTGGAATACGTAACGCCGGGCACCATTGTCGGGGTTGGCACCGGCTCGACCGCTTCCCACTTTATTGACGCGCTGGGCTCCATCAAGCACCAGATTGAAGGCGCGGTGTCCAGCTCCGACGCCTCCACCGCCAAGCTGAAAAGCCTCGGCATCCACGTATTCGACAGCAATGAAGTGGACTCGCTCGATATCTACGTGGACGGCGCGGACGAAATCAATGGCCATATGCAGATGATCAAGGGCGGCGGCGCAGCGCTGACGCGCGAGAAGATCATCGCCGCCATCGCCAAGAAATTCATCTGCATCGTCGACGCCAGCAAACAGGTAGACGTGTTGGGCAAGTTCCCGCTGCCGGTGGAAGTGATCCCGATGGCACGTTCTTACGTGGCGCGCGAGCTGGTGAAACTGGGCGGCCTGCCGGAGTATCGCCAAAACGTGGTGACCGACAACGGCAACGTGATCCTGGACGTGCATAACCTGAGCATCACCGACGCCATCGCGCTGGAGAACAAGATCAACGGCATCGCCGGCGTGGTGACCGTTGGGCTGTTCGCCAACCGCGGCGCGGACGTGGCGCTGGTCGGCACGTCGGAAGGCGTGAAAGTGGTCAAATAAGCCGCCATGGCCTGTGGCCCGGTCATGCCGGGCCGCAAAATTTCTTCGGTTAAAATATCTTTTCTGAAAAGCGGCAAATTTGGTGACTTATGTCACATTGTGAAAACTGACTCCCCAAAGCTTCTGCCGAAAACTTTCCCTATGGCATTTTCTGCCAGAAACCGCCAGGAACGCTGCGCCTTGTCCTGCCGGGCAGGCAATCGTTTGTATTGCCGCCCGCGTTATTTTTGTTATGTTGGATGGGAGCTGTGTCGCAACAGCCGCTTCTGAAGTCTGAACATAGGGTCGGGTAAATGGCAAAAGTATCATTGGAGAAAGACAGGATTAAATTCCTGTTGGTGGAAGGGGTTCATCAGAGCACGGTAGACAATCTGCGTGCCGCCGGTTATACCAACATCGAATACCACAAGGGTGCGTTAGACACCGAATCGCTGAAGGCCTCCATCCGCGATGCGCACTTCGTCGGCATCCGATCGCGCACGCATCTGACCGAAGAGGTCTTCGCCGCCGCAGAAAAGCTGGTGGCGGTGGGCTGCTTCTGTATCGGCACCAACCAGGTTGATCTGAACGCAGCGACCAAGCGCGGTATTCCGGTCTTCAACGCCCCGTTCTCCAATACCCGATCCGTGGCCGAAATGGTGCTGGGCGAGCTGTTGTTGATGCTGCGCGGCATTCCGGCCGCCAACGCCAAGGCGCACCGCGGCGTGTGGCACAAACTGGCCGTGGGCTCTTACGAGGCGCGCGGCAAAAAATTGGGCATCATCGGCTACGGTCATATCGGCACCCAGCTGGGCATTCTGGCCGAAGGGCTGGGCATGAAGGTGTTCTTCTACGATATCGAGAACAAGCTGCCGCTGGGTAATGCGCAACAGGTGCGTCATCTGTCCGATCTGCTCAATATGAGCGACGTGGTAACGCTGCACGTGCCGGAAACGCTGGCCACCAAGAATATGATGGGTGCAGAAGAGCTGGCGCTGATGAAACCGGGTGCCATTCTGATCAACGCCTCGCGCGGCACTGTGGTGGATATCCCCGCGCTGTGCGATGCGTTGGCCAGCAATCATCTGGCGGGGGCGGCGATCGACGTCTTCCCGGAAGAACCGGCGACCAACAGCGATCCGTTCAACTCGCCGCTGTGTGAGTTCGACAACGTGCTGCTGACGCCGCACATCGGCGGCTCAACTCAGGAAGCGCAAGAGAACATCGGCGACGAAGTGGCCGGCAAACTGGCGAAGTATTCCGACAACGGGTCGACGCTGTCGGCGGTCAACTTCCCGGAAGTGTCGCTGCCGGCGCATGGCCCGAACGCCAGCCGCCTGCTGCACATTCATGAAAACCGTCCGGGCGTGCTGACGCAGATTAACCAGATCTTCGCCGAAGAGGGGGTTAACATCGCCGCGCAGTACCTGCAAACCGGGCCGGAAATCGGCTATGTGGTGATCGATATCGAAGCGGAAACCGCGCGCGCCGACGCCGCGCTGCAGCGCATGAAGGCCATCGACGGCACCATTCGCGCCCGTCTGCTGTTCTGATTCGGCGGCATGCCGCAATGAAAGAAAAAGGCCGGATGGATTCCGGCCTTTTACTATTTGGGCTCGCGCCACGCCCAGCTGCAGAGCGGGGTGAGGATCTCCGGCAGCGGGATATCCCAATGCTCGATCGGCAGGCTTTCCACCTGTTGGCAATCATGGGCCAGGCCGATGGGATAGGGGCCATCGCTCTGCCAGTTTTGCAGGGTGCGATCGTAAAAGCCGCCGCCCATGCCCAGACGCTGGCCGGTATGATCGAACGCCACCAGCGGTGTCAACACCACGTCCAGCTCGCCCAGCGGCAGCACCTGGCGCACATCGAGGTGCGGCTCGAGAATATTGAAGCGGTTGCGCACCAGCGGCGTTTCCGGCGCATAGCGTAGGAACAGCAAGTGCCCCGGGCTGAACGGATGCAGCACCGGCAGGTAAACCCGTTTGCCGAGCGTCCACAAACGCTCGATTAGCGGCCCGGTATCGAGTTCGCCGTCAAACGACAGGAATACCGCGATGCTGTGCGCCGCCTGAATACGGCCGTGTGCGACGAGACGTTCGGTTATCTTTTCTGCGGCAAAGCGTTGCTGGCCCGGCGTTAGTTCGCGCCGACGTTGGCGAATGAGTTGACGAATGGCTTGGCGCTGCTGCGCGAATTGGGGTTGAAAAGGCATCGTATCAGGCTTGCTCAGTGTGGCGTTCAGCACACATAAACCGCTGAGAAGGGGAATCTCCGAGATGCCGTCGCAGGCTGTAACCCTTGAACCCATGGTTCAAGGTGAACGTGCCGTCGCAATCTTAAGGCTTCTCGGCGCACCGAGCGTGCTCACCGATCGCGGAGCAACACATTCTGTTTGTACTAAATATCGGCTCAGGGGACTGGCCCGCTGGCGAACATCTCAGAGAAATTTTGTACTCGTTGCTGAAAACTGTGATTTCAACAACTTAAGTTATTCGAATTGCACATCCTGACGTTCAGAGATGCGACCCTGTTCAAGCAGCGCTTGTTCAATGGTCTGCTGCAGCATCCGTATGCGTTGTTCCATATTGGACGCATAGTCACGGGTTTTCAACCGTTCTTGAGCAAGTTCGTGACAGACGTTCAATGCCGCGATGAAAACCAGTTGCTCAGTATTGGAGACTCTAGTGCGAACTTTTAGATCTTGCAACCGTTGGTTAAGATCGTCCGCCGCCATATTCAACGCATCTTGTTGTTCTGGCGGGCAATTGACTCTTAACGAGCGGCCAAAAATTTGAATATCTACCGGTTGTGCAGACATGCCACCTTCCTGCCTAAATTTCGCGCCAGCCTTGTCCGCCCTGGCCGGGCCGTCAAAGCGGGCGCCACTATATATACCTCGGTACCAAGATACAACCCCTTTTTCAGTACCTGGTTGTAATCTACTGCGGCAGACATCGCCAGTCAAAAAAGGGTTTCAAAATGCGTATTTACCGCACTTTCGTCACCCGCCGGCGCAGTGTGAGACCTGCCACATCACGATTATAACTAGCCACTGAGGTGTCGCGCTTATCTGGTATAGCGACGGACCTTGGTGGTAGCATACCACGAACTTATCCTGCCAACGATGACGAATGCGCATGTCTATACAGAATACATTTCCAAGTTACCAATCTTTGACCGTGGCCCTCAACCAACAGTCGGTGGCGTTGACCGCGGCAGAAATGCACGGCCTGATCAGCGGCCTGCTGTGCGGCGGCAGCCGTGATGCCGGCTGGCAGGCGCTGGTGCACGATCTGACCAATGAAGGCGTCGCCTTCCCGCAGGCGCTCAGCCAACCGTTGCAGCAGCTGTATGAAGCGACGCGTGAAACGCTGGAAGACGACGAATTCCTGTTCCAACTGATGCTGCCCGAAGGGGAGATCGTCAGCGTGTTCGATCGCGCCGACGCGCTGGCCGGTTGGGTCAACCACTTCCTGCTCGGTTTGGGCATGATGCAGCCGAAGCTGGCCCAGGTGAAAGACGAGGTCGGTGAAGCGATCGACGATCTGCGTAACATCGCGCAGCTGGGCTACGACGAAGACGAAGATCAGGAAGAGTTGGAACAGTCGCTGGAAGAAGTGGCGGAGTATGTGCGGGTCGCCGCCATCATGTGCTACGGCGAATTCACTCGTCACAAGCCGACGGCGCCGGAAAATATCAAACCGACGCTGCACTAAACGTTCTATCGCCCCTCCGCCGGCGGTGCGGATGGCATGATTTCAGGAGAAGGTAATGACTCAGCAGGAATTCAACAACCGCCGTCAGGCGCTGTTGGCGAAAATGGCGCCGGCCAGCGCGGCGGTTATTTTCTCTGCGCCGGAAACGACGCGCAGTGCAGATTCAGACTATCCCTACCGGCAGAACAGCGACTTTTGGTACCTGACCGGCTTCAATGAGCCGGAAGCGGTGCTGGTGCTGATCAAAAGCGACGAAACGCACAACCACAGCGTGCTGTTCAACCGGGTGCGCGACCTGACGGCGGAAATCTGGTTTGGCCGCCGTCTGGGGCAAGACGCCGCGCCGGCGAAGCTGGGCGTGGATCGCGCGCTGCCGTTCGATGAAATCAATGACCAGCTGCACCTGCTGCTGAATGGCCTGGACGTGGTCTACCACGCGCAGGGCGAATACGCCTACGCCGATCAGATCCTGTTCGGCGCGCTGGACAAGCTGCGCAAGGGATTCCGCCAGAATCTGCAGGCGCCGGCCACCGTCACCGACTGGCGGCCGTGGCTGCACGACATGCGGCTGTTCAAATCGCCGGAGGAGCTGGCGGTGATGCGCCGCGCCGGCGAGATCAGCGCGTTGGCACATACCCGCGCGATGGAAAAATGCCGTCCGGGCATGTTCGAATACCAGTTGGAAGCGGAAATTCATCATGAATTCACCCGCCTAGGCGCCCGTTACCCGTCTTACAATACCATCGTCGGCAGCGGCGAAAACGGCTGCATCCTGCACTACACCGAGAACGAGAGCCAGATGCGCGACGGCGATCTGGTGTTGATCGACGCCGGCTGCGAGTATCAGGGGTACGCCGGCGACATTACCCGCACCTTCCCGGTCAACGGCAAGTTCAGCCGGCCGCAGCGCGCAGTGTACGACATCGTGCTGGCGTCGCTGCTGCGTGCGCTGGAGCTGTTCAAACCCGGCACCAGCATCCGCGAAGTCAATGACGAAGTGGTGCGCATCATGGTGGTCGGGCTGGTGGAGCTGGGCGTATTGAAAGGTGAAGTCGACCAGTTGATCGCCGAGCAGGCCCACCGTCAGTTCTTTATGCACGGGCTGAGCCACTGGCTGGGCCTGGACGTGCACGACGTCGGCCACTATGGCACGCCGAGCCGCGATCGGCTGCTGGAGCCGGGTATGGTGCTGACCGTGGAGCCTGGGCTGTATATCGCGCCGGATGCGGACGTGCCGGCGGAATACCGCGGCATCGGCATCCGTATCGAAGACGACATCGTGATCACCGCCGACGGCAATGAAAACCTGACCGCCACCGTGGTGAAAGACGCCGATGCCATCGAAGCGTTGATGGCGGCGGCAAGGTAACGGAATGAGCGTAATTATCGTTGGCGGCGGTATGGCGGGCGCGACGCTGGCGCTGGCCATTTCGTCGCTCACTCAGGGAAGAATGGCGGTGGATCTGGTCGAGGCGACTCGGCCGGACGACCGCAGCCACCCGGGCTTTGACGCTCGCGCCATCGCGCTGGCGCAGGGCACTTGCCAACAGTTGGCGCGCATCGGCGTTTGGCCGGCGCTGCGCGATTGCGCCACGCCGATAACTCAGGTGCACGTCAGCGATCGCGGCCACGCCGGGTTTGTGAATCTGCAGGCGCAGGATTATCAGGTCGATGCGCTCGGCCAGGTGATCGAACTGCACGACGCCGGGCAGCGGCTGTTCGCGCTGCTGGCGAAGGCGCCGGGCGTCACGCTGCACTGCCCCGCGCGGGTGGTGGACGTTATTCGCACCACAGAGCGGGCGGAAGTGCTGCTGGACAATGGCCGACGCCTGGCCGGGCAGCTGCTGGTGGCGGCCGACGGCTCGCGCTCGGCGCTGGCGCAGGCCTGCAATATGCAGTGGCGGCAGGAGGACTATTCACAGTTCGCCACCATCGCCAACGTCACCACGGCGGAAGATCCGCAGGGGCGCGCCTTCGAGCGCTTTACCCGTTACGGGCCGCTGGCGCTGTTGCCGATGTCGCAGGGGCGCAGTTCGCTGGTGTGGTGCCATGCGCGCGAGGATCGCGCCCAGGTCGACGCCTGGGACGACGAGCGCTTTATCGCCGAGCTGCAACAGGCCTTCGGCTGGCGGCTGGGGCGTATCCTCAAGGCCGGCAAACGGCACAGTTACCCACTCGCTCTGCTGACCGCCGATCGCCATGTCAGCCACCGGCTGGCGTTGGTAGGCAACGCGGCGCAGACGCTGCACCCGATCGCCGGGCAGGGGTTCAACCTCGGCCTGCGCGATGTGATGTCGCTGGCGGAAACGCTGGCGGAAGCGGTGAACAGTGGCGAAGACGCCGGCGGTTATGCGTTGCTGAGCCGCTATCAGCAGCGGCGGCAACAAGATCAGCAGGCGACGATCGGCGTGACCGACGGCTTAATCCATCTGTTCGCCAACCGTTACGGCCCGCTGGTGGTTGGCCGCAATTTGGGGCTGATGGCGATGGAGCGTTTGCCCGCAGTGCGCGACGCCTTCGCCAAGCGTACGTTGGGCTGGGTGGAACGTTAAAGACATAGTCGGGCGCGTTGGCGCGCCCAAAGCGCGGTGCGTCAAGACGTCGCGCGTTATTTAAGGAAATCGAGCAGCATGCAATCATTTGACGTGATTATCGCCGGTGGCGGTATGGTGGGGCTGGCGTTGGCCTGCGGCCTGCAGGGCAGCGGGCTTCGCGTGGCGGTGCTGGAGCAGCGACAGCCGGAGATGGCGCCGCCGTCGGAACAGCCGGCCCTGCGCGTCTCCGCCATCAATGCCGCCAGCGAGCGTTTGCTGCAGCATATCGGCGTATGGGATGACATTCTCCAGCTGCGGGCCAGCGCCTACAACGCAATGGAAGTGTGGGATCGCGACAGCTTCGGCAAAATCGCCTTCCGCGGCGACGAATGCGGCTTCAGCCATCTCGGCCACATTATCGAAAACTCGGTGATCCAGCAGGCGCTGTGGAAGCGCGCCGAAAGCCTGTCGGACATCACGCTGATCACTCCGGCCGCGCTCAAGCAGGTGGCGTGGGGCGAGAACGACGCCTTCATCACGCTGGAGGATGGCCGCATGCTGACCGCCCGGCTGGTGATCGGCGCCGACGGCGCCCAGTCGTGGCTGCGTCAGCACGCCGATATCCCGCTGACCTTCTGGGACTATCGCCACCATGCGCTGGTGGCCACCATCCGCACCGAAGAGCCGCATCAGGCGACGGCGCGGCAAATTTTCCACGGCGACGGCATTCTGGCGTTCCTGCCGTTCAGCGATGCGCATTTGAGCTCCATCGTCTGGTCGGTCGCGCCGGAAGAGGCCGAACGCCTCAAGCAGCTGGAGCCGGAACAATTCAATCGCGAACTGGCGATGGCCTTCGATATGCGTTTGGGCGCCTGCAGCCTGGAAAGCGAACGGCTGGCGTTCCCATTGACCGGCCGCTATGCGCGCAGCTTCGCCGCGCACCGCCTGGCGCTGGTGGGCGATGCGGCGCATACCGTGCATCCGCTGGCCGGGCAGGGCGTGAACCTGGGCTTTATGGACGCCGCCGAGCTGATTTCCGAACTGCGCCGCCTGCAGCGGCAGGGCAAGGATATCGGCCAGCACCTCTATCTGCGCCGCTATGAGCGCCGCCGTAAACATGGTGCGGCGGTGATGTTGGCCAGCATGCAGGGTTTCCGCGAACTGTTCGACGGCAACCATCCGGCCAAAAAGCTGCTGCGCGACGTGGGGCTGCGGCTGGCGGACAGCCTGCCGGGCGTCAAACCGAAGCTGGTGCGTCAGGCGATGGGCCTGAACGATCTGCCCGAGTGGCTTGCCTGACCGCCCGCCTGCTGCGAGCCCGCATCGGGCTCGCGCTTCTCGCCTTATGCCATCGTCTTTCCTTATATAACCCTTCATTTGAAATAATCTAATTTCAGCCGCTTTTTATCATTACTTTTTCTAATTCCATGTTCGGTTATCAAAAGTCAGGATCCCATGCCCGGCCGTCGGTTTGTTATATAAGTTCGGAGTTTTGCCGCTTTAATTGTTAATTTTGTGCCTTAAAGCGCATTTTTCCAGTGAAAAACTCTGCACACTAGCCCGGCATTTTACCGCCCCGGAACGGCGATGAGCCTATTTTAACTTATGGTTAATGTGGTCGTTCGGTGATAAGTTCGAGGGAAAGGTATCGTTTGCGTCACGGCGGTTGCACGCAGTTTCCGCCCGTCCCGGCGCAGCATTTGTGTTGAGCAGTCAGTGCGCCATGGCGATCGGGCCGCGAGCCAGGCTCCGCCGCATTGCGTGGCAGCACCCTAACTTCTAGCGACCGAGTGGAAAGAGGGAAAAGATGGCAAAGCAAACCCCACTGTACGACCAGCACGTGGCGTGCGGTGCGCGCATGGTAGACTTTCACGGCTGGATGATGCCGCTGCACTACGGCTCGCAGCTCGATGAGCACCACGCGGTGCGTCAGGATGCCGGCATGTTCGACGTGTCTCACATGACCATTGTGGATCTGCACGGCGCCCGCACCCGCGAGTTTCTGCGTTACCTGCTGGCGAACGACGTCGCCAAACTGACCCAACCCGGCAAAGCGCTGTATACCGGCATGCTGAATGCCTCCGGCGGCGTGATCGACGACCTGATCGTTTATTTCCTCACAGAAGACTATTTTCGCCTGGTGGTGAACTCCGCCACGCGCGACAAAGACCTGGCCTGGATCGAAGAACACGCCGCGCCGTATGGCGTAGCGCTGACGGTGCGCGACGATCTGGCGCTGATCGCGGTGCAGGGCCCGCAGGCCAAAGAGCGCGCCGGCACCCTGTTTACCCCGGAACAAAAAAGCGCGGTCGAAGGCATGAAGCCGTTCTTCGGCGTGCAGGCCGGCGAGCTGTTCATCGCCACCACCGGTTACACCGGTGAGGCCGGCTATGAGATCGCGCTGCCGAAAGAACAGGCGGCGGATTTCTGGCAGAAATTGCTGGCCGCAGGCGTCAAGCCGGCCGGTCTGGGCGCGCGCGACACCCTGCGTCTGGAAGCGGGCATGAACCTTTACGGCCAAGAGATGGACGAAGGCGTTTCGCCGTTGGCCGCCAACATGGGCTGGACTATCACCTGGCAGCCGGAAGATCGCCGTTTCATCGGCCGCGAAGCGCTGGAACAACAGCGCGATCAGGGCACCGAGCAACTGGTCGGCTTGATCATGACGGAAAAAGGCGTATTACGTAATGAGCTGCCGGTGCGTTTCACCGACGCGGCGGGGCAGACCCACGAAGGCGTGATCACCAGCGGCTCGTTCTCTCCGACCCTGGGCTTCAGCATCGCGCTGGCGCGCGTGCCCGCCGGCATCGGCGAGCAGGCCATCGTGCAGATCCGCAACCGTGAAATGCCGGTCAAAGTGACCAAGCCTGGCTTCGTTCGCGCCGGCAAGCCGCTGACAAATTGATTTTTATTGATTCTTCCCTAGGGATTTCGCGCTGCGGCTAGGCGGCAAGTGCGCGAGTCCTCGGGAGCTTACTGCGGTAAGTGACCGAGGTGAACGTACGCAGCCAACAACGCTGCAGTGTGAAAGACGACGGGAAATTATTTCTTCGAAGGAGTAACCGGCTATGAGCAATGTGCCAACAGAATTGAAATACGCATCCTCCCACGAGTGGGTTCGTTCAGAAGGTAACGGCGTTTACACCGTAGGCATCACCGAACACGCGCAGGAACTGCTGGGCGACATGGTGTTTGTCGATCTGCCGGAAGTGGGCCGCAAGGTTGCCGCCGGTGAAGATTGCGCCGTGGCGGAATCGGTTAAGGCGGCGTCGGACATCTACGCGCCAATCAGCGGCGAAATCGTGGCGGTGAACGCCGAGCTGGAAAGTTCCCCTGAGCTGGTGAACAGCGAACCTTACGGTGAAGGCTTCCTGTTCCAGATTAAAGCCTCAGACGAAGGCGAACTGGCGAACCTGCTGGACGCCGCGGCTTATCAGGCCTCGATCGACGAGTAATCGTGACCACGCCCCAGGCCCTTCCGGCCGGGGCGTTTTAGTTACCGCTCAAGCTATATCCCGTATCACGCAAGCATTCAGGAATTTGTAGCAATGACTCAGACACTCAGCCAACTCGAACACAGCGAAGCGTTCATCGAACGCCATATCGGCTCTTCTGCGGAACAACGCCAGGAGTTGCTGGCAGCGGTGGGCGCTCGCTCGCTCAGCGCGCTGATCCAACAGATCGTGCCGGCGGACATTCAGCTGCCGGGGCCGCCGCCGGTCGGCGACGCGGCGACCGAACATCAGGCGCTGGCTGAGCTGAAGGCGATCGCCTCGCAGAATCAGCGCTACAAATCCTATATCGGCATGGGCTACAGCGCCGTGCTGACGCCGCCGGTGATCCTGCGCAACATGCTGGAAAACCCAGGCTGGTACACCGCCTACACCCCTTATCAGCCGGAAGTGTCGCAGGGCCGTCTGGAAGCGCTGCTGAACTTCCAGACCGTGACCCTCGATCTGACCGGTCTGGATCTGGCCTCCGCTTCGCTGCTGGATGAAGCCACCGCCGCCGCCGAAGCGATGGCCTTGGCCAAACGCGCCAGCAAGCTGAAAGACGCCAACCGCTTCTTCGTGGCTGACGACGTGCATCCGCAGACGCTGGACGTGGTGCGCACCCGCGCCGAAACCTTCGGCTTCGACGTCATCGTCGATAAAGCGGAAAAAGTGCTGGAGCTGGACGGTGTGTTCGGCGTGCTGCTGCAACAGGTGGGCACTACCGGTGAACTGCACGACTACAGCGCGCTGCTGGCCGAACTGAAATCGCGCAAAATCATCACCAGCGTGGCCGCCGACATCATGGCCCTGGTGCTGCTGACCGCGCCGGGCAAGCAGGGCGCCGACGTGGTGTTCGGCTCCGCGCAACGCTTCGGCGTGCCGATGGGCTACGGCGGTCCGCATGCCGCCTTCTTCGCCTGCCGCGACGAGTTCAAGCGCTCGATGCCGGGCCGCATCATCGGCGTTTCCCGCGATGCCGCCGGCAACACCGCGCTGCGCATGGCGATGCAGACCCGCGAGCAGCATATCCGCCGCGAGAAGGCCAACTCGAATATCTGTACCTCGCAGGTGCTGCTGGCCAACATCGCCAGCCTGTACGCGGTGTACCACGGCCCGCAAGGGCTGCAGCGCATCGCCGGGCGTATCCATCGCCTGACCGACATTCTGGCCGCCGGGCTGCAGAAGGCCGGCCTGACGCTGCGTCACAACACCTGGTTCGACACCCTGACCGTTGAAGTGAAAGACAAGGCGGCGGTGCTGGAACGCGCGCTGAGCTTCGGCATCAACCTGCGTACCGACATTCACGGCGCCGTGGGCATCACGCTGGATGAAGCCACCTCGCGTGAAGACGTGCAAACGCTGTTCGCACTGCTGGCCGGCGACAACCACGGTCTGGACATCGACGCGCTGGACGCGGCGGTGAGCAAAAACAGCCAATCGATCCCGGCCGCCATGCTGCGCCAGGACCCGATCCTGACCCACCCGGTATTCAACCGCTATCACAGCGAAACCGAGATGATGCGTTACATGCATCGTCTGGAGCGTAAGGATCTGGCGTTGAACCAGGCGATGATCCCGCTGGGCTCTTGCACCATGAAATTGAACGCCGCGGCGGAGATGATCCCGATCACCTGGCCTGAATTCTCCGAACTGCACCCGTTCTGCCCGCCGGAGCAGGCCGCCGGCTACCAGCAGATGATCGGCCAACTGTCCCAGTGGCTGGTGCAGCTGACCGGCTATGATGCGGTATGCATGCAGCCGAACTCCGGCGCGCAGGGCGAATACGCCGGCCTGCTGGCGATCCGTCGCTACCACGAAAGCCGCAACGAAGCGGGCCGCCACGTCTGCCTGATCCCGAGCTCCGCGCACGGCACCAACCCGGCCTCCGCCCAGATGGCGGGCATGAGCGTGGTGGTGGTCGCCTGCGACAAGAACGGCAACATCGACCTGCACGATCTGCGCGTCAAGGCGGAGCAGGCGGGCGAAGAACTCTCTTGCATCATGGTGACCTACCCGTCGACCCACGGCGTGTATGAAGAAACCATCCGCGAAGTGTGCCAGATCGTGCATCAGTTCGGCGGCCAGGTGTATCTGGACGGCGCCAACATGAACGCCCAGGTGGGCATCACCACGCCAGGCTACATCGGCGCGGACGTTTCGCACCTCAACCTGCATAAAACCTTCTGCATTCCGCACGGCGGCGGCGGCCCGGGCATGGGCCCGATCGGCGTGAAAGCGCACCTGGCGCCGTTCGTGCCGGGCCACAGCGTCGTGCAGATCGACGGCGTGACCACCCAGCAGGGCGCGGTCTCCGCAGCGCCGTTCGGCAGCGCCTCCATCCTGCCGATCAGTTGGATGTACATCCGCATGATGGGCGCGGAAGGCCTGAAGCAGGCCAGCCAGATGGCGATCCTGAACGCCAACTACATCGCTACCCGTCTGAAGGACGCGTACCCGATTCTGTATACCGGCCGCGATCACCGCGTGGCGCACGAATGCATCCTCGACATTCGTCCGCTGAAGGAAGAGACCGGCATCAGCGAAATGGACATCGCCAAACGCCTGATCGACTTCGGCTTCCACGCGCCGACCATGTCGTTCCCGGTAGCGGGCACGCTGATGGTCGAGCCGACCGAGTCGGAAAGCAAAGTGGAGCTGGATCGCTTTATCGATGCGATGCTGGCGATCCGCAGCGAGATCGACCGCGTCGCCAAAGGCGAATGGCCGTTGGAAGACAACCCGCTGGTGAATGCGCCGCACGTGCAGGCGGAGCTGGTCAACGACTGGCAGCACCCGTACAGCCGCGAGCTGGCGGTGTTCCCGGTCGCCGGCGTGCGTGAGAACAAGTACTGGCCGAGCGTCAAACGTCTGGACGACGTGTACGGCGACCGTAACCTGTTCTGCTCTTGCGTGCCGATGAGCGATTACGAATAACACGTTCGGCAAAGTTTGTGCTTGAGGGACACCGCATCATGCGGTGTCCCTTTTTATTTTATTGCGGCCTATTCTTTTCTGTACGTTCCCACGATTTGAGGAGTCATCATGCAAGCGGCAATCGTAACAGCGTTGGGGCAAGCCCCGGTTTTCGGCACCTTTGAGGAGCCTCAGGCGCAAGCCGGCGAGGTGCCGATCGACGTGCTGGCGGCCGGTATCAAACAGCTGGATCGCGCCACCGTCGCCGGCACCCATTATTCGAGCCCGAAGCAATTGCCGATCGTGCCCGGCACCGACGGCGTGGGCCGTACGGCGGACGGACAACGGGTGTACTTCGCCTCTTTCCGCCGCCCTTACGGCGCAATGGCCGAGCGCAGCGTCGCGTCATGGACGGTGCCGGTGCCGGAGGCGGTGGACGACGCCACGGCGGCAGCGCTGATCAATCCCGCCTTCGCCGCCTGGCTGCCGCTGCGCTGGCGAGCGGATCTGCAGCCTGGTGAAACGGTGCTGATCATCGGCGCTACCGGCACCTCGGGCAAACTGGCGGTTGCAGCGGCGCGTCAGGCGGGGGCCGGACGCATCGTTGCCGCCGGCCGTAGGCTGAGCGTGCTGGAGGCGTTGGGCGTGGACGCCACGGTGGATCTGAGCCTGCAGGGTGAGGCGTTGACGCAGGCCTTCGCGGCGGCGGCGGGGCCGAGCGGTTATCAGGTGATCGTCGATTATATCTGGGGCCCGGCGACGGAAGCGCTGCTCGCGACGCTCAATAATCACGATCTTTCGTCTTATGCCGGCGGGCGCGGCATTCGTTTGGTCAACGTCGGTTCGATGGCGGCGCCGGACATCCGGCTGCCAGCGGCGGTGCTGCGCAGCAATCAGTTGCAGATCCTCGGCAGCGGCACCGGCAACTTCCCGCCGATCCCTGAGATGCAGCGCTACGCGACCGAGATTCTGGCGCTGGCGGCGACAGGGGCGCTCACTATCGAGACGCAGGAGCACGCGCTCGAGGAGATCGCTGAGGTGTGGGATCTGAACAAGAAAAGCGACGTGCGTTCGGTGATGCGCATCGCCCGCTAATCTTGAGGGCGGGCGGCCAGAACAACCGGCAGGAAAAAGCTGGCCAGAGCCGCCGCGCCCAGCAATACGCCGAACCACAACACTGCGCTGGCGCCCAGATTGGCCAGCACCAACCCGCCGCTGAGAGCGCCGCCGCCAATGCCGAGATTGAACGTGGTGACATAAAGGGCTGAGGCCGTTTCTGCGTTATTCGGCGCGAGTTCGAGTATCCACCCCTGTAGCCCGATAATCAGCGCAGAGATTGCGGCACCCCAAAGTGCCATATCCCACCAGACGAGTGTCGGCAGCGCCGAACTAAGCAGCATGAGCCCCATGCTAATGGCGATCCCGGCAGCGGCGGCCACCGCCAGCCGGAGCGGGCGCCGGCCGCACCATCCCGCCACTAGCGTGCCCGCCAGTCCGGCGCAGCCGAACACCAGCAGCAGCAGGCTGCTCCGGCTGACCGGCAGATGTGCCACGTCGGCAAGCAGAGGCAGAATATAGGTGTAGCCGCTGAAATGGCTGCTGACGATCAATAGCGTGGTCAGTGCCGCGGCATACAGCGCCCAATTTCGGTGCCCGGTACCGGCTATTTTGCCTGGCGGTGGCGTTTGCACGGACGGCAACCAGCGATATCCCAGCAACAGCGTCAGCAGCCCAAGCAGGCCAAACAGAGCGAATCCTTGTTGCCAACCCAACCATTGACCGATAAAAGCAGCCAGTGGAATGCCGCCTACGATGGCTGCGGCTATGCCGGCGAACGCCCAGGCCGTTGCGCGGGTTGGCGGCATCTGCGGTGCGATTTTCACCGCATAGGAGGCCAACAGCGCCCAAAATGCCCCATGGCCCAATGCGGCAAACGCGCGTAGCAGCGCCAATTGCCAGTAGTCATGCGCGAGGAACGCCAGGCCGTTGGATAGCGTGATGCCGAGCATCAGCATCAAAAACAACGCCCGCCGATCGAGGGAGCGCGTCAGCAGGGTAAATGGGATCGCGGTCAACACCACGATCCAGGCGTAGCCCGTTACCAACGCGCCAACCTGGGCATCTGATACCTGCAGATCGGCGGAGATCTGCCTCAGTAACCCGATCGGCAGATATTCGGTGGTCTGTGAAACAAAGGCGCCCAGCGTCAGTACCAACAATGCTCGCATCATTTCTCTTTTCCCCTAATCGCGCGTTGTTCCCACTGTAATGTGGGCAAGAACCAAAATAAGGCATGCGCAATTCGGGAAAAATAGTGTCTAATTCATTTCTTACATGACAAAAAAGTCATCATGGGGGCGTATGGAAAGTTTGAACGCCATGGCGCTGTTCGTTCAGGTCGCGACCGGCGGCAGTTTCGTCGCCGCAGCCAGACAGCGTGGCTTGTCAGCATCCGCCGTCAGCAAAAGCATTGCCCGGCTCGAAGCGAGCCTGCAGGTGCGCTTGCTGAATCGCAGCACCCGTAATGTGACGCTGACCGATGAAGGAATGCGTTTCCTTGAACGCAGTCAGAGCATTTTGGCGCAGGTGCAGGCGGTGGAAGACGAAATGGCGCAGAGCAGCGCGGCCCCGCAGGGAACGCTGCGCGTCAGCCTGCCGGCGGAAAGTAGCATGACGCCGTTGCTGGCCGCGTTTTTGCGTGAATATCCCGCCGTCAGGCTGGAGCTGGAGTTTACCGATCGCTTTGTCGATGTGATCGCTGAAGGTTTTGATCTGGTGATCCGCGCCGGTCAGCCGACCGATTCACGACTGGCAGCGCGCCGGCTGGCGCCGCTGCGTTCTTTGCTGGTGGCATCGCCCGACTATCTGCGGCGGGCGGGAACGCCGCGTCATCCCAACGATTTGTTTAGCCATGCATGCTTGCATTACCGCTCTTCCAATAGCGGCCGGCTTGAGGTGTGGCAACTGCGGGAGTTTGCCCCCATCGATTTTCCGCGCTTACCGGTCACCATGGTGTGCAACAACATCGAGGCGCGCATTTGCTTTGCCCGTGACGGGCTTGGCCTGGCCTGGCTTCCCGACTATTTCGTGCGGGCGGACATCGCCGCCGGCACGTTGATCAGCGTGTTGGACAATCATGCCGTGCGCGCCGAGGCGATGTGGTTGTTGTGGCCTTCCGGCCCCTATTTGCCGCCAAAAGTGCGCGTGCTGATCGATTACCTGAGCAGGCGTGCCGCCTGAAGCAAGTGCGCTAATCGATAGCGCAGACCAGGTGAATATCCTCCGGCTCGCGGGCGAACAGCTCGGCATCCGGGCGCTCGATGAGCCGGCAACCCTGCGCCAGGTAGAAGTCTACGGTGCTTTTGTTGGGGATGGAGGAGACGTACAGCCCGGCGGCCCCTTCTTGCTCGGCCTGCCTCAGGCAGAGCTGGAACAGCTGCTTGCCTAGCCCCTGGCCGCGTTGGTGCGCGCTAACGTAAAAGAACAGCAATTGGCGCAGATCCTGCTGCGGGCCGCGCGGCTCGGTGTCCAGCGCCGCCGCCGCTACGATCTCCTCGCCGTCGAACAGCGCGAAAAACGCGCCACCGCGATCGAAACATGCCTCGTGGATTGGCGTATAGGTTTCCCGATCGTGCGGATCCCAACCGCGTACATCATAGTAGTCCGGGTAGGGCTGCAGCTTGCCGTCTTGCAGGCGATACAGGGTGTCGATAATTTCACTGCGGTCGATATCCCATAGCCGGTCAAGTTGCTGCCGTTGCAGCAGTACAGGGGCGATCATGTTCGTGATTAACTCTCAATCTGTGGCCGGTAACTTTCCGGCAAATCGATGATAAAGCCGATGCCGCGATCGTCGAGGCCCTCGGTGATGCGCAGCTGTGCGCCGATTTTGTCGGCCAGGTTGCGGGCGATGGCTAATCCCAGTCCGCTGCCGGTCTGCTGCGTGCCGGGCACGCGGTAAAAGCGTTCAAACAGGCGCGGAAGGTGCTCTTCGCTCACTCCGAGGCCGTTGTCGCGCAAAGTAATATAGCAGCCGAGCGGCGCCAGCGAGCGGATATTGGCTTCGATGCGGCTGCCGGGCGGCGCGTACTTGAGCGCGTTGTCCAGCAGATTGGTGAAGATGGCGATCAGCGCATGGCGATCGGTGCTCACCACCACGTCCTCACTGCCGTCGAGCGACAGTTCGACGTCTTTTTCCAACGCATAGGGAACGTGCTGCGCGATGCATTTGCCGATTTCGGCATAGATGTCCACCGCCTCAATTTTCAGCGGAAAATCTTCCGCCTCCAGCTTGGCCAGGTTGATCAGCTGGCGCGACAGCGACGCCGCGCGATCCAGCCCTTGCTGCATGTCGCCGATGATCTCCTGGCGTTCCTGCCGCTCCGAAACCTGAGTCAGCAGATGCAGCTGCGCCAGCACGGCGGCGATCGGTGTGCGCAGTTCGTGCGCCGCATCGGCCATAAAGCGTTTCTCGCGCTGGTTGGCGGCGTCGATGCGCGCCATCAGCTTATTGACCTCCACCACCACCGGCCGGATCTCCTGATACTGCTCGCTGACGTTGATCGGCGACAGGTTGCCCGGCTGGCGATCGGAAATGGTGCGGGCGATCTGGCGCAGCGGCCGCAGGCTGAAGTAGGCGGTAAACAGTAAGGTGATGATGATCGCCGCCAGAATGCCCAGCAGCGGTAGGGCGGTGCTCTCCGCCGGGTTGCCGAAAATGGTGGTACGGTTGTCGAAGGATTCGCCGACAATCACCCTAAACTGCTGCTTATCGCTCCAGCTACCGGCGATATGCCATTCCACGTTGGCGTAGCTGATGGTGCCGGTCAGCACCGTCGGAGGCAGATTCAGCGGTTGTTCCTGCCGGGGCGAGGCGTAAATAAGCCGATTGTCACGATCGTAAACCAAAAATAACGGGCGATAGTCTAGTTCTTCCACGGCGCCGTTTTTAATCGATTCGATATACATCTCCTCGATATCTTTGATGATGTCGATATAACGGGGATCGGCAATGTCGGTTTTGTCGAGAATATTAGCGATGCCGAGTGCGACAAGGCGCTGCTGATTATCCAAATACTTTTCTGCATCAGGGTAATAGAAGTATTTCACCCAGCCGATTAATACTCCCCACAGCAGCAATATAGCCATAACCTGAAAAACAATGGTGCGCATAAAGAAGGATTTGAAACTGATCATCCCGTTACTCTTTTTTCAGCAAATAGCCAATGCCGCGTACGGTAATGATTCTTTCTTTACCGATCTTGCGGCGTAAATTATGCATATGCACTTCCAGCGAGTTGCTTTCCACGCTGTCACCGTGGCCGAACAGCCGCTGTTCCAACACCGCTTTGCGCACCACGGTGCCGGCGCAGCGCATCAGCTCGTGCAGCAGGTGGTATTCTTTTTTCGACAGCATCAGCAGTTCGTTATCCAGCGTCACCTGATGGTTGACCGGATCGAGATACAGCGTGCCGAGGCTCCAGGTTTGCGAAGCGAAGCCGGCCATGCGCCGGTTGACCGCCTTGACGCGCGAGATGAGCTCGGGCAGTGCAAAGGGTTTGGCCAGAAAGTCGTCCGCGCCGGAATCCAGGCTGTTCACCAGGCTTTCGATGCGGTCACGGGCGGTCAGGATGATGATCGGGATATTTTGCCCGGCGGCGCGCCAGGCGATCAGTTTCTGCAGACCGTCGCCGTCCGGCAGCGTGAGATCCAACAGCATCAAGTCGAACCCGCCGGGTGAAAGTTTATTTTCCGCGTCCGCGAGCAGGCGCACCCAGCACAAATTAAAGCCGGTTAGCTCCAATGCGCGGCACAGCGCCTTGCCTAATTGCAGGTCGTCTTCCACCAACAGTATGTTCACGTTTATTCCGCTGAGATCCTTGAGTCGCGATTATCTAACTATAACCCTGACGGGAAGACAACGGGGAAACCCGCTTTGCCTGCGCGTTCTTAAGCAAACCTTAATCTGGCTTTAATCTCGCGTTAAGGGAGCGCGAGGGAATTTCAGTTATTTTTGTCGCCATTCGATATCACCACAGAGAGGGCGACAATGCGCACTGACGGTTACCCGAGCGCGGGCGCTTCGCGGCGGCTGATGGATTCAGGCTTGGCGATGCTGCTCATTCTGTTGATGCTGTCGTTTCGCGGCGATGTGCACAGCCCTGCTCACAAAGGCCTGCATGCTTCCGCTTTGCAGCGGGGCCATCAGGTGGCGGTAACGGACGCCTCCGGCTGCGCGAAATACCGGATTAAAAAGCTGCTGCGCCGCCTGGCTCAGCTCTGAAGCGTTTTCTAGAGCGCCGCTCTATACTCTGACGGGCAAACGGGGTGCCTGTGTGCAGGCCGTTATTTTTATATCGCCAACCAGAGAAAAAAATACGATGACGAAAGTGGCATTGGTGACTGGCGCAAGCCGGGGAATTGGCCGCGCGACCGCCTTGTTGTTGGCCCGGCAGGGCTATGCGGTGGGCGTGAATTACCTGCGCGACGAAAGTGCGGCACGGCAGGTGGTGACGGAGATCGAGGCGCAGGGCGGCAAGGCGCTGGCATTGCAGGCCGACGTGGCCGACGAAGCGCAGGTGATGGCGATGTTCGGCGCACTGGATGCCGGGCTGGGCACGCTCAGCGCGCTTGTCAACAACGCCGGCATTCTGTTCCAGCAGGCGAACATTGAACAGCTGACCGCCGAGCGCATCAATCAGGTGCTGAGCACCAACGTTACCGGTTACTTCCTGTGTTGCCGCGAGGCGGTGAAGCGCATGGCGCTGCGCCATGGCGGGCAGGGCGGCGCTATCGTCAATGTGTCCTCCGCCGCTTCCCGTTTAGGCGCGCCGGGGGAATATGTGGATTATGCCGCCTCGAAAGGCGCCGTCGATACGCTGACCATCGGGTTATCGCGGGAAGTGGCGGCGCAGGGCATTCGCGTCAACGGCGTGCGGCCCGGTTTCATTTATACCGAGATGCACGCCAGCGGCGGCGAGCCCGGCCGGGTGGATCGCGTGAAGGACAGTTTGCCGATGCAGCGCGGCGGCCATCCGCAGGAAGTGGCGGAGGCGATCGCCTGGTTGCTGTCCGACGCCGCGTCTTACGTGACCGGCACTTTTATCGAGGCTGCAGGCGGGCGTTGAACGCATCCGGAGGGTTTTGGCATCTCTCCGGAGGCGATGTGCTTTGGTTAAATAACAACCAAAATGTGGTTACAAAAATGTATGTTTATTTTGAATGGAATCAGAATAAAAATCACAGTAACCAACGCAAACACCGTGTCAGCGTTGAGATTGCGCAGCGAGTTTTTCTGGATCCCAACCATTTGGCTGTGCTGGAAAGATCGAGGGCAGAGAAGAACCTTGGCAAACGATCGGTATGGTCGGCTCCTGTTTGCTGCTGCTGGTGGCGCATACGACGATCGAAACGGATGTCGATGGCGATACGATAGAGATCGTGCGCATCATTTCAGCACGCAAGGCCGATGCCAAACAGAGGGGAATATATGAAGCGCAAAAATTCCGCCAAAAATCTGGCTCATAGCGTACTCCCTCCGTTGACGGAGGAGCAGAAAGCGCAACTTGCTTCGCTGAGCGCGTTGCCGGACGAGGATATCGATTACGCCGATGCGCCGGCGCTGGGGGAGGAAACGTGGCAGACTGCGGTGCAGGGGCGTTTTTATAAACCGATGAAAGTATCGAAAACCATCCGCATCGATGCGGATGTGCTGGCCTGGCTTCAGCGGCCAGGCAAAGGCTATCAGAAACGCCTGAATGCCGTTCTGCGTGAAGCGATGTTGAAAGAGCATGAGCACGAGGAATAATGTGTGTCAGGCGGCTAACAATCCGGTGAGGCTCTCGCCGGATTTTTTTTGCCGTTTTTTCAGGTAATGCCTCTCAACCTCGACTGTCTATTGGCGGCGTTCGGTCAAAACCACAAAAACGGTCATTAACGGTCATGTTGCGGAACGTGGAATTGTGACCGTTTACCGTTTCTCTGCTGTGCGCCTCAGGCATTCGTTCATCATAACTGTCTGTTACTCCACACTTTCGTAATTATTCATTTCAATTCCTTCCCGATTTTTTTGACAACTATCACAGCGCCATCGTTGACCGATCGCGGGGCGAGGCGCTTTGCGTCTGCGCGCAAAACGCGGCGCAGCAAATCGATATCGTAATCATCGTTGTGGAGGAGAAAAGAAACATGCTGCCTGTAGAACGTCATCGCTTTATCACCGAAGTCTTGAGCCAGCGCGGCCGCGTGATGGTGCAGGAGGTGGCGCAGCTGTGCCACATCTCTATCGAGACGGCGCGGCGTGATCTGGCCCTGCTTGAACGGCGCGGCCTGCTGCTGCGCAGCCACGGCGGCGCGGTGTTCGTCGAGCCGCCGGCGGTGGAAAAAACCTATGTGCCCGCCGAGATTGACCAGGGCGAATCGTTCCGCCAACGCAGCAACGAAGCGCCGGAGCAGAAGACGCGCATCGCCAAACGCGCGCTGGAATTTATCGCGCCGGGGGATTGCCTGCTGCTGGACAGCAGCTCCACCAGCTGGTTTTTGGCGCGCCAGCTGCCGGATATCTCGCTGGTGGTGCTGACCAACTCGCTGCACATCATCCAGACGCTGGCCTGCAAAGCCAACGTGCGCACCATCGGCCTGGGGGGCGAGTATTCCGCCAAGTACGAGGATTTTATCGGCGTGCTGGCGGAGCAGATGCTGAAAGAGTTCGTGATCAACAAGCTGTTCTTCTCCTGCCACGGCATCTGCCAGGACGGTGGCATCCGCGAGAGCAATGAGCACCATGCGCGGCTGAAGCAGCAGATGCTGCTGGCGTCGGAGCGCAAGTTCCTGCTGGTGGACAGCAACAAGTTCGGCCGCCGCTCGTTTGCGCGCATCTGCCACTACCGGGAGATAGATACCTTAATCACCGATCGGCTCAGCGACGACGAGTTTCGCCAGGAACTGGCCTGGAACAACGTCGACGTGATCGAAGTTTCACCCGCCGCGAAAAGGGCGGCGCGATAACAACAACGAAAACCCTTTATTACAGCCAACACTTGTGGAGAGAGAACAATGAAAAAATCCGTACTGGTCGGTCTGTTTGCCTCGCTGCTGCTGTCGCTATCCGCGCAGGCGGCGGACAAGCTGAAAATGGGCGTGGTGGTGAAAATCGGCGGCATTCCCTGGTTCAACGCCATGGAGGCCGGCATCAAAAGCGAGAGCGCCAAACGCGGCATCGACGCCTGGATGGTTGGGCCGACGGCGGCGGATCCGGCGCTGCAGGTGCGTGCCATCGAAGATCTGATCGCGCAGAAGGTGGACATTATCGGCGTGGTGCCGAACGACGCCCGGGTGCTGGAACCGGTGCTCAAGCGCGCGCAGGAGGCGGGCATCAAGGTGATCGTGCACGAGTCCCCCGGCCAGAAGTACGCCGATTGGGATTTTGAGTTGGTGGACGCCTCGCAGCATGGGGTCAACCACATGAAAGCGTTGGCCGCCTGCATGAAAGAGCAGGGTAAGTATGCGGTGTATGTCGGCAGCCTGACGGTGCCGCTGCACATCACCTGGTCGGACTCGGCCATCAACTACCAGAAGCAACACTACCCGAACATGCAACTGGTGGGCGACAAGTTTGGCGTGGGGGAATCGCTGGATGACAGCGTGCGCACCACCAACGACCTGATGGCTAAATATCCCGATCTGAAAGGCGTGCTGGCGTTCGGTTCGCAGGGGCCGATCGGCGCCGGGCGCGCAGTGCTCAACCGCGGCAAAAGCAACGATATCTGCGTCATCGGGCCGTTCAGCCCGGGCCAGGGCGCTTCGCTGGTCAATCGCGGCGCCATCAAGGGCGGTTACATCTGGAATCCGATGGTGGCCGGCGAAGTGTTCGTGCGCATCGCCGACATGATGCACAAGGGGGAGAAAATCACCGACGGCATGACCATTGAAGGCATGGGCAAGGTGCAGGTGGATGCGCAGCAGCACACCATTCTCGGCAACGCCACCGAAAGCCTGGATAAGCAAAACCTGCCGAAACTGGTGAAGATGGGGCTGTGATCATGGCGATTTCCGGCAATACGGCAACGCAGGGCGCGCCGCTGATCGCGCTGCAACAGCTGTCGATGACCTTTGGCGGGCAGCGTGCGCTGAACGAGATTTCACTGGCGTTGATGCCGGGAGAAGTGCACTGCCTGGCCGGCACCAACGGCTGTGGCAAGAGCACGCTGATCAAGGCGATCGCCGGCGTCTATCAACCGGACGACGGCAGCCGCATCATCATCGATGGGCAAACCTTCGGCCGGCTGTCGCCGGATCAGGCGCGCGCTTTCGGCATTCAGGTGATTTACCAGGATCTGTCGCTGTTTCCCAATCTGACGGTGGCGGAAAACATCGCCTTCGAACACAACCTGCGCGGGTTGTTGGGTTGGCACCGCCCGGCGCGGCTGCGGCGCGCCGCCGAGCGCCAGCTGCAATCGCTGAGTTTCAATCTGGATCTCGACAAACGAGTGGCGGAGCTGCCGATCGCGCAGCGCCAGCAGGTGGCGATCTGCCGTGCGCTGGTGGCGGAGGCGCGGCTGGTGATCATGGACGAACCGACCGCTTCGCTGACCCGCACCGAGGTTAACCAACTGCTGCGCACGGTGGACTATCTGAAAGCGCAGGGCATCTGCGTGGTGTTCGTCAGCCACCGGCTGGACGAGGTGCTGGAGATCTCGGATCGCGTCACGGTGATCCGCGACGGCAACAAAGTCGGCACCTGGCCGGCGGCAGAGATCACCGGCGATCGTCTGACCGAGCTGATGACCGGTCGGAAGCTGGATTATCGCCTGAAAGCGCCCAGCCTGAATAAGGATCGGGTGATGCTGGAGGCGGATCGCCTGAGCCGCGCCGGCCAGTATCAGGACGTGTGCTTCCGGCTGCATCAGGGGGAGGTGCTCGGTCTGTGCGGGCTGCTCGGCTCCGGGCGCACCGAGCTGGCGCTGAGCCTGTTCGGCATGACCCGGCCGGACAGCGGCAAACTCTACCTCGACAGCAAACCGGTGCGCTTTCGCGGCCATGAGGACGCGATCAAGGCCGGCATCGGTTACGTTTCGGAGGATCGCCTGACGCTGGGGCTGGTGCAGCAACAGTCGGTGGCGGACAACGCGGTGCTGACCATTCTCGATAAGCTGCGCGGGCGTTTTCGCCTGATCGACGACTACCGCAAGAATCGCATCGTGGCGGAGTGGATCGCCAAACTCGGCGTGCGGGTGGCGGATCCGGATCAGGCGGTCTCGACGTTGTCCGGCGGCAATCAGCAAAAGATCGTGCTGGCCAAGTGGGTGCTGACCCAGCCGCGGATCCTGATCCTCGATTCGCCGACCGTCGGCGTCGACGTCGGCGCGAAGGCCAGCATCTACCAACTGATCCATCTGCTGGCGCAGGAGGGGATCGCGATTCTGCTGATCTCCGACGAGGTGCCGGAGGTGTATTACAACTGCGATCGGGTGCTGCACTTCAGCGGCGGCAGCGTGATCGGCGAATACCTGCCGGAGCAGGTGAGCCAGCAACGGCTGGCGGAGGCGATCAATGCGTAGATTCAGCCTGAAACCACGCGGCAACGAAGGCTACCTGGCCTGGGTGCTGCTGCTGACGGTCATCGTCTTTTCGCTGCTCAGCGACCAGTTTTTGACGGTGCAGAACCTGCTCGATCTCAGCGAAAGCTACGCGGTAAGCGGCATTTTCGCCCTCGGCCTGTTCGTGGTGCTGGTGACCGGCGGTATCGATATCTCCTTCGCCGCGGTGGCCTCGGTGGTGCAGTACCTGATCGCCACGCTGGCCACCCACTACGGCCTGGCCAGTCCGACGGGCAGCATCCTGCTGGCGTTGGCGATCGGCGCCGCGCTGGGCATGGTCAACGCGCTGTTGATCTACTGCCTGCGTATCGTCTCGATCATCGTCACCATCAGCATGCAGGCACTGTTGTTCGGCATGCTGATGTGGCTGACCAACGGCCGCAGCCTGTACGCGCTGCCGGACTGGTGGACGCTGCCGCGCAGCGTGCTGCCGTTCCAACTGGGCGAGCAAAGCTATCAGCTCGGCTTGCCGACGCTGGTGATGCTGGCGGTGGCGCTGCTGACCTGGCTGCTGCTGAACAAGACCCACCTCGGGCGCCAGCTGTTCGCCGTCGGTGGCGATGCGGAATCGGCGCGGCGCATCGGCATCCGCGTCGGCCTGCTGCACCTGTTCGCCTATGGCTATTTGGGCGCGATGGCGGCGATCGGCGGCCTGGTACAGGTGTACCGCATGGGGGAAGTGGTGCCCAACGCGCTGGTGGGCGGCGAGCTGGACGTGCTGGCGGCGGCGGTGTTGGGCGGCGCCAGCCTGAACGGCGGCAAGGGCAGCGTGGTCGGCACGCTGATGGGCGTGTTCCTGATCGGCGTGCTGAAAAACGGCCTCAACCTGATCGGCGTGTCCAGCTATTTCATGAACGTGGCGATCGGTCTGGTGATCGTCGCGGCGATCACCGTCACCCACTACAAGAAACGCAAAGAAACCGACGTCGGTTTCGCCTGAGGAGCGCCTGATGGGCAATAACCTGAAATTTCGTCCGGACGGCGCCGCCGTCGGTCTGATGGCATTGCTGCTGGCGGTGGTGCTGGTCTTCAGCCTGCTGATGCCGGGGCGCTTCTTCAGCGGCGCCACCTTCACCAGCGTGGCGTTCCAGCTGCCGGAACTGGGCCTGTTGACTCTGGCGATGTTCATTCCGATCCTCAGCGGCGGTCTGAACCTGTGCATTATCGCCTGCGCCAACCTGACCAGCCTGCTGATGGCCTGGCTGTTTATCCGCTATCTGCCGGCGGGCGCCGGGCTGGGGATGCAGGCGCTGTGGCTGGCGTTGGCGCTGGTGGCGGCGATGCTGCTGGCCGGGCTTATCGGCGCGGCGACCGGCGCGCTGGTGGCCTACGTCGGCGCGCATCCGATTCTGGTGACGCTGGCCACCATGACCACGGTCAACGGCATCGGCATTTACCTGACGCGCGGTGCGGCGCTGAGCGGCATGCCGGAGATCGTGCGGTTTATCGGCGCCGAGAGCGTGCTGGGCGTGCCGGTGCCGCTCTTGATCTTCCTGACGGTCGCCGCGCTGCTGGCGCTGTTTTTGCAGAAAACCCGCCTCGGCAAGTGTATCTACATGAGCGGCAGCAACATCAACGCTACCCACTTCAGTGGCGTGAATACCCACCGGGTACTGATCGCCATTTACACCCTCTCCAGCCTGCTGTGCGTGATCGCCGGGCTGGTGATGATGGCGCGCTTCAACTCGGCGCGCATGGGCTACGGCGACTCTTACCTGCTGCTGACGGTGCTGGCGATCATTCTGGGGGGCACCGATCCGTTCGGCGGCTTCGGCCGGGTCAGCGGCGTGGTGTTGGCGCTGGTGGTGCTGCAGGTGATCGCCACCGGTTTGAACCTGATGAACGTCAGCCCGCACTTCAGTCTGGCGATGTGGGGCGCGGTGCTGATCGCGGTGCTGGCGCTGAAGTTTTTCCGCCATCGCTATCGGCAGCGGCGGGCGATGCGCCGCAGCGCGGCACAGGCCAGAACCGCGGCGGGCCACTGATCTTTTTTCCCTTTTGCGCAGGATAACGCTAATGAAATACCAGATTTCACCTTCACTGATGTGCATGAACCTGATGGATATTCGGCAGCAATTGGCGGTGCTGAACCGCCGCGCCGATATGTTGCACATCGACATCATGGACGGGCACTACGTTAAAAACATCACGCTGTCGCCGTTCTTTATCGAACAGATCCGGCCGCACACCTCGTTGCTGCTGGACGTGCATCTGATGGTGGAGAACCCGACCGATTTTATCGACCCTATCGCCCGCGCCGGCGCGGATTTTATCTGTCCGCACGCCGAAACCATCAACCGCGACGCGTTCCGGGTAATTAACCAAATCCGCGCGCTGGGCAAAAAAGTGGGGGTGGTGCTGAACCCGGCCACGCCGGTGGAGTTTATCCGCCACTATATTCATCTGCTGGATAAAGTCACCGTGATGACCGTCGATCCGGGCTATGCCGGGCAGCCGTTCATTCCCGAAATGCTGGAAAAGATCCGCCAATTACGCGATCTGAAACGCCAACAGGATCTGAACTATCTGATCGAAATAGATGGATCCTGCAACCAGCGCACCTACCACGATCTGATGGGCGCCGGTGCGGAAGTGTTGATCGTCGGCAGTTCCGGGCTGTTCAACCTCGATCCGGATCTGGAAACGGCGTGGGAAAAGATGCTGGATCAGATGCGGCAAGCGGCCTGAGGCGGGGGATATGATGCGGCATTTTCTTGGCGTTGACGTCGGCGGCACCAATACCCGCCTGCTGTTGATGGATGATGAAGGCGAGTTCAGCGGTTACCGCAAGATAGCGACCGCCGATTGGGCGCAGCAGGCCGATCCGCTGGCGGCGTTGGGCGATCTTATCGCCCGGCATTGCGAGGATCGTCAGGTGGTGCAGGTGATGCTGGGGCTGCCGGGGATCCTCAGCCGCGATCGTTCTCGGGTGTTGTCGTTGCCGTTTATCCCGGCGCTGGATGCCCAGCCGGTGGCGGCGTTATTGAGCGAACGGCTGGCGCTGCCGGTGCGAATGGACAAGGACGTCAACCACCTGTTGTGGTGGGATCTGCAGCAGCTGCCGGCGCTGCCGCAGGTGGCAGTGGGGCTGTATCTGGGCACCGGCATGGGCAACAGCCTGTGGCTGAACGGTGATTTTTACCACGGGGCGCACGGCGCCGCCGGCGAGCTGGGGCACATTCCCTGGCCAGGCCATCAGGGTGAATGCCCGTGCGGCAAACGAGGCTGCGTCGAGAGCCTGACCTCCGGCCACTGGCTGACCGGCTGGGCGCGCGCCAACGCGCCGCAAACGCCGTTCGAGCGGCTGTTCGAATGCCACGGCGATCATCCGGATCTGCGCCGCTTCGTCGATCGATTGGCGCAGACCATCGCCATCGAAATGAACGTGCTCGATCCAGAGCGGCTGATCCTGGGCGGCGGCGTGATCGCCATGAGCGGTTTTCCGTTGGCGCAGCTGGAGCAAGAGATCCGCCGCCATTTGCGCGGGCCGCAGCCGGCACAGGGGCTGACGATCTCCGTCAGCCGCCTCAGCGATGAAACCGGCAGCAAAGGCGCCTGTCTGGCCGCCCGGCGCCACCTCCAATTGAGCAGGGAGTATCAGCAATGAAAGGCAAAGTTTGCGTGTTCGGTTCGTTCAACCTGGATATCGTCGCCGGCATGGCGCGCTTTCCGCAGCCCGGCGAATCGCTGATTGCTCGCAACAGCATGATGGGGGCGGGCGGCAAGGGCGCCAATCAGGCCACCGCCGCGCTGCGCGCCGGGGCGCGGGTGCATTATATCGGCAAGGTGGGGCGCGACGACTTCGGCACCTTCGCCCGGCGTCATCTCGCCGCCGCCGGCTTCGATGCGGTGACGCTGTTCTCGACCGGCGATTGCCCGACCGGCAATGCGCTTATCTACGTTGCCGGCGAGGATGCGGAGAACATGATCGCCGTCGATCCCGGCGCCAATCTGACGGTCAGCGACGATGAGGTGCGCCAGTGCCGGCCGGCGATTGCCGCGGCGGATATTCTGCTGACCCAGTTGGAGAACAACCTGCCGGCGATCGAGCAGGTGATCGCTATCGCCCGTGAGGCGCGGACGTTCATCATTCTTAACCCGGCGCCGTTTCAGCCGGTGCCGGACAGCCTGCTGGCGCAGGTCGATCTGCTGACGCCCAACGCCACCGAATGCACGTTGCTGACCGGCGTGCCGGTGCGGGATGAGGCTTCAGCGCGGCAGGCGGCACAGGTGCTGCACGCCAAGGGCATTCGCTTGCTGATCGTGACGCTGGGCACGCAGGGGGCGTTGTTCTCGGACGGGGAGCGCAGCGAGCTGATCCCGGCGTTTCCGGCGCAGCCGAAAGACACTACCGGCGCGGGCGATGCGTTTAACGGCGCCCTGGCGGCGCAGTTGGCGAATCAGGTGCCGTTAGCCGAGGCGGTGCGCTTCGCCGCCGCCTATGCGGCGGTCTGCGTGGAGCGAGCGGGAGCGGCGGTGTCGATGCCGAGCTATGACGAGGCGCTGGCGCGCCAACGGGCGTGCGCGTGACGGCGACGGGCTGCGGCGCAGAGGCGGCAGCCCGGTCCCCTTACTTCAACCAGCCTTTGCGCTGCGCATCCCGAAGATGTTGCTCCATGTGGTGCCACAGCTCGGGGTGCACGTCAGCGATCGATGCATTGCGCGCCAGCACCTGCTCCAGGCTGATGCCGTTTTCTACCCAGCTCTGGCCTTCGTTGTGCAGGTTCATCAGCATCGGCATGGTGCGATCCAGCAGTAAGGCAAAGCGCGCATCGGCGCTTTCGCCGTCTTCATATTCCTGCCATAAAGCGGTGAAATACTCGCGCTGAGCCTCCGGCAACATGCCGAACAGACGGCGCGCCGCCGCCACTTCCTGATCGTGGATCGCCGCGCGGGCCGCCAGATCGTAGACCAGCACGTCGCCGGCGTCGATTTCCACGATGTCATGCAGCAGCGCCATCTGGATCACGCGCTGAATGTCTACGTCATCACCGGCGTAGGGGGCCAGACTCATGGCGGCGATGGCGAAATGCCAGCTGTGTTCGGCGGAGTTTTCCTGGCGCTGGGTGCCCAGTACCTTGGTGCGGCGTTGTACGCCTTTCAACTTATCGATTTCCATCAGGAACTGGATGACCTGGGTCATTGAACCGAAATCTAACGCGGGTACAGCGGATGACATGGTGTAAACCTCAAGGTGGGTGGGTTGAAGCCTGACGATTGTAGACCAGCGGGCGGGGGATTTCGATGGTTACACGCGTTCACATTTTTATTTTAGCGTACACGTGTACACTGGAATTATTCTCAGTTAAGCTGCTTTGCGTTAATTTCGCACAAAGCAGGGCATTTTGAGGGGTTGCGCGTTATGGGGAAAACGGACGTAGTGAAAACCGGGGCCGATAAGATCGTCGCCGCGGCTTATCCGTGGGCGGAAGAGATCGCCAACAGCATCAGCCACGGCATCGGGCTGGTGTTCGGTATTGTCGGCCTGGTGTTGCTGCTGGTGCAGGCGGTGAATACCGGCGCCGATGCGACGGCCATCACCAGTTATAGCCTGTATGGCGGCAGCATGATCCTGCTGTTTCTCGCTTCTACGCTGTACCATGCGATTCCGCATCAAAAGGCCAAGCATTGGCTGAAAAAATTTGACCACTGCGCCATTTATCTCCTGATTGCCGGCACTTACACCCCGTTCTTGCTGGTAGGGCTGGATTCGCCGCTGGCGAAGGGCCTGATGGCGGTAATCTGGGGGTTGGCGCTGCTTGGCGTACTGTTCAAGCTGGCCTTCGCCCACCGTTTTGAAGCGTTGTCGCTGGTGACCTACCTGACGATGGGCTGGCTGTCGCTGATCGTGATTTATCAGCTGGTTACGCGGCTGGAGGCCGGCGGCGTCACGCTGCTGGCGATCGGCGGAGTGGTCTACACCCTGGGCGTGATTTTCTACGCCTCCAAGCGCATTCGCTTTGGCCACGCCATCTGGCACGGCTTCGTGCTCGGCGGCAGCGCCTGCCACTTCATGGCGATCTACCTGTACGTCTAAGCGTTGCCGCTACATCTGAATGCGTATTGAACAGGCGCCTCTTTTGTTTTAAAAAAGAGGCGCTTGCTTCTTTCGGGTATCCAGCAAGCCCGTTCTTTCATTTCTGAGCCCGCATACTCTTTCTCTAACCTGTTCAGGACTCATTACGATGATCGTTCGCTTATCCAAAGCGCTGCTGGTCTGCGCTATCGCCTTGTTTGCTTCGCTGGTGGCCTTCGGTAACCTCACCGACTACGGCTCCAATTTCGCCTTCGTGCGCCACGTCTTTATGATGGACACTCTTTTCCCCGACGCCACTATCGGCTACCGCTCGATACAGACGCCGTGGCTGCATCACGCCGGCTATATTTTCATCATTGCGCTGGAGAGTCTGACCGCGCTGCTGTGTTGGATTGGCGGCCTGCGCCTGCTGGGCGGCCTGAAACTGCCTGCCAAAGCTTTCAACGGCCGAAAACAATGGGCGGTAGCGGGCCTGACGCTGGGCTTCCTTACCTGGCAGGTCGGTTTTATGTCGATTGGGGGGGAGTGGTTCGGCATGTGGATGTCGCAGCAATGGAACGGCGTGCCGAGCGCGTTTCGCTTCTTCGTCACCATCATCCTGGTGCTGATCTACCTGGTGCAGCGCGATGGGGAGTTGGACGAGTAGTTAAGACGGCCGCAGGCAGGGCACCTGCGGCCGGCGGGTTATTTCTCTTCGGCCAGCGAGTAGGGCAACGGTTTGATCGCCAGCTGGCTGGCGGCATCGTCGCGTACCCGCAGCTTGCTGTCGGCATCCAGATCGTTGTTCATCACCACCTGCACCCACAGCGTGCCGTCGGCCAACTGACTCGACGCCAGTACGGTGCCGGTGCGGCGCCAGTTTTCCCCCAGCTGCAGCTCCAGATCTTCCGCCGCCTGCGGGGCGCGGGCGGCTTTACCTTCCAGCCAGTAGAGCGCACGCTTATTGGCGCCGCGGAACTTGGCGCGCGCCACCATCTCCTGACCGGTATAGCAGCCCTTGCTGAAGCTGATGCCTTCCAGCGCCTGGAGGTTGGTGGCCTGTGGGATCAGCTGCGCGCTGTTGGCGGCGTCGATAACCGGATAACCGGCCTCGATCTCCAGCGCCAGCCACTGGCCGCTGTCATTCAGCTCCGCCTGATCGTGCAGTTTGCCGATCAGCTGTTCGGCAACGGCGGGGCGAGTCACCAGCAGAAAACGCTCCGCCGGCGCATTGAAGTGCAGCAGCGTGGTCTCGCCCTCCTGCACCACCGGGTGCTCGGCGCTCGGCAGCGTGGCGAACAGGCCCGCCAGCGCGGCGCGCGCCTGGAAACCGGCGACGCCCAGCAACACCGCGTCATTGTCGGCGGCGATGGTGACTTTGGAGAACACCGCATATTTTTTGATTTCAGCCAGCTGGCTGTCCAGCACGCTGCGGCGCTCCAGATAGGCGAAGCCTTCGCCACGGCGGAACAGACGCAGGTTGCTCCACATTTTGCCCTTGGCGTCGCAGTGGGCGCACAGCACGTGTTGATCGGCCGCCAGCGCGTCGATGTCCGCCGTCACCTGGCCCTGAAGATATTTCACCGTGTCCGGCCCGTTCAGCGTCACCAGCGCCCAATCTTCCAGCGAGATCAGCGTCAGGGGAAGATGGGTGGAAGCGGAGGGCTGACGGGGTGGGAATGGAATGTTATGCGCCATAGTAAGTTCCTGCTCAACGTTTAGCTTACCTGAAGGGTATTGAACCCATGGTAAAAGAGGCGGCGGGCTTTGCAAACTGTTATTCGCGCCGCGGTGCCGGGGGGCGCTTTTTTTGGCATTTTGCGCTTTATTGCGTTTTCCACCTCCAAGCGGCTTCCCGGCGTGTATGTCAAATTGTTACTCTATAGGCTTGCGGCCAGGGCGCCCTTGCAGACAGATCCCCCGGCTGATGGAATTATATTGCGACGGCGTTGCCATACAGTGTGTCATTTGAACCCTGCGCTGGCGCTGCCGCGCTGAAAAGAGGTGAGTCATAACAACATGGATATTAACAACAAAGCACGTATTCACTGGGCTTGCCGCCGTGGCATGCGCGAGCTGGACATCTCCATCATGCCGTTCTTCGAATACGAATACGACAGCCTGAATGACGCGGACAAGGCGTTGTTCATCCGCCTGCTGGAGTGCGACGATCCCGATTTGTTCAACTGGCTGATGAATCATGGCGCGCCGCAGGACAGCGAGCTGCAAAGAATGGTGACCCTGATCCAAACGCGAAATAAAGACCGTGGCCCAGTGGCGATGTGATATCCGCATTTCCTGGCGCACCCAGCTGTTTTCCCTGTTGACCCACGGGGTTCTGATCCTGCTGATCCTGATTTCGCCCTGGCCGGAAGGCTTTGGCCCGCTCTGGCTGGTGCTGCTGACGCTGGTGGTGTTTCAGTGCATTCGCAGCCAGAAGCGCATCGCGGCGGTGCAGGGTGAACTGCGGCTGCTGGCCGACCGGCGCTTCAGCTGGCACGGCCGCGAATGGCAGCTGGCGAAAAAACCCTGGATGCCGGGCTACGGCATGCTGTTGACGCTGCAGCCGATGGAGGGCAAAAAGCGCCGCCGGCTGTGGCTGGCTTCCGACTGCATGGGTAAGGAGGAGTGGCGCCATCTGCGGCAGCTGTTGCTGTATCCTCCGGCGGGTGACGGCGAGGAGCACTGATGAAACCCGTACTCTGGTTGGTGGAAGATGAACCCAGCATTGCCGATACGCTGGTTTACACGCTGGAGAGCGAAGGCTTCGAGGTGCGCTGGTTCGAACGCGCAGAGCCGGCGTTGCAGGCGCTGGCGCAGGGCGCGCCCGCGCTCGCTATCCTCGATGTCGGTTTGCCGGATATCAACGGCTTTGAATTGTGCCGCCGCCTGCTGGCTCAGGCGGCCGATCTGCCGATTCTGTTTCTTACCGCCCGCAGTGATGAAGTGGATCGCCTGATCGGGCTGGAGATCGGTGCCGATGACTATGTTGCCAAACCGTTCTCCCCTCGCGAGGTCAGCGCCCGGGTGCGTACCATTTTGCGCCGCCTGCATAAGCAGCAGCGCCTGCACCAGAGTGCGCTCTACCATTTCGGCGCTTTCGTCCTCGACGAAGACGCCGCCATCATCTGCTATCACCAGCGGCCGCTGCCGCTGACCCGTTACGAATACCTGCTGCTGAAAACTCTGCTGTTGGCACCCGGACGGGTGTTCTCGCGGCAGCAACTGATGGAAAGCGTCTGGGCGCAGGCGGAAGAAAGCCTGGATCGCACCGTCGATACCCACATCAAAACGCTGCGTGCCAAGCTGCGTGCGGTTGAGCCGGGTGAACCGCCGATCCACACCCACCGGGGATTGGGCTACAGCGTGAGCCGCCAGCCATGAAAATTGGCCTGCGTCTGCTGCTGGGATATTTTCTGATCGTGGCGGTGGCCGGGTATTTCGTGCTGAGCATTTTCGTCCAGGAAGTTAAGCCCGGCGTGCGGCGCGCTACCGAAGGCACGCTGGTGGACACCGCCAACCTGCTGGCGCAGATCGCCCGTCAGGACATGCAGCGCGGCGATGCGGCGCATGGCCAACTGGCGCAGGCGTTTATGCAGCTGAATCAGCGGCCGATCGGCGCCAACATTTCCGGCATCCGCAAGGATCGCAGTGAATACCACGTCTATCTTACCGATGCGCGGGGCAGGGTCATCTTCGATTCCGCCGGTCGCGCGCTGGGGCAGGATTATTCGCGCTGGAATGACGTTTATCGAACGCTGCGCGGCCAGTACGGCGCCCGCAGCACCCGCAGCGATCCGCAGGATGAAAACAGTTCGGTGATGTATGTGGCCGCGCCGGTGATAGAACAAGGGCGCATTATCGGTGTGCTCACCGTGGGCAAACCCAACAGCACCATGGCGCCGGTGATCAAACGCAGCGAACGGCGCATTCTGTGGGCCGGCGCATTGCTGCTGGGGATCGCGTTGCTGATCGGGGCGGTATTTGTGTGGTGGATCAACCGCTCGATAGGCCGGCTGGTGCGCTATGCAGACGGGGTGGCGCAGGGGGAAAACGCGCCGCTGCCCAAAGTGGGCGGCAAGGAGCTGACGCAACTGGCGCAGGCGTTGGAGAGCATGCGCCTTAAGCTGGAAGGCAAAGCTTATATCGAACAGTATGCGCATACCCTGACGCATGAGTTGAAAAGCCCGTTGGCGGCGATCAGGGGCGCGGCGGAGCTGTTGCAGGAACTGCCGCCGCCGGAAACCGCCCGGCGTTTTCTCACCAACATCGAGCAGCAAAGCGCGCGTATCCAGCAGCTGGTGGATAAACTGCTGGTGCAGGCGCGGCTGGAGAGCCGGCCTGAAATGGAGACGGCGCCCATAGCTATCGCGGCGTTGATCGACCAGGCGGTGGCGGGCAAAGAGGCGCAGGCGACGCAGCGCGGCGTCAGGTTGCAACTGGAGACGTTGGCGGAGGTGACGCTGAACGGCGATGCGTTGCTGATCAGCCAGGCGCTGACCAACCTGTTGGACAACGCGATCGACTTTACCCCGACGGGCGGTTGCGTCAGCGTGCGAGGCGAACGGCGGGAACAGCATTACTGCATTAGCGTCTGCGACGACGGCAGCGGCATTCCTGACTATGCGCTCGATAAGGTGTTCGAGCGTTTTTATTCGCTGCCGCGCGCCGAACGCCCGAAAAGCAGCGGGCTGGGCCTGAACTTCGTGCAGGAAGTCGCCCGTCTGCATCATGGCGGTATTCACCTGCACAACCGCCGGCCGCACGGGGTAGAAGCGACGTTCATGTTATCGCTGTGACTTCACCTTCCCTTCACATAACCACATTCTGATTTCACCTGCGGGTTTTATCGTGACCTCATTACCTACAAGGAGTGAACATGATGAAATCGGTACTTTTCTGGAAAATAACCACGTTGCTGGGATTGATGTTGGTGATGTTGATTCCCATCGCCCAGCTGATGAGCGTGATCGACGAACGCAGCGGCTATCGGCAAAGCGTGGTCGGGCAGGTGAGCGACAGCACCAGCGGGGCACAGCGCGTGCTCGGCCCGTTGATTGTCATTCCTTATGTCGAACGAGAAGAGAAGAAAGACGAGAAAGGGCAAACGGTGGTGCAGCGGGTGCAGCATTACCGCTATTTGTTGCCGGAGTCGCTTCAGGTGCAGGGGGCGCCGAATGTGGAGGTGCGCAAACTGGGCATTTATCAGACGCAGGTTTACCAAGGGCCGCTGAACTTCAAGGTGCGTTTCGGTCAGCCGGAGCTGACGGATTTGCAACGTGCCAACGTGACCGTCGGCCAGCCGTTCTTATTGGTAGCGCTGAGCGACTCTCGCGGCATCAAGAGCATTTCTCCGCTGGCAACACCGCAGCCGGTGGCCTTTGAGCCGGGCACCGGTGTGGGATCGTTGCGCCAGGGGATCCACGCACCGCTGACGCTGGCGGCGCTGCAACAAAAAGAGGGACTGAACGCCGATTTCACCCTGACGCTGGCGGGCACCAGCAGCCTGTCGCTGGTGCCGCTGGGGCGCAGCAGCGAACTGCAGTTGCAAAGCAACTGGCCGCATCCGAATTTCCTCGGCAACTTCCTGCCGGACGAACGCAAGGTGACGGAGCAGGGGTTTAGCGCTCGCTGGCGCAGCACCTGGTTTGCCAACAACATCAACAGTGCGTTCTATTACGATGATGGCATTATCGACGAGGATAAGCTGCCGGCCTTCAGCGCCAGCCTGGTCGAACCGGTCGATCACTATCAACTGACCGAGCGCGCAGTCAAATACGCGCTGCTGTTTATCGGGCTGACGTTTATGGCGTTCTTCCTGTTCGAAACCCTGACCGGGCTGCGAGTGCACCCGATTCAATATCTGTTGGTCGGTGCGGCGCTGGTGCTGTTCTACCTGATTCTGCTGGCCTTTTCCGAACACCTGGGGTTTGCTCTCGCTTACCTGGCGGCCAGCATCGCCTGCAGCGGGCTGATCGCCTTCTATCTGAGCGCCGTACTGCGCGGCAAGTTGCGCGGTGCGCTGTTCGCCGCGAGCTTATTGTTGTTGTACGGCGTGCTCTATTTGCTATTGCAGTCGGAGGACAATGCGTTGGTGCTGGGGGCAGGGCTGCTGTTTGCCATTCTGGCGGGCATCATGCTGTTGACGCGCAAGTTGGACTGGTATCAGGTGGCCGATCCGGCGCGTCTGACAAAGGAAATGCCTGCCAGCGAAGAAGAACCACGTTTCCGGCTGTGGAAATAAGCGGGGAAATCGGGCGCGTTAAGCGCCCGATAGCGGTTACAGCAGCGGCTCCATTTCCAACAGGATCTGTTCGCACCATTGCTGCAGGCGCTCTTCGCTCAGATCGTATTGGTTGACCTCATCGAGCGCCAGGCCGACGAAGTGTTTGCCGTCGGCGCTCAGCGGTTTGGGGCTGGTGAACTCGAAGCCCTCAGTCGGCCAGAAGCCGATGAACTGTACGCCCAGCGGCGCGATGTGATCGTGCAGCATGCCCAGCGCGTCGAGGAACCACTCACCGTAACCGAGCTGATCGCCCATGCCGTACATGGCGACGATCTTGCCTTTCAGATCCAGCGCCGGCAGCTGCGGCCAGATCGCTTCCCAATCTTCCTGCAACTCGCCGAAATCCCAGGTTGGGATGCCGAGGATCAGAATGGAATACTCCTCCATCAGCTTGGGCGAGACGTCTTTCAGGTTGTGCAGGTCGACCAGGTCCTCACCCAGAATCTCACGGATTTTTTCCGCCGCCATCTCGGTGTAGCAGGTGCTGGAGCCGTAAAACAGACCAATCTTCATGTGTAAACCGTTACGTTGCTGTTTAGAGAATTGCAGCGAGTATACCTGATTTGCGCCGGCTTAAGGCATAATGGCGCGGGTGGAAATGCAACAAAGAGAGGACCGCGTGCAACAGCAAGACAATGCGCTGATTGAACAATTCCTGGATGCGCTGTGGCTTGAGCGCAATCTGGCGGAAAATACGCTGGCCTCTTACCGGCTGGATTTACAGGCCCTGGGCGCCTGGCTTGGCCAGCAAAACACCACCTTGCTGCAGGCGCAGGCGTTGGATCTGCAGGCGTTTCTCGCCGAGCGGGTGGACGGCGGCTACAAGGCCACCAGTTCCGCGCGCTTGCTGAGCGCCATGCGTCGCCTGTTTCAGTATCTGTACCGCGAAAAACTGCGTGCCGACGATCCCACTGCGCAGCTGGCTTCCCCCAAGCTGCCGCAGCGTTTGCCGAAGGATCTGAGCGAGGCGCAGGTCGATGCGCTGCTGCAGGCACCCTGCGTCGATCAGCCGCTGGAGCTGCGCGACAAGGCGATGCTCGAAGTGCTGTACGCCACCGGGCTGCGAGTCTCCGAACTGGTGGGGCTGAGCATCAGCGACGTCAGCCTGCGCCAGGGCGTGGTGCGGGTGATCGGTAAGGGCAACAAGGAGCGGCTGGTGCCGCTGGGCGAAGAGGCGGTTTACTGGATCGAAAATTATCTGGAACATGGCCGCCCTTGGCTGGTCAACGGCCAGACGCTGGATGTGCTGTTCCCCAGCACCCGCTGCCAGCAAATGACCCGACAGACGTTCTGGCATCGCATCAAACACTATGCGATCCTTGCAGGCATCGACAGCGAGCGTCTGTCGCCGCACGTGCTGCGGCACGCGTTCGCCACCCATTTGCTGAACCATGGGGCCGATCTCCGTGTCGTACAGATGTTGTTAGGGCACAGCGATCTCTCGACCACGCAAATTTATACTCATGTAGCGACCGAACGACTGAAACAGCTACATCAACAGCATCACCCGCGCGCCTGAGCGGCGGGTTCGAAAGGATTGGAACAATGAAAAAAGGTTTAATGCTGCTTTCTCTGCTGGTGGCTTCGGTGGCCGGCGCCGCCCATGCCGATGACGCAGCGATCAAAAAAGCGCTCGCCGGTCTGGGCATCCAGCAGGCGGACGTGCAGCCTTCGCCGGTCGCCGGTCTGAAAACGGTGCTGACCGACAGCGGCGTGCTGTACGCTTCCGAAGACGGCAAGCACATTCTGCAAGGCCCGCTGTTCGACGTCAGCGGCAAAGAGCCGGTCAACGTGACCAATCAGCTGCTGAGCACCAAGCTGGACGCGCTGAAAGATCAGATGATCGTTTACAAGGCGCCGAAAGAAAAACACGTGATCACCGTGTTCACCGACATCACCTGCGGGTACTGCCACAAGCTGCACCAGCAGATGAAAGAGTACAACGATCTGGGCATCACCGTGCGTTACCTGGCGTTCCCGCGCCAGGGGCTGGCCTCCCAGGCTGAAAAAGACATGAAGTCAATCTGGTGTACCGCCGACAAGGCCAAGGCGTTTGACGCCGCCATGAAGGGCGACGCCATCTCCCCGGCGACCTGCAAAACCGACATCAGCAAGCATTACGAGCTGGGCGTGCAGTTCGGCATTCAGGGCACGCCGGCGATCATCCTGGAAAACGGCATGATGATTCCAGGCTATCAGGGGCCGAAAGAGATGGCCGCCATGCTGGACGCGCACCAGGCCGCTACCAAAGCCGGTGGTTAATCGCCGGTGAGTATCAAAACGCAACTACGCCGCCGCCCGGCGGCGGACGACACGCATCTGCCCGCCAGTTTGCCGCCGTTGCTGCGGCGGCTTTACGCCCTGCGCGGCGTGCAGGCTGAGCAAGAGCTGGAGCGCGGCGTCAAAGGTATGCTGCCCTGGCAACAGCTGGACGGCATCGACGCCGCGGTCAGCCTGCTGCAACAGGCGCTGGCTGACGGCCGCCGCATCATGGTGGTGGGCGATTTCGACGCCGACGGCGCCACCAGCACTGCGCTGACGGTGTTGGCGCTGCGCAGCATGGGCGGCGCTGCCGTCGACTATCTGGTGCCGAACCGCTTCGAAGACGGTTACGGCCTGAGCCCCGAAGTGGTGGAACAGGCGGCGGCGCGCGGCGCGGAGCTGATCGTCACCGTCGATAACGGCATCTCCTCCCACGCCGGCGTCGACGTGGCGCACGCCAAAGGCATGCAGGTGCTGGTGACCGATCACCACCTGCCGGGCGAGACCCTGCCGGCGGCCGAAGCGATCGTCAATCCCAACCTGCGCGGCTGCGCCTTCCCATCCAAGTCGTTGGCCGGGGTAGGCGTCGCGTTCTACCTGATGCTGGCGCTGCGCGCCCGGCTGCGGGACAGCGGCTGGTTCGAGCAGCGCGTCCTGGCGATGCCCAATCTGGCGGAACTGCTGGATCTGGTGGCGCTGGGCACCGTGGCCGACGTGGTGCCGCTGGACGCCAACAACCGCATTCTGGTGTATCAGGGGTTAAACCGCATCCGCGCCGGCAAATGCCGCCCAGGCATCCGCGCGCTGCTTGAGGTGGCCAACCGCGACGCCCGCCAACTGGCGGCCAACGATCTCGGTTTCGCTCTCGGCCCGCGCCTCAACGCCGCCGGCAGGCTGGACGACATGTCGATCGGCGTGGCGCTGCTGCTGAGCGACGACATTGCGCAAGCGCGTATGCTGGCCAACGATCTCGATGCGTTGAATCAGACGCGCCGCGAGATCGAGCAGGGCATGCAGGTGGAAGCCCTGCAGCTGTGCGATCAGTTGGAGCGCACCAGCACCGAGCTGCCTTACGGGCTGGCGATGTATCACCCGGAATGGCATCAGGGCGTGGTGGGCATCCTCGCTTCGCGTATCAAAGAGCGTTTCCACCGTCCGGTGATCGCGTTCGCGCCGGCGGGCGACGGCATCCTGAAAGGCTCAGGCCGTTCGGTGCCAGGCCTGCACATGCGCGACGCGCTGGAGCGGCTGGATATGCTGAACCCTGGGCTGATGATGAAGTTCGGCGGCCACGCGATGGCGGCCGGGCTGTCGCTGGAAGAAGCCAAATTCGACGAGTTCCGCGAGCGTTTCGGCGAGCTGGTGGGGGAGTGGCTCGATCCGGCGATGCTGGAAGGGGTTATCTGGTCTGACGGCGAACTGGCGATGCAGGAGCTGTCGCTGACGACGGCGGAGCTGCTGCGCGAGGGCGGCCCGTGGGGCCAGGCGTTCCCGGAACCGACCTTCGACGGCAAGTTCCGCATTCTGCAGCAGCGGTTGGTGGGCGAGAAACACCTGAAGCTGATGGTGGAGCCGCTCGGCGGCGGCCCGCTGCTCGACGGCATCGCTTTCAACGTGGACACCACGCTGTGGCCGGACAGCAGCGTGCGCGAAGTGGAATTGGCCTACAAGCTCGACGTCAATGAGTTTCGCGGCAACCGCAACGTGCAGCTGTTGATCCAGCATCTTTGGCCGCGCTGAAGTGAAATTGCGTTCATGCGCCGGCAAGTGGCCGGTGCATGAACGCACCATCAGTTTCGTGGCGAGATGATCAGGCTGGCGACCCCTTTCTGTTCGATAATTTCCAGCATTCTTAGCGCGGAACCCTGAGGTTTTACCGCGTTGCGTTCCCATTTTTGTACGCTGGTGGTCGACATGTTGACCACGGCCGCCAGATCGGCCTGGCTTAGGCCAAGCCGCTTGCGCAGCATTTTGATGCGTGCACCGTCCATTTGCTCACGCTGTTCACGCTGGGTATTTTGCTCTTGCGCCTGTACGCGCGCATCGATGTTGCGCATCGTATCGTCTGAGACGGCGCCTACCTCATGGAAACGTTGCGCCATTTTTTGCAGCCTGAGCAGGCGATTTTCAGTCATCGCATTTCACCTCTCGCAGGTAACCGCTATCGATGGCTCGTTTGATAATTTCCGGCGGCATGGCAAGAAAGTCTTTGGCGAGTTCACGATAGGTTGCCAATTCATCATCGTTAATTTCTTTTGCACCGCTCTGTTTTACGGTGTTTTTTAGCCATCCATCAACAAAATACTGATGATGTCCGCGTTTAAACGCCACGACCGATCGGGCGCCGCCCCGTTTACCCCGATTGAGCGGAATGCGTTTCTTGTAGACGCCGCCGCCCAGATCGCCGTCATGGTTGCCATGTTCAAGTTCGTGAGCCGCCGTGCAAATCTTTTTATCGACGATGCGATTTTTCTTCATAAATTTGTCGAAATCATCCGTGATGAAAATGTCCATATTGGCAACGCCTGTCCCTGAGAGTCATCGTGGTGACTATAGTCTTAATGGCTACCTTGCTCAATACTTGAACAGCTTAGCGGCGTAGTGGGCATAAGCAATAAAACGCTGACGAAATTCCAGCTCATCCTGCCACCCGCTTTGCTACCCGATCGCCACAAAAACTGACCAACTCGCTATAAACTGCCGCCCGGATCCGTTAGAATTAGCGGTTCCAATGGCATTCCGCCATCGACGACATCAACGTAAAAGAACGAAACCATGTTTGAAATTAATCCGGTAAAAAACCGAATTCAGGACCTGTCCGAGCGGACTGCGGTTCTTAGGGGGTATCTTTGACTATGATGCCAAGAAGGAACGTCTAGAAGAAGTCAACGCCGAGCTGGAGCAGCCGGACGTTTGGAACGATCCTGAGCGCGCACAGGCGCTCGGCAAAGAGCGCGCCGCGCTGGAAGCCATCGTTGAAACCATCGATCAACTGCAGCAGGGCGGCGAAGACGTCAGCGGGCTGCTGGAACTGGCGGTGGAAGCCGACGATGAAGAGACCTTCAACGAAGCGGTCGCCGAGCTGGATCAACTGATCGCCAAGCTTGAGCTGCTGGAATTCCGCCGCATGTTCTCCGGCGAATACGACAGCGCCGACTGCTACCTGGACATCCAGGCCGGTTCCGGCGGCACCGAGGCGCAAGACTGGGCCAGCATGCTGCTGCGCATGTACCTGCGCTGGGCCGAAGCCAAAGGCTTCAAAACCGAAGTGATCGAAGAGTCCGACGGCGACGTCGCGGGCTTGAAATCGGCCACCATCAAGATCATCGGCGACTACGCGTTCGGCTGGTTGCGCACTGAAACCGGCGTGCATCGCCTGGTGCGCAAAAGCCCGTTCGACTCCGGCGGCCGTCGCCACACCTCGTTCAGTTCGGTGTTCATCTACCCGGAAGTGGACGACGATATCGATATCGATATCAACCCGGCGGATCTGCGCATCGACGTGTACCGCGCCTCCGGTGCGGGCGGTCAGCACGTCAACAAAACCGAATCCGCCGTACGTATTACTCACCTGCCAACCAACATCGTGGTGCAGTGCCAGAACGATCGTTCTCAGCATAAGAACAAGGATCAAGCGTTTAAACAGCTGCGAGCCAAGCTGTACGAGTTTGAGATGCAAAAGAAAAATGCTGATAAACAGGCGATGGAAGACAACAAGTCCGACATCGGCTGGGGCAGCCAAATCCGTTCTTACGTGCTGGATGACTCCCGCATCAAGGATTTGCGCACCAACGTCGAAACGCGTAACACGCAGGCCGTACTGGATGGCGACCTGGATAAATTCATTGAGGCAAGTTTGAAAGCCGGGTTATGAGGAATAGAAATGTCTGAACAACAAGTACAGGGCGCCGATCAGGCGCTGGATCTCAATAACGAACTGCAGTCCCGCCGCGAGAAACTGGCCGGCCTGCGCGAGAACGGCATTGCGTTCCCGAACGACTTCCGTCGCGATTCCACCTCCGACAAACTGCACGCTGCGTACGGCGATAAAGACAACGAAGAGCTGGAAGCGCTGGGCGTAGAAGTGACCGTTGCCGGTCGCATGATGACTCGCCGCATTATGGGCAAGGCGTCCTTCGTTACGCTGCAGGACGTGGGCGGCCGCATTCAGCTGTACGTCGCGCGCGACGATCTGGCTGAAGGCGTGTACAACGACCAGTTCAAAAAATGGGACCTGGGCGATATCCTCGGCGCGCGCGGCAAGCTGTTCAAAACCAAGACCGGTGAACTGTCGATCCACTGCACCGAACTGCGTCTGCTGACCAAAGCGCTGCGCCCGCTGCCGGACAAATTCCACGGCCTGGCGGATCAGGAAACCCGTTACCGTCAACGTTATCTGGATCTGATCGCCAACGAAGAATCGCGCAACACTTTCAAAGTGCGTTCGCAGGTGATGTCCGCTATCCGTAACTTCATGGTGGAACGCGGCTTCATGGAAGTCGAAACCCCGATGATGCAGGTGATCCCGGGCGGCGCGTCCGCGCGTCCGTTCATCACGCACCACAATGCGCTGGATATCGACATGTACCTGCGCATCGCGCCGGAACTGTATCTGAAGCGTCTGGTGGTCGGCGGCTTTGAGCGCGTGTTCGAAATCAACCGCAACTTCCGCAACGAAGGCGTTTCTCCGCGTCATAACCCAGAGTTCACCATGATGGAACTCTACATGGCTTACGCGGATTACAAAGACCTGATCGAACTGACCGAGAGCCTGTTCCGCACCCTGACCGAGAAAGTGCTGGGCACCTCTCAGGTGCAGTACGGCGACGAAGTGTTCGATTTCGGCAAGCCGTTCGAGAAGTTGACCATGACCGAGGCGATCAAGAAATACCGTCCGGAAACCGATCTGGCTGATCTGGCCGACATGGGCAAAGCGGTGGCCATCGCCGAATCCATCGGCATCAAGGTTGAGAAGAGCTGGGGTCTGGGCCGCGTCGTGACCGAGATCTTCGAAGAAGTGGCGGAAAGCCATCTGATTCAGCCGACCTTCATCACCGAGTACCCGGCAGAAGTGTCGCCGCTGGCGCGCCGCAACGACGTTAACCCGGAAATCACCGACCGCTTCGAGTTCTTCATCGGCGGCCGTGAAATCGGCAACGGCTTCTCCGAGCTGAACGACGCCGAAGACCAGGCGCAGCGTTTCGCCGATCAGGTGAACGCCAAAGATGCCGGCGACGACGAAGCTATGTTCTACGACGAAGACTACGTTACTGCGCTGGAGCACGGCTTGCCGCCGACTGCCGGCCTGGGCATCGGTATCGACCGCATGGTGATGCTGTTCACCAACAGCCACACCATCCGCGACGTGATTCTGTTCCCGGCGATGCGCCCGCAGAAGTAATCCCGTTTAGCGTGCAACAACCGGTGCAGGCAGCTGCGCCGGTTTTTTTTCGCCCACGGAACTTAACCGCTTAAAACATCGACAGTTACGCGCCATCTCCGCTTGCCCGCCGCCGATAACCGGTTATAATGCCTGTCGCACACCGATGCGGGTGTAGTTCAATGGTAGAACGGCAGCTTCCCAAGCTGCATACGAGGGTTCGATTCCCTTCACCCGCTCCAAAATCTCCTTATGTATCATTTCATTAAGTTATAACCACTTTCAGAAAAGACGATTTCTCACCGAACCGCATTACCGTTTGGGTATCGAGTTGGCTTGTGATCATCTCACCCCCTGGTCCTGCGTTTTGGCGCGATAAACAACGCGCCACCCAAGCCTGACGCGGGTGTGAGCCGCCGTCGCTGCCCACACCGCGCTATTGCCGCTTAACTCCACTTCTGTTTAGCCCCGGATGGCAGGCGGTCGTCGGTTTCTCCGCCGGCGCGATCGCACTCTTTCGGCAGCAGGAAGGTGATGGTGCCTGCCAGCAGCAGCGATACGGCCAGCGCGCAAACCGCGACGTTCTGCCCATACAGATAAATCATGACGCCCACCAGATAGGGGCCGCAGAACCCACCGAGATTGCCCAGCCCGTTGATCACCCCGCGTGCGCTGCCGGCGACTTCTGCCGACGCAATGCGCCCGGGAATAGACCAGAATGGACTGGTCGCCGCTTTAAGGAAGAAGCCGCACACCACCAGCGCGATATAAGCGGCCACCACGTGCTCATGCAGAATTACCGAGGCCACCAGCGCCGCCGCAAAACAGTACAGGGAGATCCTCACCCATAAACGGCGTTTACCGCTGCGATCGCTGAACAGCGAAATCACATAAATCCCCGCCAGAGTGGCAATAAACGGCAGGATCGCCAGCACGCCAACATTAGCCATGCTGCCGCCGGTCAGGTTCTTCAAGATGGTGGGCAGCCACAACGTATAACCATAGTCACCGGTTTGGTAGAAGAAATTCAGCACGACCAGGCGCATCAATCCTTTGTTACGGAACACGGCTTTGAGCGGCGCTTTGGCCGCCGGCGCCATCCCTTCTCGCGCTTTGCGCTCCCGGGCCAGCTCGGTCAATAGGTATTCGCGTTCCTTGGCCGGTAGCCAACGCGCTTCTTCCGGGCGGTCACTGATCACCAGCCACCAAATGGTCAACACCACGATCGACAATAAGCCTTCGATAATGAACAGCCAGCGCCAGTCGAGGGCGGCAATAATCGCGCCGGAAACCGGGGCGGTCAGCATCCCTCCCAATGGCGCAAACATCATGACAAAGGCATTGGCCCGGCCCAGTTCTTTTTCCGGGAACCAATTGCTTACCATGGTCAGCACCACCGGCAACATCCCACCTTCGGAGACTCCGAGAATAAAACGCAGCGCGAGCAACTGATATTCATGGGTGACAAACCCGGTAGCGATAGAGACAATCGCCCAGGCCACGAGCGACCAGGCAATAAAACGTTTGCCGCTACCGTAAACCGCCAGCCGTCCGCCGGGAATCTGCAGAAATAAATAACCAATAAAAAAGATACCGCTGGCCACGCCAGCCATCTGGCTGGTAATGCCTAAATCCTGTTCCATGCCGCCCGGCAGAGCAAAGCTGATATTAACGCGATCCATAAATGAAATAATGCAGGTGATAAGGATCGGCGCGATAACCCGCAGCCAGCGAGTTCCTGGTATTTTATCGGTCATAGTAACGCCTCGATGATATCCGCCACGATAAGCGGATATTTTGTTAGGCTGAATAAAAATGATGGTTCGCCATTCAGGCGATCATTTTTATTGAATTAAGCCAGGAATATCCTGATGGGAAAAATAACCAGCCAGATTATCCAAAACGGATTGGCTCATTCCCTGGCGGGTTTCTACGGTAGCGCTGGCCACGTGGGGCTGAAGCAGAACATTCTCGAGAGCCAAGAGCGCCGCCGGTACATGGGGTTCGTTTTCAAATACGTCCAGAGCGGCCCCGGCGATAACATGATTTTGTAACGCCGTTATCAGCGCCGGTTCATCGACCAGGCTGCCGCGGGCGATATTGATAAGCCAGGCGCGATCGGGCATGGCGGCAAATACGCTAGCATCAATAATCCCGCGGTTCTCCGCACTGCCAGACGCCGCGATCACCAGAAAATCACTCTGTGCTGCGAGCGCGTGCAGATCGGCGCACCACTGATAGTCCAGGCCGCCTTTGCGCTGGCGATCGGTATACAGGACGGTCATATCAAAGCCTTTGGCTCGTCGGGCGATGGCTTGGCCGATGTTCCCCATGCCAAAAATGCCGATGCGTTTGCCGCTCACTTTGGTCGCCAGCGGCGGCGGCGTCGTTTCCCAGCGGCCTTCACGCACAAAGCGGTCCCCTTGGCACAGGCGGCGGCTGGCGGACAGCAGCAGCCCCATCGCCAGATCGGCCACATCATCGGTCAGCACGCCGGCGGTGATCCCGACGCGGATATCACGCTCCCGGGTGTAGTTGAGATCGATAGCGTCTGTGCCCACCCCAAAGACGGCAATCATGCCGGCCTGCGGCAGCTGTTCCAGCGTCTCTCGGGTGACCCCCACATCGCCACGGGTGACCACCGCCCGAACCTCTGCGCCATGGCGAGCCAAAAAGGCCGGAATGTCAGATTGTTCATAGAGACGGAATACCCGGTAACTGGCGTCCAACGCGATCTGTAAAGCGTCCATGACCGGCGCGATAAGTAAAACGGTAGGTTGAGTGTCAGTATGCATGGTTGCGATCCTGTCTGAAAACAAAATGGGATATCTTGTATCAGACGTTTTTTTACCGCTTATTTTTGCGATCTGTATCACGCCAAAGAGTGTTAAAAAACCGTGTTACTGCTGGCGTGATCTGGTGTGCAATTTCATTATTTCTGTCAGTTATTATCAGGGGAAATAAGCACATTATGCCGGTGGCCGGGTCAGTGAAACCTATCAACCCTGTTGGAATCGGTGAATATCCAGCGATTATCTGCTGTGGATCACAGGATAGGTAACGTCGTTTCGTAACATGCCATTAAGTGATTTTTGTCATGTTTTTAAGCAGCTAAAAGCCGTGAGATAGGTCGGCGCTTATTCCGTCATGTCAAAGACGATCCCGCAACGGCTCAGACTGTCGGCGGAAAACCTCCCTCATCCACCTCCTGAATAATGGTGCACGAGTGCTATTTCAGATGTTGCACAAGGGCTCGCCCCTCTCGTAAATACGGCTAACGTTTGGCGTTTAAATATTGCGTCGGGTCGAATCCATTTACGACATAAATTACGCCGAGTTATTTTCCGGGTAATTCGTCGCGCGTTTTTATTATGTCATTAATGCACCGTGAGTTTATCGTCGGTGCAAAAAACGGCAACGCCATAACACCTTGATCTTTTAATGCTATTCCTCATTTAGATGCCATTTTTCATTTTGGTTTGCATGCATTCTGATACATATTAAAAAAAACTATACAAAAACATAATTATTTTGGAGCTAACTATGTCGTTGCAAACCGTGCTTACCCGCAGGGAGGCGCTGGCAAAAATGGTGGGCGTAATCGTCACCGCCAGCCTGTTACCTTATTCAAATATTACCTATGCGGAACGGGCTCAGATTGCCGCTTCGCCCATTGAATACGCGCAATTTTTGCAAATTTCGAGGAAAATTACGGCGTTTGACGATCTGGACGTCACGCTCTCCGCCCGCTATTTTTCTGCACTGCGCGAGCATTTTCCGCAGCTGAACCCACAGCTCAACGCCCTGTTCATCCTGAGCCAACAAACCACAGATGCGGAAGCCTTTAACCGGAAGGCGATCGAGCAGGGGCAGAGTGAGCTGATCCAGGCAATTGTGACCGCGTGGTATACCGGAACCGTAGATCCTTCAAACGCCGAACATGGCCAGCTGATCGCCTATAAAGAGGCGCTGATGTACCGCACGGTGCAGGATGCTTTGATTGTGCCGACCTGGTGTAATTTTGGCCCCCTGTGGTGGACCGGCCTGCCGCCGGGTGTTACCCGCCAACCCGCCATTCCCGCAACAGATTTGCCTGCCTTATTTGCCGAAAAAGATAAGGAGCCCGCGTGAAAAGCCCAATCATAAATGCTGCCAGCGATGCTGAAGCCGATGTCGTCATTGTCGGTTCCGGCATCGTGGGCGGCCTGATGGCGGATACTTTGGTGAGCCAGGGATATTCGGTGCTGGTGCTTGAAGCCGGCCCGCGCATTGAGCGCGCTCAGGCGGTGGAAAACTGGCGCAATATGCCGCTGCACAACCGTGCGGGGTCGGACTTCCAGGGACTTTACCCTCAATCGGAGTACGCCACCGCGCCGCTCTATTTCCCGGAAAACGACTATATCAAGCTGACCGGCCCCAATGGATCTGGTTTTAAGCAGGGTTACTTGCGCGTGGTGGGAGGAACCACCTGGCATTGGGCAGCCTCCTGCTGGCGTAATCACCCCAATGACTTTCGCATGAAATCCCTCTACGGCGTAGGGCGAGACTGGCCGATTTCCTACCAGGAAATCGAACCGTGGTACGCCAAAGCCGAAGAGGAGATCGGTGTTGCCGGCCCGAACAACCCGGAGTGGCAGTCCCCTGCGGAACGCAGTGGGCCTTACCCGATGGACATGGTGCCCTGGGCCTACGGCGACCGGCGTATCGCGGAGATTGTAAATCCTCACGGTTTCAAATCGGTGCCCATTCCGCAAGGTCGCAGCACTCGGCCCTGGAATGGGCGGCCCACCTGCTGCGGTAACAACAACTGCCAACCGATCTGTCCGATCGGAGCGATGTACAACGGCATTCACCACGTTGAACGGGCCGAACACAAAGGGGCGAAGGTGATCCCCGAAGCGGTGGTGTACAAAATCGACACCGACGACAATAACCGCGTCACTGCCGTCCATTGGTACGATACCACGCACCGCTCTCATCGGGCGATCGGCAAAGCGTTCGTTCTGGCCTGCAATGGGATTGAAAACCCGCGCCTGCTGCTGCTGGCGGCCAACGAAAAGAACCCGAACGGCATCGCGAACAGCTCGGATCAGGTGGGGCGCAACATGATGGACCACTCCGGCCTGCACTGTTCCTTCCTGGCGCGTGAGCCTCTGTGGGTTGGCCGCGGTCCGGCGCAGAGCAGCTGCATGGTGGGGTATCGCGACGGCGCCTTCCGCAGCGACCATTCCGCCAACAAGATCATCATCAATAACATCAATCGGGTTATCCCATCCGCCCTGGAGGTGCTGAAAACGGGCAAGGTCGGCAAGGCGCTGCAGGAGGAAGTGCGCGACCGCGCCAGCCGCTCGGTGGATCTCTCCATCAGCCTGGAACCGCTGCCGGATCCGAATAACCGCCTAACGCTGAGCCCAACCCGCAAAGACAAACATGGCCTGGCTTGCCCGGACATCCACTACGACGTCGGCGACTACGTGCGCAAAGGGCTGGAAGTGGTCAAAACTCAGCTGCGCCAGATCGGCGACTTGTTTGATGCGCAAGAGTTTGTGATTAACGACAAGCTGAATGCCAACAACCACATTATGGGCGGCACGATCATGGGCAGCGATCCCAGCAACTCGGTGGTGGACGGTAACTGCCGTGCTCACGATCATGACAATCTTTGGATCCCGGGCGGAGGCGCGATGGTTTCGGCCAGCGTCGTCAACACCACGTTGACGATGGCGGCGCTTGGGCTTAAGGCGGCCAATGACGTACTGCGCGCCCTGGAGAGCAAATGAATAAAGTAACCCACTCGTTGGCGGCGGCGCTGCTGCTGGGATGCGGCCTCGCGGCGCACGCTCGGGACGGCGATCTGATCGCTAAAGGGCAGGCGCTGGCTATCGCCTCGGACTGCATGGCCTGTCATACGAATGCGCAGCAGCAGGGCAAACCTTTTGCCGGGGGATATGGCATCGCTTCCCCGATGGGCACCATCTACGCCACCAATATTACCCCATCGGTGAAATACGGCATCGGTGGCTATTCCGAAGCTGAGTTTGCCGATGTGCTGCGATCCGGGATCCGCAAAGATGGCTCGCATCTCTACCCGGCAATGCCTTACACCGCCTACACCCGTCTGAGTGATGACGAGATCCATGCGCTGTATACCTACTTTATGCATGGCGTCGCCCCGGTCGATGAACCGGCCGAGCACTACACCGATCTGCCGTTCCCGTTCAATATCCGTCTCTCCATGGCGGTGTGGAATATGCTCTATTTGGACAATCGGCGGTACGTCGCGGATCCGACAAAGGATGACGCATGGAACGAAGGGGCCGCGCTGGTGCAGGGCCCGGCTCACTGCGGAACCTGCCATACGCCGCGTAATGTGCTGATGGCGGAAGACAACTCGCGTTTCCTGATGGGGGCATCGTTGGGTGCCTGGTACGCGCCAAATATCACCGCCGATCGTCAGGAGGGCATCGGCAGCTGGAGCGAGCAGGAGTTAATGGACTATCTGAAAACCGGCCGGGTGGAAGGGCGCGCGCAAGCGGCGGGGCCGATGGCCGAGGCCGTTGAGCACAGCTTCCAATACCTTACCGACCGGCAGCTGCGGGCGATAGCGATTTACCTGAAGAGCGTGCCTGCGCAGGGCGACGATCGTCAGAGCGCCAGTCTTAGCCTGGCGCACTACAACGTCGAGCGCAACCTGCGCGGCGTGAACTCGCCCAACGCCAACCACACGCTCAATAGCGGCGAGGCGCTTTACAGCGGTTACTGCGCCAGTTGCCATCAGCCGGACGGCAGCGGCAGCCTTAACCAGGCCTACCCATCGCTGTTCAATAACTCCACCACGGCAGCGAGCAACCCGTCAAATTTGATAGCCGTTATTCTGCAGGGGGTCGATCGCCGGGTTGACGGTAAGCATGTGTTGATGCCGAGCTTTGGGGCCGGTTCTTACATCGGCGAGCTGACGGATAAGCAGGTGGCCGATATTGCGAACTTCGTGCTGCAGAAATACGGCAACAGTAGGCTGAGCGTGACCGAGGCCGACGTGAGTGAAGTGCGCGCCGGGGGGCCGAAACCGCTGTTGGCACGCGCGCAGCCGATGATTCTGCCGGGCATGGCCGGCGGCGCGATAGTCGTCATCCTGCTGATACTATTTTGGCTCCGTCGCCGTAAGGCGCGTTAAGGGGAGGGAACGGCCAGGTGGGCGACGCCGCCTGGCTGAAGTTGAACGGCGCAAGGCGGGCTTTTCCGCAGACGAAACCGGCAGGGCAAGCTATATCGTCTCCCCCATCGACAGGCGATAGTGGAGATCGACGTGCTCAATGGTCGGCAGCCCTTTGATTTTCTTTATGATGATCTCTGTCGCCACTTTCCCCATTTCATACCGTGGCGTCAGTACGCTGGCCAGTTTGGGAGTAATGACCTGCCCGATCTCAAGACCGTGAAATCCGGCAATGGCGATTTGCGCGGGGACGCGGATGCCGTTTGCCAGGCACTCCTGCAGCACCCCCACGGCCAGATCGTCATTGGTGCAGAGAATACCGTCCATATCCGGATACATTTGGCTCGCGAGCGTCATCATGCCTGTCCCGATCGAAATGGAAGAGACCTTATTGGGGGAAATGCGCCCGGTAGGTAAATCCTGGTTCGCCATCGCCTGGCAGTATCCCGCATAGCGCTGTTCATCGCGGATATCAGACATTGAACCAAAATAGATAATGCGCTTTTTACCGCTAGCCAGCAGCATGGTGGTCATGTCATAGCCGGCTTTGACATTGTCAAAACCCACGTTAATTCGATCTGCGTTGCCCGATAGCCCCATAATTTCGGCAACGGGTATCTTCGCCGCCCGCAGGAATTTTTCCGCCCGCAGGCTATGGACCGACTCGGTCAGCAGCAGCCCTTTGATCTTAAAAGCCAGAATGGCGGCAATTTGCTCCTCTTCACGTTTGCTGTTGTAGTCATAATTGACCACGAGCGTCTGATAGCCCTGCACAGACGACACGGATTCAATGCCCGCAAGCACGTCAGCAAAGATCAGATTGTTAAAGGAAGGGACCAGAACGCCGATCAGGGGAGGGCTGTTGGCAGAGAGGGTCGGGTTGTCAGGATCGGCCTGATAGCCGACGTCCTCGATCACGCTGGCAATGCGCGCCGCCGTTTCTGGTTTCACCCTCTCCGGCGTGCGCAGATAGCGACTGACCGTCATTTTAGTGACACCCGCCAGTACAGCTATGTCATTTAACGTAATTCGCTGCGACTTCACCATTGATTCTCATCTGACCCAGACCGTGTTTGTCATTATGCCGACTGCCGAGTCAAAAGAGAATGCGTGCAATGTGCTGTCTCCGGGCGTCGGGCGGCTACCGCAAGATGCGCCGTTCTCGCTATCTTTTCCATGCCATACCGGCATTAATAGGCTCTTTTCCTCGCAGATCATGACGGTTTGATATCAAGGGAGGAAAAGGCCATTTACCCCTTTGCGGCCCGCCCAATGGGGTGAGCGGGCCGATGCTGCGGTTAACTGAGGATATCTTCGGCGATCGTATCGAACAGCGTGTCGATCTCGCCCTGGGTGTTGTAGTGCATCATGCCGATGCGCAGCACGCCGCCCTCTTGCAGCCCCAACTGCTGAACCAGGCCCAGCGCATAGAAATGTCCGCTGCCGGCGCAGATATTGTGCTGCCCCAGGCGGCGGGCGATCGCGTCAGGCGTATGACCATCGAAGGTCAGGGCGAAGGTCGGCGTGCGACGTGTGCTGTCCGCCTGCGGATTACCGTAGAGCCGGATGCCGTCGAGCATCTGCAGCCGTTGCAAAAAGTGGCGGCACAGCGCCTCTTCGTGCCGGTGGTAAGCGGCGAAGCTCTCCTGTAGACGCTGTCTTAACGGCGCGCCGGGCGTGCCCCATTGCGCCAGATAGTCGATCGCCGCCGTGACGCCGGCCAGCGCCTCGAAGCTCTGCGTGCCGGTCTCGAAACGGCCGGGGCCGACGTCGGTGGCCGGTTCGACTTTGTACGGCTGCAGACGCTGCAGCCACTGCGGCGCGATATAGGCCATGCCGACGTGCGGGCCGAAGAACTTGTAGGCGGAACAGACCAGGAAATCACAACCCAACGCCTGTACGTCGATCAGGTTGTGCGGCGCATAGTGTACGGCGTCGACATACACCTGTGCGCCCACCCGATGTGCGGCTTCGACGATGGTTTTGATATCGACGATGCTGCCGGTGACGTTGGAGGCGTAGCTGACCGCCACCAGGCGGGTGTTGGCGTTGATGCGTTCACACACTTTCGCGGCGTCGAGGGAACAGTCGGCGTGCTCCAAGGCTATCTGATGCAGCACAGCGCCTTTATCGGCGGCGGCTTGCCGCCAGCTGGAGACATTGGCGTAGTGATCCAGCGCGGTGACGATGACCTCATCGCCGGCCTGCCAGTCACGGCTGATAGTGCGGCTGAGGTGAAAAGTCAGCGTGGTCATGTTCATGCCGAAGACGATGTTGTCGGGTGACGGCGCATTTAACAAGGCGCGCACCGATTCCCGCGCCTGGCCCATCACCTCGCCGGTGACGCGGCTGGAGAAGTAGTGGCCGCCCAGGTTGGCGTTGTATTTCCCCAGGTAGTCCGTCATTTTTTCCAGCACGCCCCGTGAGACCTGCGCACCGCCGGGGCCGTCGAAAAAAATCACCGGCTTGCCGTCGATCTGCTGAGACAGGGCGCTGAACTGGCTTCGGGCGAGCTCGGGCGTAAAGATCATGCTTTCTCTCCCCGGGCGGTGAGGACGAAGAGATCCAGGTAGCCTTCTTCTTGCGGGCTCACGGCGTTGATCGGCGTGGCGTTATGCCACAGTTTGCTGTCCGCCAGCAGCACGGCCTCGCCGTCCGCCAGCGCTTTTTTAAAGAAGGGATCGTGATGGCTGTCGTCGTACAGCATGATTTCGCCGCCGACGATGTTGTGCCGGTGAATGGCGATCATGGCGATATGGTCGAAACCGTCCTGGTGAATGCCTTCCGGCGCCACCAGCGTATCTTTCTGGATGGCGACCACGCGCATTTGGTGGATCTCTATCTCGGTGCCTTCCGGCAGCTCGTTATTTTCGGCGAACAGGTTGCACATCTCCGCCATGCCGGCGCTCTGCAGCACGGCGCTGTCGATAGGTTCGAAGCGGCGCACCACGTTGCCCTGGAAGTGGTTGATCTGATCGGACTGCATGAAGGTGCGCGGCCCCACTTCGGCGACGTTGGGGTTGAGATATTTGACGACCGAATAACGGCGCAGGCGATATTTGCCATCGGCGTGTTGCGTGTGGGGCAAGAAGGAAAACGAAGGCATCAGTTGTTGGGTGGCTTGTGGGCTTAGTACAGTCATACTTATTACGTTTTCGTGTTTCTGTAACATAATCACCTCTAATAATAATAATTTCTGATGTTGTAGGGGGTAATTCGATTGAATTGTAGACGACTCTATAACCAACGCAATTTGAGGTTGGCGAGGTGTGATGGCGGTCGTAAAGCTGGATGAACGCGAAGAGCAGAAGGGGCGTACCAGGAGGGGGCGACACGGCGCGGCCTATTCCCCGCGCAGCAGCTGGCACGGGGTGACTGCATGGTCGAAACGGTCAGAAGGTTTCGAAATAGAGCTCGCGCAACAGCCAGGAAATTTCATTATTGGTGCGGTTCAGGGTATCGATTCTGTGAACCCCTTTCGCTTCGGCGCGCAGATCGAGCAGCAGATTACGAATCTGCTGAAACAGTGGGGTTTGCGGGCTCGGCTTGGCTAACTGTTGTCCGCACAATTTGATACCGGCGTCGCAACCGGTGGCGATGTCCGCCAGGCAGCATGGGCAGACGGTTTGTTGACGCGCCATATTACGGCATTGCTGCCCGATTACCTGATTGAAGTGGCGCAATTGCAGGCAAACTTCACGTGAGTTCAGCGGGTTGGAATGGGTAGTCATCGGCTTCAGCTCCCTTGTCTTCACCTATATTGGCACTTACCGATGAAGATAACCACGGACAAGCTGCGGGGGTATCGCGTTGTTTTGCCTGGAAACGGCGGAGAAGAGGAGGCGAAGTGACGGCCCGCCGGCGGCGGGCCGGTAGGGTCAGGCGCGTTTGAACAGGTTCGCCGCCTGGAACAGCGCAAAGGAGCTGACCAGCATCTCGATGCCGACGATCGCCGTCACCAGCGTGACCGATGCCGCCGGGCCTGAGCCGATCAGCATCCAGGCGATGATCAAATCGAGTACGCCAATGACGTACTGCAACCAGTTGCCCGGCAATCCGCGGCGCATATAGCCAGCCGCCAGGCGCGCGATGCCGCCGAGCGCGAACAGCACGGCAAGGTACACCGCCAGCGCCAAAATGCCCGCCAGCGGGCTGGTGATGAACACATAGCCGATAATCAGGTAGGCCACGCCCAGTAAAATGCCGCCGATCATCGGCCAGGTATTCTGCGCCCGATTGGCGATCATGGCGATAATCAGCCCGGCGCCGCTCAACAGCAGCAGGACGCCCACCACGATGCTCAACGCCGCGCCGGAGGCGAAAGGATTAACCAGACACAGTATGCCGCCGGCCAGCAGCAGGAAGGCGATGATCAGCAGGGTGGTGCGTTGCTTTTTGAGCAGATCTTCGCTCAGGAGGGGCAAATTATTGCGGTCGAGGTTCAACATGACAGTACTCCATTTCGTCGTTGGGTAATAAATCAGTCATCCTTACCTGTTTAGCATAGACCGTCTGGGGGTTTTTGACTGACCCGGCGCAAATGTTACACTGTGCGGCTGACGCGCATCAGAACCGAAACGACGACCGAGGACAGGATTTGAGCACAGGAAGCAAACTGGCAGGGTGGCGCCGCATCGCGGTGTGTCTGACATTGGGGCTGCTGTTGGCCGGGTGTTCGGGTAAAAACACCTACAACCGCGACTACGACAAACTGCCGAAGGGCAGCTACACCGGCAAGTCCTACACCGTCAAACGGGGCGATACGCTGTATTACATCGCCTGGATCACCGACAGCGAAGTCAGCGATCTGGCCAGAATCAACAAGATACGCGCGCCCTATAATCTGGAAGTGGGGCAGAAACTGCGGCTGAGCGGCGGCGCGCCGACCAAAACCGCCGCCACGCGCCGTAAAACCTCTTCTTCTTCTGGCGCGATCGCCAAGCAGACGCCGCCGCCGGGTGCCGCTCGCTGCTGGCGCTGGCCGACCAGCGGCCGGATCGTGCAGGCCTACTCCAATTCAGATGGCGGCAACAAGGGCATCGACATTGCCGGCAAACGCGGCCAGCCGATCTACGCTTCCGCCAAGGGCAAAGTGGTGTACGTCGGCAACCAGCTGCGCGGCTACGGCAACCTGATCATGATTAAGCACGGTGAAGACTTTATCACCGCCTATGCGCACAACGACACTACGCTGGTGCGCAACGGCCAGGATGTGAAAGCGGGGCAGAAGATCGGCACCATGGGCAGCACCGGCACCGATTCGGTGTTCCTGCATTTCCAGATTCGCTACCGCGCCACCGCGCTCGATCCGCAGCGTTATCTGCCGCCGCAGGGGTCGTCGCCATCCTGTTAACGTCAATCAGGCTCCTTGCGGAGCCCTAGCCTGTTGACCAGGGAGGGAAAAGCGTGGTTTTTCCTCCCTGGTGGTGAACAGCCGAAAATCAATGCATTGATTTTCCTTATTTTTTATAGGTTGCCTTCTGTAAGCCCGGCTACGGCATCAGATTTGCTATTAATTTCAGGCTCCTTGCGGAGCCTGAGATGAGTTATTTCAGCGGCAGATAAAGATCGGTCACCAGTTCATATTCTGCCACCTCGTGCACGAAGTTGTGGTAGTGGAAATAGAGCGGGAAATCGCGCAGTTCCTCGCCGCTGGCCGGCAACCACTCGCGGTACAGATAGTGGGCACTTTCCGAGAGCCCATCCAGCGAGCCGTGATGGCGCAGCACCGCGCAGCGCCCGGCCGGCAGCGTGCCGTTCACCACGCCGAAGGCGTTGTCCTCCGGGATCGGCATAGTGACTTCGCCGCAAATGAAGAAGTGGAAGTCCTGCGCTTCGGTGATGGCCGGATCGTGCGGCGCGATGCCGTAAGTGCGGCTGCTTCTGACCGGCGACAGGCCGCTGGTTTTGCGCCACTCGATAAAGCGTGCGGCGGTTTCGTTGACCAGCGCGGGCGGGCCGCTATGTTCGATCATCGCCACCGGCGTGGCCGGAAAATCGACAATGTCTACCTTCATGGGTTGTTTCCTTTTGTGTTTCGGTTCGGGAAAGCGCTGTTGCCAATCGATCCAGGCCGGCTGTTTGCGAAACTGGCTCGGCGTTTGGCTGAACGCCTGTTTGAAGGCGCGGCTGAAGGACTCCGGGTTCTGAAAACCGGCGTCCAGCGCGATGTCAATCACCGGCTCCAGCGGGTTATACGCCAGGCGGTACGAGGCGCGTTTAAGCCTCATCCACTGGATATAACGCCACACCGAGATGCCACAATACGCGCTAAACTGGCGTTGAAAATGAAAGCGCGAAAAATGGGCCACTTCGCTCAGTTTTTCGACGGTGAGCGCCTCGTCCAGGTGGCGGTCGATATAGTCAAAGACCTGCGCAAAGCGTTTTGCATACGAGTGGGTCATGTGATTGTCTCCTCCATGCCTGAACTTTGCCCGAACCGCCGCCGCGTCTCCTGACGGATGATGCTGAGTTGCCATTGCAGGAAAACGGGATGGCTGCGGCGTTTGCCGCCGGCCAGGCCAAAATCATAACCCCGCGCGGCCGTGCGCCGCGAGCCCGACCGAGAAGATGAATATTACATGATGGATCGTTCCCGTTTGCTGAAATTCCTGCTGCCCTATCTGTGGCCGAAAGACAACCCGCGGCTGCGTTGGTATCTGGTGGTGGCCTTCGTGTTCATGGTGGCGGCCAAGGTCAGCACCACGCTGGTGCCGCTGGCCTACAAAGCGATGGTCGATGCGCTGAGCGGCGAGACGGCGAAAATGCTGGCGGTACCGCTGGGGCTGATCGTCGCCTACGGCGTGGCGCGAGTGGGCGGCGCGCTGTTTGAGGAGCTGCGCAACGTGATGTTTATCCACGTCAGCCAGAACGCCACGCGCCTGTTGGGCGTGCGGGTGTTTCGTCAGCTGCACGCGCTGAGCCTGCGCTTCCATCTGGAACGCCAGACCGGCGGGCTGTCGCTGTCCATTGAGCGCGGCACCCAGGCGGTGTCTACCGTGCTGTCGCGGCTGCTGTTTTCTATCGTGCCGATCCTGTTCGAACTGACGTTGGTCACGGCGATTATGTGGCACATGTTGAACGGCTGGTTCGCGTTGGCGATCCTGGCGACGGTCGGCTGCTACATCCTGTTCACCGTGCTGGCGGTGAGCTGGCGCACCCGCTTTCGCCGCGAGCTCAACAAGGCCAATGCCGACGCCAACAGCAAATCCATCGACAGCCTGCTGAACTATGAAACCGTGAAGTACTTCGGCAATGAAGAGTTCGAGGCCGAGCGATTCGATCTGTCGCGCAGGCTGTATGAATACGCCGCCATCAAGAACCAATTCAGTTTTACCGCGATTAACCTGGGGCAAACCGCCATTATCTCGATCGGGCTGATCGTGATGATGACGATGGCGGCGCAGGGGATTACGCGGGGGACGATGACGGTCGGCGACTTCGTGCTGGTTAACGCCTACCTGTTGCAGCTGTATCAGCCACTGAACTTCTTTGGTTTCATCTACTCGGAGGTGCGTCAGGCGCTGATCGACATGGAGAACATGTTCGATCTGCTGCAGGAGAAGCGCGAAATCGTCGACAGCCCGGATGCGCAGCCGCTGCGTCTCGATCGCGGCGAAGTGCGGTTCGATGCGGTCAGCTTCGGCTACGACGTGCGTCGGCCGATCCTCAAACAGGTGAGTTTTGCCATACCGGCGGGCCACACGGTGGCGGTGGTCGGCGCCTCCGGCGCGGGCAAGTCCACGTTGTCGCGCCTGCTGTTTCGCTTTTACGACGTGCAGGGCGGCGCCATTACCCTCGATGGCCAGGACATTCGCCAGCTGACCCAGGCCAGCCTGCGGCAGGCGATCGGCATCGTGCCGCAGGATACGGTGCTGTTCAACGATACGCTGCGCTACAACATCGGCTATGGCAAAACCGGCTCCAGCGATGAAGAAATAGAGCGGGCGGCGCGGCTGGCGCATATCCATGATTTTATTGTCGGTCTGCCTGACGGTTACGATACCCGGGTGGGCGAGCGTGGGCTGAAGCTGTCGGGCGGTGAAAAGCAGCGGGTAGCGATCGCGCGCACCATCCTGAAAAATCCGGCCATTCTGGTGTTCGACGAGGCGACCAGCGCACTCGATACCCAAACCGAGCGCGAAATCCAGGGCCACCTGCGCGAGGTGAGCCGCAACCACACTACGCTGGTGATCGCCCATCGGCTCTCCACCGTGGTGGACGCCGATGAGATCATCGTGCTGGAGGCGGGAGAAATCGTCGAGCGCGGGGGGCATGAGGCGCTGCTGGCGGCAAACGGCCGCTATGCTGCGATGTGGCAAACCCAGTACAGCGAAGATCACGAACTGAGCTGACGCCGCCGTTTACCTTGCCGAAGGAGCGGCCTGCAGCCGTTGTATCACGTAGTCGCAGGCGATGCGGTAATCCTGCTGCAGATCGGTTTCATCCCCGGCCAGGCTGCCGCGCAGCCAGAGGCCATCGATCATCGCCGCCAGCCCGCGCGCTGCGTCGCGCGCCTGCTGCAGCGGCAGCTCGCGGCGGAACTGGCTGCAAATATTGGAATAGAGCCGCCGATCGTTGGCGCGCTGCAGGCGGCGCAGCACCGGCTGATGCATGCTGGCGGCCCAGAAATCGAGCCAGGCGCGCATGGAAATGGCGTTGGTTTGGCTGGGGTGGAAGTTGCCCTGAATGATGGCGCACAGCTGCGACTGGCTGTCGCTCGCCGCCTGAGCGCGGCACTCGGCCACCGCGTCGCGCAAATCGCGCAGGATCTTGCGCATGGTGGCGCTCAGCAATCCCTCCTTATCGCCAAAATAGTGGCTGACGATGCCGGTCGACAGTCCGGCTTCTTTCGCCACCTGCGACAGGGTGACGCCGGCCAGCCCCACCACGCTGATAGCCTCGAAGGCGGCGTTAATCAGCTGTTCCTTGCGCTGCTCAGGAATGTCTCTGCGGTACATATTTTCCTCAACTGATAGGCCAATCACACTTTGGATTTGATTGATTGAACGGTCAATCAATACTCTATATGCTGCAAAAATGTCAAATAAATGACGATTAAATGTTAAATAAAAGTTGCATTTAAATCGTCAGTCTTTCGCCTCATGGAAGCCTGCCAATGACAATAAAAACTCCTCCATCGCTTGACGAAGAACCTGTCAGATTGAATGCCCCGGTATTTTTCGGATCTGCAGCGGTGATATTGCTGCTGGGGGCGTTGATTGTGCTGTTTCCCGCCGCCAGCAAACAGTGGCTGAATGTTGCGCAGAATTGGGTGGCCGACGTGTTCGGCTGGTATTACATGTTGTTGATGGTCGCCTGCATGGCGTTCGTGTTCTGGCTGGCGCTGTCGCGCTTTGGCCACATTCGCCTCAGCCAGGATGACGAGCCGCCGCAGTTCAGCTACCCCTCCTGGGTGGCGATGCTGTTTTCGTCGGGCATCGGCATTGCGCTGGTGTATTACGGCGCCTATGAGCCGCTGGATCACTTCCTGTCGCCACCGGAAGGCAGCGGCGGCAGCGTGCAGGCGGCGCGACAGGCGATGGCGCTCACCTTCCTGCACTGGGGGCTGCACGGTTGGGCGCTGTATGCGCTGATCGCCACCGCGCTGGCCTATTTCGCCTATTGCCGCGGTTTGCCGCTGGCGCTGCGTTCCGCACTGTATCCGATCTTCGGCGAGCGCATCCACGGCGGCGTCGGCCATCTGGTGGACAGTTTCGGCATTCTGGTGACGGTCATCTCGATGGTAACCAACCTGGGGATCGGCGCGCTGCTGGTGAACTCGGGGCTGTTTTACCTGTTCGATATCCCGCAAAGCACCGGCGTGCTGTTGGCACTGATCGTGGTGATGATGGTGGTGGCCACGTTGGCGGCGGTCACTGGCGTCGAGAAGGGCATTGCCATGCTGTCGAACATCAATGTCGGCTTCCTGTGCCTGCTGCTGCTGTTCGTGTTTCTGGCCGGCCCGACGCTGAACCTGCTCAACGGCATGTTGCAGAACGTCGGGGATTATCTGACTTCGCTGGTCAGCCGCAGCTTCGATATGTACCTGTACGGTAAGGCGCGCCAATGGCAGGGCGCCTGGACGCTGTTCTATTGGGCCTGGTGGGTGGCGTGGGCGCCGTTCGTCGGGCTGTTTATCGCGCGCATTTCCAAAGGGCGCACCATTCGCGAACTGATCTTCGGCGTGTTGTTGATCCCGCTGGGATTCACGCTGGCGTGGCTGTCGATCTTCGGCAATACCGCCATCAGCCTGGTGCTGGAAGGCGGGCAGGCGATCCTGGGGCAGGTGGCGCAAAGCGATCCGCCGATGGCGGTGTTCAAGCTGTTCGAATACCTGCCTTATACCCAGCTGACCGCCGGTTTCGTGGTGGTGATAAGCTTCGTGCTGTTTCTGACGCCGGTCGATTCCGGCACGCTGATGATAGCCAACCTCTCCTGCCAGGGCGGTTCCGCTCACGATGACGCGCCGGCCTGGCTGCGGGTGTTCTGGGCGGCGGTCACCACGCTGGTGTGCGCCGGGCTGTTGTACGCCGGCAGCTTCAGCGCGATGCAGACCGCAGTGGTGCTGTGCGGCCTGCCGTTCTCGGCGGTGATCGTGCTGTATATGCTTAGCCTGCGCAAGGACCTGTGCGGTTACGCCATGAAGCCGGCGCTTCCCTGAGGCAGATTATTCGTCCGCGCGCGGCCGGTGATGCACGTACTCGACAATCGTGCCGTCCGGCAGGCGCGCATTGAAACAGGCGCCGGTGGGCACCTCCACCGGGCCGAAGAAGATCTCGGCCCCGGCGGCCAGCAGCCGCCGGTGGTAAGGATAAATGTCATCGACCAGCAGCGTGCCGACGGTGCTGCGGAAAGGGCGCAGCTGCTCTTCCGACCCTTCCAGAATCAGAAACGGCCCCACCGCCGCCAGCACCAGCCGATGCTCGGGAAAGTCGAAGCGCATATCCGCTTCCACGCCGTGCAGCTGCTCGTAGAACGCGATGGCACGGTCAATCTCGCCTTCGTCGACGTAGACCCGAATCAGCACGCGCGGCTCGCGCCGCGATGAAGAGTCGGCGGTTTTGCGCCAGAAACCGGCTTCGGTCAGTTTTGCCGTTATGTTCATCTCCTTGCGGGTTGTCTGCCGCTTATCATGCCGCCATTTTCCATCCGAGTTTGGATCGAGTTGGCATAAGCTAGCCGCGCCGGTAATAACCCGTTCACTGGGCATGAAAAAGGGAGCTCTGTTTGTGATTCTTGTCACGGCCTGCGCTTTTATTATTATTCAGCATTGATAATGTCATCGCGTGATTATTGATTAACACAATGGAGTTAATCGTTCGCATTATGGTCGCTATAAAGCAAACAGATTCAAATAATAAAGAGGGTAGGGTTATAAGGCCGATGAAAGGGAAGATACCGTCTATTTATAAGAAAGGATTAAGTTTTGTTTATTAACGTATTTATAAATCACGTGGCTTTGGTTTCTTTTATAAAAAGAAAAAGTGCCGAATAAATTTGGTTTATTTATTAAAAACAAAAAGTTGATTTATTTTCATGTCGTTCACGCGCGGTGAAAAATGCCTGGTTCGTTCTCCCGGCGCCGTTTGCAACGGCCGTTTGACATGTCCGCAGCTTGCGATAATTTTATGTCATTAACATGTTAATGAGTTGTTGTTGTGACGGATGGCCAAATTCTCCCTTGGCCGAACGCTTAACGCACTTATGCCATGGCGGGTCGCCATTCATAAGTTAACTTATGGACAAATGACGCTATGAATACATCGCCAGGGCCACGCGGAACATTAAGTGAAGAGAACCGGTTGCTGATTATTTTATTTTTTGTCTTCGGCTGCGTGTTCGTCGATCGCCTCACCATCTCGTTTCTGTTTCCGATGATTGCCGCCGACCTTAAGCTGAGCAACGTGCATCTCGGCACGCTGTCGGCGGTGTTGGCGTTAACCTGGGCGCTGTCCGGCGCGGGATTGGGGGCTATCGCCGATCGCTTTAATATCCGCAAACCGATGCTGATCCTATCGATCCTGGTGTTTTCGCTGTTCTCCGCACTGTCGGGGCTGGTCAGCGGCTTTGCCATGTTATTGATCTTCCGAGCGCTGATGGGGATCGCCGAAGGGCCGGTGCTGCCGATCGCCCAGTCGCTGATGGTGGAAAAATCGCAGCCGCAGCGCCGCGGTTTCAACATGGGTTTGATCCAGGGCGCGGCGCCGGGGCTGCTGGGCGGCATTATCGCGCCGCCGCTGATCATCTATCTGGCGCAGAAGTGGGGCTGGAGCATGGCGTTTCACCTGACCGCCGTGCCGGGCATCATTCTGGCGTGGCTGATCTATCGCTATGTGAACGGTAAAAAGGATCCCGCCTTTATCGCCGCGCCGGCGGCCGGCAAGGCGGCGGGCAAAGCCGCTTACGGCGAGCTGTTCAAAATCAAGAACGTTGCGCTGTGCATTCTGATCTCCTGCGTGTTCGTCACCTGGTTCATGATCATCATTACCTTCACCCCTAACTTTTTGGTGACCGACCGCGGCTTCGGCGAAGGCACGATGGGCGGCATCATGAGCGCCATCGGCGCCGCCTGGGTCTTCTGGGGCGTGGCGGTACCGGCGATCTCCGATCGCCTTGGCCGCAAACCGACGCTGATCTTCTTTTCGCTGTTGGCGGTGTGCTGCCCGCTGTTCCTGAGCTACGTCGACAACCCGTGGCTGCTGGGCGTGCTGGTGTTCCTGTCTTATACCGGCCTTGGGTGCTTCACGCTGTTTATGGCCACCATCCCCTCTGAAACGGTGTCGCCGGCCCGTATCGCCACCGCGTTGGGGCTGGTGATGGGGATCGGCGAGGTGATTGGCGGCTGTCTGGCGCCGTTCATCGCCGGGCTGATCGCCGATCGCTACGGGTTGGTCAGCGTGATGTGGCTGGCGGCTGCCGGCGCCGTCTGCGCCGGCGTACTGAGTTGTTTTCTCGATGAAACGGCTCCTGCCGTGGTGAACCGCAGAGCGGTGAAACCGGCGGGCGTCGTCGACGTTTAAAGCGGCTTTCATCCCATTAATCAAGGAGAGCGAAGATGTCAGCAGAACCATCCGTACTGAATCAAAATGCCGAACCGGACTGGAAGAATTACGACGATTTCGCGCGCGGCATCGACACCAACCGGCTGCCGGGCACTCAGGACTGGCGCGGCAAAACGTTGCAGATCGCCTTTGAAGACGGCGGGGAAATCACGCTGCGCTTCAGCGCCGATCGGCAGCGGGTGCTTTGGGCCTGGGGCGGGGAGAGCGGCGAGGACGCTTATGAAGAGGTGCAAACCTCCGCCGCACGTTATTTCTTCAATATTCCGCTGCAGTCGCCGGGCAACGAGTGCCTGACGCTGGTGCTCAACCGTGAAAGTGGCCGGGCGCTGCTGGTGCGCAGCACGCTGTTGCCGGAACAGACGGTAGAAAAGGGTTCCCGTCTCAAACAAAGCTTCCACGTCGGCCGGATTGCCGGCATCGCACCGGGCGGCGTTGCGCCGCATCTGACCCGCGAGCTGATCGGGTACCGCACGCTGAACGTCTACAGCCCCAATCACTATTACGAACACTTTTACGTCAACACCGAGCGCTACGCCTGGCAGAACCTGCGCGGCGAGCAATTCGGCCACGGCGACATGGACTACGCCACCTACTACAAATTTGAGGAAGAGATGTTCCTGTTCACCTTCCGGGAAAAGATTATCCCGGTGTGCTCGGTATTCTTCTTCGACTTTATCTCCGGGCGCTGCACCGGCACCTTCCTCGGGCTGGACGCCGCCGGCCGGGTTCTGGTGTCGCCGGCCGGGGCTTTCATCAGCAAGATGAGCTACAACGCTTATCCGGAGGGCGTGCAGCCGCTGTGAGTCAGGCGTTTCTGACCAGCGAACCGGCGTTGATCTCCGCGATGGTTTTCGCGCCGGTGAGCGTCATGGCCACGCGCATCTCTTTGTCGATCAGATCCAGCAAGTTAGCGACGCCGGCTTCGCCGGCCGCCGCCAGCGCATAGACGAAGGCGCGCCCCAGCAGTACGGTGTCGGCGCCCAGCGCGATCATGCGTACCACGTCCAGGCCGCTGCGGATGCCGGAGTCGGCCAACAGGGTAATGTCGCCTTTCACCGCGTCGGCGATCGCCGGCATGGCGCGCGCGGTCGACAGCACGCCGTCCAGCTGGCGGCCGCCGTGGTTGGAAACGATGATGCCGTCGGCGCCGAAGCGCACGGCGTCTTTGGCGTCCTCCGGATCCAGAATGCCTTTGATGATCATCGGGCCGTCCCAGAATTCGCGGATCCACTCCAGATCTTTCCAGGAAATCGACGGATCGAAGTTGGCGCCCAGCCAGCCGATGTAGTCTTCCAGGCTGGTCGGTTTGCCGCGGTAGGCTGAAACGTTGCCCAGATCGTGCGGCTTGCCGAGCAGGCCGACGTCCCAGGCCCACTGCGGATGGGTAAACGCCTGCAGCACGCGGCGCAGGGCGGCGTTAGGGCCGCTCATCCCCGAATGGGCGTCGCGATAACGGGCGCCCGGCACCGGCATGTCGACGGTGAACACCAGCGTTTTCACGCCGGCGGCCTTGGCGCGCTCCAGCGCGTTGCGCATAAAACCGCGATCTTTGAGCACGTAGAGCTGGAACCACATCGGCCGATCGATCGCCGGCGCCACCTCTTCGATCGGGCAGACCGACACGGTGGACAGGGTGAACGGAATGCCTTTTTGGGCTGCGGCGCGCGCGGCCTGCACTTCACCGCGGCGGGCGTACATGCCGGTCAGCCCCACCGGCCCCAACGCCACCGGCATCGCCAGCTGCTCGCCGAACAGCGTGGTTTCCAGGCTGAGTTCGGACATATTGCGCAGCACGCGCTGGCGCAAGGCGATATCGGCCAGGTCTGCGGTATTGCGCTTCAGCGTATGCTCCGCGTAGGCCCCGCCGTCGATATAGTGAAACAGAAACGGCGGCAGTTTGGCCTGGGCGGCGGCCCGGTAGTCGGTTGACGCGGAGATGATCATAGTGTTTACCTTCTTGTCTTGCTTGCGATAACGAGTTGTCGGTCAGAGCATGAGGATCGCCGCCATACCGGCCGCAATCCCGCCGTACGCCAGCATCGGCAGCACGGTCTTTCTGATGATTTTGCCTTCGGCGTTGCCGATCCCGAGGATCGAGCAGACCGCGATAATATTGTTCAGGCACACCATGTTGCCCATGGCGCCGCCGACGGACTGCAAGGCCAGCGTCAGATTGACGTCGAGGCCGCTGCTCTGGGCGATCGACTGCTGAATGCCGCCGAACGTCAGGTTCGAGACGGTATTGGAACCGGAGAAGAACGATCCCAGCGCGCCGAGGAATGACGAGAACAGCAGCCAGCTGCCGCCGGTCAGCGCCGCCAGCGCTTTGCCGATCAGGATCACCGGCGCGTTGTCGCCGCCCTGCATCATCAGGTTGACCATCACCAGCGCGCCGAACAGGGCGATAAAGGGCCGTGCGATGCGCCCGCCGGTTTCACTGAACATCTGCCGCACCTGGCCGCCATTCAGCCGGAACAGCGGAATGCACAGCAGCACCACCAGCAGGAACGGGATCAGCGCCGGGACATACAGCGTTTTGTAGCCGGCGGCGGCGGAGGTGCCCAGCACCTGTTGCAGTTCGACGATCAGCGCCCGGCTGACGCGCAGCTCCCCGAGCCAGCCGAGATTTTCCTGCCACAGCAGCGCGGTGTTGTTGAGCAGCGCCTTGAGGCCCAGTTGGTGAACGCGTGTCACTATCAGAATAGCAATCAGCAGCAGGGTCGGGGTCATGGCCTTGACCACCTGCAAGAACGGCACCGCTTGCCCGGTGCTCTGCGGTTTGTCGCTGCTGGCGAGGCCGATACCGCCGCGCGCCAGCAGCACCGACAGCGCCAGGCCGATCGCGCCGCCGACCAGCGCCGGGAACTCATAGTTCACCTGGGCCAACAGCAGATAGGGCACGGTGCAGCTCAGTACGCTGAGCAGGATAAACGGCAGATTGCGGCGGATATCCCGCCAGGAAACGATAAAGCGCAGCGCCAGCAAAGGAATGACGAAACCGGCGACAAAGTGGATCAGCGCGGTTTGTCGGCCGATCTCCAGCAGGCTGGCGTCCGACAGGCCGAGATTGGCGAAGCCGAACCAGGTGGGGGTGCCCACGGCGCCGAAGGAGACCGGCACCGAGTTCATCACCAGCGTCAACAGAGCGACGCGCAGCGGGTTGAAGCCCAGCCCGACCAGAATCGGCGCGGCGATGGCGGCCGGGGTGCCGAAGCCGCTGGCGCCCTCAATCATAAAGGCGAACGCCCAGCCGATAATCATCAGCTGGGCCACGGGATTGGGGCTGATGGTTTCCAGCCAGCGGCGCACCACGTTTTCCGCGCCGCTTACCTGCATCAGTTTGTTGAGCAGGATGGCGCCGGCGATGATGGTGATCGGCGTCAGCGTCGACACCAGCGCGGTGATGATATGGGCATGCAGCAGCCGCAGCGAGGCATCGAACCACAAGAGCTGTACGGCGTACACCACGGCGGCCGTCAGCGGCAGGGCGAGGTAAGAGGGCACGCCATTCCTTTTGGTCATCATCCAGATCAGCAGGATGATGGGCGCAATACTGAAAAGCAGGGGCATAAGATCCTCAGGGTTATTATTTTTATGGGCAGAGAGATGTAGCTGAAAGGTTAATTACCGCAACATTTTTATTCTAATCACAACGTTGGCGACGATGCCATGCGGTAATTTTTTAACATCAGCGAACGGCGCCGCCGGCGGGGAAAACGTCGGTGTGAGGGGTTAAATTAATGTGTTTAAAATCAGACTAATAGAAGTGGTTTTTGTGTGATGAATGCGCGAGTTCACATTAATTAAGCGGTAATGTTCAATAGATTATGTCCAAAAACGCCGTAATCCCCATGGCATTTTCCGGCCATGGAGAAATAATCAGAGCAGAAAACTCAAAAGTAATGGCTGATATTTTGGTAGGAACCGATGATATGTTCGATCAGTAGGCGAGTTTTTAACGGCAGATTGCGGGTGTAAGGATAGACGGCGTAAATGCCCAGCACCTTGCCGCAGTGGCCGGCCAAAATCTCCGTCAGTTTTCCGTCCTGCAAGTCTTCGTACACCATGCAGCGCGGCACCATGGCGATGCCGTGACCGCCGATTACCGCTTTGCGGATCGCTCGCGCATTGTTGGCCGACAGGTTGCCGTTAACCTGCAGCTCGTAGATGTCGTTGCGCCCTGGCCGCTTCATCAGCCAGTTGGCGGTGCCGCTCTCCTGGTAGGTGTAGGTCAGGCAGTTGTGGCTAAGCAGATCGTCGGCGCTGCGCGGTTCCGGGTGGCTTTCCAGGTAGCCCGGCGAGCAGACGATCACCCAGCGGGAATCGAAGATCGGCCGGGCAATCAGGCTGGAGTCCGGCATGGTGCCGGTCCGGATCGCCAGATCGATGCCTTCTTCCACCAGATCGACGAAGCGGTTTTCCAGCCGCATTTCGACCTTTAGGCTGGGATGCTGGGCGCAAAATTCCGCCACGCTTTCGCTCAGCAGCAGCTCGCCCGAAATGGTTGGCACCGACATGCGGATGGTGCCGGTCAACTCTTCGCTCTTTTCGCTGACGGCGTACAGCGCCTCCTGCACTTTGGCGCCGATCTCTTTGGCCTGCTGGTAGAGCGCCTGGCCGCTTTCGGTCAGCGTCAGGCTGCGGGTGGTGCGGTACAGCAGGCGGGCACCCAGCGATTTTTCCAGCCGCCCGATGCGTTTACTGACCACCGAGCTGGTGATGCCGGCGCTCTCCGCGGCCTTGCTGAACGACCCGCAGTCGACAATCAGGGCAAACAGAATCAGGTCGTTGGCGTATTCGTGAGTGGCGAGCATAATCGGCTGTTCCCTTCAGCGGCAAGTGGCGCCAGTGTAAGTCTCTCGTTTCAATAAGCAATCATCAAAATGCCCCCGACGCCGAAATCAGAGGCTGCGCGAACAATGAGAATTCGTCTTGATCTCATTCTCGCGCCGCTTACAATGCCTGCCAGATCGCGACTTCAGAGGTTTTTTCATGGAACTGCTACGGGTGGTTTATCACCAGTATCGTTGGCCCTTTCTGGCGGTGATGGCATTGACCATGACCAGCGCCGGCTTAGGCATCGGTATCATTGCATTTATCAATCAATACCTGATGGACGCCGGCGGCGATGCATTGGCCGTGCTGCCGATGTTTCTTGCCCTGCTGGCATTGCTGATGGCGGTCACGCTGGGCTCGCAATTGGCGCTGACGACCTTGGGCCATTACTTCGTCTACCGCCTGCGCGGGCAGTTAGTGAAGCGCATCCTGGATACCGATATTGAACGTCTCGAACAGCTAGGCAGCGCTTCATTATTGGCCAGCCTGTCCAGCGATGTGCGCAATATCACCGTCGCCTTCGTGCGCTTGCCCGAACTGGTGCAAGGGGTGATTTTAACCCTGGGATCGGCGGCCTATCTGGGATGGCTGTCACCGAAAATGCTGGCGGTGACGGCGGTTTGGGTCGCCATCACCGTGGTGGGCAGCGGTTGTCTGGTCTCGCGGGTTTATCGCCATATGGCCAGTTTGCGCGAGTCAGAAGAGCGTCTCTATCATCATTATGAATCGGTGATTGACGGTCGTAAGGAACTGACGTTGAACCGCAAGCGAGCGCAGGCGCTGTACGAACAGGCCTATCAGCCTGATGCGCAAGCTTACCGCTACCATATCATTCGCGCTGATACCTTCCATCTGAGTGCGCTCAACTGGTCAAATATCATGATGTTGGGGGCGATCGGGCTGGTGTTCTTTATGGCCAACAGCCTGGGATGGGCGAACTCGACGGTAGCCGCCACGTATTCCCTGACGTTGCTGTTCTTGCGCACGCCATTACTGCAGGCGGTCGGAGCGTTTCCGACGCTGGTCAGCGCCGAAGTCGCCTTCAACAAGCTGAAGACGCTGCGCCTGGCCGAGTACCAACCGGCGTTCCCTGCCGCCACCGGCCGTGCCTGGCAGACGCTGGAACTGCGCGACGTGGTTTTTCACTATGCGGATACGGAACAGCAGCCCGGTTTTGCCGTCGGGCCGCTCAATCTGACGCTGCGGCGTGGCGAGCTGGTCTTTTTGATCGGTGGCAACGGCAGCGGCAAGTCAACGCTGGCGATGCTGCTGACCGGGTTGTACCGGCCGGTGAGCGGGCACATCGTTGTGGATGGCATCGCCCAGACCGCAGCGGATATGCCGGATTATCGTCGGCTGTTTTCGGCGATTTTCACCGATTTTCATCAGTTCGATCGCTTGCAAGGGCCGGAAGGTGGCGAACCCGATGCGGAGTTGGTCGCCGTCTGGCTCGAGCGCTTGAATATGAAAAGCAAACTGCAGTTCGACGGCGACAGGGTGACCAACCCGCAGCTGTCGCAAGGGCAGCGCAAACGTCTGGCCCTGCTGCTGGCGGTGGCGGAACAGCGCGATATCCTGCTGTTGGATGAATGGGCCGCGGATCAGGATCCGCAGTTCCGGCGTATTTTTTATCGCGAGCTGTTGCCAGAGTTGCGCGCGTTAGGCAAAACGGTATTCGCCATCAGCCATGACGACCACTATTTCGAACACGCCGATCGGTTGCTTGAGATGCGCTCCGGCCAGCTGCGCGAACTGACCGGCTGCGAGCGTGAACACGCCAGCCGAGACTCCGTCAGTCGAATTGGCTAATCCTCGCCGGCCCGGGCGAAACCTAAACGGGCCGGCGCTTCTCCTCATGCGATTCAGTACGTCGCTTCATTTTCATCCTCTTCTTCAGCGTCGCCTGTTGCCGATTTGGCTTATGACCAGTCAAATGATTTAGTGACTAATTATTTACCAGTGGTTTAATTTTAGCCATTAAAGGTGTGACACACTGTATGTTCGTTCGCCTATCAATACGCGTTATCGGCTGCCGATAACAGTGGTATCCACGGTGCCGTGCTCATTGATACTGCAATGCAGGTATTTGGGTAGCAGTGATTTTTTAAATATCCATAGGAACAAACTACTTTATCGATCGTTAAAACAGATCAATAATCATCGTTTGAATGGTTTAATCTATTGGTTAGGGGCGCTGTGGTGAGCAAGGATGGATCAAATATCAAACGTAAGGCATGGCTATGCGTGTTTATCGGTTGTGGGCTGTTCTGGCTGCTAACCGCTGCCGTGATTTACTGGCTACTGATTAAGTAAGCTGAGCAGGAAGACGATTGGTGAACAAAAAGCAGGCTAAAAATCGTGAGGGCGCTCGGCGTCGCGCGCAGTCCAAAATTCCGCCTTCATGGGTGCTGAGCGATGAGCAGCGCGCCTTCATTGAAGATTTGTGGCAGGATAACGCCCCTGAGGCGGAGCGACCTATCGCCCAGCGGCGCTAACCGATCAGGCGGCTACGGCCGGCCAATGCGCCGAACAGCATTTGCAGGAGAGTCAGACAGAGCAACACGATCAGCGGCAAACGCCAGCCTTCCGTCAGGTCATGCAGCAGGCCGAACAGGGTGGGGCCCAAGGCCGCCAGCAGATAACCGACGGATTGCGCCATACCCGATAACAGCGTCGCCTGGTGATGATGCTGACTGCGCAATCCGAAGAACGACAGCGCCAGCACCAGCGAACTCCCCGCGCCCAACCCGGCGAACGTCAACCACACCAGCGAGCTGGCGGGTTGCACCAATAATCCCCCGACGCCGATAAAGATCAGCAGAGAACTGCCCAGCGCGATCGCTCGCTGATCGCGCGCCCGCGGCAAAATCACCACCATCACAAAGTTGGCGACGATCGCCACCACCTGATACACGAACAGCTCGAAGCCCGCCTGCTGAGCCGAGGTGCCGTGGCTGGCGGCAAAGGCGCTGAACCAGCCGATAATGGTGTAAAAAGCAATAGATTGCAGCCCCATGAACATCGCCACCTGCCATCCCAGCGCACTGCCCCAGGGAGAACGATAGCGTTGCGGCTCCGTCGACAGCGGCTCTTTGACTGCGGGCGTGGCGGGGCGTCGCAGCTGTGGCAGCCACACCAGCAGCGCCAGCAGCGCGGGCAACCCCCAGCACAGCAAAGAGAACCGCCAGCCGAGATCGCCCAGCGAAGCCAGCGGCACCGCCAGGCCGGAGGCGATGGCGGCGACCAGCGACATCACCGCCGCATAGGCGGCGATCATGGCGGCGGCGCGATGTGGGAAATCTCTTTTCACCAGCGTCGGCAGCACTACGTTGGCGAGGGCGATGGCGGCGCCGATCAGGATGCTGCCGAGCCACAGCATGGCGTCTTGCGGCAGGGAACGCAGCGCAATGCCGCAAACCAGCAGCGCGAGGGCGAGGCCCAGGGTGCGCTCGATGCCGATGCGTTTCGCCAGCGCCGGGGTCAGCGGCGAAAGAACGGCGAACAGGATTAGCGGCAGCGAGTTGATCAGGCCGGCGGCGGTGGCGGATAACGCCAGCTGTTGCTGGATCTGCTCCAGCAGCGGGCCCACGCTGGTCAGGGCGGCGCGCAGGTTGGCCGCGATCAGCATGATGCCGACGATCAGCAGTACCGGGCGATGTAAACGGCGGCGCGGGGTTAAGCTGGATGATGGGGATGAAGCGGGTTGCGGCATGGGTTCCTCGCACCAGGGCATGCAGTCAATCAGCGCTGCATGGCGTGATGCGTTGATTGACGTTAACGCTTACGTACCGCCAAATTGGCGGTATCCGATCGCAAGTGTAGGGAAGATGCTTCACGCTGACAAGGGGAGGGGCCGGCGTGATAGGGGCGGTTAATCCCCGTCGGCGACAGGATAATTGCCATTATGTGATCCTGGTCACTGAGTGAACTAAAAGTCCTGGCGCGGGGCGGGCCATGCGCCGCTTTCACTTCTCTCTCCCCTCATGCGGCTGCTCTCCGGCGTGCGCGCTTGTCATGGCATTTCACTTTGCCTCCATTCCGCTTCCTGACTTTTCGATCTGTTTCGATTCGAAAGGTTTTTTGGCGATTTTTTTGCTAAAACGGGGCTGTAAGCCCGATCACAATTTCATTGCTTTCGCTTTGCTGTAATGCCAGCGCAGTAGAGCGAAAGCCATCTTCTCCCCGGCGATGCCGGAAACCTGAGGACCGCAGCTCATGCCAGTGAATACCGCAAAGCGACGTGAACACATCATCGATCTGTTATGCGAGCACGGCAGCGTGCGCGTGGAGCAGCTCAGCAAACAGTTTGCGGTATCCACGGTGACGATCCGCAACGATCTGCGCTTTCTGGAACGAAAAGGGTGTGCGCTGCGCGCTTACGGCGGCGCGATGCTCAATCAGCAATTCGCTTTCGATCGGCCGTTGCGGGACAAAGGGCGGTTGAATCGCGACGTCAAAACGCTGATCGCCAACGCGGCGGCCGGCTATGTGCGCGACGGCGATGCGCTGATCCTCGATTCCGGTTCCACCACCGCGCAGATCGTGCCGTTCCTGAAGGGGCGGCGCGATCTGGTGGTGATGACCAATGCGCTGAACATTGCCTACGAGCTTTCGGGAAACGACGGGGTGGAGGTCATGGTGCTGGGGGGCAGCGTGCGCCGCAACTCTTACTCGCTCTACGGTCCGGCTGCCGAGCAGCAATTGCGTCAGTACCGATTCGACAAGCTGTTTTTGGGCGTCGACGGGTTCGATCTGAGCGCCGGCATCACCACGCCTCACCCCGGTGAGGCGCACCTCAATCGCGTAATGTGCGAGGTGGCACGCGAGATTATCGCGGTGGCGGATGCCAGCAAATTTGGTCGCAAGAGCTTTTGCATGATTCGCGAAGCCGGACAAATCCATCGGCTGATCACCGACAGCCGTCTTCCGGACGATTACGAGCGGGCGTTAACCGAGCTGGGCGTGGAGGTCATCATCGCCGATCGGTAGCAGGGCGCCTGCATGGGGGCTTCATGCAGCAGTTGTTACAGCTTGTCGAGCAGCACAAGGCCGGTATGCCGGTCGGGATCTTTTCCGTCTGTTCCGCCCATCCCTGGGTTCTGAAGGCCGCGTTGCGGCAGGCCAAAGCCCGTGGCACGCCGGTGTTGGTGGAAGCGACGTCCAACCAGGTCAATCAGTTCGGCGGCTATACCGGCCAAACGGCGACCCAGTTTCGCGATGCGCTGTGGCGGCTGGCGGATGAGGTTGGCCTGGCGCGCGAGCGCGTGTGGCTGGGCGGCGACCATCTGGGGCCCAACGCCTGGCAAGATCGCCCGGCTCAGGAAGCGATGACGCTGGCGGAAACGTTGATCGACGATTACGTCCGCGCGGGATTTCGCAAAATTCATCTCGATTGTTCCATGTCGTGCGCCGATGATCCCTCGCCTCTGGGGGATGCCGCTGTCGCCGAGCGGGCAGCGCGTTTGTGCGCGGTGGCGGAACGCGCCTGGGCGCAGAGCGGCGGCGAAGCGCCGGTCTATGTGATAGGCACCGAAGTGCCGGTGCCGGGCGGCGCGCAGGAAGCGCTGGCGGGCCTGCAGGTCACCACGCCGCAGGCGGTGGCGCAAACCCTGGAAACACACCGTATCGCCTGGCAAAAGGCCGAGCTGAACGATGCCTGGCAGCGAACCATCGCGCTGGTGGTGCAGCCGGGCGTCGAGTTCGATCACCACAGCGTCGAACGTTACCAGCCGCAACGCGCCGATGCACTGAGCCATTTCATCGAACGGCAGCCGGGCATGATCTATGAAGCGCACTCCACGGACTACCAACCGCCGCAGGCCTATCGCCAGCTGGTGCGCGATCATTTCGCCATCCTGAAGGTGGGGCCGGCGCTGACCTTTGCGCTGCGCGAAGCGCTGTTCGCCCTCGATCGCATCGAACGCGAATGGCTGGGGGAACGCCAGTCGGCGCAGCTGTGCGCCACGCTGGAACAGGTGATGCGCGAGCAGCCGCAACAGTGGAGCCGCTATTACCACGGTACGCCGCACCAGCAGTACCTCGATCGCCACTACAGCCTGAGCGATCGGGTGCGTTACTACTGGCCGCAGCCGCAGGTGCAGCAGGCGGTCGACGGCTTGCTGGACAACCTGCGCCGCAGCCCGGCGCCGCTGGCGCTGCTCAGCCAGTATCTGCCGGATCAGGCGCGGGCGCTGAACGCCGGCGAATTGAGCGCCGATCCGCAGGAGTGGGTGCTGCATAAAGTGACGCAGGTGCTCGACGATTACCACGCCGCCTGTTATCCGGAGGGCCGCTGATATGCCGAACATTTTAATGACCCGCATCGACAATCGCCTGGTGCACGGCCAGGTAGGCGTGACCTGGACCAACACCCTCGGCGCCAACCTGGTGGTGGTGGCCAACGACGAGGCCGCCGCCGATCCGGTGCAGCAGAACCTGATGGACATGGTGGTGGCGGAAGGGGTGCAGACCCGTTATTTCACGCTGCAGAAAACCATCGACGTGATCCACAAGGCGGCGGATCGACAGAAGATCTTTCTGGTATGCAAAACGCCGCAGGACGTGTTGACGCTGGTGCGCGGCGGGGTGCCGATCCGTTTCGTCAACGTCGGCAATATGCATTTCGCCGAGGGGAAGCGGCAGGTGCACAAAACGGTGTCGCTGGACGACGGCGACGTGGCCGCGTTCCGCGCGCTGGCGGCGCTGGGCGTGGAGTGCGAAGTGCGCCGGGTGCCGGATGAGGCGGGCGAGGCGATCGGCAAACTGCTCTTTTGAGCCTGGGGGGAAGCATGTTGACGGATGCGTTATTGATTGCGCTGTTGGCCGGGTTGGCGGGGGTTGACCTGTTCGACGGCCTGACCCACTTCCACCGGCCGGTGGTGATGGGGCCGCTGGTGGGGCTGATTTTGGGCGACGTCTACACCGGCTTGCTGGTGGGCGGCACGCTGGAGCTGGTGTGGATGGGGATGGTGCCGCTGGCGGGCGCCCAACCGCCGAACGTGGTGATCGGCGGGGTGATCGGCACCGCGTTCGCCATTCTGACCAAGGCCGATCCTAAAGTGGCGATCGGCGTGGCGGTGCCGTTCTCGATAGCGGTGCAGGGCTGCATCACGCTGCTGTTTACGCTGTTCTCACCGATGATGCACCGCTGCGATCGCATGGTGAAAGAGCTGAACTGGCGCGGCATCGAACGGGTGAACTACCTCGGTATCAGCATTCTGTTCATCTTCTATTTCGTGGTGGCGTTCCTGCCGATTTACTTCGGCGCCGATGCGGCCAGCGCCATGGTGCAGAAGGCGCCGGGCTGGCTGCTGGACGGACTGGCGGTGGCGGGCGGCATGATGCCGGCAATCGGTTTCTCGCTGCTGATGAAGGTGATGATGAAAAAAACCTACGTGGCCTATTTCATTCTCGGTTTCATCTCGGTCACGTTTCTCAAACTGCCGATTCTGGCGGTGGCGCTGGGCGCCCTGGCGATCGCTCTGATCGACTTCTTCAACACGCAACGCGGCGCGGCAGAGACGACGGCTCGGCCCGCTCCGCAGGAGGACGCCGAAGATGGCATTTAACGATTCCGACGATCTGCTGGCGCAAAAGGCCGAGCAGCGTATGGCGCAGGCGCTGGCCACCAGCCAGGTGGAGCAGGACGATTACCTGGACAGCCAGCCCGCCGAAGCGCTGACGCGCGGCGACATCAACCGTATGGCTTGGCGTTCGCTGCTGCTGCAGGCATCGTTCAACTACGAGCGCATGCAGGCCGGCGGCTGGCTGTATCAGCTGATCCCCGGGCTGCGCAAGATCCACCGCAACCCGCAGGATTTGGCCAATTCGATGAAGATGCACATGGAGTTTATCAATGTGCACCCGTTCGACGTCACCTTCCTGTCCGGCCTGGTGCTGGCGATGGAGCAGAACAAGGAGAAGATCTCCACCATCCGCGCGGTGAAAGTGGCGCTGATGGGGCCGCTTGGCGGCATCGGCGACGCGCTGTTTTGGTTGACGCTGCTGCCGATCTGCGCCGGGATAGGCGCTTCGTTGGCGCTGGAGGGCAGCCTGTTCGGGCCGATCGTCTTCCTGCTGCTGTTCAACCTGTTCCACTTCGGCCTGCGTTTCGGGCTGGCGCACTACGGCTACCAGGCCGGCACCAGCGCGCTGGCGCTGCTGAAGACCCACACCCGGCGCATTTCGCACGCCGCCTCCATTGTCGGCATGACGGTGATCGGCGCGCTGGTGGCCTCGTATGTGCATCTGTCCACGCCGCTGGTGATGCATGCCGGCAAGGCCAGCGTGGCGCTGCAGACCGACGTGCTGGACAAGCTGATGCCCAACTTACTGCCGCTGTGTTTCACGCTGCTCATTTTCTTCCTGATGAAGCGCGGATTCTCGCCGGTGAAGCTGATTGGCGTCACCGTAGTCATCGGCGTAGCGGGCAAATTTATCGGCATTTTGTGAGGAGCGGAATATGCCAGGCATTGTGATTACCGGCCACGGCGGCTTCGCCAGCGGACTGTTGCAGGCGGTGGAACAGGTGGTGGGGCCACAGCCGTACTGCGCGGCGGTCGATTTCCCCGAACAGATGAGCACCGCGCAGCTCAGGGAGGCTTTGCGTTCGGCGCTGGTCGCAGTGGCGCAGCCGGACGGCGTGGTGTTTCTCACCGACATGCTCGGCGGCTCGCCGTTTCGCAGCGCCTGCGAGCTGGCGGATGCGCAGGGGGATTGTGAAGTGCTGACCGGCGTGAATATGCAGCTGGCGGCGGAAATGATGCTGGAGCGCGACGGGTTGAGCCTGGATGAGTTTCGCGAGGTGGCGCTGGCGTGCGGTAAACGCGGCCTGACCAGCCTGTGGCATGAGCGCCGCCGGGTGAAATGCGAAAACGTGCAGGCCGACGGCATCTGAACGAAAACCGGGCGCGCTCGCGCCCGGCTTCGTGAGTTATGCCGGCAACGGGCTCAGCGCCAGGCGCGCCGGTTGGTCTTCGCCGCGGCTGAAGCGCCAGCAGGTCTGGTGATATTTCGCCACGCTGTTGCGGTGCGCCACGCTGATCAGCGTCACGTCCGGCAGTTCATCCACCAGCAGGCAGTACATCAATTGCTCGGTTTCATCGTCCAGCGCGCTGGTGGCTTCGTCAAGGAACAGGAGGCTAGGGCGTATCAGCAGGGCGCGGGCGAAGGCCAGCCGCTGTTGCTCGCCCGGCGACAGGCGATGGCTCCAGTTGGCGGAGGTGTCCAGCCAGCGCTGCAGGTGTTTCAGGCGGCAGTTTTCCAGCACCCGCATCAGCTGCGCGTCGCTGTATTCTGTCGCCAGGCTCGGATAGCTCAACGCTTCACGCAGCGTGCCGATCGGAATGTAGCTGCGCTGTGGCAGGAACAGCGTGTTGGCGTTGGCCGCCAGCCCGATGGCACCCGCGCCGTAAGGCCAGATGCCGGCGATGGCTCGCAGCAGCGTCGACTTGCCGCAGCCGGAAGGGCCGACGATCAGCAGGCGATCGCCGCGTTGCAGCGTCATCTCGGCGCCGGTCAGCAGCGGCTGGCCGTCGGGCAAGTTCAGGCTGAGATTGTCCAGCGTTAACGGATGGACGGCCTCTTCCCGCAGCTGAATGCCGCGCGGCTGATGATGCACCTGATCGACGGCGGCGTTGAAGCCCGCCAGACGGTTGACGCAGGCTTTCCAGGTCGCCAAATCGTTGAAAGCGTCGATAAACCACGACAGCGCCCCCTGCACCTGGCCGAAGGCCGAGGCGATCTGCATCAGGCCGCCCATCTGGATGGCGCCGGAGAAGTAGCGTGGCGCCGCCACCAGCAGCGGAAACACGATGGCGAACTGGCCGTAGAAGTTGGTGGCGATGTTCAGCCGCCGGGTGATGCGCATGATCGCCCACCAGTTGCTGCGAATGGTATCGAAACGGTCGCCCAACTGCTGTGCCTCGCGCGGTTCGCCGTGGTACAGCGCGATGGCGTCATTGTTTTCACGGATGCGGATCAGGCCGAAACGGAAGTTCGCCTCGTACCGTTCCTGGTTGAAGCCCAGCATGACCAGCGGTTTACCGACCCACCAGATCAACAGCGATCCCAACACCGCATACAGCAGCGCGAACCACACCATATAACCGGGCAAGGTGATGGCGTGCTGGCCGAGTGCGAAGGTCATCGGCCCGCTGACGTGCCATAAAATGTCGATAAAGGAAAACAGCGTCACCAGGCTGGAGAGCAGCCCGAGCGACAGCGACAGGGTATATTGGGTCAACACGTTGAGATCTTCGGCGATACGCTGATCGGGGTTATCGACGATCTGCTGCTGCTCGGTGTGGTAATACGCCTGATGCGCCAGCCATTTATCCATGAACTTTTCCGTCATCCAGCGCCGCCAGCGCATCTGCAGCCCCTGGGTCAGGTAGATTTTATAGACCGCCAGCACGATGAAGATCAGCGCCAGATAGGTAAAGCGCCACAGCTGTGCCTTGAACACTGGGTAGTTCTTGTTCTGCAGCGCATCGTAGAACACCTGGTTCCACTGGTTGATCTGCACGCTGATATAGACCAGGCCAAGCGACAGGACGACGATGGCGATCAGCATCATCCAGGCGCGCCATCGCTCCTCTGACACCCAAAAGGGTTTGATCAGCTGCCAAACGGCGTGTTTCTGCAAGGGGGTTGCGTTCATAGCGGCTCATTAATTGCGGCATTTTGTTCAGCATGGGCCGCGGGCCGGTAACAAACAAACCGTGACTGTAAGCAGTTTTGACTCCGCTAACCGTTTGAAATAATACGGTTGAATCGCCGGCGGCCATGCAGGCGATCGCAATTGCGGCATACACTCCGGCGCCGGGCGGTTATACTGGCGCCGAATTTTTGCAGAAAGGATAAACGATGAAGGCTTGGTTTCCCCTGTTGCTGACCTGCGGCGTCTTCGCCAGCGTCCGGGCCTGGGCGCACATTGACGAGCCGGACATTGCTGCCGACTGCCAAAAGGTGGCGAGCTACGCCGAACTGGGAAAAAAGGCCTATCAGCGGCAGGATTACGCCAAAGCCGCCGACATCTTTCGCGATCAGGCGGCCTGGAGCGAATTTTGCGGCCTGAGCGAGCAGGCGGTTGCCACGGCTTACAACAACGTGGCGCTGTCGCTGATGCACGCCGGCGAATTGCTCAAGGCGCAGGCCTATCTGGCGCTGGCGCCGCACGACGATAAATCGCAGCACAACCTGAGCCTGTTGCGTCAACGTCTGGCGCAGCGGCCGCAGCCGCAGGGGCCGGGCGGCGTGTATTGGCAATACGCCGGGCGCGGCGTGTGGAGTGAAGTGGTGGTTAAGCCGCAGGGCGAGCGCTGGCTGATCGATTTTTCCGGCTACGCGATGCCGCAGATGGGGCTGTATTACGGGCCGAACATGGGGGACTTTTCCGCGGAGCTGCCGATCGCACACGGCAAGGCCGTCTACCACCAGCACGAGTCGGACAGCGCGCAGGTCTGCGACGTGACGATGGAGTTCGGCGAGCAAGCGTTGGAAATGCACACGCGGGGCGATTGCGGGTTCGGTCACAACGTGCGGGCGGAAGGGCGGTTCGTGCGGGTAGAATGACCCGCCCCGACGACCGGGGCGAGCAGGGTTACGCCAGTGCGGCGGCGCCCAGCAGATTCTTCCAGGCTTCCACATTGCCCAGATAATTGCCGGCCGGCAGCAGATGCAGGCGGCCATCACTATCCTGCAGTGCAAAGGTCGGGAAGCCCTGGCCTTGCACTTTGGCCAGCAGCGCCCGGCTTTCCGCGATATGTTGCGCGGTCGGCGCGCCGCTGTTGAAGCGCATTTCGGCGATAAACGCCGCCGAAGGCAATCCCAGCTCTTTCGCCAACGCTTCCAGCACCGGCGTGTCGGCGATGCGACGGCCTTCCTGATAGTGCGCCTGCTGAATGCGGTGCAACATGTCTAACCCGCGCCCCGCCAGCTTTTCCGCCGCCAGGATAGCGGTGATCGGCGGCTCGGAATCCATCACCGCCGTGGTGTCGCGCAGCAGACCGTTGAAATAGGCTTCACCGAACGGCTGGCCCGTCATTTCGGCGATGCGTTTGTCGTGCGGAATGACGTAGTTGCGCCATTCGTCGGTAATCTGACGGCGGTTGTTGCCGGTCATCATGCCGCCGGCGTGCGGCACGACCTTGAGCCCTGGGAGGCTCTGAGCCGCTTTCACCAGCGGCGCGGCGCCGTAGCACCAACCGCACAGCGGATCGAAAATGTAATGCAAAGTGGTTTCGGTCATCTTAGCTCCTCGCCTGGCGCGGCGGTTCGCCGCCGCGCCAGGACTGGTTCAATCACGCTCGGGCGCTTATTGCGGCCACTTCATCTCGCCTTTCAGCACTTTCGCGCTCAGTTCCAGACTCGATTCGTCTTTCAGCGTCGGGTAGTGCTTTTTCATCGCTTCAATCAGCGCGGTGGAATCCTTGGCCTTAGGCAGCTCGGCTTCCAGCGTGGTCAGGTATTTCTGAGTGAAATGCACCGATGCCAGCGTCTGCGCTGCACCCGGCAGGAAGTGGCCCGGCACGACGACCTGCGGCTTCAGCGCTTCGATGTTTTTCAGCGTCTGCTGCCAGTGCTGGCGCGATTCCACGCTCTGGTTGTCGGCGATCCACGGATGGATATTGTCCCCGGCGACCGCGACACCGCCCACTACCGCTTTCAGCGCCGGGATCCAGACGAAGGTGCGATCGGGAGTCGGGCCGTTCAGACCTTTCACTTCCACTTTTTGGCCGTCGATGGTGAAGCTGTCGCCCTGCAGCGGCTGCGGCACGATCACGGTTTTAGGCGCGTTGTCTTTCAGGATTGGGCCCCAGTAGGCGACTTTGCCGTCTTTGGTGGCGTTGATGTCCTTGATGGTGCCCGGCGAAGCGATGATTTTCGCCTCCGGGAAGGCGGCCTTAATCACGTCCAGACCGAAGTAGAAATCCGGATCCGAATGGCTGATGTAGACGGTGGTCAGTTTTTTGCCGGTCGCCTTGATCTTTTTCACCAGCTCTTCGGCATCGTTGCGCTGGAACTGAGCGTCGATCAGCGCCACTTCATGTTTGCCGCTGACGATCTCGGAAGACACCGGGAACACGCTTTTCTCGCCCGGGTTATACACTTCCATGGTCAGGGTGTCGGCAGCGGTGGCGTAAGCGCTCAGGGTGGCAACGCCGGTGAAGGCCAGAGTTAACAGTGATTTCTTAAACATGGGCAGAGGTCCTTAGGTATCGGTTAATGTTGTAATGATGTTAGGTTGCATAAAGCGATAGAAAAACCGGATAATAAGCAATTATTCGTTGCATAAATCGGACTAATAATGGATCGCATTACCGCCGCTGAGGTTTTTGTCACCATCGTCGATCGCGGCAGCATGATCGCCGCCGCGGAAACGCTGGAGATGTCACGTGCGATGGTGACGCGCTATCTGGCGCAAATGGAGCAATGGGCCGGAGCGCGTTTACTGCATCGCACTACCCGTAAGCTTAGTCTGACCGACGCCGGTGAGCGCACTCTTGAGCGATGTCGGCAAATGTTGGCGTTGGCGGGGGAGATCGATCTGGTGGAGGAAGGGCAGAGCGATGAGCTGCGTGGCCTGCTGCGCATCACCTGTTCGCAGTCGCTGGGGCAAACGGCGCTGGTGGGGGCCGTCGCTCAATATCTGAAGCGTCACCCGCAGGTGGCGGTCGATCTGCAGATGAACAACCGGGCGGTGAATCTGGTGGAGGAACGCATCGATCTGGCGCTGCGCATCACCAATGAGCTGGATCCCAATCTGATCGCCCGGCCGCTGTCCAGCTGCGCGTCGGTGGTGTGCGCCGCGCCGGCTTATCTGGCGGCGCACGGCACGCCGCGTCAGCCGCAGGATCTGGCGTTGCACAACTGTCTGACCTACTCCTATTTCGGCAAAAGCCTGTGGCATTTCGACGCGCAGGGGGTGAAATCGGCGGTGGCGGTCAGCGGTAACCTGAGCGCCAATGAGTCGGTGGTGTTGATGGCCGGCACGGTGCAGGGCGCAGGCATTTCCATGCAGCCCTATTATTCGGCGGCGCCGCTGCTGGCCAGCGGCGAGCTGGTGGAACTGTTGCCGGGCTATCGGCCGCAGTCGATGGGCATCTACGGCATCTACACTTCACGTCGACAAATGCCCGCTACCCTGCGCACCATGCTGGACTTTCTGGTGGAGTGGTTCGCCAGCGATCCGCAGTGGCAGGCGACGCTTCGCTGATGAAATTAACAATGTGGTAACATTTGCACACATTTTTCATCGTCAGCGCATTCAAGCGCTTAGCGCCCAGCGCTGAATGATTTGTGCGCTGTCCGCCTGTCTCTGCTGGTCTTCGCTCTGCGCCGCGTGCTATTTCTGTGGGGCGAAAAGCGAGAATAAAACTTATTAATTATAGGGTTAAGTATTATCCCTCCGCTTGGAACATCTCATCTGACCCCGCTTGTTCGGGCCGCCCTGCGGGTGGCCCGGGATTATGCTTGTTTATTGAATAGCCCTGAGCGCCTGACGCCGGGCTGTGTTGACCGGGAGCGTTACCCATGCCTGTTTCTTTGCTCGCACTGGCATTAAGTGCATTTGCCATCGGCACCACCGAATTCGTCATCATGGGGCTGCTGCCCGACGTGGCTGGGGATCTGCAGGTGTCGATCCCGTCGGCCGGCTGGCTGATCAGCGGCTATGCGTTGGGCGTGGCGATTGGCGCGCCGATCATGGCGCTGTTGACCGCCAAACTGCCGCGCAAGAATACGCTGCTGCTGCTGATGGTGATCTTCATCATCGGCAATGTGATGTGCGCGTTGGGATACAGCTATAACTTCTTGATGCTGGCGCGCATCATCACCGCACTGTGTCACGGCGCGTTTTTCGGCATCGGCGCCGTGGTGGCCGCCAATCTGGTGGCGCCCAACCGACGGGCTTCGGCGGTGGCCTTGATGTTCACCGGCCTGACGCTGGCCAACGTGCTGGGCGTGCCGCTCGGCACCGCCTTGGGGCAGGCGTTGGGCTGGCGTTCCACCTTCTGGGCGGTGGCGCTGATCGGCGTGCTGTCGTTGTTGGCGCTGTATGCCAAGCTGCCTGCGTTAAAAGATGAGGCGCCGACCGATCTGAAAAAAGAGCTGGCGGCGTTGCGCGGCGGCGGCATTTGGCTGTCGCTGTTGATGACGGTGGCGTTCGCCGCCTCAATGTTTGCGCTGTTCACCTATATCGCGCCGTTGCTGACCGAAGTGACCGGTGTCTCGGCGAGCGGCGTAAGCTGGACGCTGCTGCTGATGGGCGTAGGCCTGACGGTGGGCAATATCGTTGGCGGTCGCTTGGCTGACTGGCGGTTGGCGCTGACGCTCAGCTGCACTTTCCTGGCTATTGCGCTGTTCGCCGCCTTGTTCCACTGGACCAGCCATGCGCTGGTGCCGGCGGAAATGACTCTGTTCCTGTGGGCCGCCGCCGCTTTCGCCGCGGTGCCGGCGCTGCAGATCAACGTGGTGACTTACGGCAAGAAAGCGCCGAATCTGGTTTCCACACTGAATATTGCGGCGTTTAACGTCGGCAATGCACTCGGCGCCTGGGTAGGCGGAGCGGTGATTGCGCAGGGGCTGGGGTTGACCCGCGTTCCTCTGGCGGCGGCGGCGATAGCGCTGCTGGGGCTGCTGCTGTGCCTGGTGACCTTTAAACGCGCCAAGCGCCCGGCTAGCGCCTGATCGCCGCGTCGAGCCGAGCGGGGAAACCGGCCGCCTGCTGATGCAGATGGTCGATAAAGGCCGTGACCAGCGCAGAAGAAGGGCGATGCAGCGGCCGGATCAGGCTGACGGTGAACGGTACCTCGATGCTGAACGGCCGCACGTGCACCCCGCTGCCGGCATAGTCGAGCGCCGTCAACGGGTTGACGATCGATACGCCCACGCCGGCCCTCACCATGGCGCACACCGATGCTGCGCTGTGGGTCTCCATCACCATGCGCCGTTCGACGCCCTGTTCGGCGAACAGCGCATCCAGCAAGTGACGATAGCTGTCGGTGCTCGACAGGCTGATAAAGTTTTGCCCGGCGAAATCCTGCGGCGTCAGCTGGTCTTTCGCCGATAAAGGGTGACCCGCCGGCAGCACGCAGACTTCGTTCAACGTCATCAGCGTCATTCGCTCGGTACCCGCCGGCGTCAGGGCGGTTTCCGTCAGCCCAAGGTCGTGGCGCTGGGCCGACAGCCACTCCTCCAACAGCGGTGACTCCTGCGGGATCACGCTGAAGCTGACTTCCGGATAACGTTCGATAAAGGGCCGACACACCGCCGGCAGCAGCGATTGAGAAAATACCGGCAGGCACAGGATCGACAGCTGCGCCTGCTGAAACTGGCGAATGCCGGCGGCGGCGTTGACGATGCGATCGAGGCCGTAATAGGAGCGTTGCACTTCTTCGAACAGCCGCAGCCCCTGCACGGTAGGGGACAAACGCCCCCGCACCCGGTCGAACAGCTGCAGCCGGATCAGCTTCTCAAAGCGCGCCAGCTCGCGGCTGACGGTCGGCTGCGAGGTTTGCAGCAGGGCCGCCGCTTCGGTCAGGTTGCCGGTGGTCATCACCGCCCGAAAGATTTCGATCTGTCGCAAAGAGATGTTGTGCATGGCGAGGCTGCTCGGCTGGGGAAGAAAGCCATATCATAAATGAATAGACTACGGCTAAATAGATATTTTCCAGTCGATTCAGCGTGCGGCACTATGGCTTTATCCGCCGTTACTTTCGAATTGGGAATATCGCCATGCCACGCCCGTTGCACGACACCTCCACCGCGTTGAACGCCGCTAACCTGCTGGCCTTGCCGCAGCGTTTCGGTTGCCCGGTCTGGGCCTATGATGCCGACATCATCAGCCAGCGCATCGCTCAGCTGCGCCACTTCGACACCATCCGCTTCGCGCAGAAGGCCTGTTCGAACATTCATATTTTGCGCTTGATGCGCGAGCAGGGCGTGAAGGTGGATTCGGTATCGCTGGGTGAAATCGAGCGGGCGCTGCAGGCCGGTTTTCAGCCGGGCGGCGAACCGAGCGAGATCGTCTTTACCGCAGACGTGCTGGATCACGCCACGCTGGCGCGCGTCAGCGAATTGAAGATCCCGGTCAACGCCGGTTCCATCGACATGCTGGATCAACTCGGTCAGGTTTCTGCGGGGCACCCGGTGTGGCTGCGCATTAATCCGGGATTTGGCCACGGCCACAGCCAGAAAACCAACACCGGTGGCGAGAACAGCAAGCACGGCATCTGGTATGCCGATCTGCCGCAGGCGGTGGAGAAGATCCGCCGCTATGGCCTGAAGCTTGTCGGCGTGCATATGCATATCGGTTCCGGCGTCGATTACCAGCATCTGGAGCGAGTTTGCGACGCGATGGTGCAGCAGGTGATCGATCTCGGCCATGACATCAGCGCCATTTCTGCCGGCGGCGGCCTGTCTATCCCCTATCAGTACGGCGAAGAAGCGATCGATACCGAGCACTATTTCGGTTTGTGGAACCGGGCGCGTGAGCGCATCGCCGCGCATTTGGGGCACCCGGTGCAGCTGGAGATTGAACCCGGGCGCTTCCTGATGGCGGAGGCGGGCGTGCTGGTGGCCGAAGTGCGGGCGGTGAAAGACATGGGCAGCCGCCACTTCGTGCTGGTGGACGCCGGCTTTAACGATCTGATGCGGCCGGCGATGTACGGCAGCTACCACCATATTTCGCTGTTGCCGGCCGATGGCCGCGACACGTCGGGGCAGCCGCTGCGCGAAACGGTGATCGCCGGGCCGCTGTGCGAATCCGGCGACGTGTTCACCCAGCAGGCGGGCGGCGGCGTGGAAACCCGCGAGCTGCCGCCGGTGCAGATCGGCGATTACTTGGTGTTCCACGATACCGGCGCCTACGGCGCGTCGATGTCTTCCAACTACAACAGCCGTCCGCTATTGCCTGAAGTGCTGTTCGAAAACGGCGAACCGCGTTTGATCCGCCGCCGCCAAACCATCGAAGAGCTGATCGCGCTGGAACTCATCTGATAAGCGGGCGGGCGCCTGGCGCCCGCTTCACAGCGTCATGCGGCGGTGCTGGCCATTGGGCAATTGCACGTCCAGCGACAGCGTGCCGCCCATCGCTTCGATATAGCGTTTGAGTGACGACAGTTTTATTTCGCTGCCGCGCTTTTCCAAATTGGCGACGGAGGGTTGGCTGATGCCGAGCCGCTTCGCCAATTCAACCTGAGAGACCGCCAGCTCTTCCCGCAGCATCGCCAGCCGCAGCTCGAAAATTTCCTTGTCCGCTTTTTGCCTGGCTGCGCCAACGACGGCGGGATCGAGCTTGTCGATCAATTGGGATAAAGGTTTAGCCATCTGCACTACCTCCGGGTGGCCAGATAATGTGAAAACTCCATGGCGGCGATGGGCAACATGCGCTGGTAAAAGCGCTTGTCGCCGGTTTTATCGCCACCGCACAACAGCACCGCTTGCCGCTGTGGGTCAAAAGCGAAAAACACTCTGAAAGGGCGCCCGCGATGTTGAACGCGCAGCTCCTTCAACTGCCGGGCCGCGTCGGAAAAATGCAGCGTATCGGCGTGCGGCCGCGCCAACTGCGGACCGAACGTCTGTAATTTGAAGATTGCCGCCAGGATGCTGGTTTGCTGGGCGTTGTTCAGCGCTAAAAACCAGTCGTCGAACCGTTCGACGGTCACCACTTGCCACATGATTCGCTCCGAATATAGCGTTTATGCTATATAGTGTAAAGGTTATTATTCGAGCAATATGCACGAACGCAGGGAGCGGAAAAAATCAACAGTCGGGAAATGAGGAGGGCTGCGCAATATGAACGCATGGGTGACGGCTCACCCATGCAGCGATGTCATTACGGCTGTTCGTGCGCGTTGTTGAGGATGGCGACCGAGTGGCGGCGCACCAGCGTCGGGCTGAACATGTTGGTGACTTCCGGCAGCGGCTGCCGATTGGCCAGCGCCAGCGCCAGCTCAGCCGCCTGGGTGGCCATCGCCACGATCGGGTAGCGAATGGTGGTCAGGCGGGGCCGCAGATAGCGCGAAATCAGCACGTCATCGAAACCGATCAGCGAAATTTGCCCCGGCACGTCGACGCTGTTATCGCTCAGTACTGACAGCGCGCCGGCGGCCATCGGATCGTTGTAGCAGGTGATGGCGGAGAACGAGCGGCCGCGGCCGAGCAGCTCGGTCATCGCCTGTTCGCCGCCGATCTCGTCCGGCTCGCCGTAGGCGATCAGCTTTTCATCCACCGCAATGCCATGCTCTTGCAGCGCGTCGAGATAGCCTTGCAGGCGATCGGTGGCGTCGGAAATCTGGTGGGTGGAGCAGATGATGGCAATGCGCTGATGCCCTTGCTGGATCAGATGGCGGGTCGCCAACCAGGCGCCGTAGCGATCGTCGAGCGCCACGCAGCGCGCTTCAAAACCCGGCAGCGTGCGGTTGATCAGCACCATGCCGGGGATTTGTTGCATCCAGTCGCAAAGCTCCCGATCGCTCAGCCTTTTGGCGTGCACCACCAGGGCTTCGCAGCGGTGCCGCACCAGCTGTTCTATCGCCTGGCGCTCTTTTTCGGCGTCGTGGTAACCGTTGCCAATCAGCAGAAAATTGCGGGTGGCGTAGGCCACCTGTTCGACCGCTTTGACCATCGCGCCGAAGAAGGGATCGGAAACGTCGGAGACGATCAGGCCCAGCGTCTCGGTGGATTGCTGAGCCAGCGCCCGCGCGTTGGCGTTGGGGTGATACTGCAGCTGTTCCATGGCGGCCAGCACCGCGGTGCGCGATCCTTCGCTGGCCTTGGGGGAATGGTTTATCACACGGGATACCGTGGCCACGGAAACACCCGCCAGCCTGGCAACATCCTTTATCGTAGCCATATCAGTCAACACATCCTGGGTAATCGCTTACATCCCCCAGTCTTGCGGAAAAAAACCGGGGCTGCAAGCGGTGTCGTGCGCAACTTGTGGCGGCCGTTGCAGAATCTCTTCGCGGCTGCGCGCATAACCACCACCTGCCGAACGATAGCGCAATTTGTACGTTGGCGCTGGCGACAGGCTGAGGTAACGTCTGTGGATTCCGATTTGCGCCGAGAACGCCATGTCCATTAAACGCTATCCGCAGCTCGCCCATTGGGGCGCCTATACCGCCGTGGTTGAAGACGGCCGGCTTATCCGTTGTGAACCCTTCGTCGACGATCCTGACCCTTCGCCGCTGCTCGATTCCATCGCGCCGATGGTTTATTCCGACAAGCGCATCCGCAAGCCGGCGGTGCGCCGTTCGTGGCTGCAAAAGCGCGAGGGCAGCGATCGCACGCTGCGCGGCAGAGAAGATTTCATCGAGGTGGACTGGGATTTGGCGCTCGATCTGGTGGCGGAGGAAAACCGTCGGGTGCGCGACCGTTACGGCGCTTCCGGGCTGTTTACCGGCTCATACGGTTGGTCATCGGCCGGGCGGCTGCACCATGCGCGTTCGCTGGTGCGGCGGTTCTACTTCAGCGGCGGCGGCGGCGTCGATCAGCAAGGCAACTACAGCTGGGGCGCGGCGCAGTTCTTCCTGCCGTATGTGATCGGCACTTTCTCGCCGCTCACCGGCCGGGTCACCAGCTGGCCGAGCGTGGTGGAACACTGCGAACTGTTTGTGGCGTTCGGCGGGCTGGCGCTGAAAAACGCCCAGGTCTCTTCCGGCGGCGCGGCGGAGCATGCGCTCAAGCCCTGGCTGCAAAAGCTCGCGCGCAAGGGCACGCCGGTGATCAACATCAGCCCGATGCGCGACGATTGCCCCGAGTTCGTCAATGCGGAATGGATCCCGATCCGGCCGAATACCGACGTGGCGCTGATGTTGGCGCTGGCTTACGAAATTCAACGGCTGGGCGCTCAGGACGAAGCCTTCCTGCACAGCCACTGCGTGGGTTATCAGCAGCTGGCGGATTACCTGAACGGCGCCGGCGACGGCGTGGCGAAAACCCCCGTCTGGGCCAGCGCTATCACCGGCATTCCGGCAGCCCGCATCGCGCTGTTGGCGCGGCAGCTGATCGGCGTGCGCAGTTTCATCACCTGTTCTTACTCGGTGCAGCGCGCGCACCGCGGCGAGCAACCCTATTGGATGATGATCGCACTGTCGGCGATGCTGGGGCAGGTGGGGTTGCCGGGCGGCGGTTTCTCGTTCGGCCACGGTTCGATGAACGGCGTCGGCAACCCGCGCGTGGACACGCCCGCGCCGACCATGCCGGTCGGGGACAACCCGGCCGGGTTGGCGATCCCGGTGGCGCGCATCTGCGACATGCTGCTGCACCCCGGCGAAGCCTATCAATTTTGCGGCGAGACGCGGCACTACCCGGATATCTATTTGGTGCACTGGGGCGGCGGCAACCCATTCCATCATCATCAGCAGTTGAATCGGCTGGTGGAGGGCTGGCAGAAGCCGGACACGGTGATCGTCCAGGATATCTGGTGGACGGCGGCGGCCAAGATGGCGGATATCGTGTTGCCGGTCACCAGTTCGCTGGAGCGTAACGATATCGGCGGCTCGTCGCGCGATCGCTACGTGCTGGCGATGCATCAGGCCATTGCGCCACAGCACCAGGCGCGCAACGATTTCGATATCTTCGCCGATCTGGCGGAGCGTCTCGGCTATCGCGAACGCTTCACCGAGAACCGCGACGAACGGGCCTGGATCGAAGAGATCTACCGGCAATGCGGCGTAGCGCAGCAGCGCGCCGGCGTCGCCTGGCCGGAGTTTGAGGCGTTTTGGCGGCAGGGCTATGTCGAACTGCCCGCGCCCGCCAAAGAGTTTGTGTTTTTCGACGCGTTCCGCGCCGATCCGCAGGCCAATCCGTTGCAAACGCCCAGCGGCAAGATTGAACTGTTCAGCGAGCGGATCGCCGGTTATCGCTATCAGGATTTCGCCCCGCATCCACAGTGGCAACCGCCGGTGGAGTGGTTGGGGGCGCCGCAGGCCAAAAACTGGCCGCTGCATCTGATCTCTATCCAACCGAGCGATCGTTTGCACAGCCAGATGGATCCGGCGCCGCTGGCGCAGGGGAACAAAACCGCCGGGCGCGAAACCCTGTATATGCATCCGGACGACGCCGCGCCGCGCGGTGTGCTGGACGGCGCCGAAGTGCTGGTCAGCAACGCGCGCGGCGGTTGCCTGGCGGGAGTATCGCTGACCGACGGCGTAACGCGCGGGGTGGTGCTGATGGCGACCGGCGCCTGGTTCGATCCGGGCGTTGGCGCGCAGCGTCAACCGATTGAACAGGCGGGCAACCCGAACGTGCTGACGCTGGATATCGGCACCTCGCCGCTGACGCAGGGGCCGAATGCCATGAGCTGTCTGGTGGAGGTTAGCGCTCGCTGAGCGAGGCGTATCCGATCGCGTACCTGGAGAGGGGGCTCTGCGGCGATTATTTATCTTTTGGTCGCCGTGAAGGTTTAAGTTTCATTGAGTTATTACAGCCGGTCGCGGGAAATTTACAGCTGGTTGCATTTGGAGCAGAACTCTTGCGATTCGGCGGTAGTTTCCTGCACGGCATCTCTCTAGAGTAGGTGATCCCAGAGGTATTGATTGGTGAGAAATCAGCGTGCCTTGCATGCTGAAGCCATTTTCAATTGCACCAACCTACGCGGATGCGTAGGTTTTTTTTTGCCCGCCATATAGTATTCTTTTCCCTACAACGATTTACGCCTCCATGGCCAAGGGAGAAGGGCATGATATTTTCACTGCTGCGCGCGCTGTTTCGCCTGTTGTTTCGGGTACGGGTCGAAGGGGACGTCCAGCACTTCGAACGGCAAAAACTGCTGATTACGCCGAACCACGTCTCTTTTCTTGACGGCGTGCTGTTGGCGCTGTTCCTGCCGATTAAACCGGTGTTTGCGGTTTACGCCAGCATCGGCGAGAGCTGGTTTATGCGCTGGCTGCGGCCTTACATCGATTTTGTCTCGCTCGACCCCACCAAGCCGATGGCCATCAAGCAGCTGGTGCGCATGGTCGAGCAGGGGCGGCCGATCGTGGTGTTCCCTGAAGGGCGCATCACCGTGACCGGTGCACTGATGAAAATCTACGATGGGGCGGCGTTTATCGCCGCCAAATCGGGTGCCACCGTGGTACCGGTGCGGATCGACGGCCCCGAATTCAGCCCGTTCGGCCGCATGGCCGGGGTGTTCAAGATCCGCTGGTTCCCGCGAATCAGCATCCGCATCTTGCCGCCGACCACGCTGCCGATGCCGGAGGCGCCGCGTGCGCGCGAACGCCGTGCGCTGGCGGGTGATCGGCTGATGCAGATCATGATGCGGGCGCGGATGGATACGCGTGAACCGCAGACTCTGTTCCATGCCTTGCTGGCGGCGCAGCACCGCTACGGGCGCCGCAAGCCCTGCATCGAAGACATCGCTTTCAAAGAAGACAGTTACCAGACGCTGATCAAGAAATCGCTGGGCGTCAGCCGCATTCTGCAGCGCTTTACCGCCGAAGGGGAGCACGTCGGGCTGCTGTTGCCGAATGCCACCATCACCGCGGCGGCGATCTTCGGCGCTTCGCTGCGCAACCGTATTCCGGCGATGCTCAACTACACCGCCGGCGCCAACGGCCTGAACAGCGCGATGCTCGCCGCCGGCATCAAGACCATCGTCACCTCGCGTCAGTTTCTGGAAAAGGGCAAGCTGACCCACCTGCCGGAGCAGGTGACGCAGGCCAACTGGGTGTATCTGGAAGATCTGAAAGACACCGTCACGCTGGCGGACAAGCTGTGGATCCTGCGGCATTTGCTGCAGCCGCAGCGCGCGGTGTTGCCGCAACGCCCGGAGGATGCGGCGCTGATCCTGTTCACTTCAGGTTCTGAAGGCCACCCCAAGGGCGTGGTGCATTCGCATGCCAGCCTGCTGGCCAACGTAGAACAAATCCGCACCATTGCCGATTTCACGCCGCGCGACCGCTTCATGTCCTCGCTGCCGTTATTCCATTCGTTTGGCCTGACGGTGGGGCTGCTGACGCCGCTTCTCACCGGCAGCCGCATTTTTCTCTACCCCAGCCCGCTGCATTACCGCGTGGTGCCGGAGCTGGTATATGACCGCAACTGCACGGTGTTGTTCGGTACGGCGACCTTCCTCAACAACTATGCGCGCTTCGCCCATCCGTATGATTTTGCCCGCCTGCGCTACGTGGTGGCCGGTGCAGAGAAACTGGCGGACAGCACCAAACAGATCTATCAGGATAAATACGGCATTCGCATCCTGGAAGGCTATGGCGTGACCGAGTGCGCGCCGGTGGTGTCGATCAACGTGCCGCTGGCGACCAAGGTAGGCACCGTCGGCCGCATCATGCCGCAGATGGAGGCGCGTCTGATCGCGGTGCCGGGGATCGACAACGGCGGCCGCCTGCAGCTGAAGGGGCCGAATATCATGAAAGGCTATCTGCGGGTTGAGCGTCCCGGCGAACTGGAACCGCCGGCGGCGGAAGATGCCAACGGCGTGCTACAGTCGGGCTGGTACGACACCGGCGATATCGTCAGCCTGGATGAGCAGGGCTACTGCACCATTCGCGGGCGCGTGAAGCGCTTCGCCAAGCTGGCGGGCGAGATGGTGTCGCTGGAGAGCGTCGAACTGCTGGCGCAGCGGTTGTCGCCGGAAAAATTGCATGCCGCCACGGTCAAAAGCGACAGCAGCAAAGGCGAGGCCTTGGTGCTGTTCACCACCGATCCCGCCATCACCCGCGAGGCGTTGCTGCGGGTGGCGCGTGAACTGGGCAGCCCGGAGCTGGCGGTGCCACGCGATATCCGCCTGTTGAAAACGTTGCCGGTGCTGGGCAGCGGCAAACCCGATTTCGTCACCCTGCGTCATATGGCCGAACAGCCGGAGAGTGCCTGATGAATCCTTCGACCGAGTCCCCTTTGTTGTCACGCGGCATGATCGCGGTGATCAGCGCGCAGTTCCTCTCGGCGTTCGGCGACAATGCGTTGCTGTTCGCCACGCTGGCGTTGATCAAACAGCAGCTTTATCCGGACTGGAGCCAGCCGATCCTGCAGATGGCCTTTGTCGCCACCTACATCATTCTTGCGCCGTTTGTCGGTCAGGTGGCCGACAGCTTCGCCAAAGGGCGGGTGATGATGTTCGCCAACGCCCTGAAACTGGCGGGGGCGTTGGTGATCTGCTTTGGGTTCAACCCGTTCCTCGGCTACAGCCTGGTCGGGGTAGGCGCTGCCGCATATTCACCGGCCAAATATGGCATTCTGGGCGAGATCACCAGCGGCGAGAAGCTGGTCAAGGCTAACGGCCTGATGGAAGCCTCGACCATTGCCGCCATTCTGACCGGTTCGGTGGCCGGCGGCATGCTGGCGGATTGGCATGTGGTGGCGGCGCTGGCGGCCTGCGCCTTGGTTTACGCGGGAGCGGTGGTCGCCAACCTGTATATTCCGCGTCTGGCGGCGGCGCGCCCGGGAGCCTCCTGGCGCCCGCGGGCCATGACGAACAGCTTCTTTACCGCCTGCGTTACGCTATGGCGCGATGGGCAGACGCGTTTCTCCCTGATCGGCACCAGCCTGTTTTGGGGGGCCGGCGTGACGCTGCGTTTTCTGCTGGTGCTGTGGGTGCCGGTGGCACTCGGCATTGCCGATAACGCCACGCCGACGCTGCTGAACGCCATGGTGGCCGTCGGCATTGTGGTGGGCGCCGGCGCCGCCGCGCGTTTCGTCACGCTGAAGACGGTGAAACGCTGCATGCCGGCCGGGATCCTGATCGGCGTCGCGGTCGCGGTATTCGCGCTGCAAACCACCATGCTCAATGCCTATGTCTTGTTGGCGATCATCGGCATGCTGGGGGGCTTCTTCGTGGTGCCGCTCAATGCGCTGCTGCAGGAGCGGGGCAAGCATTCGGTCGGCGCCGGCAATGCGATCGCGGTGCAAAACCTGGGTGAAAACGCCGCCATGTTGCTGATGCTGGCGCTGTACTCGCTGGTGGTGAAGCTGGGCGTGCCGGTGGTGGGCGTCGGCGTCGGATTTGGCGTGGTGTTTGCGCTGGCGATTAGCGCACTGTGGTGGTCGCAGCGGCGGTGAAACGGGGCGCAGCGCAGGCTGCGCCCTCGCTGTATTAAGGCGCCGGAATGGTAAACCGGGTATGGATCTCTTCAAGCGCCTGCAGCACGTCCTCATCCAATACCACATCGAGGCTGCCGAGGTTGATTTTCAACTGCTCCACCGAGGTGGCGCCCAGCAGGGTGCTGGCGACGAACGGCTGTTGGCGCACGAAGGCCAAGGCCATCTGCGAAGGATCCAACCCATGTTTTTTGGCCAGCGCCACGTATTCGGCGATCGCCAGCTGGGTTTGCTGCCCTGAATAACGGTTGAAGCGGGTGAACAGCGTATTACGCGCACCGGCCGGTTTTGCGCCGTTGAGGTATTTACCGCTCAGGGTGCCGAACGCCAGGCTGGAATAGGCCAGCAGCTCCACCCCTTCGTGCTGGCTGATCTCGGCCAGGCCAATCTCAAAGCTGCGGTTCAGCAGGCTGTACGGGTTTTGAATCGACACGATGCGCGGCAGCTCGTGCTTCTCCGCCAGCTGCAGGTAGCGCATCACGCCCCAGGGCGTTTCGTTGGAAACCCCGATATAGCGAATTTTGCCGGCGCGCACCTGTTCGGTCAGCGCCTCCAGCGTTTCCAGCAGCGTGACCGTGGCTTTGTCATCAGTGTATTGATAATTGAGTTTGCCAAAGCAGTTGGTGGCGCGCTGCGGCCAGTGCAATTGGTAGAGATCGAGATAGTCGGTATTCAGCCGCTTGAGGCTGGCGTCGAGCGCGGCGCGGATGTTTTTGCGATCCAGCGCCTGCTGCGGACGGATGCTGCTGTCGGTGCCGCGCACCGGGCCCGAGACTTTGCTGGCCAGGACGATTTTTTCGCGGTTGCTGCGCGCCTTGATCCAGCTGCCGATATAGCTCTCGGTCAGGCCCTGGGTTTCCGGGCGGGGCGGCACCGGGTACAGTTCGGCGGTGTCTATCAGGTTCACGCCTGCGGCCAATGCATAGTCCAGTTGCGCATGGGCGTCGGCTTCGCTGTTCTGTTCGCCAAAGGTCATGGTGCCCAGTCCCAGCACGCTCACTTCTAAAGAACTGTGGGGAATACGGTGGTATTGCATTAACGGCCTTCCTTTCTTGTTAGCGCTGACGGGCCGCGCGGCCCGGTAAAACAGGAGCCCAATGTCAGAAGACGGCGCGAAGTCCGTCGGGCGGCGATGTCGCCTTTCCTGACTATAACCAAGCGGTGAAGATGGGGGAAGCGGATTCCGTGCGGACACGAATGAGGGCTACCGCGCTTGAATGGGCGATAGCCGGCGAGCGGTAATTAGCGTTCGATAACCTGAGAAACCTGATCGCCGTTGATCTGGCGGTGATTGCCTTTTTCATCTTTATAGCTGATGAGGCCGGTGTCTTTGTCGATCTCCGGTTTGCCCTGCGTCAGGATCATGTTGCCATCCTTGGTCGCCATTACGTAGTCGCTGGAACATCCCGCCAAACCGGCGGCCATGACCAGCGCAGACACTGCCATTACCCACTTTTTCATCCTGCGGATCCTCGTTTGTGCAGAAAACATTGTTATTTCAAGATTAGCAAACTCTCGGCGAAGGGCGTCTCAGATAAGTCTTTATCTGATAAGAAAAAGTGAAATGAGAGGTCAACGAAGGGACGAAAGCCGCCGGGGGCGGCTTTCGTATAGGGTTTATTCCGGCGAACGGTTTTTCTTGCTGCGCATCAGATTGAGCGCTTCTACCGACATGGAGAAGAACATGGCGAAGTAGATGTAGCCTTTCGGCACGTGCACCTGGAAACTTTCCAGCATCAGCGTGAAGCCCACCAGGATCAGGAACGCCAGCGCCAGCATTTTTACCGACGGGTGGCGATTGACGAACTCACCGATCGGCCGGGCGGCGAACATCATCACACCGACGGCGATCACCACCGCCGCCATCATGATGAACAGGTGGTCGGAAAGGCCCACGGCGGTAATCACCGAATCCAGGCTGAAGATAATATCGAGCAGCATGATCTGCACGATAGCGCCGAAGAAGCTGTGCACCTTGGTGTGGTGTTCTTCCTCCGAACCTTCGATAGTTTCGTGGATCTCTTTGCTGGCTTTCCAGATCAGGAACAATCCCCCCAGCAGCAGGATGAGATCGCGGGCGGAAACGGCGTGATCCAGCACGGTGAACAGCGGGTGCGTCAAGCGAATCACCCAGGCGATAGAGGCCAACAACGCCAGACGCATCAGCATGGCGGCGGCCAGACCTAGTCGGCGAGCTTTGTTCTGTTGCGCTTTAGGCAGCTTGGCCACCACCAGCGACAGAAAAATGATGTTATCAATACCCAGTACGATCTCAAGAATGGTTAGCGTGCCTAACGCTAACCAGGCATTGGGATCCATAATCCATTCGAACATTGCCCGGCACACCTTAATACTTAATCAATGCAAAGCGTGAATTATACGCGTTTATCGTGGCGCTGACAGGGTTAGCTAAACCAGAGTTAAACGAAATCGCTTAGATCGAGAAATGTCTTGCCAGCAATGCGCCGGTAAACCCCTTTTTCAGATAGAAACCGCGCGGCAGCGTCATGATGGGTTGCCCCTGCTCGCCGATGGCTTCGGTGAGCGCCTTGCTGTTGGCCGCTTTGGGGCGCAGTTGCAGCACCTCGCCGTGGCGTGCGGTGATGTGTTCTACGTGGCCGAGTACGATCAGATCCATCAACTCTTCCCAATCGCGGCGCAGCCTCTCTTCTTCTGCGGCGCTCGGGCTCCACAGCAGCGGCGAACCGACGCGGCGTTCGGCCAGCGGGATTTGGCGCTCGCCTTCAACCGGGATCCACAGGACGCGCGCCAGTTTGTGGCGAACGTGGCTGCTGGCCCAGGTAACGCCGCTGTTGCCGGTGAGCGGGGCCACGCAGACGAAAGTGGTCTCCAGCGGTTTGCCTGCGGCGTCGACAGGGATGGTTTTCAGCTCGATGCCCAGCTCGGGAAAATCCTGCTCCGGCTTGCTGCCGGCCATGGCGCCGAGGTACAACTCCAGCAGCATGCCCACCCAGCCCTTATCGCGTTTCAGATCCTTGGGGATCGGTAACTGTGCGCGGGCGGCCAGTTCGCCGAAGCTGAAGCCGGCCAGCGCCTGAGCGCGCTCGAACAGCTGCCGTTCATTTTCCGGCGGGGGCGGCAAAGGGGATAAAAACGCCATAAATCAAGCCTGTCGAATTTGGTTGAAAAATGTACTGCGATTATACACGGCGGACGATAGCCGCTATCGCCTGGGGAAAAGAATAATAGTAGCATGATTTTACATGACTTTTTTTCTTTCCCGATGTGAGCGGCAATGCGCGTGCGGGGCTTGTTCACCTGAAGCCACCGACAATAAACAGGATCTTACACCTATTTATCCACAGATTTATGGGATAACCCAAATTTTTACCGATCACTGGTTCAATTTACAGCCTTGACTCGGGCGGGTTTTTACGAATTTGTCCGTTTTGTGCGTAACTTGCCCGGATAATCTGTGGATAAAAACGGCGTTGGTGGATCTTTCGCCAGGGTAAGATCCTTACCGTGCATAGATCACATTTTTGCCCTGTACATAACTGCGGGTCATTGGTTAACTTTTTGTTTTTAAAATTAATGTATGTTTTTGGCGATAAAGGTCGATTTTAGGGTTTGAGAGTTTTACCGGCTTATCCCTCGAGTTCTGCACACACCTATCCACAGAAAAAGTGAATAAAACCGCTCTGAAATGCTGGGGTATGTTTATAACTTTGCCAATATCTGTGAGTTATCCCAATGTTATCCGGCCCGCAGCACCGTAAAGCAGTGGTTTACCGCCTGTAGCTTGTGTGAAACAATCAGGATATCTATGCGAATTTAAGCTTATCGAGGTAGTCCGGTGATCGATGATGATGGCTACCGCCCGAATGTTGGTATCGTAATCTGTAATCGTCAGGGGCAGGTCTTATGGGCCCGCCGTTACGGTCAGCACTCCTGGCAGTTTCCCCAAGGTGGGATTAACCCTGGTGAAACTGCGGAGCAGGCGATGTACCGTGAGCTGTTCGAAGAAGTGGGGCTGAATAAAAAGGATGTGCGCATCCTGGCTTCGACCCGCAACTGGTTGCGCTATAAATTGCCGAAACGTTTGGTGCGTTGGGACACAAAGCCGGTTTGTATCGGCCAAAAGCAAAAATGGTTTTTGTTGCAGCTATTGTGCAATGACGCTGATATCAACATGCAGCGCAGCAGCACGCCGGAGTTCGACGGTTGGCGCTGGGTGAGCTTCTGGTATCCGGTGCGCCAGGTGGTGTCGTTTAAACGCGACGTCTACCGCCGGGTGATGAAAGAATTCGCCGTGACCGTGATGCCGATGCAAGAGCAAGCGGCGCCGCGGCAGGCTCCCGCTTATCGCCGAAAGAGAGGTTAAGTTAAGCAGACTATGCTCACGCGCTTGCGAGAAATTGTAGAGAAGGTGGCCGCGGCGGCCAGTCTGACGGATGCGCTGGATCTGCTGGTCAATGAAACCTGTCTGGCGATGGACACTGAAGTCTGTTCCATCTACCTGGCGGATAATGACCGTCGCTGCTATTACCTGATGGCCACGCGCGGGCTGAAAAAGCCGCGCGGGCGCACTATCGCATTGGCGTTTGACGAGGGCGTCGTCGGGTTGGTCGGCCGCCGGGCCGAGCCCATCAACCTGGCCGATGCCCAAAGCCACCCCAGCTTCAAATACGTTCCGCAGGTGAAAGAGGATCGCTTCCGATCCTTCCTTGGGGTGCCGATCATTCATCGGCGCCAGCTGTTGGGGGTGTTGGTGGTGCAGCAGCGTGAGCTGCGCCAGTTCGACGAAAGCGAAGAGTCATTCATGGTGACTCTGGCCACGCAGATGGCCGGGATCCTTTCACAATCGCAGTTGAATGCTATTTTCGGCCAGTATCGCCAAACGCGCGTGCGCGCGCTGGCGGCCTCGCCAGGCGTAGCCGTAGCGGAAGGGTGGCAGGACAGCAGCCAACCGTCGCTCGATCAGGTTTACCGCGCGTCGACGCTGGACACCGCCAGCGAACGCGAGCGCTTGACGCTGGCGCTGGAAGAGGCCGGCGCGGAATTTCGCCGTTTCAGCAAGCGTTTTGCTGCCAGCTCGCAAAAAGAGAGCGCGGCGATCTTCGATCTTTATTCTCACCTGTTAAACGACGCCCGCCTCAAGCGCGAACTGTTCGCCGAAATCGACAACGGTTCAGTGGCGGAGTGGGCGGTGAAACAGGTGATAGAAGCCTTTGCCGAGCAGTTCGCCAAATTGCAGGACACCTACATGCGCGAGCGCGGCAGCGACCTGCGCGCGCTCGGCCAGCGCCTGCTGTTCCATCTCGACGACACCACTCAGGGTGCCACCCAGTGGCCGGCGCGTTTCGTGCTGGTGGCGGATGAACTGACCGCGACATTGCTGGCCGAGGTGCCGCAGGATCGCCTGGTCGGCGTGGTGGTGCGCGACGGCGCCGCCAACTCGCATGCGGCGATTTTGGTGCGGGCGATGGGGGTGCCGACGGTGATGGGCGCCGACATCCAACCTTCTCTGCTCAGCCAACGGCTGCTGATCGTCGACGGTTATCGCGGCGAACTGCTGGTCGATCCTGAGCCGGTGTTGGTGCAGGAATATCAGCGGCTGATCAGCGAAGAGCTGGAGCTGAGCAAACTGGCGGAAGATGACGTCGAGCAACCGGCGCAGCTGAAAAGCGGCGAACGCATTCAGGTGATGCTGAACGCCGGTCTCAGCCCGGAACATGAGCAGCTGTTGGGCGGCCGAGTGGATGGCGTGGGGCTATACCGCACCGAAATCCCGTTCATGTTGCAAAGCGGCTTCCCTTCCGAAGAGGAGCAGGTCGCGCAGTACCAGGGCATGCTGCAGCTTTACCCGAGCAAACCGGTCACGCTGCGCACCTTAGACATCGGTGCCGACAAGCAACTGCCCTATATGCCGATCAGTGAGGAGAACCCTTGCCTGGGCTGGCGCGGCATCCGTATCACCCTGGATCAGCCGGAAATTTTTTTGATTCAGGTACGCGCCATGCTGCGCGCCAATGCCGGCACCGGCAATCTGGGCATTCTGCTGCCGATGGTCACCAGCCTGGAAGAGGTCGACGAGGCCAAACGCCTGATTGACCGCGCCGGGCGTGAGGTGGAAGAGGTGCTCGGCTACGGGATACCGAAACCGAAAATCGGCGTGATGCTGGAAGTGCCGTCGATGATTTTCCTGATCCCGCATTTGGCCGGGCGCGTTGACTTCATCTCGGTTGGCACCAACGATTTAACCCAGTATCTGTTGGCGGTGGATCGCAACAACACCCGGGTGGCTTCGCTGTATGACAGCCTGCATCCCGCGATGCTGCAGGTGCTTAAGCTGATCGCCGAACAGGGGAAGGCGGCGGGGTTGCAGCTTAGCCTGTGTGGCGAACTGGCCGGCGATCCCATGGGCGCGCTGTTGCTGGTGGGCATGGGCTACCGCAATCTGAGCATGAACGGCCGCAGCGTGGCGCGCATCAAATACCTGCTGCGGCATATCGAGCTGTCCGACGCCGAAGTGCTGGCGCACCGGGTGTTGAACACCCAAATGACCACCGAAGTGCGCCATTTGGTGGCGGCTTTTATGGAACGACGCGGCATGGGCGGGTTGATTCGCGGCGGCAGATAACCGCCGCAGGCGGTAATTTTTTACAGAACTTTTCCCGCTCAGCCGGACCGGACCGCGTTAAGCCTATGTTATGATGCGCAACCTCAGCGCGGCGCATGCTCGTCGCCCTGCAAACCGCAGCGGTCAACGCTGCCGCTTGAAGGGCGTGGGATAACCTGCGTCGCCGTTTGGCACCTGCCGCCCCCGCATGGGGAAAAATAACAGACATGTTGTGGTGATAGATGAGCAATAGCTATCTGGCGTTTCCTAAATTTGATCCGGTCATTTTCTCCATTGGCCCGGTTTCTCTGCATTGGTACGGCCTGATGTACCTGGTCGGCTTTGTTTTTGCCATGTGGCTGGCGGTGCGCCGCGCCAACAAGCCGGGTAGCGGCTGGACCAAAGATGAAGTGGAAAACCTGCTCTACGCCGGTTTCCTGGGCGTATTTGTCGGCGGCCGCGTAGGCTATGTGCTGTTCTACAACCTGCCGCTGTTCCTGGATAACCCGCTCTATCTGTTCAAGGTCTGGGATGGCGGCATGTCGTTCCACGGCGGTTTGATGGGGGTGATTCTGGTGATGTTCTGGTTCGCTCGCCGCACCAAGCGCACCTTCTTCCAGGTTTCCGATTTTATCGCGCCTTTGATTCCGTTCGGTTTGGGCGCCGGCCGCCTCGGCAACTTTATCAACGGCGAGCTATGGGGCCGCGTGACCACCGACACCCCTTGGGCGATGTTGTTCCCAAGCTCGCGCAGCGAAGACGTGGCTCTCGCCGCCGCCGATCCTTCCCTGCTGCCGCTGCTGAATCAGTACGGCGTGCTGCCGCGCCATCCGTCGCAGCTGTATGAGCTGCTGCTGGAAGGCGTGGTGCTGTTTATCATTCTGAACCTGTTCATCCGCAAGCCGCGGCCGATGGGCGCCGTATCGGGCCTGTTCCTGATCGGTTATGGCGCATTCCGCATCATCGTCGAAGCGTTCCGCCAGCCGGATGCTCAGCTCGGCCTGTTTGACGGCGTGATCAGCATGGGGCAGATCCTGTCCATCCCAATGGTGGTGGCCGGTGTTATTATGATGATTTGGGCGTACCGTCGTCGCCCGCAGCAACAAGTGTCGTGAGGGACAAATGAAACAGTATCTGGATTTGATGAACAAGGTGCTCACCGAGGGCACCCCTAAAGCCGACCGTACCGGCACTGGCACGTTGTCGATTTTCGGCCACCAGATGCGTTTCAATTTGCAGGAAGGTTTCCCGTTGGTGACCACCAAGAAATGTCACCTGCGTTCGATCATTCATGAGCTGTTATGGTTCCTGAACGGCGATACCAACATCGCCTACCTGCGTGACAACAAGGTCACCATTTGGGACGAGTGGGCCGACGAAAACGGCGATCTCGGCCCGGTTTACGGCAAACAGTGGCGCGCCTGGGGCGCGGCGGACGGCCGTCAGATCGATCAACTGAGCAACGTGCTCCAACAGTTGAAGCAAGATCCGGACTCGCGCCGCATCATCGTTTCCGCCTGGAACGTCGGCGAGCTGGACCAGATGGCGCTGGCGCCGTGCCACGCGTTCTTCCAGTTCTACGTGGCGGACGGCAAGCTCTCTTGCCAGCTGTACCAGCGTTCCTGCGACGTGTTCCTTGGCCTGCCGTTCAACATCGCCAGCTATGCGCTGTTGGTGCACATGATGGCGCAGCAGTGCGATCTGGAAGTGGGCGACTTCGTCTGGACCGGTGGCGATACTCACCTGTACAGCAATCACATGGAGCAGACTCAGCTGCAGCTGACGCGTGAACCGCGCCCGTTGCCGAAGCTGGTGATCAAACGCAAGCCGGCTTCGCTGTTCGATTACCGCTTCGAAGACTTCGAGATCGAAGGTTACGATCCGCATCCGGCCATCAAGGCGCCGGTCGCGATCTGACCTTAACCGCATCACACCAGGGGGCGCACGATTGCGCCCCCTTTTTTTATCCGCATTGCGCGCCGCGCCGCATTTTATTGTCGCCACTTGTCGCTACAGAAAAAACCTTGCGCAGCTTGCCGCAAGGCTTGCGCATACGGCTTTACCGCCTTGTGGCCCTCCGTACACTGGCCGCATGAACGAAAATACGCTTTCGAACATCGACGATTGCCAGCGCGGCATGACGCTGATTGAGCTGCTGGCGGTGCTCCTGATCGCCGGCATGCTCACCGGTTGGGGCGTCGGCCAATGGCGCCACCATCAGCAAGCGCTGCGGCTGGAGCACACCGGCCAGCAGCTGCTGGCGTTTTTACTGCGATTGCAGGCGGAGGCTAACGGGCGCAACCGCACGACGCTGCTGTGGTTCAAGCACGGCGCCCCCTGGTGCCTGGGCGGTGGTGCGCCGCCGCCGGATTGCGCTTCCGCCGAGGGGCCGGTCTTTTCATCGCCTTATCCCGACGTCGTTTTGAGGGGCTACACCGGCAAAGAGATCGGGTTTTACGGTTTGCGCAATACCGCCCAGGCGGGGCACATTCTTCTCAGTAACGATGCTGGCGGCCTGCGGCTGGTGCTGTCCGTGCGGGGAAGGCTGCGTTTGTGCAGCGAAGGGCATCGGATAAGGGGCATCGGGCTATGTTGACCTTAGAACGCGGTTTTACTTTGCCGGAGGTGATGCTGGCACTGGTGTTCGGCAGCGTGATCGCGCTCGGCGCGGCGAAAACCTACCCGCTGCTGCGCCAGCAAAACGTGGCCGTCGGCCAGCATTTCCGGCTGGAGTCAACGCTGCGGCAGCTGGCGTTCAACATCGAGAAAGACCTGCGCCGCGCCGGTTTTTGCGCCGGACAGTGCGCCGGGCGTCCGCTGTTGATCGGTCAGGCAGCGGGAGAGGCGGCGGGGAGCTGCGTCATCGTCGCCTACGACATCACGCGCAGCGGGCAATGGCTCACGTCGGGTGAAGATGCGGGCTACTTCGGTTATCGGCTGCGTAATGGCGGCTTGGAAGGGCAGCGCGGCGTAAACCAATGCGATGGCGGCGGCTGGGAGCGGTTGCTCGATCGTGACGAAGTGCGCATTGAGCGGTTTCATGTGGCGATCGAACGGGGGGAGCACGGGGCCGTGTTGGCCCGTTTGAGCCTGGCGGGGCGCTCTGTCGGCGATGCGCGTATCGGGCGCAGCCTGAACGGGAGCGTTGAGATGGCGGCGTTGCCATGAACCGGCGTACTCAGCAAGGCGGCAGCACCCTGGCGGCGGTGATGTTGCTGCTGGCGTTGGGGCTGATGTTGCTCAATGCTCAGCATCGGCAATTGGACAACGCTCTGTTGCTGGCGGCCGATCAGCAACGTTACCTCCAGGCTTACAATCAGGCCGCTTCGGCGCTGAGTTGGGGCATGATCCAGCGCTGGCCACGCGCCGATTTGGCTACAGGGGCCTGGTCATGCCGGCAACGCGCGGAACTGACGGCCTGCGCCCGGTTATCTGCCAGAGCGGGCGTAGTGATGGTGCGCGGCCGGGGCGAGATGCGCGGCGGTGAGCCGTTATGGCTTTATCAGTTGGGTGCGTTTGAGGGGGCGGAGGTTGCCAGCAGGATCTTGGCGCAGCCCGGTGGCCGGCTGGATTTTTGCCCCGAGAAAAGGCTGGCCGACTGTGACGGCTAATGCTCGCGTACGGCGGATATCCCGCAACGGCTTCAGTTTGCCGGAGGTGCTGGTGGCGGCTTTGCTGTTCTCGGTGTCGCTGCTTGGCTTGTTACAGTATCATCAGGTGCTGTTGCAGTCGTTCCAGCGCCAGTGGCACTACCGGCAAGCCTGGATATTGGCGCACCAGCAGCTTGAAGCGTTTGCCGTCACTGGGCGGTTCGATGCTGAACCGCCGCCGGAAGGCTGGCGACGCGAGACGGCGCTCGAGGGTGCTGATGTGGGGTGCCGCCGATTGACGGCCAGTATACAAACGCCGCAGCGGCAGTGGGCGACGCTGAGCCGCTGGTATTGCACCCGTTTTTGAGCCGGTACGTATCTTGTTTTAAAGGAGCCTTCATGTTCACGGTTTATCATTCCAATCAGCTGGATTTATTGAAAACGCTGACCAGCGCGCTGATAGCCAGAGATCCGTTGGCCGATCCTTTTCAACAGGAAGTGGTACTGGTGCAGAGCCCCGGCATGGCGCAATGGCTGCAAATGCAACTGGCGGAACAGTTCGGCATCGCCGCCAATGTCGCGTTTCCGCTGCCGGCGACCTTCATTTGGGACATGTTCACCCGGGTATTGCCGGATATCCCGAAAGAGAGCGCCTTCAGCAAGGACGCCATGACCTGGAAGTTGATGTGGCTGCTGCCGGAGATGCTGACCCAGCCGGCGTTCGCGCCGCTGCAGCACTATCTGACCGATGACGGCGACAAGCGTAAAATCCATCAGTTGGCCGGCCGGGTAGCTGACCTGTTCGACCAATACTTGGTTTATCGCCCGCAGTGGCTGGAGAGCTGGCAGCGCGGCGAGCGCATCGACGGTCTGGCGGAGGCGCAGCAATGGCAGGCGCCGCTCTGGGTGCGCCTGGTGGAATACACGCGCGAGCTGGGGCAGCCTGAATGGCATCGCGCCAATTTGTACAGTCGCTTTATCCACGCGCTGGAGCAGGCGACAACGTGTCCAGCCAGCTTGCCGCCGCGGGTGTTTATTTGCGGTATTTCAGCGCTGCCGCCGGTTTATCTGGAGGCGCTGCAGGCGCTGGGGCGGCATATCGATATCCACCTGATGTTCACCAACCCCTGCCGCTACTATTGGGGCGACATTCAGGATTACGCTTTCCTGGCCCGCTTGCAGAGCCGCAAGCGTCGTCACTACCATCAGGCGCGCGAACAGGGGTTGTTTCGCGAGCCTGGCGACGCGGCGCATCTGTTTGACGCCGAAGGGCAGCAGCAGCTCAGCAACCCGCTGCTGGCCTCCTGGGGTAAGCTGGGGCGCGATCACCTCTATTTGCTGTCGCAGATGGAGGGGGCGCAAGAGGTCGACGCCTTTGTCGATATCCCGGCCGATACCATGCTGCACGCCGTTCAGCGCGATATGCTGGAGCTGGAAGACCATGCGGTAATCGGCATTACGGCGGATACGCTGGAAAGCAGCTTCAGCAAGCGCCCGCTCGATCCGCAAGACCGTTCCCTCAGCCTGCACGCCTGTCACAGCCCGCAGCGGGAAGTGGAGGTATTGCACGATCGGCTGCTGACCATGCTGGCGGAGGATCCCTCGTTGACGCCACGGGATATCATCGTGATGGTGGCGGATATCGACAGCTACACGCCTTACATTCAGGCGGTGTTCGGCAATGCCCCCGCCGAGCGCTACCTGCCGTTCGCCATTTCCGATCGTAAGGCACGCCAGGCACATCCGGCGCTGCAGGCGTTCATTTCTCTGCTCGATCTGCCGCAAAGCCGCTTTACTTCGGAGCAGGTGCTGGCGCTGCTGGAGGTGCCGGCCCTGGCCGCCCGTTTCGCCATTGGCGAAGAGGGGTTACGCCTGCTGCGTCATTGGGTGGGTGAATCCGGCGTACGCTGGGGCTTGGACGACGATAACGTGCGCGAACTGGATCTGCCCGCCACTGGCCAGCATACCTGGCGCTTCGGCATTACGCGCATGCTGCTCGGCTACGCGATGGACAGCAATGCCGGCGATTGGCAGGGCATTTTGCCTTACGACGAGTCGAGCGGATTGGTCGCCGAACTGGCGGGACAACTGGCGGATCTGCTGGCGCAGCTCAGCCATTGGCGGCAAATCTTGAGCGAGGCGCGCTCGCTCGACGCGTGGCTGCCGCTGTGCCGGCAACTGCTGGATGCTTTCTTTGTTGCGGACAGCGACACCGAAGTGGTGCTGGCATTGATCGAGCAGCAATGGCAGCAGGCCATCAATTTTGGCCTGGCGGCCCGCTATCCCGATGAGGTGCCGTTGACCATTCTGCGCGACGATCTGGCGGCGCGGCTCGATCAGGAGCGCATCAGCCAGCGCTTCCTCGCCGGGCAAATCAACTTCTGCACGCTGATGCCTATGCGCTCCATTCCGTTCAAGGTGGTGTGCCTGCTGGGTATGAACGACGGCGTGTATCCGCGCACGCTGCCGCCGCTGGGCTTCGATCTGATGGCGCAACAGGTCAAACGCGGTGACCGCAGCCGCCGCGATGACGACCGCTATCTGTTCCTGGAGGCGATTCTGTCCGCGCAACAGCGGCTGTATATCAGCTTCATCGGCCGTTCCATCCAAGACAACAGCCCGCGCTATCCTTCGGTATTGGTGACCGAGCTGCTGGAGTACCTCGAACAAAGCTATTGTCTGCCGGGAGATGAAGAGCTCAGCGCGGACGACAGCGCCCAACGGGTTGGCGAGCACTTGTTGACGTGGCACACGCGCATGCCGTTCGCCGCCGAGAATTTCTTGCCGGGCTCGGAGGAGCAAAGCTATGCCGCCGAGTGGTTGCCCGCCGCCGACGGGCGCGGCGCGGCGCATCCGGCCTTTAACCAACCGCTGCCCGCCGAAGCGTTGCAGCAGGTCTCGTTGGATGAGCTGCTGCGGTTTTACCGTCATCCGATTCGCGCCTTCTTCCAGCTGCGGTTGGGCGTCAGTTTCATCCTGGAGGAGACCGAACTGCCGGACGAAGAGCCCTTCACGCTGGATAATCTCAGCCGCTACCAATTCAACAGCCAACTGCTGAATACCCTGATCGACGGCGACGATCCCGAGCGGCTATTCCAGCGGGTGCGCGCCGCCGGCGGCTTGCCTTATGGCGCTTTCGGCGAAATCTATTGGCAAAAGCAGCAGGAAGAGATGAGCGAACTGGCCGAGCAGGTGCGTGCGGAGCGCACACAGAGCCATAGCCTGGAGCTGGATATCGAGATAGCCGGCGTGCGCCTCAGCGGCTGGCTGCATCAGGTGCAGGATGACGGCCTGCTGCGCTGGCGGCCCGCCACGCTATCGGCGGTGGACGGCATATTGCTGTGGTTGGAGCATCTGGTGTACTGCTGCGCCGGCGGCACCGGCGAGAGCCGCATTTACGGCCGCAAGAACTCCGCCTGGCGCTTTGCCGCGCTGGCGCCTGAAGATGCGCAGGTGCAGCTGGCGGAACTGCTGGCGGGCTATCAGCGCGGTTTGTGTCAGCCGCTGTTGCTGCTGAACAAGAGCGGCTGGGCATGGCTGAGTCAGTGCTATCAGCCGGAAACACAGCAAATCGACTGGGAGGAAGAAGCGCAAATTAAGGCCCGCGCCAAATTGCTGCAGGCCTGGCAGGGCGATCAGCGCATTCCCGGCGAAGGGGAAGATCCCTACGTGCAGCGAGTGTTCCGACAGTTAGACAATGACTACTTAGCGCAAATACTGGCCGAAACAGAGCGTTATCTGCTGCCGGTAGCGCGACATAACCTGGGGTAACAATCCCCCGGTGGTGCTGTGCGGCGCGAGGTGGTAAAAATAACGAAGGTTATATTCAACCATTGGGGTGATTCCCGGTCTTACATAACGTACAGGCATATACCCGCCGTTTCTCAGGCCGACATACTGGCGGAGAACTCGGCGAGTACAGATTTGGTTATGTGATTTTGATGCACGTCGCCAACGTCAGGGAGTGGGCGTAGCGACGTCGGAATAGGGGTTTATTTTGGATATGCGCAGACAGTTGGCCCGTATCGCCGGGCTGGTATTATTGGCTATGTGTTGGGCACCGTTGAGTTGGGCCGCGCAAGGATGGCAACCGCTGGCGGAGAAGATCAACAAGAGCGAGCACGATCCGCGCCAGTACGAGGCGATCAAGCTGGCTAACGGTATGACGGTGCTGCTGGTGTCAGACGCCCAGGCGCCGAAGTCGCTGGCGGCGCTGGCGTTGCCGGTCGGTTCTCTCGAAGATCCGAACAGCCAACTGGGGTTGGCGCACTATCTGGAGCATATGGTGCTGATGGGCTCCAAACGCTATCCAGAGCCGGAAAACCTGTCCGAATTCCTGAAAAAGCATGGCGGCAGCCACAACGCCAGTACGGCCTCTTATCGCACCGCCTTCTATCTGGAAGTGGAAAATGACGCGTTGGAGCCGGCGGTCGATCGCATGGCCGACGCCATTGCCGAGCCGCTGCTCGATCCGGGCAACGCCGATCGCGAGCGCAACGCGGTGAATGCCGAATTGACGATGGCGCGTTCGCGCGACGGCATGCGTATGGCGCAGGTCGGCGCGGAAACTCTTAACCCGGCGCACCCAAGCGCGCGCTTCTCCGGCGGCAATCTCGACACGCTGAAAGACAAGCCGGACAGCAAGCTGCACGATGAATTGACCGGCTTCTATAAGCGCTACTATTCCGCCAACCTGATGATGGGCGTTTTGTACGGCAATCAGCCGCTGTCGCAGCTGGCTGACATTGCGGCGAAAACCTTTGGCCGCGTGCCGAATCACGACGCCAGCGTGCCGCCGATCACCGTGCCGGCCGTCACGCCGGAACAGCAAGGCATCATCATTCACTATGTCCCGGCGCAACCGCGCAAGCAGCTGAAGATCGAGTTTCGCATCGATAACAACAGCGCCGCGTTTCGCAGCAAAACCGATACCTACATCAGCTACCTGATCGGCAACCGCAGCAAGAACACGCTGTCCGACTGGCTGCAGAAACAGGGGTTGGCGGACGCCATCAATGCCGGCGCCGATCCGATGGTGGATCGCAACGGCGGCGTCTTCGCCATCAGCGTTTCCCTGACCGACAAAGGCCTGGCCAAGCGCGACGAGGTCGTCGCCGCCATCTTCAATTACCTGAAAATGCTGCGCAGCGAAGGCATCAAGCAGAGCTACTTCGATGAAATCTCGCATGTTCTGAACCTGGACTTCCGCTATCCGTCGATCACGCGCGACATGGACTATATCGAATGGCTGGTAGACACCATGCTGCGCGTGCCGGTTGAGCATGCGCTGGACGCGCCTTACCTGGCCGATCGCTATGATCCTAAGGCGATCGCCGAACGCCTGGACGCCATGACGCCGCAAAATGCGCGCATCTGGTTCGTCAGCCCGGATGAACCACACAACAAGACGGCCTATTTCGTCAATGCGCCTTACCAGGTCGACAAAATCACGCCGCAGCGTTTCACGCAGTGGCAGCAACTGGGCAGCGGCATTTCCCTGTCATTACCGGCGCTCAACCCGTACATTCCAGATGACTTTACCCTGACCAAGCCGTCGCACGAGTTCAAAAAGCCGGAAATGGTGGTGGATAAACCCGGTCTGCGCGTGCTGTACATGCCGAGCCGCTACTTTGCCGACGAGCCGAAGGCCGACGTCACCGTCGCTTTCCGCAACGCCAAAACCATGGATTCCGCGCGCAACCAGGTATTGTTCTCGCTGACGGATTATCTGGCCGGTCTCGCGCTGGATCAACTGAGTTATCAGGCGTCGGTCGGCGGGTTGAGTTTCTCGACCTCACCGAATAACGGCCTGATGTTTAACGCCAACGGCTTTACCCAGCGTCTGCCGCAGTTGCTGACGGCGCTGATCGAGGGCTATTCCAGCTTCACGCCGACGGAAGATCAGCTGGCGCAGGCCAAGTCCTGGTATCTGGAGCAGTTGGACGCCGCCGAGAAGGGCAAGGCGTTCGAGCTGGCCATTCAGCCGGTGCAAATGATTTCACGCGTGCCGTACTCCGAGCGCAGCGAGCGCCGCGAGGTGCTGAAGACGCTGACGCTGAAAGACGTGCTGGCCTATCGCGACAGCCTGCTGGCCGAGGCCACGCCGGAGCTGTTGGTGGTGGGCAACATGAGCAAGCAACAGGTCGATACGCTGGCGTCGACGCTGAAACATCGCCTGGGCTGTACCGGCATCGAATGGTGGCACGGCGAAGACGTGGTGGTGGACAAGAATCAGCTGGCCAACCTGCAACAGGTGGGCAGCAGCACCGATTCGGCGCTGGCGGCGGTCTACGTGCCGACCGGCTACGACGAAGTGACCGGCATGGCCTACAGCTCGTTGCTGGGGCAGATCATTCAGCCGTGGTTCTACAGCCAACTGCGCACCCAGGAGCAATTGGGGTATGCGGTCTTCGCCTTCCCGATGTCGGTGGGGCGCCAGTGGGGCGTCGGCTTCCTGCTGCAGAGCAACAGCAAGCAGCCGGCCTACCTGTACCAGCGCTATCAGGATTTCTACCCGAAAACCGAGAAGCGTCTGCGTGAAATGAGCGAGGCCGATTTTGAGCAATACAAACAGGCGCTGATCAATGAACTGAAGCAGCGGCCGCAAACGTTGAGTGAGGAAGCCAGCCGGTTCGCCAACGATTTCGACCGCGGCAATTTCGCTTTCGATACCCGGCAAAAGCTGATCGCGCAGGTGCAACAGCTGACGCCGGCCAAACTGGCGGATTATTTCCATCAGGCGGTGATCCAGCCGCAAGGGCTGACGGTGCTGTCGCAGGTCAGTGGCAGCGGGCAAGACAAAGCGGATTACGCGGCGCCTAAGGATTGGGTCACCTATCCGAACGCCTCTGCATTGCAGCAGATCCTGCCGCGCAAAGTGGCGACGCCATGACGGAAATCGCCCCGCAAAGGCTGGAGCCGCTGACGTTACCGCTGTTCGGCGAACGCCTGATCGAGGCGTCGGCGGGCACCGGCAAAACCTTCACCATCGGCGCGCTGTATCTGCGTTTGCTGCTGGGGTTGGGCGGTGAAGCAGCGTTTTCCCGTCCGCTGACGGTCGAAGAAATCCTGGTGGTGACCTTTACCGAGGCCGCCACCGAGGAGCTGCGCGGGCGCATCCGCGACAATATTCACGGGCTGCGCATCGCCTGCGTGCGCGGTAAAGACGCAGAATGCAAAAATCTGCTATTTATCGAATTGATGGAAGAAATCGACGATTTGAGCGACGCCGCCTCACAGTTGCTGGCGGCGGAGCGGCAAATGGACGAAGCGGCGATCTACACCATCCACGGTTTTTGCCAACGGATGTTGACCCATAACGCCTTCGAGTCCGGCATGCTGTTTGAACAAACGCTGGTGCAAGACGAATTGCCGCTGCGGCGGCAGGCCTGTGCAGATTTCTGGCGCCGTCATTGCTATCCGTTGCCGCTGGGCGTGGCGCGTGCGATCAGCCAGGAGTGGAGCGGCCCGGAAGCGTTGCTGGCAGATCTTTCCGGTTATCTGCACGGCGAAGCGCCGGCGCTGCGTCGGCCGCCGAAAGACGAAGAAACCGTATTGATGCGCCATGAGCAGATCGTTGCGCGCATCGACGCCATCAAGGCGCAATGGCGGGCGGCGGCGGGCGATCTGGAGGCATTGATCGCTCAGTCCGGCGTCGATAAGCGCAGCTACAGCAGCAAGCACCTGCCGAACTGGCTGAACAAGGTCGGCGAATGGAGCGGGCAGGAAACCCAGGATTACCAGTTGCCGAAGGAGTTGGACAAGTTTCGCCAGTCGGTGCTGTTGGAGAAGACCAAGAAAGGCGAACCGCCGCGCCATGCGCTGTTTACAGCGATCGACGAGCTGTTCGATGAGCCGTTGACGTTGCGTGATTTAATCATGGCGCGTGCCCTCAGCGAAATCCGCACCTCCATTCAGCAGGAAAAGCGCCAGCGCGCCGAGTTGGGTTTTGACGACCTGCTCAGCCGGTTGGACGGCGCCCTGCAAAGCGGCGGTGGCGAACAGCTGGCGCAGGCGATCCGCCAGCGTTACCCGATGGCGATGATCGATGAATTCCAGGATACCGATCCGCAGCAATACCGTATTTTCCAAAAGCTTTACGTCGGCCGGCCCGATTGCGGCCTGCTGTTGATCGGCGATCCCAAGCAGGCTATTTACGCCTTTCGCGGCGCCGACATCTTCACCTACATGCGTGCGCGTTCAGAGGTGAGCGCCCACTATACGCTGGAGACCAACTGGCGCTCGTCGCCGTCGATGGTCGCCAGCGTCAATCACCTGTTTTCTCAGGTAGAAAAACCTTTCCTGTTCGGCCAAATCCCCTTTATCGAGGTCAACGCGGCGGAAAAGAACCAAGGGCTGGCGTTTGAGCTGCACGGCAAGCCGCAACCGGCGATGCAGTTCTGGCTGCAGCAGGGAGAAGGCGCGGGTGTAAGCGATTACCAACAGCTGATGGCGCGCCTGTGCGCCACGCAAATTCGCGACTGGCTTAGCGCCGGGCAGCAGGGGCTGGCGCGGCTGCATGGCGGCAAGGAATCTCGGCCAGTACAAGCCTCCGATATTACGGTGCTGGTGCGCAGCCGGAATGAAGCGGCGTTGGTGCGTGATGCGCTAAGCGCATTGTCCATTCCGTCGGTCTACCTGTCCAACCGCGACAGCGTGTTCGACACCCCGGAAGCCAAAGACCTGCTGTGGTTGCTGCAGGCGGTGTTGGCGCCGGAGCAGGAACGCACGCTGCGCAGCGCTATGGCCACCGGGCTGATGGGGCTGGATGCGCCGACGCTGGACGGCCTGAGCCGCGATGAGCGCGCCTGGGACGCGCTGGTTAACGAATTCGATAATTACCGCACGCTTTGGCTGCGCCGCGGCGTATTGCCGATGCTGAGCGAGGTGATGAAAGCGCGCCAGCTGGCGGAGAACCTGTTGGCCAGCCCCGGCGGCGAGCGGCGTTTGACCGATGTGCTGCATCTGGGAGAGCTGTTGCAGGAAGCGGCGGCGCAGCTCGACAGCGAGCATGCGCTGGTACGCTGGCTGGCGCAGCAGATCGCCCAGCCCAATCGCCAGTCCGACAATCAGCAGCTGCGGCTGGAGAGCGACCGGCATCTGGTGCAGGTGATCACTATTCACAAGTCCAAGGGGCTGGAGTTCGATCTGGTGTGGTTGCCGTTCGTCGGCAATTTCCGCCAGCAGCAGCAGGCGCTGTATCACGATCGCCACAGTTTCCAGGCGTTGCTGGATCTCGATGCCAATGAAGAGAGCCAGGCCTGGGCGGAGGAGGAGCGCTTGGCGGAAGACCTGCGTCTGCTGTACGTGGCGCTGACCCGCTCGGTGTACCACTGCAGCATCGGCATCGCGCCGTTGTTCCAGGGCACGCGCAAGAAGCAGGGCGATACCGATCTGCACCGCAGCGCATTAGGTTATCTGGTGCAGGGCGGGCAGCCCGGCGACGCCGTGTATCTGCAGGAGCGCCTGCAGCAATTGGCGGGTGGCGGCATTGCGCTGTCGCTGGTTGAATCGCCGGACGAAGCGCCCTGGCAGCCCCAGACGGCGTTGGCCGAAGCGCTGGCGGCGAAAAGCTTTACCCGGCGGATCCAGGATTTTTGGCGGGTGACCAGCTATACCGGTTTGCAGCAGCACGGCGCGAGCCTGATGCAGGATCTGCTGCCGCGTCTGGATATCGACGCCGCCGGCGAGCGGGGGGAAGAAAGTGAGCCAGCGCTTACACCGCATACCTTCCCGCGCGGCGCGACGCCCGGCACCTTCCTGCACAGCCTGTTTGAAACGCTGGACTTCACCCAGCCGCTCGACGAACAGTGGCTGCTGGAACAGCTGCAACAGCAAGGGTTCGCTGAACACTGGCAGCCGATTTTGCTGACGTGGATGCAGGTGTTGCTCAACACGCCGCTCGATGGCAGCGGCGTGACGCTGGCGGCGCTAACGCCGCAGCACAAGCAGGCGGAGTTGCAGTTCTATTTGCCGATTAACCGGCTGTTGCAGGCGCAGGAGCTCGATGCTCTGGTGAAGCGTTACGATCCGCTTTCCGCTCGCTGCCCGGCGCTGGATTTCCATCAGGTGCAGGGCATGTTGAAAGGCTTTATCGACCTGGTGTTCTGTTGGCAGGGCAAATACTACCTGCTGGACTACAAGTCCAACTGGCTGGGGGAAGACAGCAGCGCTTATACCCGGCCGGCGATGGAGCAGGCGATGGCGGAGCATCGTTACGATCTGCAATACCAGCTCTACACGCTGGCGTTGCATCGCTATCTGCGTCATCGGCTGCCGGATTATGATTACCGGCGCCACTTCGGCGGGGTGATTTATCTGTTCCTGCGCGGCGTGGATGCGGCGCACCCGGGCAACGGCATTTTCACCTGTCTCCCCGAATTTGAGCTGGTGGCGGGAATGGATCGCTTGTTCAGCGGCGAAGCTGCGGCGGCGGAGGAAGAATCATGATCGCACTGCTGGAGCAGGCGGTGGCGCTTGGCGCGCTGCGGCCGCTGGACGTGCAGTTTGCCCGCGTGGTGGCGAGCGAAGACGAACCCGATATTTTGCTGGCCGCTGCCTGCCTGAGCGCAGAGGCGGGGGCCGGTCACGTCTGCTTGATGCTGGATCAACTGCAGGCAGACACCCTGTTTGAAGGGCGCCAGCCGGCGCTGGCGCTGGCGATGTGGGAAGCCGCCGGGCGACCGGATAGCGCGCGTTGGCAACAGCGTTTGGCGGCCAGTGCGGCGGTCGGAGACGGCAGCGGCGCTACGCCGCTGGTGCTGCGCGGGCCGCGTTTATATCTGCAGCGCATGTGGCAAAACGAAGGCGAAGTGGCGGCGTTTATCGGCGGTGAAGGCGAATCGCTGGCGGTGCCGGAGGCGGAGCTGCGTGCCATTCTCGATCGCTTGTTCGGCGCGGCGAGCGACGAGCCCGACTGGCAGAAAATCGCCGCAGCGGTGGCTGCAACGCGGCGCATTGCGGTCATTTCCGGCGGGCCGGGCACCGGTAAAACCACCACCGTCGCCAAACTGTTGGCGGCGCTGGTGCAACTCGATGAAAGCGCCCGCTTGCGCATTCAGCTGGCGGCGCCGACCGGCAAGGCGGCGGCGCGCCTGACGGAGTCGCTCGGCAGCGCCAGCCGTCAGCTGGCGCTGGCCCCGGCGCAGCAGGCGCTGTTCCCGACCGAGGCGGCGACGCTGCACCGTTTGTTGGGGGCGCAGCCGAACAGCCAGCGCATGCGCTATCACCGCGGCAACCGGCTGCATTTGGATGTGTTGGTGGTGGATGAGGCCTCGATGGTCGATCTGCCGATGATGGCGCGCCTGATTGCCGCGCTGCCCGACCAGGCTCGGGTGATTTTCCTTGGCGACCGTGACCAGTTGGCCTCGGTGGAGGCCGGTGCGGTGTTGGGGGACATTTGCCGTTTTGCCGAGCAGGGATACAGCGATGCGCGCGCGGCGGAGCTGAGCCGCCTGACCGGTTGTGCGATCGAAGGGCAGCAGGCTGACGCGGAAGCGGCGGTGCGTGACAGCCTATGCCTGCTGCGCAAGAGCTATCGCTTCGATGCCCGCTCCGGCATCGGCCAACTGGCGTTGGCGGTTAACGCCGGTGCCGGGGATCGCGCGCTGGCGGCACTAAACGGCAGTTTCGGCGATGTCGCGGGCTATGCGCTGGCGACGAGTGAAGAGTATCAGGCGCTGTTGGATGCCTGCGTAGCGGGCTATCGCGATTCTCTGCGGCTGACCGCCGAAGGCGCGGACGCGGCGACGGTGCTGGCGGCCTTTGGCCGTTTCCAGGTGCTGTGCGCGTTGCGTGAAGGGCCGTTCGGCGTCGCCGGCCTGAACGAGCGCATTGAGCTCGGGTTGCAGCGCGCCGGTCTGATCGACCGCAAGCCGGGCGTGCTCGGCCGCTGGTACCGAGGGCGGCCGGTGATGATCGGCCGCAACGACAGCGCGCTGGGGCTGTTCAATGGGGATATCGGCATTACGCTGCCGGATGCGCAGGGGGAACTGCGCGTGCATTTCCAACTGCCGGACGGCAGCATCAAATCGGTGCAGCCGAGCCGTTTACCGGCGCATGAAACCGCCTATGCCATGACGGTGCACAAGTCCCAGGGATCGGAGTTTGACCATACGGTCCTGGTATTGCCGAATCACTTCCTGCCGGTGCTGACGCGCGAGCTGGTTTATACCGCGATCACCCGTGCGCGCAAGCAGCTCTCGCTGTACGCTACGGAGGCGGTGCTGTTGCGGGCCATTCGCACGCCGACCCAGCGTCGCAGCGGGCTGGCTGAACGGCTGCAGACAGCGGAATAAGCGGCAAAAGGGCGCGGCAATGAACGGCCGCGCCCGCAGGGATTACAGATCGGCCAGCAGGATTTTGGAACGGCGCTGGTAGTTGTACAGCGCCTGTTTTTGCATCGGCAGCACGTCGACCTCCGCCGGAGTGAATCCGCGCTCCTGGAACCAGTGGATGCTGCGGGTGGTCAGCACGAACAGCTTTTTCAACCCCATCTGCCGCGCCTGGTTTTCTACCCGCTGCAGCAGCATTTCGCCGCGCGAGGAGCTGCGGTAATCGGGATGCACCGCCACGCAGGCCATTTCACCGATTTTTTCCTCCACGAACGGGTACAGCGCCGCGCAGGCGATAGTCAGGTTATCGCGTTCGATAATGGTGAATTTGTCGATCTCCATCTCCAGCTGTTCACGCGAACGGCGCACCAGGATGCCCTGCTGCTCGAGCGGCCGGATCAGCTCCAGGATGCCGCCGATGTCGTTGATCGTCGCCCGGCGCACCTGTTCGGCACTCTCCATCACGATTTGGGTGCCGATGCCGTCGCGCGAGAACAGTTCCTGCACCAGCGCACCGTCTTCCTGATAGCTGATCAGGTGGCTGCGGCGCACGCCGCTGCGGCAGCCTTTCACCGCGCCGCGCAGGAAACGCACGGTGCCGGAATGGTAATCGCCGCCTTCCTCCAGCTCTTCAAGGCGCTTTTGCGCATCGTTGGGGAACAGCTCGGAAAGGATATTGCCTTCGGCATCGGTTACGCCCTGCGAGGAGCAGAAACCGATCATTTTTTCCGCTTTCAGCTTGATCGCCAACTGGGTAGCCACTTCTTCTGACGTCAGATTGAAGCTCTCGCCGGTGACCGAAACCGCGACCGGGCCGATCAGCACGATGGCGTTGCTGTCGAGCTGACGGTGGATTGCGTCTTCATCGATGCGGCGAATGCGGCCGCTGTGGCAGTAGTCGATGCCGTCATCGACGCCCAGCGGCTGCGCGATGATGAAGTTGCCGCTGACCACGTTGATATGCGCGCCCTGCAGCGGCGTGTTGTTGAGGCTCATCGACAGCCGGGCGGTGATGTCGAGCTGCAGCAGGCCGGCAGCCTGCTTGACCAGTTCGAGCGTATGGGCGTCGGTCACGCGGGTGTGTTTGTGGTAGATCGGCTCATAGTTATGCTGAGCCAGATTGGCGTCGATTTGCGGCCGCGCGCCGTAAACCACCACCAGGCGAATGCCCAGGCTATGCAGCAACCCGATATCGTTGACGATGTTGGAGAAATTCTCGTGTTCGATGGCTTCCCCGCCGAGCATGATGACAAACGTCTTGCCGCGGTGGGCGTTGATATAGGGGACTGAGTGACGGAATCCTTGCACCAGCTCTGTACTACGTTCCTTCACGGCCAAACCTCTTTGCATATTTATACGGTATTTTTGTATTTTTATTCTTTTATTGTGCCGATGGCAAGTGGGAAATCGTCATGAAGAGTGTGCTAAGGGCGCTAAATCGTTAATAAATTGAAAAACCATAAAAAGATTTTCTGATGACAGGGCTGGAATGATTGGTTAAAGTTTTCGGCATCCCCATTTCATTGGTGTTTTTTTCATCTGTTGTAAACAGCTATTACTGCCGGAGCCGCATGCCAAACTCTAATCACAATCTGGGCCGCCGTCGTTTATTACAGGGCGTTGCCGCCAGCTGGTTGCTGAGTGTGAGTCGTACGGGCTTCGCCGCATCATCGCACGTGATCGCCGTGCGCGTCTGGCCATCCTCCACCTATACCCGCGTCACGTTGGAATCCAACGTCGAACTCAAATACAAGCAGTTCGCCCTGACCAATCCCGATCGCGTGGTGGTGGATATCGAAGGCGTTCACCTCAACAGCGTGCTGAAAGGCATCGCCGGGCAGGTGCGCGCCGACGATCCTTATCTCAAGCAGGCGCGCGTCGGCCAGTTTGATCAGAATACCGTGCGGCTGGTGCTGGAGCTCAAACAAAGCGTCAGCCCGCATATTTTCACGCTGGCGCCGGTGCCGGAGTATCGCAACCGTCTGGTGATGGATCTCTATCCGACCAAGGTCGGCAGCGGCGGTGAGGAGTATGATCCGCTACTGGCGTTACTGGAAGATTACAACAAGGGCGATCTGGAGCGCACGCTGCCGCCGGAAGCGCCGCAGGCCGGCAAGGCGGGGCGCGATCGGCCGATCGTCATCATGCTGGATCCTGGCCACGGCGGCGAAGATCCCGGTGCGATCGGCAAGTACAAGACGCGCGAGAAAGACATCGTGCTGCAGATTGCCCGCAAGCTGAGCGCCATGATCAAGCGCGAGCCGAACATGAAGGTGTTCATGACGCGCAACGAAGACGTGTTTATCCCGCTTAAGGTGCGCGTCGCCAAGGCGCGCAAGCAGCGTGCGGACCTGTTCGTTTCGATTCACGCCGATGCCTTTACCAGCCGCGCGGCGCGCGGTTCATCGGTGTTCGCGTTGTCCACCAAGGGCGCCACCAGTTCGGCGGCCAAGTTCCTGGCGCAGACACAGAACGCGTCGGACCAAATCGGCGGCGTCAGCAAGAGCGGCGACCGCTATCTCGACCACACCATGTTCGATCTGATCCAGACCGCGACCATCAACGACAGCCTGAAGTTCGGCAAGGAAGTGTTGAATCGGATGGGCAAAATCAACCGGTTGCACAAGAATCGCGTCGATCAGGCCGGTTTTGCGGTGTTAAAGGCGCCGGATATCCCGTCGATCCTGGTGGAGACGGCGTTTATCAGCAACATCGAAGAGGAGCGCAAGCTGCGCACCAGCCATTTCCAACAGCAGGTGGCGGAGTCGATTCTGGCAGGCATCAAGGCTTATTTCGCCAACGGCGGCGCGCTGGCGAGCCGATAACGGCAGGGCCGGGCGCGAGTCCGGCTATTTTCGCGGATTGCAGATACAAAAAAACACCCGTCAGGGTGCTTATCTGTTGTCATCAAGAGTTGGTTGCGGGGGCCGGATTTGAACCGACGACCTTCGGGTTATGAGCCCGACGAGCTACCAGGCTGCTCCACCCCGCGTCCGATGGATGCGCACTATACTCTCCATGCGTTTTGTTGCAAACCCTTTTTGCATTTTATTGCCCTAAACCCGTTTTTCTGCTGAATTTGCCCGCAATTTGCCTTCTTTTTCATCACTATCCTCCGTGCGGGTTTTTTTATTTGCAGCGATTCCTTTATCAATGAGCGTTTGTTATCGTTCAGCCGGTAGATCATATCAGTTTGAGAGTGTGCGCGATGAAAGGACGTTGGGGCAAATACCTGCTTGGCGGGTTGATGGTGGCGGTGTTGGCGGGCTGTTCGTCCAAGCCGACCGATCGGGGTCAGCAATATAAAGACGGCCGTCTGGATCAATCGCTGGAGCTGGTCAATCAGCCCAACGCCAAAGGTTCGCCGGTCAACGCCAAGGATTATTCTGATCAGCTGATGGAGATCAAGTACGCGTCGCCTTCGCTGTTTAATCGCAACAACAGCACTTATCAGGCGGTGCAAAGCTGGATGGCGTCCGGCGCCGACACGCGCATGCTGAGCCAGTATGGCCTCAGCGCTTACCAGATGGAAGGCGTCGACAATTACGGCAACGTGCAGTTTACCGGCTACTACACGCCGGTGGTGCAGGCGCGCTATACCCAGCAGGGCGAGTTCCGCTATCCGCTGTACCGTATGCCACCGAAGGGCAGGGGGCGCCTGCCGGATCGCGCGGGCATCTATTCCGGCGCGCTCGACGATCGCTATATCATCGCTTACACCAACTCGCTGATGGACAACTTCATGATGGAAGTCCAGGGCAGCGGCTACGTCGACTACGGCAATGGTCAGCCGCTGGTGTTCTTCGGCTACGGCGGCAAAAACGGCCACGCCTATCGCAGCATCGGCAAGGTGCTGATCGATCGCGGCGAAGTGGCCAAGGCGGACATGTCGATGCAGGCGATCCGTCAGTGGGCGGATACCCACAGCGCCGCAGAGGTGCGTGAGTTGCTGGAGCAAAACCCGTCGTTCGTGTTCTTCCGTCCGGAAGCTTTTGCGCCGGTGAAGGGCGCCAGCGCGGTGCCGTTGGTTGCCAAAGCCTCGGTAGCGTCCGATCGTTCGCTGATTCCGGCGGGCACCACGCTGCTGGCCGAAGTGCCGCTGCTGGACAACAAGGGTAAATTCACGGGAAAATACGAGATGCGCCTGATGGTCGCGCTCGATGTGGGCGGTGCCATCAAGGGCCAGCATTTTGACATGTATCAGGGCATCGGGCCGGAAGCCGGTCACTCGGCGGGATATTACAACCACTACGGCCGCGTTTGGGTGCTGAAGAACAATGGCGGCGGCCAGCTGTTCAGCGCCAATCAGTCAAACGGCGGCGGTTCGTTGTTGGCCACCCGGTAAACGCACGCGGCGTGAAAGATTGACCCGCAAGGGCCGGATTTTCCGGCCCTTATCATTTGCATTACGAAGGTAATTAAAGCGTTATGAGCACAGCTTATTCGGAAGCCTATCTGCAGCGTTTCGGCGGTACGGCGCGGTTGTACGGCCAGCAGGCGCTGGCGGTGTTCGCGCAGGCGCATGTCTGCCTGATCGGCATCGGCGGCGTGGGTTCCTGGGCGGCTGAGGCGCTGGCGCGCACCGGCATCGGCGCCATCACCCTGATCGACATGGATGATGTCTGCGTCACCAATACCAATCGTCAAATCCACGCATTGCGTCAGCATGTCGGGCAATCCAAAACCGAGGTGATGGCGGAGCGCATCCTGGCGATTAACCCGGAATGCCGGGTGACCTGCATCGATGATTTCATCACTCCGGACAACGTCGCCGAGCTGCTGGACCATAACTTCAGCTATGTCATCGACGCGATCGACAGCGTGCGGCCGAAGGCGGCGCTGCTGTCCTACTGCCGCCGTTTCAAGATCCCGGTGGTGACCACCGGCGGCGCCGGCGGGCAAATAGACCCGACTAAAATCGACGTGGCCGATCTGGCGAAGACCATTCAGGATCCGCTGGCCGCCAAACTGCGCGAGCGGCTGAAACACGATTTCAACGTGGTGAAGAACGGCAAGGGCAAGCTGGGCATCGACTGCGTCTTCTCCAGCGAGCCGCTGGTTTATCCGCAGCCGGACGGCTCGGTGTGCGCTTCGCGCAGCACGGCGGAAGGGCCAAAAAGGATGGATTGCAGCGCGGGTTTCGGCGCGGCGACCATGGTCACCGCCACCTTCGGCTTCGTCGCCGTATCGCACGCGCTGAAAAAGATGCTGGCGAAGGCGGCGCGTCAGGCGTAACGGGCGGCGATCGCCTGCACGGCGGCGGCCAACGCCGCCAGGCCGCTGGCGCGCGTGGCGCTAAGCTGAGCGCGCAACGCCAACCGGTCGAACAGTGCCAGCGGATCCAATGCGGCGATCTGCTGCGGCGTTTTCCCTTCCACTTCGGTCAGCAGCACCGCCAGCAGGCCGCGCACGATGCGCCCTTCGCTGTCGCCATAGAAATGCAGCGTGCCGTCTTCCAGCAACTGGTGTCCCAGCCAGACGCGGTTTTCACAACCGCTCAATTCCATTTCTTCGCTGCGTAAGCTTTCTGGCAGCGGCGGCAGCCGTTTCGCGAGCATGATCAGCTGGCGGTAGCGGTCCTCCCACTGTTTCAGCGCGCTGAAGGTGGCGATCAACGCGTCGGCGGTGACCTCTCGGCCAAAAGGATGGGGGGCGAGCATAGCGTCTCCGGGAGTCAAGTCAGTCGGCCAGCAGGTCGAGGGCGTGAGTCAACGCGCTGACCAGCGTATCGACGTCCTGTTGCGTATTGTAGGGGGCGAACGACGCGCGCAGCGTGCCGCTGACGCCTAACGCCGCCATCAGCGGTTGCGCGCAGTGTTGGCCCGCGCGCAGCGCAATGCCTTGTTCCGCCAGCAGTGTGACGATGTCGCTGTGGTGTACGCCGGCGATGTCGAACGCCAGCAGGCTGGAGCCGGAACTGCGGAAGCTGCGAAAACCCGGCAGCTGCGCCAGGCGCTGTTCCGCTCGATCCGCCAGTTCGCGGCTGTAGCGCTCCGCCGCCGCCATGTCCTGTTCGCTGAGCCAGGTGAGCGCCGCGGCCAATCCCAGCACGCCGGCGATGTTTGGCGTGCCGGCCTCGAAGCAGTGCGGCGGTTTTTGCGGGGTAAAACCGTCGAACGACGCCTGGGTCAGCATCTTGCCGCCGCCTTGCCAGGGCGCCATTTGCGCCAACAGCTCGGCTTTGCCGTACAGTGCGCCGATGCCGGTCGGGCCATACAATTTGTGGCCTGAGAAGGCGTAGAAATCGATGTCGAGCCGCTGTACGTCGGCCGGGCCGTGCACCACGCCCTGTGCGCCGTCGATCATCACGCGCGCGCCGGCGGCATGCGCCAGCGCGATTGCCGGCGCCAGATCCGGGCAACCGCCGGTGACGTTGGACATTTGCCCCAGCGCCAACAGGCGGGTTTTCTCGTTGAGCAGGGCGGGCAGCTGCGTCAGGTCCGGCAGCCGGTCGGCGCCGATCGGCAGTTTCACCACGTGCGCGCCGGTTTGCTCCGCCACCATCAGCCAGGGGATCAGGTTGGCGTGGTGTTCCGCCTCGCTCACCAGGATTTCATCGCCCGGCTGCAGGCGTGGGCGCAGGTAGCTCTGCGCCACCAGGTTGATCGCCTCGGTGGTGCCGCGCGCCCAGATGATGTCATCGGCCGACGGCGCATTGAGCAGCCGTGCGACCTGGCCGCGCGCCAGCTCGAAGCGGGCGGTCAGATCCTGCGCCGCCCGATGTTGGCTGCGGTGCACGGTGGCGGCGTCATCGCGATAAAACTGCTGCGTGGCGTCGATCACCGCCTGGGGTTTCAACGCGGTGGCGGCGCTGTCCAGATAGATGCCGTCCTGCGCGAGCGCGGGAAACTGTTGGCGAAAAAGGCTGGGGTTAAAAGGCGTCATACCCTGATTGTCACTGGCTTGAGTCGATGGGTGATCCTGTCCTATTTTGCCGTCTGAGACAAGCGATCCCGTCCATTAGGAGTTATCGCCTGGCAAAATTGGGAAAGTTTGTTATGCTATTAAATGTGCGCTAATTAATCGCATCTATACAGATAAAAGGTATTTATCAGCATTTAAAACTACAAAGGAGTCCTCAATGAAGAAAACAGCCGCAGTTATCTCTGCCCTGATGCTTACGTTCACCCTGGCCGCCTGTTCCAGCAACTACGTGATGCATACCAATGACGGACGTACCATTGTCGCTGACGGTAAGCCTAAAGTGGACAACGACACCGGTATGATCAGCTATAAAGACGCTAACGGCGTCGAGCAGCAGATCAACCGCGCCGATGTGAAAGAGATGGTTGAAAGCAACCAGTAATCGTCAGGCAAAAAAAAAGCACCGCAAGTTTTGCGGTGCTGCATAAAATCACTATGGACAGACAGGGTAAATGTACAGGAAGTGAAAAAACAGTAGCCTAGCTACCATGTCCGGAATCGCCGGACAATTTGCAAACACAACATCACAACCACAAGCCAAAAGTTCATCGGCGTCCTCGACACCCACTCCCTTTTCGTTCCGGCCCGGGAAGTGCCGCCACTATAGGTATTTGCTGGCGCATCCTCAACGGACAAATTATAATGGCTCGGATTAAAAAAACTAATGGCAATACGCCGTTAGCGTTTACCGATGGCTTGCCACACAAAGCCGCCCGATTTTCGGCACCGAATCATTCGGATTAATGTTACACAAAAGTAGCTAATTTAATGTCTAAACGCTTACCTCCCCTCAATGCGCTGCGCGTGTTCGATGCGGCCGCTCGCCACCTGAGTTTCACCAAGGCGGCGGAAGAGCTGTTCGTGACTCAGGCCGCGGTGAGCCACCAGATCAAGTCGCTGGAGGACTTCCTCGGGCTGAAGCTGTTTCGTCGGCGCAACCGCTCGCTGCTGCTGACCGAAGAGGGGCAAAGTTACTACCTCGATATCAAGGAGATCTTCTCTTCGATCAACGAGGCGACACGCAAGCTGCAGGCGCGCAGCGCCAAGGGGGCATTGACCGTCAGTCTGCCGCCGAGCTTCGCCATTCAGTGGCTGGTGCCGCGCCTGTCCGGCTTTAACTCAGCTTATCCGGGCATCGACGTGCGCATCCAGGCGGTGGACCGCGAAGAGGACAAGCTGGCGGACGATGTCGACGTGGCGATTTTCTACGGCCGCGGCAACTGGCCGGGGCTGCGCGCCGAGCGTCTGTATGCGGAATATTTGCTGCCGGTTTGTTCGCCGAGCCTGCTGACCGGCGATCATCCGCTGAAAACCGCGGACGATCTGGCTTATCATACCTTGCTGCATGACGTTTCACGCCGCGACTGGCTGGCGTATACGCGCCAACTGGGGTTGCAGCACATCAACGTGCAGCAGGGGCCGATCTTCAGCCACAGCGCCATGGTGGTGCAGGCGGCGGTGCACGGCCAGGGTGTGGCGCTGGTGAACAACGTGATGGCGCAAACCGAGATAGAAGCCGGTCGCCTGGTGTGCCCGTTCAACGATGTGTTGGTCAGCAAAAACGCTTTTTATCTGGTATGTCATGACAGCCAGGCAGAACTGGGTAAAATAGCCGCCTTCCGGCAGTGGATCCTGGCGCGCGCCGCCAGCGAACAAGAAAAGTTCCGCTTCCGCTACGAACAATAAGGCCGGCCGCCGCCTTGCCGCGGCCGGTGATTTTTAATGGGATAGATCACGATGAGCAGCCGTTCCATGCTGGTTTTCGCCGCTATCAGCGGCTTTGTGTTTGTCGCGTTGGGCGCATTCGGCGCGCATGTGCTGAGCGGTACGCTCGGCGCCAACGAAATGGCCTGGATCCGCACCGGGTTGGAGTATCAGGGGTTCCACACTCTGGCCATCCTGGCGCTGGCGGTCGCGATGCAGCGCCGCGTGAGCCTGTGGTTTTACTGGAGCGGGGCGCTGCTGGCGCTCGGCACCGTGTTGTTTAGCGGCAGCCTCTATTGTCTGGCGCTGTCGCACCTGAAGGTTTGGGTATACATCACGCCGGTTGGCGGCGTGTGCTTCCTGATCGGCTGGATATTGATGTTGATTGGCGCTTTGCGTCTGAGGAAAAAGGCCGAGCGCCATGAATAAGATTGCGTTGTACTGCCGTCCCGGTTTTGAGAAAGAGTGTGCGGCGGAGATCACCGACAAGGCCGCCCAACTGGAGATTTACGGCTTTGCGCGGGTAAAAGAGCACAGCGGCTACGTGCTGTTCGAATGCTACCAGCCGGATGACGCCGACCGGCTGGCGCGGGAAATTCCGTTCCGCGAACTGATTTTCGCCCGTCAGATGATCGTGGTGGGCGAGCTGCTGCGCGATCTGCCGCCGGAAGATCGGGTATCGCCGATCGTCGGCATGCTGATCGGCGTGGTTGATCGCGGCGGCGAGCTGCGGGTGGAAGTGCCGGACACCAACGAAAGCAAAGAGCTGATGAAATTCTGCCGCAAGCTGACGGTGCCGCTGCGCGCCGCGATGCGCGAGCAGAAGGTGCTGATGGCGCGCGAGAACCCGACCCGCCCGGTGGTGCACGTGTTCTTCATCGCGCCGGGCTGCTGCTACGTCGGTTACTCCTACAGCAATAACAACTCGCCGTTCTATATGGGCATTCCGCGTCTGCGCTTCCCGGCCGATGCGCCGAGCCGTTCGACGCTGAAGCTGGAAGAAGCGTTCCATGTGTTCATCCCCGCCGACGAGTGGGACGAACGCCTGGCCAGCGGCATGCACGCGGTCGATCTGGGCGCCTGCCCGGGCGGCTGGACCTATCAGCTGGTGAAACGCAGCATGATGGTACACTCGGTGGATAACGGCCCGATGGCGCCGAGCCTGATGGAAACCGGCCAGGTGACGCATCACCGCGCCGACGGCTTTAAGTTCGAGCCGAACAGCAGCAAGATCTACTGGCTGGTGTGCGACATGGTGGAGAAACCGGCGAAGGTGACCAGCCTGATGATTCAGTGGCTGGTGAAAGGTTGGTGCCGCGAAGCGATCTTTAACCTTAAGCTGCCGATGAAAAAGCGCTATGAGGAAGTGTCGCAAAACCTGATGAGCATCCGCGAAGCGCTGGGCGCCGCCGGCATCAGCGTCGAAGTGCATGCCAAGCAGCTGTACCATGACCGCGAAGAGATCACCGTGCACGTGCGCCGCATGTGGTCGGCGGTGCCGGGCCGGCGCGACGAGCGCGATTAATCGCGTTAAGCTTGATGAAGGGCGCTGCTTGCAGCGCCCTTATTGTATCGGCAGGCGCAGTTGCTGCAGGTTGCCGTCCAGCGACAGGTCGGTGCGCAGCGTGGCGACTCGTTTGCTGACGTAGGCCAGCTCGCGGTGCTGTTCCAGCTTGCCGCGCCATTTCGCCGGCACCTGCTCCAGGTGCTGATACAGCCCGTCCAGGCTGCCCGATTGTTGCAACAGCAGCACGGCGGTTTTCGGCCCGATGCCGGCCACGCCGGGGATCTTGCTGCTGCCAATTCCCGCCAGCCCCCAATAGTCCGGCAGCTGCTGCGGCTGCACGCCGAATTCCTGCTGCACGAAGGGCATATCCAGCCAGCGTTTCTGGAAATAATCGCGAATTTGCACGTTCGGCGCCAGCAGCTGGCAGTAGCCTTTGTCGGTGGAGACGATGGTCACCTGATGGCCGCCGCCGGCGACCTTCGCCGCCAGCGTAGCCGCCAGATCGTCCGCTTCATTGCCGGGGGAATGCCAGCTGGCGACGCCCAACTCGGCGAAGGCCTCGCGCAGCTGCGGCATCTCCTGCTGCAGGTTTTCCGGCATCGGTGAACGCCCGGCCTTGTAGTCCGGCAGAATTTGGTGACGCCAGCTGTCGCTGCGGTCGTCCTCGTCGAATACCGCCACCGCGTGGGTCGGGCGGCTGTGCTGGATCAGCTGCTGCAGCGCATGGCGGCAGGCGCTGACGCAAGGGGAGCCCTGCACGGCGTGAATGCGGCGGATGAGGTTCAGGGCGTCGACAATCAGTAGGTGTATCATCATGGGCTGTCAGGTCGGAAAAAAACAGGGCGGCTGTTACGCCGCCCGGGATTGAGGGTCAGGCTACGATTTCGTAGCAGGGCACATAGGCGCTGCCCGGCAGCTTCATGCGGTGCTGGGCGACAAAGCCCTGCAGCAGGCTGTCCATTTGCTTCATCATTTGCGGTTCGCCGTGCAGCTTGTACGGGCCGAACTGCTCGATGGCGTGGATACCGTTTTCCTTCACGTTGCCGGCGACGATGCCGGAGAACGCGCGGCGCAGCGCGGCGGCCAATTGCTCCGGCGGCTGGTTCGGATACAGGTTGAGGTTTGCCATGTTCTCGTGAGTCGGCTCGAACGGCAGCTGCAGATCCGGCGCGATGCGGATCGACCAGTTAAAGCTGTAGGCGTCGCCAGTGTTGCGGCGGTTTTCCTTCACCAGCGGCATGGCTTTCTTCATTTGCCGCGCCACTTCTGCCGGATCGTCGATGATGATGGTGTAGTGGCGGCGCGCAGCGTCGCCCAGCGTGTTCATGATGAACTCGTCCAGCACGCGGAAGTAGTCGGCGCTCTCTTTCGGCCCGGTCAGGATCAGCGGCAGCACCTGTTCGCTGTTCTCCGGGTTCATCAGGATACCCAGCAGGTACAGCAGCTCTTCGGCGGTGCCGACGCCGCCCGGGAAGATGATGATGCCGTGCGCGATGCGCACGAAGGCTTCCAGGCGTTTTTCGATGTCCGGCATGATCACCAGCTCGTTGACCAGCGGGTTAGGCGGCTCGGCGGCGATGATCGACGGTTCGGTCATGCCGATGAAGCGGCTGTTGCGGTAACGCTGCTGCGCGTGGCCGACCGCAGCGCCTTTCATCGGCGCTTCCATGGCGCCCGGCCCGCAGCCGGTGCAGATGTTCAACTCGCGCAGGCCCAGCTGGCTGCCGACCTTGCGCGCGTAGAGGTATTCGTTCTCGTTGATCGAGTGGCCGCCCCAGCACACCACCATATTGGGATCTTCATCCAGGTGCAGCGTGCGTGCATTGCGCAGGATCGAGAACACCAGGTTGGTGATGTGGGCCGAGTTTTCCAGGTTCAGGTGCTGGAAACGGCCGGCGCTGGCGATTTGGCCGTGCACGAACAGGATGTCGCGCAGCACGGCGAACAGGTTGGCCTGCAGCGAGCGGATGATACGGCCGTCGACGAACGCCTCTTCCGGCGGGTTGACCAGCTCCAGCTTCACCCCGCGTTCGCGGCGCAGCACGTTGATGTCGAAGGTTTCATAGCGCGACAGCAGCTGTTTGCTGTTGTCGGTCTGGCTGCCGGAGTTCAACACGGCCAGCGAACAGTTGCGGAACAGGCGGTACAGGTCGCTGCTGGCGGTGCGCTTCAGCATGTCTACTTCCAGCTGCGACAATAAATCCATAGAGCCAAGCGGGCTGATGTGTGTAATCAAGGTAACTCCTTTGCACCCGGTGCGGGGCGGTAGTAATCCATACGCAGCAAAACAGCATCTCGTTATGGTTGGCGTGCTGCGGCGCAGCGGGCGCTGTGCCCGGCCGCAGCCTCGTTTTAACCTTACCGCCGTCCCCGCGCTTTTACCAACACAAACCGCTCGTTAGCTCAGTTGTTGAGCAATGTTTCGCACTTATTGGCGCGCCAGGCGGCCATGCCCGGGAGTGAACTCGACATGGCTGCGCCACGGGTTGATATCCAGCCCGCCGCGGCGAGTATAGCGGGCGTACACCGTCAGGCTTTGCGGCCGACAATAGCGCATCAGATCGTTGAAGATGCGCTCGACGCACTGCTCGTGGAACTCGTTGTGGTGGCGAAAGGAGACCAGGTAGCGCAACAGCGCTTCGCATCTGCTGTCACCTTGGTCAGAGATAGGTACAATGGCCGCCAGTTTAACGTATGCGAGAAAGAATATGGACCATGATGTATCGCACGCTCTGCGTGAATTCACTCAACGTTATGTCGAGTTGTGGCAGCAAGCGCGCGGCCACGCGCCGGCCAGCCAGGCGCTGTACGGCGTGCCGTCGCCCTGCATCGTGGAGAACCGCGAGGACGAAGTGCTGTGGTTGCCGCAGCCTTTCGAGCCGGCGGCGACGCTGGAGAAGGTCGAGGCCGCGCTGGAGCTGCGTTTGCAGCCGGACGCGCACCGTTTCTACACGCAACAATACGCGGGCGATATGAGCGCCCAGTTTGGCGAGCATCGCCTGAGCCTGCTGCAGGTCTGGAGCGAGGATGATTTCATCCGCCTGCAGGAGAACCTGATCGGTCATCTGGTGACGCAAAAGCGCCTCAAGCTGTCGCCGACCCTTTTCCTGGCGACCACCGAATCCGAGATGACGATGGTGTCGCTGTGCAACGTCAGCGGCAACGTCGTGCTGGAACAATTCGGTAGCGATAAGCGCACCCTGTTGGCGGCGACGCTGGGGAATTTCCTCGATGCGCTGCGCCCCGTGCTGGACTGAAGCGCGTCGGATTCACCGCCGATCGTGTAAGAGATCTCTCACACGGGCTGTGAGAGATCGCTCTTAATTTTTTTCACCTCGTTTAGAACAATGAGATTATTGTTATCCAGATCAATTGGTTAGAATTTCTTTAGGATAACTCTTAGTGTTAATTTAGTGTGAGATGTCTCCCAAACCCTTGTGATTCCGGGGAATTTAAGCGATCTTATCGTTACCGGCATGGAACCGGCGGAGCAGGAAAGCATCAGGATGATGCAGCTTCAGGAAGAAGAAAGGGATGCGCTCAGGCAAGAGCGAAGGATGGCGTCAGGAGATGCCCAGGATGTTTCAGGATAGAAACCAGGGACACCTCCAGGACGGAGATTGAGAGCCGGCACAGGACTGTCGGTGGGTCAGGAAGGCTGAGGAACCGCGTCAGGACGATGCTGCAGGATGATGCAAGGACCACTTGGTCAGGATGGCCGCAGGAAAAGTTTTCAAGGATTGAGCAGGGAGCACGCTGTGTAGCGGGATAGCTATAAAACGAACCGGGGGCACTGTTAACGCAGTGCCCCCAACTTTTTGTTCTATCCCGCCGCGCGTGCGCCCCGCCTTAATCTATCGCCAGCGCTAACCAATCGCACCCAGCGTATCGCCTGCGCTCTGCTTTTTCGGCAGCAGGAACAGCGTGGCGTAGATATCCAGCAGGTAAATCGCCGCCAGCAGGCTGATGGCGGCGGTAAACGACACCTGCGTCACCAGCGCACCGATCACCAATGGCCCCAGCCCGCCGACGCCGCGCCCCAGATTGAACAGGATGTTTTGCGCGGTGGCGCGCGCCTGCACCGGATAGGTATCGGAAATCAGCGCGCCGTAGCCGCCGATCATGCCGTTGACGAACAGGCCCATCAGCGCGCCGGCGAACAGCATCAGCATCGGATCGCTCAACTGGGCGTAACCTATCACCATCACCACGGCGCCTACCTGATAAAGCACGAAGATCTTCCAGCGGGCGAAGCGGTCGGCCAGGACGCCAAACAGCCAGATGCCGAAGGTCATGCCAACGACCGTCACCGCCGTCCACAGACCGGACTTGGTGAGCGAAAAGCCGAAGTTTTTCGCCAGGTAAGTCGGCATCCAGATCATCAGCCCGTAGTAGCCGAAGTTCTGCACCGAACAGAGAATGAAGATGCCGATGCTGGCTTTGCTGGTGGCGCGATCCTTAAACAACAGACGCAAACGCTGTAGAAAAGAGAGCGGCTGCCCGGCGTCTTTCTGCCGCACGAACTCTTCCGGCTCGCCCAGCGTACGGCGGATCAGGAATGACGCCAGCGCCGGCAGCAGGCCGACCAAAAACATGCCGCGCCAGCCGATATGTTCCAGCAGCAGCGGCGTCAGGAAGGCGGCCGCCAGCACGCCCAACTGCCAGCCCATGCCGACGTAAGCCGAGGCGCGGTTGCGTTTTTCCGCCGGCCAGGCTTCGGCGATCAGCGCCATGCCGATGCCGAACTCGCCGCCCAGCCCGATACCCGCCAGGGTGCGGTAGGCCAGCAGATCCCAATACCCCTGCGCCACGGCGCACAGGCCAGTGAACAGCGAAAACATCAGGATGGTGAGGGTGAGCACCCGGATGCGGCCAAAGCGATCGCTAAGGTGGCCGAAGATCACGCCGCCCAGCACCGCGCCGATCAGCGTCCAGGTGACCAGCGAACCGGCGGCCGATGAGGTTAATCCTAATTCGATGCTGATGGCCGGCAGCATAAAGCCGAGGATCAGCAGGTCAAACCCGTCCATGGCATAACCGGTGACCGAGGCCAGCATGGCCTTACCGGGCGTCGCGTGGTTTTTTTTCTCTGTTATTACGGACATGAATCTTTATCTGTGTGGTGAGTTCGGTGGGCCTATTGTGCCGCGCGGCGGCGAGCGCCACCAGATAAAAACGGCGGCCGGCCTCAGGCGCGCCGAATTTGGGCTATAAAAATGCTATGCTTTGCCGCCTTTCAGCCAGCGTGCTGGATACCATGATGAAAAGAGATCGGGAATGCAGATGAGTATACATAATCAGGTTCGCCGCAGTTTGCAGGCGATTGAACAATCCATGCGCGATCTGGCTTTGTGGCAGGCCGCTCCGCCCGAGCCTGAGGCTTTCTCCAGCACCGAGCCGTTCTGCATTGACAGCATGTCGGCCGAAGCCTGGTTGCAGTGGGTGTTTCTGCCGCGCATGTATGCGCTGCTGGACGCCGCAGCGCCATTGCCGACGCGCTTCGCCATCACGCCTTATTTTGAAGAGGCGTTGAAGGAGCGTGAGCCGAGCAGCCTGCCGCTGTTGGTGCTGCTGCAGCAGCTGGATTTGATGTTGAATAAAGAGCCGTAATTCGCCGGCGGCGCGCAGATTTTTGCCGCCCGGCAGTGTAGAGTACTCGCGCGGATGCCGGGCAGGAGAGCCGACGGCGTCTTTCGGCTCGGTTGAACCGCGGCGGTTGACCGGGGGCTGCATTAGGATGATGAGGTGCTGCAATAATGGATTTATTAAGGTTTATCCTGCGTTTACCTTTTACCCTGGTTAAGGGCGTGTGCCGCCTGCTGGGGGGCGTGTTGTCGCTGTTGGGACGGCTGCTGAGGCCGCTGGTCGGCAACCTCAGCTGGCGCGCTCCGGCCTGGTGGGCTGCGTTGCCGCGCGGTTTTCTGCGGCTCGAAAGCGGCGTGGATAAACACCCGAAGGCGATCGGTCTGGGCCTGCTGCTGCTGGCAGGTGCCGCGGGCGGCGCGTTTTACGGTTGGCACTGGTGGCAAAACCGCCCCCAGCCCATCGAACCGGCGCCGATGGTGGTTCAAGAGGTCAGCGCCGAGCTGGCTAATCCCGCGCCGATAGATTACGCCGCCGCCCGGCAGGCGCCGCAAACGGTGAGCCTGAGCTTCAGCGGCTCGGTCGCGCCGATAACCGCAGTGGGTAAAGCAGTGAGCGCCGGCATCACCCTCAAGCCGGCGGCGGAAGGGCAGTGGGCGTGGAACAATGAGTCGACGCTGGTGTTCACGCCGAAGAAACCGCTGCCGATGGGCGCAAAATATGACGTGACGCTCGAGCCCGCCACCTTGCTGGCGCCGCAGACCAAGCTCGCTAAAACCCGCTATGCCTTCACCGTGCCTGCGTTCGACTACCGTCTGGGGCAGGCCGAATATTACCGCGATCCGCAGGATGCGCAGAAACGCAGCGCGATTTTCAATGTGCAGTTCAATGCGCCGGTCGATGTCGCCAGCTTTGAAAAACAGATTTCACTGGGACTGAAGGAAGGCGGCACCACCTCCGAGAAGAAGCTGAATTTCTCTCTGGTCTATGACGAGAAAAAACTGAACGCCTGGGTGCATTCCGAGCCGTTGCAGGCGCTGGATCAGGGCGGTGCGGTGCATCTGACGGTCGGCAAGGGCATTAAATCGACGGTGGCCGGCAACGCGGTCGAAGAGGCGAAAAGCAACTGGGTCCAGGTACCGACGCTGTACAGCCTGGCGCTGAACGACGCCAGCGCTCAGGTGGTGGATACCGACAGCGGTAAAGGCCAGCGTGCGCTGGTGGTCGGTTTCAGCGATGCGGTGAAGGATGCCGAGCTGGCGAAGGCCACCAAGGCGTGGCTGCTGCCGCAGCACGATCCGAGCGATGCCGAGACGGCCAATGATGCCGAAGACTTCTATCAATGGACGGTCGACAGCGTCGGCAAAAACGTGCTGGCGCAGGCGACAGCATTGCCGCTGACGCTTAATGAGGCGGAGGAGGCCTACCAACCGCAGTTCAGCTTCCGTTTTGAAGCCCCGGCGCATCGCTTTGTGCTGCTCGAAATCGACAACAAGCTGGTCTCCGTCGGCGGTTACAAGATGCCGAAGAAGGTTTACCGGGTGGTCGAAGTGCCGGAGTTCCCGAAATCGCTGCAGTTCATGTCGCAAGGCTCGCTGCTGTCGGTCAATGGCGACAAGCAGATCAGCGTGGCGGCGCGCAACGTGGCGGGCCTGCGGCTGGACATCAAGCGGGTGATCCCGAGCCAGCTGCAGCACATTGTCTCCTTCAAAAGCCGGGAGTACTCGTCAACGGAATTCAACCGGCTCAACGACGAATATTTTACCGAACACTTCAAATACCAGACCGCGCTTAACAACGAGCGGCCGGGGGAAGTGAACTATCAGGGCATCGATCTCTCCCGTTATCTCTCCACCAACGCCAGCTCCCATCGCGGAGTGTTCCTGTTGACGCTGTCCGAATGGCAACCGAACCGGAAACCGGCGGCGACAGAGGCGGGCGACGAGCAGGAGCAGGAACCGGAGGAGAGCACCGGAGAAGATCAGCCCGACGTCGGCGATTCGCGCTTTGTGGTGGTGACCGATTTGGGCATCGTCGCCAAGAGTTCGCAGGATAAGACGCGCGACGTCTTCGTGCAGTCGATTCAAAGCGGCGCGCCGGTCAGCGGCGCCACCGTGTCGGTGGTGGCTAAAAACGGCGTGACGCTGCTCAGCCAAACCACCGGCGCCGACGGCCACGTGCGCTTCCCGGCGCTCGACGTGTACACCAATGAGCGCCAACCGGTGATGTTCCTGGTGGAGAAAGAGGGGGATGTCTCCTTCCTGCCGACCGGCAGCTATAACGATCGCGGGCTGGACTTCTCGCGCTTCGACGTTGCCGGTGAACAAACGCCGACCGATCCGCGCACGCTCAGCAGTTACCTGTTCTCCGATCGCGGCGTCTATCGGCCGGGAGATACCTTCAACATCGGCTTGATCACCCGCGCCGCCGACTGGCGCATCGGGCTGGCCGGCGTGCCGGTGCGCGCCGAAATTCGCGATCCGCGCGACAAGCTGATGTCCACCGTGCCGCTGACGCTGGGCGCCAGCGGTTTTAACGAGCTGAGCTATACCACCGATGAAAATTCGCCTACCGGCGAGTGGAACGTCTATCTGTATCTGATCGGCAAAAACAACGACACCTCCACGCTGCTCGGCCACACTGCGGTCAATGTGAAGGAGTTCGAACCGGATCAGCTGAAGGTGAAGCTGGCGTTGACGCCGAATCGCCAGCAAGGCTGGGTCAAGCCGTCTGAGCTGAAGGCCAGCATCGATGTGCAGAATCTGTTCGGCACCCCGGCGCAAGATCGCCGCGTGACGACCAGGCTGACGCTGCGGCCGATGTATCCGAGCTTCGATCGCTTCCCGGATTATGCATTTTACGAAAACCGGCAAAACAGCGATGGGTTCGAAACCGAGCTGGAAGATCGCACCACCGATGAACAAGGCGCGGCCGACATTCCGCTCGATCTGAAATCCTACGCCGACGCCACTTATCAGCTGCAGCTGTTGTCGGAGGCGTTCGTCGCCGGCGGCGGGCGTTCCGTGGCGGCCACTGCCCGCACGTTGGTTTCGCCTTACGATTACCTGGTCGGCGTGAAGGCGGATGGCGATCTGGGCTATATCAACCGCGACGCGGAGCGGCATCTAAATGTGATCGCCATCGATCCGGCCCTGAAACAGATCGCCATGCCGAATCTGAAACAGGTGCTGATAGAGCAAAAATACATTTCGGTGCTGACCAAGCAGGATTCGGGCGTTTACAAATACCAGTCGAAGATGAAGGAAGTGCAGCTGTCGGAACAGCCGCTGGCGCTGAGCGAACAGGGCGCGGATCTGCGGCTGGCGACCGATAAGCCGGGCGACTTCGTGTTGGTGATCGAGGATGCGCAGGGCAAGACGCTTAACCGCGTCGCCTACAGCGTAGCCGGCAATGCCAACCTGAGCCGTTCGTTGGATCGCAACGCCGAACTGAAGCTGAAACTGAACCAGGCGGAGTACCAGCCCGGCGAGGAGATTGAGGTGGCGATCAACGCGCCTTATACCGGCAGCGGGCTTATCACCATCGAAAAGGACAAGGTTTACGCCTGGCAGTGGTTCCACACCGACACCACCAGTTCGGTGCAGAAGATCCGCGTGCCGGCCGGCATGGAGGGCAACGGCTACATCAACGTGCAGTTCGTGCGCGACATTAACTCCAGCGAGATCTTCATGAGCCCGCTGAGCTACGGCGTGATGCCGTTCAAGATCAGCACCAAGGCGCGCCAGAACGGCCTCGAGGTGACGGCGCCGGAGGTCATCAAGCCGGGTGAAAACCTGACGATGACGGTCAAGACCGATGCGCCGCAGCAGGTGGCGCTGTTCGCCGTCGATGAGGGCATTCTGCAGGTGGCGCGTTACCGTCTGAAGGATCCGCTGGAGTTCTTCTTCAGCAAACGCGAACTGAACGTGAGCAGCTCGCAGATCCTCGATCTGATCCTGCCGGAATTCAGCAAGCTGATGGCGCTGACCGCGGCGCCGGGCGGCGATGCGGGCGAAGGGCTGGATCTCAATCTCAACCCGTTCAAGCGCAAGCGCGACAAGCCGGTGGCCTATTGGTCCGGCATTACCGAAGTCAGCGGCGAGAAGCAGTTCGTCTATCCGGTGCCTGATTACTTCAACGGCAAGATCCGCGTCATGGCGATTTCGGTGACGCCGGAAAAAATCGGCAAGGCGCAAACCGCCGCCACGGTGCGCGACAACTTCATCATGACGCCAAACGTGCCGGCGATGGTGGCGCCGGGCGACGAGTTCGACGTCAGCGTGGGCGTCAGCAACAATCTTGAAGGGCTGAACGGCCAGTCGGTGGCCGTCAATGTTCTGTTGACGCCGCCGCCGCAGCTGGAAGTGGTGGGCAACGCGACGCAAAGCCTGACGCTGGCGGAAAAACGCGAAGGCGTGATCACCTTCCGCCTGCGCGCCAAAGCCGTGCTGGGCGATGCGCCACTGGTGTTCGATGCCCGTTACGGTGACCAGGCCAGCCGCCGCACCGTCAGCACCTCGGTGCGGCCGGCGGCGCCGTACCGCACCCAGTCGGTGATGGGGCGCATGAGCGGCGGCAGCCAGAACGTCGACGGCCTGCGCCAGATGTTCGACGCTTTCGCCCAGCGCCGGGCGGCGGTATCTCATTCACCGCTGGTGCTGACCAGCGGGCTGGCGCAATACCTGGCGGATTATCCGTATTACTGTTCCGAGCAGATCGTCAGCCGCTCCATTCCGCTGATGCTGCAGAGTCGTCATCCGGAGATGAAAAGCAGCCTGAGCCAGACGGAAGTCAGCAAGCAGCTGCGCAACCTGCTGGGCGTGCTGCGTGCCCGCCAGAACGACAGCGGGGCGATCGGCGCCTGGCGTTCGTCGCCGGATGCCGATCCTTTCGTCACGCCTTATGTGGTGCAGTATCTGCTCGAAGCCAAAGCGGCGGGCTATGCCCTGCCGGACGGCATGCTGGACGAGGCCAACGGTGCGTTGCGCGAGCTGGCGGCCAGCGGATTCGACGATCTGTATCTGCTGCGTCTGCGCAGCTGGGCGGTTTACCTGCTGACGCTGCAGGGCGAAGTGACCACCAACTCGCTGGCGGCGGTGCAGGATACGCTGCAAAAACGCTATGGCGAGGGGTGGAAAACCGATCTGAGCGCGCTGTATCTAGCTTCTTCCTATCGCCTGTTGAAGATGGACGACGAAGCCGCCGCGCTGCTGCAACCGAGCTGGCAGCAGCTGAGCAAGGCGTATGACAGCGCCTGGTGGACGCAGAACTATTTCGATCCGCTGGTGCAGGATGCGACGCGGCTGTATCTGATTACCCGCCACTTCCCGGAGAAGGTGGCGTCGATCCCACCGCAGGTGCTGGAGAATATGGTCAAGGCGCTGAAAGAAGAGCGTTACACCACCTACTCCTCCGCGATGAGCATTCTGGCGCTGGAAAGCTATTCGGCCCAGGTGGCGGCGCAGTCCGCCAATGCGGATGCATTAGGCATCGTGCAGGTAGGCAAAGCCGGCGGCGAGCCGCAGCGCATCAGCGAGCTGCAGGGGCTGTTCGTTCAGGGGCAATTCAACGCCGATGCCACCGCGGTGCGCTTCACCAACGGCGGCAGCGCGCCGGCCTGGTATGTGGTGACGCAGGCCGGTTACGACCTGAATGCGCCGCAAAAAGCGCTGTCGCGCGGGATTGAGATCGTTCGCGATTACACCGACGAACAGGGCAAGCCGGTAACGCAGGTGACGCTGGGGCAGAAGATCAACGTCCATCTGAAGGTGCGCGCCAACTCGAAAGAGGGGCAGAGCAACCTGGCGATCGTCGATCTGCTGCCGGGCGGGTTCGAAGTGGTGCAGCAGACGCCGCCGGAGCCGGCCGATGCCGGTGAAGAGAGCGACGATCGCGGCGGCTGGCAGTCGCCGCTGGCCGCGTCCGGCTCCACCTGGGCGCCGGACTACAGCGATATCCGCGAAGATCGGGTGATTATCTACGGTAGCGCCGGCACCGAAGTGCAGGAGTTCGTTTATCAAATCAAGGCCACCAATACCGGCAGCTTTATTGTTCCACCGGCCTACGGTGAAGCCATGTACGACCGTGAAGTGCAGGCCATGTCGGCAGGCGGCGGCAAGCTGGTGGTCGTGCCGGCGAGCAACGATTAGGCCGTATCCGGCGCCAGGCCAACGCCTGGTGCCGGGATGCTGAGAGCGTATGAAGATCCTGACCGGGCGCGTGCTGCAAAACGGCTTGATGGCGGTGTTTTTACTGACGCTGCTGTTGGGCGCGATTCGGCTGTGGCCGCATCCGCCTTTGTGGCAGGGGCTGCCGCAGTCTTCCGTCTATTACGACAGGCACGGCGCGCTGCTGCGCATTACGCTGGCCAACGACGATCGCTACCGGCTGTGGACCCCGCTGGAGCAGGTGTCGCCGTTGGCGGTGCGCGGGCTGCTGTTGCACGAAGATCGCTGGTTCTACTACAACCCCGGTTTTAACCCCGTCAGCCTGATGCGCGGCTTCTGGCGCAGCTATGTCGCCGGCGGCAAGATGCAGGGCGGTTCGACCATCAGCATGCAGCTGGCGCGCATGCGCTGGCATCTCAATACCCGCACGCCGGGCGGCAAGCTGCTGCAGGTGCTGCGTGCGGTGCAGCTGGAGCTCAGCTATTCCAAGCGCGATATCCTGGAAGCCTATCTGAATTACGCTCCCTACGGCCGCAACATCGAAAGCATCGGCGCCGCCAGCCTGATCTATTTCGCCAAGTCGCCGAAGGATTTGACCCTGCCGGAGGCGCTGACGCTGGCGGTGTTGCCGCAGTCGCCCAGCTACCGTCTGGAGCCGAAAACCGGCGTGCTCGGCGCCGCATTGACTCAGGCGCGCAATCGTCTGTTCCAGCGCTGGCAGCAGGTTTACCCGACCGACACCAGCCAGCAAACGCTGTTCCGCCTGCCATTGGCGCTGCGCCAGCCTGAGCAAGTACCCTATATCGCGCCGCACTTTATCGAACAGCTGCGCCTGCAGACGCAGCAACTGGTGCAGCGCGATACCCGCGTCGATACCACGCTGGACGCCGGGTTGCAGCGGCTGGTCGAGCGGCAGGTCAATGCCTTTATCGCCCGCAACCGCAGCCGCGGCATTCAGAACGCCGCAGTGCTGCTGGTGGACAGCCGCGATATGGGGGTGCGTGCGTTGGTGGGATCGGCGGACTACTACAATCGCCCTATTCAGGGGCAGGTGAACGGCACCAACGCCAAACGCTCGCCGGGATCGACGCTGAAGCCGTTCATCTATGCGCTGGGCATGGAGCAGGGCGTGCTGCATCCGATGACTATCCTGAAAGACGTGCCTTCGTCGTTCGGGGCCTATGCGCCGGAGAATTTCGACCGGCGCTTTCTCGGCCCGGTGACCGCCACCGACGCGCTGAATTTCAGCCGCAATATTCCGGCGGTGTATGTCGCTTCACAGCTGCGTCAGCCGACCTTTTATCAGTTTTTGCGCCTGACCGGCGTCGCCAATATGGCCAACGAAAGCCACTACGGGCTGTCGTTGGTGCTGGGCGGCGGCGAGGTGACGGCGCAGGAATTGGCGAAGCTGTATGCATTGCTGGCGAACCGCGGTGAGCTGCGGCCGCTGCGCATGCAGGTTAACGCGGCTGAATCGGCGCCGGTGCGGCTGTTGAGCGAGGAGGCCAGTTTCATCACGCTGGATATGCTGCGCCAGCACCGGCGGCCGGGCGACACGCTGGCGCAGCGCTCTTCGGCGTTGCCGGTGTATTGGAAGACCGGCACCTCCTGGGGGTTCCGCGACGCCTGGAGCGTCGGGATTTTCGGCCCTTACGTGTTGGTGGTGTGGGAAGGCAACTTCGACGGGCGTGGCAACAATGCGTTGGTCGGCGCCGAAGCGGCCGCGCCGCTGTTTTTCAACATCATTGACAGCGTTAATGCCAGCTACCCCGGCCTGCGAGAACCGAAACATCCGTTCCCTAAACGGCTGCGGCGGGTGGAGATCTGCCTCGCCAGCGGCGATCTGCCGACGCCGTGGTGCCAGCAAAAAGGCAAGACCTGGTTCATTCCCGGCAAGTCGCCGATCAAAGTCGATAGCGTTTACCGGCCGGTGGTGCTGGATATTCACAGCGGCGAGGTCGTCTGCCCGCCGTATGACGCGGCGCAGACCCGCACCGAAGTCTTTGAGTTCTGGCCATCCGATCTGGCCAACGTGTTCGCCCAGGCGGGTCTGCCGAAACGCACGCCGCCGGTTAATCGCTGCAAGGATAACGGCATCGCCGTCGGCGGCAACGCGCCGCGCATCACCTCACCGCTGAAAAACACCACCTATACCCTGCGTCAGTCGCAGCAGGGTCGGGATAAAATCGCCTTCAGCGCGGTGACGGACGCCGACAGCAAAACGGTGTACTGGTTCGTCGACGATATCTATCTCGGCAGCAGCGCCAGCAAAAAGCCGATCGACTGGCGGCCGATCAACAACGGGCGCTACCGCATCCGGGCGGTGGACGATCGCGGCCGCGCCGATACGCGGCTGGTGACCATCGAGTGGGTGAACTGAGGTTGGGGCGCCTCGGTTATGCCTGTATAACCGGGGAGAACGGCAGCGGGGATCATGGATAAGAATAAGCACGCCGTGGGTATTTTTACCTTTTTGATACCGGGATTCGAGAAAGAGTATTTCCCGCCCTTTCACTGGAAATAAAAACAACCCAGCGTGCTGCGACCTAAGCCGATAATGTTTAACAGGGAACGCTTAGGTATTATTCACTGATTATTTTCCCTAACCAGCGTCGAATGACTTTTATCTCGTCTGCAGAAAATTCATCTTCCAGCGTTGACTCTAACTTGTTGATTACCTTGTCACAGGATGCAAAAAGCGTTTCACCATGCGTGGAAAGCTTAATGATTTGAACGCGTTTATAACGAGGGTGCGGCAGACGCTCGATGAGCTCGAGTTTTTCCAATCTGACGAGTATTAAACTGACGGTCTGAGGGGTCAGTAGCGCCAATCGGGCTAAATCGGCATTAGAGCACCCTTCAAAATTAGAAATAATGCTCATGATAACGAATTGAGGCGCGGTTATTTGATATTGGCTTAATTCCTTTTCCATTTTTTGTTTATAAGCGCCGGATGCTTTACGCAGCAGGTAGCCGAGAATTCCCGCCTCGCAATCAAACATATCATTACTGTTTTTTACGTTCTTTTTCATTTTCAATCCTTGTGAGTTATCAGTGTGCTGATAACATGGCAAGTGAGCTATCTCGTATGATTATGTGAATCGCTCTGCTTTTCAATACTGGATAGGCCTTGTTCTGCAACATTCGCAGTTTCTCAATAATGCATAGGTGGTTGATTATGATAGAACCTTATGGCGTCATTGGACTAAGCCCTACCGCATGGGGCATTCAGAAAAGAGCGGATATTTCGAAGAATCTGGACCATATCGAAGAATTGACCAACGGCGCCTTGTCACTTTGCGCATTGGATATCCCGGTTCGCCTGCTGGTTTTACCTGAGGGCGCACTTCAGGGATTCACCGATGAAGTATTGGATATGCCGATGGTTGAGTTTTTAAAAGACGGGGCTATTGATATTCCAGGGCCTGAGACCGAAAGACTCGGCCAATTGGCGCAACGTCATAATCTCTTCATTATGGCGCAGGCCAAAGTCAGGGAGCCTGATTGGCCGGACATCATGTTCAACGTCGGCTTTGTTATCAATCCTCAGGGCGACATTATACTCAGACACCATAAAATGTCAGCGTTGCTGCCGAGCGAGCGTTCCGCATCACCGCATGACTTATTTGACAAATGGGTCGAGAAATATGGCCGCACGCTGCAATCTTTCTGGCCTGTTGTCGATACCGAAATTGGCCGTCTGGGCGTGATGATGGCGATGGAGGGGAATTTCCCGGAAAATGGGCGCGGTTTGGCGATGAATGGGGCAGAGGTCGTGTATCGCGCTTCACTGCCCACGCCATTTACCGAAAATGATATGTTCGAAATCTCCAACAGGGCTCGCGCACTGGAAAACAACCTGTATATCGTCGCGCCGAACATCGCCCCTGTGTACACCTTTCCCCACTCTTTGGCCCCAATAGATTGCGGTGGTGGGAGTTCATTGATCGTTGATTATAAAGGCAAGATTATTGGTAAACAAAAAGATACCAACGGCTCAAGCTACGTACATGCCGTCATTGATATCGAGGCGCAGCGTTATCATCGAACGCATTCATCAGTGACCAATTGGTTAAAAGATATCAGAACCGAATGTGCGCAATTGATTTATGAAAAGCCAGTGTATCCCAAAAATATTTACCTTAACCATGCGCAAGGAAATCATAAGGAATACAAGGAAAACGTTCTGAGCAAACAAATAGAGATGATGATTGAGCGCGGTATCTATCGTCTTAGTGCCTATGATAAATAGTTTTATATACAGCGACATTTATCTCGTAGATAGATGACGCGTAATAGCAATATCTTTCAATTGCATTTTAAAAATCGTAGCGCGAGGGGTGAATGCTCCGCGTTGAACATGCTGCGCCATAATTCCTCTGGGAATAACCCAATTTCTATGTGTCAAGGTTATTATATGAAACTTATTCCTTTGTCATTGTTGTTTTTATCCGTATCCTCCTATGCCGGTATAGAGTATAAGCTTACCGAAATAGTCAATAGCCCGAGCGGGAAGTACCAAGGCCTGGAGCAAGAGGGTTATTTGCAATTCAAAGGCATTCCCTATGCGGAGCCGCCGGTGGGTGAAAAACGCTGGCAAGCACCGGAAAATAAAAGTGTCATGGAGGGCGTGTATTTTGCCGGTAAGTTTGGCAACAGCTGTGCGACGACGGTTAGCCTGGCGGGATTCAGTAAAATAAGCCAGTCGGAAGATTGCCTCTACCTGAATGTTTACGCGCCAAAAGACAATGAGGGTAAAAAGCGGCCGGTTTTGGTTTGGATACCCGGTGGTGGCTTAAGAACCGGGTCGGGTGATGAGTACGACGTGTCTAATTTTATCAAGAAAGATATCGTAGTCGTAACAATAAACTATAGATTGGGCGTTTTTGGTTTTTTCTCGCACCCAGCGCTTAACCATGAGAGTAAGAAAATCAACTATGGCCTTTTGGATCAACAAAAAGCCTTGTCATGGGTTCAACGCAACATAGCCAGCTTTGGCGGGGATCCTGACAATGTCACGTTGTTCGGTGAATCAGCGGGAGGGCATAGCGTGCTTGCAAACATCGTTTCCCCTCTGTCCTCAGGGTTATTTAAGAAAGCGATAATCTCAAGCGGTTCTTATAACCTGGACCAAAAAAATATCGCGCAGGCCAACGCGGTCGGTATGGAGGTGGCAAAAGCGGTGGGCTGCGATGATGGCACGCCGGACGGGCAGCTGGCTTGCTTAAAGAAAACGCCCGTCGCCAAACTAGCGACAACGGCAATATCCAATTTGTATAACGATCAATTTACTATTGATGGCGATATCATTCCATATACCTTTAATGAGGCGATCGCGAAAGGAAAAGTCAATAAGGTTGATATTATCAATGGTTTTCAGAATAATGAAGGGACTTTCTTTGCTGGCGTGATAGAAAACGATGCCGGCAAGAAAATCGACAAGCAAATCTATACAGCGTCGATGATGACCTTATACGGAAAATCATTCTCCTCCGTAGAGGAAACGGATGATAACACCGATTTTACGGCAAAACTGAGCGACGATCTGACAAAGTATAAATTTATTTGTCCATCCCTTCAGTTCAACACCGAGATGGCCAAGAAAAACAGGCTATATGCCTACGTGTTTAACGATAAGACCGCGCCTCAATACATACCAAAGATGTCGAGGCCTTATCTGGCGGCGCACACCAGTGAGCTAATCTATTTCTTTGATGGATTTCATGGCGCCACCGGCGTGAAGCAGGCCTTAACCAAAGAACAGCAACGCCTATCAGATAATATTGTTTCTTATTTAAGTAACTTTATTAAGAACGGCGATCCTAATCAGGGAGCACCGGTGAGAGAAAAATGGACCGAGTTTAATACCGAACATATGATGGCCATTGAGTTTTCCGATAAAGGGATTTTTGATATAAACAATTTATCGAAAAAATACGTCTGCCCTCAGTAATTTCATGCGGCATTAGATGCAGCGCCTCGCCGAGCGTTGGCGTTATAACGGGAGGTTCCCACTGTCGGGAACTTCCCTTTTCGACATTGTTTTATTCATGCCTCCGGCACCGATGTTCAATGCGCAAACCCGCCAAATGGCTGGGTGGAATAGAGTGGTTATCCGGCATGAGGTCAATTATGATACCTCGGTAGTAAATGCATGGCACCACTATCAGGTTGATTTCACTGCGGTTTCACTAGCTTCAGGCCACATTGACTTTACTGCAGCCATTAATTTTAACGCGAGGAAAGCGATGTGATTGAGGTTTTATATCAGGATGAGCATCTGGTGGCGGTGAACAAGCCGTCGGGTTGGTTGGTGCACCGCAGTTGGCTGGATCGTCATGAAACCCGCTTTATGATGCAGACGGTGCGCGATCAGCTCGGGCAGCACGTTTTTACCGTGCACCGTCTCGATCGCCCGACCTCCGGCGTGCTGCTGATGGCGCTGTCCAGCGAGGTGGCACGCCTGCTGTCGCAACAGTTCGAGCAACATCAGGTGCAGAAAACCTACCATGCGGTGGTGCGGGGTTACGTGCAGGAGGGGGCGACCCTCGATTATCCGCTGACGGCGGAACTGGACAAAATCGCCGATAAACATGCCGATGCCGATAAGGGGCCGCAGCCGGCGGTGACGCACTACCGGCCGTTGGCGCAGGTGGAGATGCCGGTGGCCGTCGGCCGCTACGACAGCGCGCGTTACAGCCTGGTGGAGCTGCAGCCGGAAACCGGCCGCAAGCACCAACTGCGGCGCCATATGGCGCACCTGCGCCATCCGATCATCGGCGACAGCAAGCATGGCGATCTGCGGCAGAACCGCGGTATGGCGCAACATTTCGGCTGCCCGCGCCTGATGCTGCACGCCAGCCACCTGCAGTTGACGCACCCGGTGACCGGCGAACCGCTGCAGGTGACGGCGCGCTGGGACGAAGACTGGCAGGGGGTGATGACGCAGTTCGGCTGGGCGGGGCTATTCCCTGAACTCGGCGGGGTTGAGTTTAGCGCGGCTAACGGTCAGGATAGCTGACAATTTTTAAAGGTAATGAAGGGAGTAGGAGCCATGGCTCAGGTTGGTATCTTCGTGGGAACGGTCTACGGCAATTCGCTGCTGGTGGCGGAAGAAGCGCAAAACATCCTCAGCGAGCAGGGCCATGAGGTCAAACTGTTCGAAGAGGGCACGCTGGAGGCCTGGCAGTTTTACCGTCAGCACTACGCGCTGGTGATCACCTCCACCACCGGGCAGGGCGATCTGCCGGACAGCATCGCACCGCTGTTCCACGCCATTCGCGACCAGGTTGGCTACCAGCCGGAGCTGCGCTATGGGCTGATTGCCCTAGGCGACAGCAGCTATGACAACTTCTGCGGTGCCGGGCGCGCGTTCGATGCGCTGCTGCAGGAGCAGGGCGCCACCCGCGTTGGCGAAGTGCTGGAGATCGATGCGATGGAACAGCCGGAGCCGGAAGTGGCCGCCTGCCCGTGGGTCGAGCAGTGGGGCACGCTGCTGCAATCGTAAAGTAAAAAGGCGCCGCGAAAGGGCGCCTTGGCGATGATGCGGGTCAACCGATCCGCATTATTTGCCGCGGGTGAGTTTTTCCAGATCGGCTTCGATCTCGGCAATCTTGTGCGACACCACGCCTTCGAGATGGCGCAGGTCGTCGAGGATTTTACGCTTCAGATCCACTTCCACCTGATCGCGTTGGCACAGCTGATCCAGCTCGTCGATCACATAACGCAGGTTCGGGTTGATCTCGTGAATTTCCTTGTAGCCCTGACCGGCGTTGTCCGCCACCACGGTTTTACGCTGGCGCGGGTACTTGAATTTCACGCTCTTGGCGAAGAACTCGCCCTTATCCTTGCGGAAATAGATCTTGAGGATGTCGTTGTTGGCCTCTTGACGCAGGCTATAGCGATCGACGTCTTCCGGTTGATTGATGCCCAAACTCTTCAAGTTATCGTACATACTGCGCCCTCTTTAGATGTGATCGTTATATTCCACGACTGCGATTATGGCGGAAAGCGAGATCTGCGACTGTGACTGCCAGCGAAACGCAGAAAAAAAAATAGCGGGTGAATCACCCGCTATTTCAATTTAGTCGATAGTGCGCAATAACTCATTAATGCCGACTTTACCGCGCGTTTTGGCATCGACTTTCTTGACGATCACCGCGCAGTACAGGCTGTAAGAACCGTCTTTCGACGGCAGGTTGCCGGAAACCACCACCGAACCCGCCGGCACGCGGCCGTAATGGATTTCGCCGGTCTCGCGGTCATAGATGCGGGTGCTCTGGCCGAGATACACGCCCATCGAGATCACCGAGCCTTCTTCCACGATCACGCCTTCCACCACTTCGGAGCGCGCGCCGATGAAGCAGTTGTCTTCGATGATGGTCGGGTTGGCCTGCAGCGGCTCCAGCACGCCACCGATGCCGACGCCGCCGGACAGGTGGACGTTTTTGCCGATCTGCGCGCAAGAGCCGACGGTCGCCCAGGTGTCGACCATGGTGCCTTCGTCGACGTAGGCGCCGATGTTAACGTAAGACGGCATCAGCACGGTGTTGCGTGCGATGAACGCGCCCTGGCGCACGGTGGCCGGCGGCACGACGCGGAAACCTTCCTTCTGGAAGCGCGCTTCGTCGTAGTCGGCGAACTTCATCGGCACCTTGTCGTAGTAACGGGTTTCCGCGCCGTCCATCACCTTGTTGTCGTTGATGCGGAAAGAGAGCAGCACGGCTTTCTTCAGCCACTGATGGGTGACCCATTGACCGTCAATCTTCTCGGCGACGCGCAGGGCGCCGCTGTCCAGCAGGCCGATCACCTGGTTTACCGCTTCGCGCGTTACGGTGTCTACGTTCGCCGGGGTGATGTCTGCACGGCGTTCGAAGGCGCTTTCAATAACGTTCTGTAATTGCTGCATGCTGTTCTCTTTCCTGATGTTGTCGGTAAAAAGTTACTTGTATCACATTTTATCGTTTGGGGTGAGGGCCTCTGTCAACCGTTGCTCCAACTTTCTGCGCGTTTCTTGGTCGAGTGCGCGCCGCTCGCCGTCGGCCAGGATAAATAAATCCTCGACCCGCTCGCCGATGGTTGAAATGCGCGCGCCGTGCAGTGACAGCCCCAGATCGGCGAACACTTCGCCCACCCGCGCCAACAGGCCGGGTTGGTCGAGCGCGGTCAGCTCCAGGTAGCTGCGGCGATCGGTGTGGGTCGGCAGGAAGGTGACTTCGGTCGGCACGCTGAAGTGGCGCAGCTTGGAAGATGGCCGGCGCACGCGCGGCGGCTGGTACTCCCGCTGGGTGATGGCCTGCAGCAGCGCCTGGCGGATCGCCGCGTGGCGATCCTGCGCCAGCGGGCTGCCGTCCGGCTCCAGCACGATAAAGGTGTCCATCGCCATGCCGTCGCGGTTGGTGAAGATCTGCGCGTCGTGCACGCTCAGGTTACGGCGATCCATCTCTCCGGCGACGGCGGCGAACAGGTAAGGGCGATCCGGGCTCCAGATGAAGATCTCGGTGCCGCCGCGCGTCGCCTGGCGGCTGACCAGCACCAGCGGCTGGGTGGAGTCGTGGGCCAGAAGATGGCGGGCGTGCCAGGCCAGCTGATTCGGCGAGTGACGCAGGAAATAGTCGGCGCGGCAGCGGCTCCAGATACGGTGCAGCGCCTCTTCGTCGATGTTGTCCATGCGCAGCAGCGCCAGCGCCTGCAGGCGGTGGTGGCGCACGCGTTCGCGCAGATCCGGGCTGTTTTGCATGCCGCGGCGCAGCTGCTTCTCGGTGGCGAAATACAGCTCGCGCAACAGGCTCTGTTTCCAGCTGTTCCACAGGGTTTCGTTGGTGGCGCAGATATCCGCCACCGTCAGACACACCAGATAGCGCAGGCGGGTCTCGCTCTGCACTTCGCTGCTGAACTGCTGGATCACCGTCGGATCCTGAATATCGCGGCGCTGCGCGGTGACCGACATCAGCAGGTGGCAGCGCACCAGCCAGGCCACCAGTTGAGTTTCGCGCGAGTTGAGGCCGTGCAGTTCGGCGAACTCCACCACGTCTTCCGCGCCGAGGATCGAGTGATCGCCGCCGCGCCCTTTGGCGATATCGTGGAACAAGGCCGCCAGCAGCAGCAGTTCCGGGTGCGGCAGGCGCGGGTACAGCTCCACGCACAGCGGATGGCGCGGCCGGGTTTCAGGCTCGGCGAAGCTCTCCAGCTTCTGCAGCACGCGGATGGTGTGTTCGTCGACGGTATAGGCATGGAACAGGTCGAACTGCATCTGCCCGACGATCTTGCCCCATTGCGGCATGTAGGCCCACAGCACGCTGTGACGGTGCATCGGCACCAGCGCGCGCGACACCGCGCCGGGATGGCGCAGGATGGCCATAAACAGATCGCGCGCTTCCGGGATGGTGCACAGCGGCTGTTTCAGGTGGCGGCGCGCGTGGCGCAGCTGGCGCACGGTGGTGGAATAAATGCCCTTGATCTCGCGGTTGCGTACCATCAGGTAGAACATGCGCATGATGGCTTGCGGCTCACGGATAAACAGCGTTTCGTCGCGCAGGTCGATCAGATCGCCGCGCAGCTGGAAATCGTCGTTCAGCGGGCGCGGCTTTTCGGTGGCGTCCAGCGCCAGGATGGCTTCGTCGAACAGCTGCAGCAGCATGTGGTTCAACTCGCTGACGCGGCGCGTCATGCGGTAGAAGTCTTTCATCATGCGCTCGACCGGCTCGTTGCCTTCACCTTCGTAGCGCAGCAGCTGCGCTACGCTGAGCTGACGATCGAACAGCAGACGGTTGTCGTAACGCGGCAGCACCAGGTGCAGCGCGAAACGGATGCGCCACAGGAAGCTTTGGCACTCGTTCAGCTCGTTGCGCTCGGCCTGGGTGAGGAAACCGAAGCCGACCATTTCGTCCAGCGAGGTGGCGCCGAAGTGACGACGCGCCACCCACAGCAGCGTGTGGATATCGCGCAGGCCGCCGGGGCTGCTTTTGATATCCGGCTCCAGGTTATAGCTGGTGCCGTGGTAGCGCTGGTGGCGCTCTTGCTGTTCGTTGATCTTGGCGTGGAAAAACTGCGGCGAAGGCCAGAAGCCGTCGCTGAAGATATGCTTTTGCATCTGCAGGAACAGCGCGACGTCGCCGCAGATCATGCGCGATTCGATCAGGTTGGTGGCCACGGTCAGATCCGCCAGCCCCTCCAACAGGCACTCTTCCAGGGTACGCACGCTGTGGCCCACTTCCAGCTTGAGATCCCACAGCAGGGTGATGAACTCGCCGACCCGTTGCGACTGTTGCTCCGTCAGTCGGCGCTGGCTGAGCACCAGCACGTCGATATCCGACAGCGGATGCAGCTCGCCGCGGCCATAGCCGCCGACCGCCACCAGCGCGGTTTCCGGGATATCTTCGAAGCCGTAAAACGTCCACAGCCGGCGCAGCAGGCGATCGATGAAGTCGCTGCGCGCCGCCACCAGGCTTTCGGCGCTGGAGCCGGCGTCGAACGCCGCCGCCAGCCACAGCTGGAACTGCTCCAGCCGCTGTTTCAGCACCAGGCAGGTGAGATCGTCGTCGCCGTAGACGCTGGGAGAGGCGGGCGGCATCGGCGCGGCCGTTTGAAGGAGATTGTCAGACATAGTGCGCAGCCCATAAAAAAGGCCGGCATAAGCCGGCCTGGTGACATTCTGCACGCGGCGTGCGCCGCGGTGCTTACATCTCGTGCGTAATGATGTTGGGGATGGTGTCATCCTTGCGCAACGTCATTATCTCGCAGCCGTTATCAGTGACCACAATAGTATGCTCATACTGCGCCGACAAGCTGCGATCTTTGGTTTTTACCGTCCAACCGTCTTTCATGGTGCGGATGCGGTAATCGCCGGCGTTGACCATCGGTTCGATGGTGAAGGCCATGCCCGCCTGCAGCACCACGCCGCCGTCGTCGGCGTCATAGTGCAGCACCTGCGGCTCTTCGTGGAACACTTCACCGATGCCGTGGCCGCAGTACTCGCGCACCACCGAGAATTTCTCGGCTTCGACGAATTGCTGGATAGCCTTGCCCAGGGTGCGCAGACGGATGCCCGGCTTGACCATCTTCAGCGCCAGGTACAGGCTCTCTTGCGTGACGCGGCACAGACGCTCGCCCAGAATGGTCGGTTTGCCGACGATGAACATCTTCGAGGTGTCGCCGTGGAAACCGTCTTTAATTACGGTCACGTCGATGTTGACGATGTCGCCGTCTTTCAGCGTTTTGTCGTCGCTCGGGATGCCGTGGCACACCACTTCGTTCACCGAGATGCACACGGATTTCGGGAAGCCGTGGTAGCCGAGACAGGCGGAGATGGCCTGCTGTTCGTTGGTGATGTACTCGTGACAGATACGGTCCAGTTCGCCGGTGGTCACGCCAGGTTTGACGTGCGGCTCGATGATCTCCAGCACTTCGGCGGCCAGGCGGCCGGCCACGCGCATTTTTTGGATGTCATCAGGTGTTTTAATTGAGATTGCCATGAAATTCGTCCGCAGGTGTCGTTATCGTCGACAATAAGAAGCAGTGACTTATGGTATCAGCCCGGCCGGGGGCTGCCAAATTTCATTTCCCGGCGCGCGGCGTAAAGCAACAAAAGTTGGTGTCGGCAGCGGGTTTATGGTATAAAGCGCGCCGGCGATCCGCGACTTGGTTCTTGTGACCAGGCAGGAATTGGCCGAAAATACTTTAACTGCACTCATTTTGTGTAAATAACACACACGTATCGGCACATCCGCCGGGGTGCCCTGAGGTGACTTGTCGCCGCCAGGGTCGGCGTTATGGGATACGTGGAGGCATAACCCCAATTAATCTATAGAGGTTTAATCATGGCAACTGTTTCCATGCGCGACATGCTCAAGGCTGGTGTTCACTTCGGTCACCAGACCCGTTACTGGAACCCGAAAATGAAGCCTTTCATCTTCGGCGCTCGTAACAAGGTTCACATCATCAACCTGGAGCAGACCGTACCAATGTTCAACGCCGCTCTGGCTGAACTGACCAAGATCTCTTCCCGTAAAGGCAAGATCCTGTTCGTTGGTACCAAGCGCGCAGCAAGCGAAGCGGTAAAAGACGCTGCTAACAGCTGTGATCAGTTCTTCGTGAACCACCGCTGGTTGGGCGGCATGCTGACTAACTGGAAAACCGTTCGTCAGTCCATCAAACGTTTGAAAGATCTGGAAATCCAGTCTCAAGACGGCACCCTGGACAAGCTGACCAAGAAAGAAGCGCTGATGCGCACTCGTGAACTGGCCAAGCTGGAAAACTCCCTGGGCGGTATCAAAGACATGGGCGGCCTGCCAGACGCACTGTTCGTTATCGATGCCGATCACGAACACATCGCGATCAAAGAAGCCAACAACCTGGGTATCCCGGTATTCTCTATCGTTGATACCAACTCTAACCCAGACGGCGTTGACTTCATCATCCCTGGTAACGACGATGCAATCCGTGCAGTAAACCTGTACCTGACTGCCGTTGCTGCCGCTGTGCGTGAAGGTCGTTCTCAAGATCTGGCCGTTCAGGCGGAAGAAGGCTTCGTAGAAGCTGAATAATAAGGCAAGCTCGTCACTGAGCCCTTATTAACCAGGTATTGACATATGTTGGTTAGGGGGGCCTGTAAAGGCCCCCTTTGCTTATCTGAATGAGAACTGTCTCCACGCGAGATAACCGAGGAAAAATAAATGGCTGATATTACCGCTGCCCTGGTAAAAGAACTGCGCGAGCGTACCGGCGCTGGCATGATGGATTGCAAGAAGGCGCTGGTTGAATCCAACGGCGACATCGAGCTGGCAATCGAAAACATGCGTAAGTCCGGTGCGATCAAAGCCGCTAAAAAAGCAGGCAACGTGGCTGCTGACGGCGTGATCAAAACCAAGATCGAAGGCAACTACGGCATCATTCTGGAAGTTAACTGCCAGACTGACTTCGTAGCAAAAGACGCCGGTTTCCAGGCGTTCGCCGACAAAGTGCTGGATGCCGCTATGGCTGGCAAAATCACTGACGTTGACGTGCTGAAAGCACAGTTCGAAGAAGAGCGCGTAGCGCTGGTGGCAAAAATCGGCGAAAACATCAACATTCGTCGCGTTGCTTCCCTGGAAGGCGAAGTGCTGGGCAGCTACCTGCACGGCGCGCGTATCGGCGTTCTGGTTGCGGCTAAAGGCGCTGACGAAGAGCTGGTTAAGCAAATCGCAATGCACGTTGCGGCGAGCAAGCCAGAGTTCGTGAAGCCAGAAGACGTGTCTGCTGAAGTGGTAGAAAAAGAGTACCAGGTTCAGCTGGACATCGCCATGCAGTCCGGCAAGCCGAAAGAAATCGCAGAGAAAATGGTTGAAGGCCGCATGAAGAAATTCACCGGCGAAGTTTCTCTGACCGGTCAGCCTTTCGTTATGGATCCGAGCAAGTCTGTTGCTCAGGTGCTGAAAGAGCACAACGCTGACGTGACCAACTTCATTCGCTTCGAAGTGGGCGAAGGCATCGAGAAAGTCGAAACCGACTTCGCTGCTGAAGTTGCCGCGATGAGCAAACAGTCTTAATGACTGTCGATGGAACCGCCGTCTGGCGGTTCCATACTATCCAGCCAGAATTACACCGGTGGCAGGCCCTGCGGCGTGATATTCACCCCAGGCGCGTTTCATCGGCTGAAATCCCCAATACTAATACTGCTTCTTAGGACAGAACACCATGGCAACCAATGCAAAACCCGTATATCAGCGTATTCTGCTTAAACTGAGTGGCGAAGCCCTGCAAGGTGCAGAAGGTTTTGGTATCGACGCCAGCGTTTTGGATCGCATGGCTCAGGAAGTGAAAGAGCTGGTCGAACTGGGAATTCAGGTAGGTGTAGTTATTGGCGGCGGGAACTTGTTCCGCGGCGCGGGCCTGGCGCAGGCCGGCATGAACCGCGTAGTGGGCGACCACATGGGAATGCTGGCTACCGTGATGAACGGCCTGGCTATGCGTGATGCACTGCACCGTGCCTATGTGAACGCCCGCCTGATGTCAGCGATCCCGCTGAACGGCGTATGTGATAATTACAGCTGGGCAGAGGCTATCAGCCTGCTGCGCAACAACCGCGTGGTGATCTTCTCCGCCGGTACCGGCAACCCGTTCTTCACCACCGATTCCGCCGCTTGCCTGCGCGGCATCGAGATCGAAGCGGACGTGGTGCTGAAAGCCACCAAAGTGGATGGCGTATACTCCGCCGATCCGGTGAAGAACCCGGATGCGACGCTGTATGAACAATTAACCTATCAGGACGTGCTGGAGCGCGAGCTGAAAGTGATGGATCTGGCGGCGTTTACGCTGGCCCGCGATCACGGTCTGCCGATCCGCGTGTTCAACATGAACAAGCCTGGCGCGCTGCGCCGCGTGGTGATGGGTGAGAACGAAGGTACGCTGATCAGCAAATAAGGCTGTTCACACCCCTTTTTCGGAGCGCGTGACGCCAGGCGCCGCGCGCTCTCCGAGTACGATTACGGGCTATACTTGAGTATCGCCTGCCAAGTAACCAGCTTCCAAGGGTTTGCAACGTGACTAATGAAATCAGAAAAGATGCTGATTCACGCATGGAAAAAAGCGTAGAAGCATTCAAAAACCAAATCAGCAAGATCCGCACCGGCCGCGCTTCCCCAAGCATTCTGGACGGCATCATGGTGGAATACTACGGCGCCGCTACCCCGCTGCGTCAGCTGGCCAACGTGACCGTGGAAGACTCCCGCACGCTGAAAATCAACGTGTTCGATCGCAGCCTGAGCCAGGCGGTTGAAAAAGCGATCATGAGTTCCGATCTGGGCCTCAACCCGTCTTCCGCCGGTTCCGACATTCGCGTTCCGCTGCCTCCGCTGACCGAAGAGCGTCGTAAGGATCTGATCAAGATCGTGCGCGGCGAAGCCGAGCAGGGCCGTGTGGCGGTGCGCAACGTGCGCCGCGACGCCAACGACAAGGTCAAGGCGCTGCTGAAAGACAAAGAGATCAGCGAAGACGAAGAGCGTCGTTCGCAAGACGAGATTCAGAAAATGACCGACGCTTACATCAAGCTGGTCGACGCCGCGCTGGCGGAGAAAGAAAAAGAGCTGATGGAATTCTAATCAGCATCGCGCAGAAAAAAAGCGTCGCCTGGGCGGCGCTTTGTTTTTTGTGGCGCAGATCCCGTTTCATCGTACTGAAAGATCATGGACAAGCGCTGTCCAAGGTTCCACACTGGAGCACCTCCGATCTCATCAGACAGTTATTCAGAGTGAACTCATGAAGCAACTGACCATTCTTGGCTCGACCGGCTCGGTAGGGACCAGCACCCTGGCCGTGGTCAGGGCGAATCCCGACCGTTTTGCGATCAAAGCACTGGTGGCCGGCCGCAACGTTGCGGTCATGGCGCAGCAATGCATGGAATTCCGGCCCGCCTTTGCCGCTATGGCGGATGAAAGCGCTGCGCGCGAGCTGCGCGTCATCCTGGCGGAAAACGGCGTCGCTACCGAAGTCTTGGCCGGAGAACAAGCGGCCTGCGAACTGGCCGCGTTGGATGACGTCGATCAAGTGACGGCGGCGATCGTTGGCGCCGCAGGGCTGCTGCCGACGCTGGCGGCGATCCGCGCGGGCAAGCAGGTACTGCTGGCCAACAAGGAGTCGCTGGTCACCTGCGGCCGTCTGTTTATGGATGCGGTGCGGCAAAGCCAGGCGCAACTGCTGCCGCTCGACAGCGAGCACAACGCGATTTTTCAGAGTTTGCCTGAGAGCATTCAGCGTCAGTTGGGATACTCTTCACTGGACAGTCATGGTGTGTCGCGCATCGTGCTTACCGGCTCCGGCGGCCCGTTCCGCACCACGCCGTTGGATCAGTTCGCCGCGATGACCCCGGATCAAGCCTGCGCCCACCCGAACTGGTCGATGGGCCGCAAGATCTCGGTGGATTCCGCCACCATGATGAACAAAGGTCTGGAATACATTGAGGCCCGCTGGCTGTTTAACGCCTCGGCCGAGCAAATGGAAGTGATCCTGCACCCGCAGTCGGTGATTCACTCGATGGTGCGTTATGCCGACGGCAGCGTGCTGGCGCAGTTGGGTACGCCGGATATGCGCACGCCGATTGCCCATGCGATGGCGTATCCGCAGCGCGTGAACTCCGGCGTGGAAGCGTTGGACTTCTGCCGTATCGGTTCGCTGACCTTCTCCGAACCGGAGCGTGAACGTTATCCTTGTCTGTACCTGGCTGTCGAAGCGTTCGACGCCGGCCAGGCGGCGACCACCGCGCTGAACGCGGCTAACGAAATCGCCGTGGCGGCATTTTTGCAGCAGCAGATTCGCTTTACCGACATCGCGGCGGTCAACCGCCAGGTGGTCGAGCGTCTGGCATTGCAGGAACCGACGTGCATTGAAGCGGTCTTAGACATTGACCGTCAGGCGCGCGCCGTCGCCGAGGAACGTGTTCGCGCGTTGTGCAACTGAGCACGGCGATTATCCGATTTTGCTCGTAATTCACGTGTGCCGCAGCGGGGCCGTTTGTTCATGCCCCGCTGAGGTGGTATAGTCTGCGCCACCTGTCAGCGGTTATACCGTTGAATTATGGCCCGATTGGCGCCCTGTGCGTCAAGAGCGGCCCGGCTGCGCCGGGCATCGCGAGGGCAGGCTGAAAGCCGTGTCGGGCACACGGCTTTTTTTGCGCGCAAGGGCCTGATGTTCCGGAAAGGCAGTTATATTTCTATTGAGGAAATAAGTACGAGTTATGTCGTCCGCAAACCAACAAGAGGCTACTCCATCTTCCCCGGGGCCGCGCCATGTCGCCATTATCATGGACGGTAACGGACGCTGGGCCAAACGTCAGGGCAAGTTACGTGTCTTCGGTCATAAAGCAGGGGTGAAATCGGTTCGCCGCGCGGTCAGCTTTGCCGCCAGCAACCATTTAGATGCACTCACGCTTTATGCCTTCAGCAGCGAAAACTGGAACCGTCCGGTGCAGGAAGTCTCTGCACTGATGGAGCTTTTTGTCCGCGCCTTGGATAGTGAAGTAAAAAGCCTGCATAAACATAACGTCAGGCTGCGGGTGATCGGCGATATCAGCCGGTTCAGCGCGCGTTTGCAAGAGCGGATCCGCCGCTCTGAAGCACTGACGGAAAATAACGATGGCCTGACGCTCAATATCGCTGCCAACTACGGTGGCCGTTGGGATATCATTCAGGGAGTAAGAGAGCTGGCCGAACAGGTGCGGGTAGGGGAGTTGCGCCCGGATCAGATCAGCGAGGAATTATTGAGCGATCGGGTTTGCATGAGCGACCTGGCGCCGGTGGATCTGGTTATCCGCACCGGCGGTGAACATCGCATCAGTAACTTCCTGCTGTGGCAAATCGCCTATGCTGAACTTTACTTTACTGATGTACTCTGGCCTGATTTCGATGAACTTGTCTTTGAAGGTGCGCTGAATGCATTTGCACAACGTGAGCGCCGCTTCGGGGGAACCACACCTATCGGCGCCGATGCGTCCTAGGGAGAACTTTTGCTGAAGTATCGCCTCATAACTGCTCTGATTTTAATCCCGATCGTTATCGCGGCGCTGTTCCTGCTGCCGCCGCTGGCCTTTGCGCTGGTAACGCTCGTCGTGTGCATGTTAGCAGCCTGGGAGTGGGGCCAACTGGCCGGTTTTACCTCCCGTTCGCAGCGTATCTGGTTGGCGATGCTGTGCGGTTTTCTGCTGGCGCTGATGATGATCAGCGTCCCCGCTTACCACCAATCCGTGCCGCAGATAAGCGGCTCGCTGTGGTTGTCGCTGGCCTGGTGGCTGGCGGCGCTGCTGCTGGTGCTGTTCTATCCCGGCTCGGCCGCTATCTGGCGCAATTCGCGCCCGCTGCGCCTGCTGTTTGGCCTGCTGACCATCGTGCCTTTCTTCTGGGGCATGCTGGCGCTGCGCCAGTTCGGCTACGAGCAAAACCCGTTTACCGGCGCCTGGTGGCTGCTGTACGTGATGCTGCTGGTGTGGGGCGCGGATTCCGGTGCCTACATGTTCGGTAAACTGTTCGGCAAGCACAAGCTGGCGCCTAAGGTCTCGCCGGGCAAAACCTGGGAGGGGCTGATCGGCGGGCTGTTGACGTCGGCGGTCATTTCCTGGCTGTTCGGCCGCTATGCACCGCTGAATGTGGTGCCGACCACCTTGCTTGCCTGCTCGGTGCTCGCCGCGTTGGCTTCGGTGCTGGGCGATTTGACCGAAAGCATGTTCAAACGCGAAGCGGGCATCAAGGACAGCGGTCATTTGATCCCCGGTCATGGCGGCATACTGGATCGTATCGATAGCCTGACTGCAGCGGTGCCGGTGTTTGCCTGCCTGATGCTGTTGGTGTTTTAATCCGTCGATGACGGAAAGTGAGGGATGATGGTCAGCGTGCTTTGGAACCTGGTGGCGTTTCTGATTGCGCTCGGTATCTTGATTACCGTGCACGAATTCGGACACTTTTGGGTTGCCCGTCGTTGCGGCGTGCGCGTTGAACGCTTCTCCATCGGTTTCGGCCGGGCGCTGTGGCGCCGCACCGATCGTCAGGGCACCGAGTACGTTATCGCGCTGATTCCGCTCGGCGGCTACGTGAAGATGCTGGACGAGCGCGTGGAGTCGGTGGCGCCGGAAATGCGCCACCAGGCCTTCAACAACAAAACCGTCTGGCAGCGCGCGGCTATCATCAGCGCCGGCCCCATCGCCAACTTCCTGTTTGCTATCCTTGCCTACTGGCTGGTGTTCATCATCGGCGTGCCGAGTTTCCGTCCGGTGATAGGCGAAATCGCGCCGCAGTCGATCGCCGCCAGGGCCGAAATTTCGTCTGGCATGGAACTAAAGTCGGTTGACGGCATCGAAACGCCTGATTGGGAGTCAGTTCGTCTGGCGCTGGTGGCGAAGATTGGCGATGCGCAAACCGAAGTCGGCGTCGCGCCGTTCGGCTCGTCGCAGGTGGTGACCAAAACTCTGGATCTGCGCCAGTGGAACTTTGAACCGGACAAGCAGGATCCCGTTGTCGCGCTGGGCATTATGCCGCGCGGCCCGCAGATTGAATCCGTGCTGGCGGAAGTGCAGCCGAACTCGGCGGCGCAAAAGGCGGGTTTACAAGCGGGGGACAGGATCGTTAAAGTCGATGGTCAGCCGCTGGGTCGTTGGCAGACGCTGGTGAAGCGTATTCACGATGGCCCGGGCCAACCGTTGGCTTTGGAGATTGAAAGAAACGGCGCCCCCTTGTCTTTGACGCTGATACCGGATACAAAGCCGGTGGGAAAAGACAAATCGGTGGGGTTTGCAGGCATCATTCCAAAAGTGCTGCCGCTGCCGGACGAGTATAAGACGATTCGTCAGTATGGACCGTTCTCGGCGCTGTATCAGGCCGGCGACAAGACCTGGCAGCTGATGCGGCTGACGGTCAACATGCTGGGCAAATTAATAACCGGTGATGTAAAGCTGAACAACCTGAGTGGCCCGATCTCGATTGCACAGGGAGCAGGGGCGTCAGCCGGAGTCGGGTTCGTGTATTATCTGATGTTCCTGGCGTTGATTAGCGTCAACCTGGGTATCATCAACCTGTTCCCATTACCGGTGTTAGATGGTGGGCATCTCCTCTTCCTGGCGATAGAAAAGCTGAAGGGTGGGCCGGTTTCCGAGCGAGTACAGGACTACAGCTACCGCATAGGTTCGATCGTGCTGGTGTTGTTGATGGGTCTTGCACTTTTCAATGATTTTTCCCGCCTCTAGGGGCGGGGATAGGTTAGGAAGAACGCATAACAACGATGGCGATGAAAAAGTTGCTCATAGCGTCGCTGCTGTTTGGCAGCGCCACCGTATACGGTGCAGACGGGTTCGTAGTGAAAGACATTCATTTCGAAGGCCTGCAGCGAGTCGCCGTCGGTGCGGCGTTACTCAACATGCCGGTTCGCGTCGGCGATACCGTCACTGACGATGACATCAGTAATACCATCCGTGCCTTGTTTGCCACCGGCAACTTCGAGGACGTGCGCGTACTGCGCGATGGTAATACCCTGATCGTTCAGGTGAAGGAACGTCCTACCATCGCCAGCATCACTTTCTCCGGCAACAAGTCGGTGAAGGATGACATGCTCAAGCAGAACCTGGAAGCCTCCGGCGTCCGGGTGGGCGAGGCGCTCGACCGCACCACGATCTCCAGCATTGAAAAAGGGCTGGAAGACTTCTACTACAGCGTCGGTAAATACAGCGCCTCGGTGAAAGCCGTGGTCACGCCGTTGCCGCGTAACCGTGTCGACCTGAAACTGGTGTTCACGGAAGGGGTCTCCGCCAAGATTCAACAAATCAATATCGTCGGCAACCATGCCTTCACCAACGACGAACTGATCTCGCGCTTCCAACTGCGTGACGAAGTGCCGTGGTGGAACCTGGTCGGCGATCGCAAATACCAGAAGCAGAAACTGGCGGGCGATCTCGAAACCCTGCGCAGCTTCTATCTGGATCGCGGCTATGCCCGTTTCAACATCGATTCTACCCAGGTGAGCCTGACGCCGGATAAAAAAGGCATCTACATCACCATCAACATCACTGAAGGCGATCAGTACAAGCTTTCCGATGTCATCGTAAACGGCAACCTGGCCGGTCACTCGGCGGAAGTCGCGCAGATCACCAAAATCGAACCGGGCGAGCTGTACAACGGCAGCAAGGTGACCAAAATGGAAGACAACATCAAAACGATGTTGGGCCGTTATGGTTACGCCTACCCGCGCGTCGGTACTCAGCCGGAGATCAACGACGCGGATAAAACCGTCAAGCTGCACGTCAACGTCGACGCGGGCAACCGCTTCTACGTGCGCCGCATCAAGTTCGAAGGCAACGACACCAGCAAGGATTCCGTGCTGCGCCGCGAAATGCGTCAGATGGAAGGTGCCTGGCTCGGCAACGAGCAGGTCGAGCAGGGTAAAGAGCGTCTGAACCGCTTGGGTTACTTCGAAACGGTTGACGTGGAAACCCAGCGCGTGCCGGGCACCGCCGATCAGGTTGACGTGACCTACAAGGTGAAAGAGCGCAACACCGGTACCTTTAACTTCGGCGTCGGTTACGGCACCGAGAGCGGCGTCAGCTTCCAGGCCGGCGTGCAACAGGACAACTGGTTGGGTACCGGCTACTCGGTTGGCATCAGCGGCACCAAGAACGACTACCAGACCTATACCGAATTCTCGGTCACCAACCCGTACTTCACCGTTGACGGTGTGAGCTTGGGCGGCCGCGTATTCTACAACGACTTTAAAGCGGATAACGCGGACCTGTCCGACTACACCAACAAGAGTTACGGTGTTGACGGCACGCTGGGCTTCCCGATCAACGAAAACAACTCGTTGCGCACCGGTCTGGGCTATGTCCACAACGGCCTGTCGAACATGCAGCCGCAGATCGCCATGTGGCGTTATCTCGACTCGATGGGCGTGGATGCGAACAAAACCGACCGCGCCAGCTACTCGACGGACGACTTCACCCTGAACCTGGGTTGGACCTACAACAACCTGGACCGCGGCTACTTCCCGACCTCGGGCAACCGCACCACGTTGAACGGCAAGGTCACCATTCCGGGGTCGGACAACGAATACTACAAGGTGACGCTGGACAGCGTACAGTACGTGCCGATCAACGACGACCGCACCTGGGTGCTGTTGGGTCGCGGCCGTCTGGGTTACGCGGATGGGCTGGGCGGCAAGGAAATGCCGTTCTATGAGAACTTCTACGCCGGTGGTTCAAGCACCGTGCGCGGCTTCCAGTCCAATACCATCGGTCCGAAGGCGGTGTATTACAACTCCAACTCGTACCAGTGCCAGTTCAACGCCGGCAGCACGACCGATCGTCAGAGCATCTGTAGCTCGGATGACGCGGTGGGCGGTAACGCCATGGCGGTCGCCAGCCTGGAGCTGATCACCCCGACGCCGTTCATCAGCGAGAAGTATGCCAACTCAGTGCGTACGTCGCTGTTCATCGATGCGGGTACCGTGTGGGATACCAAGTGGAAGAATACCAACGAAACGCTGATGTACGGCGTGCCGGACTACAGCAAGGCCAGCAATATTCGTTCCTCCGCCGGTATCGCGCTGCAGTGGATGTCGCCGCTGGGGCCGTTGGTGTTCTCTTACGCCAACCCGATCAAGAAATACGAAGGCGACAAGTCCGAACAGTTCCAGTTTAACATCGGTAAGACCTGGTAACGGGTCTCGCCTCTGGGCATAACAGTTATTAAGAATCGCAATGGCCAGGCGCCCGCCGGCAGAGGGAGATGATTCTCATTGTTTGGTGGGACAAGTCTGGCAAATTGTGTACTTCAGTGTCATATGACACAAATGGGTGATGGTAAGGAGTTTATAGTGAAAAAGTGGTTGTGTGCCGCAGGCCTCGGTTTAGCAATGGCTGCTTCAGCTGGCGTTCAGGCAGCAGATAAGATCGCTGTCGTTAACGTCTCCAGCATTTTCCAACAGCTGCCGGCCCGCGAAGCGGTCGCTAAACAGCTGGAAAACGAGTTTAAAGGCCGTGCAAGCGAACTCCAGAACATGGAACGTAGCCTGCAGACCAAAATGCAACGTCTGCAGCGTGACGGCGCTACCATGAAAGCCAGCGACCGCAGCAAGTTGGAAAAAGACGTGATGGCGCAGCGCGAGCAGTTCTCTCAGAAAGCTCAGGCTTTCGAGCAGGACAACCGTCGTCGCCAGATGGAAGAGCGTAACAAGATCCTGAGCCGCATCCAGGACGCGGTGAAGTCTGTCGCGAGCAAAGGCGGTTATGACGTGGTGATCGACGCCAACGCCGTTGCCTATGCAGACTCTTCCAAAGACATCACTGCTGACGTGCTGAAACAGGTTAAATAACACATGCTTTCAATTCGACTGGCTGATTTAGCGCAGCAGTTGGATGCACAATTGCACGGTGATGGCGATCTCGTCATCACCGGCATTGCTTCTATGCATTCGGCACAGCCTGGCCAAATCACGTTTTTGTCAAACAGCCGCTACCAAGAGCAGCTGTCTTCCTGCCAGGCAAGCGCCGTGGTGCTTACCGAAGCGGATTTACCACACTGCCGCAGTGCGGCGCTGGTGGTTAAGAACCCTTACCTGACCTATGCGCGCATGGCGCAGCTGATGGACACCACGCCGTCGCCGGCCCAGGATATCGCGCCAAGCGCGGTTATCTCGCCTGAAGCGCAGCTGGGGCAGAACGTCGCCATTGGGGCGAATGCGGTGATCGAGTCGGGTGCGGTGCTTGGCGATAACGTGGTTATCGGCCCGGGCTGCTTCATCGGCAAACACGCACGCATCGGCGCGGGAACGCGTCTGTGGGCGAACGTCACGATTTATCATGCGGTCGAAATCGGCCAGCGCTGCCTGATCCAGTCCGGAACGGTGATCGGCGCAGACGGTTTCGGCTATGCGAACGAGCGCGGCGAGTGGATCAAAATTCCTCAGTTGGGCACGGTGATTATCGGCGATCGCGTCGAAATCGGCGCTTGCACCACCATTGACCGCGGCGCTTTGGATAACACCCAAATCGGGAATGGTGTTATCATCGACAACCAATGCCAGATTGCACATAACGTCGTGATTGGCGACAATACCGCCGTCGCCGGCGGTGTGATCATGGCCGGCAGCCTGAAAATCGGCCGCTACTGCCAGATCGGCGGCGCCAGCGTGATCAACGGTCACATGGAGATTGCCGACAAGGTTGTTGTTACCGGAATGGGAATGGTTATGCGACCAATCACCGAACCTGGGGTATACTCTTCGGGCATTCCGTTGCAGCCTAACAAGGTTTGGCGTAAAACCGCTGCGTTGGTAATGAATATCGATGAGATCAGCAAGCGCTTGAAAGCTGTCGAACGTAAAGTCGGAAAAGACTAGTCATTGCCGCCCGCCCTGGCGGGTACAAAACGAAACGCGTTGGTCGTGAGACCAAAAGCGCAAAGAGATGTTAATTTGCGGCCTGCATGATGATCTCCTTTTGGGGTCAGCGCAGGCCGTGTTGTTGATGCCATCAGTTTTTAGAGACAGGAAGAGTATTTTGACTACTGACACTCATACTCTGGATATTGCAGAAATTTTGGATCTGCTTCCTCACCGTTACCCGTTCTTGCTGGTCGACCGCGTCCTCGAGTTTGAAGAACACAAATATCTGCGTGCGGTGAAGAACGTATCGGTGAATGAACCGTTTTTCCAGGGCCACTTCCCTGGCAAACCGATTTTCCCAGGCGTATTGATCCTGGAAGCCATGGCGCAGGCCACCGGTATCCTGGCGTTTAAAAGCGTCGGCAAACTGGAGCCGGGCGAGCTGTATTACTTCGCCGGTATCGACGAAGCGCGCTTCAAGCGCCCTGTGGTGCCAGGCGATCAGATGGTCATGGAAGTCACCTTCGAGAAAACGCGCCGCGGTCTGACTCGCTTCAAAGGCGTGGCGACCGTTGACGGTAAAATTGTCTGCGAAGCAACCATGATGTGTGCCCGCAGCCGGGAGGCTTAATCCGTGATTGACCAAACCGCCTTTATCCATCCAAGCGCGATAGTCGAAGAAGGCGCCGTGATCGGCGCCAACGTGCATATCGGCCCTTTCTGCTACGTCGGCTCCCAGGTGGAAATCGGCGCCGGCACGGTGCTGAAATCCCACGTGGTGGTGAACGGCATTACCAAGATTGGCCGCGATAATCAGATTTATCAGTTCGCCTCCATCGGCGAAGTGAATCAGGATCTGAAATACGCGGGCGAGCCGACGCGTGTGGAAGTGGGCGATCGCAACCGCATCCGCGAAAGCGTCACCATTCACCGCGGCACCGCGCAGGGCACCGGGCTGACCAAAGTGGGTAATGACAACCTGCTGATGGTCAACGTGCACGTCGCCCACGACTGCGTGGTCGGCAATTCTTGCGTGCTGGCCAACAACGCCACGCTGGCAGGGCATGTGGAAATTGACGATCACGCCATCATCGGCGGCATGACCGCGATCCACCAGTTCTGCATTATCGGTGCGCATGTGATGGTAGGCGGTTGTTCCGGCGTCGCTCAGGATGTGCCTCCGTTCGTCATCGCTCAGGGCAACCACGCAACACCATTTGGCGTCAACGCGGTCGGCCTGAAGCGTCGCGGTTTTGACAAGGATGAAATGCAGGCGATTCGCAACGCCTACAAAATCCTTTACCGCAGCGAGAAAACGCTGGATGAAGCGAAAGCGGAAATTGAAGCCCTGGCTAAAGAGCAGCCGGTGGTGCAGCAGTACCTCGATTTCTTCACCCGTTCCACCCGTGGCATCATTCGCTGAGTTATGTCGAATCGTCCATTGACTATCGGATTGGTCGCCGGAGAAACCTCCGGTGACATTCTCGGCGCCGGCTTGATCCGCGCGCTCAAGGCGCAGATCCCCGACGCGCGTTTCGTTGGCGTCGCCGGCCCGCTGATGCAGGCCGAAGGGTGTGAGGCCTGGTACGAAATGGAAGAGCTGGCGGTTATGGGCGTGGTGGAAGTGCTCGAACGCTTGCCACGCCTGTTGAAGATCCGCAAAGATCTCACTCGCCGCTTCAGCGAGCTGCGGCCGGACGTGTTTGTCGGCATCGACGCGCCGGACTTCAACATCACGCTGGAAGGCCGCCTCAAGCAGCGCGGCATTCGCACCATCCATTACGTCAGCCCATCCGTATGGGCCTGGCGGCAAAAGCGCGTTTTCAAAATTGGCAAAGCCACCGATCTGGTGCTGGCCTTTCTCCCTTTCGAAAAAGCGTTTTACGATCGTTTCAACGTGCCTTGCCGCTTTATCGGCCACACCATGGCGGACGCCATGCCGTTGCAGCCGGATCGGCTGGCGGCGCGCGCCCAGCTTGGCATCGCTCCGCAGGCGCGCTGTCTGGCCTTGTTGCCAGGCAGCCGCGGCGCCGAAGTCGAGATGCTGAGCGCCGACTTCCTCAAAACCGCGCAGCTGCTGCGCACACGTTATCCCGAGCTGGAAGTGGTGGTGCCGCTGGTCAATGCCAAACGGCGCGAGCAGTTTGAGCGCATTAAGGCCGAGGTGGCGCCGGATCTGACCGTACACCTGCTGAACGGCCAGGGACGTGAAGCGATGATCGCCAGCGATGCGGCGCTGCTGGCGTCCGGCACGGCGGCGCTGGAGTGCATGCTGGCCAAGTGCCCGATGGTGGTGGGGTATCGCATGAAACCGTTCACTTTCTGGCTGGCGCAGAAGCTGGTGAAAACCCCTTACGTTTCGCTGCCGAATCTGCTGGCGGGGCGCGAGATCGTCACCGAGCTGCTGCAGCATGACTGCGTGCCGGACAAACTGGCCGCCGCCGTGATGCCGCTGCTGGAAGAGAGCCCGCAAACCGAAGCGCTGAAACAGACTTTCCTTACCTTGCACCAAAGCATCCGTTGCGGTGCGGACGAACAGGCCGCTCAGGCTGTGTTGGAGCTGGCGAAAGCATGATTGAACCCTTTATCTATCCCGCTGCCACGCTGATTGCCGGTGTGGACGAAGTGGGCCGCGGCCCGTTGGTCGGCGCGGTGGTCACCGCCGCCGTGATCCTCGATCCGGCGCAGCCGATCGTCGGTCTGGCGGACTCCAAGAAACTCAGTGAAAAACGCCGTTTGGCGCTGTATGACGAAATCGTCGCCAAAGCGCTCTCCTGGAGCCTGGGCCGCGCCGAGCCGGCGGAAATCGACCAGCTGAATATTTTGCATGCGACGATGCTGGCGATGCAGCGTGCGGTGGCAGGGTTGCATATCGCGCCGGACATGGTTTTAATCGACGGTAACCGTTGCCCGAGTCTGCCGATGCGTTCGCAGGCGGTGGTGAAGGGCGACAGCCGCGTGGCGGAGATCAGCGCGGCGTCCATTCTGGCGAAGGTCACGCGCGATCGCGAAATGGCCGAGCTGGACAGCGAGTTCCCGGATTACGGTTTCGCGCAACATAAAGGCTACCCGACCGCCTTCCACCTGGAGCGGCTGGCCGCGCTGGGCGCCACCGAGCATCACCGCCGCAGCTTCGCGCCGGTGAAAAGGGCGCTGGCGCTGTAGTCTGCGGGCCTGATTGACCAGGCCCGACGATAGCATTAACCCGGGTTCAGCCTGCTGAACCCCTTCAATCAGGTATCTGGAGATGGCCGAACCTCGTTTTATTCACCTGCGCGTCCACAGCGACTACTCCATGATTGATGGATTGGCCAAGACGGCGCCGCTGGTGAAAAGAGCCGCCGCGTTAGCCATGCCTGCTCTGGCAATCACCGATTTCACCAACCTGTGCGGGCTGGTGAAATTTTACGGCAGCGCGCACGGCGCCGGGATCAAACCGATCATCGGTGCGGATTTCCATGTGCAAAGCGAAGAGCTGGGCGATGAACTGGCTCAGTTGACGGTGCTGGCCAGCAACAATGAAGGCTACCAGAACCTGACGCTGCTGATTTCCCGCGCCTATCAGCGTGGCTATGGTGCCGCCGGCCCGACCATCGATCGCGACTGGCTGATCGAACACCGCGAAGGGCTGATCCTGCTCTCCGGTGCGCGCCAGGGCGACGTCGGCAAGTTTCTGCTGCGCGGCAACCAGGCGCAGGTGGATCAGTGCCTGGACTTCTACCAGCAGCACTTCCCTGACTGTTACTACCTGGAACTGATCCGTACCGGCCGCCCGGACGAAGAGAACTACCTGCATGCGGCGGTGGCGCTGGCCACCGAGCGCGGTTTGCCGGTGGTGGCCACCAACGACGTGCGCTTCCTGGTGGAAGATGACTTCGACGCCCATGAGATTCGCGTCGCCATCCACGACGGCTTCACGCTGGACGATCCCAAGCGGCCGCGCAACTACAGCCCGCAACAGTACATGCGCAGCGAAGACGAGATGTGCGAGCTGTTCGCCGACATCCCGGAAGCGCTGCTGAACAGCGTCGAAATCGCCAAGCGCTGCAACGTCACCATTCGCCTCGGCGAATACTTCCTGCCGCAGTTCCCGACCGGCGATATGAGCACCGAGGACTTCCTGGTGCTCAAATCGAAAGAGGGGCTGGAAGAGCGTCTGGAGTTCCTGTTCCCCGATCCTGAAGTGCGCGCGCAGCGCCGCCCGGAATACGACGAGCGTCTGGACGTCGAGCTGAAGGTGATCAACCAGATGGGGTTCCCCGGCTACTTCCTGATCGTGATGGAGTTTATCCAGTGGTCGAAGGACAACAATGTGCCGGTTGGCCCGGGGCGCGGCTCCGGCGCCGGTTCGCTGGTGGCCTATGCGTTGAAAATCACCGACCTCGATCCGCTGGAGTTCGACCTGCTGTTTGAACGCTTTCTGAACCCGGAACGTGTTTCGATGCCCGACTTCGACGTCGACTTCTGCATGGAGAAGCGCGATCAGGTGATAGAGCACGTGGCGGAGATGTACGGCCGCGAAGCGGTATCGCAGATCATCACCTTCGGTACCATGGCGGCGAAAGCGGTTATCCGCGACGTGGGCCGGGTGCTGGGGCACCCGTACGGTTTCGTCGATCGCATCTCCAAGCTGGTGCCGCCGGATCCGGGCATGACGCTGGAAAAAGCCTTCGCCGCCGAACCGCAGCTGCCTGAAATTTACGAGGCCGACGAAGAGGTCAAGGCGCTGATCGACATGGCGCGCAAGCTGGAAGGGGTAACGCGCAACGCTGGTAAACACGCCGGTGGCGTGGTGATCGCGCCGACCAAGATCACCGACTTCGCGCCATTGTACTGCGACGCCGAAGGGCACCACCCGGTGACCCAGTTCGACAAGAACGACGTGGAATACGCCGGGCTGGTGAAGTTCGACTTCCTCGGTCTGCGTACCCTGACCATCATCGACTGGGCGCTGGAGATGATCAACGCCCGGCGCGCCAAGACCGGGCTGGAACCGATCGACATCGCCGCCATTCCGCTCGACGACAAGAAAAGCTTCGACATGCTGCAGCGCTCGGAAACCACGGCGGTGTTCCAGCTTGAATCGCGCGGCATGAAAGACCTGATCAAACGTCTGAAGCCCGACTGCTTCGAAGACATGATCGCACTGGTAGCGCTGTTCCGCCCGGGGCCGCTGCAGTCGGGCATGGTAGATAACTTCATCGACCGCAAGCACGGCCGCGAAGAGATCTCCTACCCGGATATCCAGTGGCAGCACGAGTCGCTCAAGCCGGTACTGGAACCGACCTACGGTATCATCCTGTATCAGGAACAGGTGATGCAGATTGCCCAGGTGCTGGCCGGTTACACCCTGGGCGGCGCGGACATGCTGCGTCGTGCGATGGGTAAAAAGAACCCGGTCGAAATGGCCAAGCAGCGCGGCGGCTTTGAAGACGGCGCGAAATCGCGCGGCATCGACGGCGAACTGTCGGTGAAAATCTTCGATCTGGTGGAGAAATTCGCCGGTTACGGCTTTAACAAATCGCACTCCGCCGCCTATGCGCTGGTCTCTTACCAGACGCTGTGGCTGAAGGCGCACTACCCAGCCGAGTTTATGGCGGCGGTAATGACCGCCGATATGGACAACACCGACAAAGTGGTGGGGCTGGTGGACGAATGTTGGCGTATGGGGCTGAAGATCCTGCCGCCGGACATCAACAGCGGCCTTTATCACTTCCACGTTAACGACGACGGCGAGATCGTTTACGGCATCGGCGCCATCAAGGGCGTGGGGGAAGGGCCGATCGAGGCGATTATCGAGGCGCGCAACAGCGGTGAGCAAGGTTACTTCAAAGACCTGTTCGACCTGTGCGCGCGCTCCGACATCAAGAAACTGAACCGCCGCATTCTGGAGAAACTGATCATGTCCGGGGCGTTCGATCGCCTTGGGCCGCACCGCGCCGCGCTGATGAATTCGCTTGGCGATGCGTTGAAAGCGGCGGATCAGCATGCGAAAGCCGAAGCTATCGGCCAGGTGGATATGTTTGGCGTGCTGGCGGAAGCGCCGGAGCAGGTGGAGCAATCCTACGCCAATATCGCGCCCTGGCCGGAGCAGGTGGTGCTGGACGGTGAACGGGAGACGCTGGGGCTGTACCTCACCGGCCACCCGATCACCCAGTACCTGAAGGAGATCGAACGTTACGCCGGTGGCCAGCGTTTGAAAGACATGCACCCGACGGACCGGGGCAAAATGACTACCGCCGTCGGGCTGGTGGTCGCCGCGCGGGTGATGGTGACCAAGCGCGGCAACCGCATCGGCATCTGTACGCTGGATGACCGTTCGGGCCGTCTGGAAGTGATGCTATTCACCGAAGCGTTAGAAAAATACCAGCATTTGTTGGAAAAAGACCGTATCCTTATCGCCAGTGGACAGGTCAGCTTTGATGACTTTAGCGGCGGGCTTAAAATGATGGCCCGCGAGGTAATGGACATCAGTGAAGCCCGGGAAAAATATGCTCGCGGGCTTGCTATCTCGCTGACTGACAGGCAAATTGATGACCAGCTTTTGAACCGTCTCCGTCAGTCGTTGGAACCCCATCGCTCGGGGACGATTCCAGTGCATCTCTACTATCAACGGGAAGATGCGCGAGCCAAGCTGCGTTTTGGCGCAACCTGGCGCGTGACGCCCACCGACCGCTTGTTGATCGACTTGCGGACGTTGGTAGGCAATGAGCAGGTGGACTTGGAATTTGACTAAAATAGGAATGCTATGAGTCTGAATTTTCTTGATTTTGAACAGCCGATTGCAGAGCTGGAAGCGAAAATTGACTCGCTGACTGCAGTCAGCCGTCAAGACGAAAAATTAGATATTAATCTGGACGAAGAGGTTCAGCGCCTGCGTGAAAAGAGCGTTGAGCTGACGCGCAAGATTTTTGCCGATCTTGGGGCTTGGCAGATTGCCCAATTGGCACGCCACCCGCGCCGTCCTTATACCCTGGATTATATCAAACACATCTTTACCGACTTCGAAGAGTTGGCGGGCGATCGCGCTTACGCCGACGACAAAGCGATCGTCGGCGGCATTGCGCGCCTGGATGGCCGCCCGGTGATGATCATCGGGCACCAGAAAGGCCGCGAAACCAAAGAGAAGATCCGCCGCAACTTCGGCATGCCGGCGCCGGAAGGCTACCGTAAGGCGCTGCGCCTGATGGAAATGGCCGCACGCTTCAAGATGCCGCTCATTACCTTTATCGATACCCCGGGCGCTTATCCGGGCGTGGGTGCGGAAGAACGTGGCCAGTCGGAAGCCATCGCGCGCAACCTGCGCGAGATGTCGCGCCTGAACATCCCGGTCATCTGCACCGTCATCGGCGAAGGCGGCTCGGGCGGCGCGCTTGCGATCGGCGTGGGCGACAAGGTGAACATGCTGCAGTACAGCACCTATTCGGTGATTTCGCCGGAAGGCTGCGCCTCCATCCTGTGGAAGAGCGCCGACAAGGCGCCGCTGGCCGCAGAAGCGATGGGCATCACTGCGCCGCGTCTGAAAGAACTGAAGTTGATCGACTCGGTTATCCCGGAGCCGCTGGGTTCCGCGCACCGCGACGTGCCGGCGATGGCGGCCGCGCTGAAAGCGCAGCTGTTGGCCGACCTGAAAGATCTGGACGGTCTGAACGACGAAGAGTTGCTCAACCGTCGCTATCAGCGCCTGATGAACTACGGCTATTGCTGAGTTCTGTTGTTCGCTGCAAGAAACCGCCTTCGGGCGGTTTTTTTTTGGCTACACACCGCCGGATTTTCGTGGTGTTATAGAGACTTGGCCGTTAACTGACAGGAGCTGCCGATGAATATCATCGCCATCATGGGCCCGACGGGCGTCTACTACAAAGATGAGCCGATTCGCGAGCTCCACGCTGCGCTGGCCGCCATGGGATTCCAGCTGGTGTATCCTAAAAACAGCGGTGACCTGCTGAAACTGATCGAAGCCAACGCCCGCATCTGCGGGGTGATCTTCGACTGGGACGACTACAGCCTGGAGCTGTGCAGCGAGATCAACGAGCTGAACGAATACCTGCCGCTGTACGCCTTTATCAATACCCACTCCACCTTCGACGTCAGCCTGCATGAAATGCGCATGGTGCTCTATTTCTTCGAGTACGGTCTGAATGCGGCGGACGATATCGCGCAGCGCATCCAGCAGTACACGGCGGAATACATCGACACCATTACGCCGCCGCTGACCAAGGCGCTGTTCAACTACGTGCGCGAAGGCAAGTACACGTTCTGCACGCCGGGCCACATGGCCGGCACCGCGTTCCAGAAAAGCCCGGTGGGCTGCCTGTTCTATGACTTCTTCGGCGCCAATACCCTGAAGGCCGACATTTCAATTTCGGTCACCGAGCTCGGCTCGCTGCTGGATCACACCGGCCCGCACCTCGAGGCCGAAGAGTATATCGCGCGCACCTTCAACGCCGAGCAGAGCTATCTGGTCACCAACGGCACCTCCACCGCCAACAAGATCGTCGGCATGTATTCGGCGCCGGCGGGCAGCACGGTGCTGATCGACCGTAACTGCCACAAATCGCTGTGCCACCTGCTGATGATGAGTGATATCGTGCCGATCTACCTGCGCCCGCTGCGCAACGCCTACGGCATCCTCGGCGGTATTCCGCAGCGCGAGTTCACCCGCGCCAGCATCGCCGCCCGGGTGCAGGAGACCCAGAACGCCACCTGGCCGGTACACGCGGTGATCACCAATTCCACCTATGACGGCCTGCTGTACAACACCGACTACATCAAGCAGACGCTGGAGGTGCCGTCGATCCACTTCGATTCCGCCTGGGTGCCTTACACCAACTTCCACCCGATTTACGACGGCAAAAGCGGCATGAGCGGCGAGCGGGTGCCCGGTAAGGTGATTTACGAAACCCAGTCGACGCACAAGCTGCTGGCGGCCTTCTCGCAGGCTTCGATGATTCATATCAAGGGCGACTACGACGAAAGCACCTTCAACGAAGCCTACATGATGCACACCACCACTTCGCCGCACTACGGCATCGTGGCGTCGATGGAGACCGCTGCCGCCATGCTGCGCGGCAACCCAGGACGGCGTTTGATCAACCGTTCGGTGGAGCGCGCGCTGCATTTCCGCCGTGAAGTACAGCGGCTGCGCGAGGAGAGCGACAGCTGGTTCTTCGATATCTGGCAGCCGGAAGAGATCGATGAGGCGCAGTGCTGGCCGCTGGATCCCGACGACAACTGGCACGGTTTCGGCCAGACCGATCGCGATCATATGTATCTCGATCCGATCAAGGTGACGATCCTCACGCCGGGTATGAACGAGCTGGGCGCGCTGGAGGAGGAGGGGATCCCGGCGGCGCTGGTGGCGAAGTACCTCGACGAGCGCGGCATCGTGGTGGAGAAGACCGGGCCTTACAACCTGCTGTTCCTGTTCAGCATCGGCATCGATAAAACCAAGGCGATGAGCCTGCTGCGCGGGCTGACCGATTTCAAGCGCGCCTACGATCTCAACCTGCGGGTGAAGAACATGCTGCCGGATCTGTATGCCGAAGATCCGGATTTTTATCGCCATATGCGCATTCAGGATCTGGCCGCCGGCATCCATCGACTGATCTGCCAACACGATCTGCCGCGCCTGATGCAGCGGGCGTTCGACGTGCTGCCGGAAATGAAGCTGACGCCGCACCAGATGTTCCAGGAGCAGGTGCGCGGCAATGTGGAAACTTGCGAGCTGGATCAGTTGGTGGGCAAGGTGGCGGCCAATATGATCCTGCCTTATCCGCCGGGCGTGCCACTGGTGATGCCGGGAGAAATGATCACCGAAGAGAGCCGGGCGGTACTCGATTTCCTGCTGATGCTGTGTTCGATCGGCGAGCGTTACCCCGGCTTTGAAACCGACATCCACGGTGCCAAACTGACGGAAGACGGGCGTTATCTGGTGAAGGTGCTGAAAGCGCCGCAGCCATAATGGCATAATGCGCCCGGCGGTTTGGCAAGATGCGCCGGGCTTTCTCATTGACGGCATTGCCGCCGCCGGATACCGTGCCCCACCAAAACGAACAGAAGAGGGTTTCTATGCTGGCGTTACGTCAGGTGCATCACATCGCGATCATTGGCGCGGACTACGCCGCCAGCAAGCGTTTTTACTGCGACATTCTCGGGTTTACCCTGCTGAGCGAAGTCTACCGTGCGGAGCGCGACTCCTGGAAAGCGGATCTGGCGCTCAACGGGCAATACACCATCGAGCTGTTTTCTTTCCCTTCGCCGCCGGTCCGGGTCAGCCGCCCGGAGGCTTGCGGCCTGCGCCATCTGGCGTTCAGCGTCGACGATATCGAGCAGGCCATCGCCCATCTGCAGGCGGCCGGCGTCGCTTGTGAACCGCTGCGCGTCGATCCTTACACCCAATCTCGCTTTACCTTTTTCAGCGATCCCGATGGTTTACCGTTAGAATTATACGAGAGTTAACGGCTTAATCGCCTCCCGGCGGCCACAGCCGGGGGCGGTTATGCTATGATCGCGCCCTTGCCCTACATGCCTACAGAGTTATTTCCGCCATGCAAGAGCCTGCTTTTCGCGTCGGGGAGTGGCTGGTTACCCCTGCCGACAACACTATCAGCCGCGACGGCCGCCAAAAAACGCTGGAACCGCGCCTGATCGACATGCTGTGCTATTTCGCCCGGCATCCTGACGTGGTGCTGAGCCGCGAGGAGCTGATCGACAATGTCTGGACGCGCAATATCGTCACCAACCACGTGGTGACCCAATGCATTTCAGAACTGCGCAAATACCTGAAAGACGGCGACAGCGACAGTCAGGAATACATTATTACCGTGCCCAAACGCGGTTATAAGTTGGCGGCTTCGGTGATCTGGTGTGAAGAAGGGGAGCCGCAGCCCGCTTTGGCTCAGGCGCCGCAGATCGCGGTGATCATGCATGAGCCGGAAGACGGCAGCGATGATGAAGAGGATACGCCGTATGTGCCGCCGCGCCGGGCAAGCGCGCTGGCTGCTGCGCCCGGCGAGAAGAAGCCGCGTTTTTATCGCCGCTCGACGTTCTGGGTGTGGCTGGCGTTTCTGAGTGCGCTGAGCGTCTGCGTGGCGTTTGTCGGCATCGCCACGCTGTCGCAGCGCGTGCCGGTCTCCAGCATGCCGGTGCTGCTCAACCCGCGCGATATCGATATCCGCATTCAGGGCGGCGAGAGCTGCAGCAACTGGATGCCGCAGCTCTCTTATGTGGTGGGCGTCAGCGAGCTGATTACCGATTCGTTGAACACTTACTCGACCTTCCTGGTGCACGACCAGACCAACTACAACTATTCCGGCCCCAGCAACTCGGGCAAGTCGCTGTATATCGAGTTCGTTAATCAGCGCCACTACCGCGCCCAGCAGTGTTTCCTGTCCGTGCGGCTGGTGGATAACGCCGACAGTTCGATCATGTTGGACAAGCGTTACTTCATCACCGCCGATAACCAGCTGAAGATCCAAAGCGACTTCCTCTCCAGCCTGTCCGCGGCGCTGAAACAGCCCTGGCCGCCGCAGCTGGAGCAGCGTCTGGCGCAGCTGTTGCCCGACAACGGACCGCTGCTGCAGCGTTTCTACCAGGCACATCAATTGTTGATCCACGGCGACGCCGATTCGTTGACCCGCGCCAGCGTTCAGTTGAGCGATCTGATTAAAAGCGCGCCGAATTTCCACTACCTGCTGGCGGAAAAAGCGCTGGTGGATGTGCTGCGCAATTCTTATCAACCGTTCGACAGCCAGGCATTGGCGCAATTGCGGGCCGATATCAGCCATCTGGCGACGATCCCCGAATTGAAGAACACGCCGATTATGCAGCAGGTTCTGGCGGTAGATGCCTTGACGCAGGGGCGCATTGACGAAGCGCACCGGGCTATCGATCTGGGGATTGAGCTGCAAATGTCGTGGCTGAACTATGTGCTGTTGGGCAAGGTGTATGAAATGCAGGGGCAGAACCATTTGGCGGCGGACTCTTATATCACTGCCTTCAACCTGCGCCCCGGCGAAGATACATTGCATTGGATCACCAACGGCGTATTCCAGACGTCATTGACCAACGTCGTGCCTTATTTAAATAACTATCAGCGCCAATAATTAACCGATATCACGCCGCCATTATTCTTCGGGGATCATGGCGGCGTTATTTATTGGTGAAGGCATGTTGCATGAATGTATTATTTTGCTGTGCGATATTATCTCTTTTTTGCCGTTTGTTATTCGTTTTTAACCTTTGCATATTATTGTTTTTGAATGATGTTTATCTTTTCTTTAGCTTACCTTTTTATCTTGATGTGTTAATGAAAAACCTCAAATTATCATTTGTATGATCATGAGCGTAATCTCACTTTATCTTTAGGACTTTATTCCCGTCGATGGTTAGCATCCTGACTATCAAGCCGGCTCATTAAAATATTTTATTTATGGGTGTGGCTTATAAGAAACGTAAATCAGGAGAAACTGACCATGGCTTCACCCAAGAAAATAGGGCTTATTGCCTGCACCGGCGTCGTCGCCGGTAATATGATGGGGAGCGGGATTGCCTTATTGCCCGCCAACCTGGCGAGTCTCGGATCCATCGCCATCTGGGGATGGGTGATCTCGATTATCGGGGCGATGTCGTTGGCCTATGTGTATGCCCGCCTCGCCACCAAAAACCCGCAGCAGGGCGGCCCTATCGCCTATGCCGGTGAAATTTCTCCGGCCTTCGGTTTCCAGACCGGCGTGCTTTATTACCATGCCAACTGGATCGGTAACCTGGCCATCGGCATTACCGCCGTTTCTTATCTCTCCACCTTCTTCCCGGCGCTGAACAACCCGGTGCCCGCCGGTATTGCCTGTATCGCCATCGTGTGGAGCTTCACCTTCGTGAACATGCTGGGCGGGACCTGGGTCAGCCGTTTGACCACCCTGGGCCTGGTGTTGGTGCTGATCCCGGTGATCGTGACCGCCACCATCGGCTGGCACTGGTTTGACGCCGCTACCTACCAGGCTAACTGGAACACCTCCGGCACCACCGACAGCCATGCGGTCATCAAAAGTATCCTGCTGTGCCTGTGGGCGTTCATCGGCGTGGAATCCGCGGCGGTCAGCACCGGCATGGTGAAAAACCCGAAACGCACCGTACCGCTGGCGACCATGCTCGGCACCGGTCTGGCGGGCATCATCTATATCGCCGCCACCCAGGTGATCAGCGGCATGTTCCCGGCGTCTGAAATGGCCGCCAGCGGCGCGCCGTTCGCCATCAGCGCCTCGGCGATTATGGGTAACTGGGCGGCGCCGATGGTTTCTGCCTTCACCGCCTTCGCCTGCCTGACCTCGCTCGGTTCGTGGATGATGCTGGTCGGCCAGGCCGGGGTACGCGCCGCCAACGACGGCAATTTCCCGAAAGTGTACGGCGAGCTGGATAAAAACGGCATTCCGAAGAAAGGCCTGCTGCTGGCCGGTTGCAAAATGACCGCGCTGATGGTGCTGATCACCCTGATGAGCTCCGCCGGCGGCAAAGCGTCCGACCTGTTCGGCGAGCTGACCGGTATCGCGGTGCTGCTGACCATGCTGCCTTACTTCTACTCCTGCGTAGACCTGATCCGCTTTGAAGGGGTCAACGTACGCAACCTGCTGAGCCTGATCGCTTCAGTGTGCGGCTGCGGCTTCTGCTTCATCGCGCTGATGGGCGCCAACTCTTTCGAACTGTCCGGCACCTTTATCATCAGCCTGATTATCCTGATGTTCTACGCCCGGAAAATGAATACCCGCCAGGCTGCCAGCGCAGCGGCGGTCGATGAAAACACCACGGCCAAAGCGCACTGATTCGCGTCCGCTGACCGACTGAATTTACCCAGCCCCTTTCTTTCCGACCTGTCAGCCGCGACGGGAAGGGGCTTGCTTTGCCAGGAGAAATGCATATGAACGTTATCGCCATCATGAATCACATGGGTGTCTACTTCAAAGAAGAGCCTATCCGTGAACTGCATCAGGCGCTGGAAAGTCTGGATTTCCGCATCGTTTACCCTAACGATCGCGAAGACTTGCTGAAACTGATCGAGAACAATGCCCGCTTGTGTGGGGTGATCTTCGACTGGGACAAATACAACCTGGAACTGTGCGAAGAGATCAGCCAACTGAACGAGTACATGCCGCTGTACGCGTTCGCCAACACCTATTCCACGCTGGACGTCAGCCTGAACGATCTGCGCATGCAGGTGCGCTTCTTCGAATATGCGCTCGGCGCGGCAACCGACATCGCCGCCAAGATCAAACAGAATACCGACGAATATATCGACACCATCCTGCCGCCGCTGACCAAGGCGCTGTTCAAATACGTGCGCGAAGGCAAGTACACCTTCTGTACGCCGGGCCACATGGGCGGCACCGCGTTCCAGAAAAGCCCGGTCGGCAGCCTGTTCTACGATTTCTTCGGCCCGAATACCATGAAGTCGGATATCTCGATTTCGGTGTCCGAGCTGGGATCGCTGCTGGATCACTCCGGCCCGCACAAAGAGGCGGAAGAGTATATTTCTCGCGTGTTCAACGCCGAACGCAGCTACATGGTCACCAACGGCACCTCAACCGCCAACAAGATCGTCGGCATGTACTCGGCGCCGGCGGGCAGCACGGTGCTGATTGACCGTAACTGCCACAAGTCGCTGACTCACCTGATGATGATGAGTGACATCACGCCGATCTACTTCCGCCCGACCCGCAACGCTTACGGCATCCTCGGCGGCATTCCGCAGAGCGAGTTCCAGCGCGCCACCATCGCCAAACGCGTGAAGGACACCCCGAACGCTACCTGGCCGGTGCACGCGGTGATCACCAACTCCACCTATGACGGCTTGCTGTACAACACCGACTTTATCAAGAACACCCTGGACGTGAAATCTATCCACTTTGACTCCGCCTGGGTGCCTTACACCAATTTCCACCCGATCTATAAAGGCAAGTGCGGCATGAGCGGCGGCCGCGTGGAGGGCAAGGTGATCTATGAAACCCAGTCCACCCACAAACTGTTGGCGGCTTTCTCGCAGGCGTCGATGATCCACGTGAAGGGCGACATCAACGAAGAGACCTTCAACGAAGCCTACATGATGCACACTACCACCTCGCCGCACTACGGCATCGTGGCCTCTACCGAAACCGCCGCGGCGATGATGAAAGGCAACGCCGGCAAGCGCCTGATCCACGGCTCTATCGAACGCGCGATCAAGTTCCGTAAAGAGATCAAACGCCTGAAAGTCGAATCCGACGGCTGGTTCTTCGACGTCTGGCAGCCGGAGCATATCGATGAGCCGGAATGCTGGCCGCTGCGTTCCGACAGCGCCTGGCACGGTTTCAAGAACATCGACAATGAACACATGTACCTCGATCCGATCAAGGTCACCATCCTGACGCCGGGGATGAGCAAGGAAGGCGAGATGCAGCCGTTCGGCATCCCGGCCAGCATCGTGGCGAAATACCTCGATGAACGCGGCATCATCGTCGAGAAAACCGGGCCGTACAACCTGTTGTTCCTGTTCAGCATCGGCATCGACAAAACCAAGGCGCTCAGCCTGCTGCGCGCGATGACCGACTTCAAACGCTCGTTCGATCTGAACCTGCGGGTGAAAAACATGCTGCCTTCGCTGTATCAGGAAGCGCCTGATTTCTATGAAAACATGCGCATTCAGGATCTGGCGCAGAACATTCACCGCCTGGTGGAGCAACACAACCTGCCGGATCTGATGTACCGCGCGTTCGAAGTGCTGCCAACCATGGTGATGAACCCGTACCAGGCGTTCCAGAAAGAGCTGCACGGCGAAGTGGAAGAGGTCTATCTGGAGGACATGGTCGGCAAGGTCAACGCCAATATGATCCTGCCATACCCACCGGGCGTGCCGTTGGTGATGCCGGGCGAAATGCTGACCGAGGAGAGCCGGCCGGTGCTGGAGTTCCTGCAGATGCTGTGCGAAATCGGCGCGCATTATCCGGGCTTTGAAACCGACATTCACGGCGCCTATCGTCAGGCGGACGGACGTTATCGGGTGAAAGTGCTGAAGGCGAAATAACTGCAGCCAAAAACAGGGGAGGCGCTCGCGCTTCCCCTTTGTCGTTCACCGACTGATGGGAGACCAACATGAAAACACCCTCACAGCCGCGCGCAATCTACTATGTCGTAGCGATACAAATTTGGGAATATTTCAGCTTTTACGGCATGCGTGCGTTACTGATTCTCTATCTGACCCACCAACTCGGCTATACCGACAGCCGCGCCATCGATCTCTACAGCGCTTACGCTTCGTTAGTTTACGTCACTCCTATTTTGGGCGGCTGGCTCGCTGACCGCCTGCTGGGCAACCGCGTCGCGGTGATCGCCGGCGCGGCGCTGATGACCCTGGGGCATATCGTGCTCGGCCTGAGCGCGGTCTCCGCCCAGTCGCTCTATCTGGCGCTGGCGATCATCATCTGCGGTTACGGCCTGTTCAAATCCAATATCAGCTGCCTGCTGGGCGAGCTGTACCCGGCGCAGGACTCGCGCCGCGAGGGAGGTTTCTCGCTGCTGTACGCCGCCGGTAACGTCGGATCTATTTTGGCGCCGATCGCCTGTGGGTTGGCGGCCGAGCGCTATGGCTGGCACGTCGGCTTTGCGTTGGCCGGGATCGGCATGTTCGCCGGTCTGGTGATCTTCCTGCTGGGCGGGCGTCATTTCCGCCACACTCGCGGCGTGAATGCCCCGCTGATGCGTGCCAGAAGCCTGGGCTTGCCGCACTGGGGCTGGCTGTTGGCGGCGTTGCTGGCGTCGCCGCTGTTCTTCACGCTGTTGTTTGTGCGCGACTGGGCCGGTTATTTGCTCGGGCTGGTGTGCGTGGCGGCGGTAGTGCTGGTGGCGCGTATTATGCTGCGAGCGGACGCCGGCCAGCGCCGGGGCCTGTGGCGGATCGTTGCGCTGATGCTGCTGGGCACGCTGTTCTGGGCCTTTGCCCAGCAGGGTGGCAGCTCCATCAGCCTGTTTATCGATCACTTCGTCGATCGGCGCTGGTTCGGCTGGACGGTGCCGACCGCGCTGTTCCAGTCGGTTAACGCCTGCGCGGTGATGCTGGGCGGCGTGGCGCTGGCATGGTTGGCGAGCGGCGACGGTACGGGCGATCGCACGCTGCGCATCTGGTGCAAGTTCGCCTTCGGCCTGCTGCTGATCGGCGTCGGCTTTACGCTGATGGCGCTCAATACGCGGCTGCACGGGCCGGGATCGATGGGGCTGATGATCGCCGGCCTGGCGGTGATGGGCTTCGCCGAACTGTTTATCGATCCGGTGGCGATGGCGCAGATCACCCGGCTGAACATTCCCGGCGCCACCGGGGTGTTGACCGGCATCTATATGCTGGCGACCGGCTCGATCGCCAACTATCTGGCGGGCATTATCGCCAATCAGACCGCCGAGGATCATATCGAAGGGGCGGCGATGCAGGCGTATGGCCGCATTTTCGCTCAGATCGGCTGGGGAGCTGCCGGGTGCGCGCTGGCGGTGATCGCGGTGCTGGGCGGCTGGTGGCTGCTGACGCGACGCCAGGCCCGGACGGTTAATGCTTGATTGATGACGGTAGGCGGAGTTAACGTGCAGCTATGTAGAAGTGACAAAGCCTACCGATGGATACTGATCAATTAACGACGCTGGTGGCGGACCAGCTGGGCGCGCAGCAGCGGCTGCTGGTGGCGTTCAGCGGCGGTCTGGACTCCAGCGTGCTGCTGCATCTGCTGGCGGCATTGCGCCGCCAACGTCCGGCGCTGCAGCTGCGTGCATTGCACGTGCACCACGGCCTGAGCGCTTTCGCCGACCGCTGGGTGAAGCATTGCCGCCGCCGCTGCGCCGACTGGCAGGTGCCGCTGACGGTGACGCACGTGCAGGTGGACGCCCGCCAGGGCGGCATCGAAGCGGCGGCGCGTGCGGCGCGCTATGCCGCCTTCAGCGCCGCCCTGGCGGAGGGCGAAGCGCTGCTTACCGCTCAACACCTTGACGATCAAAGCGAAACTTTCCTGTTGGCGCTCAAGCGCGGCAGCGGGCCGGCGGGATTGTCGGCGATGGCGGCGCGCACCACGTTGGGCGAGCATCTGTTGTTGCGGCCATTGCTGGGCTGTTCGCGCCAGACGCTGGAAAGCTATGCGCAGCGCCACGCCTTAAGCTGGATCGATGACGACAGCAATCAGGACACGCGCTTCGATCGCAATTTCCTGCGTTTGCAGGTTTTGCCGCAGCTCAACCAGCGCTGGCCGCACTTCGCTTCGGCGGTGGCGCGCAGCGCCAGCCTGTGCGCCGAGCAGGAGCAGCTGTTGGACGAACTGCTGGCGGAACCGCTGCAAAGCCTGTTGGCGGCAGATCGCTCATTGGCGATCGACGGTCTGACGGACTGTTCTCCGGTACGGCGTTTCGCCTTGCTGCGGCGCTGGATCGCGTTGTTTAACGTCACTATGCCGGCGCGTGAGCAGCTACAGCGCCTGTGGGAGGAGGTGGCGCTCAGCCGGGAAGACGCTGAACCGCAGCTGCAGCTCGGCGCCTATCAGATCCGCCGTTTCCGTGGCCGACTGCACCTGCTGCCGCCGCTGGCGACGCTGCGCGGTGTGCATCTGCCCTGGCGGCCTGACGAGCCACTGGCGTTGCCGGACGGGCTGGGGCGCCTGATCGCCGGCGAGGGCGAACTGGCGCTGCGCGCGCCGCAGCCAGCGCAGCGGATCAGCATTCGTTTCGGCGGCGTGCAGGGCACCGTGCGCATCGTAGGGCGCTCCCATTCGCGACCGATAAAAAAACTGTGGCAGGAGCTGGGGATTCCTCCCTGGCAGCGTGATCGCATCCCGTTGATTTATTATGATGAGCAGCTGATCGCCGCCCTGGGCACATTCGTCTGTGAGGCGGGGCAAGTGGCGGAAGACGAACGCCCGTGGCGACTGCGCTGGGAAAAAAATCATAATCGTGAGGAGCAATGATGAAGTTTGTGGGGATCACGCTGTTGGCCGCCGGCCTGTTCAGCCTGCCGGCATTGGCGGCGGGGGATGCGGCCGCCGGTCAGGCGAAAGCCGCTGCCTGCGCGGCTTGCCACGGCGCACAGGGCAAGGTGACGGTGCCGATGTACCCGAATTTGGCCGGGCAGAACGCCATGTACCTGCAGCACGCGCTGCAGGCGTACAAGAAAGGAGAGCGCAACGGCGGCCAGGCCGAGGTGATGAAGGCCTATGTGTCCGGCCTGTCGGAGGATGATATCGCCGATCTGGCGGCCTATTACGCCAGCCTGAAGCCATAAATGACGAGGGCAGCCGGTAGGCTGCCCTGTTGGGATGGGGTTACCGCTGCTCAGTCTGACAGACTGACGACCACGGTACCGATTTCCGGATGACTGAAACTGCTGATATGGTCCAGACGCAGGTCGCGCTGCTGGCCGTTCTGCTCGATGGTCAGATACTCAACGCGTTTCTTTTGCAGCAGGTCGATCGCCTTGGCCTCGATCACTTCTCCGTCGCGTAACTCCAGCTTCAGAATAAGTTTATGCTGACAGGCGAGTTCCAGGTTGTCGTAGTCATCGCAATTGATGGGTTGGTACTCATCATTCATCAACATAGTCGCTCACCAATAAGTTAGCGGCGGCAAAGGCCGCCTGTTCCCTAACGGAGGACGGTAGCGCGTCGTTCGCTGCGACATCGTCCAATGCCTTTAACGCACAAGCCAGCGCATCAGGCACGTAGCCAAGATCTCCACTGCCAATCTCGGCGTAAGTACGGCGTACTAACTCACAGTATTGTTGCACAGTTTCCTCCCTTAAGAACCTCTGCATCATCAAGACCGCTCTCGCGATGAGGCGCAGGCTCTCGGAGTTTTATCCTATCCTAGACGACTATAGCACAGCTGTTACGGAGTTATCAGCACCCCGACACGCCTTTCGCTCTGCGCCGGGCCGGGCTGCGCTGGCGGCGTTCGGCCCTGATCAAGTACACTGTCGCCGGATAATTACGAGGTCACCCATGGCGCTGAAAGCAACCATTTATAAAGCCGCGGTCAATATCGCTGATATGGATCGTCATTTCTACCACGACGCCGCGCTGACGCTGGCGCAACACCCGTCCGAAAACGAACAGCGCATGATGCTGCGCCTGCTGGCCTGGATCTGCCATGCCGACGAACGGTTGGTGTTCACCAAAGGGCTGAGCGCCGACGACGAGCCGGAGATCTGGCAGCGCAACGACCATAACGGACTGGAAATGTGGATCGAGATGGGGTTGCCCGACGAGAAGCGCATTCGCAAGGCCTGCAACCAGTCACCGCGCGTGGTGTTGTACGCTTACGGCGAGCGCGCCGCGCACGTTTGGTGGCAGGCGATGCAGGGCAAAGTGGCCGGTTACAAGAACCTGAGCGTACGCTTCCTCGACGACGAGCAGCTGGCGCGGCTGACGGCGCTGGCCAGCCGCACCATGACGCTGCAGGCGACGCTGCAGGAGGGAACTATTTGGTTGTCCGATGCTCAGAATAGTCTGGAAATCCAGTTTGCTGAGTGGCAGCAGGCGCAGGTGTGACCGGTGCTGGAACTGTCAAGAAACGTAGCCATACCGGATAATGAGCTGGAATTGACGGCGATCCGCGCGCAGGGCGCGGGCGGTCAGCACGTGAACAAAACCTCAACGGCGATCCATTTGCGCTTTGACATCCGGGCATCCAGCCTGCCAGAGTATTATAAGGAAAGGCTGCTGGCGCTGAATCACCATTTAATTACTGCCGATGGCGTGGTGATTATCAAGGCGCAAGAGTATCGCAGTCAGGAATTGAATCGCGAAGCGGCGTTGGCCAGGCTGGTCGCGTTGATTCAGCAGGCGATGGTGGTGGAAAAAACGCGCAAGGCGACCAAGCCGACGAAAGGAGCGAAACTGCGTCGCCTGGAAGGCAAGACGCGCAAAGGCGCCACCAAGGCGCTGCGTGGCAAGGTTCGCACTTAGGAATACATGAACACAGTAGGAGAATAACTGTGAAGAAAATTACGATAGCCCTGTTCTTGGCGGCAGGCGCACTCTCGTTGTTGGGATGCAACAATCATTATCAGCCGAAGGAACAACCGCTGCAGGCGATGCCGCAGAGTTATCAAGGGGTGTTGCCTTGCGCCGATTGCGGCGGTCTGGATACGGCGCTGTTCCTGGATGAAGACGGTACTTTTGTGCTGCAGGAAACCTATCGCGGCAGCAAAGACGGCGATCAGACCTTTGCCGACTACGGCAAATGGGCGCGCACCGCGGATAAGCTGGTGCTGACCGACAGCACCGGCGAGAAACGCTACTTCCGTCCGGTGGGCAAGAGCCTGGAAATGCTGGACCGCAGCGGCGCGCCGATCGAGTCCAAGCTGAATTACCGTCTGGAGCCGGTCGAAAAGCCGTTGCCTAAAACCCCGATGGTGATGAAAGGCAGCTACAGCTATATGGCCGACGCGGCGGTGTTCAAAGATTGCGCCACCGGCATCACTTTCCCGGTGGATAACAACATCGCGCTGGAGCAAGGTTACGCCAAGGCCAATAAGACTGCCGGCGAGCCGGTGTTCCTGACCTTCAACGCGCACTTCAGCGTGCAGCCGTCGATGGAAGAGGGGCAGATTGAAAAAGCGGTGGTGCCGGACGGCAAGATCGCGTTCGACCGCAGCAAAAGCTGCAGCAGCAAGTAACGCGTTTCGGATGTAAAAAATCCACCTGCTTAGCAGGTGGCTTTGACACAGCCCCCTAAAAGGGGGCTTAA
>NZ_JBCHWD010000008.1:0-239105 GCF_059801225.1 Serratia sp. Ae19-1 | reverse complement strand
AGACATAACGAAACTCCAGTACGGTTACAGTTGAGCGGCCAACATGTCTTCCAGCTTCTGCTGGTCGACGGCGAACAGGCGAATGCCTTCGGCGAGTTTCTCCACCGCCATGGCGTCCTGGTTGTGCAGCCAGCGGAACTCCGCTTCGGCCAGCGGAGCCGGTTGGTGGAAGCCTTCGGTAGACGGGGTCAGCTTGCGCTCAACCGGCCGGTCGCTGTTTTTCAGCTGTTCCAGCAGGTTCGGCGCGATGGTCAGACGATCGCAGCCGGCCAGCGCCAGAATTTGCTCAACCTTGCGGAAGCTGGCGCCCATGATCACTGTCTGGTAACGATGACGCTTGTAGTATTCATAGATGGTACGCACCGACTTCACGCCCGGATCCTGATCGGCATCGTAGTCGGCGGCAGGCTGTTTAGCCTGATACCAGTCATAGATGCGGCCGACGAACGGCGAGATCAGATACACGCCGGCTTCGGCGCAGGCGCGGGCCTGAGCGAAAGAGAACAGCAGCGTCAGGTTGGTGTTGATGCCTTCTTTTTCCAGCTCTTCGGCGGCTTTGATGCCTTCCCAGGTGGAGGCCAGCTTGATCAGAATGCGCGACTTGTCGATGCCTTGCTCTTGATACATGGCGATCAGCTTACGCGCTTTGGCGACACACATGCCGCGATCGAACGACAGACGGGCGTCCACTTCGGTAGAGATGCGGCCCGGCACGCTTTTGAGGATCTCGACGCCGATGTTGACCGCCAGCTTATCGCTGGCGTTGATCAGCTGGGTTTCCTTGCTGCCACCCTGGCGGCGGGCATATTCCAGCGCTTCGGTGATCAGCGCTTTGTACTGCGGCAGCGCGGCGGCTTTCAGGATCAGCGAAGGGTTGGTGGTGGCGTCCTGGGGTTCGAACTGGCGGATGGATTCGATATCGCCGCTGTCGGCGACCACCGTGGTCAGCTGCTTGAGTGCGTCTAATTGATTCATTGATAAGCTCCTTGACCAAGCTCAACGTAGGGAAATGAGAACCTTTTTCATCATAGGGGGAACACACTGCATCATCGGGTCGGGAATGAAAATGCGCTTTTTCTGATTGTTGCGATGGATAATAACAATGGATGCCGAGTAAACCCAGGCGGAGCGCGGCTTGCGCGCGACCGCCATCGAGGCTGAAAGCGGTTTAACGCCGCCCGACCACGTTTTCGTAGTAGCCGATTCGTTCGACCTTCGGCGCTGAACCGCCCCCTTCAAATTCCGATTCCAGCCAGGCATCGACGATGGTTTTCGCCAGCTCTGCGCCGATGACCCGCGCGCCCAGCGTGATGATTTGCGCATCATTGCTTTTGCGCGCCCGTTGGGCGGAGTAAGTATCGTGACATTGCGCCGCGCGAATGCCGGGCACTTTATTGGCCACGATACTCATGCCGATGCCGGTGCCGCACAGCAGGATCCCCCGCCGATGTTTTTCCTCCCGTATCGCCTGCGCGACGCGATAGGCGATATCGGGATAGATCCCGGCTTCTGCGGCGCGATCCGTCGTGTAGTCAATGACGGGGATATCCCGTTGTTGCAGGTGGGCGACGATCAGATCCTTGAGTTCAATGGCGGCATCATCGGCGCCGATGGCGATAGGCAGCATAGCGGTCTCCTGGTTGATAACGAAAAGGGCGGCGATCCTCGGTGGCGCCACGTTCATTACCGTATCTCTGTTTTATCAAATGTTCAATTGATGATCTTTTGTTTTTTCGTATTGCTCTTCTTTGTTCCACTAAAAAGGTGATTTGTGTCACTGATTAAGGGTTTTAAAGCGTTACCCATCCTTGGGTAGGTGGGTTTTTGAGCGATATCACACTTTAACAAGTTCGCTGTGGGCAAATTGAACGCTTGGCGTTAGTGTTCATTTGTTCTTTGTTTGTGTTAATGATCAAAAGAAATCACCCTACCAGAGGAGAGTGCTATGTGTCAGACCTGCATAACAGAGGCGAAAATGGCGGACGGTATCCCCGAGATCATGAAGGCGGTAGTGGCGTACGCTCCTAAAGATTACCGCCTGGAACAGGTGCCGGTACCGAAGGTTGGCCCGAAAGAGATCCTGGTGAAGATCGAGGCCTGCGGCATCTGCGCCGGCGATGTTAAAGCGTTCGAGGGGGCGCCCAGCTTCTGGGGCGATGAAAAACAGCCGGCGTATATTAAGGCGCCGATGATCCCCGGTCATGAATTTATCGGCCACGTGGTGGGATATGGCGATGGCGTTGAGGGGTTCAAGATCGGCGATCGGGTGATATCAGAACAAATTGTCCCCTGCTGGCAATGCCGCTTCTGCAACCGCGGCCAGTATTGGATGTGCGAAAAGCATGACCTGTACGGTTTCCAGAAAAACGTCAACGGCGGCATGGCTGAGTACATGAAGTTCACCAAAGAGGCGATCAACTATCATGTGCCGGCCGATCTGCCGATCGAAAAAGCCATTCTGATCGAACCCTATGCTTGCTCCTTCCATGCGGTGCAGCGCGCCAATATCAAGCTGGGGGACGTCGTGGTGTTGGCCGGGGCCGGCACCCTGGGGTTGGGCATGATCGGGGCCATCAAAAAGTCCGGGCCCTCGAAGCTGGTGGTGCTGGATCTGTCCGACGATCGTCTGGCCCTGGCGAAGCGCTTCGGCGCGGATGTGACGCTGAATCCGACCCGTGACGACGTGCCTGCGGTCATTAAAGCGATGACCGACGGCTACGGTTGCGACATCTATATCGAGGCGACCGGCGCGCAAAAGTCCGTGGAACAAGGCCTGACGCTGATTCGCAAGCTCGGCACCTTCGTCGAATTTTCCGTTTTCAAAGATCCGGTGACCGTCGACTGGAGCATCATCAGCGACCGCAAGGAGCTGGACGTGCTCGGTTCGCACCTCGGCCCTTACTGCTACCCGCTGGTGATCGAAGGCATCGCCAATGGCGATCTGCCGACCGAAGGCGTGGTGACGCATACGTTGCCGCTGGAACAGTTCGCCGAGGGCTTCGAACTGATGAAGCGCGGCGTGGGTTCAATCAAAGTGGTGCTCAATCCAAACCTCTGAAGCCTGCGTCGTTCCTCGGGTGCGGGCGAGCCCGCGCCTCCATAATCACATGTGCTGGGGTGTTCTATGTTGCATGGACTGATTCATCGCATTGGTCTGTCACCGAAATTGCTGCTGGGCTATGCCGGCGTGCTGGTGTTCATGATGGGCGAAGGGCTGGAGCAAGGATGGCTGTCGCCTTATTTGATCGGCAAGGGGCTTAGCATTCAAGAATCGGCGTTGTTGTTCAGCGTTTATGGCTTCGCCGCCGCAATCGCCGCCTGGTTTTCCGGGGTATTGGCGGAGATCTTCACCGCCCGGCGAGTCATGCTGGCGGGTTTGCTGCTGTTTTTGTTCGGTTCGGTGTGTTTTCTGACGTTCGGGTTGCCGAGCAACAACCTGTCGATCATGGTGCCGACCTATGCGCTGCGAGGTTTGGGTTATCCGCTGTTCGCTTACGGTTTTCTGGTGTGGGTGGCGTATGAGGCGCCGCCGGAAAGGCTGGGGTCGGCGGTGGGGATTTTCTGGTTCGTCTACAGCGGCGGGCTCAGCGTGTTGGGGGTGCTGTATTCCAGCATCATGCTGCCTTATCTCGGCGAAATCCACACGCTGTGGAGCGCGCTTATCTTCGTCGTGCTGGGCGCGGTGATTGCGCTGATGCTCAATCGCAGCGAAGGCACCGCGGAGCGAGGCAATCGGGAAAAAGCCTCGCTGGCTTACGTTCTGAAAGGCATCACCATCGCGTTCGAAAACCCGAAGATCGGCCTGGGCGGCATCGTGCGCACCATTAATACCTCTGCGGCTTACGGCTTCGTCGTATTCATGCCGATGTACATGATGGATATGGGCTTCACCCGTACGCATTGGCTGCAGATGTACGCCGCGCTGTGGACGGTCAACATCATTTTCAACCTGATTTTCGGCGTGATCAGCGACGGTCTCGGCTGGCGCAATGTGGTGATGTGGTTCGGCTGCGTCGGCTGCGCCCTGACCACGCTGATGTTCTACTACGTGCCGCAATTCTTCGGCGCCAACTACCTGCTGACCGTTTGCGCCGCCGGTTTGTTCGGCGCCTGCCTGGCGGCGTTCGTGCCATTGTCGGCCATCATGCCGTCGCTGGCGCCGGACAATAAGGGCGCGGCGATGTCGATTCTCAATCTGGGCGCCGGCTTGAGCACCTTTGTCGGCCCGGCGGTGGTGGGGCTGTTTATCGGCAGCCTGGGCACCGTTGGCGTGATCTGGATCTTTACCGGCTTGTACCTGTTCAGCGGCGTGCTGATGAAATTCGTCACGCTGCCGAAGGAAAACGCGACGGCGGCGGAAGAACGCGGCGCGAGTTTGGCGAAAATATCCTGACCGATGGTGAAGTTCACAGTTTTAAGGGGAAATTTATGATTAATCATCAAACTATGCCGCCACGCGAACTCTCGCTGCAGGGCAAGGTGGCGTTGATTACCGGCGGCGCTGCGGGTATCGGTCTCGCGATCGCCGAACGCTATCTGCAAAACGGCGCACGCGTGGTGCTGCTTGACCGTGCACCGCAGGTGGTGGAAGTGGCGCGGCAACTGCACGCCGAGGCGGCGTTGGGCGTTGTGGCTGACGTGACCGATTCGGCCTCGGTGGACCGGGCGGTGGCGCAGGCCGAAGCGCATTTCGGGCGGCTGGACGTGCTGGTCAACAGCGCCGGTATCGTCGCGCTGCATCCGGCCGAGGAGCTGCCGGAAACGGCGTGGGATGCAACCCTGGCGGTCAATCTGAAAGGCGTGTTTCTCACCTGCCAGGCGGTGGGGCGCCGTTTCATTCGCCAGCGCGGCGGCAGCATCATCAATCTCGCCTCGCAGGCCGGCGTAGTGGCTTTGCCTAATCACCTGGCCTATTGCGCCAGCAAAGCGGGCGTTATCGGCTTGACCCAGGTGCTGGCGTTGGAGTGGGGGCCGTACAACGTGCGGGTCAACGCCATTTCACCCACCGTGGTTTTGACGGAGCTGGGGCGCAAAGCCTGGTCTGGCGAGGTAGCGGAGCAGATGAAGCAGAAAATTCCGCTGCGGCGCTTCGCCGAGCCGCAAGATATCGCCGCCAGCGCTCTGTTTTTGGCCGGTGACGCGGCAGCGATGATCACCGGCGCCAACCTGGTGGTCGACGGCGGATACACCATTCAATAATTCCTTATTCAGGCGACAGAGAGGCCGCGATGAACAGAATCATTAACGATCCCGATCACGTAGTGGAAGACGCCATTCAGGGCTATCAGCTGGCCCATCCGAACTATTACGCCGCCACCGACAATGCGCGGGTGTTGAAATACCCGGCGGCGCCGATCGCCGGTAAAGTGGGCATTGTCACCGGCGGCGGTTCCGGTCATGAGCCGGCGTTCCTGGGTTATGTCGGCAAGAACATGCTGGACGCCGTTGCGATTGGCGAAATTTTTTCTTCTCCTACGGCAGGGGCGTTTCTCGACGCCTTCAAGGCGGCGGACAGCGGTGCCGGCGTGGCTTGTTTGTACGGCAACTACGCCGGCGACAACATGAACGTCAAGATGGCGATCAAGAAGGCCACGGCGGCCGGCATACGGGTGAAAACCGTGGTGGCCAATGATGATGTCGCCTCGGCGCCGGCCAGTGAAATCGAGAAGCGACGCGGCGTGGCCGGAGAAATTCTGATGTGGAAGGTCGGCGCGGCGGCGGCGGCCAAGGGCTACGATCTGGACGGCGTGATCGGCGCGGCGCAAAAAGCCATCGACCGGTGTCGTTCGATCGGCGTCGGCCTCAGTTCCTGCACCATTCCCGCGGTCGGCAAACCCAATTTTCATATCGAAGACGGCAAGATGGAGATCGGCATCGGCCATCACGGCGAACCGGGTATTGAGGTATCGCCGATCCAGTCGGCGTCGGCGATGGCCGGCACCATGCTCGACTTCGTGCTCAACGACATGCCGCTGGAACAGGGCCAGGAGGTGGCGTTGCTGATCTCCGGGCTCGGCGCCACGCCGGTGATGGAGCTGTATATCTATTACGCCGAAATCGAGCGCCGGTTGACGGCGAAAGGCGTGCGGGTGCATCGGCGCTACGTCGGCAATTACTTCACGTCGCTGGAAATGATGGGCGTGACGCTGACGCTGATGACGCTGGATGACGAACTGAAAACGCTGCTGGACATGCCGGCGCAATCCTTAGGTTTAACGCAGGTGGAGTGAATCATGACGGAACAAATTTCAACCCGGTACGGCAGTGAGATCGTTGCGGGGCTGATAGAAACCATTGTCAGCAACCGCGAATACCTGAGCGAAATCGACGGCGCCATCGGCGACGGTGATCACGGCATTAATATGTCGAAGGGATTCGCGATGTGCGGCGACGCCATTCGCGGCCGCGAGCTCACGCTGGCGCAGGCGTTCGATGCGGTTTCGGATGCGCTGATGGAGGGCATCGGCGGTTCGATGGGACCGTTGTACGGTAGCCTGTTCATGGGCATGGCGGAGAGCGTTCGTGAGCGCAGCGTGCTGGATAAGCAGGCGTTTCTGGCGATGTTGCACGGCGGATTGAGCGAACTGCAGGACATCAGCAGCGCGGGCGTGGGCGACAAGTGTCTGATGGATACGCTGATACCGGCGGTAACGGCATTTGAACAAGCGGCGGGGCGCGGTGACGACTTTGCCGCAGCGCTGGAACAAATGAAAATCGCCGCAGAGCGCGGGCGGGACTCCACCCGCGAGCTGGTGGCGAAAATCGGCCGCGCCAGTCGTCTGGGCGAGCGTTCGCGCGGCGTACTGGACGCCGGTGCGGTCTCTTGTTGTCTGCTCTTGACCCGATTGGCGGACGAGGTGGAGCAACGACTGAATACCGTTGCCGCTTGAACGCGTTATACTAGCGGGCATTCAGCCTTGTCGGAGGGCGGCGTATCGTCCCTCCGCCATCATCAACCGGCCTGCCGTGGGGAAACGTCTAACGGATGGAAAAACAAACTGTGTCCCAGGATAACGAACTGCTGACCGAAATCGCCGTGGCTTATTATCAGGATGAGATCACGCAGGAAGAGATCGCCAAGAAGTTCGGCATCTCGCGGATCAAAGTCGGTCGCTTGCTCAAACGCGCCAAGGAAGAGGGCATCGTCGAGATCAACGTGCGTTATCACCCGGTATTCAGTACCCGGCTGGAGCAACAAATGCTGGAGCGTTTTCCCATCAGCCGCGCGCTGATTGCGCTCGACCATCAGGACGAAGAGGAGCAGCGGCGACAGGTGGCGGCGCTGGTGTCCAACTATCTGGCAATGTCGTTGAAAGACGAAATGGTGTTGGCGGTCGGGCAGGGACGCAACGTGGCGGCGATCGCCGATCACGTCGGCAGCGTGACGGAACGCAACTGCAAGTTTATCTGCGGCATCGGCGGCACGCACCGTCCGGGCGATGCGATCAACGCCGACCACATCAGCCGGCGTTTGGCGAAGAAGTTCGGCGGCAGCAGCGAGACGCTCTATGCGCCGGCCTACGTCGAAAATCGCGCGTTGAAAGAGGCTTTCATGCAGAACGGCACGATTAAGGAAACGCTGGATCGCGCCCGTAAAGCCGATGTGGCGCTGGTTGGCATTGGCGATATGAATGAAAACAGCTACATGGTGAAGTTGGGCTGGTTCACGCCGCATGAGATTATCGACGCCAGCCTTAATCAGGGCGTGATCGGCGATATCGCCGGCTATGACTTTTTCAACGCTCAGGGGCAGCACGTCGACACGGTGATGAATGACCGAGTGATCGGGCTGAGCATTGATGAACTGCGCAAAATTCCTTGTGTGATCGCCATTGCTTCCGAGAATACCAAGGCGCTGGCGATTCTGGGGGCATTGCGCACCGGCGCCATCGATATTATCGCCACCAGCGCGCTCAATGTGCGCACTATCCTCAACATGTCGCAATAGCGGCACCTGCAAAAAAAAGGGTTCAGCGCCAGGCTGAACCCTCCAGAGATGTCCCCCTTTTGACGGATTAGTTGCTCAGGTTGACGTCGATCGCCTGATAGAAGGCGTTGGCGGTATCGGCTATGTCCCACACGGCAAGGATCACGTGCGAACCGCTGCGATCTGCTGGTATGTTGCACTGGTGGGTGACCTGAGCGGCCGGGATGGCGCCGCCATCGTTGAACTGGCAGAACGGCGTCAGGTCAAAGGAAGCGCGGGTCAGCGGCTGAGAAGCGTCCCAGTTCGGTTTGGTGATGAAATAGCGCCAGCTGGTGGTGCTGTGACGCGCGGTCAGTTTCCAGGTAAAGGAGTTCGGGCCGGTTTTCAGGTTGAGCTTGTTCCAGCGCGTCGGCGTTTGCTGATCCAGCTCGAAGAAAGTGGACTTGTTGGCGCTGGCGATGTGGCCGTCAACCGGGCCGGCCTGCGGGAAGCCTTTCAGGCCTTCGACGCTCTGCGGTTCATATTGCACGCTGCCGCACTGCGTGTTGAGCTGCAGTTTGCACTGATAGGCGCGGCTGGCCGGCGACTCGACATAACCGTGGGCATTCGCCTGTTGCGAAACGCCGAACATGGCCGCGCTCAGCAGGCCCAGAGAGAGCAGGGTACGGGAAGTTTTGTTCATAAGTCACTCCTGACTGAAATTATGTTGTAAGTTGAGCGTATTTCACCGACAAAATGAGAGACTAATAACGCAATTGGAAATAACCCTTCTTGTCGGCTTGTTTTATTTTTATCATTCTGGTTGTGCGATAGAGCGGAATGTTTTAACGGCTATTAACGAAAATTATTATGATGACGATCTTTGATCGTTAGGCTGAATTTATTTAACTGTCACAGTGTAAAAACACGGCGCTATGATGAAATTTATATCATGTAGTGATGAATAGTATTTAAGATAGCGCTCTCATTTATGAAGTATATTGCTTGTTGCCTTGAGTACCCTTGTTCGACTTGATCGATTTTTGTGCGCCACCACCTCGGGAATTTAGTGTCATTTTTCTTATTTTATTTTAAAGAGGAATTTGTATGACTAGATTATCCCTGGACGCGATTAAAATAATCAGCACCATCAAGAGCACCGGCTCTTTCTCTATGGCGGCGGAGGCGTTGCATAAAACACCTTCGGCGATCTCTTATCGGGTTTCCAATATTGAAAGCAAACTCTGTGTGAAACTTTTTCATCGCAATGGCCCTATGATTACCCTGACGGATGAAGGGGAGTTTCTCCTGCAGGAAGGCAGTTGGATTTTAAATGCGGTGCAGGATCTGGAAAGCCGGGTGCGCAACATCCCCAAGCTGGACAATAATATCCGCCTGGCGGTAGACACCTTCTTCCCGCTGGAAACGCTGACGCAGGATATCCGCGACTATATTCAACATTGCCCGAACGCCAATATCTCGGTGCAGCGGGAAGCGTTGAACGGCACCTGGGATGCGCTGAAGAACAACCGGGCGGATCTGATCATCGCCATCGGCCAAATCCCCGACAGCGTGCAGGCCAAAACCCTGATGCTCGGCAAGCTCAATTTCGTGATGTGTGTATCGCCTTCCCACCCGTTCGCGGCGCAGAGAAAGCCGGTATGCAAGAAGCAGCGGCTGAACGACATCGTGGTAGTGATCGCCGACAGCAGCCATGAGCTGCCCAAACGCAATCACGGCACGCTGCCTCTGCAGCGTCAACTGGTGGTATGCGATGTGGAAAGCAACCTGGCGCTGCTCAAGCGCGGCATCGGCCACGCTTTTTTGCCGCCTGCGCTGATCGAAAAGGAATTAGCCAGCGGTGAACTGGTGACGGTGCCGGTGGAGATGCAAAAGGGCGACGAAATGATTTGGCTGGCGTGGCATCCGGCCAGCAAGGGCGCCGGGTTTAACTGGTGGCATGAGCGGCTGACGCGCAAAAGCGATGTCTACAGCCTGATGGGCCGCGAAGTGGTGCGGGATGGCGGTTATCCATGGTGCCATAACTGAAGGAATAGAGACGAAGGGACGCGAAAATCAAACGGTTAACTCAATGAAAACCCCGCAGCATTCGGCTACGGGGTTTTTTTATGGTTTACGCCACGCGGCCCACCTTCAGCCAGGCGCTGTCTGAACCCGGCGCAGAGGTGATGTACCCCCACTTGGTCTGCCAGACGTAACCCTGATAGGACACCAGCGCGCCCTGCGCGTAAATGGTGCCCGGCACGTAGGCCGGTGCCGTCATGATCGGCAGGTTGCCGGGGCCGACGCCGGTGTAGCGCAGGCCGGTGCCCATATCCAGCTGGCTGTCGTCGTAGTCCGCGGCGTTGAAATAGCGATCCAGCGCGGCCAGCAGATCGCCGTTGCGGTTGTCTTGCCCCAGATGCCAGAACATCACGCCGCCCAGTTGCTGCTGCTTGATGTACTTCGCTTTGTATTTGAAGCTCTCGGCGTCGTCATAGGTGACGAACAGCCCGTTTTGCGCATGATACAGGTAAGGGGTTTTGGTCTTGTCGTTCCACAACCGCTGATAGCCGTAGTTGCCCTGCAGCATCTGCTCCAGCTGGCGATAGGACGCGATGCGCGGATCCTTGTCGCGCACACACTCTTCGCAGCCCACCAGCCAGTAGTCGGTGCTCGGATACGGATCTTCGCCCGGCGTGCTGTGGCTGCTGTATTGCCCGCCGTTGCCGCCGCTGACGCCCTTGAAGGCGCGGCCGTAAAACGGCACGCCCATCACGATTTTGGCGCTCGGCACCCCTTCCATCATCAGGTGTTGCTGCACCGCGGCATCGACCGTCAGGCTGAACGGGCTGGGGAAGGCGCGGGTCAGCTCTTCCCAGCTCCAGCCCAGATTGGCTTCGCGCAGCGCATTGTAGAAGGTCGGCCCGGCCGCGTCGCCGAACAGCGCCGCCTGGTGGTTGGTGATCTTCTCCCAGGGGCCGGCCAGATCGTAGGTCATCAGGTTGATGTAATCGAGCGGCGCGACGATCTGCGCCAGCTTGCTGTAATAGCGCGACAGGAAGAAGGCGCCGCCGGCGCCGGCGATGGTCAACTGATACGGCAGCGCCTGGCGGCCGTCAGCGACGGTTTGCTGATTCAGCAGGGTGCGGATCTCTTGCAGCGCGGCGATGAAGCCGTCCACTTCTGCCGCTTGCGGATACTCCCAGTCGATGTCCACGCCGTCGAAGCCGTAATCCTTCATGATGCGTACGCAGGATTGGGCGAACTTGGTGCGCGACGCCGGGGTTTTCACCGCGTTGACGTAGTTGGCGTGCGACACGCCCAGATCGTTGGAGTAGTACCAGCCGCCGATGGAGAACATGATGCGCAGGTTGGGGTTGTGCGCTTTGAGCGCGGTCAGGCGCTTGACCACATCGCGCGCTTTGGCGTCGTTGGTGGCCGGATCCCAGGCGCATTCCAGGTTGCTGTTGATATCCAGGAAAGAGAAGTTGATGTGCGTCAGCTGTTTGGCTTTGGCCGGCGTGATGTTGGATACCGGGAATGGCACGATGGAGGTATCGGACTCGGTGTAATTATTGATTTGGTTGGTTGGAATAAAATAATACCCAATAACGGCTTTGCGTGTGGACATGGTATTTCTCCAGAGTGGATGTTTTTATGATGGGGAAGTATTTCCCACCGCCATTAATGTTTATTTTTCGTAAAAACAAAAGTCGAAATAAATCACGATAATAATGAAATTTTATTAACTGTCGCATCCACGGGCGCTAATCTGTTGTGCCAGCGTTCAGCATGAATGAATTCGACCATAGGTCCTGTATTTATTCATTTGCTTTGTAATAGCATCCTTAACTAGATTCTGATTATCCGATGTCCCACCGGCCGTGATTGGCATTTAATTAAAAATAAAAAGGAGATGAGCTATGTCCAGCATAGAGCCTGACGCTGTTGGCTTAATAGTCCAGCGAGTATGTGAATATCTTCAGCCGGTATTGAACGCCATTCTGGCTGGCGTGATGGCGTTATTACATGGCGCCTATCGCAACGTGGGCATTCGGCGACGCTTATTGAATGCGGCGATGTGTGCGCTGTTGGCCTGGACGGTGCGCGATGCGTTAGCGCTGATGGGCCTGGAATTAAATTGGGCGAATTTGGCCAGCGTACTGATTGGTTTTATGGGGGCGGATTACATCAACGCCTTAATTAAAAAATTCATCGGCAAAAAGACGGGGTTTAAAAATGTTAAATGACATCGAAGATATTCGCTTTACCGCCCGCAGCGAAGAAAATCTGCGTGGCGTGCATCCGGATTTGGTGCGCGTTATTCGTTTGGCGCTGCGTTATTCACTGGTGCCGTTTTCCGTCAGCGAGGGGCTGCGCAGTATGGCACGCCAGAGGGAAATGGTGCGCGCCGGCAGCAGCCAAACGCTGCGCAGCCGCCATCTGACCGGGCATGCGGTGGATGTGGTCGCGATGCCGGCAGGCGTGGTCTCCTGGGAGTGGGATTACTATGCGCAGATCGCGGTGGCGGTGCGGCGCGCGGCGCGTGAATGTGGTATCGACGTCGAATGGGGCGGCGAATGGAAAACCCTCAAGGATGGCCCGCACTTCCAGCTGCCGTTTCGGGACTACCCGGCATGAGCGGCTGGCTGCAGAAGCTGGCGCAGGGCGGGTTGTTGTTGCTGTTGCTGGCGGCCATTTGCCTCGGCGGCTATAGCTCGCTGTTGTCGCACCAGTTGGCCTCCGCGCGGCAACAGGCGGCGGAATTGCAGAAAAGCCTGGCGCAGCAGGCGGGGCTTATCGCCACCTTGCAGACTCAGGACGCGCAAAACCGCGCGCTGATGGCGGCGCAGCAGCGGCAGGAACAGCAGCTGCGCCAGCAACACGACGCTTATCAGAGGAAATACCGTGAAGCGATTAAAAACGATCCCTGCGCCGCTCGGCCTCTGCCTGGCGCTGTGCTTGAGCTCCTGCGCCCAGCCGCCGGCGCCGCAGGCCGTGCCGCTGTTGCCCCCTGAGTCGGTGTTCGCGCCCTGCGAACAGCCGCAGCTGCAGGGGGAGACCTGGGGTGATGCGGTAAGCTATACCCTGGCGTTACAAACCTCGTTACACATTTGCGCCGGCCAGGTGGAGACGCTCAACGCCTGGCGCGCCACGCTGCCGTCGCACTGACGGCGGCGCTTCTCTGACTCGTCCCGCAGGCCTTCTTTTTTTACTTTTAAAACGGTATTTCGACCAAGGTTATGGCGTGCTTCAAAGTTTGTGATGTTTCTCTCACTATACTTCAAGGCTGTGCCCTGTCATTGTACCTGGGCGCCATGGCCCACGGCAGGGCGCAGCCTCAAAGCCTTACCTCAACATAAAAGCAAAAAACAAAGGAATCCATAATGGACGAACAGCTCAAACAGAGTGCCCTTGATTTCCATCAGTTTCCTGTCCCAGGGAAGATCCAGGTTTCCCCCACCAAACCGTTGGCGACCCAGCGCGATCTGGCGCTGGCCTATTCGCCGGGCGTCGCCGCGCCTTGCCTCGAGATCGCCGAAGATCCGCTGGCGGCGTACAAATACACCGCACGCGGCAATCTGGTGGCGGTGATTTCCAACGGCACGGCGGTACTGGGTCTGGGCAATATCGGCGCGTTGGCCGGTAAGCCGGTGATGGAAGGCAAGGGCGTTTTGTTCAAGAAGTTTTCCGGTATTGATGTATTTGATATCGAAGTGGATGAGCATAACCCTGACAAATTAATCGACATTATCGCCGCGTTGGAACCGACCTTCGGCGGTATCAACCTGGAAGACATCAAGGCGCCGGAGTGTTTCTACATCGAGCAGAAACTGCGTGAGCGCATGAAGATCCCGGTGTTCCACGACGACCAGCACGGCACGGCGATCATCACCACTGCGGCGGTGCTCAACGGCCTGCGCGTGGTGAAGAAGAATATCTCCGACGTGCGTTTGGTGGTGTCCGGCGCCGGCGCGGCGTCTATCGCCTGTCTGAACCTGCTGGTGGCGCTGGGGCTGCGTCAACAGAACATCACCGTCTGTGACTCGAAGGGCGTCATCTATAAAGGCCGCGACGCCAACATGGAGCAGACCAAGGCCGCCTATGCCATCGAGGATAACGGCCAGCGCACGTTGGGCGATGCCATCCCGAACGCCGACATCTTCCTCGGTTGCTCCGGCCCGGGCGTCCTGACGCAGGATATGGTGAAAACCATGGCGCGCGATCCGCTGATCATGGCGCTGGCTAACCCGGAACCGGAAATTCTGCCGCCGCTGGCCAAAGCGGTGCGTCCGGACGCCATCATCTGCACCGGCCGTTCCGACTACCCGAACCAGGTGAACAACGTATTGTGCTTCCCGTTCATCTTCCGCGGCGCACTCGACGTGGGCGCGACCACCATCAACGAAGAGATGAAGCTGGCCTGCGTGCATGCCATCGCCGATCTGGCGCTGGCGGAGCAGAGCGACGTGGTGGCTTCTGCGTATGACGACCAGGATCTCTCCTTCGGGCCGGAATACATCATTCCGAAACCGTTCGATCCGCGCCTGATCGTCAAGATCGCGCCGGCGGTAGCCAAGGCGGCGATGGACTCCGGCGTGGCGACGCGACCGATCGAAGACTTCGACGCCTATGTGGAGAAGCTGGCAGAGTTCGTCTACAAAACCAACCTGTTCATGAAACCGATCTTCTCGCAGGCGCGCAAAGAGGTGAAGCGGGTGGTGCTGGCGGAAGGCGAGGAAGAGCGCGTGCTGCACGCCACGCAGGAGCTGGTGTCGCAGGGGCTGGCCTTCCCGATCCTGGTCGGCCGTCCGAGCGTGATCGAGATGCGCTTGAAAAAGCTGGGCCTGCAGCTGACGCCGGGCAAAGATTTCGAAGTGGTGAACAACGAGTCGGATCCGCGCTTCAACGAATACTGGGGCGAGTACTACCAGATCATGAAACGCCGCGGCGTTTCGCAAGAGCAGGCGCGGCGCGCGGTGATCGGCAACCCGACGCTGATCGCCGCCATCATGCTGCATCGCGGCGAAGCGGATGCGATGATCTGCGGCACCATCGGCAGCTACCACGAGCATTACGACGTGGTGAAGAACGTATTCGGTTTCCGTGAGGGCGCACACGTCGCCGGTGCGATGAACGCGCTGCTGCTGCCGAGCGGCAACACCTTTATCGCCGACACCTACGTCAACGACGATCCGACGCCGGAACAGCTGGCGGAGATCACCCTGATGGCGGCGGAAACCGTGCGCCGCTTCGGCATTGAGCCGAAGGTGGCGCTGCTGTCTCATTCCAGCTTCGGCTCATCTGACTGCCCGGCGGCGCGCAAGATGCGCAAAACGCTGGAGCTGGTGAACGAGCTGGCGCCGGAGTTGGAGATCGACGGTGAAATGCACGGCGACGCCGCGTTGGTGGAAAGCATTCGTCACGATCTGATGCCGGACAGCCCGCTGAAAGGCTCGGCCAACCTGCTGATCATGCCGAACATGGAAGCCGCGCGCATCAGCTACAACCTGCTGCGCGTCTCCTGCTCGGAAGGGGTGACCGTCGGGCCGGTGCTGATGGGGGTCGCCAAGCCGGTGCACATCCTGACGCCGATCGCCTCGGTGCGCCGCATCGTCAACATGGTGGCGCTGGCGGTAGTGGAAGCCCAGACCGAACCGCTGTAAGGCCGGGCTGAGTGACTGGCCCCCTGCGCCCTTGGCGCCGGGGGCTTTTTTATTTCCAGCGGACGTGGTACAAATAATCGTCAAACATGTACATGTACAGGTAAAGAAAATGACTACGATTAGCTACACGGCGGCCAGAAACAACCTTGCCGAGGTGCTTTTGGAAGCGCAAAAACAGCCGGTGGAAGTGACGCGCCGCGGACACGATGAGGTTTACATCATCAGTAAGGCCGACTATGAGGTTTTGGTCAAAGCCAAGGTGAAAGCGCGCATTCAGGCTAAACACGCGGATACGATTAAGGCGCTGGCCAATAGATGATCTTTTTGACCGCAGAGGATATTGCGGAATTCAATGCTGAAATTGTGCCTCACGGCCGCCAGGATGGCAGTAAAGTTGAGGCCGTAGCCAACCGCGTGCTCAATGCTTACCACTATGAGAACGTCACCGACGTTTACCGTTTGGCCGCACTTTATCTCATTGCTATCAGTCATGGTCATATTTTTCTTGATGGCAATAAGCGCACGGCCTTCCAAAGCATGGCGTTATTTCTCGGTATCAATGGCATTGCACTGCGTGAAGATGCGCAGCTGGTTGAACTCACGGTCGAGGCTGCTCAAGGCCGCCTCAACGTCGAACAAGCCGCGGAGCAACTGCGCCGGTTAACCGAATAACCCCCTTTCTCATTTCTTGCAGCGCGCGGCGATGGCGCGGATATCCTGCGGGGTAGTGCGGCAACAGCCGCCGATCAATTGTGCGCCGAGCGCGCGCCACTCTACCGCCTGATCGACCAGACTGCCGTGCTCGCTGCCGCAGGCGTGCCAGGTTTTGCTGACTGCATCGTAATGCTCCCCGGAGTTCGGGTAGACCAGCAGCGGTTTGTCGGCCAGCGCGCTCAGCTGACGCAACGCCGGGGCGACCTTGTCCAGCGCGATGCAGTTGATACCGATGGCCAGCACCTGCGGGTTGCCGCGCAGCGCGGACATGACCTCCGTCAGCGGCGTGCCGTCGCTGAGGTGTTGGCTGTCGCGCAGGGTGAAGGCGAACCAGGCGCCGAGCGTCGGGAACTCCTGCAGCAGCGTCAGCAGCGCCTGCAGTTCAGCGAAAGACGGTAGCGTTTCGCAGGCCAGCAGATCGACGCCGGCGGCGGCCAGCGCGGTGAGGCGCGGGCGGTGGAAGGCGATCATGTCATCCTGCGCCAGCCGATAGTCGCCACGGTATTCCGATCCGTCGGCCAGATAGGCACCGTATGGGCCTACCGAACCGGCGATCAGCAGCGGCGCGGCCTGCGGGTGTTCGGCCAGATAATCGCGGCGCGCGCGTTGCGCCAGCTGCACGCTTTTGGCGATCAGCGCCAGCGACCGATCCTGATCCAGGCCGCGGCGCAAGAAGCCCTGCGGCGTGGCCTGATAGCTGGCGGTGATGGCGCACTGGGCGCCGGCGTTGAAATAATCGAGATGCACCTGATAGATAAGCTCGGGATTTTCAATCAGCACCTTGGCCGACCACAGCGGATCGGTCAGATCGCAGCCGCGCGCTTCCAGTTCGGTGGCCAGCGCGCCGTCCAGGATCAGCGTGGGCTGTTCGGCCAGCAGGTGGGCGACGGGGTTGTTAACCGACATGTTGTTCTCCCAAAGCGGTTTTTTGCCCGGCGCGCCGGGTCAGGAAATAGGTGAGGTAGCACAGGGCGACGAACGGCAGCCCGCAGTAGAGCGCAATGCGCTGCTCCGGATCGAACGCCAGTCCGATGCAGGCCAGCAGGCACAGCGCAAAGCCGAGGATCGGCGTCAATGGGTAGCCGGGCGCGCGGTATTTCAGGCCGCTTATCGGCTGGCCGCTGCGCAGGTAGGCGCGGCGGAAAGCATAGTGGGCGGCGCAGATGCTCAGCCACACCGCCACCACCGCAAAGCCGGAGATTGCCGACAGGGCGACAAACACCGTATCCGGCGCGATCACGCTGGTCAGCAGCGCCAGGACGCCGCCGAGCATGCTGAAGGTCAGGGCATTGATCGGAATGCCACGTGCATTGACGCGGGCGAAGTAGGCCGGCAGGGTGCGCTGGTGGGCCAGTGACCACAGCATGCGCCCGGAGGCGTACAGGCCGGAGTTGGCCGCCGACAGGATGGCGGTCAGGATCACGAAGTTGAAGATATCGGCGGCGTAAGGCACGCCGATGCGTTCAAACACCAGCACGAACGGGCTTTTGACGATCCCCGCCTGATCCATTGGGATCAGCGCCGCCAGCACGAACACGGTGCCGATAAAGAACAGCATCAGGCGGATCACCGTGGTGCGGATCGCCAGCGGCACGACTTTTTCCGGGTTCTCGGTTTCACCGGCGGCGATGCCGATCAGTTCCGTGCCGGAGAAGGCGAAGTTCACTGCCACCATGGTCATCAGGATCGGCAGCGTGCCGTGCGGCAGCCAGCCGGAAGCGGTCAGATTGTGCAGGAACGGCGCCGGGGTGCCGTCTTTCATCGGCAGCAGACCGAACATGGCGGCGCCACCCAGAATGATAAACGCCAGAATGGTCACCACTTTGATCAGCGAAAACCAGAATTCGCTTTCGGCGAAAAAGCGGGTGCTCACCACGTTAAGCAGAAAAATGGCCGCGCAGAAGATCAGGCACCACAGCCACACCGGCGACTGCGGGAACCAGTACTGCATGCAGAATCCGGCGGCGGTCAGACTGGAGCCGAGCGCCACTGTCCAGGTGAGCCAGTACAGCCAGGCGACGGCATAGCCGGTGGCCGGCCCCAGATAGCGCGAGGCATAGACGTGAAAAGCGCCGGTTTCCGGCATCGCCACCGACAGCTCACCCAGGCACAGCATCACCAGGTACACCACCAGCGCGCCGATCAGGTAGGCCAGCAGGGTGCCGAGCGCCCCGGTGGTAGAGATGATATAACCGGTGTTGAAAAACAGCCCGGTACCGATCACACCGCCCAGCGACAACATCACCAGGTGCCGGGCCTTCATGCTGCGTTTGAACTGCCCTGCGGCGGGCGCCGATGCGTGCATAATAATCTATCCGTATAGACGTCTAAATATCTGAATGGCTATTGGTTATACCCGCAATGCCTTTCCAACGCAATGCGCCACCGGCGATCGCCGCGTAAAAAAATCGTTAAGTCGGATCTATATGCAAATGATAATTATTATCTATAATGTCGCCATTTTCGATAATGGGGCAACATGATGAGATATCTGATTTTATTGGCGGCGTTGGCGCTCGGCGCCTGCAGCCAAAACTCGGTGCAAACGCCGGCCAACAGCATCGACAACCTGGGTAATATCACCGATCTGCACAGCGGCGCGACCCTGACGCCTGAGCAGCTGTTGACGCGATTGGCGCAGCAGCCGCGGGTGATCGTCGGGGAAAAGCATGACAATCCTTACCACCATCAGATTGAGCAATGGCTGGTGCAGCAGCTGCCGCAGCGGCGGCCGCAGGGCAGCGTGCTGATGGAGATGATCAACCCGAACCAGCAGGCGCAGGTGGACAAAGTTAAGCAGTGGCTGCAGAGCGATCCCACAGTGCGTGACGGCCGCGTGGCGGAACTGATCGCCTGGCAGCCGGGCTGGAAGTGGGAACTGTATGGCGGGGTGACGATGGCGGCGATGCGTGCGCCATACCCGCTGTGGTCAGCCAACCTGGATCGCAGCGAGATTACGGCGTTCTATCAGCAGCCGCAGTTCCCGGCGGGGCAGTTATCGGCGCAGCCGGCGGTGCGCAAGGCGTTGGAAGAAACCATCCGCACTTCGCACGGCGGCAAGATTGAGGCCGACCAACTGCACGCGATGCTGGCGATCCAGCAGCAGCGCGATCGGCGTATGGCGGAACGTTTGCTGGCGGCGCCCACGCCCGCGCTGTTGATCGCCGGTGGCTATCACGCCGCCAAATCGGTGGGCGTGCCGCTGCACGTGCGGGATCTGCAACCGGCGGCGGCCTCGGCGGTGCTGATGTTGGCGGAGCCGGGCGTACAGGTTGATGCGAACACAGCGGACTACCTGTGGATCACACCATCAGTGAAATGAATACGTTAAGGCAGTGAAAAGGGGTGTTAATTATATTTGCAAATGATTATCATTAGTAAATGTGATCTGCAATCATTCGCAATTAAGCAAGCTAATGCCCCTATGTTAAGTCAGTCTTATTCCCTTCCGGCCTTTGAGCTGCCGCAGCCTCGCTGGGCGCGCGGCCTGCTGCTCGCCCTGGCGGCGCACGCGGCGTTGGTATTGCTGTTTTATTGGCCGCAGACGGCGCTGGAACCGGTGGTGCTGCCGCCGCCGGCGGTGATGATGAGCTGGGCGGCGCAGATTGAAGCGCCGGAAAGCAAGCCGCTGCCGTTGGGCGTGCAGCAAGCGGAGTCCGCCGCGGCGCAGCCCGCTGAGCAGCAGCAACAGCCGGATCTGCCCAAGCTGGCGCGCGCCGATAAAGCGAAAATCGTGACGGCGCAGAAGAAGCGCGCCGAACACCGCCCCCCGCAAAAAGCGCAGCCGAAACCGCAGGAACAGGCCAAAGAGACGCGCAGTGCCGCCGCGTCCAGCGCCGCCGCGCCGCAGGCGCAGACGCTCTCCCACCAAACCGCCGCGCCGATCAACAGCGATGCCAACAGCAACGCGCAGGCCAAGCTGTCGTGGGAGAGTCTGGTGAAGGGCAAGCTGAACCGCATCAAGGAATATCCCCTGGATGCCCGCAGCCGCCGGCGTAGCGGCATGCCGCAGGTCAGTTTCAGCGTCGATGCGCAGGGGCGCGTGTCGAATGTGAGCCTGCAGGTGCGCTCCGGCACCGCGTCGCTGGATCGGGAAGCGGTGGCGGTAGTGTCGCGCGCGCAGCCGTTGCCGCCGCCGCCGCCGGAGATGCTGCAGCAGGGGGCCGTCAGGGTGACGATGCCGATCGATTTCAATCTGGCGGAGCTGAACGCCCGCCGTTAATGCTGGCAGACGCCGCCTCGCTGCCGTCCGCCTTTTCAAACTTCGTGAGGGATTATGAACCCGCTGTTATTCACCCCGCGCCGCCGCATTGCGGCCGCGTTCTGGCTTTCTTTAGGCGTCGCCGGCGCCGCGCTGGCGCAACCGCAGCCGCCGTTGGCGGAACGCGCGCCGAAAGTGCTAACTGCCCACGGCGAGACGCGCATCGACGATTATTACTGGCTGCGCGACGACAGCCGAAAAGAGCAGAAGGTGCTGGACTACCTGAAGGCGGAGAACCGCTACACCGAGCAAATGATGGTGCCGTACCAGAAGCTGCGCGCCACGCTGTATCAGGAGATGCTGGGCCGCATGAATCCTGACGATCGTTCGGTGCCCTATCAGCTCAACGGCTATCGCTATCAGGAAAGCTACGCCGCCGGTAAAGAGTTCGCGCTGTATCAGCGCCAGGCGCTCACCGCCGACGCGCCGTGGCAAACCTTGCTGGACGCCAATCAGCGCGCGGCCGGCCAGGCCTATTATCGACTGGGGGCAATGGACGTCAGCCGGGACAACCGCCGTCTGGCGGTGGCCGAAGATCTGCAGGGCCGCCGCCAATACCGCATCTCCCTGCGGGAGATAGGCAGTGACAGCTGGTCGCCGGAAACGCTGGAAAATACCTCCGGCAACATGCTGTGGGCCAACGACAATCAAACCCTGTTCTACGTGCGCAACCACCCGCAAACGCTGTTGCCGTATCAGGTTTACTGCCATCAGTACGGGACGCCGACGGCGCAAGATAAGCTGGTGTACCAGGAAAACGATCCGGCGTTTTACCTCAGCCTCGGCCGCTCATCCTCACGCGATTACCTGATACTCACCATCAGCGGCAATACCACTTCCGAAGTGCGCCTGATCGACGCCAGCCAGCCGCAGCGCGAGCCGCAGTTGTTCGCCGCCCGACAAAACGGCCGCGAGTATTACCTCGATCACTACCGCGGCGAGTTCTATCTGCGTTCCAACCATCAGGACCCGAATTTTGGCCTGTACCGTACGGCGGCGGCGGGTAAACCCTGGCAGACGCTGATTGCGCCGCAGGCGCAGCACGAGGTGGAAAGCTTCAGCCTGTTCCGTGACTGGCTGGTGGTGCAGGAACGCGCCAACGGGCTGGTACAGCTGCGGCAAATCAGCTGGGACGGTAAAACCGAGCGCGCCATCCCGTTCGACGACGCCAGCTACATGGCCTGGCTGGGCTATAACCCGGAGCCGGACAGCGATCGATTGCGCTACGGCTATTCGGCGATGACCACGCCGACCCGCACCTATGAGTGGGATCTGAATAAGGGCGAGCGCACCCTGCTCAAACAGCAGGACGTGAAAGGCGTCGATCCCAGCCTGTATCACAGCGAGCGCATTTGGATCGCAGCGCGGGACGGCGTGAAGGTACCGGTCTCGCTGGTGTATCGCAAATCGCTGTTCAAAAACGGCCATAACCCGCTGCTGGTCTACGGCTATGGCGCTTACGGCATGAGCATGGATCCGGCGTTCAGCGCCAACCGCATCAGCCTGCTGGATCGCGGCTTCGTCTATGCGCTGATCCACGTGCGCGGCGGCGGCGAGCTGGGACAGAGCTGGTACAAACAGGGCAAGCTGACGCACAAACCGAACAGCTTCAACGACTTCATCGACGCCACCCAGGCGTTGATCAAAGACGGCTACGGCCAGCCGGGGCGCATCTACGCCATGGGCGGCAGCGCCGGCGGCTTGCTGATGGGGGCGGTGATCAATCAGGCGCCGCAGCTGTACAACGCGGTGGTGGCGCAGGTGCCGTTCGTCGACGTGGTGACCACCATGCTGGACGACAGCATTCCACTGACCACCGGCGAATACGAGGAGTGGGGCAACCCGAACCAGCCGGCCGCCTATGCGCTGATGAAGTCCTACAGCCCGTACGACAACGTGCGCAAGCAGCGTTATCCGAACCTGCTGGTCACCAGCGGTTTGTACGACTCGCAGGTGCAGTATTGGGAGCCGGCCAAATGGGTGGCGAAGCTGCGGCGTTTCAAACAGGGCGATTCACTGCTGCTGCTCTCCACCGACATGACCGCCGGCCACGGCGGCAAATCGGGCCGCCTGGCGCGGCTGGAAACCGGCGCGCTGGAGTACGCCTTTATTCTGGCGGCGGACCGGCAGGCGCAGAAATAACCTTCAGCGCCGCGGCACGCTGCGGCGCAATAAAACAATAACAACCTTATTTACCGCGTTTTCGGCGGGCTTTTTGCTGGGCATTGTCGGCCATCAAACCTTATTGGCTATTTCTGGGGATATATGAAAATCAAAATGATAGCGAGCCTGATCGGCGCGGGACTGGCGCTGCACGGGCCGGCTGCGGCCGCGCAGGAACAGGCGGAAAATAATAAAGGCAGCGTGGCGTTCAGCCCGCTTAACGTCTCGGCTGCCGAGAGCGGCAAAAGCAGCGAAAAAGACGCGTTGGCCAGGCCAGGCGCGTTCAGCTCGCGCGATGAAAACAAAAATCTGGAGTCGGTGGACAGCATTCTGCGCAGCATGCCGGGCACCTATACCCAGATCGATCCCGGCCAGGGATCGGTCAGCGTCAATATACGCGGCCTGAGCGGTTTCGGCCGGGTCAACACCATGGTCGATGGCATCACGCAAAACTACTACGGCAACTCGCCGAGCGACGCAGCGCACGGGGGATTGCCCACCAGCCAGTTCGGGGCGCTGATCGATCCTAACTTTATCGTCGGCGTCGACGTGGCGCGCGGCAACGCCACCGGTTCCGACGGCGTCAACGCCCTGGCGGGCAGCGCCAACTTCCGCACTATCGGCGTGGACGACGTAGTATTTGGCGACAACCCGTTCGGCGTGCGTACCAAATTCTCGGTGGGCAATAACGGCATCGGCCGCAGCGGCATGATCGCCGTCGGCGCCAAAACCGCCGCCTTTGCCGACGGCGGCAGCCTGGGGGCGATGGCGGCGATCAGCGGCAGCTCCATCACCTCCAACTACAAAAACGGCGCCGGTTTCGACAGCGAGATGTTCAACGTCGATAAAACCTACCGCCAGAACCCGAAATCCCAACTGTTCAAAGTGGACATCAAGCCGGATGCCTTCAACAGCATCGAACTGTCGGCGCGCAGCTACCAGAATAAAATCACCCGCCGCCACATCGACAGCGACGATTTCTACCTCAAATATCACTACGCGCCGTTCTCGGAATTGATCGATTTCAACCTGACCGCCAGCACCAGCCGCGGCAAGCAGCAGTTCATGTCCGACAACATGGCGGGGTTCAGCGACAGCACGGCGAAAAACATCTCCGATGCGCTGGATATCAACAACACCAGCCGTTTCAGCCTGCAGGACGTCGATTTCGCCTTCAGCTACGGCGGCAAGCTGGTGCGCAACGAGTATAAGAAAAAGGCCTCCGGCTTGGTGACGGATGACAATCAGGCGGAAAGCATGCCGGTGGGCATTGCCGGCAAACAAGATATCTCCAGCCTGTACAGCGGGTTGCAAGCTAACTACGGCATCTGGCAGGGGAATTTCGATCTGAACTACACCGCCTATCGTCTCTCCGGTTATAAGCCGGCCTGTGACGAGCGCGTAGAATGCTTCCCGCAGGGCGCCAGCAATATCACCCGCAACGAACACGGCTTCAACCCGTCGGTGATGCTGTCGGCGCAGGTGACGCCGTGGCTGCAGCCGTTCGTCAGCTACAGCAAGTCGATGCGCGGGCCGAATATCCAGGAGGTGTTCTTCGCCAACAGCGAAGGGCAATCGATGAACCCGTTCCTCAAGGGCGAAAAAGCGGAGACCTGGCAGGGCGGGTTCAATGCCAATGCCCACGATCTGTTGTTCAAGCAGGACAGCTTCCAACTGAAAGCGGTCTATTTCGAAACCAGGATCAAAAACTACATTTCCAGCCAATCCTACCTGGTGTGTAAAAATCGCCAGAAGTGCAATCGCTCGCAGGCGACGCAGGAAGAGTGGGATAACGCGGACGCCAACGTCAAAATGACCATGTACAGCAACGCTCCCGAGCCGGTCAAAATGCGCGGGGTGGAGCTCGAAGCGCTGTACGACGCCGGTTTCGCCTTCACCAAACTGTCGTTAAGCAAGGAGCATACTTCCCAGCCGACCAACCAGGCCAGCAACGAATTCGGCGCGGGCGACATCAGCGAACTGCCGGAATTCTACTTCACGCTGGACAGCGGGGTGCGCCTGCTGGACGAGACGTTGACGCTGGGCGGGGTGGTGAAATACACCGGCAAAGCGGTGCGCCTGTCGCCTGATTCCACTCCCGATGAAAACGAACAGTTGATGAAGGAGCCGGCGCCGCATATTCCGACCATTATCGATCTGTACGGCACCTATCAGGTGAATCGCAATCTGTTGCTGAAGCTCAGCGTGCAAAACCTGATGGACAAAGACTATTCGGACGCGCTGAACAAGATGAACTCGCTACCGTCGCAGTCACAAGATTTCACGCCGACCAACACCGCCCGTGGGCGGACTTATATCTTCGGCGGGGAGGTACGCTTCTAAACCGCAGCAGAGCAGGGCGCAGTCACTGCGCCCGTTTTGCCTGCAGCAGCCATTTGTCCAGCTCGTTGGCGAACTGCTGGCGGTCGCGCTGGTTCAGGGCGTTCGGGCCGCCGGTCTGAATGCCGCTGGCGCGCAGGGTATCCATAAAATCGCGCATGTTGAGGCGCTCGCGGATGGTGTCCGGCGTATAGCGCTCGCCGCGCGGGTTCAGCGCCACCGCGCCTTTCTCTATCACCTCCGCCGCCAGCGGAATGTCGGCGGTGATCACCAGATCGCCCGCTTCGCAGCGGCGCACGATCTCGTTGTCGGCCACGTCGAAACCGGCCGCCACCTGCAGTGAACGGATGTACTTCGACGGCGGCGTGCGCAATGGCTGGTTCGCCACCAGCGTCACGGTGATGGCGGTGCGATCGGCGGCGCGGAACAGCACCTCTTTGATCACGTTCGGACAAGCGTCCGCATCGACCCAAATCTGCATCATTTCGGCTCCTGCAGCCAGTCGCGCACCGGCAGGAAATCGCGCGCCAGCGCCGCTTCCGGGCTGTCGCCTTCCGGCTGGTAGTTATATTCCCAACGCACCAGCGGCGGCATCGACATCAGAATGGACTCGGTGCGCCCGCCGGTTTGCAGCCCGAACAGCGTGCCGCGATCCCACACCAGGTTGAACTCCACGTAGCGGCCGCGGCGATAGAGCTGGAACTGGCGCTCGCGCTCGCCCCAGGTCAAGGCCTTGCGTTTTTCGACGATCGGCAGATAGGCGTCGAGGAAGCCCTGGCCCACCGCACGGGTGAAGGCGAAACAGTGGTCGAAGTCCGGGGTGTTCAGATCGTCGTAGAACAGGCCGCCGATGCCGCGCGCTTCGTTGCGGTGCTTGATGAAGAAGTAATCGTCGCACCACCGCTTGTATTTGGGGTAAACCTCGTCGCCGAACGGCGCGCACAGCTCGGCCGCGGTACGGTGCCAGTGCACGGCATCCTCTGCGAAACCGTAGAACGGCGTTAGGTCAAAGCCGCCGCCGAACCACCACACCGGCGCTTCGCCCGGCTTTTCGGCGATGAAGAAGCGCACGTTGGCGTGGCTGGTGGGCACGTAGGGGCTGAGCGGGTGGATCACCAATGAGACGCCCATCGCCTGGAAACTGCGCCCGGCCAGTTCCGGACGGTGCGCGGTGGCCGAGGCCGGCAGGGTGGCGCCGGAGACGTGCGAGAAGTTGACCCCCGCCTGTTCGAACACCGCGCCGTTGGTCAGCACGCGGCTGCGGCCACCGCCGCCTTCTTCACGCGTCCATTGGTCTTCGGTGAACGTGGCGCCGCCGTCGGCCTGGGCGAGCTGCGCGCAGATATGATCCTGCAGCGCCAGCAGGAAGGATTTTACTTCAGCGATGTTAGGTAAACTCATGCGGGGTCTTTATAGCGTCTGGCTGAACAAGGCGCTGAGTATACTCTTATTCGCCGCCCGCGGCATCAGCGGGGTTTGCGCTGGTGGGCATCGAAGTAATCGAAGAAATTGATGATGCCGTCCGAGATGGCGCGGGCTATTTTCTCGCGAAACGCGGTGGTGCCCAGCAGCCGCTCTTCGTTCGGGTTGGTGATGAACGAGGTTTCTACCAGTACTGAGGGAATGGACGGCGATTTCAGCACCGCGAACGCCGCCTGTTCGGTGCTGTCGCTGTGCAGGTGGTGCACCGGGCGGATCTGGCCGAGCACGTGGCGGCCGAGCGTCAGGCTGTTGTTGATGGTATCGGTTTGCACCAGATCGAACAGCACCTGCTGCAGGTAGTTGTCCTGATCCTTGTACTTGCCGCCCGCCACGTCGTCGGCGGCGTTTTCACGGTTGGACAGGTAGCGCGCCATGGCGCTGCTGGCGCCGCGGTTGGACAGGGCGAACACCGAAGCGCCGGAGGCCGATGGGCTGGTGAAGCCGTCGGCGTGAATCGAAATGAACAGATCGGCCTGGTGCTGGTGGGCGATCTCCACCCGCTGGAACAGCGGAATGAACTCGTCTTCTTCGCGCGTCAGGCGCGCTTCGACGTGGTCGTGCTCATGCAGAAAACGGCGCACGTGGTTGGCGATTTCCAGCACGATGTGTTTTTCCTGCGAGCCTTCGTGGCCGACCGCGCCGGAATCGATGCCGCCGTGGCCGGGATCGATCATCACCAGCTTTTTGCCGCCGATCGGTTTTGCCGCCGGTTTGCTGTGCTGATTGCGCAGCAGGCCTTCCGCCTTGGCGCTTTGGCTTTTTACGCCGAGCAGCGCCACCGCCAGGCCGGAAAGCAAAAGTTGGCGTCGCGTCGGGGAAACGGCAAGCGGTTTAAAATTGAGGAATGGTTTACCCTGCTTTTTCATTACGCAACGCTCCATCGACGTTTCTATTTTGCGACGTTATATCGTATTGATAATCATTAATCGACCCGATAACTATTTCCATTTATTACGCCTGTTACCGGCGATTTCCGGGCAAATAGCGCGGTAAATCGCAGTTTGATATTGCGTAAGTGAATAATCACGCGATAATCAGATAAACACCTTAATTAACAGCGGCCAACATCGATGGAAATTCGCGTATTTCGACAAGACGACTTTGAAGAAGTCATTACCCTGTGGGAGCGCTGCGATCTGCTGCGCCCTTGGAACGATCCGGAAATGGACATCGAGCGCAAGCTGAACCACGACCCGGAGCTGTTCCTGGTGGCGGAGGTTGGCGGTGAAGTGGTCGGTTCGGTGATGGGCGGCTATGACGGCCACCGCGGATCGGCTTATTACCTCGGGGTGCATCCCGACTATCGCGGGCGCGGCATCGCCAATGCGTTGATCAACCGTCTGGAGAAGAAGTTGATCGCCCGTGGCTGCCCGAAGATCCAGATTATGGTGCGCGAAGACAACGACACGGTGGTCGAGATGTACGAGAAGCTCGGCTACGAGATCCAGGGCATCACCAGCCTGGGCAAGCGGCTGATCGAAGATCAGGAATATTGAGCAGGCAGCGGGCGGCGGCGTTGCACCGCCCGCCGCAGCGCATTACGGCAGCTTTTTGACGGTTTTCACGTCCACTTCGAGGCTGTTCCAGTCTTTATCCACTTTACCTTCCAACTGCACCTTGTCTTTCGGCGTAACGGTCTGGCCGTTCCAGCGTTTGCGGTCGATATCGACCGTCAGGGTGCCGGTGGCGTCGCGGAAGGTATAGGTTTCGTCGCCGATGCGCTGTTCGATGTTGCCCTGCAGCATCACCCAGGTGTCGTCGCTCAGCGATTTCACCTTGTCCACGGTGGTCAGCGCCGCGCTGGGGCCGGAGAAACCGCCCTGCGGAGCAGGCTGTGTTTGCGCCTGCGGCGCGGCCGGATCGAGGAACCCGCCTTGTTGTGCCAGTACCGGTGCGCTGCACAGCGCGATCAGAGCGGCCAGAGTCAGTTTTTTCATGTTGCGCTTCCTTATCGTTATCGAAAATCACATCCCGCTGATATCGGGTGCTTGCTTGGTGATAAGGATTAAAACACGCCGATCTTAAGAGCTTCTTAAGCCGACGCATTGAAATTCCCATCGCCGGCGCCCATCTGTAGCCATAGTCTTTTTATTCTGTTGGCAAGGAACGACCGTTGAAGCCATTCTCACCCCGCTTTTCCCCGGACGATTACGATCAGCACGGCACGCTGCGGCTGCCGCTGGGGTTTTGGGCCGTGCTGATTCTGCAGGCGCGCACCTGGCTGCTGTTCGTGATGGCCGGCGCTTCGCGCGAGCAGGGCGAAAGCTTGCTGGCGCTGTTTTATCCGGATACCCAACGCTTTTGGTACGGCATGCTGCTCGGTCTGCCGGCGGCGCTGGCGTTTTTGCTGAGCGGCCGTCGCCACCAATGGCCGCGGCTGTGGCGCGGCTGGCGCTGGGTGTTGGCAGCCTCTCTGCTGGCGTCGCTCGGCGGCTCGCTGTTCAGCCTGTGGCGCCAGGACGGCGATGCGCCGGGGCTGGAGTTGGCGTTGGCGCTGTTCGACGCGCTGGCGCTGAGCTATCTGCTGCTGAATGCGCGCCTGAAAGCCTGTTTCGCGCCGGCGGAGCAGGCTGACTAATTGCCGAGAAGTGCGGCACTTTTCGCATTTTCCGCACTCCAAGCAGGCAACCGTTGGCGTAGTGCGGGCCGTTGTGAGAGGCTGGCACGCAGCAAAACGCCGAGTGCGGCAGGGGCGGGTTACCGCCCCGTGCCATTGATGTTTAAGGAGCTAGAGATGAATATTCGCCCCCTGCTGTTAGGGCTTCCGCTGTTACTGACCGGCTGTTCGAGCATGTCCAATTTCTCCTGGTCCAGCCTGTCGCCGTTCAACTGGTTCGGCAGCAGCCTGGAGGTCGGCGCCAAGGGCGTCGGCAAGCTCAACGCCGGCACGCCGATGTCGGAAAGCGCCATCAACGACGGGCTGGACGGCAACTACCGCCTGCGCGGCGGCATGGCGACCAACAACGGCCAGATCGTCTCTTACTATCAGGCGCTGTCCGGCGACGAAGTGAAGCTGGTGATCACCGGCGAACCGAAAGGGCGCCTGCAGCGGGTGGACGTGATGGATCCTAAAGTGGCGACGGAGTGGGGCAACAAGCTCGGCACGCCGTTCGGCGACATGTACAGCAAGGCGTTCGGTTCCTGTAAACCGGGCAGCGGCGAAGACGCCGGCAAGGTGGAGTGCGTGGCGGAGCAGAGCAAGTACGTCACCTACATCTTCAGCGGCAAGTGGGCCGGGGCGCAGGATATCATCCCGCCGGACGACACCCTGAAAAGCTGGACGGTCAGCAAGATCGTTTGGCACGCCAAACCGCAGCAGTAACGCTGTCAACGGGCGCCGGTGTGCGGCGCCTGCCTTTTCAAGCCATTACCCCTATTTTCTTTGCGCTGCTGCAAGGCAATCGCCCGTGCTTGCGGTATCATAGCGCGCGTTTGTAACAGGGAACCCGCGCGTCAACCGCCATACCTGTTGCCGGATTCTGGTATTGAGGATAACAACATGACACAGGTTCAGAGCGGCATTCTGCTGGAGCACTGCCGTTTCGCCATTTTTATGGAAGCCAGCGTACAGGGCGAATTCGCCGATTTGCGCCAGGGCTGCAAACAGTTTTGTCAGACGTTGAGCGAGCTGCAACAGCAGTTTCCCGATGCGCGCCTCGGCGCGGTTATCGCTTTCGGCTATGACGTCTGGCACGATCTCTCCAGCGGCCAGGGCGCGAAAGAACTGAAGCCGTTTACGCCGCTCGGCAAAGGACTGGCGCCGGCCACCCAGCGCGATATGCTGATCCACATTCAGTCGCTGCGCCACGACGTCAACTTTACGCTGGCGCAGGCCGCGTTGGCGGCGTTCGGTAACGTCATCAAGATCGAAGAAGAAACCCATGGCTTCCGCTGGGTGGAAGAGCGCGATCTGAGCGGCTTCATCGACGGCACCGAAAACCCGCAGGGCGACCAGCGCCCGGCAGTGGCGACGATCGCCGAGGGTGAAGAGGATGCGGGCGGCAGCTACGTGCTGGTGCAACGTTACGAGCACAACCTGCGCCAGTGGCAGCGTTTTACCACCGAACAGCAGGAGCAGATCATCGGCCGCACCAAGCACGACAGCGAAGAGCTGCCGGCGGACCAGCGCCCGGATACTTCGCACGTCAGCCGTGTCGATCTGAAAGAGGACGGCAAGGGCCTGAAGATTCTGCGCCAGAGCCTGCCTTACGGCACCGCCAGCGGCAAGCACGGCCTGTTCTTCATCGCCTATTGCGCGCGCCTGCACAATATCGAGCAGCAGCTGCTGAGCATGTTCGGCGATCTGGACGGCAAACGCGACGCGATGCTGCGTTTCAGCCGAGCGGTGACCGGCAGCTACTACTTTGCGCCATCGCTGACGCGCCTGCTGTCACTTTGACGCCGTTGCCGAAGCCGGCGCGCCCGGCTTCGGCCCGCATTCCCGACCCGAAAACGCCGCTCTTTTCCTGCCTTATAGCGTTTGATGCTTGTAAATCACTAAACGGTATATAAAAGCGTTACAGCTCCGCACCGAGTTATAAATACACTGGTCGTCAATAAGGCGAAAGCCTGAAGGACTGACTCAGTGATAAGGTGCAGAATGAAACAAAACCGGGTTAAAAATCTCGTGCTGAAAGGTTGGCTGGCGGCTGCGCTGTTGGCGAGCGGCGCAGCGTCGGCGGCGGAATTGCTGAACAGTTCTTATGACGTTTCCCGTGAATTGTTCGTCGCGCTGAACCCCGGCTTTGAACAGCAGTGGAATCAACAGCACCCGAACGACAAGCTGACCATCAAACAGTCGCACGCCGGTTCCTCCAAGCAGGCGCTGGCTATCCTGCAGGGCTTGCGCGCCGACGTGGTGACGTACAACCAGGTGACCGACGTGCAGATCCTGCACGATCGTGGGCAGCTGATCCCGGCGGACTGGCAGGCGCGCCTGCCCAACAACAGCTCGCCGTTCTATTCCACCATGGCATTTTTAGTGCGCAAGGACAACCCGAAGGGCATCCACACCTGGAACGATTTGGTGCGCGACGACGTGAAGCTGGTGTTCCCGAATCCGAAAACCTCCGGCAATGGCCGCTACACCTATCTGGCCGCCTGGGGCGCCGCCAGCCAGGCTGACGGCAACGATCCGGCCAAGACCCGCGCCTTTATGACTCGTTTCCTGAAAAACGTGCTGGTGTTCGATACCGGTGGCCGCGGCGCGACCACCACCTTCGTCGAACGCGGCTTGGGCGACGTGCTGATCAGCTTCGAGTCCGAAGTGAACAACATTCGTAAGCAATACGGTGAAGACAAGTACGAAGTGATCGTGCCGCCGGTCGATATTCTGGCAGAGTTTCCTGTGGCCTGGGTCGACAAAAACGTCGAGCGCAACGGCACCGAGCAGGCGGCCAAAGCCTATCTGAACTACCTCTACAGCCCGGCGGCGCAGCAGGTGATCACCAGCTTCTACTACCGCGTCTATGACCAGAAAGCGATGGCGGCGGCGAAAGGGCAATTCCCGGACACCAAACTGTTCCGGGTGGAAGACCAGTTCGGCGGTTGGCCGCAGGTAATGAAAACTCACTTCGCCACCGGCGGCGAGTTGGATCAGCTGTTAGCGGCAGGGCGCAAGTAAATGTTGGCGTTGTCGTCCAGTAAGCGGGTGCTGCCCGGATTTGGCCTCAGCCTCGGCAGCAGCCTGTTTTATACCTGTCTGATCCTGCTGCTGCCGCTCACCGCGCTGGTGATGCAGCTGGCGCAGATGAGCCTGGCGCAATATTGGGAAGTGATTTCCAACCCGCAGGTGGTGGCGGCGTACAAAGTGACGCTGCTGGCCGCCGGCGTCGCCAGCCTGTTCAACGCGGTGTTCGGCATGCTGATGGCCTGGATCCTGACGCGCTACCGTTTTCCCGGCCGTTCGCTGCTGGACGGCCTGATCGATCTGCCGTTCGCGCTGCCGACGGCGGTGGCCGGCCTGACGCTGGCCGGTCTGTTTTCCACCACTGGCTGGTACGGTCAGTGGCTGGCGCACTTTGACATTAAGGTCACCTTCACCTGGCTTGGGATCGCGGTGGCGATGGCGTTCACCAGCCTGCCGTTTGTGGTGCGCACCGTGCAGCCGGTTTTGGAAGAGCTGGGGCCGGAATACGAAGAGGCGGCCGAGACGCTGGGCGCCACGCGCTGGCAGAGTTTTCGCCGCGTGGTGTTGCCCGAGGTGGCGCCGGCACTGCTGGCCGGCACCGCCATTTCCTTTACCCGCAGCCTGGGCGAGTTCGGCGCGGTGATTTTCATCGCCGGCAACATCGCCTGGAAGACGGAAGTGACCTCGCTGATGATTTTTGTACGTTTGCAGGAGTTCGATTACCCGGCGGCCAGCGCTATCGCTTCGGTGATCCTGGCGGCGTCGCTGCTGCTGCTGTTCAGCATTAACGTATTGCAAAGCCGCTTCGGCAGACGTTTGGGAGGAGGGCACTGATGGCTGATGTTTCCGCCTTCAACGGCGCCGAGCGCCCGCGCGTCAACTGGGGCAAGTGGACGCTGATCGCCATCGGCGCGCTGTTTTCGGTGCTGCTGCTGGTGGTGCCGATGATGTCGATTTTCGCCGAGGCCTTCTCCAAAGGGTTCGGCGCGATGTGGAGCAACCTGCTCGATCCGGACATGCTGCACGCCATCTGGCTGACGGTCTTGATCGCGCTGATCACCGTGCCGTTCAACCTGGTGTTCGGCACCTTGCTGGCGTGGCTGGTGACGCGTTTCACCTTCCCCGGCCGCCAGCTGCTGCTGACGCTGATCGACATTCCGTTCGCCGTTTCACCGGTGGTGGCGGGGCTGATTTACCTGCTGTTTTACGGCAGCAACGGCCTGCTGGGCGGCTGGCTGGACGCGCATAACATCCAGATCATGTTCTCCTGGCCGGGCATGGTGCTGGTGACCATTTTCGTCACCTGTCCCTTCGTGGTGCGCGAGCTGGTGCCGATGATGCTCAGCCAGGGCAGCCAGGAAGACGAGGCCGCCATTCTTCTGGGGGCGTCCGGCTGGCAGATGTTCCGCCGCGTGACGCTGCCCAACATTCGCTGGGCGTTGCTATACGGTGTGGTGCTGACCAACGCGCGCGCCATCGGCGAGTTCGGCGCGGTGTCGGTGGTGTCCGGTTCGATTCGCGGCGAAACCTACAGTTTGCCGCTGCAGGTCGAGCTGTTGCAGCAGGATTACAACACCGTCGGCTCCTTTACCGCCGCCGCGCTGTTGACCCTGATGGCGATCGTTACCCTATTTTTGAAGAGTGCGCTGCAGTGGCGTCTGGAACGCCAGAACGCGCGTCTCGAGCGGGAGGAAAATCATGAGCATTGAGATTAACGGCATCAACAAGTACTTCGGTCGCACCAAGGTATTGAACGATATCTCGCTCGATATTGCTTCCGGCGAGATGGTGGCGCTGCTCGGGCCGTCCGGTTCCGGCAAGACCACGCTGCTGCGCATCATCGCCGGGCTGGAAAGCCAGAGCGGCGGCAAACTGGGCTTCCACGGCACCGATGTCAGCCACATGCACGCGCGCGACAGGCGTGTGGGCTTCGTGTTTCAGCACTATGCGCTGTTCCGCCACATGACGGTGTTCGACAATATCGCCTTTGGCCTGACCGTACTGCCGCGTCGCGAGCGTCCGAACGCCGCGGCGATCAAACAGAAAGTCACTCAGCTGCTGGAAATGGTACAGCTGGGCCACCTGGCCAGCCGCTATCCGTCGCAGCTGTCCGGCGGCCAGAAACAGCGCGTGGCGCTGGCGCGCGCCTTGGCGGTGGAACCGCAAATTCTGCTGCTGGACGAACCGTTCGGCGCGCTGGATGCGCAGGTGCGCAAAGAGCTGCGCCGCTGGCTGCGTCAGTTGCATGAAGAGCTGAAGTTCACCAGCGTGTTCGTCACCCACGATCAGGAAGAGGCGATGGAAGTGGCCGACCGCATCGTGGTGATGAGCCAGGGCAATATCGAACAGGTCGGTTCGCCGATCGAAATCATGCGCGAACCGGCCAGCCGCTTCGTGCTGGAATTCATGGGGGAAGTGAACCGCCTGAACGGCGAAATTCGCGGTTCCCAGCTGTTCGTCGGTGCGCACCAGTGGCCGCTGTCGTTCCAGCCGATGCATCAGGGCAGCGTCGATCTGTTCCTGCGCCCGTGGGAAATGGAAGTGGCGACTGAGAGCAGCGAGCGCTGCCCGCTGCCGGTACAGGTGCTGGAAGTCAGCCCGCGCGGCCACTTCTGGCAGCTGACGGTGCAACCGATCGGCTGGCACCAGGAACCGATCAGCGTGGTACTGTCGGAAGGCAACGCCACGCCGGTGCGCGGCGGCCGCTATTACGTCGGCAGCCTCAATGCGCGGCTGTATGCCGGCGATCAACTGCTGCAACCTGTTGCGTTAGCCAAAAGCGCCTGATAGGTTTTAGCTGCCCTTTTATTCAAGGCAACCCCAGGGTTGCCTTTTTACTTTACGTACATCAACAACACACAGGCAAAGATCGTGACAACGCTCGAACAATGCATCGGGAATACCCCGCTGGTAAAACTGCAACGGCTGGCCGCCCAGGCGGGCAGCGAAGTATGGGTCAAACTGGAAGGCAATAACCCGGCGGGATCGGTGAAGGATCGCGCTGCGTTGGCGATGATCCAGCAGGCGGAGCTGCGCGGTGAGATCAAGCCCGGCGACGTGCTGATCGAGGCCACCAGCGGCAACACCGGCATTGCGCTGGCGATGATCGCTGCATTGAAAGGCTATACGCTGAAGCTGCTGATGCCGGAGAACATGAGCCTGGAGCGGCAGGCGGCAATGCGTGCCTACGGCGCCGAGCTGATCCTGGTCAGCCGTGAACAGGGAATGGAAGGCGCGCGCGATCTGGCGCTGGAGATGCAGCGCCAGGGGCAGGGCAAGGTGCTGGATCAGTTCAATAACTTGGACAACCCCTATGCCCACTTCACCACTACCGGTCCGGAGATCTGGCGCCAGACCGAAGGGCGCATCACGCACTTCGTTTCCAGCATGGGCACCACCGGCACCATTACCGGGGTGGGCGGTTACCTGAAGAGCCAGAACCCGCAGGTGCAGATCATCGGCCTGCAGCCGGCGGAAGGCAGCAGCATCCCCGGTATTCGCCGTTGGGCACCCGCTTACCTGCCGGGCATTTTCCGCCCGGAGCTGGTGGATCAGGTGCTGGATATCGAACAGGGCGATGCCGAGCAGACCATGCGTCAGTTGGCGCAGCGTGAAGGTATCTTCTGCGGCGTCAGCTCCGGTGGCGCGGTAGTCGGCGCCCTGCGCGTCGCGGCGGCTCACCCCGGCAGCGTCGTGGTGGCGATCGTCTGCGATCGCGGCGATCGCTACCTCTCCACCGGCGTATTCGACTGAGTCCCCCTCCCGGCGGCGCGTCCCGCCGGGAAACGCCTTCTCACCTCCCTGTTACAGACTGCCTGTCCGGCCCGCCGAAGCGGCGGCTATCGCCTGCTCGCGCGCCAATCCCCTGACTGAAGTAGAGAAATCGCGCAACAGCGGCCACAATAACGGTGGCGAGACGCAAAGAGCGATGTGTAAGGATTGAGTAAAACCGGCTGCGGGCCGGCGGAATTGGCGGGAAAATAACGAAAATCGGTGAAGGAGCAAGGCATGAAAATTTTACTGGTCGACGATGACCTGGAGCTTGGCACCATGCTGAGCGAATACCTGACGGGCGAAGGCTTCGACGCCACGCTGGTGCTGACCGGCAAGGCGGGGGTAGAAGGCGCGCTGTCGGGCGACTATACCGCGATGATCCTCGACATCATGCTGCCGGACATGAGCGGCATCGACGTGCTGCGCGACGTGCGTAAAAAGAGCCGGCTGCCGATCATCATGCTGACAGCCAAAGGCGACAACATCGATCGGGTGATTGGCCTGGAGATGGGGGCCGATGATTACATGCCCAAGCCATGCTATCCGCGCGAATTGGTGGCGCGTCTGCGCGCGGTGCTGCGCCGTTTCGAAGAGCGGCCGCAAGAGGCGGACGAAGAGGCCGCCATCAGCTTCGGTGAGCTGACGCTGAACCCTTCTACACGCAGCAGTGAATGGCGGGGCAAGGCGTTTGATCTGACGGCTTCGGAATTCAATCTGCTGGAGCTGTTGCTGCGCGCGCCGGATCGCGTGGTGTCGAAGGACGAACTGTCTGAGAAGGGGCTGGGGCGCCCGCGCGAGGCCTATGATCGCAGCGTGGACGTGCATATCAGCAATATCCGCCAGAAGCTGAGCGCGCTGGCCGGCAGTAAGCTGAGCATCGAGACGGTGCGCAGCATCGGCTATCGCATACGGTAACCAGACATGCGCGGAAGACTGTTCTGGAAAATTTTGCTCGGCTTTTGGCTGACCTTCCTCATTATGACGCAGGCCTTGTGGGTGGCGTTTTCTCTTTATGGCGACCGCTATGTGCCGCCGGAGAATTCCATGGCACGGCGGGCGATCGGCTTGCTGCTGACCTCCGCCACCACCCAGTTGCGCAGCGGCGGCATGCCGGCGCTGGAAGCCCTGATGCGCGACTGGCCGGAGGACGATCGGCGTCTGCTGTCCGTTACGCCGATGACCCAACCGCCGCCTGAGCCGGAAGAACCGGTGTTTGAAGGGCGGCGGATGCCGAAAGAGATTTCCGCCTGGGTGCAAACTGGAGAAGGGCAGGGGTACTGGCTGAGTTATAACGTGCGCGGGCTGCGGGAAGAGTATCGGCCGGAGCGGCGTTCCCACTTCTTCAACATTCCAGCGCCGATGCTGTGGGTCGGCGGGCTGGGCGGTTTGCTGTTCAGCGCCGTGCTGGCCTGGAACCTGACCCGCCCGATGCGTCAGCTGCGCGGCGGCCTGGATCGGGTGGCGCAGGGCGATCTGTCGGTGCGGCTGTACCCGAATATGCGGCGGCGTCATGACGAACTGTCTGACGTGGCGCGCGATTTCGATACCATGGCCGAGCGGCTGGAGTTGCTGGTCAGCGCCCGCGAGCAGTTGCTGCACGATGTTTCGCACGAACTGCGTTCACCGTTGGCGCGCCTGCAGTTGGCCATCGGTCTGGCGCGGCAGAATGCCGGCAACGTCGAAACCTCGCTGAAGCGCATCGAACATGAGTCGGGGCGGTTGGACAAAATGATCGGCGAACTGCTGGCGCTGTCGCGTACCGAACACAGCAGCTTGCCGGACGAAGAGTATTTCGATCTGTATGGTCTGGTGGACGCGGTGGTGAGCGATGCGCGCTACGAGGCTCAGGTGCCCGGCGTGGATATCGTGCTGCAGGCCGAATCGGATGTGGAGTACACCGTCAAGGGCAATGCGGAGCTGATGCGGCGTGCGGTGGATAACGTCGTGCGTAATGCGTTGCGCTTTTCCAGCCACGGTCAGCGGGTGACGGTGGCGCTGTCGCGCGTCGACAATCAGTTTCAGATCGCCGTCAGCGATCAGGGGCCGGGCGTCGAGGAGTCGAAGCTGTCGAGCATCTTCGATCCTTTCGTGCGCGTGAAATCGGCGCTGTCGGGCAAGGGCTACGGCCTTGGGCTGGCGATTACCCGCAAGGTGGTGCTGGCGCACGGCGGCCAGGTTGAGGCGCGCAACGGCGACAAAGAGGGGCTGATCATCACTCTGCGCGTGCCGCGCTGGTCGTCATGACGCAGCGAGATGGGGATACCCCGAAGGGATAAAAAAAACGGCGCCGAGGGCGCCGTTTTTTATTGATCATCCGCGATTACTTCTTGATGCGGATGATCGGGGTTTCGCCAACGGTTACGCTGCCGGACAGTTTGATCAGCTCTTTGATCTCGTCCATGTTGGAGATAACGACCGGCGTCAGGGTCGACTTGGCTTTCTCTTCCAGCAGAGGCAGGTTGAACTCGATAACGACGTCGCCTTTCTTGACGCGCTGACCTTCTTCGGCGATGCGTTTGAAGCCTTCGCCTTTCAGTTCTACGGTATCGATGCCGAAGTGGACGAACAGCTCAATGCCGCTGTCGGATTCGATAGAGAATGCATGGTTGGTTTCGAAAATCTTGCCGATGGTGCCGTCAACCGGAGCAACCATTTTGTTGCCGGCCGGTTTGATAGCGATACCGTCGCCAACGATTTTTTCAGCGAACACTACGTCCGGCACATCTTCGATATTGACGATTTCGCCAGAAAGGGGAGCGACGATCTCGATAGTGCCCGTGTCTTTCTTGTCATCAGAAACCAGAGATTTCAGTTTATCGAACAAACCCATGATCTTCTCCTAAGCATTAAATTGGGCGGCGTTCCAGTGTCGTGGAAGTTTAGCAGAGCGTTTTTTCTTCGATGAATTTATTGACGCAATTCATCAGGTCTTGTGCCGTTGGCTGTGCCAAGGCTTGCGCTGCCAACGCCTTCACATCTTCGAAATTCGTGTTGCGAATAATTTTCTTGATGCGCGGGATTGAAATCGCACTCATGCTGAACTCATCCAGCCCCATGCCCAATAACAACAGTGTAGCACGCTCATCGCCAGCCAGTTCACCGCACATGCCGGTCCACTTGCCTTCCGCGTGAGATGCATCAATAACCTGTTTAATCAGGCCAAGTACTGATGGGGACATCGGGTTATAGAGATGAGAAATCAGCTCGTTGCCGCGATCTACCGCCAGAGTATACTGGGTTAGATCGTTTGTCCCAATACTAAAGAAGTCGACTTCTTTCGCCAGGTGGTGAGCGATGACCGCCGCAGCCGGTGTTTCCACCATCACGCCCACTTCGATGCTCTCGTCAAACGCCTTGCCTTCTTCGCGCAGCTGCGCCTTCAGCGTCTCGATTTCGCCTTTCAGATCGCGCACTTCTTCCACGGAGATGATCATCGGGAACATGATGCGCAGTTTGCCGAACGCCGAGGCGCGCAGGATGGCGCGCAGCTGGGCATGCAGGATTTCACGGCGGTCCATCGCGATGCGGATGGCGCGCCAGCCGAGGAACGGGTTCTCTTCCTTCGGCAGGTTCATGTACGGCAGGTCTTTGTCGCCGCCGATGTCCATGGTGCGGACGATCACCGCTTGCGAGCCCATGGCTTCCGCCACGGCCTTGTAAGCCTGGAACTGCTCGTCTTCGGTCGGCAGCGAGTCGCGGTCCATGAACAGGAATTCGGTACGATACAGGCCGACACCTTCCGCGCCGTTGCGCTCTGCACCCGCGACGTCGCGCACGGTGCCGATGTTGGCGCAGACTTCAACCTGATGGCCGTCCAGCGTAATCGCCGGCAGGTCCTTCAGCTTGGCCAGATCGTTTTTCTCGGTGATGTATTGGTTCTGGGCGGCCTTCAGCTGATCGATAACGTCAGCGGTCGGGTTAACGTAAATTTTGTTGTTAACCGCGTCCAGAATCAGGTAGTCGTCGTTTTTCACCTGCTTGGTCACGTCGCTGGTACCGACGATCGCCGGCAGCTCCAGGGAGCGCGCCATGATGGAGGTGTGGGAGGTACGGCCGCCGAGGTCGGTGATGAAGCCCAGCACTTTGTCCAGGTTCAGCTGCGCGGTCTCTGACGGGGTCAGATCGGTGGCCACCAGGATCACTTCGTCCTGAATGGAGCCCAGATCGACGATCGGCATGCCCAGGATGTTTTGCAGCAGGCGCTTGCCGATGTCGCGCACGTCGGCGGCGCGTTCTTTCAGGTATTCGTCGTCCAGCTCTTCCAATGCTTTCGCCTGACCTTCGATCACGGTGTAGGCGGCGGCGTCTGCGGAGGCCAGCTCATCTTTGATTAGGGCTATGATTTCCTGCTCAAGCTCTTCGTCTTCCAGCAACATGATGTGGCCTTCGAAGATAGCTTCCTTCTCTTCGCCGAAGGTTTCGCCAGCTTTGGTCTTGATCGCTTCCAGCTGTTCGGACGCTTTCGCGCGGCCGGCCAGAAAACGCGAGACTTCCTGCTCTACTTGATCAGCAGAGATTTTTTTCCGGTTGATGACAATGTCGTCTTCTTTCAGCAAGAGAGCCTTACCAAAAGCGATGCCCGGTGATACTAAAATGCCTGAAATCATAACCCTACCTTACTCTTGACTGGTGTTAACTAAAAAGACGGGCCGATTACTCAAGCTCTGCCATCAGTTTTACCAAGTGCTCAACGGCTTTCTGCTCGTCTTCACCTTCAGCGGAGATGGTCACTACGGTCCCTTGAGTCAGCCCCAGAGTTTGCAGTTTGAACAGACTTTTAGCGCTGGCGCTTTTGCCGTTGGAGGTCACGGTGATGTCAGACGTGAAGCCTTTGGCTTCTTTAACGAACTGAGCGGCAGGGCGAGTATGCAGACCATTCGGAGCGGTAATAGTAACTTCTTGCTGGAACATTGATGTTTCCCCAACTTATTGGATTAATGTTGTGGTGCTAAAGTTTAGCCCAGGGGCCTGACTTTAGCTTGCCTGGTTATAGCGCCTGACTATGGACAGGGGCGAACGTTGATGCAACAGAAAACGACGCGTTAGGCACTTCAGATCAAAAAACTCGGCTTTAGACGTCGTTCCAATCCGCTCCCCATTATGCCCGATTCGACGCGTCGGCGACAGATGAGTAAATCGATTCAGCCTTGACCGGGCTCGGGGGGAGATTAATTTTGCGCATCGAAATAATGCACCGTTAAATACTAAAGGAGACGGGCAAAAGCAATCTTGGACTGCTATAAAGTTTGATCCAGTCCACAAAAAAGCACCCCGCAGGGTGCTTTTTTAGCGATTTGTGCAGTGCAGGAATTACTGTTGCAATTCCTGCTCGGTGAACAGATCGGCAAACAGCGCGGTGCTCAAATAACGTTCGCCGGAAGACGGCAGTATCACCACGATGGTCTTGTCGGCGAACGCCGGTTCTTCGGCCAGTTTTACCGCCGCCGCGACCGCCGCGCCGGAGGAGATGCCCGCCAGGATGCCTTCTTCGTCCATCAGGCGACGCGCCATGCTGATGGCTTCGTCGTTGGAGATTTTCTCGACGCGATCCACCAGGTCCAGATCGAGGTTGCCCGGAATGAAACCGGCGCCGATACCCTGAATCTTGTGCGGGCCCGGTTTCAGCTCTTCACCGGCCAGCGCCTGGCTGATGACCGGCGAGTCGGTCGGCTCGACCGCCACGGTGGTGATGGCCTTGCCTTTGGTGTTCTTGATGTAGCGGCTGACGCCGGTCAGCGTGCCGCCGGTGCCGACGCCGGAGATGAACACGTCGACTTCCCCATCGGTGTCTTCCCAGATTTCCGGGCCGGTGGTTTTCTCATGGATCGCCGGGTTGGCCGGGTTGCTGAACTGTTGCAGGATCAGGTAACGGTTCGGATCGGTGGCGACGATCTCTTCCGCTTTGGCGATGGCGCCCTTCATGCCTTTCGCCCCTTCAGTCAGCACCAGGTTGGCGCCCAGCGCCTTGAGCAGCTTGCGGCGCTCGATGCTCATGGTTTCCGGCATGGTCAGCGTCAGCTTGTAACCGCGCGCGGCGGCGACGAAGGCCAGCGCGATGCCGGTGTTGCCGCTGGTGGGCTCTACCAGTTCCTTGCCGGCGGTCAACACGCCGCGTTGTTCCGCATCCCAAATCATATTGGCACCGATGCGGCATTTGACGCTGAAGCTCGGGTTGCGTGATTCAACCTTGGCCAGAATGCGTCCGTTGCCGATACGGTTCAGACGAACCAGCGGCGTATGGCCGATTGTTAATGAGTTGTCTTCATATATCTTGCTCATAGCCCGTCCTTTAACTCTATGAAAATGTGGGGAACATCGAAAGCATACGCTAACAGTACCGGCAGGGAAGTAAAGAATTGGTATATCTATATGTTATTAGGAAATAAGTTTTAAGCACAATGATAAGGGCGCGAAATGCGCGCCCTGTCGAAAATTCCCGCGCTATCGGCGGTAAAAAACGGCGATTATCGGACGAATTGCGAGCGGTAGCGATCGAGCCACATCGCGGTGGCGCCGCAGACGGCGACCGGCAGGATCACCAGATTCAGGATCGGGATCATGGTGAACAGGCTGACCAGCGCGCCGAACTGCAGGTTGTCGGTTTTGTGCTGGCGCAAGGCGCGGCGCATGTCGGCAAAGCTCACCTTGTGGTTGTCGAACGGGTAGTCGCAATACTGGATCGCCAGCATCCAGGCGCTGAACAGGAACCACAGCACCGGCGCCACCGTCTGACCGATGCCGGGCACGAAATACAGCGCCAGCAGCAGCAGCGCGCGCGGCAGGTAATACATCAGCTTGCGCCATTCGCGCGCCATGATGCGCGGCAGATCTTTGGCGATGCCGAGCAGGCCGGTGTCCGGCAGCGGTTTGCCGGTCAGGCTGCCTTCGAGCTGTTCCGCCAGCAGGCCGCAGAACGGCGCGGCAATAAGATTGGTGATGGTGCTGAACAGATAGCTGAACACCAGCAGCACCGAAACGACCGCCAGCGGCCACAGCAGGTAGCTCAACCATTGCAGCCAGTCGGGCACGTGGCTCATCATCGCCGGGATCCAGTCGCCGAGCCGGCTGAACAGCCACCAGAAAGCGGAGCCCATCAGCAGCACGTTGACCAGCAACGGCAGGACCACATAGCGTTTAATCCCCGGGCGTGAAATCAGGCGCCAGCCTTCGGCGAAATAGTGAATGCCGCTGGTCGGGCGGGAAGGGGGCTGCGTATAGGACATATCTTAAGTTATCTCGTTGTCTGAACAGGCATCATTATCATATAGGGATGATTTTCCACTGGCTAGGGTAGGGTTGGCTGAAAAACCAGCAGAAAAAGGCAGTATAATCATCTTTATTGGCATAAAGTTCAGCACGGACTTGCACTTGTGTGCGCGGGCAAATAGAGTTAAAGAGTGAATGTTTGCCGCGGTGGCAATGTATTGGAACAACAGAGATAGCAATGATGCAGGATTTGCGTCTGATATTAATCGTTGTTGGCGCGATCGCCATAATAGCGCTGTTATTGCACGGTCTGTGGACCAGTCGCAAAGAACGGTCAGCGCTCTTCCGCGATCGCCCAGCCAAACGTTCCCAAAAGGAACGTGAACAAACTCCGATCGACGATCTCGAAGAAGGCGTCGGTGAGGTGCGCGTGCGCGCCGCTCACCCGCAAGACGAGCCGTCATTCGGCCATTTCGATGCCGCACGCGAAGAACCCGTGGCCGCGCCGAAGCCCGCTCCGGCGGCTGCGCCAGCGCCCCGCGCCGTTCAGCCGGCCGCTCATCAGACACCGCCTCCGCTGTCTCAGCGGCCGGAGTATGATGACATCCTGCTGAACAACTACGCGCCGGACGAAGAACAGGCCGAGCCGCAGCAACCGCAACCGGCCGCGCGCCGCGAGCCGCGCGTCGACGATCTGCCGCATGAACATGAGGCGCCGCAGGTGGCGGAACCGGCATTCCACGCCGAACCGGCCCCTGTGCAGCCCGCGCCGGCAGCGAAGCCGGCGCAGGAACCTGCGCCGCAGCCACAACAGCCGGCGGTTGCGCCAATTCCGGCTAAGCTGAAAGAGACCGTGCTGGTGTTGCACGTCGCGGCCCATCAGGGCGGCGTGATCGGCGGCGAAGTGCTGCTGCAGAGCGTGTTGCAGGCGGGCTTCCAGTTTGGCGAGATGGGCATCTTCCACCGCCATATCAGCCCGGCCGGCAGCGGCCCGGTGCTGTTCAGCCTGGCGAACATGGTCAAGCCGGGATCGTTCGATCCTGACATGATGTCCGACTTCTCCACGCCGGGCGTGTCGATGTTCATGATGGTGCCGTCTTACGGCGACGCCAATCAGAACTTCAAGCTGATGCTGCAGTCGGCGCAGCGCATCGCCGACGACGTGGGCGGCGTGGTGCTGGACGACGAGCGCCGCATGATGACGCCGCAGAAGCTGGAAACCTACAAAGCGCGCATCCGTGAAGTGTTGGAAAACAACGCCTGATCGGGTTGCCGCGCGCACTGAACATCCGTAACAACAAAGCCCCCGCTAGCCGGGGGTTTTTTATCTTTGATGGTGAGCCATGGAATCGATAATCCAACAAATCAATCAACTACGAGCCACATTGCGCCATCATGAATACCAGTATCATGTGCTGGATGCGCCGGAAGTGCCGGATGCGGAATATGACCGTCTGATGCGCGAGCTGCGCGAGCTGGAGAGCGCGCATCCTGAGTGGGTCACCGCCGATTCGCCGACCCAGCGCGTGGGCGCGGCGCCGCTGGCGGCGTTCGACCAGGTGCGTCACGAAGTGCCGATGCTGTCGCTGGACAACGTGTTTGACGAAGAGAGCTTCCTGGCGTTTTACAAGCGCGTGCAAGATAGGCTCAAGAGCAGCGATCCGCTGACCTTCTGCTGCGAACTGAAGCTGGATGGCCTGGCGGTCAGCCTGCTGTACGAAGACGGCGAGCTGGTGCGCGCGGCGACGCGCGGCGACGGCACCACCGGTGAGAACATCACCGCCAACGTGCGTACCATCCGCGCCATCCCGCTGCGCCTGACCGGCGACAACATCCCGCGCCGGGTGGAAGTGCGCGGCGAAGTGTTTATGCCGCAGGCCGGTTTTGAGCAAATGAACGAAGAAGCCCGGCGCAAAGACGGCAAGGTGTTCGCCAATCCGCGCAACGCCGCCGCCGGCTCGCTGCGTCAGCTCGATCCGCGTATTGCCGCCAAACGTCCGTTGACCTTCTTCTGCTATGGCGTTGGCCTGCTGGAAGGCGGCGAGCTGCCGCGCAGCCACTTTGAGCGCCTGATGCAGTTCAAAGCCTGGGGTCTGCCGGTCAGCGATCGCGCCCAACGCCGCACCGGCAGCGAGGAAGTGCTGGCGTTTTATCGCCAGGTCGAGCAGGACCGCGCGCAGCTCGGTTTCGACATCGACGGCGTGGTGATCAAGATTGACGACATCGACCTGCAGGAAACGCTGGGCTTCGTGGCGCGCGCGCCGCGCTGGGCGACGGCGTTCAAATTCCCGGCGCAGGAGCAAATCACCGTGGTGCGCGAAGTGGAGTTTCAGGTTGGCCGCACCGGCGCGATTACGCCGGTGGCCCGCCTTGAGCCGGTGCTGGTGGCTGGGGTGACCGTCAGCAACGCGACCTTGCACAACGCCGATGAAATCGAGCGTCTGGGGCTGCGCATCGGCGATACGGTGATCGTGCGCCGCGCCGGCGACGTGATCCCGCAGGTGGTGGGGGTGCTGGAAGACCGCCGGCCGCAGGATGCGCGCGAAGTGGTGTTCCCGCTGCATTGCCCGGTGTGCGGTTCCGACGTTGAGCGCGTGGAAGGCGAGGCCGTGGCGCGTTGCACTGGCGGGCTGATCTGCGGTGCGCAGCGCAAAGAGGCGTTGAAGCACTTCGTTTCCCGTCGCGCGCTGGACGTAGAGGGCATGGGCGACAAGATCATCGAGCAGCTGGTGGACAAGGAGTACGTGAAGAATCCGGCCGATCTGTTCCGCCTGTCCGCCGGCATTCTGACCGGCCTGGATCGCATGGGGCCGAAATCGGCGCAGAACCTGGTCAACGCGCTGGAGAAATCCAAGCAGACCACCTTCGCCCGCTTCCTGTACGCGCTGGGCATTCGCGAGGTCGGTGAGGCGACCGCTGCCAACCTGGCGGCGCATTTCGGTTCGCTGGAGAAGCTGTTCGCCGCCGATATCGAGGCGTTGAAAGAAGTGCCGGACGTCGGTGAAGTGGTGGCCAAACACACCCGCAACTTCCTCGATGAAGCGCTCAATCAGCAGGTGATCAACGAGCTGGTGGGCGCTGAGATCGGCATTCATTGGCCGGCGCCGGTGGTGGTGGTGGCGGAAGAGATAGACAGCCCGTTCGCCGGCAAAACCGTGGTGCTGACCGGTTCGCTGAGCCAGCTGTCGCGTGACGAAGCCAAAGATCGCCTGACGGCGCTGGGCGCTAAGGTCAGTGGCAGCGTATCGAAGAAAACCGACCTGGTGATCGCCGGCGAGGCGGCCGGTTCCAAGCTGGCGAAGGCGCAGGAGCTGGGTATCGCGGTGATCGATGAAGCGGAGATGATCCGCCTGCTGGGTGACTGATGGAAAAAGAAAACCTGCTGGAGATCGCCAATACCGTGATGCCGTTCGGCAAGTACCAGGGGCGGGTGCTGATCGACCTGCCCGAAGAGTACCTGCTGTGGTTCGCTCGCAAAGGCGAATTCCCCAAAGGCAAGCTCGGCATGCTGATGGAGATGACGCTGGCGATTAAAATCGAAGGGCTTGACCACCTGGTCAAGCCGCTGAAGAAAAGCTGATCTGACGGGCCTTGGCCCGTCTTTTTTTTACCCGCGCGACGCCTGTGTGTTGGGCACCGCCTGTTGCGTCTGCCGCTTACGCTGGTACCTCTTCGCCAACACTGCGCAGGTCATCAACTGCACCTGATGAAACACCATCAACGGCAGCACCATGATCCCCACCTGAGCCGCCGGAAACAGGATATTGGCCATCGGAATGCCGTTCGCCAGGCTTTTCTTCGAGCCGCAGAACACGATGGTGATCTCGTCCGCCTTGCTGAACCCCAGCCAACGCGCCATGTAAGTGTTCACCACCAGCACGATCGTCAGCAACACGATGCTGCCGCCGACGATAAACGCCAGCGAACCAAGCCCGACCTGATGCCAGATGCCGTGCGTCACCGCTTCGCTGAAGGCGGCGTACACCACCAGCAGAATCGAGGTCTGGTCGGTTTTGCCGATCAGCGGGCGATGGCGTTCGATCCAGCCGCCGATCAGCGGCCGCAGCAGGTGGCCGGCGACGAACGGCACCAGCAGCTGCAGCACGATCGAGCCGACCTGCCGTAGGCTGCCGGTATCGCCGTGCACATTCATCAGCAGGCCGACCAGCAGCGGCGACACGAAGATCCCGAGCAGGCTGGAGGCGGAAGCGCTGCACACCGCCGCCGCCACGTTGCCGCCCGCCAGCGAGGTGAAGGCGATGGCCGATTGCACGGTGGCGGGCAGGATGCACAGGTAGATGAAACCGGCGTACAGCTCGGGGCTGACGTCGATCGGCGCCCACCAGGCGAACAGCATGCCCAGCGCCGGAAAAATGATGAAGGTGCTGAACATCACCCACAGATGCAGCCGCCAGTTATTGCTACCGGCCAGGATGGCCTCGCGCGACAGCTTGGCGCCGTGCATGAAGAACAGCAGGGCGATGGCGGCGATGGTCAGGGCGTTGAGCCAGCCGACGAACTCGCCGCGCGCCGGCAGGAACGACGCCAGCAATACGGTGGCGATCAGCGTCAGGGTAAAACGATCGGGCAGAAATCTCATGGCGGTGCGCTCAGGGTAGAAAATCGATGGGGCTATTCTCCCGCCTGGGCATATAATAATTAAATTGATTTATTTAATTCATATATGAATAAAACACATGAATTACTCACTCAAACAGCTGCGGGTGTTCGTCGCCATCGCCCGCCACGGCAGTTTCAGCCGCGCCGGTGAGGCGATTGGTCTGACGCAATCGGCGGTCAGCCACAGCGTGAAAGAGCTGGAAGCAGAGGTCGGCGTGCGCCTGCTGGATCGCACCACGCGTGAAGTGGTGCTGACCGACGCCGGCCTGCGGCTGGCCAACCGGGTCGAGCGGCTGCTGGACGAACTGCAGGCCGCGTTGCTGGATGCGCGCAGCTTTGGCGTACAGCGCAGCGGCACGGTGCGGGTGGCGACGAGCCAAACCATTTCCGCCCATCTGATGCCGCAGTGCATCGCCGCCGGTGAGCGCGAATACCCGGAGATCCGCATCATGCTGCGCGATCAGGCGCAGCAGCAGGTGCTGCACAGCGTACGCAACGCGGAGGTGGATTTCGGCATCGTGGTCGATCCGGTACAGGCGGTGGATCTGGAGTGCGAAGCGGTGCTGCACGAGCCGTTCCTGTTGCTGTGCCGCGACGATCATCCGTTCGCGGCGCAACAGGCGGTACATTGGTCGGCGCTGAACGGTTGCCGCCTGGTGTTGCAGGACTATGCGTCGGGCAGCCGACCGCTGATCGACAGCGCGCTGAGACAGCAGGGCGTGGAGGCGCAGGTAGTGCAGGAAATCGGCCATCCGGCGACGCTGTTCCCGATGGTGGCGGAGGGGATCGGCATCAGCATTTTCCCGGCGTTGGCGTTGCCGCTGCCGGAAGGGGGGCGGCTCCGGGTGCGGCGGCTGGTGCCGGAGATCAACCGTGCTCTGATGCTGGTGCGGCGCAAGAACCGTTCGCTGACGCCGGCGGCGGAGGCCATCTGGCAGGTGGCGCGTCAGCAGGCGGCGCTGCTGCAACAGCGCCGGCAGGAAAACGCGGAATATTGACTCAGATATAGACGTCCACAGCGTTGAGCGGCGTTGGGCGGTTTACGCCGTCGCCGGATTGCGCCGCGGCTTTTGCCATCTGCTCCTGCTGCTGCTTTTCCATTTCTTCTTTCTGGATGCGGGCGATTTCTGCCTGCAACATCTTGATCTGCGCTTCGATCAGCTGCTTCTGCTTTTCGATTTCCTTAGGATCGGCGTCGGAGTCCTTTAGCTCCACCAACTTTTGCTGCAGCGCCTGAATCTGCCGGTTCAGCGCCTTGATGCGGGCCGAGGCGCGGCTTTCGTTGAGGTTGACCGGTTCGTCATTGCCGTTGGCGCGTTCGTTTTTCTCCATCTTGCCGCCTTGCGGCTGGTTGTTGACCGGTTTGGCCATCAGCAGTTCGCCCTGATGGCCCGGCGCGCTGAACACGTTGCTGACGCCGGGAACGGTATTTTTGATCGGTACTATCATGGTGATGGTGGTCGACATGGATGCTCTCCCTGAGTCGGTATATCGCTGTTCAGGGTATCGGCAGCGGCGGCTAAATCTTTACCTGCCGCAGATGCGGCCAGCGCAGCAGCCAGCCTTTGTCGAGCACCCGCTGGGCATAGGCGGCGCGGTCGCCGTTTTTCACGTTGAAGGTGATGGTGTCGTTGAACAGCGCCGCGAGCCCGAAGGGGGCCACCAGCGTGATGCTGTCGTCGGCGTTCAGGCGCGCGCCGATCGCCGTTTCCACTTCGGTCCAGAAGCTGATGGCCTCTTCGCTGTTGCGGTAGGGCGCCCGGCCGCTGCGTAGGTGCATGCGCGCCTGGTTCTTGACCGACCACGGCTGCGGCAGCCACTGTTGCAAACGCGCTTCCAGCATGCGATCGCGTTCGGCCTGCGCACGCTCCGCATCGAAATGAATCACGTCGATATCGTTGAGCGGCGTCGTCACGGCGTAGCCATGCCGCCGGTCCCACACCAGATTGCGTACAAAGCCGGCGCCGAGGCACCAGTCATTCAGGCCGAGCCTGCGCACGGTGCGCAGGGCCGCCATGCGAGCGTTATCTTGTTGCAGCCATTCGATAATTTGCCGTTGCGGATCCATCATCCCTCCCGTTTTCGCGGCTACTGTAACCCGAAGCGGCGGCGGGCGAAATGGGGGGAAGCGTGATGGCGGCGATCGCCGGCAAAATAATTTTCTTCTCCCGCTGACTACACTTGGTGCAGGGCTTGTATCTCGTCACGCAGGGCAAGGGAGGGGGCTATGTATCAGGCAACGTTGGGCCAACGCGGCTATCGCTTCGGCGACCTGCGCCAGCTGATGGCGAAGGCTTCGCCGGCGCGTTCCGGCGATTATCTGGCGGAAGTGGCGGCGCAAAGCGCCGAAGAACGCATGGCGGCGCGCATCGCGCTGGCGGATCTGCCGCTTAAGGTGTTCCTGCAGCAGCCGCTGGTGCCGTACGAACAGGACGAGGTGACGCGCCTGATTATCGACAGCCACGATGCCGTCGCCTTTGCGCCCATCTCGCACCTCACGGTCGGCGATTTTCGCGACTGGCTGCTGAGCGAGCAGGCGGACAGCACCATGCTGGCGCAGGTGGCCGCCGGCATAACGCCGGAGATGGCGGCGGCGGTCAGCAAGATCATGCGCAATCAGGATCTGATCCTGGTGGCGAAGAAATGCCGGGTGGTGACGCGTTTTCGCAATACGATCGGCCTGCCGGGCCACCTCAGCGTGCGGCTGCAGCCCAATCACCCGACCGACAGCCTGCAGGGCATCGCCGCCAGCATGCTGGACGGCCTGCTGTACGGCAGCGGCGACGCGGTGGTCGGCATCAACCCGGCCAGCGACAGCCTGCCGCTGCTGGAAAAACTCAACTACATGTTGGACGACGTGATCCAGCGCTTCGCCATTCCCACCCAATCCTGCGTGCTGACCCACGTGACCAACACGCTGCGGCTGATGGAGCGCGGCGCGCCGGTGGATCTGGTGTTTCAGTCGATCGCCGGCACCGAGGCGGCCAACCGCGGTTTCGGCATCAGTCTGGCACTGCTGGCGGAGGCGCAGCAGGCGGCGCTGAGCCTCAAGCGCGGCACATTGGGCGATAACGTGATGTATTTCGAAACCGGGCAGGGCAGTTGCCTGTCGGCCAACGCGCATCACGGCGTCGATCAGCAAACCTGCGAGGCGCGCGCCTATGCGGTGGCGCGCCATTTTTCGCCGCTGCTGATCAACACCGTAGTGGGGTTTATCGGCCCGGAGTATCTGTATGACGGCAAACAAATCATCCGCGCCGGGCTGGAGGACCACTTCTGCGGCAAGCTGCTCGGCCTGCCGCTGGGCTGCGACGTCTGCTATACCAACCATGCCGAAGCCGATCAGGACGACATGGATACCTTGCTGACGCTGTTGGCCGCCGCCGGGCTGACGTTCCTGATCGGCGTGCCGGGCGCGGACGATATCATGCTTAACTACCAAAGCACCTCGTTCCATGATGCGCTTTATATCCGCGAGCTGCTGGGGCTGAAACACGCGCCGGAATTCGCCGCCTGGCTGGCGGCGATGAACATCACCGACGAGCGCGGGCGGCTGCGCGACGCCGCCGCCAATCACCCGCTGTTGCTGGCGCTGCAGGGAGAACGCACATGAGCAAACCGGTACACGTCAACAGCTGGGACGCGCTGCGCGCCTTTACCGATGCGCGCATCGCGCTGGGGCGCACCGGCGTCAGCCTGCCGACCGACGAGCTGCTGCGCTTCGGCCTGGCCCATGCCCAGGCGCGCGACGCGGTGCATCAGCCTTTCGACAGCGAGCGGCTGGCGGCGGATCTGCACGAGGCCGGTTGGCCCTCGCTGGCGGTGCGCAGCCAGGCTGCTGACCGCGCCGCCTACCTGCGTCGGCCGGATCTGGGGCGGCGACTGGCGCCGGACAGCCGCAGCCTGCTGCTCGGTCTGCCGCCGCGCCGCATCGATTTGTTACTGGTGGTGGCGGACGGCCTCTCCTCCAAGGCGGTGCATCGCCAGGCGCTGCCGTTGCTGCAGGCGCTGTTGCCCTATCTCGAGACGCTGGGGCTGGCCGTCGCGCCGGTGGCGCTGGCGCATCAGGCGCGGGTGGCGCTGGGGGATGAGATCGGCGAATGCCTGCAAGCCCGGGCGGTGGCGGTACTGATCGGAGAACGGCCGGGGCTGTCGTCGCCGGACAGCCTGGGCGTCTATTTGACCTGGGAGCCGAACTCGCACAGAAGAGACTCTGAGCGCAACTGCATCTCCAATGTGCGGCCTGAGGGGCTGGATTATCCGCAGGCGGCGTTCCGCCTGGCCTGGCTGCTGGAGCAGGCGTTTCAGCGGCGATTGACCGGCATCGAGCTGAAGGACGAGAGCGATAACCCGGCGCTGCACAATCGGGTCACGCCGCTTTACGCCCAACTGGGCGGCTGACCGATGGTTTGCTGCAGCAGGGCGGTGAAGGCCGCCAGCCGGGCTGATACCTTCGCCATCGGCCGCAGCAGGTAGATGCCTTGCTGCTCATGGCGCGGATCTTCCAGCATCTGCACCAGTTGTCCGTTCTGCACGTCCGGCCCCACCACCCAGTTGGGTAGAAAAGCGATGCCCAGGCCGAGCAGCGCGGCCTGACGCTGCGCGGTGAAATCGTCGCAGCGCAGCGCCATGGTGCAGCGGCTCATCAGCGCCGCGTCGAGGATCTGCGCCCAACAGGCCGGCTGCTGTTTGTGGTAGCGGGCGATCAGCCGGTGCTGCGGCAGCGCCTCCAGATCGGTCGGCAGACCATAGCGCGCGACGTAGGCGGGGCTGGCGCACATAACCCAGCGTTGGGTGGCGATACGGCTGGCGTACAGCGCGCTGTCCTTCTGCTCGCCGATACGGATGGCGGCGTCCAGCGGTTCCTGCGTCGGATCGGTCTGGCGTTCGGTCAGATCGAGATCGATCCACAGCTGCGGATAGCGCTCCGTCAGCGTCGGCAGCAACGGCAACACATAGGTTTTGCCGAAGGTCGGCAGACAGCTGATGCGCAGCGTGCCCTGCGGCGTTTCGTTCAACGCGCTCAGCTCGGCGTGAATACCGGTAATGTCCGTCATCAGCGCGGCGGCGCGCGTCAGCAGCAGCTCGCCGGCGTCGGTCAGCAGCAGCCCACGGGTGGAGCGGACGAACAGCGCGGCGCCGAGCGCGCTTTCCAGCGCGTCGATATGGCGCACCAGCGAGGAGGGCACCATGCCCAGCCGGCGTGCGGCGGCGGAAAAGCTGCCCAGGCGGGCCACGTCGAGAAAGATCGGTAGATGTTCAACATAACGGGCGTCATTCATTTTTGCATTATATGCAAAAGCGTTTCTTATGAATACCCGCTTCTCTGTCGGCGGCGCTGCGGCTACTCTGGCTGCGGGTTGACGACGGGCTTCAACGCCGCCGCATCCCGGCCGTATAGAGAGAAAACGCATAAACCTCGCGGCGCTTAGCACTAAATAACAGATGTTTTTCCCAGGCTGCACGAGCCGCCTGCGGAGTTGATTGTCGCTCCAACACCAGATTAACCGTTCAATTTGATATCCGACTCGGTATTAATGATTAGTGAGCCTTTACTGTCACACATTATGCCGTGAGTTCTGGATATCGGCCGGCCAGCCGTGCCGGTTTTTTTGTCGCCTCAGGCTGAATCGTTCCAACTGATGAACGCGACCTGGGCGGCATCTTGGCTCACCGCCGGTGGGTCTTTTGAACGCGCGGAACCGCGATTCCGCGCTGGTGGAGGAGTTAGTCATGAACGAAAAACACGGGTGTTCCTGTGCGCGCCATTTGGCGCAGGGTTTCGCCAGGCAGTCGATCAACGCCGGGGAGGGCGAAATCTATCAAATCTCGCTGATGAGCGCGCTCATTGACGGGGTCTACGAGGGCGAAACCACCATTGCCGAGCTGCTCAAACACGGCGATTTCGGCCTCGGCACCTTCAATCATCTGGATGGCGAACTGATCGCCTTCGACCAGGAAATACACCAGCTGCGCGCCGACGGCAGCGCCCGCCCAGCCGGTCTGCAACAGAAAACCCCTTTCGCCGTCGTCACCTTTTTCCAGCCCAGCATCAGCCAGCAGTTCGACCGGCCAATCACCAAGGCGCAGCTGCACCAGTGCATCGACGAGCAGGTCGCCTCGCCGAACCTGTTTTGCGCGGTAAGGGTTGATGGCGAGTTCAGCCATGTGGAAACCCGCACCGTGCCGCGTCAGGAACGGCCCTATCGCCCGATGCTGGAAGCGATAGAAGAGCAGCCGACCTTCTCGTTTCATCAGCGGCGCGGCACGCTGGTCGGCTTCCGCTCGCCGGATTACATGCAGGGCATCGGCGTGGCCGGCTATCACGAACATTTCGTTACCGACGACCGCAGCGGCGGCGGCCACGTGCTGGACTACCAGCTCGATCACGGCCGCCTGCAGTTCGGCGTCATCACCCGTCTCAATCTTCAGTTGCCGCATGATGCGGATTTCTTGCGCGCCAACCTCTGCCCAGAGGATTTGGACCGCGCGATTCGTTCCGCCGAGGGCTAACCCCGGCGATCGTTTTCTTAGGAGGTGGAACCATGGCACAGGAAAAAACAGGCAATGACTGGCAATGCGGCGCCGATTTGGTGGTGAAAAACCTGGAAGCGCAGGGCGTCAAACACGTTTTCGGCATTCCGGGCGCCAAGATAGACCGGGTGTTCGATTCGCTGGAGGACGCACCGTCGATCGAAACAGTGGTGGTGCGGCATGAGGCCAACGCGGCCTTTATGGCGGCGGCGGTCGGCCGCCTGACCGGCAAGGCCGGGGTGGCGCTGGTCACCTCCGGGCCGGGCAGTTCCAACCTGATCACCGGGCTGGCCACCGCCACCTCGGAAGGGGATGCGGTGGTGGCCTTCGGCGGAGCGGTGAAGCGCGCCGACAGCCTGAAGCAGACGCACCAGAGCATGGATACCGTCAGCATGTTCCGGCCGGTGACCAAGTATTGCGCCGAAGTGCACGCCGGCTCGGCGATTTCCGAGGTGATCGCCAACGCCTTCCGCCGCGCCGAGTTCGGCCGCCCGGGGGCGTCGTTCGTCAGCCTGCCGATGGATATCGTCAATGAACCGGTCACGGCGCCGGTGCTGGCCGGCTGCCGCTTGCCGCGCATGGGGGCCGCGGCGGCGGACGACATTCAGGCGGCGGTGAAGCTGATCCGCCAGGCCAAATGCCCGGTATTGCTGCTCGGTTTGCAGGCCAGCCGGCCAGAGAACAGCGAGGCGGTGCGCCATCTGCTGTACCGCACCCATATGCCGGTGGTCGGCACCTATCAGGCGGCGGGGGTGATCGACGTCAATCACTTCGCCCGTTTTGCCGGCCGCGTCGGTCTGTTCAACAACCAGCCGGCCGATCAGTTGCTGCAGAAGGCCGATCTGGTGGTGAGCGTCGGCTATGATCCGATCGAATACGATCCCTGCATGTGGAACAGCCACGGGCGGCTGAAGCTGGTGCATCTCGACGTGCTGCCGGCGGATATCGATACCTGTTATCGTCCGGACGTCGAGCTGGTGGGCAACATCAGCGCCACGCTGAACATGATGACCGAAGCGTTCAGTGAGGCAGTCTGCGTGCCGCCCGAGGTGGAACTGATCCTCACCGATCTCGGCCGTCAACGCACTGAACTGGCGGAGCGCGCCGCGCGGCGCGGCGGTATGCCGATCCACCCGCTGCGCATCGTCAAGGAGCTGCAGGACATCGTCAGCGACGACGTGACGCTGTGCGTGGACATGGGCAGCTTCCACATCTGGATCGCCCGCTATCTTTACAGCTTCCGCGCCCGCCAGCTGTTGATCTCCAACGGCCAGCAAACCATGGGGGTGGCGTTGCCGTGGGCCATTGGCGCGGCGTTGGTGCGCCCCGGCGACAAGGTGGTGTCGATCTCCGGCGACGGCGGGTTCATGCAGTCGAGCATGGAGCTGGAGACCGCGGTGCGGCTGAAAAACAACATCGTGCACGTCATCTGGGTGGATAACGCCTACAACATGGTGGAGATGCAGGAGGTGAACAAATACCAGCGCAAATCCGGCGTGGAGTTCGGGCCGATTGACTTCAAGGCCTACGCGGAATCCTGCGGCGCGGTCGGTTTCGCCGTACAGTCGGTGGACGATCTGCGGCCGATGCTGCGCAAGGCGATGGAGATCCAGGGGCCGGTGGTGGTGGCCATTCCGGTCGACTACGCCGACAACTATAAGCTGATGGCGCAGATGAACTTCAGCCAGATGATTTAATTTCATCATCGCGCGGTTTCACCGGGGCAGGCCGCTTGCGCGCCTGCCCGTTTTTATGCGCGGAATTTGTCCTTTACATCGCTAACTGCATGATTTATTGCTATCCGTTGGGCTGTTTTTTCACCACTGGGGATAGCGCAATGAAAAGAAAAGCAATAACGATCGGGCTGCTGGCGTTGGCGATTGCCGGCGGCGCGCGGGCCAATACGCTGGTCTACTGTTCCGAAGGCTCACCGGAAGGCTTCAACCCGCAGCTGTTCACCTCCGGCACCACGGTAGACGCCAGTTCAGCGGCGATCTACAACCGGCTGGTGGATTTCAAACCCGGCACCGTCGAGCTGCAACCCAGCCTGGCGGAAAGCTGGGAGGTGAGCGAGGACGGCAAGCGCTATACCTTCCATCTGCGCAAGGGCGTGGCATTCCAAAGCAATAAATATTTTACGCCCACCCGCGATTTCAACGCCGACGACGTCATCTTCTCGTTTATGCGCCAGAAGGACGCCAACAACCCTTATCACAACGTCTCCAACGGCGCCTACACCAACTTCGAGTCGATGGAGTTCGGTACGCTGATCGACCGGATCGTCAAGGTGGACGACCACACCGTGCGCTTTGAGCTCTCCCGCGCCGAGGCGCCGTTCGTCGCCGATCTGGGCATGTACTTCGCCACCCTTTTTTCGGCGGAATATGCCGACGCGATGCTGAAGGCCGGCACGCCACAGCGGGTGGACAACGATCCGATCGGCACCGGGCCGTTCCAACTGGTGCAGTACCAGAAGGACGCGAAAATCCTCTACAAGGCGTTCGATCGCTACTGGGAAGGCAAACCGCAGATAGACCGGCTGGTGTTCTCGATCACGCCGGATGCGGCGGTGCGTTACGCCAAGCTGCAAAAAAACGAGTGCCAGGTGATGCCGTTCCCCAATCCGGCGGATCTGGCGCGCATGCGGCAGGACGGCAACATCCAGGTGATGGAAAAATCCGGCTTGAATATCGGCTTCCTGGCCTTCAACACCCAGAAGAAACCGTTGGATAACGTCAAGGTGCGCCAGGCGTTGGCGCTGGCGGTCAACAAACCGGCGATCATCGACGCGGTGTTCCACGGCGCCGGCCAGCCGGCCAAGAACCTGCTGCCGCCGACCCAATGGGGTAGCAACGCGCAGCTTGAAGACTATCCGTATTCGCCGGAGCGGGCGAAGCAGCTGTTGCAGGAGGCCGGGCTGGGCCAGGGGTTCGACATCGATCTGTGGGCGATGCCGGTGCAGCGGCCCTATAATCCCAACGCCAAGCGCATGGCGGAGATGATTCAGGCCGACTGGGCCAAAATCGGCGTGCGCGCCCACATCGTCACCTTCGAGTGGGGCGAATATTTGCAGCGGATTAAAAACGGCGAACACCAGACCGCGTTGATGGGTTGGACCACCGCCAACGGCGATCCGGACAACTTCTTCGGCCCGCTGTTCACCTGCGCTTCGCTCGGCGGCTCCAACTCGGCGAAATGGTGCTACAAACCGTTCGACCAGCTGATCCTGCAGGCGCGCGAAGAGAACGATCACGCCAAACGGGTCGCGATGTACCAGCAGGCGCAGGTGATGATGCACGATCAGATGCCGGCGCTGATGATCGCGCACTCGACTATCTTCGAACCGGTGCGGAAGGAAGTAAAAGGCTACGAAATCGACCCGTTCGGCAAACACATCTTCAAGCAGGTGTCGCTGGAAAAATAACGAAAAGGCCGGGTTAACCCGGCCTTTTTCATGCTTGCGGCGCGTCGCAGTGGTAGCGGCCGCGCGGGATCACCAGCGGCGTGTGGGACAGCGGATCGTCGATGATCATGCACGGCATGCCGAACACCCGCTCCACCAGTTCGGCGGTGATGATCTCCGCCGGTTTCCCTTCCGCCACGATCTTGCCGTCGCGCATGGCGATGATGTGATCGGCATAGCGGCAGGCGTGGTTGAGATCGTGCAGCACCGCGATTAGGGTTTGACCGCGCTCGCGGTTGAGCTGGCGGAACAGATCCAGCAGCTCGATCTGGTGTGCGATGTCCAGATAGGTAGTCGGTTCATCCAGCAGCAGCAGCGGGGTTTGCTGTGCCAGCGCCATCGCCACCCAGACGCGCTGACGCTGCCCGCCGGACAGCTCGTCGACGCTGCGGTCCGCCAGTTGGCTGACGTTGGTGGCCGCCATTGCGGCTTCCACCGCCTGTTTGTCGGCCTGCGTCCACTGTTTCAGCAGGCTTTGGTGCGGATAGCGGCCGCGCGACACCAGGTCCGCCACGGTGATGCTGTCCGGCGCGATCGAGGTTTGCGGCAGCAGGCCAAGCTCGCGCGCCAGCGCCTTGGTGGCGAAGCTGCTGATGTTCTTGCCGTCCAGCATCACCTCGCCGGCGCTGGGTTTCAGCAGGCGGCACAGGGCGCGCAACAGCGTCGATTTTCCGCAGGCGTTCGGCCCGACGATCACCGTGAAGGCGCCGTCGGGGATCGCCACGCTCAGATCGTCAGCGATGATTTTATTGTCGTAGCCCAGCTTCAGATGCGAGGCGTGCAGGCGGTGGCTCATGGCATTATCACTCTTCATTATCTGCGGGCCTCTCGAATGAGCAGCCAAATCAGGTACAGGCCGCCGATGCAGACGGTCACGACCCCGACCGGCAGTTGGATCGGCGCGAAAAGATGTTGGGACACCACGTCGGCGCCGAGCAGCAACGCCGCGCCCATCAGCGCCGAGGAGGTCAGGGTGACCGAGGATTGTCCGGCCAGGCGACGGGCGATCTGCGGTGCCGCCAGCGCGATAAAGGAAATCGGCCCGGCGGTGGCGGTGACGGCGGCGGTGAGGGTGACGCCGAACAGCATCAGCCACAGCCGGCTGCTTTCGGCATTGACGCCCAGCGCGCGCGCCGTATCGTCGCCCATTTCCAGCAGCTGCAGCCGTTTGCCCATCAGCAGCGCGGCGGCCGCCGCCAGCACGATGAACGCCGTCGCGGGCTGGGCTTTTTGCCAGGTCATGCCGTTGAGCGAACCGGCTTGCCACATGGCGGCGTCCATGGCGCGCTCGAGCGAAGCGGTGATGATCAGCCAGGTGTTGGTGGAGACCAGCACTGCGCTGATGGCGATGCCGACGATGATCAACCGGAAGCCGGCAATGCCTTGCCGCCAGGCGAGCAGATAGATGGCCAGCGCCGAGAGAATGCCGCCGGCCAGCGCGCCGCCGGCGACGTAATAGTAGCCGCCGTTGAACAGGGTGATGGCGATCAGCGCGCCGGTGTAAGCCCCCATATTAAAGCCGATCACGTCCGGGCTGCCGAGCGGGTTGCGGATAATCGACTGGAAAATGGCGCCGCTCATGCCGAGCGCGGCGCCTAACAACAGCGCCATGGCGATGCGAGGCAAGCGCCATTGGGTGACCACAGTCACCAGGTTTTTCGGCGCCTCGCCGCTGAGCGCGGCAAAGACCTGCTCCAGCGAGAGCTGCAGCGTGCCGTAGCACAGCGCGGCAACCGCCATCGCCAGGCACAAAGCCAGCAGCGAAAGGTTGACCAGCAGCAGGCGCAGCGGCATGCGCCAGTTGATGATGCCGTCCGGGCGGCCAATATGCAGAGTGTGGGGCAGACTCATCACAAGCCCCCCAGCGTTTTCTTGCGTCGCACCAGCCAGATCAACACCGGCGCGCCGATAAAGGCGGCGACGATGGAAACCCGCAGTTCACCGGCCGCCAGCAAGCGGCCGACCACGTCGGCGCACAGCAGTAAAATCGGCGCCAGCAGCATGGAGTAGGGCAGGATCCAGCGTTGGTCGGGGCCGACCCACCAACGAGCGATATGCGGCACCATCAGGCCGATGAAGCTGATCGGGCCGACGGTGGCGGTTGCTGCACCGCACAGCAAGGTGATGGCGATCACCGCGATCACCTGAGTCAGCACCACGCGCGCGCCGAGCGCGATAGCCAGATCTTCCCCCATGCCGATGGTATTCAGCGGCCGGGCGATGAGCAGCGTCAGCAGGCAGCCGAGCAGAATGGCGGGGGCGGTCACCGGCAGCGTGGACAGCGTGCGGATATCCAGCGTGCCGGCCTGCCAGAAGCGGAGTTGGTCAAAGGTTTGCGGATCGATCAGCGACAGCCCGGTGGTGATGCCGAGCAGCACCGCGCCGATAGCCACGCCGGCCAACGTCAGCCGTACCGGGTTGATGCGCCCGCCCGCCAGCGTGCCGATCAGGTAGACCAGCAGGGTAGTGACGGCGGCGCCGGCGAAGGCGTAGACCATATAGCTTTCGGTGGTGGCGGCGCCGAAAAACATGATGCCGATGACCACGGCGAAGCTGGCGCCGGCGTTGATGCCGAGCACGCCGGGATCGGCCAGCGGGTTGCGCGTCAACGCCTGAATCAGCGCGCCGGCGGCGCCGAGCGCCATGCCGGCCAAAATGCCCGCCAGCGTACGAGGCACCCGGGCGTTGAGAATGATGGTGCTGTCGGAACCGCTCGCTACGCCCTGCAGGCTGAGCCAGACGGTATGGAAAGGAATGGCTTTGGAACCCAGCATCAGGCTGGCAATGACGCACAGCAGCAACAGCGCCAAACCGATACCGAACCCGGCGATGCGTTTGAAGCCACTGGCGTAAGCTGCGTGCGGTGCGGACGAAAGCGTCCGCTCAGTCGGAGTGGGTACGTTCACACCGGTAACTCCTTTATGATTTTTATTCTCATTGCTATTTGCGTTTATAACGGGCGCCAAATAGTAGCACGAGTTTACGCCCGCATGCACCCGTCGGTTCGTGGTTTAGCTGCGTTGAGGATGTTAATAACTATTGATATTTCAATTGATTGAATGTGAACTGCCGATCCGTTTGCGGAAAGCGTCGGCAGGGGATTGGCCTGCCGACAGCGTGATTCAGGGCTTTTTGAACAACTGCTCGATTTGGTTCAGCATGTTGGTGGCGCTGTAGTAATCGAGGCGGAAGGTGTCGTTGCCGACGGCGTAGACGTGCCGCTGCTCCACCGGCTCCAGATGCTTGAGGAACGGGTTGGCCAACAGCTCCTGCACTTTGCGTTCATTGGTGGCGAACAGGATCAGCGTTTTACCGTTCAGGCCCTCGGCCATTTTCTCGCCGGAGATCTGGATGATGTCATGGCGTTTCCCCATGCTGGTGTTGCCTTTGGCGCTTTCCGGCGGAGTGGCCAGCTGGAAGCCGAGCTGGGTCAGCAGCTTGCCCTGGGCGGAGCCCGGCGTCCACAGCATGGCCTCGCGGCCATTGTCGGCATACACCAGCGGGGTGGTCGGCTGCGGCGGCAGTGTAATCGCCTGCTTCACTTGCTCCACGCGCTGTTCGAAACGATCTTCCGCCTGTTTGGCGCCGGCCTCATGGCCGGTGATCTCGCCGAGCTCGCTCGCCAGCTGTTGCCAGCTTTTGTCGCCGTAATCAAGCACCAGCGTCGGCGCAATGGCGGAGAGCTGATCGTACAGTTTTAACGCAGAATCACCGCCGGTTGCGGCGACGACGATCAAGTCCGGCGCGGCGGCGGCGACGGCTTCGGCATTCGGCTCCACCTGATACAGCCGCTCGACGTGGCGCTGTTTGGCCACTTCGCTCCATTGGGTAAAGAAACCTTGTTTATCGGCTACCAGGGGATTCGGACTGGTGGCGGCGCTGGCGACCACCGGGGCGTCGATCGCCAGCAGCGTGCCGGTGATGGTGACGCTGGTGGACACGATGCGCTGCGGCGGTTTTTCCAGCGTAAATTTCCCTTTGGCGCTGTCGATGGTGCGCGGCCAACTGCTGTCGGCGGTGGAGGCGGACGGTTTCTGCTCGTCGCTCTTGTCGTCCGGGCCGCAGCCGCTGAGCAGCAAGGTGGAAACGGCGATGAATGAAATAAACAGCTGACGTAAGGATAGGGTCATGAGCGGGCTCTTTCTTTCCTTGCACAAAGGCGTATCAATCCGACGGCGGAGTGGCCGTGGGGGTTGCCCGCTAATTTACCATTCAAGCGGCCAAAATGATAACCATTCGTATCTCAGCATGTGGTGGAGAAAAGAATAGAAAGAAGAAGCGGGGGAGCCGAGTGACAGAAACGAAAAAAGCGCCAAAAGGCGCTTTTTCTGAATTGGTGGGTCGTGCAGGATTGATTCGGCCTGTGGCCTCACCCTGCGGGCAACGCTGCGCGTTGTCGTATCGCTACGCGATGCTCGAACCTGAACGCAGGACCTCACCCGCACGACTCAGTGGGCCATGTCAGTAAGAGGATAAAGGCAGAGTCAGGTGGCGCAGAAACGAAAAAAGCGCCAAAAGGCGCTTTTTTCTGAATTGGTGGGTCGTGCAGGATTCGAACCTGCGACCAATTGATTAAAAGTCAACTGCTCTACCAACTGAGCTAACGACCCGCAGAAGTGGTGGGTGATGACGGGCTCGAACCGCCGACCCCCTCCGTGTAAAGGAGATGCTCTACCAACTGAGCTAATCACCCACTTCAGGACTTCCAGGTTACTGCTAAACGAGAGAATGATGGTGGGTGATGACGGGCTCGAACCGCCGACCCCCTCCGTGTAAAGGAGATGCTCTACCAACTGAGCTAATCACCCTCATTCGTTCTCATTTTTTCTCAACAAGATGGTGGGCGATGACGGGCTCGAACCGCCGACCCCCTCCGTGTAAAGGAGATGCTCTACCAACTGAGCTAATCGCCCCGTCTTGTTGGAGTCGCATTATAGGGATAGTTCAAAGTGAGTCAACGGTTTTTAAAATGATTTCAATCGTTCGCCGCAAATTTAGGCAGGGCGCGATAATTATCACCAGAGACGCCGATTCTTTGCGCAATGTTATGCGGAACTGGCCGCAAATCGCGTGAAATCGACCGGTGCAATATCGTGTCGGCGTTGAGGAATTAGCGCGTGGTGATACAATGTCGTCCACTCTTTTTTCAATTCCGAGCAATCGTCGGCAACCGCCGACACGCGTTGCGTAATAAGGCAGTGAACCCAATGAAAATCAAAACCCGTTTTGCACCGAGCCCGACCGGCTATCTTCACGTCGGCGGCGCGCGTACCGCACTTTATTCCTGGTTGTTCAGCCGCCATGCGGGCGGTGAGTTCGTTCTGCGTATCGAAGATACCGATCTGGAACGCTCCACCCAGGACGCGATCGACGCAATTATGGATGGCATGAACTGGTTGAACCTGGATTGGGATGAAGGCCCGTATTTCCAGACCAAGCGTTTCGATCGCTATAACGCGGTCATCGACGAGATGCTGGAGCAGGGCACCGCCTATAAATGCTATTGCTCCAAGGAACGCCTGGAAGCGCTGCGCGAGAAGCAGATGGAAAACGGCGAGAAGCCGCGTTATGACGGCCACTGCCGCGACAGCCAGTGCAGCCACACCGACGACGAGCCGCACGTGGTGCGTTTCCGCAACCCGCAGGAAGGTTCGGTGATTTTCGACGACAAAATTCGCGGCCCGATCGAATTCAGCAACCAGGAGCTGGACGATCTGATCATCCGCCGCACCGACGGTTCGCCAACCTATAACTTCTGCGTCGTCGTCGATGACTGGGACATGGAAATCACCCATGTGATCCGCGGTGAAGACCACATCAACAACACCCCGCGCCAGATCAACATTCTCAAAGCGCTGGGCGCGCCGGTGCCGGAATACGCGCACGTGTCGATGATCCTCGGCGACGACGGTAAAAAGCTGTCCAAGCGCCACGGCGCGGTGGGCGTGATGCAGTATCGCGATGACGGCTACCTGCCGCAGGCGCTGCTGAATTACCTGGTGCGTCTGGGCTGGTCCCACGGCGATCAGGAGATCTTCTCCATCGATGAGATGAAAGAGTTCTTCACGCTGGAAGCGATCAACAAATCTGCCAGTGCGTTCAACACCGAGAAGCTGCAATGGCTGAACCACCACTACATCAACCACATGCCGGCGGAAGAAGTGGCGGTGCATCTGGCGTGGCACGTTGAGCAACTGGGTCTTGAAACCCGCAACGGCCCGGAACTGAAGGACATCGTCAAGCTGCTGGGCGAGCGTTGCAAGACGCTGAAGGAAATGGCGGAGTCTTGCCGTTACTTCTACGAAGACTTCAGCGAGTTCGACGCCGACGCCGCCAAGAAACACCTGCGCCCGGTTGCACGTCAGCCGCTGGAAGCGGTGCGCGCCAAGCTGGCCGCCATCACCGTCTGGACGCCGGAAAACGTGCATGATGCCATTCAGGGTACGGCGGACGAGCTGGGCGTCGGCATGGGCAAGGTTGGCATGCCGCTGCGCGTGGCGGTGACCGGCGCCGGTCAGTCGCCGGGCATGGACGTGACCGTGCATGCGATCGGCCAGAAGCGTTCGCTGCAGCGCATCGATATGGCGCTGGCTTACATCGCCGAGCGTGAAGCGCAGGCCTGATTAGGCTGATACGCCATCCATAAAGAAAAAGCCCCGAGGAGCGATCCCGGGGCTTTTTTATTGTCGTTTATCAGGCTTGTTCGCCGGCCGGCAATCCCGGGCGATAGGCGAGGAAATACATCAACCCGACAAAGCCGGCCCCGCCCAGCGCGTTGCCGAGGAATACCGCAGCAAAGTTAGGCAGGTATTGCTCCCAACCCATGCCGCCGGCAAAGATGGCCGCCGGTATGATGAACATATTCGCCACCACGTGCTGGAAGCCGATGGCGACAAAAGCCATGACCGGGAACCACATGCCGATGACTTTACCCGGTACATCCCTGCTGGCGAAGGCTAACCATACCGCCAGGCACACCAGCCAGTTGCAGCCGACGCCGGAAATAAAGGCGTGCAGGAAGTCCGCATCCACTTTGGCCTGCGCGATGGCCAGCGTTTTATGCAAAAACGCGCCCTCGGTCAGGCCCAGCAGATGGCCGAAGAAGTAGGCGACGGCCACGCTGCCGGCGAAGTTGGCCAGGGTGACCCAAAACCAGTTGCGCAGCACGGCGATAGCGGGGATTTCGCGGGCGAACCAGGCCATCGGCAAGGTCATCATGTTGCCGGTCAGTAGTTCGCCGCCGGCCAGAATTGTCAGGATCAGGCCGATAGGGAACACCGCCGCACCTAATAGGGCGCCGAAAGAGCCCCATTCGGCCGGCAGGGTGCCGATGACGTGAATATCCAGCAGAAAGCCGGTAGCGATAAAGGCGCCGGCGAGAAAGCCCAGAATCAACAGATTAGCGAGAGGGGCGCGGCTTTTGTTCACCCCGGCCTGAACGGCGAGGGCGGCGATTTCTTTTGGTGAATGCAAAGACATGACGGACTCGGTTTATAGTAATGAAGTTTAAGGCGCGGGCAGTCTATGCCGCGCAGGAGTCCGACTCAAGCGCATTTCGCTAACATTCCGTTAATTAAAAATCAACGTGATATGCAGGGTCTTTCGCCATTTTGAGATGTAACGCTCAAAATGGCTGAACTCTGCGCAACGTGATGATTTTTTGGTGCCAAACATGCTGATTTGGCGGCTTTTTCAACGCTTGATTCAGTAATTCAATTTAGCCGTTGACAGCTTTGAGCGGGTTTCATATTATGCGCCCCGTTCACAGCACAAAGTGATTGTGGAACGGGGCTATAGCTCAGCTGGGAGAGCGCTTGCATGGCATGCAAGAGGTCGACGGTTCGATCCCGTCTAGCTCCACCAACCTTCTTCTCAGCAAGGTTGGGGATACCGTAACGCCGGTCAATGCGTACCACTTTTGTGGGGCTATAGCTCAGCTGGGAGAGCGCTTGCATGGCATGCAAGAGGTCGACGGTTCGATCCCGTCTAGCTCCACCACCATTTAAAAAGCCGACCTCAGGGTCGGCTTTTTGCTTTGCGTCATTTCACCTTCGCCGAATGCAGGTCAACAAAAAAGGCGCCCGCAGGCGCCTTGTTATCGCAGTAGGTTCGAAAGGCTTAGCCCAGCACCAGGCCCGCGATGGAAGCGGACAGGATGCTGACCAGCGTAGAGCCGTACACCAGCTTCAGGCCAAAGCGCGACACCACGTTGCCCTGGTGTTCGTTCAGGCCCTTGATCGCACCGGCCACGATACCGATGGAAGAGAAGTTGGCGAAGGACACCAGGAACACCGACAGGATCCCCAGGCTGCGCGGCGACAGTTCGGCAGACACTTTCTGCAGCTCCATCATGGCCACGAACTCGTTGGAAACCAGCTTGGTGGCCATGATGCTGCCAACCTGCAGGGCTTCGTGCTTAGGAATGCCCATGATCCAGGCGAACGGGTAGAAGAAGTAGCCGAGGATCTCCTGGAAGCTCAGGCCGAAAATGGCGCTGAACACACCGTTAAGCGCGGCGATCAGGGCGATGAAGCCGATCAGCATCGCGGCAACGATAATCGCTACTTTAAAGCCGGCCAGGATGTACTCGCCCAACATTTCGAAGAAGCTCTGGCCTTCGTGCAGGTTGCCGAGGTGCAGCTCTTCTTCTTTATTGGTGTCATACGGGTTGACCAGCGACAGTACGATAAAGGTGCTGAACATGTTCAATACCAGCGCCGCCACCACGAACTTGGCGTCCAGCATGGTCATGTAGGCGCCGACGATGGACATGGATACCGTAGACATCGCGGTCGCCGCCATGGTGTACATGCGCTTTTCCGACATCTTGCCCAGGATATCCTTGTAGGCGATGAAGTTTTCGGACTGGCCCAGGATCAGCGAGCTGACGGCGTTGAACGACTCCAGCTTGCCCATGCCGTTCACTTTCGACAGCACGGTGCCGATAATGCGGATGATGAACGGCAGCACTTTGATGTACTGCAGAATACCGATCAGCGCAGAAATGAACACGATCGGGCACAGCACCTTCAGGAAGAAGAACGCCAGGCCTTTGTCGCCCATGCCGCCGAATACGAAATCAGTCCCTTGTCCCGCAAACCCGAGCAGTTTGTCAAACAGCGCGGCGAATCCTTTTACGAAGCCCAAACCCGCTTCCGAATGCAGGAAAAAGTAGGCCAGCAGTACTTCGATAACCAGTAATTGAATAACATAACGAATGCGGATGCTCTTGCGATCGCGGCACACCAACAGGGCCAGGATCGCCACCACCACTATCGCCAACGCAAAGTGCGCAATATGGGACATGTTTGCTCCAAATTTGAGGCAGGCTGAATTTCGGCTGTCATTTTATGTAACGCTACGTTTAAAAACGAGACTTCTATTGCAAATATGGAAAATCATAGTGGGAGTTCTCCTAAAGTGTTGCGTAAAAGCATAAAAAATCAATATGTTAAAGCAGGAATAGGAAATTCGTATTCTTGTGCTAACCTGTCTTTCAGGGGTATTGCAGCCAAAATCCCATCAGAAAAGCACGGAAATCGGCCAGCTCCGCGCTGAACCCTACGATAAAACCGTTAATGTTGGCTATTACAGAGATAAGTTTTACCGCTCTAAATGCGCTTGATAATTATTATCATTTATATAGAGTGGAGATAAACGTAATTTCAGTAAGGGTTCAACATATGCTGAACAGTCGCGTGGTTGAAACCACCTCCGGTCGCTCCGCCAGAAAAATCAAACTCTCGCTGATGGGGCCCGCCTTTATCGCCGCTATCGGCTATATCGATCCCGGCAACTTCGCCACCAACATTCAGGCCGGCGCTTCGTTCGGCTACAGCCTGCTGTGGGTAGTGGTCTGGGCCAACGTGATGGCGATGCTGATCCAGCTGTTGTCCGCCAAGCTGGGGATCGCCACCGGAAAAAACCTGGCCGAGCATATTCGCGATCGCTTTCCGCGGCCGGCGGTATGGGCTTATTGGGTACAGGCGGAGATCATCGCCATGGCGACCGATCTGGCTGAGTTTATCGGCGCGGCGATCGGCTTTAAGCTGCTGCTTGGCGTCTCCCTGCTGCAGGGGGCGGTGCTGACCGGCATCGCCACTTTTTTAATTCTGATGCTGCAAAAGCGTGGGCAAAAGCCGCTGGAACTGGTGATTGGTGGCCTGTTGCTGTTCGTCGCTGCCGCCTACATCGTCGAACTGGCGTTCTCACAACCGCAGCTGGCGCCGCTGTTGCAGGGCATGGCGCTGCCCGATTTGCCTAACGGCGATGCGGTATTCCTGGCCGCCGGGGTATTGGGCGCCACGATTATGCCGCACGTGATCTATCTGCATTCATCGCTCACCCAAATCGGCGGCGAGCACGACAAGGCGGAGCGCTATGCCGCCACCAAAGTCGACGTCGCCGTGGCCATGACCATCGCCGGTTTCGTTAATCTGGCGATGATGGCCACCGCCGCCGCCGCGTTTCATTTCAGCGGCCACAGCGGCATTGCCGGCCTCTCTTCTACCGTGGTGGGCACGTTGGCGGGGCAGGTGGTGATGCAGGGGTTCGTGCATTTTCATATCCCGCTGTGGCTGCGCCGTGCGGTGACCATGCTGCCGTCGTTTATCGTCATCATGCTGGGGATGGACGCGACGCGCATTCTGGTGCTGAGCCAGGTGTTGCTGAGCTTCGGCATTGCGCTGGCGTTGGTGCCGCTGCTGGCTTTCACCGGCAATCGGGCGCTGATGGGCGAGATGGTCAACGGTCCGGTGGTGCAAAACCTGGGCAAACTGATCGTAGTGGTGGTGGTTGGGTTGAACGGCTATCTGCTGATCGGCAGTGTGCTGTAAGCGAAACAGCGCGGGCCGGCGTTGCGCCGGCCCGTCGTGGTTAATCGCGGTCGTCGTCGCCGTGGCGGCGCCAGCGATCGCGGTCATGATCGTGGTGGTGTTTTTTCTCTTTCTTCCAGTGGTGTTTATCGTAGTGCTTGTCGTACTTACGGTAATGCCCCTCGTGATAGTAATAATGCTTGCGCCAATAGCCGCCGTCGCGCCAGCGATAGCCATCCCAGTAATAGCCGCGCGGGCTGCGGTCACCGAGATAACGCCCCTGATGTGAGCGCCACCAATCGCGATCGCGCCAGTCGTAACCGTCCCAGTAACGGCCGCGATTGTCCTGATCGCCGATGCGTAATGAAACGCCCGGCATCAGATCGATGCTGAGGCCTTCGGCATGCGCCTGCTGTGCGGCGGGCAGCACCGTCGCCGCCAGGATGGCGGCCAAGAGCAGAGGTTTAAACATGACTTCTCCTTCCCGCTTGCGCGGCTTGGCCGTTGATCACTTTATGAAGCGCGTTCATCAGTTTAAAAAGCGGCCTTATCGTTATTTTTACTGCAATATCGGCATCATAGCGCCGGCAATATAGGGTTGAATCTGAGAACAACTCTGAAAAGGACGCCGCAGGCCGAGATTTGAGATTTTTCTGGAGTATGGCCGCTCGATTGAGCGGCGTTATTTGTAAGCGATTACAATAAGATTTGCTCGATCTGCGCGAGCTCTTCTTCACTGAAGCGACGGTTGGCCAGCATGCCCACCGCGTCTTCTATCTGCGCATTCTTGCTGGCGCCGATCAGCACCGAGGTGACGCGATCGCCGCGCAGCACCCAGGCCAGGGCCATCTGCGACAGCTTCTGCCCGCGTTGCCGCGCCAGCGCATCGAGGCGGCGCACCTTGTCCAACCGTTCGGCGGTCAGCTGTTCCGGCTGCAGGAAGCGGCTGCTGCTGGCAGCGCGGGAATCTTGCGGAACGCCGTGCAGGTAGCGGTCGGTCAGCAGGCCGCCCGCCAGCGGCGAGAAGGCGATGGCACCGACGCCATGTTCCGCCAATGTATCCAGCAATCCCGCCTCCGGTCCGCGTTCCAACATCGAATACTTGGGCTGGTGGATCACGCACGGCGTGCCGAGGCGCTGCAGAATGTCGAACGCCTGCCGCGCGCGCTCGGCCGGGTAGTTGGACAGGCCGACATACAGCGCTTTGCCCTGACGCACCAGCAGATCCAGCGCCGCCATGGTTTCTTCCAGCGGCGTTTCCGGGTCTGGACGATGGTGATAAAAGATATCCACATATTCCAACCCCATGCGCTTGAGGCTCTGATCGAGACTGGCGACCAGGTACTTTTTCGAGCCCCAGTCGCCATAGGGGCCGGGCCACATGGTGTAACCGGCTTTGGATGAAACGATCAGCTCGTCGCGCCAGGCCCGCAGATCGGCGTGGAGAATGCGGCCAAAATTCTCCTCGGCGGCGCCGGGCGGCGGGCCGTAGTTGTTAGCCAGATCGAAATGGGTAATGCCGCGATCGAAGGCGCAGCGGATCAGGCCGCGGGCGTTGTCATACAGCGTGGCGTCACCAAAGTTGTGCCACAGCCCGAGCGAGACCGCGGGCAGCTTCAGTCCGCTGCGGCCGCAGCGCCGGTATTCCATCTCTTGATAACGGGAGGGAGAGGCTTGGTAGGACATGGGTATCCTTGTCGACGAGAGGTGAAGTGCTTTAAGTGTATGCGTTTTCACTCCGCGCTGCCGGGGGAAGGATCACAAGGCCAGCATGTAACGCCAGGTTGCCGATTGAGGCGAGAGCCATCGTTCGAAATTTGAACAACATCTTCGATACTTAAAGATAATCGCTCCAGCTGCAGACAGGTGATGATCATGACTCAGATCTATACGGTGGCCGATTATCTGCTCGATCGTCTGGCTCAGATTGGCATTCGCCACGTCTTTGGCGTGCCGGGGGATTACAACCTGCAATTCCTCGATCACGTCATTGCGCATCCGCAGGTCAGCTGGGTAGGTTGCGCCAACGAGTTGAACGCCGCCTATGCGGCTGACGGCTATGCGCGCTGCAAACCGGCGGCGGCGCTGCTGACCACGTTTGGCGTCGGTGAGTTGAGCGCGCTGAACGGCGTAGCCGGCAGCTATGCCGAATATTTGCCGGTGATCCACGTCGTCGGCACCCCGGCGCTGCGCGCCCAGCGCGCCGGCGATTTGCTGCACCATTCGCTGGGGGATGGCGACTTCACCCACTTCGCCCGGATCGCCAAAGAGGTCAGCGTTGCCCAGGCTAATCTGACCGCCGACAACGCCGCCGTGGAGATCGATCGCCTGATCGGTGCTGCCTTGCTGGAACATCGCCCGGTTTACCTGATGTTGCCCAGCGACGTTGCGCAAGCGCCGCTGCCGGCCAAACCGGCGCCGCTGATGCTGCGTCAGGCCGGGTTGTCGCAAAACGCATTGCGGGCGTTTATCGCTGCGGCGCGTGAAAAGCTGCTGGGGGCGCGGCGGGTGTCGCTGCTGGCGGATTTTTTGGCCGATCGCTTCGGCGTTGAAACGGCGCTGGATAGCTGGATGCAGGAAGTGGCGATCCCACACGCCAGCCTGCTGCTCGGCAAGGGCGTGCTGGATGAGAACCGCGCCGGTTTTGTCGGCACCTACTGCGGCGGCGCCAGCGATCCGGCGGTGCAACAGTCGATCGAAAACGCCGACGTGGTGATCAACGTTGGCGTGCGTTTCACCGACACCATCACCGGGGGATTCACTCATCATCTGCCGATAGAAAAGTGCATCGATATCCAGCCGTTCGAAGCCTGGGTAGGGCGGCGGCGGTTCAGCCGCATTCCGATGCGAGATGCCGTGCTGGCGCTGCATCGTCTGAGCCTGTCGCTGGCGGCGCGCTGGCCGTTGCCGACGATCGCCCGCCCTGCGTTGCCGGAAGCGGCGGGCGAAGGGCTGGATCAACACGCTTTCTGGCGACAGATGCAGGATTTCCTGCGGCCGGGCGATATCGTGCTGGCCGATCAAGGCACGGCCTGTTTTGGTGCGGCCACGTTAACGCTGCCGCGCGGCAGCCGAATGATCGTGCAGGCACTGTGGGGATCGATTGGCTATACCTTACCGGCGGCGTTCGGCGTGCAAACCGCCGAACCGCAGCGTCGGGTCGTGCTGTTGATCGGCGACGGCGCCGCACAGCTCACCGTGCAGGAACTGGGATCGATGCTGCGCGACGGGCTTAAACCGGTGATCTTCGTGCTGAATAATCAGGGGTACGCCATCGAGCGCGCCATCCACGGGCCGGAGCAGAGTTACAATGACATTGCGGCTTGGAATTGGACACAGCTGCCGGCGGCGCTGGCAGGTGATCGGCCGGTGAAGGCATTGCGCGTCAGCGATGCTGAGGGGTTGAGCCAGGCGCTGCGTGAGGTAGCGGACGGCGATCGGCTGGCTTTCATCGAAGTGGTGCTGCCGAAGAGGGACATCCCCGAACTGCTCGATACCCTCTCGCGCGTGATTCATTCGCGCAACGCCGCCGCTTGAGCCGCGTCGTCTTCCAACAGCCGCTCCAGCATCCAGTACCCCGCCGGGCCCGGCGGGGTCAGTTTCGACCACACCGCATCCACCGAAATCAGTTTGGGCCAGCCGCGCGGGCGCAACTGGGTGAGCCTGCCGTGGCCGTATTGCTGCACCAGCCAGTGCGGCAACACCGCCCAACCGAATCCCTGTTCCGCCATCTCCAGCAGCAGCAGATAGCTGGGCGCCGACCACACCAATCCTCCTTGCCTGGCCGCCTCGGCGCCGGTGTAGGTGTTCAGGATCAGCTGACGGGTGCTGGATAACTGTTCCGGCGTCGGCGCAGCGACCTGCGCCAGCGGGTGCTGATGGGCGACGAACAGCCCCATTTCGGTCTGTTCAGGCAGCCGGGAAAAGGCAATATCCGGCGGATAGGTTTTTTGCACTTCCACCATGCCCAGGTGCGCGCGGCCGCTCTGCAGCAGATCGATGACGTCGCCTTCTTCGGCGATCATCCATTCCAGTTCAATCTCCGGATAACGCTGTTCGAACCGCTGCATCAGGCTGTCGTGGTGCTTGGGCTGGTAAGTGTCGGAAAACACCATGCTCAGGCGCGGTTCGACGTTGCCCGCCAGCTGAATGCTCAATGCATCGAGCCGCTCGCTGGCAGCCAGGATCTCCTGTACGTGCCCCAACACTTTGCGGCCGGCGGCGGTGAGCACCGGCTGGCGCGCGCTGCGATCGAACAGCGTCAAGGCCAGGTCTGCTTCCAGATTGGCGATGGCGGTGCTGACGGTGGATTGGCTTTTACGCAGCTTGCGCGCGGCGGCGGAAAATGAACCGAGGGCGGCGGCTTCCACAAAGGCTTGTAACGCTTCCGGTGAATAGTGCATATATATCTACTTTATCGATGGAACCTATTTTTAATCTACCCAAAAAAACGATGATAATCACCTGGCTTTCGCAACAACTGTCGAATAAAAGGTGATGTATGCAACTGCAAAACAAGTCTCTCATTGAACGTATCGTCCACGCCGTCGGTTTCGAGGCCATCGCCGTGATGGTTTGCGCCCCGCTGGGCGCGTGGCTGCTCAACCGCTCAATGGTGCAGGTCGGTGCGTTGGCGGTGATGCTCTCCACCGTCGCGATGCTGTGGAACATGGTTTACAACACGGTGTTCGACCGTCTGTGGCCGGTCAGCCGGGTGGTGCGTAACCTGAAAGTGCGTGCGCTGCACGCCGTCGGCTTTGAGGCCGGTTTTATCCTGATCGGGGTGCCGATCGCCGCCTGGATGCTGAGCATTTCCTGGGGGCAGGCGTTTATGCTGGAAATCGGTTTCTTCCTGTTCTTCCTGCCGTACACCATGGCCTACAACTGGCTGTACGACACGCTGCGCCAGCGCTGGTTCGAAGCGCGCCAGCCGATCAATTCCGGCGCCAAATAAGGCGTCGTCAGCCCGGCGATTCTCAGGTAAGGTCAGAGGATCGTCGGAAAATGCTGAGGAACGAATGATGAAAGTGTTGGGCTTGCTGGGCGGCATGAGCTGGGAATCCACCATTCCTTATTACCGCACTATCAACGAGCAGGTAAAGGCGCGCCTCGGCGGGCTGCATTCGGCCAAAATCGTGCTCTACAGCGTCGATTTTCAGGAGGTTGAACGCTTGCAGCACCAGGGCGATTGGGACGGTGCCGGCCGGCTGCTGGCCGCCGCTGCCGTGGCTTTGCGCGCCGCCGGTGCCGAAGCGATCGTGATCTGCACCAATACCATGCACAAGGTGGCGGAGGCGGTCGAGCAGGCCAGCGGCCTGCCGCTGATTCATATCGCCGATGCCACGGCGCTGCAGGTGCGGGAAAAAAACATTCGCCGCGTCGGGCTGCTGGGCACGCGCTTTACCATGGAGCAGACCTTCTACCGCGGTCGCCTGCAGGAGTTGCACGGCATCGACGTGGTGACGCCGGTCAGCGCCGATCGCGACATCGTACACCGCATCATCTATGACGAACTGTGCCTGGGCAAAATTCGCGACGCCTCGCGCGACGAGTATCGCCGGATCATCAGCGATCTGGAGCAGCAGGGCGCACAGGGGATTATTTTCGGCTGCACCGAAATAGGCTTGCTGGTGAGCGAGCGGGATGCGTCGGTGCCGGTGTTCGACACCACCGCGATCCACGCCCGTGCCGCCGCGGCGTTCGCGCTGGCCTAATCGTCGTGCGGCGGCTGCCGGCGGTTCACCAGCATCAGCGGTTTGCCCGCCAGCGCCAGCCAGGCGGGCAGCATCACGATACACAGCACCGGCAGCAGGTGCAGATCCGGCACCACCGCTACCGCCATGAACAGGCTGAGCCAGCCGTCGCGCGTCACCACCAGCACCAGCCCCATGATGGCGCAGGAGACGGTGATCGCCGCCGGCACTGCGGGAACGTGTTGATGCAGCATCAGCCCCAGCGCCACGCCGACGAACACCGCCGGGAAGATGCGCCCGCCGCGAAAGCCACAGGCGGCGGCGATCACCAGCGCCGCCAGCTTGGTCAGGGTAATGGTCAACAGCGCCGGCACCGAATAGCCATCGTCTTGCGCGAGGCGCTTCATTTCATCCAGCCCTTTGAACAGGGTAATCTCTCCGCCCACCAGCGCCAGCAGGCCCAGCACAAAGCCCCCCAGCCCTAACATCAACACCGGGTTCTTCATCGAATGGAACAGGCGGTGAACGTGCGGGAAGCACCACAGCGCCACCATGCCGAGCGCGATGGCGATCAGCGCCACGATGGCGCCGCTGAAGATGTCCGGCAGCCGCGTCACGTCGTAGGCGTCGAGCTGCAGGGCGAAGTTGGGCACGAAGAACATCTGGGTGGTGACCGCGCCGGCGGCAGCGGCGACCAGCGGGGCAAACAGCCGATCCCACAGCGGCGTTTCGTTATTGCCCGCCAGGGTTTGCGAGAAGATCAGCGCGGCGGCGACCGGTGTGCCGAACATCGCGCCGATGGTGCCCGCAGCCGCCAGGATGATCCAGTCCATGCGCGGCACCTTCGGCAGCAGGCGCGCCCCAGCCGCCGCTACCAGCGCGATATTGATGGCGGTGATAGGGTTCTCCGGCCCCAGGCTGACGCCGCCGGCCAGGCCGACGATCAGCGCCAACCCCAACCCCGGTAGGGCGGAGAGCGGTAGGGGCATGCCGATCAGCGATTCCGTCGCCGGGTCCGGCCCGGCGTGGCCCGGCATATAGCGCACGATCAGGCCCACCGCCACGCCGGTCAGCGTCAGCATCGCGACCGGCCACCAGGGCGACTGGGCGTCCAGGCTCAGCATATCGGGCAGCGTCACCCACAGCCATTGCTGCAGTGTGGCGGCGACGTTCATCACCAACAGCAGCACCAGACTGGATGCGGAACCGATAATCAGCGCAGGCAAAGCAAAGGCCAACATGGCATTGGCGCGCGGATGCAGCATGGGTATTCCCTTGTCGATGCCTCCATGCCGGGCAAGGAGAGCGGGTGGTTGGACAGTGGCCACAGCTTGCCAGACTATCGGCGTGCAGGCACGCACTGATATTGCCCGGCGTCGATGACGGTTAACAGTCGCCGGGGGGCGTTTTTTGCCGCAATTTGTTTCAAAACGCGGCGTGGCGGGCAAGCTGAAACGTTTTTTGTGATCCGGATCGCTATTGGGGCGCAGATCCGAGGCGGGTGATTGTTGTTTTTGCGGCAGGATTTTACAGTGTGGGCAGCTGTTTATTTTTCATTTTACGGAGACGAAATCAATGACCTATGCCCTCGTAGGTGATGTTGGCGGCACCAATGCCCGCCTGGCGTTGTGCACTGTTGCGACGGGTGAGATTACCCAGGCGAAAACCTATTCCGGCCTGGAGTTCGACAGCCTGGAGGCGGTGATCCGCCACTACCTGAAAGAGTGCGATATCGAGGTGCAGGACACCTGTATCGCCATCGCCTGCCCGGTGACCGAAGACTGGGTGGCGATGACCAACCACAGCTGGGCGTTCTCGATCAAAGCGATGAAGGCCAGCCTGGGGCTGAGTCATCTGGAAGTGATCAATGATTTCACCGCCGTCTCGATGGCGATCCCGATGCTCTCGCCGGACGACGTGCTGCAGTTTGGCGGCGGCGAGGCTCAGCCGGGCAAACCGATCGCAGTGTACGGCGCCGGCACCGGGCTGGGCGTTGCCCATTTGGTGCATGTCGATCGCCGCTGGGTCAGCTTGCCGGGCGAGGGCGGCCATGTCGATTTCGCGCCGAACAGCGAAGAAGAGGACATCATTCTGGAGGTGCTGCGCGCGGAAGTGGGGCACGTTTCCGCCGAGCGCGTGTTGTCCGGGCCGGGCCTGGTCAACCTTTATCGCGCCATCGTCAAGGCGGACAACCGCCTGCCGGAAAAGCTGGAGCCGAAGGACATCACCGAGCGGGCGTTGGCCGACAGCTGCATCGACAGCCGCCGTGCGCTGTCGCTGTTTTGCGTGATCATGGGGCGCTTCGGCGGCAACCTGGCGCTGACTCTGGGCACCTTTGGCGGCGTGTACATCGCCGGCGGCATCGTGCCGCGCTTTATGGAATTCTTCAAGGCTTCGGGCTTCCGCGCCGCCTTTGAAGACAAGGGGCGCTTCCGCGACTATGTGCGCGACATTCCGGTGTTCATGATCACGCATGGCCAACCGGGCCTGCTGGGAGCCGGCGCGCATCTGCGCCAGACGCTGGGCATGCAGCTGTAAGCTCTGCGGCAGAACAATAAAAAGGGGCGCAACCCACAGGTTGCGCCCCTTGTCGTTTTCGCGGGGATCAGGCTTTGGCCAGCTCCGCCGCCTGTGCGGTTTCTTCGGTTTCCACTTCCACTGCTTTCGGCGCTTTGATGAACAGCGTAATCAGCAGGGAGGCGGCGGACAGGACGCCAATTACCATGAAGGTGGCGTGGAAGCCGCCGAAGTATTTGGCGACGAACGAACCGGCCAGCGCGCCCAGGCCGAAGCCCTGGTAGATGATGCCGTAGTTCTTGCTGTGGTTTTTCAGGCCGAAGAAGTCGCCGACAATCGCCGGGAACACGGTGATGTTGCCGCCGAAGCAGAAGGCTACTGCACCGACGCAGATGAAGAACAGCGTGTGGTTCAGCGTCATGAAGCTCAGTGCGACAATCGCCAGCACGGTAACCAGCATGGTGAAGCTGATGACGCGCATACGGCCCACTTTATCGGACAGCGTGCCCAGGATGATGCGGCCGGCGGTGTTGAAGATGGCGACGGCGGATACGGTGTTGGCGGCGGTAGCCAAGTCCATCCCGGCCAGCTGAACGCCCATGTCTTTCACGATGCCGATCAGGTACAGACCGCTCATGCAGGCAGCGAAGAAGATGGTGAACAGCAGGTAGGCTTCTTTGGTGGCCAGCATCTGGCGCACGCTGAAGTCGTTGCCCAGGCCGTTGGCGCCTTGCTGTGCGGTGCGGGTCGCCAGCACCGGCTCTTTCAGCAGCAGCGAACCGACGACGATCAGGCCCATCACGATGACACCCCAGTAGAAGAAGGCGCCGGAAACGCCGACGTCGGCGATCAGGGCGGCGTTGACGTATTTGAACAGCAGGCTGCCGCTGCCGAAGGCACCGACGGAGATGCCGGAAATCAGGCCTTTGTTGGCCGGGAACCACTTAATCAGGTTGGACAGGGTGGAGATGTAGGCGATACCGACCGCAAAGCCCACCACTACGCCGGCCAGCAGGTAGATCATGTCGAGCGAGCTGACGTGGGCGCTGGCGATAAGGCCCAGGCCGACCAGAATGCCGGCACACAGCGTCAGGTTGCGGATGCCGAAACGCTCTTGCAGTTTGCCGGCGAACAGCGTGGCGAAGGCCAGGAAGAAGCTGGTGATGGAGAAGGTGGTGGCGACGTCCGCCAGCCCCCAATGGAACTTGTCGACCAGCGGCTGGTTGAACAGGCTCCAGGTGTAGATGGTGCCCAGACCCATCTGACAGATGATGGTGCCGAGAACGATTAAGCTGCGATTTGCCGGTTTGGTGTTCATGGCCGGTCTCCTTCCTGTGTGTGCGTTGCCGGGCGTGAGCCGCTGGCTGAAATTTGCGGGGTGAATCAACGTTCCCGCGGTATGGGCTTATTATATGGCCGGCTCTCCCGGTGGACGGCGGATCGGGAATGAGTTGCACGACGGAAGGAATGAAATGCATTTTATGCGGCGTGAGTTGCCGTTTTTGCGCCGAAAAGCGCGTGAAATGCCGCAGGTGACACGTGATCTACATCAAAGATATCAACGATTTATTGTTAATCGCCGGTGAACGATTGTGGTGAAATTGTGAAGGATGCGTCTGAAAGGCGTAAATCGGCATTGCGCCTATAGAGCGGCGGTGAGCGCGGGACTATGTTATCTGCGATCGGACAAGGTCCGCTCTGCAGGAGTCCATGAAATGAAAAAAACGCTGTTGTTACTGGCTGCGCTGTTGGCGCTGCCGCTGGCGAGCCAGGCCGATGTGTCCATCGGCGTGAACGTGCCGGGCCTGTCGTTGCATATCGGCGATCGCGACAATCGCGGCCACTACTGGGACGGCTATCGCTGGCGCGATCCGCGCTGGTGGGCCGATCACCACCGGTATGAACGCCCGCGCGGTTACTACTATGGCCCGCCGCCACGGGTGATCTACTACGGGCCGCCGCCGCGCGACTGGCGCGATCGGCCGCATTACCGCATGCCGCCACCGCCGCCGCCGGGCTATTACTACCGTCCGGGCCCGCGCTGGTAAGCGCTTACAGGCGCATCAGCTTGCGGAACTCTTTCACCTTGCTGCGGCTGACCGGCACTTCAAACTCGAGATCGCTCAGCCGCAGAATGTAGGTATTGTTGAACCAGGGGACGATCTCGCGGATCTTCGCCAGGTTAACGCAGTAAGAGCGGTGGCAGCGGAAGAAATGCTCTTCCGGCAGCCGGCCGTAAAACTCGGTGATGTTCATCGGCATCACGAACTCTTCCCGGCGGGTATAGACCCGCGTCACCTTTTCATCGGCGGCGGCGTAATAGATATCGTTGATGTCGGTAACGATGATCCGCTCGTCTTTGATCAGGTTGATGCTGTGGCTGCCGCGGCTCGGCGCGCTGGCCGGCTCGGCCGCGCCGGCGGGGCGTTGATGCAATGCCTCCAGCTTTTGCAGCATGGTGACGATGCGCGCTTCGTGATAAGGCTTGAGGATATAGTCGAACGCCTCTATCTCGAAGGCTTCCACCGCGTGCTCTTTATAGGCGGTGATGAACACGATCGACGGCCGATGGGCGAACTTGCTGATGTTTTGCGCCAGCAGCACGCCGTCCAGGGACGGGATGTTGATGTCGAGAAAAATGGCGTCGACCTGGTGCGTCTGCAGGTATTTGAGGACATCGAGGCCATCCTCAAAGGTGGCGACGATATCGATGTTGCTGTGTTTCTTGATCAGGTAGCTGAGTTCTTCCTGCGCGAGGAATTCGTCTTCCACGATAATGGCTTTCATGAGGCCTCCCCGATCGGCGGCGCGCTCGGTTCCTGATGCAGTTTGCCGCCGTTTTTGCTGATGTAAAACGCGATTTCGGTGCCCGGTTCCAGGCGGCGAATATGCAAGCCTTCACCGTACAGCAACGACACGCGATGATGCACGTTGAGCAGGCCGATATTGTGGCCCGGCATCTCGTTGCGCGCCACCCGGTCGATGGTGTCCTGGTTGATGCCGTTACCGGTGTCCTTCACCGAAATTTTCACCCGGTCGCCCTGATCTTTCACCGCGATCACCACCACCCCTTTCCCTTTGCAGGGCTGGATGCCGTGCACGATGGCGTTCTCCACCAGCGGCTGGATCAGCAGGCTTGGAATGCGCACCGAGACGTCGTCGTCGATGTCGTAAATCACCGTCAGCTTGGCGCCGAAGCGCGCCTGTTCGATGGCGATATAGTCCTGAATCTGGTGCAGTTCCTTGCGGATATCGATCAGCTCGTCGTTCAGCTCCAGGTTGTAGCGCAGGTAGCGCGACAGGTTGATGATCAGCTGGCGCGCGGTGTCCGGATTCAGCCGGATAGAGGAAGAGATGGCGTTCAGCGCGTTGAACAGGAAGTGCGGGTTAATCTTGCTCTGCAGCGCGCGCATTTCGGCCTTGTCCGCCATCTGGCGCAGGTGCTCGATGCGGGAAACCTCCATCTGCGTGGAGATGATTTGCGACAGCCCGACCGCCATCACCTTCAGCGTGTTGGTGATCTGGTGGGCGTGGCAGTAGTAAATCTTCAGCGCACCGGTCACTTCGCCTTTTTCCCACAGCGGCACTACCAGCTGCGAATGGATCTGCGGCGCGGCCGGGTTTTCCAGGTTGTTCTTGATGATGATTTTGCCGTGGCGAATGCTTTCGCGGGTGACGCGGCTCAGCCCTTCGCGGCCGATCGGGTAGGCTTCGCGCCCCACGCCAACGTAGGCCAGCACCTGATGGGTATCGGTGATCGCCACCGCATCGGCGCGGATGTCCTGGCGGATGATATCGCAGATGGTGGCCAGCGATTCGCTGTTGATATTGCGGAAATAGGGCAGCGTCTTGTGGGCGATATCCAGCGCCAGCTTGGCCTGACGCGCGGCGATCACCTCTTTTTCATCCTCGACGCTCTGCACCAGCAGCACGATCAGGCCGATGCACACCGTGCCGAGGATCATCGGCAGGGCAATCTGCGACACGATATCCAGCCCGAGCTCGGTCGGTTTGGCCCACAGCACGATCAGCAGCATGGTGAGGGATTCGCACAGCATGCCGCCGACGATGCCGGCGCGCCAGCGCTGCTCTTTTTTCACCTTGAGATTGATGTAGCCGGCGCTGATGCCGGCGATGATGCTGGTGATAAGGCAGGGCACCGAGGTGATGCCGCCGATGTCGATCAGGTAGCGGTGCACGCCGGCGATGATGCCGGTGACGATCCCCACCCAGGGGCCGAACAGGATGCCGCCGGCCATGATGGCGATGACGCGCACGTTGACCAGCGATCCCTCAACGTTGATGCCGGAGTAGGTGCTGAACAGCGCAAACAGCGAGAAGATCGCCGTGACGATGCCGAGTTCGAGCGGCGTATGATCTTCTTTTTGCAGCAGTTGGCGGAACAGCCGGGTGCGGGTCAGGAAAAACAGACAGATCAACATCAGCGCGGCGCGATCAAACACCGCCAACAGCATTTCAAAAAAAGGGTGCACGACGGGTTCTCGCTGCGGCCTACGGATGGCGGCAGTATACCACAGCGAGAAAGGCCCGTGGCTCAGGCCGGCGGTCAGCGCATGCCGAGCTGCGTTTTGCCCAGCGGCGTCAGCAGATCGGCGGTGGCGCGGCCGTCAAAATCCACTTCGAAGTCGTCGGGAGCGAAGTCCGGCGGCGTTCTGCCGTCGATAAAGCTCGGCAGTTGGCGCTGCAGGTAGGCGTCGTTTTTCGCGCAGCCCGGCGCGGCGGCGATGTACATCACGTTGCTGTCGAACTCGCCGTTATGCTCGTTCTCCACCGCGTGGATCACGTCGCAATGCCAAAATACCGTGTCGCCCGGCTCCAGGTCGGGAATAGGGGAAATCCCACTTAATAAAAGGGGATGCCATTTTTCCGAGATCGACAGCGCGCGGCCCGGCGCTGCATCGCACAGATCGTCGTCGGCGACGTCGTCCTGCAGCGCGCGCAGCAGCACATAGGCCATGGCGTTGGCGATCGGCACCAGGTTCAGCGTGCCGGCGTTGGTGCGCTGCGGCGTCAGCGCCGTCCAGCCCTGGAAGGTGCGGAACATCGAGCAGACCGCCGGGGAGGCTATCTCGCGCACCTCGGTGCGGCCGTCGGCGGCGAAGGGGTCGTACTGTTGCCAGTCGCCGGAGAACACGTGGCGATACACATAGCGGAAGTTTTCGTCCAGCCAGCGCTCGATGGTGCCGCTGTCGACGTGCGGCGACAGGCCCAGCGACGAGGAGTTCGGCGGGCGGCGGCGGGTGCGATCGGCGTAGGTGGCGACGCGGGTCGGATCGAAATGCTGTTTGCCGTTGCTCTCGGTGGCCCACAGGCTGTTGAGGAACACCTGCACTGCGTGCATGCGCGCATCCTGCCGCGCTTCAACCTGCGGTTTCGACCAATAGATGCCGTAAATTTGCGGTTTGCTGGCGGCCAGCTTGCCGAAATAGTTGTCTTCGGCGGCGTTTTTCAACCGCTCGACGAAGTTGTTGCGCTCGAGGTAGTCGCCGATTTCGCGATTCCAGCCCTCGGCTTTGGTGCGCGGAAATACGCCGCGAATGGCGCAGGCACCGCGCTGCTTGATCAGCGCTATCTGCTGCTCGCTGACGCGTTGCTGCAGGATATCTTCCGCGTCGATCTGCGGCACCGGATTGTGGCCGGCGGCCAGCTCGCGACGGATCTGTTCGACTTGGCCGCGGATGTTCTCTTCCAGCGCCTGAAAGACTTCGCGGTAGTTCGGCAATGCCTGGCGCAGCTGGCGCTTAACGTTAACAATCGCCTGCGGAATATCGTCGATGACTAAAGAGGCCATGGTGTTCTCCTGGTGCCGCGTGAGTGACTGCGGCGGGCAGTTGTAGGGAATCGGGCAAGACGTTATGGTTTTGTGGTTTTAACGTGAATGATTATCGGCAACCAATCGGGGAAAATAAAGAGATATCTTTCATTCGTAAGTTCCTCTTTTTCGTTTTTCGGAGATTTTATGAAGCTGGTCACTGAACGTCTGCACTTACAGTCGATAACCGCCGAGGATTGGCCGCTGTTTCTACGCCTTTACCAGGATCCTGAGGTGATCCGCTATATCGCCGATCCGCTCAGCGAAGCGGCGATCCGCGAGCGTTTCGACGCGCGGCTGCCGGCCTGGGACAAACACGGCGATCAGTGGCTGTGCCTGGTGATGCGTGAGAAGCACAGCGAGGAGGCGGTGGGCATTACCGGCTTTCGCCCGCAGTGGCTGCCGTATCGGCAAGCGGAGGTGGGATACGGCAGTTTGCCTGCCGGGCAGGGCAAGGGCTATGGCAAGGAGTCGCTGCGGGCGGTGCTGGATTTTGCGGTGAACGCCTGCGGTTTTCACAAGCTGACCGCTACCGTGACCTCCGGCAACCTCGCCTCGCGCGGTCTGCTGGAGTCGTGCGGTTTTCAGTTGGAAGGCACGCTGCGCGATAACTTCCGCCTGGCGGGAGAGTGGCGCGACGACTGGCTGTTCGGGCTGCTGGCGGCGGAGTTTCAGGGCGGCAAATAAAAATATCGCGCCGGGTATCGACAAGCTCGTCGGCGCTGCGCTATGTTCGATATTCGGTCAGTTCGCTGGCCAGCGTCGCTCGGACGGTCCGGGCGCTAACGTTTATCGAGGAATCCCCTATGGCTGATAACAGTCCACAGCGCCGTTTCACGCGCATTGAACGCCTTCCCCCTTACGTATTCAACATCACCGCCGAACTGAAGATGGCCGCACGCCGTCGCGGCGAGGATATTATCGACTTCAGCATGGGTAACCCCGACGGCCCGACGCCGCCGCACATCGTGGAAAAACTGTGCGCCGTCGCCCAGCGCGACGACACCCACGGTTACTCCACCTCGCGTGGCATTCCGCGCCTGCGCCGCGCCATCTCGCGCTGGTATGCCGATCGTTATCAGGTGGATATCGATCCGGAAAGCGAAGCCATCGTCACCATCGGTTCGAAAGAGGGGCTGGCGCACCTGATGCTGGCGACCCTCGATCACGGCGATACCGTGCTGGTGCCGAACCCCAGCTACCCGATCCACATTTACGGCGCGGTGATCGCCGGCGCACAGGTGCGTTCGGTGCCGTTGGTGGACGGCGTGGATTTCTTCGGTGAGCTGGAGCGCGCCATTCGGGAAACCATTCCGCGTCCGAAAATGATGATCCTCGGCTTCCCGTCCAACCCGACCGCGCAGTGCGTGGAGCTGGATTTCTTCGAACGGGTGGTGGCGCTGGCCAAGCAGTACAACGTGCTGGTGATCCACGATCTGGCCTATGCCGACATCGTCTATGACGGCTGGAAAGCGCCGTCGATCATGCAGGTGCCGGGGGCGAAAGACATTGCGGTGGAGTTCTTCACCCTGTCGAAAAGCTACAACATGGCCGGCTGGCGCATCGGTTTCATGGTCGGTAACCCCGAGCTGGTCAGCGCGTTGGCGCGCATCAAGAGTTATCACGACTACGGCACCTTCACGCCGCTGCAGGTGGCGGCCATCGCCGCGCTGGAAGGCGATCAGCAGTGCGTGCGCGATATCGCCGAACAGTATCGGCAGCGCCGCAACGTGCTGGTGAAGGGGCTGCATGAGGCCGGCTGGATGGTGGAAAATCCGAAGGCGTCGATGTACGTGTGGGCGAAAATTCCCGAACCTTATGCCCACCTCGGCTCGCTGGAGTTCGCCAAGCGCCTGCTGGCGGAAGCCAAGGTTTGCGTCTCGCCGGGCATCGGCTTCGGCGATTACGGTGATACGCATGTGCGTTTCGCGCTGATCGAGAATCAGGACCGCATTCGCCAGGCGGTGCGCGGCATCAAGGCGATGTTCCGCGCAGACGGACTGCTGAAGCCGGGCAAAGGCGGCGGCGCCAAATAATCCCGTCAGGCCGGGCGCTCGCCCGGCCTTATTTTTTTCCGTCCCAAGGTTTTCTTCATTATTTCCCCATTATGCTCGACTACGCTGAGTTTTATTTTTTGGACAGAGTGTATGAGCAACCGCTACGCGCGATCGCAAATCGTTTTACATTGGCTGACGTTGCTGATGGTGATCCTCACCTATGCGGCGATGTTGCTGAAGGATTCGGTGCCGGACGAGTGGGCGCCGATGGTCAAAAATCTGCACTTTAATTTTGGGGTGTCGGTCTTTGCCCTGATGCTGATTCGATTGGCGGTGCGCACCTTTCACGCGGCGCCGCCGACCACGCCGCCGTTGGCCGAATGGCAGGAAGTGGGTGCCAAGATCTTCCATTGGCTGCTGTACGTGGTGTTCCTGATGTTGCCGCTGCTGGGGATGTTAACCCTGGCCTACGGCGGAAAATCGTGGGCGTTGCTGGGATGGCCGGTACCGCAATGGGTGACGCCGGATCCGGTGATGCGCAAGTTGGTCAAAACGGTGCATGAGACGTTGGCCAACATCGGCTACTTTATCATTGGCGCGCATGCGCTGGCGGCGCTGTATCACCACTACCTGCGTAAGGATGACACCTTGCGCCGCATGATGCCGGGAAAATAATCGTAGACTGAAACGACAAAGGGACGCTTGCGCGTCCCTTTGGCTGTATTCTTGGTCAGGCAACCATCAACATGAAGGTGCCAACCCAGGCAACCAGCATGAATGACACGCCCATCAAAAAATATTTCACTGAACAACTCCTGTCTGGAGTCCTCGCCAGCAATGATCCCGATTGTTGTGCTGAGTATTTTATGGGCAACCAGCTTGTCGGGCGGGTTCTTCCAAGCGAAAGAACAACGTCCTCGAGCGCGGGTTGTCCGGTTGTCGCGCCTCATGCTCCGTGAGGTAAAATCTGAACCGCGACAGGATCGGCGCTAATGTACTCTCAATACTGGTCTGATTTCAATACTGTGTTTTTGATCACAATTTTTGGCTATTTTTTGACCTGCTTGTGCTGTTTTATAACGCTTTTCATCGGCAAGCGACAGGAAGTAGCCCGCCGTGGCGGGCTGCAAAATCGGGGGGTGGCAATGCGGTGGCAGGCGCTCAGGCGAGGGCGTTGATGCCGGTCACCAAAATGGCCCAAAAAACGAGACAAGACAGCAGAATAACGGCCCAAATATGACGGCGACTCCACTCCATTTTTAGCCTTCGTTGTTGCGACAAGTGATTAGGTAACGATCACATCGGCGCCAACTGGGGAAAATTTAGCCCTTGCGGATAATATTTTGCTTACCTGCAGCTAACTTATTGGCAAACTTCGCTTATTGTCACGCGCACTTCATAGCCCAACAGATACAGCGCCTGTTCCAGCGCTTCAACTTTTGAGGCGTAGCCGATATCCAGCAACCGCTCCATTTGCCCGCCGTTGAATCCCAGCTTGCGCGCCAGCGCCGCTTTACCGGTGTTTTTGCGCAGCATGGCGTTGTGCAGTTCGATTTTCAGCGCCACCAGCGCCGGCAGGTGTACCCTCAAGTCATCGGTTTGCAGAGGGGAAGGGGCGGGCAGGGGCAGCCCTTCGTCCATCGCGGCGGCGATGGCGGCCAGCAGGCTTTCCTGCGCTTCCAGCTCGACGTCTTCGCGTTTATAGCAGGCGGCTTGCCACTCGGGGAAGTCGTGGAAACCGATCTGCCAGGCGTCGCTGTCGCTATCGAAGGTGTAATGGGCGGGGTAGTGGCTGTACATGGCAATCCCTGATTGAAACCTGAATGAGGCGCTATTGTGACGATATGGCCGGCGGATGACCAGCGTTCTGGGCGCTCAATCGGTCTCTTCTCCCGGCTTGCGGCGCAGCCCGTCGGGCGGCAACAGCAGGGCGCAGATCATCCCCGCCAGACTGAACAGCGGCAGCCAGCGGGCCACCGGGCCAGGAGAGTAATTGTTCAGCACCGAACACACATAGCACGCCACGGCCAGCGCCCAACCGGGCAGACCGATATCGTTGAACCGGAACGCGGTTTTGGCCATGAACCACGTCACCAGACCGAAGCAGAACAGCGCCCACACCATAATGCACAGCAGATACAGCAGCACCGCGACGAATTCGGCGGTATCGCTGTGTGCATGGGCGCGAAAATGATTTTTGTCTAGATAGGTCGACAGAAACGACAGCAGCGCGATGCCGATGGCGAAGATGGCCAGCGAAAAAATAAAGGTTTTGCGCGAGACGCGCCCGCGATAGAGGTCTTTAGCGAGTTGTCCGAGAGATTCCATAACAGTCCGTTGTCGCGATAATGGTGATGAATCGCCGTCTGGCGGTAAGCAGGGCAAACAGCGGGGCATTTTATCCGGGTAACCGGGAGCGTCAAGGTGATAACTTTTCTCATTTAGTCGCGGTTGAGATTCAGCGTGACCACCTCTGGCGTCCTTTCACCGCGCAAAACGTCACAATTTGGCACGTTTGGCTACCTGAGGCGGTAATTGGCGACATAATCCTGTTTGTTCGCACCGAACAATGCATTAACATAACTCTCACTTATCTCTTGCATGGCTATATGGATATCCGATGCGTCACCTGGTTGCGCTTTTACCGCTGATTACCTTGCTTGCTGCCTGTAGCAGCACGCCGAAACCCAGTACCACCGCTACGCCGCAGAACGCCCCGGTAAAAGGCGGCTTTTTGCTGAGCCCGGCGCACAGCGGCGCGCCGCTGGGTGGGGATTTCGCCAATAACCCGAATACCGCACGCTTTATCGATAAGATGGTGCAGGAACACGGCTTTGATCGGCAGCAGCTGCACGATGTGCTGGCGCAGGCCCGACGATTGGATTCGGTGCTGCGGCTGATGGACAGGCAAGCGCCGACGCCGTCTACCCAGGGGCCAACCGGGCCGAATGGCTCCTGGCTGCGCTATCGCAACAAATTTATTACGCCGGATAACGTGCAGAACGGCGTGGTGTTCTGGAACCAATATCAGGATGCGCTGCAGCGTGCCTGGCAGGTGTACGGCGTGCCGCCGGAGATCATCGTGGGGATTATCGGCGTGGAGACCCGCTGGGGCCGCGTAATGGGTAAAACCCGCATTATCGATGCGTTGGCGACGCTGGCCTTTGACTATCCGCGCCGTGCCGATTACTTCGCCGGTGAGCTGGAAACCTTCCTGCTGATGTCGCGCACCGAAGGCGACGATCCGCTCGAGCTGCGTGGCTCCTTCGCCGGCGCGATGGGCTACGGGCAGTTCATGCCTTCCTCCTTCAAAAGCTATGCGGTCGACTTTAACGGCGATGGTCATATCAACCTGTGGGATCCGGTCGATGCCATCGGCAGCGTGGCCAATTACTTCAAGGCGCACGGGTGGTCCAAAGGCGAACCGGTCGCCATCCAGGCCAACGGCCAGGCGCCGGGGCTGGAAAACGGCTTCAAGACTCGCTATTCGGTTGCCGCGCTGGCGGAAGCCGGCCTAAGCCCACAGGGTTCGCTCGGCGATAATCAGGAGGCCAGCCTGCTGCGGCTGGACGTTGGCACCGGCTACCAGTATTGGTACGGCTTGCCGAACTTCTACGTCATCACCCGCTATAACCACAGCACCCACTACGCCATGGCGGTGTGGCAGTTGGGCGAAGCGGTTGGGCGCTCGGCGCGCGGCGGTTTCTGACGCTGCTTCAATCAACGAAAAAGGCCGCTTGCGCGGCCTTTTTTACGTTCTGAGCAATCAGAAGTCGTAGCGCAGACGCACCACGGTCATATCGCCGAGGTTGTCGGTGCTCGATGTCAGCACATGCTCTACGTCAACGCGGAAGCCGTAGTCAAACTGCACGGTAACCCCGAGGCCGTTGTCGATGCGCTGGTAGTTGCGGCCGGTGACGTATTCCAGGCGATCGCCCATGAAGTACGGCATCACCGATTTCACCGCGTACTGACCAACCGGCACGGTATAACCGGCCAGGTACTCGATGCCCCACGCGTCGCCGGCGAAGTAATTGTTGATGTCGGCTTTCTTGGTGGTCAGGAAGTCGTGGTAGTAACCGCCGCCGAAGGTCAGCGTCCAGTTGTCCGGTTTCCAGCTGATGGCGGTGCCGACGATGTTCTGGTCGTAGCTTTTGCTGCCGCTGGTGGACGGGTTGCGCATTTCGGCGCGGGTGTAGTTCCAGGCGGTGCCCCAGGTCAGATCCTGAGTAATGTGGTAATCCACGCCCAGTGAGCCGCCGCCTTTGCGCTTATAGCGCAGGCCGTTGCCCGGCAGGTAGTCGCTGTCGCTGAACAGGTACGAAGCGTAAACGTCCGCATCGCCGAAGCTATTTTTGTACTTCAGCATTTTGCGTGAACGGTAAGAGCCGTCGTAGTCGCCGTTGATGCCGTTGCCCGGCGCCTGAGCCAGCATGTCGTAGTCCCAGATGTCGGTTTTGGCACCGACGACATCATAGTAAACGCTGTTCTGCTGGCCGAAGGTCATCTGTCCCCAGGTTTTGCTCTTCAGGCCGGTATACAGCATGCGGCGGCTGGTGTTTCGCGCGCCGTCGGCATAGTGATGATCCCAGTCAAACAGCGCCGGAATGTTCACACCCAGCTCGTAGTAGCTGATCCAGCTGATATCGTCGAACAGGTAGTAGTCCGCCGCGAAACGGAAACGGGTGCCGCCGTCGAAGCCGTTACGCTTGTAGGAGCCCTTGTCACCGTCGCCCGTCATGTTGTTGAACTGCGGACGGATGCTGCCGCCAACGGTGAAGTTCAGGCGGCTGAGCGGATCGCCGGCCTGCGGATCTTGCTTCAGCAGGGTGATTTCCGCCTGAGCGGCGAACGACGCACTGCCGATCGCCAGACCCAGCGCCACTGCCTGAGTCACTACGCGCAATTTCATTGCCATGTGTTATCCCTGTTTTATGTATGACCGCCCCCATCAGCGCCGCCATGCCGATGTTTTGCGCAAAAAGCTGCATTTTTGCGCATTTTGACGGTGTTTTTTAGTGTTTTCGCGGCGGGCGGCATTTGTAACATAAACGACGAGATAAATAATTACTTTTCTTGCTAATTATTGGCCGGTTTTTGACCATTTCGTGCGGCGAAAACGGGCGCTATGCATGCCTCTCCGCTTGGATGAATTCATTTAACGCCAAGGTTTATATTTTTCATTTGTCAGCCACCGGCGCCTGCCTGTAATTTCAACCGTGCAAGAGATAATTGATTTTAGCCTGTCACCGCCGTATTAACGTTGGCCTTTAGCTGCGCAATCGGTCGGGATAAATAAGCGATTGGGAGGTCGCCATGAGAAACCTGTTAATGTTGTTAGTGGGGTTGTTTTCATTACCGGCGATGGCGGCGGAGTCGCACGTTTGCCATTCTCAAGCTTATGATTATGCTGAGGTTAGCAAGCTCAGGTTGTCCGACGATACCCTGTTTACCTGCCGCGGCGTGGGGCGCCTGACGATCCCTGAACTGGCGCGTAAAGGATGGAAGGTGATTCATTTGGCGCAGCAAACCGAATATACCGACGCCGTAGACAGCGATGGTGAGGTTATTAAACTTTATCAGGAAATCGTGGTTTATAAAGAATAAGACGACGGCAGCCTGTTATTATTCCAACGGCGGCGAGAACTTATTATGAATGCAAGAATTGGTATCGACGGCAGAGCTGCCGCCGCCATGGTGATGCTATGCGCCATCTGGGGGATGCAGCAGGTGGCGATCAAGGCGGCAGAGTCGGACATGTCGGCGGTGCTGCAGATTGCCATTCGCTCGGGTCTCGCCGCACTGGGGGTTTATCTGCTGGCGCGCTGCCGCGGCGAACGCTTCACCTGGGATCGCGCTACGCTGTGCGCCGGTTTGAGCGTGGGGGGATTGTTTGCGCTGGAGTTCTTTTTTGTCTCCGAGGGGCTGCGTTACACCAGTGCTTCACATATGGCGGTGTTTTTGTACACCGCGCCGCTGTTTTCCGCGCTTGGCCTGCATTTTCTTATTCATCAGGAGCGCCTGTCGCCGATGCAGTGGTTTGGCATGCTCATCGCCTTTGGCGGCGTGGTGCTGGCCATGTCGGGCATGGCCGGGGAAAGCGGCGGTGCCGAGCGGCTGAAAGGCGATCTCTACGGCCTGCTGGCGGGGATCGCCTGGGGCGGTTCTACTCTGGTGATTCGCACCACCCGTCTGGCGGAGTGCCCCGCCAAACAGACGCTGCTGTTTCAGTTGACGGGCGCCGGCGTGCTGCTGTCGCTGCTGGCGATAGCGACGGGCAATTTGCACGCCGTCATGAGCACGGTGGTCTGGGGCAGTTTGCTGTTCCAAACGGTGATCGTGTCGTTTTTCAGCTACCTGATCTGGTTTTCACTGTTGCGCCGCTATCAGGCTTCTTCGCTGGGCATTCTTACCTTTATGACCCCGGTATTCGGTATCCTGGCGGGTGTCGTCATTCTCGGCGAACCGCTGCAAATTGAGTTTGTATTGGGTGCTTTGCTGATCGTGCTGGGGCTAGTCGTAGTGAGTTGCTCATATCTTATTTATGTTGACCGAAGGGTGGCACCAAAAATATAAATTATGGATGTTGATGTACAGAGCTACCAAATAAGCTGCGAAAGCCAATTCATTATTCAACTGCAAATATCTCGCTATGCCTGGGGCGTGCCGCTGATTACGCTCAGCGATAACGGCGATTTGACCGTAATAAGAAGCCGAGGCTGGTCAAAGTTGGCTAACGGGATGGCGTTGGAAGTTTATTACTTTGCCAATAATTCCCTGCTGGCCTGGGATAAAAATCGGAAATACATCTCCTATTCAAAAGACGGGCGCATTTATGCCTGTGCGCTGCACTTCTCTTATTCCCCCAACATATGGAAATAAGCCTCTGGCCGTCAGGCCAGAGGAAAGGTCTTCATGATCCACTGTTTAAAGGCGAGGATTTTCGGCCACTGCCGTTCGGAGATGGTCGAGGTAAAATAGCAGTGCTCACAGGGCACGGTCATATTGCTGAACGGGATGATCAGCTCACCGCTTTTGATCCAATCCTGCACCAGATTGAGCCGCCCCATGGCGACGCCAAGGTGCCGCGTGGCGGCCAGCACCGCAAGATCGGAGCGGTCGAACTCCATGCTTTTGCTGTCGGTATCCAACCCCAGCGCAAAGTGTTGCGACCAGGTTTGCCATTCATCTTCGCCAGAATTGTAGCGATCGTGCAGCAACGTGCAGTGGGCCAGGTTTTCCGGCGCGTCGTACAGATTATGCGCGGCGGCGTACTGCGGGGTGCAGATCGGCACCATTGATTCCTGCATAAAGGCTTCGTCCAGATGCCGCCCAGAGGGCAGTTTGCCGAAGTACATCGCCAGGTCCACGCCACGGTTGGCCAGGTTGATGATCTCTTGCCCGGTCAGAATATTGAGGTGAATGGTGGGGTGTTGGGCGATAAAGTCGCCGATGCGCGGCAGCAGCAGACATTGCACCAGGGATGGGTGCGAGTAGAGCGTCAATGTCCCCGTCAACTCGCGATTTTTGATATCCAGAATTTCCTGATTCAAAGTGTTGAAGGAACTGTCCAGCGCCCATTGCATGCGCTCACCTTCCGGCGTCAGGGTAATTCTGCGATGAAAACGCTGGAATAGCAGAAAGCCCAACTCCTTTTCGAGCAAATTAATGCGATGGCTCACGGCGCTGGGGGTGATCGACAATTCTTGCGCCGCCAGCGCAAAAGATAAATGACGGGCGACGCATTCGAAAGTATGCAGCCGGGAAAATTGATAGCTGGTCAGCGGGGTGGCCCGTTGTGAATATTTTCTACTGGGGAACATGTTATTTCTCCGTGCGCGCAATGCAGCGATACTAACATTTAATGGAGAAAGGGATAAACCCAGGTTGGTGAATATATTCGGATGTTAAACTGACGATTTCAGTGATGCTGAGGGTAAGCTGATTTATTGCCTCATGACCGTAAATAACGGGCGGATGGCTTGGGGTGAGAAGACGATGAGCGTCGGGAATCGGTGAGTAAAATAACATGGCTGCGGTTAAGCGGCGACTAAATACGCCTATCTATGAGGGATATAGCGGCTTCACTATGATAATTCGGCGCACCCGCTGTGTTTGCTCTTTGGCCGAGAGGACCGGGCCTGATGGCTACCCACCGGGCCCGGCATTCAGTGAAAAGCGGTTTGCTCGTCGGCGCGCATCAACGGCGGCGCAGCAGCAGGCCGGTCAATAGGCCTGCGCCGGCAATCAAAGCCAACGCGACGATTGGGTTTTTCTTCATCATGCTGCCGGTACAGCTCAGGGCTTCGCCGTATTTTTCTTGCAGCGCGCCCGCTGCATAGCGCGTGGCGCCTTCGGCTTGCAAACGTTCGTTTCCGGTAACGTCGCCCGCCATTTCCTGCGCTTTGCCCGCCACTTTCTCTATCATGCCATCGGCTTTTTCGCTGTTCATTATGATGCGCTCCTAAGGTTCGATCCGTTTGGCTTCCGCACAGGGCGAAAGCTTGCATTTGCATTTCCATGTTATGCACTACATCGGGTGCCTATAAGGGGCGTTTGCATCGGTGCGGATAGTGCATTTGCAGGCTACTTGCTGTTCCTGGCGCTCGGCCCACCGGTAAACAGCCCGCGTTCTCTGGCCCAGACGATGGCTTCGCTGCGGCTATGCACACCCAGTTTGGAATAGACCGTCGCGACATGGTTGCGAATGGTGTTGAGCGCCAGATTGAGACGCGCCGCGATTTTCTTGTCCGGCAGCCCCTCGCAAATCAATTCCAGCACATCGCGCTCGCGCGGCGTGAGATCGCTGGCGTTAAATCTGGCCTGGTCGGGCCGGTTGATGCTTTTCACGTTAGCCAGTTTTTCGATCAGGGTTTGGCTGAACCAGGAAGCGTCCTGCATCACTTCTTCGATGGCGCTCACCAGCTCCAGCTCCGAGCGTTTGCGTTCGGTAATGTCCATCAAGACCAACAGATAACAGGGCGCATTGTGGATGCTGATGGCGTCCGCCGAGGCCACGCAGTCGATCAGCTCACTCCCTTTCTTGCGCACCTGGATGTCCAGCCCTTCGACGTTACCGCCTTTTTCCAGGGCGGCAAACAGCCGGCGGCTTGCCTCGGGATCGTCAATAAACTGGATCTCATCGACCGTCTTGCCGATCAAGGCTTCGGCCTCGTACTCGGTGGTGCGGGTGAAGGCTTCGTTGACATCCAGCACGCGCCGCTCGTCTGCGGTGCACAGTAGCGTTGGCACCGGGCTCAGGCGAAATGCCTTGGCGAATCGCTCTTCGCTTTCTCGCAGCGCCGATTCAGCCTGGCGTCGGGGTTCGAGATCGGTGAATGTGAACAGCATGCAATCGTCTTCATTGAAGTCCAATGGTTGGCCGGCAACCACCACCAGCTTGCTTCCGCCACCGGGCAGTTTCAGCTCGGCCTCCATCTGCGGAATGGTGGCGCCTTCTCCCAGGCGCTGTACCGCCAGCTCTTTGTGCTCCGCTTGTTCCAGGACATCCACTTCATAAACCGAACGGCCCATGACCTGTTCGCGTTGATAACCGGTCATATCCAGAAACCCTTGATTGACCTTGACGTAGCGCAGGTCGCTTAGCCGACAGATGACCGCCGGCGCCGGGTTGGCGTTGAAGGTTTTTTCAAAACGCTGCTCCGCGCTGGCCCACTCGGTAGCATCGCTCAGGATCAGCGCCAGCAGCTCCGGCTGCCCCTGCGGATCGGTGACGATCAGGCTCCGCAGGCGGTGCACCCAGAAGCTGTCCGGATCGTCTAACCGCCGAACTTCCACCACCACATCGGTAAAGGTCTCGCCATCGGCAACCCGGCTCAGCGGGTACTGTTCCAGCGCCAGCGGATGATTGTTGCGATAGCGCAGGGCAAAACGCGCCGCGTACTCGCCGGCATTGGCCCCCAGGGCTTTCTGATGACCCACGCCATGCATGGCGAGCGCGGCCTCGTTGGCCCAGAGAAGGGTTTGCTCGGTATCCGTCAGGATCACGCCGTCGGACAAGCCGGAGATGATTTGCTGCAGGTGGCCGCGCTGGGTTTCGCTGGCGAGGACGGATTGGCTCATGGATTCTCCGCTAGACAGAAGGGGGCGGCCTCTGGCGGGGGCCGCAGATTACGCTACTCGCTGAGCAGCTTAGTGCATAACGTGCGAATTCGCAGGGTGTGAATGCACTAGTCATTCTGGCGCAAATGAACCGGGACGGCCGACGACGCCGCGCGGCAGACTGAATTTGTCTGCGCGGTTATCCGCCGTGCGTGCAATCACTTGTCCAGAAAATATAAGGAACAACGATGACCACTGTCTATGAATCAAATCGCTTTGCGTTTCAGGTGTCATGGGGCTCGATATTGGCCGGGAGTGCCGTGGCGCTGGTGACTTATCTGATATTCAGCGTGCTGGGTACGGCTATTGGCGCCCAGGCCGTGGATATGATGCAACAGGGCAATCCGCTGAGCGGCTTTGGCACCGGCACCGGCATCTGGCTGCTGGTTTCAACGCTGGTGGCGCTGGCCGCTGGCGCGTTCGTCGCCGGGCGCACCGCGCCGAACCGCGGCGGCTTGCATGGCCTGCTGAGCTGGTCTATCACCACCTTGCTGACCACCTGGCTGATGGTTTCATTGGCAAGTGGCGTGGTTGGACTGGCGGGCAGCGCGGTGGGCAAGGGGCTTTCGCTGGCGGGCAGCGGCCTGGCGGCGGCGGCGCCAAACGTGGGCGAAGGCCTCAAGCAACAGCTGGATAAAAACGGCATCAGCCTGGACTGGGGAAGTCTGGAAAACCAGTTGAACGCCACGCTTAAGCAGACCGGTAAGCCGGAGTTGGATCCTGCACGGTTGGAACAGAAGGCCGATCGGGTGGCCGCTGACGGCAAACAATCAGCCATGGATGCCGCTGCCGATCCTGCGCAGGCCGCCACCGAGCTTAAGCAGTGGTTCGAACGCGTCAAACAGTCCGGAGAGCCGACGCTGAGCGCCGCCGATAAGAACGCGCTGGTGAATATCGTTGCCGCGCGCACCGGGAAGAGCCGCGACGAAGCGAGCCAAATCGTCGATAACTACGCTCAGGCTTACCAGCAGGCGGTGCAAAAAGTGGAAAAACTCAAGGCGCAGGCCGAACAAAAGGCGCGCGAAGCGGCCGATGAAGCGGCCAAACAGCTGTCTCGCGCCGCATGGGGCTCCCTGTTGGTGCTGCTGTTGGGCGCCGCGCTGAGCGCGGGCGTGGGGCGGATTGCTGAATCCACCCGTCGTACCGTCGCGGTAAGTTGAGATGAAGAAAAACCTGTCGTGCATCTCGCTGAATTATCGAAAAGTGGCGGGGGCGTCAGCCCCCGTGCTCGTCATCGATTTTTGCAACGAGAACAACGAGCGCTACACCTTGCGCTACAACCTGCCACCGGATACCCCGGAACGCACCGAACGACGAGTATCTTTGCTGCTGTATCTGTTGCGTAAACACCGATCGGCAGAGATCGATAACCTGACTGATTAATCCATTTGTTGAATGAAAAGCCCAGCCTCACGTGCTGGGCTTTTTGTTTGGGGCCGTAGGCCGTTCTGGCGACAAGGCACGGGGCGAGTCGGCTCGGTATTTTACCGGGGGAGAGGTGTGCGGTTCACGGGAGTGGACGTGGCTCCCTATGGGCGTGGTTTGTAAAACAGGGCATCGAGCAAGGTTGGTTAAAACATCCGTTTTCTCTGCGCTGGAACGATAAAAAAGAAATGTGCTATTGCGACGCGAGATTATTGAGAACAACGTTCAATTCCTGAGCTTACCCCTCTTGTTTTCTTTGACTGACGATCATCCTTTTACATATCGGCCGCAGTAATATTTATCGGCGGGCCAAACTATAAAATGCGTTTTCATTTGTGATGATGAAATTCCTATTCGGCCATGCAATCCGGCTGTAAAAAAAACACTTTAAGGTAAAACAATTAACAAAAAGTGTGATTCCACCAGGTGTGGCAAGTGCATCTTTGATGAGTGCATTTTACATGGCTTGATTTTGTTTTATGGGTTTCCCATGGCGGGATTTATATAACATGATCATTTTCAGTTATTTATGCGATAGTTTTTCCTATGCCGTAAAAAATGAATTGGCAGGGTGATTTTTTTTAGGATTAATCTTAATGACTTGGTTTGTTTGGTTAACGATTTTAATAAAAAGGACGCAAATCTTATAAAGGCAAGGAGCACATATGGATTACAGAAAAGATATTCTTGTACAGGTGTTGGAGTATATGGAGAAGAATATTGTCGAGGGGCTGTCAGTTGAAAAGGTTTCCATTATTTCAGGCTACTCTAAATGGCATTTGCAACGGCTGTTTAAGCATTATTTTGGCATAACGCTCGGGACTTATATAAGGAATAGAAAACTGAGTCGCTCTGCTATTCTGCTCAAACAGCACCAAGGAAATATATTGGATGTTGCCCTGGCATCCGGGTTTGCCTCTCAGCAATGTTACACGCGGGCATTCAAACGTTTCTTTGGCGAAACGCCCAACAGCTTCAGGAACAGCAGGGGGTGGGATTTTTCCATGCAGATCCCGCCATATGGCAACGACAAGAAACCCTATTTCTACCACGCGGTCATGCCGGATGACATTGAGATGTTAAAGCATTACAAGGCACTGATTTTTCATTCTATAAGAAAATACAGAGATGCCAGTGACATTGCACAGACCAATGAGAAATGGTTAAGCAAGCAGCGAGGGGTGTGTAATGTCGAAAAGAACAGGAGCCATAAATGGCATTCCAGCAGCAAGGAACCAGAGGTTTTTCATTCTATTTTTAATTTTTATATCCCTATGGGTAGATATATTGTCATCCCCTTTATGGGGGAGTTGTCAGAGTACGTTAAATTTTTCGAAGGAATATACGACATCTATCTGCCGGCTATCAATGTCAAAATGCGGGAGAGCTTTTTTATCGAGTTATATAGACAAGATAATTTAAATGGTAATGTTATCAATGTCGATATACTTATTCCTGTAACCTAGTGATAAGGCAAGAAGACATCATGAATAGAGAAAAAAGCCTCGACCCGATTAATAAACGCCAACAGGTTCGCTTTATGCTACCTTTTACATTACCTGCGCCTGGCCGAACAAGGGTTGCCGGTTTAGGTCAGCAGGCCATTAAATTTACGGTGGTGTTAATTTTTTTCATGTTTTCAGGAAATGCGATGGCAAATAAGCAGGAACATCAGAAAATAGCGTTGGTCGGAACCTGGACCCATATTCCAGATGCGCCGGCGGTGCAGAAACCGGCGCATCCCAGTGAAGGGCTCTATCGCCTGGCGGTGAATGGCGACGGCACGTTAACGCCGCTCGATGTGATTAAGATGAAAAGCCCGTCGTGGATCGTAAAATCTCGCGATGGCCGTTTTGCCTATGTCACCAATGAAGAGGACGCGGGAACGGTGACCGCGTTGGCGATAGGCCAAGACGGCGCCGTCCGGGTACTGAATACGGTGAACAGTGCAGGCCGGCAGCCGACGCATGCCACACTCAGCCCGGATGGCCGGTATCTGTTTGTCGCCAACTACTCCGTCACTCAAGGTGGCGCGGGCGTGACGGCATTGCCGATTGGCGCCGACGGCAAGCTGGGTGAGTCCGTGCAGCATTATCCGTTTACATCAGGTTCCGGCGCCGTGCAGGGGCGTCAGGAAGGGGGCCATGCGCACTCCACCACCTTCAGCCGCGATGGCAACTATCTGTATGCGGCGGATCTTGGCGGGGACAAGCTGCACGCCTATCGCTACCGTTCGGATAGCGCGCAGCCGTTGCAGGCGGATGCCTCGCGCGATGTCAGCTTTGCACCCGGCGCCGGTCCACGGCACATGGTGTTCTCGCCGCAAGGCGAATATGCCTATGTCATCACCGAAATGGCGGGCGACATCGAGGCGTTTGCCGTCAACGACCATCGATTGACGCCGCTGGGGAAAGTGAAGCTGAACGGTGGGCAGGACTCGGCGGAATTTAAAAGCGGCGGAGCCATTATCCTTAGCCCGAGCGGAAAATATCTTATTGCCACCAATCGCGGCAGCGATAATCAACTGCTGGTATTAAGCATTGCCAAGAATGGTCTGCCAGGCGCGCCGGCGCGCTATCAAGCCGGCGGCATTGAACCGCGTGCGCTCGCGTTCGATGTCGGAGGCCGCTACCTCTATGCCACGAATGTGTTCACCAATACCGTGACCCTGTTCGATTTCGATGATGAGACGGGCAAGTTGCAGGCCAGGGGGGAGGCGGCGACGATCTCAACGCCGACGGATATCAAGTTTTTTAATTAACGCCAATCATAACGCGCGGGCAAACCGTGTCTGTACAGGGGAAAAGGGCGGATTGCGGGTGCAGATGATGGAGAATGGCTTGATAAGAAAGGATGGTGTCCCCGACTGGAATCGAACCAGTAACTAGCCCTTAGGAGGGGCTTGTTATATCCGTTTAACTACGGGGACGCTGCGGGTCGGCAACCGAAGCTGCCGGGGCATTATACCTTTTTTTACCCGCAGAATAAGCGCTTAGCGGCGCGTTTGCTCAATACCTCGCCAGTTCGCGCCGAAATTTCCTCGGCTAACCGACGGCGATCACGGTTTTTCCCCGCCGTGGCGCCGTTTTTCCTCTTGCACGCGCGCCGCCTTATTTTTGGCGCTCAAATCGTTGCGGATTTGCGCATGGCTTATCAGCGCAAAGATAAAGGTGCCGCCGATGATATTGCCCGCCAGCGTCGGCAAGGCGAACGGATAAACGAATTCTCGCCAGCCAATCGCGCCGTTGAACACCAGATACAGGATCTCTACCGAACCGACCACGATATGGGTCAAATCGCAAATCGCCACCAGATAGGTCATCAGCACGATCACCCAGATTTTCGCCGCGCCGGCGGCCGGGAACATCCATACCATGGTAGCGATGATCCAGCCGGCCAGAATGCCGTTGGCGAACATTTCTCCCGGCGTATGGCGTATCACCTCTTCGCCCAGGCTGATGAAGGCGCCGCGTGTTTCGGTGTCGAACAGCGGCATATGGGTAAACGCCAGCGCCGCCAGCCCGGTGCCGATCAGGTTGCCGAGTAGCACCACGCCCCACAGGCGCAGCAGGATCAGCAGGTTACGCGGCGTGGGTTTATGCATGACTGGCAACACAGCCGTGACGGTGTTTTCGGTAAACAGCTGCTGGCGCGCCATGATGACGATGATAAAACCGAAGGTGTAGCCGAGGTTCTCGATGAAAAAACGGCTGGGATCGTCCGGCAGACGGGCGTGGAAAATGCCTTTCGCCGCCAGCGAGGCGCCCATCGACAGCCCGGCGGCGACTGCCGACCACAGTAACGCCAGCCCGTCGCGCTCCAGCTCTTTTTCGCCCTCCATCCGGATCTGTTCATGTACCGCCGCCGCGCGCGACGGCAGATTCTCTTCCCTGACTTCGATTTCGCGCTTGCCCTGTTCCTGCTCTTCGCTCTCTACCTGCATCGTCTCATCCTGCTCGTGCTCCTGGCGCTGCTGTTCGTTCATGCTGTCGCTCCTGCTCAATAAGGGTGAGTTCACGTCATTAAGCGTAGCTGCCCGGCCTAAATGCGGCGAAATACAGAAAAAGGTAACAAGAGTTAAAATCCGCCGGTTTTTTCCACGCATTCTTGATCCTGCTCGCCATATTGTCCCGTTGGCGCGCCCGCCGCGGGCTGCGTGCGGGGAAAGGCTTATGCTATGATTCGCTATCCCAAAGAAAAATATGAGTTCCCCGATGCTGGAAGCCAAAAGTCTGAGTTGCGTGCGCGATGAGCGCATCCTGTTTAGCGAGCTAAGCTTTTCAGTTCAGCCGGGCGATATCATTCAGGTAGAAGGGCCGAACGGCGCGGGCAAGACCAGCCTGCTGCGCATTCTCGCCGGTCTGGCGCGGCCGGACGGCGGCGAGGTGTACTGGCGCGGGCGCAGCACGTTGCGCGATCGTGCAGCCTACCAGCAAGACTTGTTGTTTATCGGCCATCAGCCCGGCATCAAGGCCGTATTGACGCCCTTCGAAAATCTGCAGTTTTATCAAGCGGTGCGCGGCGCCGCCGATCATCAGGCCATCTGGCGCGCGCTGGAGCAGGTGGGGCTGGTGGGTTATGAAGATCTGCCGGTGGCGCAGCTGTCGGCGGGGCAGCAGCGGCGCGTGGCGCTGGCGCGCCTGTGGCTGAGCGCGGCGCCGCTGTGGATCCTCGATGAGCCGCTAACGGCGATCGACAAACAGGGCGTGGCCGAGTTGATTAGCCTTTTTGAACAACATGCGCAGCGGGGCGGCATGGTATTGTTGACCACGCACCAGGATTTGGCCGGCGTCAGCCAAACGGTGGGCAGAATCCGGTTGGCGGAACACGACGCGGGGAGTTTGTGATGTTTTTGACCCTGCTGCGTCGCGAATTGAAAATCGCCTGCCGTAAAGGTTCGGAGATCGTCAACCCGCTGTGGTTTTTCCTGATCGTCATCACGCTGTTCCCGTTGGGGATTGGCCCTGAGCCGCAGTTGCTGGCGCGCATTGCGCCGGGCATCGTGTGGGTGGCGGCGCTGCTGGCCTCGCTGCTCTCGTTGGAGCGGCTGTTTCGCGACGATTTTCTCGACGGTTCGCTGGAGCAGCTGTTGCTGCTGCCGACGCCGCTGCCGATGACGGTGCTGGGCAAAGTGTGTGCTCACTGGGTGGTGACGGGATTACCGTTGCTGATCCTGTCGCCGCTGGTGGCGCTGCTGCTGTCGCTCGACATGCAGACCTGGCTGGCGGTGGCGGGGACGCTGCTGCTCGGCACGCCGACGCTGAGCCTGATAGGCGCTATCGGCGTGGGGTTGACCGTCGGTCTGCGCAAAGGGGGCGTGCTGCTCAGCCTGCTGGTGCTGCCGCTGTATATCCCGGTGCTGATCTTCGCCACCGGCGCGATCGACGCCGCCTCGATGGGCATGCCGATCGACGGTTATCTGGCGATACTCGGCGCGATGCTGGCGGGCAGCGTGACATTGGCACCGTTTGCCACCGCGGCGGCGCTGCGAGTGAGCGTACACTAGCTAACTGATTGAATGAACATACGGGGCAAGGCCGACAAGAGCGTACCCCGCAGAAGATTTTCGCCGTTTCGATCGCTCGGGGCGGCCGACGCACAAAAATTACCGTGAGCACTGACGACAATGTGGAAATGGTTACATCAACTGGCGCGGCCCGAGCGGCTGTATCACGTCTGCGGCCGCTTCATCCCCTGGCTGGGGCTGGCGGCGGCGGTTTGCCTGCTGTTCGGCTGGGCCTGGGGCTTTGGTTTCGCGCCGAAAGACTATCAACAGGGCGACAGCTTCCGCATCATTTATATTCACGTGCCGGCGGCCATGTGGTCGATGGGCATCTACGCCTCGATGGCGGTGGCGGCGTTTATCGGCCTGGTGTGGCAGATGAAAATGTCCGATACCGTGGTGGCGGCGATGGCGCCGATCGGCGCGGTGTTCACCTTTATTGCGTTAGTGACCGGCTCTGCCTGGGGCAAGCCGATGTGGGGCACCTGGTGGGTGTGGGACGCGCGTCTGACCTCCGAACTGGTGCTGCTGTTTCTCTATATGGGCGTCATCGCGCTGTATAACGCCTTCGAAGACCGCCGCCTGGCGGGCCGCGCCGCCGGCATTCTGGTGCTGGTGGGCGTGGTGAATATTCCGATCATCCATTTCTCCGTTGAATGGTGGAATACGCTGCATCAGGGCTCGACCAATATGCAGCAGTCCATCGCGCCGAGCATGCGCACCCCGCTGCGCTGGGCGATCCTCGGCTACCTGTTGCTGTTCGTCACGCTGACGCTGATGCGCCTGCGCAATCTGATCCTGTTCCAGGAGCGCCAGCGCCCGTGGGTCGCCGGGCTGGTGAATAAGGAGCGTCAGTCATGAACGCCGCGTTCGATTCCTGGTCGGCGTTTTTCGCCATGGGCGGCTACGCCTTCTATGTCTGGCTGGCGGTCGCCGCCACGCTGATTTCGCTGTTGGGGCTGGTGGCGCACACCGTCTGGCAGCGGCGGCAACTGCTCGCCGAGATCGGCCGGCGTCAGGCGCGCGAGCGGCGCATTCGCCATGCGCAACAATCAAAACAAAAATCCGCCGCACCGCGGGAGAAATCATTGTGAATCCACGTCGTAAAAGCCGCCTTTATCTGGCGATCGTTGTGCTGATCGGCATCGCGCTGACCGCGACCCTGATGCTGTACGCGCTGCGCTCCAACATCGATCTGTTCTACACCCCGGGGGAAATCCTGCAGGGCAAGGGCGAAAACCATGAGAAGCCCGAAGTCGGCCAGCGGCTGCGCATCGGCGGCATGGTGATGCCCGGCTCGGTGAAGCGCGATCCCAATACGCTGCAGGTCAGCTTCAAGATTTACGACGCGCGCGGCGCGATCGGCGTGACCTACACCGGCATTCTGCCGGATCTGTTCCGCGAAGGGCAGGGCGTGGTGGCGCAGGGCGTGCTGGGTGAGGGCAACGTGGTCAACGCGCGCGAAGTGTTGGCCAAACACGATGAGAAATACACCCCGCCGGAAGTGGCCGACGCGATGAAAGAGAACCACCAAGGGCCGGCGCAGGCGTATAGCGCGCCGCAGGCGGAGGGTGCCAAGTCATGATGCCGGAACTGGGCAGTTTTCTGCTGTGCCTGGCGCTGGCGATTGCGCTGCTGCTGAGCATTTACCCGCAGTGGGGCGCGGCGCGGCAGGACAGCCGCATGATGGCGGTGGCGCGGCCGCTGACCTACGGCATGTTCGCCGCGATTGCGCTGGCGTTCCTGTGCCTGGTGCACGCCTTCGTGGTCAACGATTTTACCGTCGCCTACGTGGCCACCAACTCCAATACTCAACTGCCGGTGTATTACCGCATCGCCGCCACCTGGGGGGCGCATGAAGGTTCGCTGCTGCTGTGGGTGCTGCTGCTGAGCTGTTGGTCGCTGGCGGTGGCGCTGTGCAGCCGGGCGATGCCGCAGGATGCGGTGGCGCGGGTGCTGTCGGTGATGGGGATGATCACCGCCGGTTTCCTGCTGTTCATCATCATGACCTCCAACCCGTTCACCCGTACGCTGCCGAATTTTCCAATCGACGGCAGCGATCTCAACCCGCTGCTGCAGGATATCGGCCTGATCTTCCACCCGCCGCTGCTGTATATGGGCTATGTCGGCTTCTCGGTCGCCTTTGCGTTCGCTATCGCTTCGCTGATGGCAGGCCGGCTCGATACCGCCTGGGCGCGCTGGTCGCGCCCGTGGACCACCGCCGCCTGGGTGTTCCTCACGCTGGGCATCGTGCTCGGATCGGCCTGGGCCTACTATGAGCTGGGTTGGGGCGGCTGGTGGTTCTGGGATCCGGTGGAAAACGCCTCCTTTATGCCGTGGCTGGCCGGCACCGCGCTGATGCATTCGCTGGCGGTGACCGAAAAACGCGGCACGTTCAAAGCCTGGACGGTGTTGCTGGCGATCACTGCCTTCTCGCTGTGCCTGCTGGGCACCTTCCTGGTGCGCTCCGGCGTGCTGGTCTCGGTGCACTCCTTCGCCTCCGATCCGGCGCGCGGCATGTTTATCCTCGCCTATCTGGTGATCGTGATCGGCGGCTCGCTGCTGTTGTACGCGGTCAAAGGCGGCCAGGTGCGCAGCCGAGTGCAGCACGAAACCTTCTCGCGCGAGACCTTTCTGCTGGGCAACAACGTGCTGCTGATCGCCGCCATGCTGGTGGTGCTGCTGGGCACGTTGCTGCCGCTGGTGCACAAACAGCTGGGGTTGGGCAGCATCTCGATCGGTGAGCCGTTCTTCAACACCATGTTCACCTGGCTGATGGCGCCGTTGGCGCTGCTGTTGGGCATCGGCCCGCTGGTGCGCTGGCGCCGCGATGAGCCGAGCAAGCTGTGGCGCCGCCTCGGCGTGGCGCTGTTGGCGACGCTGGTGCTGTCAATCCTGCTGCCGTGGCTGTTGCAGGACAGCATCGCCGGCATGACGGTGGTGGGCCTGATCATGGCGCTGTGGGTGATCATCCTGACGCTGATGGAGCTGCATGAGCGCGCCACCCATCGTCACGGTTTCTGGCGCGGCCTGCGTCAGCTGTCCCGCAGCCACTGGGGCATGGTGCTCGGCCACCTCGGCGTGGCGGTGACGGTGATCGGCATCGCCTTCAGCCAGAATTACAGCGTGGAGCGCGACGTGCGGATGAAGGCCGGCGACAGCGTGGATATCCACAACTATCACTTCGTGTTCCGCGACGTGCACGACATCCGCGGCCCGAACTACAGCGGCGGCGTCGGCATCATCGACGTCACGCGCAACGGCAAGCCAGAGGCGACGCTGCGCGCAGAGAAACGCTACTACAGCGTGGCGCGCAGCATGATGACCGAGGCGGCGATCGACGGCGGTTTCAGCCGCGATCTGTACGCGGCGCTGGGCGAGGAGCTGGAAGACGGCTCCTGGGCGGTGCGTCTGTATTACAAACCTTTCGTGCGCTGGATCTGGTTCGGCGGCGTCTTTATGGCGATCGGCGGCCTGCTGTGCATTCTCGATCCGCGTTACCGCATGAGTAAAAAGCTCAAACGCGAAGGCAAGCTGGAGGCGCAACCATGAAGCGTAAGCTGCTGTTTATCCCCCTGGTGCTGTTTCTGCTGCTGGTGGCGGCGCTGATGGTGCAGCTGACGCGCAACGCCGGCGGCGAAGATCCGACCATGCTGGAATCGGCGCTGATCGGCAAGCCGGTGCCGACCTTCAGGCTGGAATCGCTGGATCAGCCGGGCAAAACCTACGATCAGGCGGTGCTGCGCGACGGTAAGCCGATATTGCTCAACGTCTGGGCCACCTGGTGCCCGACCTGCCGTGCGGAGCACCAGTACCTCAATACGCTGGCGGCGCGCGGTGTGCGGGTGGTCGGCTTGAATTACAAAGACGATCGCGCCAAGGCGGTGACCTGGCTCAATTCTCTCGGCAATCCCTATGCCCTCAGCCTGTATGACGGCGACGGCATGCTGGGCTTGGATCTCGGGGTGTACGGCGCGCCTGAGACCTTCCTTATCGACGGCCAGGGGATTATTCGCTATCGCCACGCCGGCGACATGAACGAGCGCGTCTGGCAGCAGGAAGTGTTGCCGCTGTATAAAAAATACGGGGGTGAAGCATGAGGCTGATTGTCCTGCTGTGCGCCGCGTTGCTGAGCTGGAGCGCCGCTGCGGCGATCGATACCTATCGCTTTAACTCCGTCGAGCAGGAGCAGCAGTATCGTGAATTGACCGAACAGCTGCGCTGCCCGAAATGCCAAAACAACAGCATTGCCGATTCCAACGCCATCATCGCCGCCGACATGCGCACCAAGGTGTATGAGCTGATGATGCAGGGGCAAAGCAAGCAGCAGATCATCGATTACATGGTGGCGCGTTACGGCAACTTCGTCACCTACGAACCGCCGGTAACGCCGGCGACGCTGATCTTGTGGATCGGCCCGCTGCTGTTTGTGTTGATCGGCGGGGCGGTGGTGATCCTGCGCACCCGTCGCCGGCCCGGTGCAGCGGCAGACGATGAATTCTCCGAACGGGAACGGCAGCGCCTGGCGGCGTTGTTGCAAGAGACTGACAGGAAGAAACCCTAATGGCTTTTTGGCTGATTATTTGCGTGTTGCTGGCCGGCGCCGCCGCGCTGCTGGTGGTGCCGGCGATGCACCGCGGCAAGCAGAGCGCCGCCACGCGCGATGCGTTGAACAAGGCGTTTTATCAGGATCGCCTCAGCGAACTGGAGCAGGATGAGCAGCAGGGCGTAGTGGCCGAGCGCCCGGAGCTGGTGAAAGAGCTGCAGCAGAACCTGTTGTACGACATTCCCGCCGAGCAGCAAGCGCTGCAGGCGAAGCCGATCAACCGCTGGGCGCTGGTGCCGGGCGTGCTGTTATTGTTGGTGGTGACGGTTGGCTTTTATCTGAAAACCGGCGGGCTGGCGCAGGTGTTGGATTGGCATCTGGTGCAGGCGCAAATGCCGGAATTGCGCGAGCGCGTCGCCAATGAGCGCGCCAAACCGCTGAGCATGGAAGAGATCGCCCGTCTTGGGCTAGGGCTGCGCACCGAGCTGCAGCAGGACGATCGCAACATCAACGACTGGATGATGCTGGGGCGCGTCGGCATGGCGCTGAACAACGCCACCACCGCCACGCAGGCGTTTGCCCATGCTTATCAATTGGATCCGAATAGTCTGGAAGTGCGGCTCGGCTATGCCGAGGTCTTGACTCGCTCCAACGATCCGGAGGATAACAAGCAGGCGACGCAGCTGTTGCGGCGCATGATCGCGGAAAATCACAGCGATCCGCGGGTGCTGAGCCTGCTGGCGTTCAATGCCTTCGAACAGGGCGATTTCAAGCAGGCGATCGGCGCCTGGCAGGTGATGTTGCAGCTTCTGCCGGCCAACGATCCGCGCGCGGAAGTGATAAAGCGCAGCATTGCACAAGCAAAAGCCCAGGCAGGCGGAGAAACTGTTAAACTGAATGTGACCGTTTCGCTGTCACCGCAGGCGGCGAAAGCCATGTCGCCGCAGGGCACGCTGGTCATCTCGGTTACCGACGGCGTCAGCCCGGTGCCGGTGGCGGTAAAACAATTGCCGCTGAGCCGTTTTCCGCTGTCTTTCTCTCTGGATGACAGCAACGCCATGATGCCCGAGCGTCTACTCTCGGCGCAGCATCAGGTGCAGGTGCGTGTGCGCCTCTCACAGGACGGATTGGCCACGTCGCAGCCGGGAGACTGGTTCGGCGAAAGCTCGCTGCAGACATTCAGCGGTAAAGAGCAGGTTAGCGTTCAGATAAACAAGCAGGTCCCTGAAAAATAAGACCGAACGTGTTTTTATGGAGAAAAATATGAATTTTCGCCTGACTGGGGTGGCATTCGCAACGGTATTACTGGTGGGCTGTGCCAGCGCGCCAGACAACGAGCCGCAAGGGCGTTCCGATCCGCTGGAAGGATTTAACCGGACGATGTTCGACTTCAACTACAACGTCCTGGATCCTTATATCCTGCGCCCGGTCGCGGTGGCGTGGCGCGACTATGTGCCGATGCCGGCGCGTAACGGCATCAGCAACTTCACCTCCAACCTGGAAGAACCGGCCAGCATGGTCAACGCCTTCCTGAAGGGCGATCCTTACCGTGGGATGATCCACTTCAACCGTTTCTTCCTGAATACCCTGCTTGGCATGGGCGGCCTGATCGACGTGGCCGGCATGGCCAACCCGAAACTGGCGCGCGAAGAGCCGAACCGTTTCGGCAGCACCTTGGGCCATTACGATGTGGGTTACGGTCCGTATGTGATGTTGCCTGGCTACGGCAGCTTCACGCTGCGTGAAGACGGCGGTGATTTTGCGGATACGCTGTATCCGATGCTGAGCTACCTGACCTTCTGGATGTCGGCGGGCAAATGGGTGGTCGAGGGTATCGAAACTCGCGCCCAACTGCTGGATTCCGACGGCCTGCTGCGCAACTCCTCCGATCCTTATGTCATGGTGCGCGAGGCTTACTTCCAGCGCCACGATTTCATCGCCAACGGCGGTTCGCTCAAGCCGGAAGAGAACCCGAACGCCAAGGCGATTCAGGGCGAGTTGGACGAGATCGACTCGCAGTAATCTCTGGCCTTATGCCAAAGAAAACCCGCCATCAGGCGGGTTTTTTTATGCCACGAGCGGCAGGCAAAGAAAAAGCGCCCCGTGGGGCGCTTTGGCATCTTTCTCAAGCGAGATTAGAAGCGGTAGTTGAAGTTGGCGCCGTACAGCCAGGCCTTGCCCACAGAGTTGAAGGTGTAAGGGCCTTCGTTGATGGTGACTTTCTGGCCGTGCATGTAGGACACGCCGACGTCAACCGAAGCGTCTTTGTTGAACGCATAAGAGGTACCTGCACTGACCCAGAAGCGGTCCTGATCCGGAATGGAGATGGAACGGTTCTGTGCCGGCACCGGGCTGTCATCGAAGGCAACGCCGCCGCGGAAGGTCCAGTTGTCGTCGTAGAAGTAAGTGGTACCCAGCGCGATGCGGTAAGCGTCGCGGAAGCCTTCATGCTTCTGGAACAGCGTTTGACCGTTGCTGCCGGTGGCTCTCAGCTCCTGGAACTGACTCCAGCTGGTGTAGGCCAGGCTGTAGTGGATGGCCCACTGCGGTGCCACTTTGTTGTAACCGGACAGTTCCCACATTTCCGGCAGGTTCAGATCCAGAGAACCTGGGATGGTGCTGCCGCTGGTGCCCCACGGTAAGCCCACGCCCAGCGCCTGGGTAATTGGGTTGTACTGTGCCGGCAGGCTGCTCTTGTAGTCACCGTCGAACTTGATTTTCACTTCAGAGCGATAGGTGAAGCCGTAACGGTTGTTTTCATCCACTTCGTACAGCAGGCCGGCGTTCCAGCCGAAGCCCCATTTATCGCCTTTCAGGTGAGAAATCTGGGTGTCGCCAGGGATTTGAGCAATCATCCCGGCTTGCTGAGGCGTTAATTTACCGGTTTGCAGGCCTTGACCGGCAAGCAGCTTCGGCAATTCACCAGCGTAGCGTTCCAGTTTGGCTCTGGCGTAGACGGCATCAAAGCCCAGGCCGAAGCTGAAATGTTGATCCAGGCGGTAAGCGCCGCTCAGGTTCAGGTTCAGGGTTTCCAGATCGGTTTTACCGCCGTAAGCGCCCGCGGTGTAGCCGTCGTTGAATTCGGTCGCCAGGCCGTAGTTGCTGGTGACAGAGCCGCCTACGGCGAACTGATCGTTAATCGGGTGAACGTAATGCAGGTTCGGCACCCAGGCGGTTGGCGCGATGTTTTTCGCATCCAGGCTGGCGCCGGAAGGAGATTTGCCGGTGATGTCTACGTCTGGATCGATGAAGACCGCGCCGATGGAGAGTTCCGGGCGGGTATACATCATCAACAATGCCGGGTTGCGGCTCGCGGAGGCCGCCGTATCCGCCATGGCGCCTTCGCCAGAATACGAACGTCCTAAACCAGCTGCTGAGAACTCGTTCAGCTGGAATCCTGCGGCAGACACGTTTGAAGAAATAATTGCCACTGCAGCTGCGAGAGCTGATTTAGTCAATAGGTTTTTCTGGCTCATGACCAAAACCTCATTATGTGTTTATTATTTAAACTATTGTTACACGAAGTAACAAGGAGCGCGGGATTGTAGGGTCCGTTATCGTTCAGACAAATCAGACCAGTGGCTGAAGTATAGGTCTGACCTGTGAAGATGTTGCAAGTTTGTTTTTGAAATATTTCTAACCTGATATCAAAAAAGAGATCCGCTTAACAAAAAGCCAGCGGTAAATAACAAAATTCTTACTATTCCTTAGCAGACGCTCATTTTTATTTGTGATTTCCATCACTTAAAACACCCAGTAAAAGTAAGTGCTAGTGATTGCCTGCGCGGAGGAGTAAAATACCCGCAGAATTTTGTGGCTTTGTGCCGGTGAGTAAAACGGCAATTTGGGCTGATAACAGAGGCCCTTGAGGAGAACCAATCATGTCAGATGCAATTAATAAATGCAGCGCCCAGGAAACCGCAGCCTGCTGCTGTGTGGATGTCGGCACCGTGATGGATAATACCGATTGCACCGCATCCTACAGCCAAGTGTTCAGCAATCAACAAGATGCGGAGGCGATGTTGGCGGCCCTGAGCGAAAAGGCGCGCGCGGTCGAATCCGACCCTTGTGACATCAGCAGTAGCATTAAACCGGTTGACGGCGGCGTGCAGTTGGAGGCCGATTTCACCTTCGCCTGCCAGGCGGAAACCCTGATCTTCCAGCTCGGTCTGCGTTAATCCCGCTTTACCCCCGGCGCCGCCTGTTGCGCGCCGGGGATTTCCTTTCCCGTATCCCCTCCTGTAGAAAGTGCGCCTGCTCGCAGTTTTGATCTCTGCCGGTTTGCCAAATGTAACCGTTTGGTTAACAATGACCTCATCAGGTCAGACCTCTTTCTGCCCATTGCGCTGACGTTATTTTCTTCAGGAGCATTTATGAGTAAGGCACTGCCGTTGGTGACCCGTCATGGTGACCGCATTGCGATTGTGAATGGACTGCGTACCCCTTTTGCCAAACAGGCGACCGCCTATCACGGCATTCCGGCGGTGGATTTAGGGAAAACGGCGGTGAGTGAGCTGTTGGCGCGCAGCGGTATCGATCCGCAGCTTATCGAGCAACTGGTGTTCGGCCAGGTGGTACAAATGCCCGAGGCGCCGAACATCGCGCGTGAAATCGTGCTCGGCACCGGCATGAGCGTCCACACCGACGCCTACAGCGTGTCGCGCGCCTGCGCCACCAGTTTCCAGGCGATCGCCAACGTGGCGGAGAGCATCATGGCCGGCAGCATCAGCGTCGGCATCGCCGGCGGGGCCGACTCTTCTTCCGTCTTGCCGATCGGCGTCAGCAAAGCGCTGGCGCGCACGTTGGTGGACGTCAACAAGGCGCGCACGCTGTCGCAGCGCCTCAAGCTGTTCAGCCGGCTTAAATTCCGCGATCTGATGCCGGTGCCGCCAGCGGTGGCGGAGTATTCCACTGGCCTGCGCATGGGCGATACCGCCGAACAGATGGCGAAAAGCCACGGCATCACCCGTGAAGCGCAGGATGCGCTGGCGCACCGTTCCCACGAGCTGGCGGCCAAGGCCTGGCGAGAGGGCTGGCTGCGCGACGAGGTGATGACCGCCTACGTGCCGCCTTACCGCGCGCAGCTTTCTGAAGACAACAACATCCGCAAAGACTCCAGCCTGGCTTCCTACGCCAAGCTGAAGCCGGCGTTCGATCGCAAGCATGGCAGCGTCACCGCGGCCAACAGTACGCCGCTGACCGACGGCGCGGCGGCGGTATTGATGATGAGCGAATCGCGCGCCAAAGAGCTGGGGCTGCAGCCGCTGGGCTATTTGCGCAGTTTCGCCTTCGCCGCCATCGACGTGTGGGAAGACATGCTGCTGGGGCCCTCCTACGCCACGCCGCTGGCGCTGGATCGCGCCGGCATCGGTCTGGCGGATCTGACGCTCATCGACATGCATGAAGCCTTCGCCGCGCAAACGCTGGCTAACCTGAAGATGTTCGCCAGCGAAGCGTTCGCTCGCGAGAAGCTTGGCCGCAGCCAGGCGATCGGTGAGGTGGACATGGACAAATTCAACGTGTTGGGCGGTTCTATCGCCTATGGCCACCCGTTCGCCGCCACCGGCGCACGGATGATCACCCAGACGCTGCATGAGCTGAAACGCCGTGGCGGCGGGCTGGGCCTGACCACCGCCTGCGCCGCCGGCGGGTTAGGGGCCGCGATGATCGTGGAGGTGGAATAATGAGCTTCGAGAACGCATTGCACGAACAGCGCGCCACGCCGTCGGCTTTTCAGCTGACGATTCGCCCCGACAACATCGGCGTGATCACCATCGACGTGCCGGGTGACAAGGTCAATACGCTCAAGGCCGAGTTCGTCGAACAGGTCAACGACGTGCTGATCCGGGCGCAGCAGCATACCGCGCTGGAAGGGCTGGTGATCGTTTCCGGCAAGCCGGACTCGTTTATCGCCGGCGCCGACATCACTATGATCGCCGCCTGCGCCAGCGCCAAAGAGGCGGAGACGCTGGCCAAAAAAGGGCAGAGCACGCTGGCGCAGATCGCCGCTTTTCCAGTGCCGGTGGTGGCGGCCATTCACGGCGCCTGCCTGGGCGGCGGCCTGGAGCTGGCGCTGGCCTGCCACGGCCGCGTCTGTTCGCTGGATGACAAAACCGCGCTCGGTCTGCCGGAAGTGCAGCTGGGTCTGCTGCCGGGCTCCGGCGGCACTCAACGTCTGCCGCGTCTGATCGGCGCCGCCAAGGCGCTGGATATGATCCTGACCGGCAAGCACATTCGCGCCCGCCAGGCGCTGCGCATGGGGCTGGTGGACGACGCCGTGCCGCCGTCGATTTTGTTGCAGACCGCTATCGAGCGGGTGAAGCAGGGCTGGAAGCATCAGCGCGAGCTGCCGTGGCAGGATCGCCTGCTCAACGGCCCGCTGGGCAGAAACCTGCTGTTCAGCATAGTGCGCAAGAAAACGTTGGCGAAAACGCATGGCAACTACCCGGCGGCGGAGCGCATCATTCAGGTGGTGCGCACCGGGCTGGATCACGGCAGCGCCAGCGGCTATGAGGCCGAAGCGCGCGCCTTCGGCGAATTGGCTATGACGCCGCAGTCGGCGGCGCTGCGCAGCCTGTTCTTCGCTTCCACCGCGCTGAAAAAAGAACGGGGCGGCAATGCCAGGCCGCACACCCTGCATCGCGTCGGCATTCTCGGCGGCGGCCTGATGGGCGGCGGCATCGCCTGCGTTACCGCCACGCGCGGCGGGTTGCCGGTGCGCATCAAAGACATCAATGAAACCGGCATCAATCACGCGCTGAAATACAGCTGGGATGTGCTCGGCAAGCGGGTGCGCAGCAAGCGCATGCGTCCGGCGGAGCGGCAAAAGCAGATGATGCTGATCTCCGGCTCTACCGATTACACCGGCTTTGAGCAGGCGGATATCGTGGTCGAGGCGGTGTTTGAGGATCTGGCGCTGAAGCAGCAGATGGTGGCCGAAGTCGAAGCGCACTGTGCGCCGCATACCGTATTCGCCTCCAATACCTCCTCGCTGCCTATCGGCCTCATCGCCGAGAAAGCCCAGCGGCCGCAGCAGGTGATCGGTCTGCACTACTTCAGCCCGGTGGACAAAATGCCGCTGGTGGAAGTGATCCCGCATGCAGGTACCAGTGAAGAGACCATCGCCACCACCGTGGCGTTGGCGCACAAGCAGGGCAAGACCGCCATCGTGGTGGGCGACAGCGCCGGTTTTTATGTCAACCGCATCCTGGCGCCGTACATCAACGAAGCGGCGCGCTGCCTGCTGGAAGGCGAGCCGATGGAATCGCTGGACAAGGCGCTGGTGGATTTCGGTTTCCCGGTCGGCCCGATCACGTTGTTGGACGAAGTGGGCATCGACGTCGGCACCAAAATCATTCCGGTACTGGTCGAGGCGCTGGGACCGCGTTTCGCCGCACCGGCCGCGTTCGATGCGGTGCTGAAAGACGGGCGCAAAGGGCGCAAGAACGGCCGCGGCTTCTATCTCTACCCGAGCGAGGGGCAGCAGCGGCAGCGGCGTAAACGTGCGGATACCTCTTTGTATTCGCTGCTCGGCGTCACGCCGAAGGCGCATATGCTGCCGGCGACCATCGCCCAGCGCTGCGTGATGATGATGCTGAATGAAGCGGCGCGCTGCCTGGAGGAAGGCGTGATCCGCAGCGCGCGCGATGGCGACATCGGTGCGGTGTTCGGCATCGGCTTCCCGCCGTTCCTCGGCGGCCCATTCCGCTATATGGACGAGCTCGGCGCCGAGAAGGTGGTGAAGACGCTGGAATACCTGCGCCAGCAGCACGGCGAGCACTTTACTCCGTGTGAACGCCTGCAGCGCATGGCGCAACAGGGCGAGCGTTTTTACCCGTTGGGGAGCTGAACGCAGGGCGGCCCGATTTGCACTATAGTTGCAACAGGGCCGCATTGTGATCGCCATCACTCCTTGCAACAGCGTCAGCCGGTGAGGCTGTACAGCATGGCTGCGGCAGCGGTAAGTTAGCTTGACCGCCATCAATAAATTTCATGGCGGCGAGGTTAAAATTTAACCTGTTGAATTGATTGTTCTGTGAGCAATCAGGGTTTGCCAGGGGAGGGTTGCTGTAAAAAACAGCATTTTCTTTAGGCAAACTTTCAGGCAAAATGCCCGGCCGCCATAAAGAGACGGCGCGTTATCGTTTTAAAGCTTTGGCTTTGGGGTTGTAAAACTCGGCGGTACAGCACGCACGGCGTTTCTGTATAGCGTTACTTTGTCAACAACAGCGGTGCAATATGCAAGTTTTGATTATGCGTCACGGAGAGGCGGCGCTCGAGGCAGCCAGCGATGCGGTAAGGCCCCTTACCCTGTGCGGCCGCGACGAGTCCCGTCAGATGGCGGCCTGGTTGAACACCAAGTCTGTGGATATTGAACGCGTGCTGGTCAGCCCTTATCTGCGGGCCGAACAGACGCTGGCGACGGTGCGTGAAGCCTTGACGCTGCCGGAGGGCGAAGAAGTGCTGCCCGAGCTGACCCCGGGCGGCAACGCCGAACAGGTCGGCAGCTATCTGCAGGCGCTGGCGATGCAAGGGGTGAACTCGGTGCTTATCGTGTCGCACCTGCCGCTGGTGGGGTATCTGGTGGCCGAACTGTGCCCGGGCGAGTGCCCGCCGATGTTCGCGACCTCGGCGATCGCCAATGTCGATCTGCCGGCGGACGGCAGCTACGGCAAGTTTGAATGGCAAGTCAGCCCGTCGCAGGTAATGGCCAAGGTCTGAGCCGCGCGGTGCGAAAATAAACTCAGGGCGATGTCTGACATCGCCCTGAGTCGTTTCTGTGCAGCGCTATTCCGCCAGCTCCACCAGCAGCAGGATGGCGGCATTGCCGCCCCATTCCTTCGGCGCCTGGTGGAACGCCAGCACGTCGGGGTGCTGCGCCAGCCACAGCGGCGTTTGCTGTTTGAGGATGTGTTTGCCGTGCCCGTGCATCACACAGGCGCAGTGCACGTGCTCGCGCTTGCAGGCGGCGATCAGCGCCCCCAGTTCCTGCTTGGCCTGCAGCTGGGTCAGGCCGTGCAAATCCAAAAACAGCTCCGGCGAATAATCGCCGCGTCGCAGCTTCTTCAGCTCATACGGGCTGCTGCCGGGGCGCACGTAGCGCGTCGGGCCTTCCTCTTCCAGCTGCGGCTGGTATTCATCTGAAAAATAATAGCTGGCATCGACCTGCTCCTGCAGCAGCCGCTGCGGCGCAATCTGTTTGATCTTGGGCTTCGGCGGGCGGTGGACGATGGTGTCCTGGCGCAGTTTTTTTGCGCCCGCCACCGACTCTCTGAAGAGCTGTTGTTCGTCTTTGTTCAGAGGGGGCTTGTTCTTCATGCTTCATTCACCGGAAATCGTTTATTTCGCTAGTTTACCTTGTGAATGAGCGCTGTCGACGCAAAACTCGGGCCAGAGTGAAAAGCGCGAGGGGCGAGCGTGATTTGTCGCGGGCTTCATGGCAAACTATGCGGCTAAATCATGAAACACAGCGCCTGCCGGAGGGCAAATTGGACAAAATTTTCGTCGACGAAGCAGTGAACGAACTGCACACCATTCAAGATATGCTGCGCTGGACGGTAAGCCGCTTCAACGCCGCCAATATCTATTATGGTCACGGAACCGACAATCCGTGGGACGAAGCGGTGCAATTGGTGCTGCCAAGCCTGTTCCTGCCGTTGGACATTCCGGAGGACATGCACACCGCTCGTCTGACCTCCAGCGAGCGCCATCGCATCGTTGAGCGCGTGATCCGCCGCGTCAACGAGCGCATTCCGGTCGCCTATCTGACCAACAAGGCCTGGTTCTGCGGCATGGAATTTTACGTCGACGAGCGCGTGCTGGTGCCGCGTTCGCCGATCGGTGAGTTGATCAACGATCGTTTCAGCGCGCTGATCCCGCATCCGCCGCGCCATATTCTCGACATGTGTACCGGCAGCGGCTGCATCGCCATCGCCTGCGGCTACGCTTTCCCGGAAGCGGAAGTGGACGCGGTGGACATCTCCAGCGAGGTGCTGGCGGTGACCGAGCGCAATATTCAGGCGCACGGCGTCGAGCACCAGGTGATCCCGATCCGTTCCGATCTGTTCCGCGACGTTCCCGCGATCCAGTACGATCTGATCGTCACCAACCCGCCGTACGTCGATGCGGAAGACATGTCCGATCTGCCGCAGGAGTTCCGCTTCGAGCCGGAACTGGGCCTGGCTGCAGGCAGCGACGGCCTGAAGCTGGTGCGCCGCATTCTGGCCTGCGCGCCGGACTACCTGACCGACGACGGCGTGCTGATTTGTGAAGTGGGCAACAGCATGGTACATCTGATGGAACAATATCCGGACATTCCGTTCACCTGGCTGGAGTTCGAAAACGGCGGCGACGGCGTGTTCATGCTGACCAAACAGCAGCTGGTGGATTGCAAGGATCACTTCAGCCTCTATCGCAGCTAAGCCGCATTTCCAGGCCCGCACGGCGGGCCTCATAACGATAAAAGACTAACGGTAAGGAGCCGTGATGGCAGGAAACAGTATTGGGCAGATTTTCCGCGTCACCACCTTCGGTGAATCTCACGGGGTGGCGCTGGGTTGTATCGTCGATGGCGTGCCGCCCGGCATTCCGCTCACCGAAGCCGATTTGCAGCACGATCTGGACCGCCGTCGTCCGGGCACCTCGCGTTACACCACCCAGCGCCGCGAACCGGATCAGGTGCGCATTCTCTCCGGTGTATTCGAAGGCGTAACCACCGGTACCAGCATCGGTCTGATCATTGAGAACACCGATCAGCGTTCGCAAGACTACAGCGCCATCAAAGACGTGTTCCGTCCAGGGCATGCCGACTACACCTACGAACAGAAATACGGTCTGCGCGACTATCGCGGCGGCGGCCGTTCTTCGGCGCGTGAAACCGCCATGCGCGTCGCGGCGGGCGCTATCGCCAAGAAATACCTGCAGCAGAAATTCGGCGTGCAGGTGCGCGGCTATCTGGCGCAGATCGGCGACGTGACCTGCGAGCTGAAAGATTGGGAGCAGGTCGAACAGAACCCGTTCTTCTGCCCGGATCCGGACAAGCTGGAAGCGCTGGACGAACTGATGCGCGCGCTGAAAAAAGAGGGCGACTCTATCGGTGCCAAGGTCAGCGTGATTGCCGAAAATGTGCCGGTTGGCCTGGGCGAGCCGGTGTTTGACCGCCTCGACGCCGATCTGGCGCACGCGCTGATGAGCATCAACGCGGTGAAAGGCGTGGAGATCGGCGACGGGTTCGCCGTGGTGACCAAGCGCGGCAGCGAAAACCGCGACGAAATCACCCCGGAAGGCTTCCAGAGCAACCATGCCGGCGGCATTCTCGGCGGTATCAGCAGCGGCCAACCGGTGATCGCGCATCTGGCGCTGAAGCCGACCTCCAGCATCATGGTGCCGGGTCGCACTATCAATCGCCAGGGCGAAGCGGTGGAAATGGTCACCCGTGGCCGCCACGATCCGTGCGTGGGCATCCGCGCCGTGCCGATCGCCGAAGCGATGATGGCGATCGTATTGATGGATCACCTGCTGCGCCAGCGCGCGCAAAACGGTGATGTGGTTTCCGACGTGCCTCGCTGGTAATCACCATGAAAAACTGGATGTTGGGTCTGCTGGCCCTGACGGCCTCCGCTTCCGCCATGGCGCTGACGCCGTGGCAGAAAATCGACCATCCGGTGGCCGGCGCGCCGCAGGCGGTGGGCGGTTTCGCCAACGGCTGCATCATCGGCGCGCAGCCTCTGCCGCTGAATTCACCGAACTACCAGGTGATGCGTACCGACCAACGCCGTTATTTCGGTCACCCGGATCTGCTGGCGTTCATTCAGCGCCTCAGCAGCCAGGCGAACCAGAAAGCGCTGGGTACAGTGCTGATCGGCGATATGGCGATGCCGGCCGGTGGGCGCTTCAGCAGCGGCCATGCCAGCCATCAGTCGGGGCTCGACGTCGACATTTGGCTGCAGCTGCCGCGCCAACGCTGGAGCGCGCAGCAATTGCTGAAACCGCAGCCGATCGACCTGGTGTCAGGCGATGGCAAGCAGGTGGTGGCGAGCCAATGGCAGCCGCAGATTGAGTCGTTGATCAAGCTGGCGGCGCAGGATGCGGAGGTGACGCGCATCTTCGTCAACCCGGCGATCAAGCAGCGTCTGTGCCTGGATGCCGGTGCCGATCGCGCCTGGCTGCACAAGGTGCGGCCGTGGTTCGGCCATCGCGCGCACATGCATGTGCGCCTGCGTTGTCCGGCCGGCAGCCTAGAGTGCCAGGAGCAGGATACGCCGCCACCGGGTGACGGCTGCGGTGCTGAACTGGCGAGCTGGTTCGTGCCGCATCAGCCGAACGCGAAGCCGGGCAAATCCGTGCCGCCGCCGTTACCGCCGACCTGTCAGGCATTGCTGGATCACCATTTCTCAGCGGAATAACACATGGACTGGTTCGTCATCGGCCCTGAGATGCTCGGGGTGTTGTTTGCGGTAGCGCTGCTGGCGGGGTTTATCGACTCCATCGCCGGCGGCGGCGGGTTGCTGACGGTGCCGGCCTTGCTGGCGGTGGGGGTTCCTCCGGCGCAGGCGCTGGCGACCAATAAACTGCAGTCGGTCGGCGGTTCTTTCTCCGCCAGCCTGTACTTTATTCGCCGGCGTGCGGTGAACCTCAATGACCAGAAGCTGACGATATTTCTGACGCTGATCGGTTCGATCGTCGGCGCCATTCTGGTGCAGCATATGCGCGCCGATCTGCTGCGGCAGATGCTGCCGCTGCTGGTGATCGGCATCGGTCTCTATTTCCTGCTGATGCCACGATTGGGTGAGGAAGATCGTCAACGCCGCCTCGGCGCCTTGCCGTTCGGGCTGGTGGCCGGCGGTTGCGTCGGATTCTACGATGGCTTTTTCGGCCCCGGCGCCGGATCGTTCTACGCGCTGGCCTATGTGACGCTGTGCGGCTTTAACCTCGCCAAGTCTACGGCGCACGCCAAGGTGCTGAACTTCACCTCCAACGTCGGCGGGCTGACGCTGTTCATCATCGGCGGTAAGGTGGTGTGGAGCATCGGTTTGGTGATGCTGGTGGGGCAGGTGCTGGGGGCGCGTTTGGGCGCGCACATGGTGCTGACCCGCGGGCAGAAACTGATTCGGCCGATGATCGTGATCGTCTCGCTGGTGATGAGCCTCAAGCTGCTGTACGACAACCACGGCGCGGAGATTCAGCAGTGGTTGACTGCCTTCACGCACGGTTGACGATGAAAATGGGCGTCTGTTATGCGCCCATATCCCCCCGCTGGTTATCGGGTATAATGGCCTCTTTATTTTTGTGGTTATAGGGTTTTTTATGTCAGACACGCAGACCCGTCATCACTATGAACAGCTGATCGAGATCTTCAATCGGTGTTTCAGCGATGATTACAACACTCGCCTGGTGAAGGGCGACGACGAGCCTATCTACCTGCCGGCCGACGACGAACTGCCGTATCACCGCATCGTTTTCGCCCACGGCTTTTACGCCAGCGGCCTGCACGAAATCTCGCACTGGTGCATCGCCGGCGAAGCGCGCCGCCAATTGGTGGACTTCGGTTACTGGTATTGCCCGGACGGGCGCGACGCGCAAACCCAGAGTGAATTCGAAGCGGTGGAGATCAAACCGCAGGCGTTGGAATGGATGTTTTGCATGGCGGCCGGTTTCCCGTTCAACGTCAGCTGCGACAACCTGAACGGCGACTGCGAGCCGGACCGCATCGCGTTCCAGCGCAAGGTGCGCGCCCGGGTATTGACGCTGCTGGAGCAGGGAATACCCACACGGCCTGCGCGCTTTATTCAGGCGTTGCAATCGTTCTACAATACGCCACCGTTGGCGGCCGAGCATTTTCCGTATCCGGAAGATCTCAACTGACGCCACAGCCCGTTATTTAATGAGGAAATTTGATGATCGCAGAATTTGAAGCGCGCATTTTGGCGCTGATTGATGACATGGTAGAGCACGCCAGCGATGATGAACTGTTTGCCGGTGGCTACCTGCGCGGTCATCTGACGCTGGCGGTGGCCGAAGCGGAAGAGCAGGGCGAGCACACCGCCGAAGCGTTGAAAGCGCGGGTGGAAGAGAGCCTGCACAAGGCGATTGCCGCCGGGGAGCTCTCGCCGCCGGATCAGATCCTGGTGCGTGGCATGTGGGAAAACCTCTATCAGGCGGCAACGCCCGCCGCTTGACCGTTATGCCGGGGCGCGATTGCCGCGCCCCTTAGGGTTGATTAAACCGCACGTCCTTTCAGCAGTTTCCGCACCCACATCCGATTCGGATTCAACGCCGCCAGCAACTGCACATCGCCCGGCAACGGCTCGCCGAACAGCTGCGCCGCCAGAATTTCCGCCGCCAGCGGCGCCGAGCACAAGCCGCGCGAGCCTAATCCGCCGATAGCGAACAGGCCGGGATAAACCGGCGCATCGGCGACGGTTTCACCGCGCTGGTTCTGCCGCTGCAAATCCTGATACTGCATTAGCGTAGCCTGATAGTCCGGCAGCGCGCCGACCATCGGCAGATGATCGCGAGTGGCGCTGCGCACGCCGCAACGCGCCTGATGCGCGCTGACGTCAACCTGCTGCGGCCAGGCCTGTTCCGGCAGGCAGCGCAGCAGGCGTTCGCGGTTATCCTGCTGCTCCTGCTCGCGGTAGTCGGTGGCGGTGTCGCCGCGTTGGTAGCTGGCGCCGATGCAGTGCTGGCCGTTGTTGACGTTGACCGGCGTCAGATAGCCGTCATAGCACAATACCTGTTTCAGTTGGCCGAGCGCCTGTGAGGTCGGGATATGCGATACCTGCCCGCGCACCGAGTACAGCGGCAGAGCCTCTGTCGGCGCCAGCTCGGCTAACCGGTGCCCGTTGGCCAGGATCACCGTGGCATGACGATGGCTGTCACCGTTGGTGAAGTTGATACGCCAGCCGTTTTCTTCACGCGTCAGCGCCTGCGCATCGTGCCGGTAGCGGCAGATCAGGCCCTGACGCTGCGCCAGCGCGATAGCGCCGCGCGTCAGCTCGGCCGGGCAGAGCCAGCCGCCTTGCGGGTAGGTGATGCCGCCAAAGCCGGTATCGATGCCGCACAGTTCGCTGAGCGTCTCGCGGTCGGCCGCCATCGCCAGCGCCGGCGGCCAGTCGGTTTTCAGCATATTGGCGATCTTGGCGCCGCTCTTTTCGTCATAGGCCAACTGGCTGACGCCGCACCATTGGTGATCAAAGGCGACGCCTTGTTGCAGCAGGGCGTCGTATTGGCGGCGTGCGAAGGGAAACGCGGCGCTGAAGAAGCTCTCCAGCGCGTCGCCGCTGCCGTTCAGCAGGGGATAAATCGCCCCCTGGCGGTTGCCGGATGCGCCCTCGGCCGCCTGCTCGTCGGCGCAGTACAGCGTGACGCTGGCGCCGCGCCGCAGCAGGGCCAGCGCGGTGAGCGCGCTGGCGACACCGCCGCCGATCAGGGCGATATCGGCGGTGTTGTCCGCCGCCGGACGCCGATACCAGGGCGCCGGGTGGGGAGCGGGCTGCGCATCGGCGGGCAGGCAACCGGCGAGCATCTCACGCTTTTGGCCGAAGCCTTTGCAGCGGTTGACCTGAAAACCGGCCTGTTGCAACCCGCGGCGCACGAAGCCGGCGGCGGTAAAGGTGGCAAAGCTGCCTTCCGGCCGAGCGAAGCGCGCCATGGCGGCGAACAGTTGCTCGGTCCACATGTCGGGATTTTTTGCCGGCGCGAAGCCGTCGAGGAACCAGGCATCGACCTGGTTATTCATGCTGGCGTCGAACTGCGGCAACAGTTCGTTGACGTCGCCGAACCACAGATCGAGCGTAATGCGGCCTTCGGCCAACAGCAGGCGATGGCAACCCGGCAGCGGCAGCGGCCATTGGGCGCGCAGTTCGTCGGCATAAGGCGCCAGCTCCGGCCAGCGCGCATGCGCCGCCGCCAGGTCAGCCTGCTGCAGGGGGAATTTTTCGAAGCTGATAAAGTGCAGGCGCTGCAGTGCGGCGTCCGGCTCGGCCTGACGGAAGCCGGCGAAGGCCTGCCACAGCGTGAGGAAATTCAGCCCGGTGCCGAACCCGGTTTCCGCCACCACCAACAGCGAACGCGGGTGGGTGGCGAAACGTTGCGGCAGCCGGTTGCCGTGCAGGAAGACGTAACGGGTTTCTTCCAGCCCATCCTGATTGGAAAAATAGACGTCATCAAACTGTTTCGAAACAGGTGTACCCTGTTCGTTCCAGGTTAGCGTTGCGGTTTGGATGGGGGAGTGGTTCACGGTCAATGGCTCGAAATTCAAGGGATGCCGCGAATTCTAACGGCGCTGGCGCCCCGGCGCAAACTGGACAACAATAAAGCTGAAAAACGCTGATCGGACTTGTTCGGCTTACATCTGTACGCTAAAGTGCGATGCAAAATCCCGTAGGTAAATAGTGGAAGAGGTATTGAATGAAACGTGCAGTGATTACTGGCCTGGGAGTTGTCTCCAGCATTGGTAATAACCAGCAGGAGGTCCTGGCAAGCCTGCAGGAAGGACGTTCTGGGATCACTTTCTCCCAGGAGCTGAAAGATTCCGGCATGCGTAGTCACGTATGGGGGCAAGTTAAGCTCGACACGACCGGCCTGATCGACCGCAAGGCGGTGCGTTTCATGAGCGACGCTTCCATCTATGCCTTCCTGGCGATGCAAGAAGCGATCGCTTCTTCCGGCCTGAAGGAAGAAGAGTATCAAAACAACCCACGCGTGGGCCTGATCGCCGGTTCCGGCGGCGGTTCTCCGCGCTTCCAGGTGTTCGGCGCCGATGCGATGCGCAGCCCGCGCGGTCTGAAAGCGGTTGGCCCTTACGTGGTGACCAAAGCCATGGCTTCCGGCGTTTCCGCCTGCCTGGCGACGCCGTTCAAAATCCACGGCGTGAACTACTCCATCAGCTCCGCTTGCGCGACCTCCGCACACTGCATCGGCAACGCGGTTGAGCAAATTCAGCTGGGCAAACAGGACATCGTGTTTGCCGGCGGCGGCGAAGAGCTGTGCTGGGAAATGGCCTGCGAGTTCGACGCGATGGGCGCGCTGTCCACCAAGTACAACGATACGCCGGAAAAAGCCTCCCGTACCTACGACGCCGATCGTGACGGTTTCGTCATCGCCGGCGGCGGCGGCATGGTGGTGGTTGAAGAACTGGAGCACGCGCTGGCGCGCGGCGCGCACATCTACGCAGAAATCGTTGGCTACGGCGCAACGTCTGACGGCGCCGACATGGTTGCGCCATCGGGCGAAGGCGCGGTGCGCTGCATGAAGATGGCGATGCAGGATCTGGATGCGCCGATCGACTACATCAACGTGCACGGCACTTCCACACCGGTAGGCGACGTGAAAGAGCTGGGCGCGATCCGCGAAGTGTTCGGCGACAATACCCCGGCTATCTCCTCCACCAAGGCGATGACCGGTCACTCGCTGGGCGCCGCAGGCGTGCAGGAAGCGATCTACAGCCTGCTGATGCTGGAGCACGGCTTTATCGCGCCGAGCATCAACATCGAAACTCTGGATGAGCAGGCGGCCGGCATGAACATCGTGACTCAGCCGACCCAGCGCGAGCTGACCACCGTGATGTCCAACAGCTTCGGCTTCGGCGGCACCAACGCCACCCTGGTGATGCGCAAACTGGCGAAATAATCCCGCCTGAGCGCCATCTCGCCATCAAGCCCGCGTTTTCGCGGGCTTTTTACTGCCCGAAGCCCGCCCGCCGGGCGCTCGGAGTTTTCCCAAATCACATCCCCTGACACATCATTACCTCGCCATTACATGCGTTGGGCATACAATAGCCGGGTAGCGTGATAATCGCTCGGTGTGGCTTTTTAAAGTGATCGAACATTGAGGCAAGAAGTATGAAAAAGTTAATTGCGGTTGGGTTACTGTCGGCCGTGTTGGCCGGATGCGCCACCGATTCTCCCTGCGTTCCGGTCTACGATGACCAGGGACGTCTGGTGCACACCAACACCTGTATGAAAGGCACCACTCAGGATAACTGGGAAACCGCAGGCGCGATCGCCGGCGGTGCGGCGGCGGTTGCCGGTCTGACCCTCGGCATCATCGCGCTGACCAAGTAATCGGCGCGGCGCCTGCGAGCGCATGCAACAAGCCCGGCCATTGCGCGCCGGGCTTTTTTATCTTACTGCACCAAAAACGCCTTGAATTGCGGCGTCATCACGGCGCTGAAACCGTCATCGGTTTTACTGATCAGGTAGACCGCCAGCCCTTTCTCCTCTGCGAGCTTCAAGGCTTTCTCCGTGCCCAGCACCATCAGGCCGGTATCCCAGCCGTCGGCCTCAAGCGCGGTCGGCGCTATGACCGTGGCGGAAACCAGTCGATGGTTGATCGGCCTGCCGGTGCTCGGATCGATGACATGGGAGTAGCGCTGGCCGTTTTGTTCGAAGTAGTTGCGGTAGCTGCCGGCGGTGCTGATGCCGTAACCGTGCAGATCCACCAGCGCCTGCACCGCATTTTCACGGTCGGTCGGCTTCTGGATCGCCACCCGCCAGGGTTTTCCCTGGCCGTTGACGCCGCGTGAAGAGACCGCACCGCCCACCGACACCAGGTAGTTGGTAATGCCGTTACGGTTCATCAGGCGCACCAGTTCATCGGCGCCATAGCCTTCGCCCAGGGTCGAAAGATCGACATACATGTCCGGCAGATCTTTCTGCAGCCACTCTCCACGATTGTCGCTTATCAGTTTCAGGTGCTGCAGGCCGATGCGCTGCTTCGCCGCGTCGATTTGCGCCTGTTCCGGCACCTTGACCGGATGTTTGTCGGGGCCGAATCCCCACAGATTCACCAAAGGGCCGACGGTGATGTCCATGGCGCCGCCGGTATCGCGGCCGATGCGTTGGGCCATCAACACGATGTCCGCCATGCCGCGCGGGATCGGCTGCGGCTCGAGGCTGGCGCTGTGGTTAAACCGCGACAGCACCGAGTCGGCGCGGTAGGTGGAGATATCGTCGTTGGCCTGCTCGAGCACTTTGTCTATCTGCCGCTGCAGTTCTTGCTTGCCGATCGCGACGTCACCGCTGACTTTTACGCTGTAGAAGGTGCCCATGGTCTTGCCGTCGATATCGATTTGCGGGCGGGTGGAGGCATCGTCGCAGGCGGCGAGCAGGGCGCATAAGGCGCTCAGCAGCGCCCCTTTGGCGAACAGGGAAGCCATAACATGTCCTTTGAAAACGGGAAAGCCGCTACAAATAAAGTAAAGCGCGGCAAATGGAAAGCGGATAAAGGTAAAATAGCATTTTACTGGCGCTGAGGCCGCGCCTGAGCTAACGTCTTGCCCATGCTTTTCGCTGAGGTTTCGAGCTGCCGCCATGAGTTCAACCGCCATTTCCCGGCTTATCCATCCCTTTGTCAAAGACCGTTTCCTGCATGCGTTGCTGCTGGCTGGCGCAGCGATGTTCGCCTTTCATCCGCAGCCGCTGTCGGCGCTGAGCGATTTTATCGACGGCCGCACTATCATCACCCTGTTGGGGCTGATGTTGCTGACCAAGGGCGTTGAGGTCAGCGGCTATTTCGACTTCGTCGGCCGCAAGATCATCAACCGCTTGCACAGCGAACGGCGGCTGGCGCTGTTCCTGGTGTTTTCCGCCGCGCTGCTGTCGTCATTTCTAACCAACGACGTGGCGCTGTTTATCGTCATTCCGCTCACCATCACGCTGAAGAAGCTGTCGGCGCTGCCGATTGGGCGTTTGATCATCTTCCAGGCGCTGGCGGTGAACGCCGGCTCATTGCTGACGCCGATCGGCAACCCGCAAAATATCCTGCTGTGGAGCCGCTCCGGCCTCTCTTTCCTCGGCTTCATCGGCCAGATGGCGCCGTTTGGCACCGCGATGATGCTGAGCCTGCTGGCGCTGACCTGGTTCAGCTTCCCGGCGCGCGAGATCGTGAAAACGCCGAATACCGAGGGTTATCCCTATCAACGGCCGCTGTTGCTGAGCTGCGTGGCGTTGTATGCGATCTTTCTGCTGTGCCTCGATATCGGTCTGCCGCTGTATGGGCTGCTGGCGGTATTCGCCGGCTTTTTGCTGCTGGCGCGCCGGGTGCTGTTGCAGATCGACTGGAGCCTGATTTTCGTGTTCGCCGCCATGTTCATCGATGTTGGCCTGTTCACCCGCTTGCCGCCGCTTCAACCGGCGTTCGCCGCCATCGCCGGGCTGAACGACGGCGGGGTATATGCGCTGGGCGTCGGGCTGTCGCAGATCGTCAGCAACGTGCCGGCTACAATCTTGCTGCTCAACTACGTGCCTTCCAGCGCGCAGCTGGCCTATGCGGTCAACGCCGGCGGTTTCGGGTTGGCGATCGGATCGCTCGCCAACCTGATTGCGCTGCGAATGGCGGGGGAGCGCAAGATTTGGCTGCGTTTCCACTACTACTCGCTGCCGCTGCTGGCGTGGGCCGCCCTGATCGGTTGGCTGTTAAGCTAACCCTGATTGCCGCTCTGCCGCGCGGCCAGCAGGCAAATGCTGCGGGTCACCTGATAGGATTTCACGAAGGCGCTGACGGGTAAAAACTCGAAGCGCGAATGGAAGTTGTGCGCGCCGGTGAAATAATTGGGCGTCAGGATTCCGCGGCTCGAGAGCGCCGCGCCGTCGGTGCCGCCGCGCATCGGGATCACCTTCGGCGGGATGCCGTGGGCGGCGAGGGCGCCGAAGATCAGATCGATCGCGCGCCGGTCTTCGCCGATGGCGTTGCTGATGTTGCTGTAGATGTCGCTGACGCGGCAGCTGACATTGGCGCGCGGATAGTTGGCCGCCACCTGACGCACCGTTTCCTCAAGGCGGGCTTTACGCGCCTCGAACGCCGCCCGATCGAAGTCGCGAATCGACACCTTCAGCGTCGCCTGATTGGCGTTGGCGGCCAGATCCGTGAACCAGAAATAACCCTCGCGCCCTTCGGTGTGTTCCGGGGTGTCGTGCACGTCAAATCGGTTGATGATGTCGTTGGCGATGCGTATCGGGTTGATCAATACGTTTTTCGCCGACATCGGGTGCGCGGTTACCCCCTCTATGCGGATCTCCGCCGCCGCCGCGTTGAAGTTCTCGTACACTACTTCACCCAGTTCGCAGCAGTCGATGGTATAGGCGAAATCGACGGCGAAACGCTGCAGATCCAGCGCCTTGGCGCCGCGCAGGCCGATCTCTTCGTCCGGCACGAACGCCACCACGATGTCGCCGTGGCGATCGGCTGCGGTCAGGTTGGCCAGCAGCGTCATCACCACGGTGACCGCCGCCTTATTGTCGGCGCCCAGCACGCTGGTGCCGTCGCTGAACAGGATCTCTTCGTTCCGGTAGGGCAGGATCTCCGGATGCTCGGCGGTGCGCAGCCAGATGTCTTGCTCGGCGTTCAGGCATAAATCTTCGCCGGTGAAGCGCAGGCGCTGCGGGCGAATCTCCGGTGACAGGCCAACGTCTACGGTGTCGATATGGGTGATGAAGCCGATGCGCGGCGCGCCGGGTTGGGTGCCGGGCTTGCGGGCGGTCACGGTGGCGTGCTCGTCGATCTGCACGTCGGCCAGGCCGAGCCGGCGCAGTTCGTCCGCCAGCAGTTGCGCCATCTCATGTTGCCCCGGCGTGCTGGGCAGGGCGGTTGCGGTGGCATCGCTTTGGCTGGTCACCGCCAGGTAGCGGAAGAAACGTTCGGTGAGCTGTTCGGCAATCGGGCTGGTCATCGGGACTCCTCGCGGTTGGCAATCTACCGGTTTTAAAACGAAATCAGCCGTTTGTCCAACGGTGCAATGCGTAAACCATCAGAATGCGAAGCATCGCGCAGAAACGAAAAATAGCGGCGCAACTAGGAAATAGTCGCAGGTTTCTGCGGCAAAATCGGTGTTAGCTGTGGGCCGGGAAGCGCCCGCATAACACTTATCTGTCCCTCAAGGAGAATTCATGCACACCGGTCACGCTTTGCTCATCACCTTACTGTCCCTGGGCATCTCTCACAGCGCCTGGTCGTCCGCCGATACCGGGCACGCCAACAGCAACGCCAACAGCCGCGAAGTGGCCAGCGCGTTGGGCGGCCTGAAAAATAAAACTTACGAACTGGAGCAGGCGCCGAAGATCCGCGTCGCCAGCTTCAACATCGCCGCCGGCAAGGTCAGCGACATGACCGCCATCGCCAAGGCGATTCGCGCTATGAATGTCGACGTGGTGGCGCTGCAAGAGGTGGATAAACTCACCGTCCGCAGCGGCCGTGTCGATCAGGCGGCGGAATTGGCGAAGCTGACCGGCATGCAGGCTGTGTTCGGCCGGGCGATCGATTTCGACGGCGGTGAATATGGCCTGGCGTTTCTGTCGAAGTATCCGCTGCACGACGCCGTGATCTATCCGTTGCCGTCCGGCCAGCGCGAACAGCGCATCGCCTTCAGCGCCAAGGTCGACGTGCCGGAATTCCCGGCGCCGATCACCCTGTTCAACACCCACCTCGATACCAAGGAAGATCCGACGATGCGCCTGGATCAGGTGCGGGAGCTGAACGATCGCACCATCGAAGTGCGCGGCATCAAGCTGCTGTTCGGCGACATGAACGACGTGCCGGGCAGCGTGACCTGGCTGGAGCTGAGCCGCTATTGGAACGACATCATGCCTAACGGGCAGGATGGCCGCAGCTGGCCGGCGGAAAACGCCGAAATCAAGGTGGATTACATCTTTAGCGGCAATGCGCAGCGTTGGCATCTGGACAGCCTGACGGTGCCGAACGCCGGCGGCGATTGGAATGGCATTCACTGGCCGGCGGTGAGCGACCACCTGCCGTTGGTGGCGGAGATGCGCCTGACCGAGCAATAAGCCGGCCGGCTCCCCGTCGGGCCTGGCTAATCCACGGCGATCCGCGCCAGCCGCTCGACGGCGCTGCGGATCTCGCCCGGCGTGAGAGCCGAAAAGCCCAGTAGCCACCCGTCGCGCTGCGCCTGCGTCGTTTGGTACTGCGCCGAAAGCCCGGGCGTGAGAATGCCGAGCCGTCGCGCCTGCCGGCTGAGCGCCGACTCCTGGCCAGGTGGCAGCCAAACGCTGAGCTGCAGGCCGCCGGCGGCGGGAATGGGCGTGGCGAAGTGGCTCAGTTTTTCGCGCATTTCCGCCAGCAACACATCGCGCCGGCTGCGGTAGAGCTGGCGCATGTAGCGGATATGCGCGGCGAAGTGCCCCTGGCGGATGAACTCGGCGGTAACCGCCTGCATCAGCTGCGCGCTGTGGCCGTCATAGACCGTGCGCGCGGTGACAAAGGGGGCGACCAGCGCAGGCGGGACGATCAGATACGCCAGCCGCAGGGAAGGGAACAGCGACTTGGAGAAGGTGCCGAGATACAGCACCCGGCCGCAGCGATCCAGGCCCTGCATCGCCGGTATCGGCAGGCCGTCATAGTGAAACTCGCTGTCGTAATCGTCCTCGATGATCCAGGCCTGTTGCCGTTCGGCCAGCGCCAGCAACGCCAACCGACGCGCCAGGCTGAGCGCCGCGCCGGTTGGGTATTGGTGCGAGGGCGTCAGGTAAATCAAACGCGGATCGGGCAAGGGCGGCTCAGCCCGCAGACCGTCGCTGTCCACCGCGACCGGCGTCAGGGCCGCGCCGGCGCTGATAAAGGCGTTTCTTGCTCCGGCGTAGCCCGGCTCTTCCATCCAGACGCTGTCGCCGCCGTCCAGCAACAACGTGGCGATCAGCTGCAGCGCCTGCTGTGAACTGGTCAGCACGATAACCTGCCGTGCATCGCAGACTACGCCGCGCGTTTGGTTAACGTGGGCGGCGATCGCTTCGCGCAGCGGCAAATAGCCCTGCGGATCGCCGTAGCGCAGCAGGCTTTCTCCCTGAAGACGCAGGCGCTGAGCGGTCAGTTGCTTCCACAAGGCGAGCGGAAACGCACGCAGGTCCGGCGAGCCGGCAGCGAAGGCCTGGGGATGTTGCGGATCGCGGCAACCGCCGGTTTGCACGATCTGTTGGCCGCGCCGCGAAAGGCGCGGCATGCCGGTGCCGCGCGCCGTCGTCGTCGGCGATTTGGCGATGCGGATCGCCACGAACGTTCCCTGGCCGACGCGGCGCTGCAAGTATCCCTCTGCCTCCAGCTGGCCGTAGGCGGCTTCGACGGTCACCCTTGAGAGGTTCAGATCGCCCGCCAGCACCCGGCTGGAAGGCAGCCGTTGCCCAACGCCCAATGCGCCGTGATGGATGGCCTGCCGCAATGCGCCGCACAGGCGATCGCGCAGCGTGCCGGCAGCGTGGGGCGATTGCTGAAACAGCGTGATCAGCGTGTGCCGCATAATGGGTCTTGTCATGGGTGATAAATGGGTATCAATCATAAGACCAAAATGGGGCACTATTGTCATCTGTCTTGATGCGTGGGAGTGAGCGGAATGTCGAAAGAATCATTGGTGCTGGCTTTTCCGCCGGCGGAGCCGGAAGAGAGCCTGGCCTACCTGGCGGCTAAATTGAGCCGCTATGCGGATGCCTGGGACGTGGCGGAAGATCTGCGCAATGGCGAGGATGGGATAGTGGTGATCGACACCCGCGCGGAGGCGCTGTACGCCGCCGGGCATATCCCCGGCGCGTTCAGTTTGCCGCATCGCCTGATGGACCAAGCCGGCACGGCGCACCTGGATCGCCAAAAGGTGTATGTGACCTACTGTGACGGCATCGGCTGCAACGGCTCAACCAAAGGCGCTTACAAGCTGGCGAAGCTGGGGTTCAGGGTCAAGGAGCTGATCGGCGGGTTGGATTTCTGGCTGCGCGACGGCCATCCGTTGGCCATCGGCGAGCAGCCGGGATCGCTGCGTGATAGGGCGGCCGCCGTGGATTGCGGCTGCGCCTGAGGCGTTAAAACACCAACGCCAGCACGACCGCCAGCGCCAGCAGCAGCAGGATCAGCGCCACGGCGGGCTTGCTGAGCGCTTTTTGCAGCGGCAGAGGCAGGGCGGCGATCAGCGGATTGAGCAGCGGCTGCGGCTCGACAGAGTGGCTGACGATAGGCTGGGCCTGGCCGGCCTTATCCAGACGGCGGGCAAACAGCTGATGAATGGCGTCGCTCATTTGCGGATGCGTCAGCGGCGCATTGGCGCCGCAGTTGAAGCGCACCTGGCAGTAGTCGTTCATCTGCTGCAGCTCTTGTTCATCCGCCGGCTGTTTGAGCGCCGCCAACAGGTTGTTCAGCGTCGGCGCGCTCTGAGGGCTGAGTGCCACCTTCACCTGCAAGAACTGGTTCAATAGCTGGAAGTGGCGCGCCGGCAGCGGATCGTTGGTTTTTACGCCCGCCAGATCGAACAGCGTTTGCCAGATTTTAGCCGGCGCTTCGCCGGTGGCGGCGCTGAGTTTGGTGACCTGCTGTTGCAGGCTTTGATGCTCTGCGGGCAGCAGCGGGCGATCGCTGGTGGCGGTTTGCTGCGGCTGGGGAATGGTCAGGCCGCCGGTCTGCAGCAGATTCAGCACCTGCTGCAGTTGCGGTGGGCTCAATTGGCTCAGCACCGTGTGGCCAAACTGCTGACGAATAAAATCGCTGACCGCCTGGCGATTGTTGCCCTGCGGCAGCAATTCGGCCAGCTGTTGCAGCAGCTGGCGCCCGGCATGGTTTTGCTGCGCCTGTGCCAGGCGCGTTTGCAGCAGCTGTTCCGCGGGTTGAAAATGGCGCGCCAGCAGTTCACCGCCGTTGTCGGCGCCGAGATCGTGGCGCAGCGAGGCCCAGATCTCGGCCGATTTTGTCGGGCTGAGCGTCATGATTTTCACGATCAGCTTTTCCAGCGTCGTGCGCTGTGCCGGAGAGAGGGGTTGATCGTCAGTGGCCGCCGTTTTGCCCGGGGAGGGAGGGCGTTCGCCGGCGATTGGGGCGCCCGGCCCACTCAAAGGTTGCATATCACCAGTCCTTCGCTGTGTATCCCCGCAGGGTGCCTGGAGGAGAGAATCATCATGGTACCCGGCGAAAAGCGCAGGCTTACTGACTATGATACCTGTAAATCGCCACCATCAATACCGCCGCCCAGACATTTCTTTACCGACAAAACGTTGCTAATCGCGCCTGCGCCGCTAAGATAACCGCAGACCTGAACGTGAGGATGGCATGGTTAAACGGCAGCGGATTGCAAAATGGTTTTTATGCCTGGCTTGTCTGGTGGTGCTGACGTGCATGACCCAGCGCATGGCTGGCCTGCATGCGCTGCAGCAAACGCTGGGGATCCCGGCCGCCACCGCCGTTCAATCCGGCGATGAGGCCGCCGAAGCGCAGCCGACGCCCTGTGAGCTGAGCGCCAAGTCATTGCTGGCCGCGCCGCCGGTGATGTTCGAAGCCGTGCTGTTCGGATTGGGCTTGCTGCTGGTTCTGTTGGCACCGACCATCGCTGCGCGCCTGCGCATTCCTCCTCCTCGCGCCATTTCACCGCCCACCCTCAGGGTGCACCTTCGATTATGCGTCTTCCGTGAATGAGTTAATCGCCCGTTTTTCGCGGTGAATTAATCATTTATGGAGAATTAACATGTTGAAAATCATCAGGCTGGCCTGCGCTTGCCTGTTTATGCTGTGGCTGCCTGCTTCACAGGCGGCGGACAGCGGCTGGCTGCAAAATCCAACCAACGATCATGCCAAGGTGCGGCTGCGTGCCGACACGTCACAGCCGGGGGAGACCCGTCTGCTGCTGTCGGTCGAGCTGCAAAAAGGCTGGAAAACCTATTGGCGCTCCCCGGGCGAAGGCGGCATCGCGCCGGCGATAGTCTGGCAAGGCAACCCGCCGCCGGCGACCTGGCACTGGCCGACGCCGCAGCGTTTCGAGGTGGCCGGCATTTCCACCCAGGGCTATCACGATCGGGTCACGCTGCCGATCGTGATGCCAGGTCAGGTATCCGGCCCGCTGGCGGGCACCCTGACGCTATCCACCTGCAGCAATGTCTGCATTCTGACCGACTACCCGTTCAGCCTGGATCTGACGACGCCGAACGATCCTCAGTTTAACCACGACTTCGCACAGGCGATGGGGCAGGTGCCGATCGCCGCCGGGGTGGTGGAGAGCGTCAAGGCCGGTTACCGCAGCGGCGAGCTGCAGATTGCCGCCGAACGCGCCGCCGGTTGGCGGCAGCCTGCGCTGTTCTTCGATACGCTGGCGGATGCCGATCTCGGCAAGCCGCAGGTCGAGACCGACGGTGCTCAACTGCTGGCGCGAGTGCCGGTCAGCGATGGCTGGGGCGATGCGGCGCCGGATCTGCGCGGCAAAACGCTGACGTTGGTGATCGACAACGGCGGTATGGCGCAGCAGATCACGCTGCCGATTGGCGATCCGCTGGTCGCGCCCGCCGCTGCGGCGTTCCCGCTATGGCAGGCGGTATTGATGGCGCTGGCGGGCGGGTTGATCCTCAACCTGATGCCGTGCGTGCTGCCGGTACTGGGCATCAAACTCGGTTCGATCCTGCAGGTGGAGCGGCGCGATCGGCGCAGCGTGCGTTTGCAGTTCCTGGCGTCGTCGCTGGGCATCGTCGCCTCGTTTATGGCGCTGGCCTTGCTGATGACGCTGCTGCGGCTCGGCAACCATGCGCTCGGCTGGGGCATTCAGTTCCAGAATCCGTGGTTTATCGGCTTTATGGTGCTGGTGACGCTGCTGTTCAGCGCCAACCTGTTCGGTCTGTTCCATCTGCGCCTCTCGTCCGATCTGAATACGTCACTGGCGACCCATAACGGGCACGGTCTGAGCGGCCATTTTTGGCAGGGTGCTTTCGCTACGCTGCTGGCGACGCCGTGCTCGGCGCCGTTTCTCGGCACGGCGGTGGCCTTCGCGTTGGCGGCGTCGCTGCCGGTGCTGTGGGGCATGTTCATTGCGCTCGGCATCGGCATGAGCCTGCCGTGGCTGCTGATTGCCGCCTGGCCGTCGCTGGCGCTGCGGTTGCCGCGCCCCGGCCGCTGGATGAATACCGTCAAGCTGGCGATGGGGCTGCTGATGCTGGCGTCGTCGCTGTGGCTGCTGAGCCTGCTGAGCAATCATATCGGCGCGCAGGCCACGCTGTGGCTGGGGGCGTTGGCGCTGCTGACGTTGCTGTTGGCGGTATGGCGTCAACAGGGGGCGCGGTTGGCGGCCAAACTGGCGGTGGGCACGTTGGTGTTGGCGGGCGTGGCCCTGCTGGCGGGATCGCTGACCGCCGGCCTGTGGCGCCAGCCGTTGCAGGATCGGGTGCCGTGGCAACCGCTGAGCGAACAGGCGATTACCGAGGCGCTGGGCCAGCATAAGCGAGTGTTCGTCGATGTGACCGCCGACTGGTGCGTGACCTGTAAGGCCAACAAATTCAATGTGCTGTTGCGTGATGACGTGCAGCGAGCGCTGAGCGCCGACGATGTGGTTGCGCTGCGCGGCGATTGGAGCCGTCCGTCGGCCGACATCAGCACCTTTCTGCAAAAGCGCGGCAGCGTCGCCGTGCCCTTCAACCAAATCTATGGCCCCGGCAGCCCGGACGGCGTGGTGTTATCCCCGCTGTTGACCCGTGACGCCGTGCTGCAAACGCTTTCCGATGCCAAAGGAACCGAAAAATGAAAAAATTACTGATTTTACTGATGATTATCGCCGCCCCGGCGTGGGCCGCCGAACCTTTCACTCCGGCGCAAGAGGCGCGTATCAAAGAGATGATCCGTGAAACGCTGGTGTCCAATCCGGACATTCTGGCGCAGGCGGTGGACGCCTGGCAGCAGCAAACCGCTGGCGAGCAAATCAGCCAGGCTATCAAGCAGAATGCCAAAACGCTGTACCAGGATCCGGCCAGCCCGCGTCTGGGCGCCGCCAATCCCAAACTGACGTTGGTGACCTTTACCGACTATAACTGCCCGTACTGCAAGCGTTTTGATCCGATGCTGGAGAAGATTGTCAAGCAATACCCGGATGTGGCGCTGGTGGTGAAACTGCTGCCGTTCAAGGGCGAAAGCTCGGTCAGTTCGGCGCGCGTGGCGCTCACCACCTGGCAACAGCACCCGGATCAATTCTGGGCCTTGCACCAGCGGCTGATGGCGAAAAAAGGCTTCCATGACAACGCCAGCATCGCCGCTGCGCAAGAGAAAACCGGCGTCAAGGCGGTGGCGCCCAGCGAACAGAGCATGACCACGCTGCGCACCAATATGGAATTGGCGGAGCAATTGGGCGTGCAGGGGACGCCGGCGACGCTGATCGGCGATCGGATGTTGCCGGGAGCGGTGTCGTATGAAGAGCTGGAAGCGATGGTGAAACAGCAGCTGGCGAAGGCCAAAAATGGCTAAGCTCAAGCGCTGGGGGCGCGAGTTGTTGCTGCTGGCGCTGATCGCGCTGGCGGTGGTGACGGTGATGGATTGGCTGAACGCGCCGCAGGCGCCGCCGGCCTTCGATGCCCAGACGCTGACCACGCTGGACGGCGAGAAGGTGTCGTTGGCGCAGCTCAGCCACGATCGGCCGCTGCTGGTTTACTTCTGGGCCAGTTGGTGCGGCGTTTGCCGCTTCACCACGCCGGACGTCGCCCGCTTGCAGGCGGCGGGCGGCAACGTGCTGACCGTCGCGCTGCGCTCGGGTGACGATGCCCAGGTGAAGCAGTGGCTGGCGCGCAAACGGCTGGCGCTGCCGGTGGTCAACGATCCGGCCGGCGCGCTGTCGGCGCAGTGGCGGATTGGCGTCACGCCGACCTTCGTGGTGATCTCGCAGGGCAAGGTGGTGCAAAGCACCACCGGCTGGACCAGCTACTGGGGCATGAAGCTACGGCTGTGGTGGGCCGCCGTCTAACCGGCGTTTTTCTCCGTTATTACCTCCTCAATCGCCCGGCACAGCCGGGCGATTCCTTCTTCAATCTGCGGCGGCGAGTTGGCGGCAAAGTTCAGCCGCAGGCCGTGTGCGCCCAGCTGTTCCTGAGCGTAAAAGCATTCACCGCGCGCGAAGGTGACGCCGTACCGCCAGGCCACCGGCATCAGTTCGGCGGTGGTCACCGCCTCAGGCAGCGTCAGCCAGATAAACAATCCCCCCTGCGGCGTTTCGAAGCGGCACCCCGGCGGCAACCGTCGTTGCAGCGCGTCGACCATCACGTCCAGATGGCGGCGATAGACGCGCCCGGCGCGCCGCAGCTGTTTGTCGTAACGGCCGACGGTGACGAAGGCGTCCAGCGCCCGCTGGATCAGGCTGGAGCTGGTGAAGCTATCGACGTGCTTGCGCCGCGCGAAGCGCTGATAGTGTTCGCTGTCCGCCACCAGATAGCCGATGCGCATGCTGGGCAGCAGCATCTTGGAAAAGGTGCTGACGTAGATCACCGCGCCCGGCTGCGCCAGCGCGCGCAGCGACGGCAGCTGTTTGCCCTGATAACGCAGATCGCCGACGAAGTCGTCCTCCAGGATCACCACGCCGGCCTGTTGGGCGATCGCCAGCAGGCGCCGCCGGCGGGCCTCGCTCAGGCAGCGGCCGGTCGGATTGTGGAAGTTCGGGATGGTATAGATCAGTTTGGGGCGGTGGCGTTCCAACAACTCCGGTAGCAAATCCACCCGCATGCCGTGGCGGTCGCCGGGCACGGTGACGATATTGATGCGGTGCTGGCGCAGCAGGCCCAGTGCTTCAGCGTAGGTCGGTTCTTCGACGATCACCGTATCGCCCGGCGCCAGCAGGCTTTGCACCACCAGGCTGATGGCGTGCTGCGAACCGTTGGTGATCAGCACCTGTTCCGCCTGCGTGGGGATGCCCTGGGCGCTGAGGATGCGGCTCAGCGTATCGCGCAGCGGGTAGTAGCCGCAGTATTCGCCGTAGCTGAAGGCCTCTTCCGCATGGCGGCTGAGCACCGACAGCAGCACTTTGCGAAACGCCTCCAGCGGAAACACCTTAGGGCTGCCGACGCCGGCGGCGAAGTTGATCAGCCCCTCCGGCAGCGGCGCGTCGGCGTAGCCGTCCAGCCGCGAGGTGAGGGTGGTGAAACTCTCCAGCGGGAAAGGCGTATCGCTGCTCGGCCGGGTCGGGCGCGCCTGCGTCTGCGGATGGGCGACATAGGCGCCGCTGCCGCGCCGCTGGTGCAGAAATCCTTTGGCCGCCAGTTCGGCGTAGGCGTTATCCACCGTCAAACGGCTGACCGCCAGTTCGGCCGCCAGCGTGCGCGTCGAGGGCAGTTTGTCGCCATCGACGAACACGCCGGTGAGGATGGCGCGCCGCAACGCTTCTTCGATCTGCAAATAGAGCGGAACATCCTGCTCGCGATCTAACGGGATATGCATGCGAAATTGGCTCGGTTATGGAGAGTGATTTTTACTATACCCCATGTCAACAAGCCTTCAAGCGCCGAAAAGTGGCCTGCATGACAACGCCGTAAAGTGGCTATAGTGGGAAAAAATGGCCGCGTTACACTGTGTGCCTGAGTATGTTTGTCGCCATTTTTCCGAGGATCCCATGTCATTACCGTCAGGCGTTTCCGCCCGGTCGGCGCTGCCCGGCGCGCGTCTCTTGCAGGGCAGCCACCAGGGGTACGTCATCGCCATTATCAGCGCTATGCTGCTGGCTTTTACCGCCATCATCATCCGTGCGCTGACCGAGTACTATCACCTGCCGACCTTCGTGTTGGCGTTCTGGCGTGCGGCGTTGGTGGCGCTGGTGCTGTTGCCGCTGCTGTTGCTGGTGAAGCCGCAGTGGGCGCGCCTGCGCCGTGAACAGGTGGTGTTTTACGCGCTTTATGGCCTGTTGCTGGCGCTGTTCAACAGCCTGTGGACGCTGTCGGTGGCGTTGAACGGCGCGTCGGTGGCGACGATCCTGACCTACTGTTCGGTGGGGTTTACCGTGTTCCTCGGCTGGGTGATGTACAGCGAACGCCTGACGCTGCGCCAGCTGCTGGTGATCGCCATCAGCCTGGGCGGCTGCTTCCTGGTCAGCAACGGCGACAGCATGGGCAACAGCCACTTCGATCTGCTGGGGTTGTTGGTGGGGATGCTGTCGGGCATCGGCTATACCCTGTATACCCTCGGCGGGCGGGTGGCCAGCGAACGCGGCTATCCGGTGTGGAACACCATCCTGTACGTGTTCGGTTTTTCGGCGTTGTACCAGCTGGCGTTTAACGCGGCGCTGACGGCGTTCCCGCTGGCGGCGTTTCACGGCATGGCTGGTTCTCTGTGGTTCCTGTCGCACGGCGCACAGGGCATCCAGTGGAGCGGTTGGCTGTTGCTGCTGGCATTGGCCGCCGGGCCGACGCTGTTGGGTTTCGGGCTGTATAACATCAGTCTGAAAACGCTGCCGCTGGCGGTGGCCAACCTGATCCTGTCGCTGGAGCTGGTGTTCACCGCGGTGATCGCCTATTTCCTGCTGGGGGAAAGCATGAATCAGCTGCAGCTGCTGGGCAGCGCGCTGGTGATGGGGGGCGTGTTGCTGTTGAAAAGCAAGACCGCTGAGGCGTGATGGGTTACCATTGCGCCTCGCAAGAGAGGCACTAATGATGAATAACCCGAGATTGAAACGAGCGCTTATCGCTTGAGCTGCCGTGTTGAGTGAACGACAACACGGCCACAGACACTCCGTTCCGTGGTTTTTATTCCCGCAACAAGAGAATACGCCATGTCCGAAAAACACTGGTCTCAAACCGAACTGCTGCATCAGACGGTGACCAACCCGAATATCATCGTCAAAGGCACCCACAGCTACTACAGCGATTGCTGGGATAGCGGCTTCGAACGCTCGGTGGTGCGCTATCTGCACGGCGATGCGGTCAGCCGCCAATGGCAGCCGCTGGGTGAAATAGACCGCCTGCTGATCGGCGATTATGTATGCATCGCGGCCGAAGCAGTGATCCTGATGGGGGGCAACCACACCCACCGCATCGACTGGCTGAGCCTGTACCCGTTTATGGCAACCATCCAACAGGCATACCGTCCCAAAGGCGATACCCGGCTGGGCGACGGCTGCTGGATTGGCATGCGGGCGATGTTGATGCCGGGGGTAGCGATAGGCGAAGGGGCGATCGTCGCTGCCGGCAGCGTGGTGGTCGGCGACGTGGAGCCTTACGCCATCGTCGGCGGCAATCCGGCGAGGTTTATCCGTTGGCGATTCGCGCCGGAAATCATCGCGCGTTTGCTTGCCTTGCGCATCTATGACTTGTCCGAGGCGGAGTTTGCGGCGATCCAGCCGTTGCTTGCCGATAACGATATCGGGGCGCTGGAAAGGGGAATGGCGGCCTTAGGCCGTTAAACATAACGGGCGGGGGATCCCCGCCCGTTTCGCATTACTCGGCCTTGGCCTCGGTCGCCAGATGGCGGCGTTTGCGCATCAGGCGCAACAGCGGCGGCAGCGCCAGCACGGCCACCGCCAGCACCAGCAGCGTTTGCGCGATGCTGCTGCTCCACAGGATGCCGAATTCGCCGTTGCTGATCGACAGCGCGCGGCGCAGGTTTTGCTCCAACATCTCACCCAGCACAAAGCCCAGAATCAGCGGCGACATCGGGAAATGCATTTTGCGCAGGATGTAGCCGAATACCCCCAATCCGACCATCAGCAGCAGGTCGAAGGTGGTGCTGTGCACCGCATAAACTCCCACCGCCGACACTGCGGCGATCGCCGGTACCAGGAACCACAGCGGGATGGTCAGCATGCGGGTGAACAGACCGACCAGCGGCAGGTTCATGATCAGCAAGATGACGTTGGCGATCAGCAGTGCGGCGATCAGCCCCCAGACGATATCCGGCTGTTCGGTGAACATCGCCGGGCCGGGGGTGATGTTGTACAGCGTCAACGCGCCCATCATCACCGCCGTGGTACCGGAGCCCGGCACCCCCAGCGTCAGCATCGGAATGAACGAACCGCAGGCCGAGGCGTTGTTGGCCGCTTCCGGCGCCGCGACGCCGCGGATATCGCCTTTGCCGAAGGTGTCGCTGTTGCCGCTGATTTTCTTCTCGGTCATGTAGGTCAGCGCGCTGGCGATGGTGGCGCCGGCACCCGGCAAAATGCCGACGAAGAAGCCGATCACCGACGAACGTAGGGTAGGGCCTGCGCACTGCGCCGCCTCTTTGCGGTTGAACAGCAGCCGGCCGGTTTTACGCACCAACTTCTGACCGGCGCTGGTGCTCTCCAGCATCAGCAGGATTTCACTGACCGAGAACAGGCCGATCACCACCACGATAAACTGCACGCCGTCGGAAAGGTGCACGCTGTCGAAAGTAAAGCGGTAAACGCCGGTGTTGGCGTCGACGCCTACCGTCGCCAGCCCCAGGCCGATCAGCGCCGCCAGCAGCGATTTCAGCGGGTTCTGGCTCATCATGCTGCCGAGACAAGCGATAGCGAACACCATCAGAGCGAAATACTCCGCCGGGCCGAAGGCCAGCGACCAGCGTGCCAGCAGCGGCGCGAACAGGATGATACCGCCGATGGCGATCATCGAGCCGACGAACGAGCTGACCGCCGAGATGGACAGCGCCACGCCGGCGCGCCCCTGCTGGGCCATCGGGTAGCCGTCCAGCGCGGTCATGATCGCCGCGGCGTCGCCCGGCACGTTGAGCAGAATCGACGAGATGCGTCCGCCGTACTCGCAGCCGATATACACCGTCGCCAGCAGGATCAGCGCCGATTCGGCCGGCAGTTTGAGGGCGAACGCCAGCGGCAGCAGGATCGCCACGCCGTTGATCGGCCCCAGCCCCGGCAGCAGGCCGACGATGGTGCCGACAAAGCAGCCGATCAGGGCGATAATCAGGTTCTGCGGCACCAGCGCCACTTCGAACCCTTGGGTCAAATACATCCAGGTATCCATCATCGCTCCCGTTAGCTCAGCCAGGCGCCGAGCGGCAGTGTGACATCGAGAAGTTGGTCAAAGGCGTAATACAGCGCGGCGCCCATGACGACGCCGGAGATGGCCGCCGCCGGCAGGCTGGCCTGAAACAGCAGGCCGATGCTGAACGTCAGCAGCGCGGTCGCCAGCGGGAAGCCCAGCCATTCAAAGCCCCAGGCATACAGCACCAGGGTGATCACCAGCACCAGCAGCCGCTGCAGCACCTTGTTGTGCGGCCACTCCACCGCCTGCGGGCGGCGCAGCAACAGCAGGGCCGCGCACAGCGCCATCAGGCTGAGGATCGCCAGCGGGAACGGGCGCGGCCCCAGCGGTTCATAGCTGTATTCGCTCTGGATGCCCCAACCGATGAACAGCCCGCCGATACACAGCAGCAGCCAAAAGCCGGCAAAAATACGATCGCTCATGGTTTTCCCCTGCGGTTATTTGGCCAGGCCGAACACTTTCGCCTGCTCACGGTATTGGGCAACCTGGTTCTTCACGTAGGCGTCCAGCTCTTTGCCGGTCATGTTGAACTCGAACAGGCCGCGCAGATCGCGCTGCTGCTTGAATTCGTCGGTCGCCATCATTTTCTGGAAGGTGTCGATCCACCACTGATACTCCTCATCGCTGACCTTCGGCCCGACGTAGAAGCCGCGAATGATTGGCCACACCAGGCTGTATCCCTGCTCTTTGGCGGTGGGAATGTCGGCCAACTGGCCCGGCAGGCGTTGCTCGGCATACACCGCCAGCACGCGGATCTTGTCGCCCTGCAGGTAAGGCACCATTTCGCTCAGGTCGCCGGAGACCGCCTGGATGTGGTTGCCCAGCAGCGCGGTCACCGGCTCGCCGCCGCCTTCAAACGCCACGTAGCGCATCTTGCGCGGATCTACGCCGACTTCGCGCGCCAGCAGCGCGGTTTTCATCCAGTCCTGGCTGCCGATGGAGGCCCCGGCGCCGAACACCACGCTGTTGGGATCTTTATGGAAGGCGTCCATCAGGTCTTTCAGCGTTTTGTAGGGCGAGTCGGCGCGCACCGCGATCATGCCGTAGTCGGTGCCGACCGCCGCCAGCCATTTCACGTCGTCCACGTTGTAGCGGCCGAACTTGCCCTGAGAAAGGTTGAGCAACGAGCCGCCGGAGAACGCCACCACGGTGCCGAACTCCGCCGGGCGCTGAGCGACGATGGCGTTGTAGGCCACCGCGCCGACGCCGCCGGGCATATAGGTGACGCGCATCGGTTTATCGATGGCCTTGGTGTCCTGCAGCGATACCTGAATCAGCTTGCAGGTCAGATCGAAGCCGCCGCCGGGCTTGGCCGGCGCGATGCATTCGGTGCGTTTGGGCGCTTCCACGGCAAAGGCCTGAGTGGCCGCCAGCAGCAGGGCGGCGGCGGTAAAGGTACGGGTCATTATTTTTTTCATTGTGACTTGCCCTCGGTATTGTTCTGGTTGTGGATCCCGCCGGGTGCGGTTGCAGGATTGTTAAAACAACAACCTTTCATTTACCTTTCAGCGGACGGAAAAGTTTCCAGTCTGTGATTGGGGTCTCTTGCCGCGAGCGAATAGTGGGTGGGCTACCATAGAAAGGAAGAGAAGAACAGGGCGCAAAACCGGCTAAAACCCTGCGTAATATCAGGTTCGGCGTTTTGCTTTCGCGATATAATCATGAGCACTGAAATGAATAGAGACGCAGTGATATGTTTTCGTTAGGGAAATTGTTTGGCGGCAGAGACAGTGCCAAAGTGTGCGCGATTAAACGGTTGCCTGAAGTCTATGCCGAGATGGCCGGAGAAAACGCGCAGTGTCGTTTGAAGCGCCTGCGCGCCGATATAGGCGTATTCGAACTGCATTTTGTCAACGCCGACGGGGAAAAATATGCCTGCCAGATGAGCGCCTGCGTGACCGGCATCGATCTGGTGTTTGCCGCCAACAACCGCTCCGTGCTGGTGTCTTCGCCGTTTACCGCCGACAAGTTGCGCCCGGTGTTGGATATTGCTCTTGCCGATAGCCCCATCCCGCTGATCTGACCCCACCTACGATCGCGCGCCACTACGCATAATTGTGTGCCAGCTCCCAAAACTGGCGGCGCAGCGCTCTTTTATCCCCTTATTTTCCATGCCATTCTCTGTTATCGGCCTGTTAACAGGCGCTGCATCGGCGTCGGGTTGTTCAGGTAAATCAATGGAATGGGAACATGCGACTGTTATTGGTTGAAGATCACCCCGAGCTGTCTCACTGGTTGCAAAAAGCGCTGACCGGCGCCGGGTTTGCCGTCGACGTCGCGCCGGACGGCGTGGCGGCCGACCACCTGTTGCTCAATGAACGCTATGCGCTGGCGGTGCTGGATGTAGCGCTGCCGCGTTTGAACGGGCTGGAGCTGCTGGCGCGTCTGCGCAAGCGCGGGCAGGATCTGCCGGTGCTGCTGCTGACGGCGCGCACCGACGTGACCGATCGGGTGAAAGGCCTGAACCTGGGAGCGGATGATTATCTCACCAAGCCGTTCGAACTGGACGAGCTGGAGGCGCGCATTCGGGCGTTGCTGCGCCGCAGTGTCGGCGCCGCGCAGCCGGCTTTGCAGTATGGCGCGCTGACCTACCACGACGAAGGCTACTTCCTGCTGGAGAGCCGGCCGCTGGCGCTGACGCCGCGCGAACTGTCGGTGTTGACCGCATTGATGCACCGGCGCGGCCGCCCGGTGGCCAAGCAGCAGCTGTTTGAGCAGGTGTTTACGTTGTCCGACGAGGCTAACCCGGAGAGCATCGAGCTTTACGTACACCGTTTGCGGAAAAAGCTGCAGGGCAGCGACGTGGCGATCGTCACGCTGCGCGGTCTGGGCTACAGCCTGGAACTGTGCAATGCGGTGGTTTAACGCGCCGCGTTCGCTGTTCTATCAACTGCTGCTGTTTTTTGGCCTGCCGCTGCTGGCGTTGGGCGGCATCTCTATCTACACCCACTATTTTAGCGCCATGAGCGCCGCCACCCTGGCTTACGATCGCACGCTGCTGGCGTCGGCGCGCACCGTGGCGGAGCGACTGGTGGTGCGCGAAGGCAAGCTGGCGGTCGATGTGCCCTATGTGGTGCTCGACAGCTTCGAGCGCAACATGAACGATCAGCTCTATTACGAGGTGATCTCGCCGCAGGGGCAAAGCATCTCGGGCTATGACGATCTGCCGTCGCTGCCGCCCCACATCCCGCGCTCCACGCTCTACCCGGCGCTGGTGCATTTCTATGATGCGGAATACCTCGGCCGGCCGATCCGCGTGGCGGCGCTGTTTCAACCGGTCAACGAGTCGGGCGTAAGCGGCATGGCGACCATCCTGGTGGCGGAAACCCTGGAATCGCGCCGTTACCTGGCGCGACAGATGATGATCGCGGCGCTGTTGAGCCAGGGTACGGTGGTGGTGTTGACTCTGATCCTGGCGTTCGCGCTGCTCAAGCGAGTGTTGAAGCCGATGCGCAAACTCTCCGGCATCATGCTGCGGCGCGATCCGGGCGAGCTGACGCCCTTGCCGCGGGTTCTTCCGTGGTCGGAGATGCAGCCGCTGCTGGTGGCGTTCAATCGTTACATCGAACGGCTACGGCTGATGGTGGCGCGTCAGGAGCGCTTTAGCGCCGATGCTTCCCACCAGCTGCGCACGCCGTTGACGGTATTGAAGACCCAGGTCGGGGTGGCGCTGGCCAGCGATCGGCCGCAGCAGTGGCGTGAAAGCCTGCAGGCGATGAGCGCGACGCTGGATAATACCGTGGCGCTGACCGACCGGCTGCTGCACCTTTCACGCCTGAAGGCCAGCGAGCACCAGGCCGAGCGTAAACTGCAGCCGGTCAATCTGGTGCAGGTGCTGCGCGACACCTGCTTCTCTCGCCTGCCGCAGGCGCGCAGTAAGCAGATCGATCTCGGTTTCGAAGGCGAGGCGGCGTGTCAGGTGGCAGGAGAGGCGTTGCTGCTGGCCGAACTGTGCGCCAACCTGTTGGACAACGCGCTGAAATACACGCCGCGTCAGGGCGTGGTGACCGCTCGTCTTACTCAGGATAAGGCGGCGGGGGAAGGCGTACTGGAGATTGAAGACAGCGGCCCCGGCATCGCCTTGCAGGACAAGGCCTTGGCGCTGCAGCCGTTTCACCGGCTGGACAACGTGGGCGATCAGCCGGGCGCCGGTTTAGGGCTGGCGTTGGTGAAAGACATCACCGCGTATCACGGCACCCGCCCGGAGCTGCTGAGCTCCGCCGCGCTGGGCGGCCTGTTGGTGCGGGTGCGTTTCAGGTTGCTGCCTTAAGCCTGTTCTTTGCAGGATTCGGCGTTGGCCGCCAGGGCTTTGGCTTTACGCGTCAGCGGCGTGCGCAGCCGCTGCGACAGGATCACGCCCAGCAGGGTGATGCCGCCGCCGATCAGGTGGTAACCGTGTAGCTGCTCATGCAGGAACAGCACGGCGATGGCGGCGGTGAACACCGGCGCCAGGTTCATGAAGATCGAGGCGGTATTGGCGCCCAGTCGCATCACGCCCTGGATCCACAGGAACGGCGCGATGATTGAAGCCGGAATGCCGGCGAACAGCACCAGCGGCAGGTTATGGCCGTTCAGTCCAACATCCTGCGCCATCAGGAAGTTAGGCAGCAACAGCAGCACGCCGAACAGGATCTGCACGTACAGCGATTGCCAGTTCGGCAGCGCGATGGCCCAGCGTTTGGTCAACACGCCATACAGCGCGTAAGAGGCGGTGGCGAGCAGCATCATCAATTCCCCCTTGCCGATGCCATGTTGCAACAGCACGCCGGGCTGGCCGCCGCTGACCAGCCAGATCAAACCGCAGAAGGAGAGTATGCTGCCGAGCAACACGCCGACGGTCGGCGCAATGCGCAGCAGTACGATGCTGATGAGGATGGTCAGCAGCGGGATCAGCGACACGATGATGCCCATAAACAGCGCGCTGACGCTGTGCGCCGCGTAATAGGCTAGGCTTTGATACAGCACCATGCCCAGCAAGCCGAGGATCATCAGTTTCCACCAGTTGGCGCGCACCTGCGCCCAGTTGCGCAACACGCCCGGCAGCACGAACGGCGTCAGCGCGATCAGCGCCAGCAACCAGCGGTAAAGTGAAATGGCCGCCGGATCGATGGCGGTGGCGGAGAGTTTGCTGACGACGGCGTTAATCGACCAAATCAGCACGGCCAACAGCGGGAAGAGCATATTCATGATAATTATTCTCAATAACGTCCAACATGCTGGCTAGTCTACGCGTGTCCGGTTTATCATATATAGCGATATCCAGACAAAAATCGGTGTAAACAAGACAAATCACGGGACGAAACCATGCCAGAAATCCGCCATTTCCCCGAGTCGCTGATCCCGGCACCCAACCCGGTGCAGTTCCGCTGCGAGGAGTTTAACGCACGCACCGAATTCCAGCCGCACAGCCATACCTGGGGCCAGTTGATGTGGGTCAAAGCCGGGGTGATGGTGCTGCGCATCGGCGGGCAGCGCTTTCTGGCGCCGCCGGAATTCGTGCTGTGGGCGCCGGCCGGCATCGAACACTCCTGCTATAACCAGCGGCTGGCGCAGTGCCGCATGGTGGACATCACGCCGGCGCTGTGCGTCGGCATGCCGGCCGACCCTTGTCTGGTGAGCGTGACGCCGATATTCCGCGCCATCGCCGAGGATTTCTATGCGCGCAAGCAGTACATCCCACAGGCGGAAGAGGATTTGCGCCTCTGTCAGGTGCTGATCGATCAGCTGCGCCTGTCGCCGCGCCAACAAACCTATCTGCCGTCGTCGGACGACAAGTTTTTGGCCCCGGTGCTGGAAGCGCTGGAGCATTGCCCGGCGGACAACACCTCGCTGGCGGCCTGGGCGGCTCGGGTCTACACCACCGAGCGCACCCTGTCGCGCCGCTGCCAGCAGGATCTGGGCATGTCGTTCAGCGAATGGCGCCAGCGCCTGCGTTTCCTGCACGCCGTGTCGCTGCTCGAACAGGGAAAAACCGTGCAGGAAGTGGCGTTGGACGTCGGCTACAGCTCCGCCTCGGCGTTTATCGTCATGTTCCAGCAGATCGCCGGCACCACCCCTGAGCGCTTTCGCCGTGCCTGATTCAGTGGCACACTATTTCGCAGACCAATAGCCGTAAACCGTCGGAGAACGCAGTGAAGATTCTGGTTGATGAAAATATGCCGTATGCGGCCGAGCTGTTCAGCCGCCTGGGCGATGTGCAGGCGGTGCCTGGCCGCCCGATCCCGCGCGAGGCGCTGGCGGGTGCCGACGCGCTGATGGTGCGTTCGGTCACCAAGGTAAATGAAGAATTGTTGGCCGGCAGCCGCATTGGCTTTGTCGGCACCGCCACCGCCGGCACCGATCACGTCGATGACGCCTGGCTGCAGCGGCAGGGCATCGGTTTTTCCGCCGCGCCGGGCTGCAACGCCATCGCGGTGGTTGAGTATGTGTTCTCCGCCTTGATGCTGCTGGCTGAACGCGACGGTTTCCACCTGCGGGATAAAACCGTCGGCATCGTCGGCGTGGGCAACGTCGGTTCGCGCCTGGACGCACGCCTCAAAGCACTGGGCGTGCGCACGCTGCTGTGCGATCCGCCGCGCGCCGATCGCGGCGACGCCGGGGAATTTTTGCCACTGGAGAAACTGGTGGCCGAAGCCGACGTGCTGACCTTCCACACGCCGCTGAATAAATCCGGCCCATACCATTCGCTGCATCTGGCGGATGCCGACCTGCTGGCGGCGCTGCCGGACAACCGCATTCTGATCAACGCCTGTCGCGGGCCGGTGGTGGATAACGCCGCGCTGCTGCAGGCGTTGGAAAAGGGCAAAAAACTGAGCACGGTGCTGGACGTGTGGGAACCGGAGCCGGACCTCTCCTTGCCGCTGCTGGCGCGGGTGGATATCGGCACTGCGCACATCGCCGGGTATACGCTGGAAGGCAAGGCACGCGGCACCACCCAGGTGTTCGAGGCTTTCAGCCGTCATCTGGGGCAGCCGCAGCAGGTAGCGCTGGCCTCGCTGCTGCCGCCGCCCGAGTTCAGCCAGATCCGCCTCAACGGGCCGCTGGATGAAGCGCGGTTAAAACGATTGATGCACTTGGTGTATGATGTGCGCCGCGATGATGCGCCGCTGCGCAAAGTCGCCGGGCAACCGGGCGAGTTCGATCGCCTGCGCAAGCACTACCAGGAGCGCCGCGAGTGGTCTTCGTTGGTCGTGCAATGCGATGACAGCGCCAGCGCCGAGCTGCTCGGCAAGCTGGGCTTCAGCGTGGCGTAGGCCATCTCGTCAACGCGTAAGGTTGTCTTAAGCCAACGCCGCTACAGTGAGCGGCAAAGATTATCGGGCGGTGGCTGCACTGCCCGTCTGCTTTTATGAATGAAATACTCTGGAGAAAACCCCAATGTCTGACGGCTGGAATATCGCGCTGCTCGGCGCCACTGGCGCGGTAGGTGAAGCGTTGCTGGAATTGTTGCAGGAACGCCAGTTCCCGGTGGGTGAGCTCTATCCTCTGGCAAGCGAGCGCAGCGCGGGCGCCAATGTGCGCTTCAACGGCAAGTCCATTCTGGTGCAAAACGCCGAAGAGTTCGACTGGTCGCAGGCGCAGCTGGCCTTCTTCGTCGCCGGCAGCGAAGCTTCCGCGCGCTATGCCGAAGAAGCCGGCAATATGGGCTGTCTGGTGATCGACACCAGCGGCCTGTTCGCCATGGAGCCGGATGTGCCGCTGGTGGTGCCTGGCGTTAACCCGCAGGTGCTGGCGGATTACCGCAACCGCAATATCGTCGCGGTGGCCGACAGCATGGTCAGCCAACTGCTGACGGCGATCAAACCGCTGACCGAACAGGCGGGGCTGTCGCGTCTGCACGTCACCACGCTGATGTCGGTATCGTCGCGCGGCAAGGCGGCGGTGGACGATCTGGCCGGCCAAAGCGCGCGTCTGCTGAACGGCATCCCGGCCGAGGAGGGCGTCTTCGGCAAACAGCTGGCGTTCAACCTGCTGCCGCTGATTGCCGACGAACAGGGCAGCGTGCGCGAAGAGCGCCTGATCGTCGATCAGGTGCGCAAGGTGCTGCAGGATGAAGGTTTGCCGATCTCGGTGAGCTGCGTGCAGTCGCCGGTGTTTTATGGCCACGCGCAGGTGGTGCACCTGGAAGCGCTGCGTCCGTTGTCCGCCGAGGAGGCGCGCAGCGAGCTCGAAGAGGTCGAGGACATTCAGCTGAGCGAAGAAGACGATTACCCGACGCAGGTCACCGATGCTTCCGGCAGCGATGCGCTCAGCATCGGCTGCCTGCGTAACGATTACGGTATCCCAGAGCTGCTGCAGTTCTGGACGGTGGCGGACAACGTGCGCTTCGGCGGCGCGTTGATGGCTGTCGAAACCGCCGAGCGTCTGGTGCAGGAGCAGATGTACTGATGTCTGAGGTGGTCTCGTCCGCTCAGCCGACGCTGAAGATCGCGCTGGGCATCGAATATGACGGCAGCCGTTATTACGGCTGGCAGCGGCAGCAAGAAGTGGCCAGCGTGCAGGAGCGGCTGGAGCAGGCGTTGAGCAAGGTGGCGGATGCGCCGATCAACGTGCTGTGCGCCGGGCGCACCGACGCCGGCGTGCACGCCACCGGGCAGGTGGTGCATTTCGAAACTACCGCGCGCCGCAAGGACGCCGCCTGGACGATGGGGGTGAACACCCATCTGCCGCCGGACATCGCGGTGCGCTGGGTGAGCCCGGTCGCCGACGATTTTCACGCGCGTTTCAGCGCCACCGCGCGCCGTTACCGCTATATTATTTTCAACCATCGCTACCGGCCGGCGGTGCTTCAGCAGGGGGTGACGCATTTTTATCACCCGCTGGACGCCGATCGCATGCATCGGGCGGCGCAGGCGCTGCTGGGCGAGAACGATTTCACCTCGTTCCGCGCGGTGCAATGTCAGTCGCGCACCCCGTGGCGCTTCGTAAAACACGTTAAGGTTACGCGCTACGGCGAATATATTGTGGTAGATATCAAGGCGAATGCCTTTGTGCATCACATGGTTCGCAATATCGTCGGCAGCCTGATGGAGATCGGCTGCGGCAATCAGGATGAGAACTGGATGGCCGAATTGCTGGCGCTGAAGGATCGCAATCTGGCGGCGGCGACGGCGCGAGCCGAGGGGCTGTATCTGGTTTCCGTGGACTATCCCGACCACTTTGGCATACCACGGCCGCCGATGGGGCCGCTGTTTTTACCCGACGATTAAACGCCGGCACGCCTGAAAGCGTCGCTCCCTTGTGCTTCTGCCGGGTGATTGAAACACTCGGCATCAATGAGAGAATTTATGGATATCATCAAGTTTATTATTGATTTCATTCTGCATATTGATGTGCATCTGGCCGAACTGGTCGCACAATACGGCATGTGGGTCTACGCTATTCTGTTCCTGATCCTGTTTTGCGAAACCGGTCTGGTGGTGACGCCGTTCCTGCCGGGGGATTCTTTACTGTTCGTCGCCGGCGCGCTGGCGGCGTTGCCGACCAACGATCTGAACGTGCACACCATGGTGGCGTTGATGGTGGTGGCGGCGATCCTCGGCGATGCGGTGAACTATACGATCGGGCGGCTGTTCGGCGAGAAGCTGTTCAGCAATCCGAATTCGAAAATCTTCCGCCGCAGCTATCTGGACAAGACGCATCAGTTCTATGAGAAGCACGGCGGGAAAACGATTATTCTGGCGCGATTCGTGCCGATCGTGCGCACTTTTGCGCCGTTCGTCGCCGGTATGGGGCATATGTCCTATCGCCACTTCGCCGCCTACAACGTGATTGGCGCACTGGTTTGGGTGCTGCTCTTCACTTATGCTGGCTACCTGTTCGGCGATCTGCCGGTGGTGCAGGAGAACCTGAAACTGCTGATCGTCGGGATCATCATCGTTTCGATTCTGCCGGGCGTGATTGAAATTTGGCGCCACAAGCGCGCGGCCGCCCGCCAGCAAAAACAGTAAAAACATCGCTCAACCTGTCGGTTCGACCAGTTTTTTGTCCACAGCGTCGGGCCGATATGGTTTAATGAGCGACATTATGGTCTGTTCCTGCGAACAACCCTGAAGCCGATGCCTCAGTCGCCGCGCTTGCCGCGCCGCGAACGGGCATTTTTTCATTGGGGTGTTTTCGGGGGGATTGTTAAAGCATGAACAGCGGACTGGCGTGTGCCAGGTTCAAACAGAAAGGTCATCGATGAGCTGGATTGAACGAATTCTTAACAAGAGCAATATCACACAAACCCGTAAGGCGAGCATTCCTGAAGGGGTCTGGACCAAATGCGACAGCTGCGGCCAGGTTCTCTACCGCGCCGAGCTGGAGCGTAATCTGGAAGTGTGTCCGAAGTGCGACCACCACATGCGTATGGGCGCGCGCGCGCGTTTGCATACCCTGCTGGACGAAGGCAGCGAAGTGGAGCTGGGCAGCGATCTGGAGCCGAAAGACGTTCTGAAATTCAAGGATTCCAAACGCTATAAAGATCGCCTGGTCGCCGCACAGAAAGCGACCGGCGAGAAAGACGCGCTGGTGGTGATGAAGGGCACGCTGTACGGCATGCCGATCGTCGCGGCGTCCTTCGAGTTCGCCTTTATCGGCGGTTCGATGTCTTCCGTGGTCGGCGCGCGTTTCGTGCGCGCGGTTGAGCAGGCGCTGGAGGACAACTGTCCGCTGGTGTGCTTCTCCGCCAGCGGCGGCGCGCGTATGCAGGAAGCGCTGATGTCGCTGATGCAGATGGCGAAAACCAGCGCGGCGTTGGCCAAAATGCAGGAGCGCGGCTTGCCGTACATCTCCGTGCTGACCGACCCGACCATGGGCGGCGTTTCCGCCAGTCTGGCGATGCTGGGCGATATCAACATCGCCGAGCCGAAAGCGCTGATCGGCTTCGCCGGCCCGCGCGTGATCGAGCAGACCGTGCGCGAGAAACTGCCGCCGGGCTTCCAGCGCAGCGAATTCCTGATCGAAAAAGGCGCGATCGACATGATCGTTCGCCGTCCGGAAATGCGCCAAACGTTGGCGAGCATTCTGTCGAAGCTGACTAACCAGCCGCAGCCGCATTTCGATGAGGCCGCGCCGGTGATTGAACCGGAGCAGCAGGCCGACGCCTGAGGCAAAGACAGATCCCGCCCGGGTTCAGCCGCCACTTTGTGGCTAAGTGACGGCTGAAGCCCGTTTCCTGCCGGCCGCGGTTCATTACGCCGCGGCAGGCCGGTTGGCGGCGGTAACGAAGCGCATCGCCTTTACCGCGGTGAGGGTGGTGCCCTGATGGATTAATGAACCCAAGTTCAGTGACGGGACTCATGCAAAACCACCAAATTCCCCAAGCCACGTCGCCATTGAGCTCGTGGCTTTACTATCTGGAACGTCTGCACAGCCAGGCGATCGAACTCGGCCTTGAGCGCGTACAGCGCGTCGCGGCGCATCTGGATTTACTGACTCCCGCTCCTACGGTGTTCACCGTTGCCGGCACCAACGGCAAAGGCACCACCTGTCGCACTCTCGAAGCTATTTTGCTGGCCGCCGGCCTGCGCGTCGGCGTCTACAGTTCGCCACATCTGGTGCGCTATACCGAGCGCGTGCGCATTCAAGGGGAAGAGCTGAGCGAAGCGGAGCACAGCCGCTCGTTCGCTGCCATTGAAGCCAGCCGCGGCGAAACTTCGCTGACCTATTTCGAATTTGGCACCCTTTCGGCGTTGCAGCTGTTCAAACAGGCGCGGCTCGACGTGGTGATCCTGGAAGTGGGCCTGGGCGGGCGTCTCGATGCCACCAACATCGTCGATCCGAGCGTGGCGGTGATCACCAGCATCGCGCTCGATCACACTGATTGGCTGGGCGACGATCGTGAAAGCATCGGCCGTGAAAAGGCCGGTATTTTCCGCCGCGGCAAGCCGGCGGTAGTGGGCGAACCCGACATGCCGGACAGCATTCGCCAGGTCGCCGAAACGCTGGGCGCGCCGCTGTATCGCCGCGGTGAAGCCTGGCGCTTCAGCGAGCAGGGCGATCGTTGGCAGTGGCAGGGCGGCGATACGCTGCTGACCGATCTGCCGACGCCGAACGTGCCGCTGGCCAATGCCGCTACCGCACTGGCGGCGCTGAACTGCTCCCCGCTGGAAATCGACGAACGGGCGATCTTCACCGGGCTGCAGCAGGCGACGCTGCCGGGGCGCTTCCAGATCGTGCGGCGGGAGCCGACGCTGATCCTCGATGTGGCGCACAATCCGCACGCCGCCGGTTATCTGGCCGGGCGCCTGGCCAGCCTGCCGCGCGAAGGCGGCAAGGTGCGCGCGGTGGTGGGCATGCTGTCGGACAAGGACATCGCCGGCACGTTGGCCTGCCTGAGCGAGCAGGTGGATGAATGGTACTGCGCGCCGCTCGACGGGCCGCGCGGTGCCAGCGTCGAACAGCTGGCGCAACATCTGACGGAACCGCGCCGTTTTGCCGATGTCGAAACTGCCTGGCGGCAGGCTATGCAGGATGCTGATAAACAGGATATTGTGATCGTCTGTGGATCGTTCCACACCGTTGCGCAGGTGATGGCGGCGTTAGACGAGATGCGGGGAGTGTGAGTGGCGAGTAAATTTCAGAACCGACTGGTCGGAACCGTGATTCTGGTGGCGCTGGGGGTAATCATCCTGCCAGGGTTGCTGGACGGCAAGAAGAAGCATTACGAGGACGAATTCGCGGCCATTCCTTTGGTGCCGAAGCCGGGCGACGTCGAAGAGAACGACGTGCTACCGCCGGTGACGCAGCCGTTGCCGGCGCAGCCGCCGGAAGGGGCGGGCGCGTTGGTTGAGCAGCAGGCGGCCAACGAAGCGGCGGCGCAACAGGCGGCGCGGCAGAATGCTCAGCAACCGACGCTGGTGGCGCCACCGCCGGTCGAGACGCGTCCTCAGCCGGCGCCGCAGCCTAAGCCGAAGCCGGTAGAAACCAAACCGGTGGAAGTGAAACCGAAACCGGCGCCGCAGCCGAAGCCGGTGGAAGTGAAGCCGGTACCGAAACCGGAGTCTAAGCCGGAGCCGAAACCTGAACCGACGCCGCAGCCGAAACCGGCGGAAGAAAAAGCGCCGGCCGGGCAAGCCTATGTCGTGCAGCTCGGCGCGTTGAAAAACGCCGCCAAGGCGAACGAGATTGTCGCCTCGCTGCGCCTTTCGGGCTATCGTGCCTTTACCGTGCCGTCGACGCCGGTGCAGGGGCAGATCACCCGTATCTACGTCGGGCCGGATGCCTCTAAGCAGAAGCTGCAGGCGGCGCTGCCGTCGCTGAATTCGATCAGCGGGCTGAGCGGGCAGGTGAAGCCGTACGGCCGTTAAACCTCGCAGGGGCGCAGCACGATGCGCCCCTGAATTAAGGAGTGGTGGAGAGAAAGCGAGAAAAACCGCGCCTTTTGCAGGCGAAATCACCTATGTAGGCGCGGCGATTAGGAATTTTTTGATCGCCGCTTTTTATTTGTAACGTGGTAGGAAATCCCCTACGCAAACGTTTTCTTTTTCTGTTAGAATTCGCCGCGAATTGGATGCAGGGGCGATTCATTATTGGAATAGTTCATGGTCTGGATTGATTACGTCATTATAGCGGTGATTGGATTTTCGGCTCTGGTGAGCCTGATCCGAGGGTTTGTTCGCGAAGCATTGTCACTTGTGACATGGGGATGTGCGTTTTTTGTTGCCAGCCATTTCTACTCTTACCTTGCGGTCTATTTCACTCGTTTTGAAGATGAACTGGTGCGAAACGGCATCGCGATCGCGATTTTGTTCATCGCGACCTTGATCGTAGGGGCTATTGTTAACTATGTGATTAGCTCACTGGTAGAGAAAACCGGGTTGTCGGGCACCGACCGCGTGTTGGGCATCTGCTTCGGCGCGCTGCGCGGAGTGTTGATCGTCGCGGCGATCCTGTTCTTCCTGGATACCTTTACCGGCTTCTCACAAAGCGCCGACTGGAAACAGTCGCAGCTCATTCCCCAGTTCAGTTACGTCATCAGGTGGTTCTTTGACTACCTGCAGAGCACGTCGAGTTTCTTGCCGACCCAATTGCCGGGGCGGTAGCGCTGATGAGGAAAAGACAACATGTGCGGTATTGTCGGTATCGCCGGTTTCATGCCGGTAAACCAGTCGATTTATGATGCGCTGACGGTGCTCCAGCACCGTGGCCAGGATGCCGCAGGCATCGTCACCATTGACGCCCACAACGGGTTCCGTTTGCGTAAAGCCAACGGCCTGGTGAAGGATGTGTTTGAGGCGCGCCATATGCAACGCTTGCAGGGCAACATGGGCATTGGCCATGTGCGTTACCCGACGGCCGGCAGCTCGAGCGCCTCTGAGGCCCAGCCTTTCTACGTCAACTCGCCGTTCGGCATTACGCTGGCCCATAACGGCAATCTGACCAACGCCCATGAGCTGCGCCAAAAGCTGTTCGAAAGCGGCCGTCGCCATGTCAATACCACCTCCGACTCGGAAATCCTGCTGAACGTGCTGGCCAGCGAGCTGGATCGCTTCCCGCACTATCCGCTGGAGGCCGACAACATCTTTACCGCAGTCGCCGCGATGCATCAGCAACTGCGCGGCGCTTACGCCTGTGTGGCGATGATCATCGGCCACGGCCTGCTGGCGTTCCGCGATCCGAACGGCATTCGCCCGCTGGTGATCGGCAAGCGTACGCTGGAGGATGGCCGCAGCGAGTACATGGTGGCTTCCGAGAGCGTGGCGTTGGATACCCTGGGCTTTGAGTTCCTGCGCGATGTAGCGCCGGGCGAAGCGGTGTACATCACCACCAAAGGCCAGCTGTTCACTCGCCAGTGTGCAGAGAACCCGAAAACCAACCCGTGCCTGTTCGAATACGTCTATTTCGCGCGCCCGGATTCCTTTATGGACAAGATCTCGGTCTACAGCGCCCGCGTGCGCATGGGCCAGAAGCTGGGTGAGAAGATCGCCCGCGAATGGGAAGATCTGGATATTGACGTGGTGATCCCGATCCCGGAAACTTCCTGCGATATCGCACTGGAGATCGCGCGCATTCTCGAGAAGCCATACCGCCAGGGCTTTGTGAAGAACCGCTATGTTGGCCGCACCTTCATCATGCCGGGCCAGCAGGCGCGTCGTCAGTCGGTGCGCCGCAAACTGAACGCCAACCGCGCCGAATTCCGCGACAAGAACGTGCTGCTGGTGGATGACTCCATCGTGCGCGGCACCACCTCGGAGCAGATCGTCGAAATGGCGCGCGAAGCGGGCGCCAAGCGCGTCTATCTGGCTTCCGCCGCGCCGGAAGTGCGTTTCCCTAACGTCTACGGCATCGACATGCCGAGTGCCAACGAACTGATCGCCCACGGGCGTGAAGTGGATGAAATCCGCCAGATCATCGGCGCTGACGGGCTGATCTTCCAGGACCTGGACGATCTGATCGAAGCGGTGCGCGAAGAGAACCCGGATATCACCCAGTTCGAATGCTCGGTGTTCAACGGCATCTACGTGACCAAAGACGTCGACCAAAGCTACCTGGAATACCTGGAGTCGCTGCGCAGCGACGACGCCAAGGCGCTGCGGGTGCAAACCGAAGCGGAAAATCTGGAACTGCACAACGAAGGCTAATCGCCCGCGTTGCTCCCCCAAGGTGCAGCGCCGCGTTTGCGGCGCTGCACCTTGCTCCTGTGACTTGCTTATCCCTCGCCATTGCGGCAAAGTCTGCCTGATCTTACTTTTTACGGCAGAGGCCATTTTCCATGAAACGACTCATCATCGGCATTTCCGGCGCCAGCGGCGCGATCTACGGCGTGCGCCTGTTACAGGTTTTGCGCGACGTCGCAGAGGTGGAAACCCATCTGGTGATGAGCAACGCGGCAAGGCAGACGCTGGCGCTGGAAACGCCGTACAGCCTGCGTGAAGTGCAGGCGTTGGCCGATGTGGTACATGATGCGCGCGATATCGCCGCCGGTATCTCCTCCGGCTCCTTCAAAACCCTGGGCATGGCCATCCTGCCTTGCTCGATCAAAACGCTGTCCGGCATCGTCAACAGCTACAGCGACGGGCTGCTGACCCGCGCCGCCGACGTGGTGCTCAAAGAGCGCCGCCGTTTGGTCTTGTGCGTGCGCGAAACGCCGCTGCATCTGGGACACCTGCGGTTGATGACCCAGGCGGCGGAGATGGGCGCGGTGATCATGCCGCCGGTGCCGGCGTTTTACCACCAGCCGAAAAGCGTGGAAGACATCATCGATCAGACCGTCAATCGGGTGATCGACCAGTTTGATATCGAACTGCCGACCGATCTGTTCACCCGCTGGCAGGGTGCTAATTAACAGTTTTATCCCTAAATTGGTACATTTGTGCAACACCGCACTGAATTGGGGCGGCGCATGCACCATAATGATCCTACTTCATCACGCTCACTGTTTCATGGCGCCGTCTTGTCGCGGCTGCCAGTGACGCGGCCCTGACCGGCCGATTTAATTTTGCGGTTATCGTCCCAGGAAACAGTATTGTGAAGGCCGGAGCCGTTCCCTCCTGCCGTAGCACCTAATGTGGCACGATTACTGCAAATTGATTTGGTGGGGAAAGTAATGCCCGTAGTGGCATCAAAAAAATCAATTTGAGGGTAATTTATGAAAAAGCGGGTTTTGATTCTGCCGTTAGTTCTGGCTTTGAGCGCCGCCAGCAGCGCCTTTGCCGCCATTCCTTCAACGCTGAAGATTGGCACCGATCCGACTTACGCACCGTTTGAATCCAAAAACGCCAAAGGCGAATTGGTCGGCTTTGACATCGATTTGGCCAAAGAGCTGTGCAAACGCATCAATACCCAATGCACCTTCGTGGAGAGCGACTTTGACGCGCTGATCCCATCCCTCAAGGCGAAGAAGATCGACGCCATCATCTCTTCGCTGTCCATCACTGAAAAACGCCAGCAGGAAATCGCCTTTACCGACAAGCTGTATGCCGCCAACGCGCGTCTGATCGCGCCGAAGGGCTCCAAGCTGTTGCCGACCGCTGAAGCGCTGAAAGGCAAGAGCGTGGGCGTGCTGCAGGGCACCACCCAGGAAGCTTACGCCAACGCCATGTGGCAGCCGAAGGGCGTCACCGTGGTGCCTTACCAGAACCAGGATCTGGCCTATGCCGACTTGGCCTCCGGCCGCATCGACGCCGCCTTCCAGGATGAAGTGGCAGGCAGCGACGGCTTCCTGAAACAGCCGCCGGGCAAAGACTATGCCTTTGCCGGTGAATCGGTGAAAGATGACAAGTTCTTCGGCGTCGGCACCGGCATGGGGCTGCGCAAGACCGATACCGAGCTGAAAGCGGCGCTGGACAAAGCCTTCGCCGAGATGCGTAAAGACGGCACCTACGATAAATACGCGAAAAAGTACTTCGACTTTGACGTCTACGGCGGGTAATCCGCTTCCCGTTCCATGCTGTGACTGCGGGGCCGGTGCGCCGGCCCCGATGGTTCGGATCCTAGACCACAGGGTGAAGTAGATGCTGCAAGGCTATTCCCAACTGATTTTAGAGGGGGCTCTGGTGACGCTGGAGCTGGCCCTCAGTTCCGTAGTGCTGGCGGTGGTGATCGGTCTGATCGGCGCCGGTGGCAAATTGTCTCATAACCCCTTTATCTCCGGTCTGTTCGGCGCTTATACCACGCTGATCCGCGGCGTGCCCGATCTGGTGCTGATGCTGCTGATCTTTTACGGTCTGCAAATCGCGCTGAACAATATCACCACGCTGCTGGGCTTCGCGCAGATCGATATCGATCCGCTCGGCGCCGGCATCATAACCCTCGGCTTTATCTACGGCGCTTATTTTACCGAGACGTTCCGCGGCGCCTATCTGGCGGTGCCGAAAGGGCAGATCGAAGCGGCGACGGCCTACGGCTTCAGCGGCGCGCAGATCTTTCGGCGCATTCTGTTCCCGGCGATGATGCGTTTCGCCTTACCGGGCATCGGCAACAACTGGCAGGTGATCCTGAAGGCGACGGCGTTGGTGTCGATCCTTGGCCTGAACGACGTCGTGAAAGCCACGCAGCTGGCGGGGAAAGGCACCTATCAGCCGTTCTTCTTCGCCATCGTGGCCGGCGTGGTGTACCTGGTTTTCACTACCGTTTCCAACGGCGTGCTGCTGTGGCTTGAACGGCGTTACTCACTGGGCGTCAAGAGGGCCGAACTATGATCGATATCCTGCAACAGTACTGGCAGTCGCTGCTGTGGAGCGACGGCTATCGCTTTACCGGCGTGGCGGTCACGCTGTGGTTGCTGATCGCTTCGGTGGTGATGGGCGGGCTGCTGGCGATCCCGATGGCGGTGGCGCGCGTGTCTCCCATTCGCTGGGTGCGTTTTCCGGTGTGGCTCTATACCTACGTGTTTCGCGGCACGCCGCTGTACGTGCAGCTGCTGGTGTTCTACTCCGGCATGTACAGCCTTGAGATCGTGCGCGGCAGCGAGTTTCTCAATGCGTTTTTCCGCAGCGGGCTCAATTGCACCATTCTGGCGCTGACGCTCAATACCTGCGCCTATACCACCGAGATCTTCGCCGGGGCGATCCGCTCGGTGCCGCACGGTGAAATCGAGGCCGCCAACGCCTACGGTTTCTCGCGCTTCAAAATGTATCGCTGCATCATCTTGCCTTCGGCGCTACGCACCGCGTTGCCGGCCTACAGCAACGAAGTGATCCTGATGCTGCACTCCACCGCGCTGGCGTTTACCGCCACCGTGCCGGATCTGCTGAAGATCGCGCGCGATATCAACGCCGCGACCTATCAGCCGTTTTACGCTTTCGGCATTGCGGCGGTGCTGTACCTGATCATCTCCTACGTGTTAATCAGCCTGTTCCGCAAAGCTGAAAAACGCTGGATGGCCCACGTTAGTCACTGATAAATGACGGGAAGAAAAACCATGTCTGAGAATAAATTAGCCGTCACGGAACTGCACAAACGCTATGGCGATCACGAAGTGCTGAAGGGCGTTTCGCTGGCGGCCAACGCCGGGGATGTGATCAGCATCATCGGCTCCTCCGGCTCCGGCAAAAGCACCTTTCTGCGCTGCATTAACTTCCTTGAAAAGCCGAGCGAAGGCTCGATCAGCCTGAACAACCAGGACATTCGCATGGTGCGCGACAAGGACGGCCAGCTGAAGGTGTTCGACAAGAAGCAGCTGCAGCTGCTGCGCACCCGCCTGACCATGGTGTTCCAGCACTTTAACCTGTGGAGCCACATGACGGTGCTTGAGAACGTGATGGAGGCGCCGGTGCAGGTGCTGGGGCTGAGCAAGGCCGAAGCGCACGATCGTGCGGTGCGCTACCTGGACAAAGTGGGCATCGATGAGCGGGCTCGCGGCAAATACCCGGTACACCTGTCGGGCGGTCAGCAGCAGCGCGTCTCTATCGCCCGCGCCTTGGCGATGGAGCCGGAAGTGCTGCTGTTTGACGAGCCGACCTCGGCGCTGGATCCCGAACTGGTGGGCGAGGTGCTGCGCATCATGCAGAAGCTGGCGGAGGAGGGGAAAACCATGGTGGTGGTGACACACGAAATGGAGTTTGCGCGCCACGTCTCCAACCACGTGATCTTTTTGCACAAAGGGTTGATTGAAGAGCAGGGGCCGCCGGCCGAGCTGTTCGGCAACCCCAAAAGCCCGCGCCTGCAGCAGTTCCTGTCCGGCGCGTTGAAGTAACCTCAGATCAGCGGGCTTCGGCCCGCTGATTGATCACGTCATCCAACGCCTGTTCCAGCTCCAGATAGCGGAAGTGAAAACCGGCTTCTTCCAGGCGTTTCGGCACCGCCCGTTGGCCGCCGAGCACCAGCACCGCCGCTTCCCCCATCAACAGCCGCATGACGAACGCCGGCACCCGCAGAAACGCCGGGCGATCGAGCACGTTGGCCAATTGGGCGGCGAACTGTTCATTATGCACCGGGTAGGGCGCGACCATGTTGAACGGGCCGGTCAGGGTCGCGTGATCCAACAGATAAATAATGCCGTTGACCATGTCTTCGAGATGGATCCACGGCAGGTATTGGCGGCCGTCGCCGATCGGGCCGCCCAGTCCGAAGCGGAACGGCGGCAGCATTTTGGCCAGCGCACCGCCCTGCGGCGCCAGCACCACGCCGGTGCGCAGCAGGCAGACTCGAGTGGCGTCGCTTTGCGCCTGCAGCGCCAGCGCTTCCCAACGTTGGCACAATCGGTGGGTGAATTCGTCGTGCGGTGGTTCCTCTTCGGTCACCACCGCCTGCCCCTGATCGCCGTAGTAGCCGACGGCGGAACCGGAAATCAGTACGCCGGGCGGCGTGCTGCTTGCCTTGATAAGCTGCGCCAGGCGTTCGGTCAGATCCCAGCGGCTATGGCACAGCCGCTCCTTTTGCTGCGCGCTCCAGCGCTTGTCGGCAATCGGCTCGCCGGCCAGGTTGATCACCGCGTCGAAGCCATCCAGCGACTGCACGTCGTCCAGCGTTTGCCAATAGCTCGGCTGGTCGCCGAGCCGGGCCCGGGCCCGCCGTTCGTCTCGCGTCAGCACCGTAATGTGGTGAGAAAGCGCCAGCAGCCTGGCCGTCAGGCTGCTGCCTATCAATCCCGTTGCGCCGGTGATCAGGATCCGCATGGTCGACCTCCCTGAGTTAGTCCCGGCGGTAGCTCATGGTCATGGAAACCGAATCGGCATAGCGCAGGGCCAGAAGTTTATCTATCTCCACTTCAGCATAGGTCACCCAGGCGTGATCTTTTACGATATCGAGCACATCCTGCGTTAATTTTTCCAGCAGCGCGAAACGGTTATCTTCCACATGGCGGATGATCGCTTTGGTGATGGTGCGGTAGTTGAGCGCATCGGCGATGTCTTCGCTGTTGCGCGCTTTGTCCGCCGGGTAGTGGATCACCACGTTGATCAGCACGTCCTGTCGGTTGTTGATTTCTTCTTCCTTGATACCGATGAACGTGCGCAGCCGCAGGTTTTTGATGCGAATAACGGCGTCGGGTTGACTGAAAGACATCAGAGATTCTCCATAGGTCTGATTATTGACGTTCAGAATACACGGAAAGTAGGGAAATGATAACGCAGGGACGATGCGACTCCCCGTTCGGCGGGGAGTCGGAAGAGCCGCTTAGGCCTGTTCGGCCAGCTTGTAGGCGCGTTCGGTCGCCGGACGGTTGCTGATGCGCTCGAACCAGTTGCGTACCGCCGGGTAATCCGCCAGATCGATGCGTTGGCGCGGATGCGACACCACCCATGGATAGGTGGCGATATCGGCAATGCTGTAGTTGTCGCCGCCCAGATACGGGTGTTTTTGCAGCTCGGCTTCCAGCACGCCATACAGCCGTTTGGTTTCCAGCTGGTAACGCTCGATGGCGTAAGGCACCGGCTGCGGCGCGTAGTGATTGAAATGGTGATTCTGCCCGAGCATCGGCCCGAATCCGGCCACTTGCCAGAACAGCCACTGCAGAGTGGCGGCGCGTTCGCGCAGGCCTTTGCTCAGCAGCTTGCCGGTTTTCTCCGCCAGATACAGCAGAATTTCCCCGGACTCGAACAGGCTGATTGGCGCGCCGCCGTCCACCGGTTGCTGATCGACGATCGCCGGGATTTTGTTGTTGGGAGAAATGCTCAGAAAGTCCGGTTTGAACTGCTCGCCGGCGCTGATGTTTACGCGATGGATACGGTAGGGTAAGCCGACCTCTTCCAAAAACAAGGTGATCTTGTGACCATTGGGAGTAGGCGCGTAATACAGGTCAATCATGTTGCCTCCTGCGGTAAGGTGATCTGTAATTCATTACACGTTGCTGCGGTCTTCGCCGCGCACAAAGGTATATCAGAGATCCAACAATAGCAGCTAAGGATAGCAGGCTATGTGGGATTCGTCCGATGCTATCTGCGCGGTTGGATCACAATTCTCCACCGGGGCGGGCGGCGGTTTGCCGCACGGCGCCGGCGCGGTAAAATGACGCTTATTTCCCTCTATAGGACAAGGTTATGAAGCTGATGTTCGCCTCGGATATTCACGGTTCGCTGCCTGCTGCCGAACGCGTGCTGGAATTGTTCGAACAAAACCGCGCCGACTGGCTGATTCTTCTGGGTGATTTGCTGAATCACGGCCCGCGCAACGCGCTGCCGGCCGGGTATCAGCCCGCTCAGGTTGCCGAACGATTGAACCGCTATAGCGACAAGATCATCGCCGTTCGCGGCAATTGCGACAGCGAGGTCGATCAGATGCTGCTGACGTTCCCCATCGAAGCGCCCTGGCAACAGGTTTTACTGCAAAAAAGACGATTGTTTTTGACCCACGGTCACCTTTATCATCCCTCGGCACTGCCGCCGTTATCCCGCGGAGACGTCCTGGCCTACGGCCATACGCATCTGCCGCAGGCGGAGCGGCAGGGGGAGATCTACTGCTTCAATCCAGGCTCGGTCAGCATCCCGAAAGGGGGCTTTCCCGCCAGCTACGGCATGTTGGATAGTGGCACTTTGAGCGTGCTGACGCTCGACGACGGCAAGGTCGTCGCGGAGGTGGCGTTAACACGCTAAACGCACTAATTTATACACACACAATAAAAATCTTTGAAAAACACTCATTGATTAACCAGCGCGCGGGATGCATCGCGCCAAAATAGAAGGTTTTAGAGGATGGCGGAACAGGGTCAGGCTGCAGATACCGAATGGGTTGATATCGTCGACGAACAAAACGAGGTGATTGCTCAATCCAGTCGTCAACAGATGCGGGCGGAGCGGCTGCGCCATCGTGCTACCTATATTGTGGTGCATGATGGGATGGGAAAAATTCTGGTGCAGCGTCGCACCGAGATCAAGGATTTCTACCCGGGCTGGCTGGACGCGACGGCGGGCGGCGTAGTGCAAAGCGGTGAAAACGTGCTGGATTCGGCGCGCCGCGAGGCGGAAGAGGAGCTGGGCATCGCCGGCGTGCCTTTCGCCGAGCACGGTCTGTTCTACTTTGAAGAAGAGCAGTGCCGGGTGTGGGGTGCGCTGTTCAGCTGCGTGTCGCACGGCCCGTTCGCGCTGCAGGAAGAAGAAGTGGCCGAAGTGTGCTGGTTGACGCCGGAAGAGATCACCGCGCGCTGCGACGAGTTTACCCCGGATTCGCTGAAGGCGCTGTCGCTGTGGCTGACGCGCAACAACGAGCAGGATTACGGCAAGCCGATCGATAACCACTGAGACGCCAACGCATGAAAAAGCCGGTCATCGACCGGCTTTTTTTATGGTGCGGATTCAGCAGCTGTCGCGGCGGCACAGCGTGGCGGGCAGGGAGCCTTCCGGCAGCCAGGGTTGCTGGTTCAGTCGCGCCAGCAGCGCCTGGCCGGCCTGAATGCCGATGTCGCGATGCGGAATGGTCATGGTGGTCAGCGGCGGCTGACACACCCGGCTGAACTCGCTGTTGCCGAACCCCACCACAGCCAGATTGTCCGGCACCTTGATGCGCCGCCGCTGGCATTCATACAGCGCGCCGCCCGCCAGTTCGTCCGATGCGCACACCAGCGCGTCCAGCTCCGGCCAGGCCAGCAAAAATTCCGGCAGCTGCTGTGCGCCGGTGCTGAAGCTGGCGGGCTGTGCGGCGTTAATCACCCGATGCGGCGACATATGGTTGCGCAGCAGCGCCTTGTGCCAGCCCTGCAGGTGCTGCTGGAAAATCCACTGCTCCTGGTTAGCGCACAGCAGCCCGATATTCTGATAGCCGCTGGCGATCACCGTTTGCGTCAGCTGATACATGGCCGCCACGTAATCGATGCCGATGCTCATGTCGATCGGATCGGCGCGCACGGCGCCGATCTCCACCACCGGGATGTTGGCAGCGATCAACGCGTTGCGGGCGTTCTGCGAATGCTCGACGCTGAGCAGCACCGCCGCTGCCAGGTTGTAAGAGAGCAGGGTCTCCAGCAGCTTCTCTTCGCGTTCGAGGTGATGCTGCGACTCCGCCAGCATGATGTGATAGCCGGCCGGCTGCAGCACTTTCTGCAGGCCGGCGAACATCTCGGCGCAGCCGGACTCGGACAGGCTGGGCACCACCATGGCGATGGTGTAGGACGAGGCCGACGCCAGCGAACTGGCGGCCAGATTGGGCAGATAGCCCAGTTCGCTCACCGCCGCATCGATCTTCTCGCGCAGTTTGTCCGAAACCTGCTCCGGTGTGCGCAGCGCGCGCGAAACCGTCATGGTGCCGACGCCCGCCAGCTGCGCCACGTCAGCCAACGTCACCCTGCCTGTGCTGCGTCGTTTTTTACCGATCGACATGCGTAATCCCGACTGAAATGCGCGCGCGGCGCATAAAAATGGTAGGGGTGGGAAGCCGACGAGGCGGCTTCGACGATCCCCGTATGCGGCACATTCTACCCCGTTAGCCGAAAGAGCGAGAAAAAATTGTGGTTAACGCCATGCCGCGGCGCGGTGTTTTGATAGCGCTATCACAGATCTGCATGATAGCGCTTTGGTAGCGCTATCTTTGTGATGCCAGTCACTGTGCAGCCGAGAGGGGTTGATTAAAGTTTTACCGTCGTCGGTGAATTAATCACCGGCCGAAACCATCAACGCTTGGGAGGGTAATGTGCTGAAAGAGTGGCTGACCGCCGATCATATACAGCTGTGCGAACGGGTGGAGGACTGGCGCCAGGCGGTAACGCTGAGCGCACAACCGCTGCTGGAAGGCGGCGTGATTACGCCGAATTACCTGACGGCCATCTTTCATCAGCAGGAGAAGCTCGGCCCTTACTTCGTCCTGGCGCCGGGCATTGCCATGCCGCACGCCCGGCCGGAGGAAGGCGCCAACGCGCTGGGGTTATCGCTGTTGAAGATCCATCAGGGGGTGAATTTCCACTCTGCGGATAACGATCCGGTTCAGGTGGTGGTGATGCTTTCTGCGCCCGACGGCGACAGCCACATCGAATTGATTTCGCAGCTGGCGGAATTATTTTCAGACAATCAGGCGATGGAGGCGTTATTTCACGCCAAAGATAAACGGCAAATTGAGGATATTATCGCCCGCTATTAACGCTTAATCACCAGGAACACTATTAATGCTAACAACGCCGGGAATATGACCGGCGGCGCTACCCTACACGCTAAATTCAACAGGTGGATATCATGAAAATCATGGCGATTTGCGGTTCCGGTCTCGGCAGCAGTTTTATGGTGGAAATGAACATTAAAAAGGTGCTGAAAAAGATGGGCGTGGAGGCCGAGGTCGAACACTCCGATCTGTCGTCGGCCACTCCCGGCGCGGCCGACGTGTTCGTGATGGCGAAAGACATCGCCGACAGCGCCAGCGTGCCGGCCGATCAGCTGGTGGTGATCAGTAACATCATCGACATCAATGAGCTGGAAGCCAAGCTGCGCGCTTACTTCGAAGCCCACTCAATCCTCTGAATAAAACGATTGGCGAGGTGGATATGTTTATCCAGGAAACGCTCAAGTTTGTGGTGGATATATTAAAGGTGCCTTCGGTGCTGGTCGGGCTTATTGCGCTGATCGGTTTGCTGGCGCAAAAGAAATCCTTTTCCGATGTGGTGAAAGGCACGGTAAAAACCATTCTCGGCTTTATCGTTTTGGGCGGCGGCGCCACGGTATTGGTCGGATCGCTCAATCCGCTGGGCGGCATGTTCGAGCACGCGTTTAATATTCAGGGCATCATTCCGAACAACGAAGCGATCGTCTCTATCGCGCTGGAGAAATACGGTGCCTCCACCGCGTTGATCATGGCGTTCGGCATGGTGGCGAACATCGTGGTGGCGCGCTTCACCCGGCTGAAATACATCTTCCTCACCGGCCACCACACGTTCTACATGGCCTGCATGATCGGCATCATCCTGACGGTGGCGGGCTTTGAGGGCGTGCAGCTGGTGTTCACCGGCGCGCTGACCCTGGGGCTGGTGATGGCGTTCTTCCCGGCGATCGCCCAGCGCTATATGCGGCGTATCACCGGCAACGACGACATCGCCTTCGGCCACTTCGGCACCCTGGGCTACGTGCTGTCCGGCTGGATCGGTTCGAAGGTGGGGAAACACTCGCGCTCGACCGAAGAGATGAACCTGCCGAAAAACCTCAGCTTCCTGCGCGACAGCTCCATTTCGATCTCGATGACCATGATCGTCATCTACCTGATCCTGGCGATCTGTGCCGGGCGGGCCTATGTGGAAAGCGAACTCAGCGGCGGCCAGAACTACCTGGTGTATTCGATAATCCAGGCCATTACCTTCGCCGCCGGGGTGTTCATCATCCTGCAGGGCGTGCGCTTGATTCTGGCGGAAATCGTGCCGGCGTTCACCGGCTTCTCGGAAAAGCTGGTGCCTAACGCGCGGCCGGCGCTGGATTGCCCGGTGGTGTATCCCTATGCCCCCAACGCGGTGCTGATCGGCTTCCTGTTCAGTTTCCTCGGCGGGTTGGCCGGGCTGTTTCTGTTGGGACAGCTGAAGATGGTGCTGATCCTGCCTGGCGTGGTGCCGCACTTCTTCACCGGTGCCACTGCCGGGGTGTTCGGCAATGCCACCGGCGGGCGGCGCGGCGCGATGCTGGGCGCTTTCGCCAACGGCCTGCTGATCACTTTCCTGCCGGTGCTGCTGTTGCCGGTGCTGGGGGCGCTGGGCTTCGCCAACACCACCTTCTCCGACGCCGACTTCGGCGTAGTCGGCATCCTGCTGGGCAATATGGCGCGCTTTATGTCGAAAGAGATGATCATGCTGGCGATCGTCGCCGTGTTCGCGCTGCTGGTGGCGCATAACTTCCTGGGAAAACGCAAAGGCGCACCGGCCGCTGACCGCGTCGAGAAATAACGAGGGCAGACAGATGAATGACACAACGAGCGAAACGGAAATGAGAGAGCTGCGCGCCCTGGCGCGTGCGATCCGTCTGGAAACCTTGAAGGCGCTGACCGGGCTGGGCTTCGGCCACTACGGCGGCTGCATGTCGGTGGTGGAGACGCTGGCGGTGCTGTACGGCGGCGTGATGCGCATCGATCCGGCGGATCCGGACTGGCCGGAGCGCGATGACTTCGTGCTGTCGAAAGGGCACGCCGGCCCGGCGCTGTACAGCACGCTGGCGATCAAGGGCTACTTCCCGCTGGCGGAGCTGAAGACCCTCAACCAGAACGGCACGCGTCTGCCGAGCCACCCGGACCGGCTGCGCACGCGCGGCGTGGACGCGACCACAGGTTCGCTGGGGCAGGGCGTGTCGATCGCCGCCGGCATGGCGTTGTCCCACCGGCTGGCGGGGCGGCGCAACCGGGTGTTCAGCATCCTCGGCGACGGGGAGCTGAACGAAGGGCAGTGCTGGGAGGCGTTCCAGTTTATCGCCCACCACAATCTGAACAACCTGACGCTGTTTATCGATTACAACAAACAGCAGCTGGACGGCGCGCTGGATGAGGTGATCCAACCGTTCGATCTGGCCGCCAAGTTCCGCGCCTTTGGTTTTGAGGTGCAGACCATCAAGGGCGACGACATCGCAGCGCTGCTGGCGGCGGTGGCGCCGGCGCGCGGCGGCGAACAGCGGCCGCTGGCGATCGTGCTCGACAGCATCAAGGGACAGGGCGTGAGCTATCTGGAAAACCTGTCCAACTCACACCATCTGCGCCTGACGCCGGACGTGCAGCTGGAGATCGAAAAAGCCATCGCCGAACTGGAGGCCGCCCATGTTTAACGTAGTGACGCAGTTGGAAAACGACGCCGTCGAAATGCGCAAAGTCTACGCCGGCGCGGTGCGGCGGCAGATTGAAGCGGGCGCGCCGATCATCGCGCTGGAGGCGGATCTGATGAGTTCGATGGCGATGGACGGCGTGCACAAGGATCACCCGCAGCACGTGATTAACTGCGGCATCATGGAGGCCAATGTGATCGGCGTCGCCGCCGGGCTGTCGCTCACCGGCCGGGTGCCGTTCGTGCATACCTTTACCGCCTTCGCCAGCCGCCGCTGCTTCGATCAGCTGTTCATGTCGCTGGATTACCAGCGCAACAACGTTAAGGTGATCGCCTCCGACGCCGGGGTGAGCGCCTGCCACAACGGCGGCACCCACATGTCGTTCGAAGACATGGGCATTGTGCGCGGGCTGGCGCATTCGGTGGTGCTGGAGGTGACTGACGCCACCATGTTCGCCGACATTCTGCGTCAGCTGATGGACTTGCGCGGTTTCTACTGGGTGCGCACCATCCGCAAGCAGGCGACGCGCATCTATCAGGAGGGCTCGCGCTTTACCATCGGCAAGGGCAACCTGCTGCGCGACGGCGACGACGTCACGCTGATCGCCAACGGCATCATGGTGGCCGAAGCGCTGAAGGCGGCGCAGATGCTGGCGCAGCGGGGCGTCAGCGCGGCGGTAATCGATATGTTCACCCTCAAGCCTATCGACCGTGAACTGATCAAAACCTACGCGACCAAGACCGGACGCATCGTCACCTGTGAAAACCACAGCATTCATAACGGGCTGGGGTCGGCGGTGGCGGAGGTGCTGGCGGAGGAGTGCCCGACACCGATGCGGCGCGTGGGGGTGAAGGAGCGTTACGGCCAGGTGGGCACCCAGGCGTTTTTACAGCAGGAGTATGGCCTGACCGCGGAGCATATTCTGGAGGCCGCCAAGCAGCTGCTGGCGCAGCATTAGAAAAGGGCCAAGACGCCGGTCAATGACCGGCGTTGCCTGATGGATAAGGCCATGAAACGTCGCCGAGGCAACGCGCACCTTAACGCGGAGAATAGGTGTGTCGATTGTTATATTCGGTATTGGGCGTGACAACGCCGAAAAACGCGTTGTGGACCCACATTTTGCAGTTATTGCAACACGGCGCGATCCTCCCATCCCCGTTGAAAGCAACGCAGTAGTAATGACGCGGGTGCAGATTGCGAGCATAAAGCTCAAGCCATACATGGGCTTCGGCACATGCGGTAAAAGGCCGCGCTTCAACTTCCTTTTTACCGCTCCACGGCAGAATCAGCCGCTGGCTTTTTTTCTCTTTCGCCTGCAGTTCTGCAATATATCGGTCAAATAGGGAGGCGTCATGCGTGATGCCTGCGCTGTGGCCCACGAAGCGGGTTAATCCCGATACCTCTCTTTTTCCCCTCGTCAGAGAGAAAGCCAGCGCCAGCATTCTGTTCGTTGTGGGGCCGAGCCGGTCGATCTTCCAGAGGTAGGAATCGTAATTAATGGCATTGTCAATGAGCGTTTTGGCTATTTTCTCAACGGACTGACCAGTGTGTGCCATAGGGTAAACCTTCAGGTTTTTTTATGAGTGTGCATAGTGTCTAGCACAAAACCCAGTCATCAGAATAAGGCGGGCCTTTAATTGAGAGTATTCTTATCTTGCGGCGGAACAGGAGTGTCTCGCTGGCGATATTGCGGCTATTTGTTTGTTTCTACGGAAATTGGTGCGCATTCAGCGTGGGGAAGGCAGCGAGCTTCGCCCGCTTGAGAGAGACATGACCTTCTCTTGAGAATAAAAAAAGCACCGCTCAATATGCTTGAGCGGTGCTTTATTGTTTACGCCAATACTCATTATCCACCACCCCGTCCGGGACGGGGCGTCAATGGGCTATCAGGCCTTGGCGGCGGCAGCGTCAGCCTGGGAAGACTGGATCGCCGTCAGTGCGACGGTGTAGACGATATCGTCTACCAGCGCGCCGCGCGACAGGTCGTTCACCGGCTTGCGCATGCCTTGCAGCATCGGCCCGATGGAGACCAGGTCAGCGGAACGCTGCACCGCTTTGTAAGTGGTGTTGCCGGTGTTCAGATCCGGGAAGATGAACACGGTCGCCTGGCCGGCTACCGGTGAGTTCGGCGCCTTGGACTTGGCAACGTCGGCCATGATGGCGGCGTCGTACTGCAGCGGGCCGTCGATGATCAGGTCCGGGCGTTTTTCCTGCGCCAGACGGGTCGCTTCGCGCACTTTCTCTACGTCGCTGCCCGCACCGGAGTTGCCGGTGGAGTAGGAGATCATCGCTACGCGCGGCTCGATACCGAAGGCGGCGGCGGAATCCGCAGACTGGATGGCGATTTCAGACAGCTGCTCGGCGGTCGGATCCGGGTTGATCGCGCAGTCGCCGTAGACCAGAACCTGGTCAGGCAGCAGCATGAAGAACACGGAGGACACCAGCGAACTGCCCGGCGCGGTTTTGATCAGCTGCAACGGCGGACGGATGGTGTTGGCGGTGGTGTGAACCGCACCGGAAACCAGACCGTCGACTTCGCCTTGTTCCAGCATCAGGGTGCCGAGTACCACGTTGTCTTCCAACTGCTCGCGCGCGACCACTTCGGTCATGCCCTTGCTCTTGCGCAGTTCAACCAGACGCGGCACGTAGTTTTCACGCACGGCGACCGGATCGACGATTTCGATGCCTTTGCCCAGCTCAACGCCTTGCGCTGCCGCTACGCGCTGGATCTCGTCCGGGTTGCCGAGCAGCACGCATTCCGCAATGCCGCGTTCGGCGCAGATGGCCGCCGCTTTCACGGTGCGCGGCTCGTCGCCTTCCGGCAGCACGATGCGCTTGCCGGCTTTACGCGCCAGCTCGGTCAGCTCGTAACGGAACGCCGGTGGAGACAGGCGGCGTGAACGCTCGGAGGTGGCGGTCAGCGAGTCGATCCACTCGGTGTTGATGTGGCTGGCCACGTAGTTCTGCACTTTCTCGATGCGCTGGTGGTCGTCCGCCGGCACTTCGAGGTTGAAGCTCTGCAGGCTCAGCGAGGTCTGCCAGGTATTGGTGTCGACCATGAACACCGGCAGGCCGGTCTGGAAGGCGCGTTCGCACAGCTTCTTGATCGGCTCGTCGATGGCGTAGCCGCCGGTCAGCAGAATGGCGCCGATTTCCACGCCGTTCATCGCCGCCAGGCAGGCGGAGACCAGCACGTCAGGGCGGTCTGCGGAGGTCACCAGCAGGGAGCCAGGGCGGAAGTGTTCCAGCATGTGCGGAATGCTGCGCGCACAGAAGGTCACGGACTTCACGCGGCGGGTCATGATGTCGCCTTCGTTGACCACGCGGGCCTTCAGGTGGCGAGCCATGTCGATGGCGCGGGTGGCGATCAGATCGAAGCTCCATGGCACGCAGCCCAGAACCGGCAGCGGGCTGTTGGCGAACAGCTGCGCAGGATCGACATGGGCGATGCTGGCTTTGGTGGAGTCGTCGAAGATTTCGGACAGGTCAGGACGGGTGCGGCCCTGATCGTCGACCGGTGCGTTCAGCTTGTTGATGATAACGCCGGTGATGTTCTTGTTCTTGCTGCCGCCGAAGCTGGTGCGCGCCAGTTCGATGCGCTCTTTCAGCTGTGCCGGGGAGTCGTTGCCCAGCGCCAGCACGAAGACGATCTCGGCGTTCAGGGTTTTGGCGATCTCGTAGTTCAGCGCGTTGGCGAACTGGTGCTTGCGGGTCGGCACCAGGCCTTCGATCAGCACCACTTCCGCGTCTTTGGTGTTCTCGTGGTAGCGCGCCACGATCTCTTCCATCAGCACGTCTTGCTGGTTGGAGCTCAGCAGGCCCTCAACGTAGTCCATGCGCAGCGGTTCGGCCGCCGTAATGGTAGAGTTGCTGCTGCGGATGATGGTGGTGGTCTGGTCGAGCGCATTGTCGCCGGAGCGCGGTTGAGCGATAGGCTTGAACACGCTCAGACGAACGCCTTTTTGCTCCATGGAGCGGATGACACCCAGGCTGACGCTGGTCAGGCCGACGCTGGTGCCGGTGGGGATCAACATAATAGTACGTGACACAGAATAGTCCTCTTCACGATTAACATGAGGCTAAAACAACACCGTCAGCCTGGGCTGACGGTGTTTTGAGAGCATTACGCGGTCAGGCGGGATGCGTCCTGCGCGATGACCAACTCTTCGTTGGTCGGGATCACCAGCGCCAGGCGGCTGCCGTCTTTGGTGATGGCGCCGGATTTGCCGAAGCGAGCGGCCATGTTGCGGTCGTGGTCGATTTCGAAGCCCAGCAGGCCCAGTTTGTTCAGGGTCAGCTCGCGCACCATGCCGGCGTTCTCGCCGATGCCGCCGGTGAAGATCACCGCGTCCAGACGGCCTTCCATCAGCGCGCTGTAGGCGCCGACGTATTTGGCCAGACGGTGGCAGAACACGTCCATTGCGCGTTTGGCGTCGGCTTTGCTGTCGTAGTTGTCTTCAACGTAACGGCAGTCGCTGGTGACTTCGGTCAGGCCCAGCAGGCCGGATTCTTTGGTCAGCATTTTGTTGATCTGGTCAACGCTCATGCCCAGAGAATCGTGCAGGTGGAAGATGATAGCCGGATCGATGTCGCCGCTGCGGGTGCCCATCACCAGGCCTTCCAGCGGGGTCAGACCCATGGAGGTGTCAACGCACTGGCCGTTGCGCACTGCGGTAACGGAACCGCCGTTGCCCAGGTGGCAGGTGATCACGTTCACTTCTTCCACCGGCTTGTTCAGCATCTTCGCGGCTTCCTGAGTCACGTAGAAGTGGCTGGTGCCGTGCGCGCCGTAGCGGCGAACGCCGTGGTCGCGGTACAGGCTGTACGGCAGGGCGTACAGGTAGGATTCTTCCGGCATGGTCTGGTGGAACGCGGTGTCGAACACGGCAACGTTCTTGTCAGCCAGGTGAGGGAAGGATTTCAGCGCTTCCGCGATGCCGATCAGGTGAGCCGGGTTGTGCAGTGGTGCAAACGGTACGGAATCTTTGATACCCTGCAGAACTTCGTCGTTGATCACGGCGGAGGCGGTGAACTTCTCGCCGCCGTGCACGATGCGGTGGCCGATAGCGGTCAACTGCGCGGAAAGCTCTGGTTTTTGTGCCAGAATAGTATTAACAATGAAGTTCAGCGCTTCGCTGTGTGCAGCGCCGGCCCCCAGGGCAGCTTCGTGTTTGGCGCCGTCCATTTTCCACTTGATGCGAGCTTCAGGCAGGTGGAAACACTCGGCCAAACCGGAGAGGAATTCGTCGCCGTTAACGGCATCGATGATGGCGAATTTCAGAGAAGAACTGCCGCAGTTAAGAACCAGTACTAGCTTACTCGACATGGAAGTACCTACTTAAATAGTCGTGTTGTTAAAAGAAAATCGAACACACGTGGTGAATTAATCGTCAATCAGACAACAAGCGTAGCGCATAGTGCCGATGACATTTATGATTAACATCATGTGAAGTGCACAAATCACAGGATGATGGAAAAACCGATGATTTCTCTGCGGTTTAAATAATCTTGATTTTTATAGGGCTAAAAGTTGACAAAATTTACGTCATCTTCTACCGGCCACAAGGCCGGCTTAGGATACCGATAGCCCGGTGCAAACACAAAATAAATTTAAAGCTTCAAATTTTTTAGTATTGTCTCTGGCAGCACGCTGTGAGTTTCTTTACGTGACGTTGAGGTACGCAATGACGAGCAAACCGTCCGGTTCCGTAAGCTGGTTTCAGGTCTTCCAGCGCGGGCAGCATTATATGAAAACCTGGCCGTCAGACAAACGTCTGGCACCGGTCTTTCCGGAGAACCGCGTTGCGCGTGCTACCCGTTTCGCCATCCGCTTCATGCCGCCGTTGGCGATTTTCACGCTGACCTGGCAGATCGCGCTCGGCGGCCAGCTCGGCCCGGCGATCGCCACCGCGCTGTTCGCCTGCAGCCTGCCGATGCAGGGGCTGTGGTGGCTGGGGCGCCGTTCGGTCACGCCACTGCCGCCGACGCTGCTGCAATGGTTCCACGAGGTGCGCAACAAGCTGACGGAAGCGGGGCAGGCGGTGGCGCCGCTCGAAGGTACGCCGACTTATCAGACGTTGGCCGATCTGCTCAAGCGCGCGTTCAAGCAGCTGGACAAAACCTTCCTTGACGATCTGTAACTGAAAAAAGGCCGCGTTGATGCGGCCTTTTTCGTCTAAGCGCCAATAACCCCGGTTTAAATCAAAGAACGGTCGAGTTGTGATTTCCTGCGTTCTTGCGCTGTGCGATGCTCCCGCCATCACACAGAAATGAGGAAATCCTGATGGAAATGACCAACGCCCAGCGGCTGATCCTGTCGAATCAGTACAAGATGATGACCCTGCTCGATCCGGACAACAGCGATCGTTATCGCCGGTTGCAAACCATCGTCGAACGCGGCTTCGGTTTGCAAATGCGCGAGCTGGATCGCGACTTCGGCGAACTGAGCGAAGAGGTGTGCCGCACCATCATCAACGTGATGGAGATGCATCATGCGCTGCAGGTTTCCTGGGGCAACCTGAAAGAGAAACAGGATCTGGACGAACGCCGCCTGGCGTTTCTCGGTTTCGATGCCGCCACCGAGGCGCGCTACCTGAGCTACGTGCGTTTCCTGGTCAGCACCGAGGGGCGTTATACTCACTTCGATTCCGGCAGCCACGGTTTCAACGCCCAGACCAAAATGTGGGAGAAATACCAGCGTATGCTGGCGATCTGGCTGGCCTGCCCGCGCCAGTATCACTTGAGCGCCGTTGAGATAGCGCAAATCATCAATGCTTGATTAAAAAGAGGTTTTCTGTGGAGTGTAAGGGTTTTCTGTTCGATCTTGATGGCACCCTGGTGGATTCGCTGCCGGCGGTAGAGCGCGCCTGGACGCACTGGGCCGAGCGCCGCGGCGTCAACCCGCAAGCCGTGCTGGACTTCATTCACGGTAAACAGGCCATTACTTCTCTGCGCCACTTCATGCCGGGCGAAAGCGAAGCGGAAATTCAGCGCGAGTTCCAACTGCTGGAGCAGAGGGAAGCGCAGGATACCGATGGCGTTCGCGCACTGCCTGGCGCCATTGCATTGCTGGATCGCCTGAACGCGCTCGACATTCCCTGGGCGATCGTCACCTCCGGTTCGGTGCCGGTGGCGGGCGCCCGTCGCCAGGCCGGCGGTTTGCCGCAGCCGGCGGTGTTTATCACCGCCGAGCAGGTTAAACACGGTAAACCGCAGCCCGACGCCTATCTGCTGGGCGCCGAGCGTCTGGGCCTGGCGCCGCACGAGTGCGTGGTGGTCGAAGACGCACCGGCCGGCATTCTTTCCGGTCTGGCGGCGGGCTGCCAGGTGATCGCGGTCAACGCGCCGGCGGATGCGCCGAAGCTGGATCAGGTCGACCTGCGGCTGGGGTCGCTGGAACAGATCGCCGTCGAGAAAACGGCGCACGGGGCGATCGTTCGCCGGCTGGCCTGAGCGGCATTATCTTCACCCTAATTGATTAGACCCCGCCTCGGCGGGGTTTTTTTATGCTATTTTTTAACCCCTTGGACATTTGCCGGATGAGGGCGTTTTGAACAGCGAATTACTGTGGGTGCTGAGTTTACTGCTGATTGCCATTGTGCTGTTTACCACCAACAAGCTGCGCATGGACGTGGTGGCGCTTTTGGTGATCATCGCTTTCGTGTTGAGTGGCACGCTCAGCCTGCAGGAGGCGACGGTCGGTTTCAGCGATCCCAACGTGATTTTGATCGCCGCGCTGTTCGTGATCGGCGAAGGGCTGGTGCGCACCGGCGTGGCCTATCAGGTCGGCGACTGGCTGGTGAAAGTGGCCGGCAGCAGCGAAACCAAAATGTTGATGCTGCTGATGGTGACGGTCGCCGGGCTGGGAGCGTTCATGAGCTCGACCGGCGTGGTGGCGATCTTTATCCCGGTGGTGCTCAGCGTGACGGCGAGAATGAAGATCGCACCGGGGCGGCTGATGATGCCGCTCAGCTTCGCCGGGCTCATCAGCGGCATGATGACGCTGGTGGCCACGCCGCCCAACATGGTGGTCAACAGCGAACTGGTGCGCGAAGGCATTCATGGTTTCGGCTTCTTCAGCGTGACGCCCATCGGCCTGGCGGTGCTGGCGCTGGGCGTCGGCTACATGCTGATCGCCCGCCGTTGGCTGGGCAGCGGTGAAACGGGCAAAGCCGGCGACGACTGGCGGCGGCGCACTTTCCGCGATCTGATCCGCGATTACAAACTGACCGGCCGCGCGCGGCGGCTGGCTGTCCGTAGCGCTTCGCCGCTGATCGGGCGTTCTCTGGATGAGCTGCACCTGCGCGCGCGCTATGGCGCCAACGTGGTGGGCATCGAGCGTTGGAAACGCTTCCGGCGAGTGATGGTCAGCGCTTCCGGCAGCACCGAACTGCGCGAGGGCGATGTCCTGCTGATCGACATGTCGGACAGCCAGGTCGATCTGCGTGAATTCTGCGGCGAGCAGCAGCTGGAGCCAATGGTGCTGCGTGGTGATTATTTCTCTGAACAGTCGCGCAACGTCGGCATGGCGGAGGTCTCGCTGATCCCGGACTCGGCGCTGCTGGGCAAAAGCCTGCGCGAAGCGGCGTTCCGCAGCCGCTATGATCTGAACGTGGTGGGCATCCGGCGCCACGGCGAGACGCTGAGCGGCAAGCTGGTGGACGAACCGCTGGAGTTGGGCGACATTTTGCTGGTGATCGGCGACTGGAAGGCCATCCGTCAGCTGCAGGCCAAAACCCACGACTTTATCGTGCTCAATCTGCCGGCCGAAGTGGATGAAGTGGCGCCGGCCATCACCCAGGCGCCGCACGCGCTGTTTTGTCTGGCGCTGATGGTGGCGATGATGCTGACCGACGAAATCCCCAACCCGATCGCGGCGCTGATCGCCTGCCTGCTGATGGGCAAGTTCCGTTGCATCGACATGGAGAGCGCCTATAAATCGATCCACTGGCCGAGCATCATTTTGATCGTCGGCATGATGCCGTTCGCGCAGGCGCTGCAAAAGACCGGCGGGGTCGATCTGATCGTCCGCGGGCTGATGGACGTCGCCGGCGGCGCGGGGCCGCGCGTGATGCTGTTGTGCCTGTTCGTGCTGTGCGCCACCATCGGCCTGTTTATTTCCAATACCGCGACGGCGGTGCTGATGGCGCCGATCGCCATCGCCGCCGCGCGCGAAATGGGCGTCTCGCCGTACCCGTTCGCGATGATTATCGCTATCGCCGCGTCCGCCGCCTTTATGACGCCGGTCTCTTCGCCGGTCAACACGCTGGTGCTGGGGCCGGGCAATTACAAGTTCGGCGATTTCGTGCGTCTTGGCGTGCCGTTCACCCTGTTGGTGATGGCGGTCAGCGTGTTGGTGGTGCCGTGGCTTTACGGATTTTAACGGCGCAGCGAAGGCTGCGCCGGCGGGTTACAGCGAGCTGTCGAGGCTGATTTCGTCCAGCGACAGGCTGAAGCTGGGAATGAACACCTCCATGAAGTAGTCCATTTCCGGGCTGCGGCGCTGCTCCAGCGTTTTATCCAGCCGCGCCTTGGCCAGGGTGAATTCGTTGTTGCCCGCGGACAGCTCCTCCAGGCATTTCAGGTAGGCGCACAGTGCGTCCGCCTGTTTCACCACCTGCTTTTCATCTTCGCTGTAGTAATGCTCATCGAGAATGGTGCGGAAGTCGTTGCGCAGCTCCGCCGGGATCATGTCCAGCAGCTTTTGTTGGGCGATCTTTTCGATCTTCTTGTACTCGTGGGCGATCTGCGGGTTGTAGTACTTGATCGGCGTCGGCATGTCGCCGGTGATCACTTCGCTGGCGTCGTGGTACATCGCCAGCAGCGCAACGCGGTCGGCGTTGAGGTTGCCGTTGAATTTGCGGTTCTTGATCACCGCCAACGCGTGGGCGACAAAAGCCACCTGCAGGCTGTGTTCGGAGACGTTCTCGGTACGCACGTTGCGCATCAGCGGCCAGCGGTTGATCAGTTTCAGGCGGGACAGATGGGCGAAGAAATGGCTCTGGCTCATGGTGCTCTCTTTAACGGCAAGTGAGGGCCCCATTGTGAAGCAGTGACGGCGAATTTTGCAACCGGCCTGTGAGGGAAGGGCGCAGCAAGCCGCTGCGCCTCAGGCGATTACTGGTGGTAGCCTTCCAGGAAGCGGCCCAGCTTGCCGACCGCCATTTCCAGCTCGTCTACGCGCGGCAGGGTGACGATGCGCACGTGATCCGGGTAAGGCCAGTTGAATGCGGAACCCTGCACCAGCAGCACTTTTTCCTGCAGCAACAGATCCAGCACCAGCTTCTGGTCGTCATGGATGTTGAAGCGCTTGGCGTCGATGCGCGGGAACATGTACAGCGCGCCCTGCGGTTTCACGCAAGAGACGCCAGGGATATCGTTGAGCAGTTCCCAGGTGCGGTTGCGCTGCTCATACAGACGCCCGCCGGGCTGAATGAATTCGCTGATGCTCTGATAACCGCCCAGCGCGGTCTGAATGGCGTGCTGCATCGGCACGTTGGCGCACAGGCGCATCGAAGCCAGCATCTCCAGCCCTTCGATATAGCCTTTGGCGTGCTTTTTCGGCCCGTTCAGCACCATCCAGCCCTGGCGGAAGCCGGCCACGCGGTAGGTCTTCGACAGGCCGTTGAAGGTCACTGTCAGCAGATCCGGCGCCAGTGCGGCGATCGAGTGGTGCTCGGCTTCGTCATACAGGATCTTGTCGTAGATCTCGTCGGCGAAGATGATCAGGTTGTGTTGACGGGCGATCTCGACGATCTGCTCCAGCAGCGCTTTGCTGTAAACCGCACCGGTCGGGTTGTTCGGGTTGATGATCACGATGCCGCGGGTGCGCGGAGTGATCTTGCTGATGATGTCGTCCAGATCCGGGAACCAGCCGGCCTGCTCATCGCACAGGTAGTGCACGGCCTTGCCGCCGGACAGCGAGACCGCGGCGGTCCACAGCGGGTAGTCCGGCGCCGGCACCAGCATTTCGTCGCCGCTGTTGAGCAGCGCCTGCATGGATTGGACGATCAGCTCCGAGACGCCGTTGCCAATGTAGATATCCTCAACGGTCACGTCACGCATGTTGCGCGCCTGATAGTGCTGCATGATCGCTTTACGCGCCGAGAAGAGGCCTTTGGAATCGGAGTAACCTTGCGCCGTGGGCAGATTGCGGATCACGTCGACCAGGATTTCGTCCGGGGCGTCGAAGCCGAACGGGGCGGGGTTGCCGATGTTCAGTTTCAGGACTTTGTTGCCTTCTTCTTCAAGACGTTTAGCTTCTTTAAGCACCGGGCCGCGAATGTCATAGCAGACGTTGTCCAGTTTGCTGGATTTCTCAATGGGGGACATAAAAAGTTGAGCCTTTTGCTGGGATAGGGGCGCTCCTACCGTGGAACGCCGCAACCCGCCCAATGTACTCCTGGCGTAGTTGCTTTTGAAGGGTTTTGCACGCCTTTGGTGCAAACGCATGTCGTAACGGGGGATTTTAGTTATGATAAGTAAAGGTAAAGTTATTTTGTGGTTCATAATGTCATGAACTATAATTTTAGTAGGGTTTTGTTCTGAAAAAATGTGAGCCGGGAAACGCGATGCGCCGGCGAGCGCGGCCGGCGGCAGAGAACTGATAAGCGGGAAGGAAGGATGGGTGTCAATAAACTGTAAAGGAACGATAATACCGGACTTGTCTGATAGCCGGTTGTCGGATGGCGCACCACACTAAGAAAAAGGCATATTTACATTAGCTTTACTTTATATTTTGTCTTAAGCATTGTTAATGTGGGTATGAGATTATTATTTAAAGTAAAAATCTTACTGATTGAATTTATTAAATTCATTGAGTAGGGCTACGAAGCCGGCGCTGTTAATTATTTATCTTTTTTGCTCTGAAATGCTGTCTAAACCCCCGTTGATAAGGGTTCTCAGTAGCACGAATGGAGTGGAAATCAGGCAGTATGAATGAGTAAAATCTTAGGTTCGGTGGGAATAAGCCCTTTCCATCGGTATTTAACTCCCTGCGTCCTATAAGCATTATCGATAGGTTGCATTTTAAAAAGCGATAGAGGTAACGAAACATAAGTAATTTTTTTGCCCTCCACTTATGAGTGGGGTACTGTCATAACAGGCGCCGCCCTTTTTCAACGGCGTCTGAGAAACACACCAGGGTAGTAGTTCGTAAATTAGAATTTAAAAAAGTGAAGAATACACTATGACAACTGCAAATCGTCCGATACTTAATCTCGACCTCGATCTGCTAAGAACTTTTGTTGCTGTTGCTGATTTGAATACCTTCGCGGCGGCGGCCGTCGCCGTTTGCCGTACTCAATCAGCCGTCAGCCAACAAATGCAGCGATTAGAGCAACTGGTCGGCAAAGAACTGTTTGCCCGCCATGGGCGTAACAAACTCCTGACTGAGCACGGTATTCAGCTTCTCGGTTATGCCAGGAAGATCCTGCGCTTTAACGATGAAGCCTGTACCTCTCTGATGTACAACAATATTAAAGGTGTTCTGACCATCGGCGCTTCCGACGACACCGCCGATACCATTCTGCCTTTCCTGTTGAACCGCGTGACCGCCATCTATCCCAAGCTGGCTATTGACGTGCGCGTGAAGCGCAGCACGACGATGGTCGACCTGCTGGAAGAAGGGCAGATCGATCTGGCAGTGACCACGGCCGATCCCGAAGGGCATCCGCACATTGTGCTGCGCACGTCGCCGACGCTGTGGTACTGCGCCGCTGATTACCACTACCAGGCCGGCGAGCCGATCCCGTTGGTGGTGATGGACGAGCCAAGCCCGTTCCGCGCGCTGGCGATCAAACAGTTGGACGAAGCCGGTATTCCGTGGCGCATCGCCTACGTCGCCTCTACGTTGTCCGCAGTGCGGGCGGCCTGCAAGGCCGGTCTGGGCGTCACCGCGCGGCCTATCGAGATGATGAGCCCCGACCTGCGGGTGCTGGGCGCGGCGGAAGGGTTGCCGGCGTTGCCGGATACCCAGTATGCGCTGTGCAAAAACGCGCAGTGCAGCAGCGAGCTGGCGATGGCCATCTTCAGCGCGATGCAGGGCGGCAACGACAGCTATGGTTTCAACGGAACGGAAACCGGTCTCCAGGGCGATCAGGATGACGCCAGCCTGGTGGACGAAGAAGAGTAACGCTGCGGCGTGAAATCGGATGAAAAACCTCTGCTTCGGCGGAGGTTTTTTTTGCCTTAATTTTGATGAAAGTGACTGTTATAGGTAGTTAAGTGCAATTTTGTTATGAGATGGCTATTTTGTTGCATTTTAAGTGTCAATGAAAACAGAGTTTGGCCGGGTTTAAGACGGTGAGTTTGTTTTTTGAGCAATAAGATTGAATGGGTTAAAGGCATGGTAATGGTAAGGTTATTTTGTTAGCTTATAGCGGCCGTTTTTGCGGCTTAATTTGAGGAAAATTGTTAAAGGCCCACACTTTTTTTGAGGATTTATGCTGAAAACGTGTCCTGGATCAAAAAAATACCCCTAGGTAGTGAGTGGAAGAACAGGGAATTCCTGAGACAATGGTATAGTAAAACTGAAATGTGCATGTTGGTTTATATCTATCTGTTTCTACACAAAAATTAACTGACACGATTTAGCCTGTCCCTGGCGCATCAAATGTTAATCAAATGATACGTATGTAAACTAGTGTGTAGATACTTTTGTCAAAGTTGACAAAAGGTTATAGAAAGGAGTAAAAAGCCCACAGAAAAACGCTGCCTAACTCGCTGTAAAAGCAGTTTGTTTGTGTGGTTATTTATCCTTCCCTTAAATCGATGTGGCGCACTAACTGCCGGTGACAAGAGCAGTGCGATCGACGCCACTTTTGATGAGTAAGCATAGAGTATGTCAACAACCACTGAAGTTATCGCTCATCACTGGGCGCTCGCCGTATTTCTCGTTGTGGCTATCGGGCTCTGCGGCTTAATGCTGCTGGGTGCGTTTTTCTTGGGCGGGAGAGCCCGGGCGCGCGCCAAACACACCCCGTTTGAATCAGGTATCGACTCCGTCGGCACGGCGCGCATGCGTCTGTCCGCCAAGTTTTACCTGGTGGCCATGTTCTTCGTTATTTTCGACGTTGAAGCCTTATACCTGTACGCCTGGTCGGTCTCGATTCGCGAGAGCGGCTGGGTAGGCTTTATCGAAGCCGCCATTTTCATTTTGGTGCTATTGGCCGGTCTGGTTTATCTGGTGCGCATCGGCGCGTTGGATTGGACTCCGGCGCGTTCCCAACGCCGCAGCAAACCGAGCACGATCACTAACACCAACAGTCATCCGCAGTAACAGCGAGGCATTAAGATGGACTATACGCTCACCCGCATAGACCCGAACGGTGAGAACGACCGTTATCCCCTGCAAAAACAGGAGATCGTCGCCGATCCCCTGGAACAACAGGTCCACCGCACGGTTTACATGGGTAAACTCGAACATGCGCTGCATGACATGGTGAACTGGGGGCGTAAAAACTCTATTTGGCCGTATAACTTCGGCCTTTCGTGCTGTTACGTGGAGATGGTGACGTCGTTTACCGCCGTTCACGACGTGGCGCGTTTCGGTGCGGAAGTGTTGCGCGCCTCCCCGCGTCAGGCTGACCTGATGGTGGTGGCCGGTACCTGCTTCACCAAGATGGCTCCGGTCATCCAACGCCTGTACGAGCAGATGCTGGAACCGAAGTGGGTGATTTCGATGGGCGCCTGCGCCAACTCCGGCGGCATGTACGACATCTATTCCGTGGTGCAGGGCGTGGACAAGTTCCTGCCGGTCGACGTGTACATTCCCGGCTGCCCGCCGCGTCCGGAAGCCTACATGCAAGCGCTGATGCTGCTGCAGGAATCCATCGGCAAAGAACGTCGCCCGCTGTCGTGGGTTGTCGGCGATCAGGGCGTTTACCGCGCCAATATGCAGTCTGAAAGAGAGCGTAAACACGGCGAGCGCATCGCGGTGACCAACCTCCGGACGCCTGACGAGATTTAAGACGTTCATTTAACGTCCATCTTAGTGCGCTATTGGTTAACACAGCGAAAAGTGAAACTTGCGGCGAATAACCCTTTAGTGTGGTGAAAAAAAATTATGACAGATTTGACGACGCACGACGCCTTGCCTGCCTGGCAGACCCGAGATCACCTTGACGACCCGGTGATCGGCGAACTGCGCAACCGTTTTGGGCCGGAAGCCTTTACTGTTCAGGCCACCCGCACCGGCATGCCCGTGGTATGGGTTAAACCTGACCAGTTACTGGAAGTAATGACGTTCCTGAGAAAACAGCCGAAGCCGTATGTCATGCTGTTCGATCTGCATGGCGTAGACGAACGTCTTCGCACCCACCGCGACGGCCTGCCCGCTGCGGATTTCTCCGTTTTCTACCATCTGATTTCCATCGAACGCAACCGCGACATCATGCTGAAGGTAGCGCTGTCTGAAAAAGACCTGCACGTGCCGACGGCGACCAAGGTGTTCCCGAACGCCAACTGGTATGAGCGCGAGACCTGGGAAATGTTCGGCATCACCTTTGACGGCCACCCGCACCTGTCGCGCATCATGATGCCGCAGACCTGGGAAGGGCACCCGCTGCGTAAGGACTACCCGGCGCGCGCCACCGAATTCGATCCTTTCGTGTTGACCAAACAGAAAGAAGATCTGGAGATGGAAGCGCTGACCTTCAAGCCGGAAGACTGGGGCATGAAGCGCGGCACCGAGAACGAAGACTTCATGTTCCTCAACCTCGGCCCGAACCACCCGTCCGCGCACGGTGCGTTCCGCATCATTCTGCAGCTGGACGGCGAAGAGATCGTCGACTGCGTGCCGGATATCGGCTATCACCACCGCGGCGCCGAGAAGATGGGCGAGCGTCAATCCTGGCACAGCTACATTCCGTACACCGACCGCATCGAGTACCTCGGCGGCTGCGTGAACGAAATGCCTTACGTGCTGGCGGTTGAAAAGCTGGCCGGCATCAAGGTGCCGGAGCGCGTAGACACCATTCGCGTGATGCTGTCCGAACTGTTCCGCATCAACAGCCACCTGCTGTACATCTCCACCTTCATTCAGGACGTCGGCGCGATGACCCCGGTGTTCTTCGCCTTTACCGACCGTCAGAAGATCTACGATCTGGTGGAAGCGATTACCGGTTTCCGCATGCACCCGGCCTGGTTCCGCATCGGCGGCGTCGCGCACGATCTGCCGCGCGGTTGGGATCGCCTGCTGCGCGAATTCCTCGACTGGATGCCGAAGCGTCTGGATTCTTACGTGAAAGCGGCGCTGAAGAACAGCATCCTGAAAGGCCGTTCCATCGGCGTGGCGTCCTATAACGCCAAAGAAGCGCTGGAGTGGGGCGTGACCGGTGCCGGTCTGCGCGCGACCGGCGTCGAGTTCGACGTGCGTAAATGGCGTCCGTATTCCGGCTACGAGAACTTCGACTTTGAAGTGCCTGTCGGCGACGGCACCAGCGACTGCTACACCCGCGTGATGCTGAAGGTGGAAGAGCTGCGCCAGAGCCTGCGCATCCTCGAACAGTGCCTGAACAACATGCCGGAAGGCCCGTTCAAGGCCGATCACCCGCTGACCACGCCGCCGCCGAAAGAGCGCACGCTGCAGCACATTGAAACGCTGATCACCCACTTCCTGCAGGTTTCCTGGGGCCCGGTGATGCCAGCCAACGAATCATTCCAGATGATTGAAGCCACCAAAGGGATCAACAGCTACTACCTGACCAGCGACGGCAGCACCATGAGCTACCGCACCCGGGTACGTACGCCAAGCTTTGCGCACCTGCAGCAGATCCCATCGGTCATCCGAGGCAGCCTGGTTTCCGACCTGATCGTCTATCTGGGTAGTATCGATTTTGTAATGTCAGATGTGGACCGCTAACTATGCATGATCAAAAAGACAATCACGCAGTCAATGATGCGCTCGAGCCCATCAACGCAGCCGCTCCTCAGAGCGGCGTTGATGCATTTGTACTGAGCGCGGAAGAACGTGATGCGATCGAGCACGAAAAGCACCATTACGAGGATCCGCGCGCCGCTTCCATCGAAGCACTGAAAATTGTGCAGAAGCAGCGCGGCTGGGTTCCGGACGGTGCGATTTACGCCATCGCGGAAGTGCTGGGCATCCCCGCCAGCGACGTAGAAGGCGTGGCCACGTTCTACAGCCAGATTTTCCGTCAGCCAGTAGGACGTCACGTGATCCGTTATTGTGACAGCGTTGTTTGTCACATCACCGGTTACCAGGGCATTCAGGCCGCTATCGAGAAGAAGCTGAACATCAAACCGGGTCAAACCACCTTTGATGGCCGCTTCACGCTGTTGCCGACCTGCTGTCTGGGTAACTGCGATAAAGGGCCGACCATGATGATTGATGAGGACACTCACAGTCAGCTGAAGCCTGAAGATATCGAGACGCTACTGGAGCAGTACCAATGACCAAGCACATTGTACGCACTCCCGAAACGCATCCGCTGACCTGGCGTCTGCGCGATGACAAGCAGCCGCTGTGGCTGGACGAATACCGCAGCAAAAACGGCTATGCCGGTGCGGAAAAGGCCCTGAAGGGCCTGGCGCCCGACGAAATCGTCAGCCTGGTAAAAGATTCCGGGCTGAAGGGCCGCGGCGGCGCGGGCTTCTCCACCGGTTTGAAGTGGAGCCTGATGCCGAAGGACGAATCCATGAACATCCGTTACCTGCTGTGTAACGCCGATGAGATGGAGCCGGGCACCTATAAAGACCGCCTGCTGATGGAGCAGCTGCCGCACCTGCTGGTGGAAGGCATGCTGATCTCCGCGTTCGCGCTGAAAGCCTACCGTGGGTACATCTTCCTGCGCGGTGAGTACATCGAAGCGGCGGCGCACCTGCGTCGCGCCATCGCGGAAGCCACCGAAGCCGGCTATCTGGGCAAGAACATTCTCGGCACCGGGTTTGATTTCGAGCTGATCGTGCACACCGGCGCCGGCCGTTACATCTGCGGCGAAGAAACCGCGCTGATCAACTCGCTGGAAGGCCGCCGCGCCAACCCGCGCTCCAAGCCGCCATTCCCGGCCAGCGCCGGCGTATGGGGCAAGCCGACCTGCGTCAACAACGTCGAAACGCTGTGCAACGTGCCGGCCATTCTGGCGAACGGCGTGGAGTGGTACACCGGCATCTCCGGCAGTGAAGACAAAGGCACCAAGCTGATGGGCTTCTCCGGCCGGGTGAAAAATCCGGGCGTCTGGGAGCTGCCGTTCGGCACCACCGCGCGTGAAATCCTGGAAGACTACGCCGGCGGCATGCGCGACGGTCTGCGCTTCAAAGCCTGGCAGCCGGGCGGTGCGGGCACCGACTTCCTGACCGCCGATCACCTCGATCTGCCGATGGAATACGGCGCAATCGGCAAAGCCGGCAGCCGTCTCGGCACCGCGCTGGCGATGGCGGTAGACCACGAAATCGGCATGGTGCCGCTGGTGCGCAACCTGGAAGAGTTCTTCGCCCGCGAGTCCTGCGGCTGGTGTACCCCATGCCGTGACGGCCTGCCGTGGAGCGTGAAGATCCTGCGTGCGTTGGAAAACGGCGAAGGGCAGCCGGGGGATATCGAAACCCTCGAACAGCTGTGCCGTTCCCTCGGCCCGGGCAAAACCTTCTGCGCCCACGCGCCAGGTGCCGTAGAGCCACTGCAAAGCGCGATTAAATATTTCCGTGAAGAGTTCGAGGCGGGTATCGCCGTGCAGCACTTCGGCAACGCTCATGCGATTGGCGGCATTCAGCCGAACAACCTGCTGAAGCAGCGCTGGTAAGCCGACTCGCCCGAACACGGCCAGAATTTTTGATTAACGCCTGCCGCAAGGCAGGCCACTTGGAAGCATGCTGACTATGGCTACGATTCATGTAGACGGCAAAGAGTATGAGGTAGACGGAGCGGACAACCTGTTGCAGGCTTGTCTCTCCCTTGGCCTCGATATTCCTTACTTTTGCTGGCATCCGGCGCTGGGAAGCGTCGGCGCTTGCCGCCAATGTGCGGTAAAGCAATACCAAAACGCGGAAGATACGCGCGGCCGTTTGGTGATGTCCTGTATGACCCCGGCATCCGATGGCACCTTCATCTCTATCGATGACGGCGAAGCGAAGCAGTTCCGTGAAAGCGTGGTCGAGTGGTTGATGACCAACCACCCGCACGATTGCCCGGTGTGTGAAGAAGGCGGTAACTGTCACCTGCAGGATATGACGGTAATGACCGGCCACAGCTTCCGTCGCTATCGCTTCACCAAGCGCACCCACAACAACCAGGAGCTGGGGCCGTTTATCTCGCACGAGATGAACCGCTGCATCGCCTGCTACCGCTGCGTGCGTTACTACAAAGACTATGCGGACGGCACCGACTTCGGCGTGTACGGCGCACACGACAACGTCTACTTCGGTCGCCCGGAAAGCGGCACGCTGGAAAGCGAGTTCTCCGGCAACCTGGTGGAAGTGTGCCCGACCGGCGTATTCACCGACAAAACGCACTCCGAGCGCTACAACCGTAAATGGGACATGCAGTTCGCGCCGAGCATTTGCCAGCAGTGCAGCATCGGCTGTAACACCAGCCCGGGCGAGCGCTATGGCGAGCTGCGTCGTATCGAAAACCGTTACAACGGCAGCGTGAACCACTACTTCCTGTGCGACCGCGGCCGTTTCGGCTACGGCTACGTCAACCAGAAAGATCGTCCGCGTCAACCGCAGCAGCTGCGCGGCGACGACTGGATCACCCTGAACGCAGAGCAGGCGATGCAGGGTGCGGCGGACATCCTGCGCCAGGCGAAGAAAACCATCGGCATCGGCTCCCCGCGCGCCAGCCTGGAAAGCAACTTCGCACTGCGCGAGCTGGTTGGCGCAGAGAACTACTACACCGGTATCGCTCAGGCGGAACAATCACGTCTGGCGCTGATGCTGAACGTGCTGAAGAACGGCGGCGTTCATACGCCGGCGCTGCGTGAGATCGAAGATTACGACGCGGTGCTGGTGTTGGGCGAAGATCTGACGCAAACCGGCGCGCGCATCGCGCTGTCCGTGCGTCAGGCCGTCAAGGGTAAAGCCCGCGCGATGGCAGCGGCGCAACGCGTTGCTGACTGGCAGATCGCGGCGGTGCAGAATATCGGCCAACACGCCAAGTATCCGTTGTTCACCACCAACGTCGATAACACCCGTCTGGATGACATTGCCGCCTGGAACTACCGCGCGCCGGTAGACGAGCAGGCGCGCCTCGGCTTCGCCATCGCTCACGCGCTGGATAACGCCGCGCCGGCGGTGAACGATCTGGCTGAAGGCCTGAACAAGAAAGTCGATATCATCGTGCAGGCGCTGACCGGCGCACGCAAACCGCTGATCGTGACCGGCAGCAACGCCGGCAGCGAAGCCATCATCGAAGCGGCGGCCAACATCGCCAAAGCGTTGAAGGGCCGCGGTTCAGATGTCGGCATCACCTTCGTGGCGGGCGCAGCCAACAGCATGGGCCTGGCGATGATCGGCGGCGGTTCGCTCGATCAGGCGCTGGAACAGCTGGCGAGCGGCGCAGCCGACACCGCCATCGTGATGGAAAACGATCTCTATCGCCATGCGCCGGCGGCGCAGGTGGAAGCAGCGTTGGCCAAGGTCAATAACCTGATCGTCGCCGACCATCAGCGCACCGCGATCATGGACAAAGCCAACCTGATCCTCTCTTCGGCCAGCTTCGCCGAGAGCGACGGCACGCTGATCAACCAGGAAGGCCGCGCGCAGCGCTTCTTCCAGGTATACGATCCGGCTTACTACGACGACGCCAACAAGAATCAGTTCACCGTGATGCTGGAAAGCTGGCGCTGGATGCACTCGCTGCACTCCACCTACACCAGCCGCCACGTGGACTGGACTCAGCTCGATGACGTGATCGCCGCTTGCGTCGCCGCGTTGCCGCAGCTGCAGGGCATCGTCGACGCCGCGCCAGACGCGACTTTCCGCATTCGCGGTCAGAAGCTGGCGCGTTCGCCGCACCGTTCCAGCGGCCGTACCGCCATGCGCGCCAACATCAGCGTGCACGAGCCGCGTCAGCCGCAGGATAAAGACACCATGTTCGCCTTCTCGATGGAAGGGAACAACAGCCCGCTGGCCGATCGTCAACAGATCCCGTTCGCCTGGGCGCCAGGCTGGAACTCACCGCAGGCATGGAACAAATTCCAGGCCGAAGTGGGCGGCAAACTGCGCCACGGCGATCCGGGCGTGCGCCTGATCGAAGCGGGGGAGGGCAGCCTCGGTTACTTCGACCGCGTGCCTGCCGCGTTCAATCCGGTCGACGGCTGGCGTGTCGCGCCTTACTACCACCTGTTCGGCAGCGACGAAATGTCGCAGCGCTCTCACGTGATCCAGCAGCGCATGCCGGAAGCCTACGTGATGGTCAACCCGGCCGATGCGGCGACGCTTGGCGTCAACGCGGGCAGCCTGGTGGAGTTCAGCTGTGCGGGCCAGACCCTGCGTCTGCCGGTGCGTCTGAGTGAAACCCTGACCCAGGGCCAGGTTGGTTTGCCGCTCGGCTTGCCAGGGATCCCGCCGATCTTGGTGGGTGCTAAGGTAGACAATCTGCGGGAGGCGGCACGATGAGCTGGTTTACCCCTGAGGTGATCGACATTCTGATCGCCATTCTTAAAGCGGTCGTGATCCTGTTGGTGGTCGTGGCGTGCGGGGCATTCATGAGCTTCGGCGAACGCCGTCTGCTCGGCCTGTTCCAGAACCGCTACGGACCGAACCGCGTAGGCTGGGGCGGCTCGCTGCAGCTGGTCGCCGACATGATCAAAATGTTCTTCAAGGAAGACTGGGTGCCGAGATTCTCCGACCGGGTGATCTTCACCCTGGCGCCGATGATCGCCTTTACTTCCCTGTTGCTGGCATTTGCCATCGTTCCGGTCAGTCCGACCTGGGCGGTGTCCGATCTCAACATCGGTATTCTGTTCTTCCTGATGATGGCCGGCCTGGCGGTGTACGCCGTGCTGTTCGCCGGATGGTCGAGCAACAACAAATACTCGCTGTTGGGCGCGATGCGCGCCTCCGCGCAAACCCTGAGCTACGAAGTATTCATCGGCCTGTCGCTGATGGGCGTGGTAATGCAGGCGGATTCGTTCAACATGCAGGCCATCGTTGAATCCCAGGCGCATGTCTGGAACGTCATTCCGCAGTTCTTCGGCTTCGTGACCTTCGCGATCGCCGGCGTGGCGGTGTGTCACCGTCACCCGTTTGACCAGCCGGAAGCCGAGCAGGAACTGGCCGACGGTTACCACATCGAATATTCCGGCATGAAGTTCGGTCTGTTCTTCGTGGGGGAATACATCGGTATCGTTACGGTGTCCGCCCTGATTGTGACGTTGTTCTTCGGCGGTTGGCAGGGTCCGTTCCTGCCGCCATTCATCTGGTTCGCGTTGAAAACGGCCTTCTTCATGATGATGTTCATCCTGATCCGCGCCGCGCTGCCGCGTCCGCGTTATGACCAGGTGATGTCCTTCGGCTGGAAAGTATGCCTGCCGCTGACGCTGCTGAACCTGCTGGCGACCGCCGCGGTCATTTTGTACAACGCTCAATAAGGGGTGAATAAACCATGACATTGAAAGAGTTAGTGGTTGGTTTCGGCACCCAGGTGCGCAGCATTTGGATGATTGGCATGCATGCCTTCGCCAAGCGCGAAACCCAGATGTATCCGGAAGAACCGGTTTACCTGCCGCCACGCTACCGCGGCCGCATCGTGCTGACGCGCGATCCGGACGGCGAAGAGCGCTGCGTTGCCTGTAACCTGTGTGCGGTTGCCTGCCCGGTCGGCTGTATCTCGCTGCAAAAAGCAGAACAGAAAGACGGCCGTTGGTATCCGGAGTTCTTCCGCATCAACTTCTCGCGCTGCATCTTCTGCGGCCTGTGCGAAGAGGCTTGCCCGACCACCGCTATCCAGCTGACGCCGGATTTCGAATTGGGTGAGTACAAGCGTCAGGATCTGGTGTACGAAAAAGAAGATCTGTTGATCTCGGGGCCGGGTAAATATCCGGAATATAACTTCTACCGGATGGCCGGTATGGCGATTGACGGCAAAGCCAAAGGCGAAGCCGAAAACGAAGCCAAACCGATCGACGTCAAAGGTCTGTTGCCCTAAGGAGCCAGCAAGCATGGAAATTGCATTTTACCTGGCAGGTTTGATTGCGGTGGCCGCGACGATTCGCGTGATCACCCATACCAACCCTGTGCATGCGCTGCTGTATCTGATCGTCTCGTTATTGGCGATCTCGGCAGTCTTCTTCTCGCTCGGCGCCTACTTTGCCGCCGCGTTGGAAATCATCGTTTATGCGGGCGCCATCATGGTGCTGTTCGTATTCGTGGTGATGATGCTGAACCTCGGCAACGTGCAGCAGCAAGAGCGCGACTGGATGAAGCCGACGGTGTGGATCGGGCCTGGCCTGTTGTCGCTGGCGTTGCTGGTGGTGCTGATTGTCGCTATTCGCAGCGTATCCGATCAGGGTATCAGCGGTGAGATGGTCGACGCGAAGGCGGTGGGCATCAGCCTGTTCGGTCCTTACGTATTGGCGGTTGAGCTGGCTTCAATGCTGCTGTTGGCGGGTCTGGTTGTCGCCTTCCATATCGGCCGCGAACACAAACCTGGCGAGGTGCTGAGCAACGCGCCGGCGAGTGGCGAAATGGCGAGAAGAAAATCGGAGGAGCAAGCATGATCCCTCTTCAACACGGCCTGATCCTGGCGGCTATCCTGTTCGTGCTCGGGCTGACCGGGCTGCTGGTGCGCCGCAACCTGCTGTTTATGCTGATCAGCCTGGAAGTGATGATCAACGCTGCGGCGTTGGCGTTTATCGTGGCGGGAAGCTACTGGGGCCAGGCGGACGGGCAGGTGATGTACATCCTGGCGATCAGCCTGGCGGCAGCCGAGGCCAGTATCGGCCTGGCGCTGCTGCTGCAGCTCTACCGTCGTCGTCATACCCTGAATATTGATACTGTCAGTGAGATGCGCGGATGAACCTATTATATTTAACAATTCTGCTACCGCTGATCGGGTTCCTGCTGTTGGCATTTTCCCGCGGTCGTTGGTCTGAGAACACGGCGGCCACCGTCGGCGTGGGCTCTATCGGCCTGGCTGCGCTGGTCACGGTGTATGTGGCGATGGATTTCTTCGCCCAGAAAGCCGCCGGCGTGCAGCTGTTCGAACAAAGCCTGTGGACCTGGATGGCCGTCGGCAACTTCAATATCGGCGTGACCCTGGTGCTGGACGGCCTGTCGCTGACCATGCTGTCGGTGGTTACCGGCGTCGGCTTCTTCATCCACATGTTCGCTTCCTGGTACATGCGCGGTGAAGAGGGCTATTCGCGCTTCTTCGCCTACACCAACCTGTTTATCGCCAGCATGGTGGTCCTGGTGCTGGCGGACAACCTGTTGCTGATGTATCTGGGTTGGGAAGGCGTGGGCCTGTGCAGCTACCTGTTGATCGGTTTCTACTACAAAGATCCGGCCAACGGCGCGGCGGCGATGAAAGCCTTCATCGTCACCCGCGTGGGCGACGTGTTCCTGGCGTTCGCGCTGTTCATCCTCTACAACGAGCTGGGCACGCTGAACATCCGCGAGCTGATGATCCTGGCGCCGCAGAAACTGGCGGTGGGCGATACCGCCATCACCTGGGCGACGCTGATGCTGCTGGGCGGCGCGGTCGGTAAATCGGCGCAGCTGCCGTTGCAAACCTGGCTGGCGGACGCGATGGCGGGCCCAACCCCGGTTTCCGCACTGATCCACGCGGCGACCATGGTGACCGCGGGCGTCTACCTGATCGCCCGCACGCACGGCCTGTTCCTGATGGCGCCGGAAGTGCTGCACCTGGTGGGCATCGTCGGTGCGGTCACTCTGCTGCTGGCCGGCTTCGCCGCGCTGGTGCAGACCGACATCAAGCGCGTGCTCGCTTACTCCACCATGAGCCAGATCGGTTACATGTTCCTGGCGCTGGGCGTGCAGGCATGGGACGCGGCGATCTTCCACCTGATGACCCACGCGTTCTTCAAGGCGCTGCTGTTCCTGTCGTCCGGTTCGGTGATCCTGGCCTGCCACCACGAGCAAAACATCTTCAAGATGGGCGGCCTGCGCAAGAGCATCCCGCTGGTGTACGTCTGCTTCCTGGTGGGTGGCGCGGCGCTGTCTGCGTTGCCGCTGGTCACGGCCGGCTTCTTCAGTAAGGACGAGATCCTGGCGGGCGCGATGGCCAACGGCCACATCAACCTGATGGTTGCCGGCCTGGTCGGTGCGTTCATGACCTCGCTGTACACCTTCCGTATGATTTTCATCGTGTTCCATGGCGAAGAGAAAATCAAAGCGCATGCCGGTAAAGGCATCACTCACCACCTGCCGCTGTTGGTTCTGCTGGTGCTGTCCACCTTCGTCGGCGCGATGATCGTGCCGCCGTTGCAGGGCGTGCTGCCGGATACGACCGAACTGGCGCACGGCAGCGTGCTGACGCTGGAAATCACCTCCGGCGTGGTGGCTATCGTCGGCATTCTGCTGGCGGCCGCGCTGTGGCTGGGCAAACGCAGCCTGGTCAACAGCATCGCCAACAGCGCGCCGGGTCGTTTCTTCTCGACCTGGTGGTTCCATGCCTGGGGCTTCGACTGGCTGTATGACAAAGTGTTCGTCAAGCCGTACCTGGGCATTGCGAAGCTGCTGCAGCGCGATCCGCTGAACTCGCTGATGAACCTGCCGGCCGTCTTCTCCCGCTGGGGGAACCGCGGTCTGACGGTGAGCGAGAACGGCCAGGTGCGTTGGTATATAGCGTCTATGGGTGTGGGTGCAGTGGTCGTATTGGCTCTGTTGATTTTGGTTTAATTGAATAATTTAAACAGACGCATTTTTCGGGCGTAGCGCCGGGCAGGCGCTACGTACAAAGTTTGAAATTATTCGTATAAGGGACACAAAACGCCATGCTATTACCTTGGCTAATTCTTATCCCCTTTATCGGCGGTCTGCTGTGCTGGCAGCTTGAGCGCTTCGGTACTAAGGTGCCGCGCTGGATAGCGCTGATCGCAATGGGGCTGACGTTGGCGCTCTCTCTGCAGCTGTGGATGCAGGGCGGCTATACATTGACCACGCCGAAAGGCATTCCGCAGTGGCAGAGCGAATTCCTGCTGCCGTGGATCCCGCGCTTCGGCATCTCCATCCACCTGGCGCTGGACGGTCTGTCGCTGCTGATGGTGGTGTTGACCGGTCTGCTGGGCGTGCTGGCGATCCTCTGTTCCTGGCGTGAAATCCAGAAGTATCAGGGCTTCTTCCACCTCAACCTGCTGTGGATCCTGGGCGGCGTTATCGGCGTGTTCCTCGCCATCGACATGTTCCTGTTCTTCTTCTTCTGGGAAATGATGTTGGTGCCGATGTACTTCCTGATCGCACTGTGGGGCCACAAGGCGTCGGACGGTAAAACCCGTATCACCGCGGCGACCAAGTTCTTCATCTACACCCAGGCCAGCGGTCTGGTGATGCTGATTGCGATCCTGGGCCTGGTGTTCGTGCACTACAACGCCACCGGCGTGTGGACCTTCGATTACGAAGACCTGCTGCAAACGCCGATGTCCCACAATGTGCAGTATGTGTTGATGCTGGGCTTCTTCATCGCCTTCGCGGTGAAAATGCCGGTGGTGCCACTGCACGGCTGGTTGCCGGACGCACACAGCCAGGCACCGACCGCAGGTTCTGTCGACCTGGCGGGCATCTTGCTGAAAACCGCGGCCTACGGCCTGCTGCGTTTCAGCCTGCCGCTGTTCCCTGAGGCTTCGCACGAGTTCGCGCCAATCGCCATGTGGCTGGGCGTGGTCGGCATCTTCTACGGTGCCTGGATGGCGTTCGCGCAGACCGACATCAAGCGTCTTATCGCCTACACCTCGGTTTCGCACATGGGCTTCGTGCTGATCGCCATCTACACCGGCAGCCAGCTGGCTTACCAGGGCGCCGTGATCCAGATGATCGCGCACGGTCTGTCTGCCGCCGGTATGTTTATCATCTGCGGCCAGCTGTATGAGCGCCTGCATACCCGTGACATGCGTCAGATGGGCGGCCTGTGGGGGCGTATCAAGTTCATCCCTGCGCTGTCGCTGTTCTTCGCCGTGGCTACGCTGGGGATGCCGGGCACCGGTAACTTCGTCGGCGAATTCATGATTCTGTTCGGCAGCTACCAGGTGGTGCCGGTGATCACCGTGATCTCCACCTTCGGTCTGGTGTTCGCTTCGGTTTACTCGCTGATCATGATGCAGCGCGCTTATTACGGTGCGCCTAAATCTGACCAGCCGCTGCAGGGCATGACCGCGCGCGAGCTGTTCATCATTCTGCTGCTGGTGGTGTTGCTGGTTCTGCTGGGGGTTTACCCGCAGCCGATTCTGGATACTTCCAACGCGGCGATGAGCAACGTGCAACACTGGTTTGGTTCGTCAGTTTCAGCAATTTCAACAACAAGGCCGTAATTCGCCATGACAATAACTCCTCAACAACTGATCGCACTGCTGCCGCTGTTGATCGTCGGATTGACGGTGGTGGTTGTGATGCTAGGCATTGCGTGGCGACGCGACCACTTTATCAACGCCACCCTGACCGTGATCGGTCTCAACCTGGCGCTGCTTTCGCTGTACTTTGTCGGCCAGGCAGGCCCAATGGATGTCACCCCGCTGCTGCGGGTTGACGGTTACTCGATGTTCTACACCGGGCTGGTGCTGCTGGCGAGTCTGGCGACCTGCACCTTCGCCTATCCGTGGCTGGTCGGCTATCCGGATAACCGCGAAGAGTTTTACCTGCTGGTGCTGATCGCCGCCCTGGGCGGCATCCTGCTGGCGAGCGCCAACCACCTGGCTTCGCTGTTCATCGGTATCGAGCTTATCTCGCTGCCGCTGTTCGGCCTGGTGGGTTACGCCTATCGCCAGAAGCGCCCGTTGGAAGCCGCCATCAAGTACATGCTGCTGTCCGCCGCCGCTTCGTCGTTCCTGCTGTTCGGTATGGCGCTGCTGTATGCCGAGTCCGGCGATCTGTCGCTGGCCGGCCTCGGCAAGAGCCTGCAGGAAAACATGATGCACCAGCCGCTGATCCTGGCCGGTATGGGCATGATGATCGTCGGTCTGGGCTTCAAGCTGTCGCTGGTGCCGTTCCAACTGTGGACGCCGGACGTGTATCAGGGCGCGCCTGCGCCGGTCTCGACCTTCCTGGCGACCGCCAGCAAGATCGCGATCTTCGCGGTCGTGATGCGTCTGTTCCTGTATGCCCCGGCCGCCGACAACGAAGCGCTGCGCATGGTGCTGTCGATCATCGCGTTCTGCTCTATCTTGTTCGGTAACCTGATGGCTATCAGCCAGACCAACATCAAGCGTCTGCTGGGCTACTCGTCCATCGCTCACCTGGGCTACCTGCTGGTGGCGCTGATTGCGGTGCAAACCCACCAGCTGTCGCTGGAAACCGCCGGCGTTTACCTGGCCGGTTACCTGTTCAGCAGCCTGGGCGCCTTCGGCGTAGTCAGCCTGATGTCCAGCCCGTACCGCGGCCCGGATGCGGATTCGCTGTTCTCTTACCGTGGCCTGTTCTGGCATAAGCCAATCTTGTCCGCGGTGATGACGGTGATGATGCTGTCGTTGGCCGGTATCCCGATGACGCTGGGCTTTATCGGTAAGTTCTTCGTGATCGCGATGGGCGTCAGCGCGCACCTGTGGTGGCTGACCGGCGCAGTTGTGGTAGGCAGCGCCATCGGCCTGTATTACTACCTGCGCGTGACCGTCAGCCTGTTCCTCAGCGCGCCGGAATCGCTGCAACGTGATACCCCGAACAACTGGGCGTTGACCGCCGGCGGCGTCGTGGTGCTGATCTCCGCCGCGCTGGTGCTGCTGCTGGGCGTCTACCCGCAGCCGCTGATTTCGCTGGTGCAGATGGCGCAGCCGACGTTCTGATAATGCTTCAGACGGTAAAAAGGTCGCTTCGGCGACCTTTTTTTATGGGCGGGGAAAAGGGATTGGGATTACAAGGTCATTTGTGCGGGTTGGCAGCGATAGAGTGCAGCCAGCTTTTCCCGGGTTTTCTTTTGTGGTTTTGAGTGCGGCGCTTCCCATTGGGAAACGGCAGATTGTGTTGTGCCCAATTTCTCCGCCACATCGTATTGTGAGAGGCCACGGAAAATCCGCCAGGCGGCAATCAAGCTGACGTCTTGATTCAGCATGATGGAAACGACTTCATGAGGTACGGTTTCATCATCATGCTCATCGGCGCGATAGGGAATAGACTCGTCGTCATTTCGCTGGCTCACCAGCTTTTTGTATTCATCAAGCGGTAAAACCACATAGAGCGGTTTGCCTGAGTCATCATGGATATACTGCAGCTTCGCCATTCGGCATACCTCTGACTTTCAATAAGTTGTCGATGTTCTACGTTTTACCTGCTGAATCAGACACACAATAGGTTCTTCATCGACGATCTCAAAAATGATGCGGTAGTTTCCTACGCGCAGGCGGTACTGGTTATCAGCATCGTGCAGTTTTTTAATGTCCAGTCGGACCGCCGGGAAAGCGCCTAATTGTTCAACCTTTGCCGCAATGGCCAACCGATTCTGAGCAGGCAGCGTCATCAATTGTTTAAGTGCTTTGCGTGACCAGCTAATCTTTGCCATGGTTCCCTCGGGCCGAACGCACGTCCTGTGCGATGATTAGATAATAAGCTTTATATCTTATTGCTTCAACCTTGCCGAAGAAAGAGGCGTGATGCTCAGCGCTACCTTTTTATGCGCCGGCACTCAGCTGTAATGAGCACTAAACGATGCTTCCAGCGCCTGCACTACCGCGCGCACGCGGGCGGCGCGCTGTATGTCGGGGTGCAGCACCAGCCAGATATCCACCCAGTCTTTGTTTTCCGGGAACAGGCGCACCAGCTCAGGGTCTTTGTCCGCCAGGAACGCGGAGAGCAGGCCGATGCCCAGCCCGCTGCGGGCGGCGGAACGCAACAGCAGTTGCGAATTGCATTGCAGCACCACGTTGGGAGCGTGCAGCGTTTCACCGCAGAAATCGCTCCAGTGGCGCGGCACCAGTTCACGCGGGAACATCAGCAGATCGTGCCCGCGCAGCTGCTCACCTTTGACCGGCATGCCGCGCTGCGCCAGGTAGCGCCGGCTGGCGTACAGCCCCATCTCGATGGTGGCCAGCCGCTTGATGATCAGCTCATCGTCATCGGGGCGGGCACCGCGGATCGCCAGGTCCGCGCCGTGATAAGAGATGTCGGCGATGTTCAGCGCCGTCAACAGCGTGATGGTGATGGCCGGATAGCGTTGCCGCAGATCTTGCAGCGCCGGCATCACGAAGGCTTCGGCCAGGGTATCGGTGGTGGCGATGCGCACGTTGCCGCACAGGCTTTCGTCGCCGCTGGCGGCTTTGCGGCCGATCGCCTGCACCGCATTTTCCATCTTCATCACGTCCGCCAGCATGGATTCGCCCAGCGGGCTGAGGGAGAAGGATTTCGGCGTGCGGATAAACAGCTTCGAACCCAGCGAACTTTCCAGCGCGGAGATGCGGCGGCCTACGGTCGCCTGATCCACCTGCAGCTGATTGGCGGCTTTGCGAAGCGTGCCACAGCGCGCGACGGCCAAAAAGAAGCGTGCGTCGTCCCAATTCATCATGCCATTTCCTTTTTGCGGGTTGGTCGGCGCTGTAAAGACAGGCCGGGCGAACGATAGCGGTTTCCATCATAAAGCGTTGTCCAGCCTGTAGGGAGAGAAAGACGTTAACGGTTTGCCCATCGGCGGTTATTTCTCCAGTGATGCAAGAATGAATCACCCTGATGCATTCTTGACGATACTTCGGCTGCTGCTGTAACGCTATGATAAGCGCCGTTCCCGGGCTGACCGGGCGATGGCAGGCCGCCGCCTGCCGATTTTGGGAGTTGAAGCATGTCAGAAAATACCGCCCTTCAGGATGCGGCGCCGAAAAATATGCAGACGTCGCACACGGCCATTTTACTGTTCCTGGCGCTGGCGTTGATGTCGGCACTGCTGAACAGCAGCGCACCGACGCCGCTTTACCCGTTGTATCAGCAGCAGCTTGCGCTGAGTTCCGTCAGTCTGACGGTCGTTTACGGCGCCTATGCCGCCGGCGTGTTGATCTCGCTGTTCGGCGTCGGCAATCTGGCCGGCAAGGTGAAGGATTTGCGCAGCATGATCGTGCCGGCATTGCTGGTGGTGTTGAGCGGTGCGTTGCTGTTCGCCTGGGCCGATACCTTCGCCATGATGCTCATGGCGCGGCTGCTGGCCGGGGTAGGCACCGGGGCGCTGACCGGCGCGGCGAACATCGCGCTGGTACGGTTTGGGCCGCGCGACGGCGGCAAAAACGCGGCTCTGATCGCCACGCTGTCGTTCACTACCGGGTTGGCGCTGGGGCCGATCTTCAGCGGCATCGCCTTGCAAACCGGTTTTCATCCCACGACGCTGCCGTTCGTTCTTATCATGGCCATTGCCGCCATTGCTGCGCTGGGCGTAATGCTGTGGTGGCCGCGCGGTGTGGTCGCGGCGCCGGTTCGTTCTGCGTCGGCGGCGGCAGAAAAAGGCGCATTGCTCGCGGGGCTGCGCGCCACCGGCGCTAAATTCTTTGTTTGTGCCGGGGCTCTGTTTATCTGTTGGGCTCTGGCAGCCAGTATTTTAGCTATCGGCCCTGGCGTGGCGGAAACGCTGCTGGGGATGCACCAACGGGGCGTCTTTGGCTATGCGATTGCGGTTTATCTGCTGATTGCCGGCATTAGCCAGATCCTGAGCCGCCGCGTTAACGCTCGTCATTCGCTGCTGTTCGGTTGCCTGGCGCAGGTGCTGGCGGCAGCGGTGTTCGCTATGGCGATTCAGTGGCACTCTCTGGGGCTGGCGGCGGCGGGGCTGGTGGTGGCCGGCTATGCTTACGGCGCCATTTTCGTCGGCAGCGCGACGCTGGTGAACCTGATTTCGCCGCCGGCCAACCATGCGCGTTTGCTTTCTCTGTTTTACGTTATCGCTTATATCGCCAACTGGGTACCGATCTTGTTGGGCGTGGTGGTCGATCGCGTCGATCTGCGTCAGGCAACCCATTTACTGTTCCTGGGGAGCGCTGTGGTGTGCCTGTTGCTGGCATGGAAGACGACTCGTGTCGGGTTCCCTCGTTAATTGTTTTGTGATGAATGTCTATTTTTAATAATTAACGACTCTTTAATTACATTTATGATGTGATTTATGTCGCATAAATTGGCCTGTTTTCGGGTAAACTGCGCGCTTTCTTTTTGCCGCGGGTCACTTTATGAACGTTCTTTTCGCCATTGCCGTCACCACCGGGATCCTTTCCGGCGTGTGGGGATGGGTTGCCGTCAGTCTGGGCTTGATCAGCTGGGCCGGTTTTCTCGGCTGCACGGCGTATTTCGCCTGCCCGCAGGGCGGTCTGAAAGGGCTGTTGATCGGCGCGTTGACCTGTTGCAGCGGCGTCTTTTGGGCGATGATGATCATCCACGGCAGCGAACTGGCGCCGCAGTGGAGTCTGCTGGGGTATCTGCTGACCGGCGTCGTGGCGTTCCTGATGTGCATTCAGGCCAAACAGCAGTGGCTGGGGTTCGTGCCCGGTACCTTTATCGGCGCCTGTGCGACCTTCGCCGGCGGCGGCGATTGGCCGCTGGTGACGCTGTCCCTGCTGGTGGGCCTGCTGTTCGGCTATGCGATGAAAAACAGCGGCCTGTGGTGGGCGGCGCGCAGTGAAAAAGCCCGCGCCAAGCCGTCAATCAGCGCAAATGCCGGCTCAAACGGCGTCGCCGAGTGAGCGGCAGCCGCGCCGCTGTGCAACCGTACCCCCTGATAACAAGAACGGTAATGTTGTTGAAAATTATCCATTTTCAATTGCACAGGTGTTGATTCCTCCCTCGCGGATTGCGTGAGATCACGTTAAGGGTAACAGGATTTCGTAACATGGTTTTCAGTGATTCCCATCACGTTTTTACCGGTAACAATCGGCTGAGATAGAGGCCTGTCCGATTGGAGGCCTGATGGCCGGGAATCATCATGAACAATTTGTTTTCACTGGATACCAAGACCGTTTTGATCACCGGCGCTTCACGCGGCATCGGTTTTCTGTTGGCGCGTGGCCTGGCGCAGCAAGGTGCGCATATTCTGATCAACGCCACCACCGAAGCGCATGCCCGCCACGCGGCCGAACGCCTGCGAGACGAAGGGCTGCGCGCTGATGCGGCGGCGTTCGACGTCACCGATTCTCAGGCGGTGCATGCCGCTATCGACCGTATCGAAGCGGACATCGGCGCGATAGACGTATTGATCAACAACGCCGGCATCCAGCGCCGCCACCCATTCACCGAGTTCCCGGAGCAAGACTGGGACGACATCATCGCCGTCAACCAGAAAGCGGTGTTTATCGTGTCGCAGACCGTAGCGCGCTACATGGTGCCGCGTCGACGCGGCAAAATAATCAACATCGGCTCGATGCAGAGCGAACTGGGGCGGGACACCATTACGCCTTATGCGGCGTCCAAGGGCGCGGTGAAAATGCTGACGCGCGGCATGTGCGTGGAACTGGCGCGTTACAATATTCAGGTCAACGGTATCGCCCCCGGCTATTTCAAAACCGAGATGACGCAGGCGCTGGCCGACGATCCGGCCTTTACCGCCTGGCTGACCCAACGTACGCCCGCCGCACGCTGGGGCGATCCGCAGGAGCTGATCGGCGCGGCGGTGTTCCTGGCCGCTGACGCTTCCGCCTTCGTCAATGGGCAGTTGCTGTTTGTCGATGGCGGCATGTCCGCCGCGGTGTAACCTTGTTTCCGTGGAGCATGAGATGAAAATTCAAACCCAGTCCTGCGTGGTGAACGGCAAACGCGACGTGGCGGTGATTGCGCAAGAGGTGGAGTACCAGGGGGTGGGGACGCTGGTGAAAATCCGTCGCGGCGGCATCTGCGGTTCGGATCTGCATTACTTCCAGGAAGGTAAGGTCGGCAATTTTCAGGTGCGTCAGCCAATGGTGCTGGGCCATGAGGCGATCGGCGAGGTGATCGCCAGCGATTCACCGCAGCTGCCGGTCGGTCAGAAGGTGGCGCTCAATCCCAGTAAGCCCTGCGGGCAGTGCAGATATTGTCTGGCGGAGCAGAGCAATCAATGCGTCGGGATGCGTTTTTTCGGCAGCGCGATGTATTTTCCGCACGTCGACGGCGCTTTTACCCAATATAAAGTGGTGAGCAGCGCGCAGTGCATTCCCTACGGCGCCGATCGCGATGACAGGGTGATGGTGTTCGCCGAACCGTTGGCGGTGGCGATCCACGCAGCGCAACAGCCTGGCGGCGTGGCCGGGAAAAAGGTCTTTGTGTCCGGCGTCGGCCCGATCGGCTGTCTGCTGGTGACGGCGCTGAAGGCGCTGGGCGCCGCCGAGATAGTCTGCGCCGATCTCAGCCCGCGTTGCCTGGCGATTGCCGCTCAAATGGGCGCGGATCGGTGCCTGCATGCCGCGGATGACGATTTCAGCGATTATCTGCGAGACAAAGGCTATTTCGACTTCGCCTTCGAAGTGGCGGGGCATCCGCAGTCGCTGCAGCGCTGCCTGGAGATCACGCGCGCTAAAGGCACCGTGGTGCAGGTGGGCATGGGTGGCAGCTTCCCTGATTTTCCATTGATGTTGTTGATCGCCAAGGAGTTGAACCTGCTCGGTTCGTTCCGTTTCGTGGCGGAGTTCGCGCAGGCGGTGGAGTGGCTGGCCGACGGCGTGGTCGATCCGCTGCCGCTGCTGTCGGCGGAATTCGCCAGCGGGCAGTTGGCGCAGGCGCTGGAGTTTGCCGGCGATAAACGCCAGGCCGCCAAGGTGCAATTGGTGTTTTAGGGTAAAAGTCCGATGGCCGCGTCCGGCGATCCTTGTCTATAGTGTAGGAACGCTTAATTTTTCAACCACGGAGATCTCACTATGGCAAGACATACGGATGCTGAGCAAACTACGCTGGATGACGATCTGAGAATGCTGACCGAGACGCTGGAAGAAGTGCTGCAATACACCGGCGATCGCGCGGATCAGGCTTACGTCGACATCAAGTCGCACGCCGAGCAGGCGCTGAGTGAGGTCAAGGCGCGCTGGGCGAACACCGGCGAATCCTACTATGCGCGGGCCAAAGAGGCGGTACACCGCACCGACGACTACGTGCGGGATAAACCCTGGCACAGCGTGGGCATCGGCGCCACCGTCGGGTTGGTGCTGGGGTTGCTGCTGGCGCGAAAATAAATCCTGTGTGCGGGGCGGCGGTAAGCCGCTTCGTTTTTTTCTTCAGACTGTGTTCTTTCACACGCTTCATCCCGCTGTTTCTCCAATAGCTTTTCCTTATCCCGCCTATACTTCCCGCTAGCCGCCAAAGAGAGGCTATTCCCCTGATTTTTGTATGGATGGATTGAGGCATTGTCGCTGCAAGTGTAAAGTGTCTGTGTCTTTATTGTTTGTTTTTTGTTCTTAATCAAATAATTATCTGATGTAAACACCCAGGGATATACGGCGTTCTTGCGCTGGCGCAAAAGCCGTGAAAATAACACCTCATATAATACAGAGCGTAACTACAGGCGCGGCACCCGTCGGCTGCGCCGGAGACGATCTCTGCTAACTGACTTGTGAGCGAACTATGTCGACAAGTGTTTTTAATCGCCGGTGGGCGGCTGTGCTGCTCGAGGCGTTGGCCCGCCATGGGGTGCGGCATGTTTGTATCGCTCCGGGATCGCGCTCCACGCCGCTGACGCTGGCCGCTGCGGCTAACCCCTCTTTTGTTTGCCACACCCATTTTGATGAGCGCGGGCTCGGCCATCTGGCGCTCGGGCTGGCGAAGGCCGCGCGTGAACCGGTGGCGGTGATCGTCACGTCCGGCACCGCGGCGGCTAACCTTTATCCGGCTTTGATCGAAGCCGGCCTGACCGGTGAGCGGCTGGTGTTTCTCACCGCCGATCGGCCGCCGGAACTGATCGATTGCGGCGCCAATCAGGCGATCCGTCAGAACGGCCTCTACAGCAGCCATCCGACGCTGGCGATTGATTTACCGCGTCCTACGCCGGATATTCCGGCCGCCTGGCTGGCCTCCAGCGTCGACAGCGCGATGGCGCGCTTGCAGCATGGCGCTTTGCATATCAACTGTCCGTTCGCCGAGCCGCTGTACGGCGGCGATGAGCTTAACCACGCTGACTGGTCCGCCGCATTGGGCGACTGGTGGCAGAGCGATCGGCCATGGCTGCGGGAAAGCGAGGCGCATGCGGCGCCGGCGCCGCAGCCGGACTGGTTCTTCTGGCGGCAAAAGCGCGGCGTGGTGTTGGCCGGGCGCATGAGCGCGGAAGAGGGCGCGCGATTGGCCGACTGGGCCGAGACGCTGGGCTGGCCGCTGATCGGCGACGCGCTGTCGCAGACTGGGCAACCGCTGCCCTGCGCCGACTTGTGGCTCGCTCATCCACAGGCCCAACGCATGCTGAAAGACGCGCAGCTGGTGGTGCAGTTCGGCGGCAGCCTGACCGGCAAGCGCGTGCTGCAGTGGCAGGCACAGTGCCGGCCGGAAGAGTATTGGGTGATCGACGAGTTGCCTGGGCGGCTCGATCCGGCCCAGCATCGCGGCCGTCGCCTGCGCGCCAGCGTGGCGCAATGGTTGGCGCAACATCCGGCGCAACCGCGCACGCCGTGGGCCGCCGGGCTGACCGCGTTGGCGAGCCAGGCGCTGGCGGCCGCGTCCGCGCGTTTGCACGATAGCTTTGGCGAGGCGCAACTGGCGCACCGGCTGCCGGAGCTGCTGCCGGAGAATGGCCAGCTGTTCCTCGGCAACAGCCTGGTGGTGCGGCTGATCGACGCGCTAACGCCATTGCCCGCCGCCTATCCGGTGTTCAGCAACCGCGGCGCCAGCGGCATCGATGGTCTGATCTCCACCGCCGCCGGCGTACAGCGCGCCACCGCCAAACCGACACTGGCGGTGGTGGGCGATCTTTCCGCCTTGTATGACCTCAATGCGCTGGCGCTGCTGCGTCAGTGCTCTGCGCCGACGGTGTTGATCGTCGTCAACAATAACGGTGGCCAAATTTTCTCGCTGCTGCCGACGCCGGAAGAGGAACGGCAGCGCTTTTACTGCATGCCGCAAAATGTCGAGTTCAGCCACGCGGCGGCGATGTTCCAACTGGGGTACGCGCGGCCGGAGAACTGGAGCCAACTGCAACAGGCGGTTGAACAAGGCTGGCGGCGCGGCGGCGCAACGATTATCGAACTGCAGGTGCCGCCGAGTGAAGGAGCCGAAAGCCTGCAATATCTGGTGCAACAGATGGCGGTGCAATGATGCTGGCGACGCGGGTTTTACAACAGGGCGAAGCGGGCCGGCCTTGGCTGGTGTGGCTGCACGGCCTGCTCGGCAACAGCAATGAGTGGCGGGTGATCGCCGCGCGCTGCCCGGAATGGCCATCGCTGGCTATCGATCTGCCCGGTCACGGCGATTCCGTGGCGGTGAGCTGTCGCGGCTTCGACGACATCAGCGCTCAGATCGCCGCCACGCTGCAGCTACGCAATATCGAACGCTATTGGCTGGTGGGCTACTCGCTCGGCGGGCGCATCGCCATGTATCACGCCTGCCATGGCCGCCACGACGGTCTGCAAGGCGTGCTGGTCGAGGGCGGCAATCCGGGGCTGGAGGACGCAGAACAGCGCCGCCATCGCTGCGAGCAGGATGCGCTGTGGGCGGCGCGCTTTCGCAGTGAGCCGATCGCCGAAGTTCTGGCGGACTGGTATCAACAGCCGGTGTTCAAAGAGCTTAGCCATGTGCATCGTCAGGCGCTGATCGGCGCGCGCTCGGTCAACAGCGGCCCGGCGATCGCCGACATGCTCGAAGCGACGTCGCTCGGGCGGCAACCTTACCTGGCGCCGCAGCTGAGCCAACTGACCGTACCGCTGCGGGTGCTGTGCGGTGAAAACGATCCCAAATTTCAACGGCTGGCGCGCGACGCCGGGTTGCCGTTGCGCATCGTGCCGCAGGCCGGCCACAACGCGCATCTGGCTAATCCGCAAGATTTCGTCGCCGAGCTGCAGACCTTTCTCGTTAACCCTGGTTAAAGGAACCGAACATGCTTTATCCGAATGAAGAACAGCTGTACGCCGCCATCGCCTGGCAGGATTGCACCGGCGATTTCGAAGACATCCTGTATCACAAGTCCGCCGACGGCATCGCCAAAATCACCATCAACCGGCCGCAGGTGCGCAATGCGTTTCGCCCGCAAACGGTCAAAGAGATGATCGACGCGCTGGCCAACGCCCGTTACGACGACGGCATCGGGGTGATTATTCTCACCGGCGCCGGCGATAAGGCCTTCTGCTCCGGCGGCGATCAGAAAGTGCGCGGCGACTACGGCGGCTATCGCGACGACAGCGGCGTACATCACCTCAACGTGCTGGACTTCCAGCGCCAGATCCGCACCTGCCCGAAACCGGTGGTGGCGATGGTGGCCGGCTACTCGATCGGCGGCGGCCATGTGCTGCACATGATGTGCGATCTGACCATTGCGGCGGATAACGCCATTTTCGGCCAGACCGGCCCGAAAGTCGGCTCGTTCGACGGCGGCTGGGGCGCGTCTTATATGGCGCGCATCGTCGGCCAGAAGAAGGCGCGCGAAATCTGGTTCCTGTGCCGCCAGTACGACGCCGCCGCCGCGCTGGACATGGGGCTGGTCAACACCGTGGTGCCGCTGGCCGAACTGGAGAAAGAGACGGTGCGCTGGTGCCGCGAAATGCTGCAGAACAGTCCGATGGCGCTGCGCTGCCTGAAGGCGGCGCTGAACGCCGACTGCGACGGCCAGGCCGGTTTGCAAGAGCTGGCGGGCAACGCCACCATGCTGTTCTACATGACCGACGAAGGGCAGGAAGGGCGCAACGCATTCAACGAGAAGCGTCAGCCGGACTTCAGCAAATTCAAGCGTAACCCGTAATGAACGGCGCGAACCGCAGCGCGGCGCTTTACCGTTACAGCCTGCCGATGGAGGCGGGCGTGGTGCTGCGCAATCAGCGGTTGAAAACGCGTGACGGATTGGTGGTGCAGCTGCGCCAGGGCGATCGTGAAGGCTGGGGAGAGATCGCGCCGCTGCCTGAGTTCAGCCGGGAAACGCTGGCGCAGGCCGAGCAGGCCGCATTGGAGTGGCTGCAGGCGTGGTTAGCGGGCAACGAACCGGATGATAGCGCGCTGCCCTCGGTGGCCTTTGGGCTCAGCTGCGCGCAGGCCGAGCTGGAGCAGCACTTGCCGACGCAGGCGGATTTCCGCAAGGCGCCGCTGTGTACCGGCGATCCGGATGAGCTGTTCGAAACCTTGAATGCCTTGCCGGGCGAGAAAGTCGCCAAGGTGAAAGTGGGGTTGTATGAGGCGGTACGCGACGGCATGATCGTCAACGTGCTGCTGGAGGCGCTGCCGGATCTGCGGCTGCGGCTGGACGCCAACCGCAGCTGGAGCCGCGCCAAAGCCGACGGCTTCGCCAGGTACGTCAACCCGGCGTGGCGCGATCGCATCGCCTTCCTGGAGGAGCCCTGCAAGACCCGTGATGAGTCGCGCGATTTCGCCCGGGCGACCGGCATCGCCATCGCCTGGGATGAGAGCGTGCGTGAGGCGGACTTTGTGGTGCAGGCCGAGCCGGGCGTGGCGGCCATCGTGATCAAGCCGACGCTGGTCGGCAGCCTGACGCGCTGCCAGACACTGGTGGCGCAGGCGCACGCGGCGGGGCTGACGGCGGTGATCAGCTCCAGCATCGAATCCAGTCTGGGGTTGACCCAGCTGGCGCGCATCGCCCGCTGGCTGACGCCAGACACTGTGCCGGGATTGGACACGCTGGGATTGATGCAGGCACAGGTGCTGCGTCCGTGGCCGGACAGTGCGTTGCCGCTGCTGGAGGTTTCGGCGCTGGAGTGCCTATGGCGCCGTTAAGCGATTGGCCCTGGCGGCACTGGGCGCGCCTTCAGCCGCAGTCGACGGCGCTGCTGCTCGGCGAACGGCCGCTGAGCTGGCTGGCGTTGCAAAGCCAGGTGGATGAGCTGGCGGCGGATTTTCAGCACCAGGGCGTGGAGCCGGGCTGCGGCGTGGCGCTGTGCGGCAAAAACAGCTATCCGCTGCTGCTGGCCTATCTGGCGCTGCTGCAATGCGGCGCCCGTCTGCTGCCGCTCAATCCCGCCTTGCCGACGTCGCTGTTGGCGCAGCTATTGCCTGAATTGGATATAACCTTTGCCTTCGGCCCGGATCCTTTGCCGGCGCTGCCGGAGGCGCTGATTCGGTTGACGCCGCCCTCGACCGAGCCGCGCTGGCCGAACCTGCCGGCGTGGGATACGCAACGTCTGGCGACGCTGACGTTGACCTCCGGCTCCAGCGGCATGCCGAAGGCGGCCGCGCACAGCTACGCCAACCATCTGGCCAGCGCCGACGGGGTGTTGCGGCTGATGGATTTCCAGCGTGAGGATTGCTGGCTGTTGTCATTGCCGCTGTTTCACGTTTCCGGCCAGGGCATCGTCTGGCGCTGGCTGGCAGCGGGTGCCCGGTTGGCGGTGCGCGAGATGCACCCGCTGGCCGAGGCGCTGGCGGGATGCACGCATGCTTCGCTGGTGCCGACGCAGCTTTGGCGGCTGCTGGCGCAACCGCTGACGGGCGTGACGCTGAAGGCAGTGCTGCTCGGTGGCGCGATGATCCCGGTCGAACTGACCGAACGGGCGGAAGCTGCGGGGATACGCTGCTGGTGCGGTTATGGGTTGACCGAACTCGCCTCCACGGTGTGCGCCAAGCGCGCCGATGCACGGCCGGGCGTCGGTCTGCCGCTGAGCGGCCGCGAGATCAAGCTGGTGGACGAGGAGGTCTGGATCCGCGCCGGCAGCCTGGCGCTCGGCTACTGGCGTCATGGCCATGTGCGGCCGCTGGCCGATGAGCAGGGCTGGTTCGCGACCCGCGATCGCGGCGTGATGGCCGAAGGGGAGCTGCGCATTCTCGGCCGGCTGGACAACCTGTTTTTCAGCGGCGGCGAAGGGGTGCAGCCGGAAGATATCGAACGCGTGCTGGCGGCGCATCCGCAGATCACCCAGGTGTTTGTGGTGCCGGTGGCGGATGCCGAATTCGGCCAGCGGCCGGTGGCGGTGATCGACGGCGACCCGTCGTTGTCGCTGGCGGCATTGCTCGCCTGGTCGCAGGATAAGCTGGCTAATTTCCAGCGTCCGATGGCGCTGTTTGCCTTGCCCGACGAGCTGAAAAGCGGCGGCATCAAGATTTCGCGCCGTCAGCTGCAGCAGTGGGTAGCGCAGCGTTTCTCTCCGGCATAAAAAAGCCGCCCGACAGGGCGGCTGAGTTGATGACGGCAGGGGGTTACTTCAGCCCCAACGCCTTGGCGACGCCGGTGCCGTAGTCCGGGTGCACTTTGCTGAACAGCTCGACCTGCCGGCGCTGAATCTGTTCCGGCACCTGCGACAGTTCGCCGGCGATGCGGGTGAACATGCGCTGGTGCTCTTCGGCGCTCAGCAGGTTGAACAGCGCGCGCGGCTGGCTGTAGTAATCGTCGTCTTCACGATGATTCCAGTGGTCGGCCGCCCCTTCAATGCTCAACGGCGGTTCGCTGAAGTCCGGCTGCTCCTGGAACAGACCGAAGCTGTTCGGCTCGTAGGTGGCGCCGTTGCCGCTGTTGCCGTCCACGCGCATCGCACCGTCGCGATGATAGTTGTGGAACGGGCATTTGGCACCGTTCACCGGGATCTGGTGGTGGTTGACGCCCAGGCGATAGCGGTGTGCATCCCCATACGAGAACAGGCGGCCCTGCAGCATTTTATCCGGCGAGAAGCTGATGCCCGGCACCACGTTGGCGGGGTTCATCGCCACCTGCTCGACCTCGGAGAAGTAGTTGTCGGGGTTGCGGTTGAGCTCGAAATAGCCGACGTCGATCAGCGGATAGTCGCCGTGCGGCCATACCTTGGTCAGATCGAACGGGTTATAGGGCGTCTGCGAGGCTTCATGTTCCGGCATGATCTGAATTTGCAGCTTCCAGCGCGGGAAGTCGCCGCGCTTGATCGCCTCGAACAGATCGCGCTGTGAGCTTTCGCGATCCTTGGCGATGATCGCTTCCGCCTCTTCATCCATCAGGTTTTCAATACCTTGTTCGCAGCGGAAGTGGAATTTCACCCAGAAGCGCTCGTTGGCGGCATTGATAAAACTGAAGGTGTGGCTGCCGAAGCCGTGCATGTGGCGGTAGGACTTCGGAATGCCGCGATCGCTGAAGTCGATGGTCAGCTGATGCAGCGATTCAGGCAGGTGAGAGAAGAAGTCCCATTTGTACACCGGGTTGCGCAGGTTGGTATGCGGATCGCGTTTCACCACGTGGTTGAGATCGGGGAATTTCAGCGGATCGCGCAGATAGAACACCGGCGTATCGTTGCCCACCAAATCCCAGTTGCCTTCTTCGGTATAAAACTTCATGGCGAAGCCGCGAATATCGCGCTCGGCGTCGGCGGCGCCGCGTTCACCGGCGACGGTGGAGAAGCGGATGAACATGTCGGTCTGTTTGCCGACCTCGGAGAAGATCTTGGCGCGGGTGTAGCGGGTAATGTCGTGGGTGACGGTAAAGGTGCCGTAGGCGCCCGATCCTTTGGCGTGCATGCGGCGCTCGGGGATGACCTCGCGGTCGAAGTGGGCCAGTTTTTCCAGGAACCACACGTCCTGCAACAACATCGGGCCGCGTTTGCCTGCGGTGATCACGTTATTGTTATCGACAACCGGGGCGCCGGCTGCGGTGGTCAGTCCTTTCTTGCTCATCACTTGCTCCTTATCGTAGTGCATTTAAGTAAAGACTCGGGCGGTTTAAGCGTTCATCAGCATAGTCCTTTGGCGGGGCTTTTTCCCCTGACCTTGGTCAAAGCCACTACTAGTTGTAGCCCTATTGCCGAGCGGCGGCAAATAGGTCTCGGTTATCGTTGGCATCGCCTTGACGAATATAGAGTGTTGTTTGCAAATATTTACATTTATTTGATTAATGAAGAATTTTTTCGCTTTTATCCCTTAAATCCTCATTGTGCTTTGGTATAGACTCGTGACGTTATTATTATGCGTTGATTCGATCATTCGGTACGGATGACAAACCAGAGGGAAAGATGATGAAAAAGACTTGGGTCGCGTGCGCGGCAGGATTGCTGTTTGTGACCGGCGCGGCGAACGCCATCAGCGTGTCGGGTGAGGCCGGGCAGCACTATACCAACCTGGGCTTCGGCATGAGCACTGGCTCTTCAGGTCTGGGCCTGACCGGCAACTGGGCGCGCAGCGACCACGACGGCAACGTCGGCAGCCTGGGCTTGAACTTCGGCGTGCCGCTGGGGCCGTTGACGGCGACCGTGGGCGGCAAAGCGCTGTACCTCAGCCCGAAAGACGGCAAGAGCGGCGGCGCGCTGGCGCTGGGCGGCGGTCTGGAGTGGGAAATCAACCGTTACTTCAGCCTGCACGGCGAAGGTTACTTTGCTCCTGAATCCTTCACCAGCGGCGTGAAGGCCTATAACGAAGCCAGCGGCGGCCTGCGCTGGAAGTTCCGTCCGTTGAGCGTGGACGTAGGCTACCGCTACATGAAGATGGAAGGCAAAGACGGGCGTCGTGACAACACCCTGGCCGATGGCCCTTATGTCGGCGTTGGTCTGAGCTTCTAACTCTGACGGACGGACTGCGGTCCGTCGCGTTCAGCGAATCCCTCGGTCATTGGCCGGGGGATTTTTTTTTGCGCCCTCCGTGGGGGCGTCCCTGTGGGAGCGTAACGATAATAGATTAAATTATTTAAAGATTCTGCGATCGGCATCGCCACGGGAGAGCACATGCCGTAAAATACGTAATATAAATTATTATATAGCGATATGGACGTCATGGCTTACCGAAATCCTCTGGCGGCGCTGATGCCGCTGCTTGTCTCACTCTTTCCTTATGAAGCCGCCGCGGCGCAAGCCAATCGTGAAGAGGTGTTGACCGTCACGGGCAGTGCGTTATCCCCCGCGACGCAAAGCGCGTCTGGCGCCGGTTTTAAAACGACGGATATTGAACTTGGGCCGTTGGGTGCCAGGGCGTGGCTCGATACGCCTTATTCCTCCACCACCGTAACCCAACCGATGATTAAAAATCAGCAGGCGAAAAGCGTCGCCGAGTTACTGAAATATTCACCGAGCACGCAAATGCAGGCGCGCGGCGGCATGGACGTTGGGCGCCCTCAGAGCCGAGGCATGCAGGGCAGCGTAGTGGCGAACAGTCGGCTGAATGGGCTGAACATCGTCTCCACCACGGCCTTTCCCGTTGAAATGCTGGAGCGGCTGGATGTTCTCAACAGCCTGACCGGCGCCTTGTATGGCCCTGCGAGCCCGGCGGGGCAGTTCAACTTTGTGGCGAAACGCCCGACGCCGCAACCGCTACGCGAGGTGACGCTCGGGTATCAGAGCCGCAGCGCCTTCAGCGGCCATGTCGATCTCGGCGGCCACCTCGACGATGACAACAGATTCGGCTATCGCATCAATGCGCTCAACGAAGAGGGCGAAGGCAACGTTGACGACAGTACATTGCGTCGTCGGCTGTTGGCCGTGGCGTTCGACTGGAATATAAAGCCGGGCACGCAGCTGCAGCTGGACGCCAGCCATTACGAATTCCTGCAAAAGGGTTACCCCGGTGGCTTCAGCTATGGGCCGAATGTCCCGCTGCCTTCCGCCCCCAATCCGCAGAATAAACATCTGGCGCTCGCAACGGCAGGTAACGATTTAACCACTGACACCCTCAGCACGCGGCTGATTCATTATTTCAATGACGATTGGTCAGTAACGGGCGGCGTAGGTTGGCAACAGGCGGATCGCGCCATGCGTTCGGTATCCAGCACCCTGCTCAACGGCGACGGCGACATCAAGAGGTCGATGAGCGACTCCAGCGCCTCGGGGCGATTTCGGGTATTGAGCAATACGCTGACGTTGAACGGCCATATCGATACCGGCTCGGTGGGGCATGAGTTGGCGCTCGCCACGACGGGCTATGTCTGGTCTATCTACAGCGGCAAAGGCGCCAGCCGGCGCTACGATTTGGGTATCGACAATATGTATCATCCGTCGGCGATGCATGAGCCGGGCGACGGAAAGATCCCCAAGAACGGCGCGCGCTATAAATCCAGCGAGAACAGCCAACAGAGCGTGACTTTCGGCGATACGATGACCTTCAATCCGCAGTGGTCGGCGATGCTCTATGTAAGCGAAAGCTGGTTGCAAACGCGCAATTATGGCGCCGAAGGCAAGAAAATCGAAGAAGACAATCAGCAGGGTTTGAGCCCGAACGCGGCGTTGATGTACAAAATCACCCCGACGCTGATGGCTTATCTCAGCTATGCCGACTCGCTGGAGCAAGGTGGTACGGCCCCGCTGGGAGAAGGCGTGAAGAACGAAGGGCAGACGCTCAAGCCCTATCGCAGCCGGCAATATGAGATTGGCCTGAAAGCCGACGTCGGGGAGATGAACCTCGGCGCCGCGCTGTTCCGCCTCAAGCGGCCGTTCGCTTATGTTGACGCCGAAGACCGGGTGTACAAGGAGCAGGGCGAACAGGTGAACAATGGCCTGGAGTTGACGGCCGCCGGGCGCCTGCATGAAGGGCTGAGCCTGTTTGGCGGCGTCACGCTGCTCGATCCGCAACTGAAAGAGACGGTTTCCGACAGCACGCGCGGCAAGCGCGTGGTCGGCGTGCCGAAGGTGCAGGCCAATATGCTGGTGGAGTACAGCCTGCCGTCGATGCCGCAATGGGTCTATAGCGCCAACGTGCACTATACCGGCAAGCGAGCGGCGAACGACACCAACAGCGCCTGGGCTGACAGTTACACCACGCTGGACCTGGGGACCCGCTATGCTACCCGCATTCATTCCGTGCCTGCGACTTTGCGGCTGACGGTCAATAACGTCACGAACGAACATTACTGGGCCTCTATTTTCCCGTCGGGCACGGACGGGAACGGCGGGGCATCGAGCGCGTTTCTCGGCAGCGGCCGTGAAGTACGCGCATCCGTCACCTTTGACTTCTGAGGGCGCCATGAGAATCGTATCGTTGCCTGCATGGGGGCTGTTGGTTGGCGTGTTGTTTCATGGCGGTTTGTGGGCTGCGCCGCCTGCTGGCGAAGTGCGCATTGCCTCGCCGTGGCCTGCGCAAAACGCCATCATCGCGATGCTGGGCTATGGCGACAATATCGTCGGCACATCGAATGTCGCGAAACAGATCCCGCTGTTTCGCCAAAGCCTGCCGCGCATTGACGCCGTCCCGGCGGTGAGTGTGAATAGCGGACAAGAGTTGAATCCGGAACAAATCATCGCGCTTGGCACCCGGCTGCTGTTCGTGCCTGACAGCATGAAAGTGCCGCAATTGGATGTGCTCGAACGGGCTGGCGTACGCGTATTGGCGTTTAAAGCCAATTCGATGGCGGCGCTGCGCGCACGAGTGTTAAAAACGGGCGCCGCGCTGGGGCCGGATGCGCAGGTAAAAGCGCTGGCCTACGATCGCTATTTTTCTCGCAATGTGGCGCGCGTTGCCGAGCGACTGAAAGATTTACCGCCTGGGCAGCGCATTCGCGTTTATCACAGCATGGGCAATCCGTTGACCACCTCAGGTCGACCGTCGCTTAATCAGGATTGGATGGATCTGGCCGGCGCCGTCAACGTGGCGGAAACGTGGTTTGGCCTGAAAAAAGAGGGGGCGGGTGAGGTGGCGTTGGAGCAGATCGTGGCCGCCAATCCGCAGGTGATCGTGGCGATGAACAAGCGCGACGCCGAAGAGATACGCGCCTCTGCGCAATGGCAGGGCATCGATGCCGTTTTACAACATCGGGTCGTGGTCAATCCCAAGGGGATGTTCTGGTGGTGCCGCGAGACCAGCGAAGAGGCGCTGCAGTTTTTATGGTTGGCGAAAACGCTGTACCCGGCGCGTTTCGCCGACATTGACATGCGGGAAGAGACGAGAGATTTTTATCGGGCCTTTTTCGGTCTGTCGCTCAGCGCGGCGCAGATTGACGCTATTCTTAATCCACCCGCTTGAACGTATTCGGGGGCCGAAACGGCCCCCGAATACGTTACCCTACCGCCGGCAGCATGCCGCTGGCGATGCCCAATTGGATGGCGATCACCGTAATCCCGCAGATAAACACCAACGCCAAGGCCGGAGTGCCGCCCCAGACGCGATACTGCGCCTGATGTTTCTGCCGCGTTTTCCACACCAGCAGCGAAGGCAGCAGCAACGCCAGTACCGACAGGGCGATGGCGGCGAACCCCAGCGCCAGCACGAAGCCGCGCGGATAGAACAGCGCGAAGGCCAGCGGCGGCAGGAAGGTGATGGCGCCGGTTTGCAGACGGCCGCGCACGTTGTCTTGTCGTTTGAACAGGTCGGCCAGGAAATCGAACAGCCCGAGCGCCACGCCGAGGAACGAGGTCGCCAACGCCAGATCGGCGAACAGGTGCACCGCCAGTTCAACGTGCGGCGAAGCGACCGCATCGCGCACCGCCTGTAACAGACCGTTCAGCCCGGCTTGCTGCGCCAGAATGCCGACGAAAGTATCGGAGCTGATGCTGCCCAGCGTCGCCAACTGCCAGAAGATATAGGCGGTCAGCGGAATGGCGCTGCCGATGATGAACACCCAGCGCAGTTTGCGAATGTTGCCGCCCATGTAGTTGACGATGCTCGGCACGCTGCCGTGGAAGCCGAATGAGGTGAAGATCACCGGAATGGCCGACAGCGCCAGGCCTTGCTCCAGCGGCAACGTCAGCAGGTTGGTCTGGTGGATATTCGGCAACATCAGGCCGAGCATCACCACCAGGAACACCACCTTGGCGCTGAACAGGATGCGGTTGAACAAATCGACCGAGTGAGTGCCGATACACACCACGCCGCCGGCCACCAGGGTGAACAGCAGGACGCCGAGCGACACCGGGAAGTCCTGCGACGTCCATTGACTGATGCTGGTGGCGAGCAGTTCGCCGGCGCCGCTGATATAGGCGGCGGTGAGCGCGTACATCAGGAACATCATGCTGAAGCTGGTCAGCCACTGGCCGCCGCCGCCGAGATAACGTTTGGCGAGCGTGCCGAGACCGGTATCCGCTTGCTCATGCTGGTAAACCTCCACCAGCAGCAGCGCGGTGTAACACATCAACAGCCACAGCCCGACCAGTAAGGCCAGCGTGACGCCAAAGCCGACGCCGGCCGCCGCCAGCGGCATCGCCAGCATCCCGGCGCCAATGGTGGTACCCGCCACGATAAAAACACTGCCAAGAGTGCGATTCTTCACGTTTTTTCTCTACCAGCCGAAAGATTTTGAAAATTATAGGTAACGATTTATGAGGATGGCAGGATAGTGGAAGCCCTAATTTGTGTCAAACCGGCGTTACGCGTGGTGTAAATTAATATTTACATCACGGAGGGCGGCATGGCGCATGAAGAACAGACCGATGGCTGAAATTATCCGCCGACGGTTAGTGAAAAGTTATTTACGGGCTTCTATAGTGGAATGACCAAAAAATGTGGGAGAGATCAATGTTAAGGGTGGAGATGCTCAGCACCGGCGATGAGGTGTTGCACGGGCAAATTATTGATACCAACGCCGCCTGGCTGGCGGACTACCTGTTCCAGCAGGGCGTGCCGATGAGCGGGCGTGAAACGGTAGGGGACAGCCTCTCTGCTTTGATCGAGATCCTGCAGGAACGGAGTCATATCGCCGATGTGCTGATCGTCAATGGTGGCCTGGGGCCGACCAGCGACGATCTCAGCGCGTTGGCCGCCGCGAAAGCCTGTGGCGTAGAACTGGTTGAACGGGCCGACTGGGTGGCGCGCATGGAGGCCTATTTCGCCGGGCGCGGGCGGCCAATGGCCCCTTCCAACCGCAAGCAGGCGCAGATCCCGTCCAATGCGGAAATGCTGGACAATCCGGTGGGTACCGCCTGCGGCTTTGCGCTGCAGCTCAACCAATGTCTGATGTTCTTCACGCCTGGCGTGCCGTCGGAATTCAAAGTGATGGTTGAACAGCAGATCGTGCCGCGCCTGCGTCAGCGCTTTACCTTGCCGGCGCCGCCGCTGTGCCTGCGCCTGACCACCTTCGGCACCTCCGAAAGCGATCTGGCCGCCGAACTGGACGGCATGCCGCTGCCGCCGGACGTGGTGTTGGGTTATCGTTCATCCAGCCCGATCATCGAATTGAAGTTGACCGGGCCGGAAAGCCGGCGTGCGGAAATGGAACAGGCCTGGCGACGCGTGCGCGAGGTGGCGGGGGACAACTGCATCTTTGAAGGCACCGCCGGTTTGCCGGCGACGCTGACACAGCGCCTGAATCAGCAAGGATTGACGCTGGCGTTGAGCGAGCAATTCAGCGGCGGGTTGATCAATCTGCAGCTGCAGAGCGAAGGTGCGCCGCTGGCGGGGGGAGAGCTGCTGCCGGCGCATTGCATCGAAACGTTGGAAACGACGCTGGCGCGCGCCCGCTCGCTGGCGGAGTTGACCGGCGCGCCGTTGGCGTTGGCGGTCAGCGCCATGCGCGATGAGCAGGTCAGCATTGCGCTGCACACGCCACGCGGCGGCATTGGCCAGACCGTGCGTTATCGCGCGTCGCGCCACGGCCTGCGGCTGCGTCAGGAGTCGGTGGCGATGTTGGCGTTGGATATGCTGCGTCGTTGGCTGAACGGAGGCCAGGCGTGCGGCCAAAACGCCTGGCTGGAGGTCGTGGAAATTATCGAGTGACGGTCACGGCGAGTTGCAGATTTCGCTGCTTTGCAGCAGCCGCTCGGACGCCAGACGTGACAGGCGTATCGCCGCTGCGCCCCGCACTTGCAGCCCCTGGCTATAGTCCCTGAGCGCCTGCGCGCTGTTGGCGCCGCGCTCTCTGCGGTGGCTGATGATCGGCGAAACGGTGTTTCAGATCGCGGAAGCGCTGGGGTATGCCTCGCCGAGCAACTTTATCGCCATGTTTCGCAAAGCCTTCGGCGACTCTCCGGCGCGTTATTTTTCCTCATCGGCAGGAAAGAGGCGCTAAGCGGACGCTGGAAGAACAGGAATACCTTGAGGATGGCTATATATCACTGATTAATCATAATCTTATAGGGGATATTCGCGGTGAGGGAATGCTGTTACTCTCTTGGCGGGTGCTTGAGACTGTTCGTCTTGGGCATTGTGTGACAAGGCGGATAGATGAAAGCCCCAGACTGACTCTCAATCAGAATGGGGCTGCACATACCGCCTAGACACCGGTATGGTAGCCCCTTCGCAGCAAGGAGGCAAGCATGCGCTTAAGGCATGTGTTTCACTCGCTAACCGTTGTATGTATTACGGTTTTGTTATTTATCTGGATGATAAGAGACTCGCTGTGCGAGCTGAAAATCTACCAGGAAAATATCACTATCCTGATCAGGTTGGCGTGTGAGGTGAAGCGGTAATCATAGGGCGGGGGCAACCCCGCCTTCTGGTCTCCAGGCGCGGTTTCCGGCACCCGACTTTAAATTTCCAGCTCAATATCCGTCAGCGGCATACAGCAGCAGGGCAGGATCTCGCCGGCGTTGATAAACGCCAACGGCTGCTGGCGGTAGGCCACTTCGCCTTTCACCAGTTTCAGGCGGCAGGCACCGCAATAACCGGAGCGGCATTGGTACTCCACCTGCACGTCGTGCAGTTCCAGCACGTCGAGCAGGCAGTTTTCACTGTTGGGGCAGGAAAGCTGCGTGCCGGCGGCGCGCAGCGTTACGGTTGGCGTCGCCATCGCTTACAGTTCGAAGTCGCTCAGGTCGTCGGCGTTGATCTCCGAGTCGATCTGGCCAACCAGGTAGGAGCTCACTTCCACTTCCTGCGGCGCTACCTGCACGTTGTCGGACACCAACCAGGCATTGATCCACGGGATCGGGTTGGAGCGGGTTTCGAACGGCAGGCCGAGGCCGACCGCCTGCATGCGGATATTGGTGATGTATTCCACATACTGGCACAGGATGTCTTTGTTCAGGCCGATCATCGAGCCGTCGCGGAACAGGTATTCCGCCCACTCTTTCTCCTGCTGGGCAGCCAGCACGAACAGATCGTAGCACTGTTGCTGACATTCCTCGGCGATCTCCGCCATTTCAGGATCGTCGGCGCCGGAACGCATCAGGTTCAGCATGTGCTGGGTGCCGGTCAGGTGCAGCGCTTCGTCGCGGGCGATAAGCTTGATAATTTTGGCGTTACCTTCCATCAGTTCGCGCTCGGCGAAAGCGAAGGAGCAGGCGAAGCTGACGTAGAAGCGGATCGCTTCCAGCGCGTTCACGCTCATCAGGCACAGGTACAGCTGCTTCTTCAGCGCGCGCAGATTGACGGTGACGGTTTTACCGTTCACCTGATGGGTGCCTTCACCCAGCAGGTGATAGTAGCTGGTCATCTCGATCAGATCGTCGTAGTAGCCGGAAATGTCTTTCGCGCGCTTCTTGATCTCTTCGTTGGTGACGATGTCGTCGAACACCAGCGCCGGATCGTTGACGATGTTGCGGATGATGTGAGTGTAGGAGCGCGAGTGGATGGTCTCGGAGAACGACCAGGTTTCCACCCAGGTTTCCAGCTCAGGGATCGAGATCAGCGGCAGCAGGGCGACGTTCGGGCTGCGGCCCTGAATGGAGTCCAGCAGGGTCTGATACTTCAGGTTGCTGATGAAGATGTGCTTCTCGTGCTCCGGCAGCGCCTGGTAATCGATGCGATCGCGCGAGACGTCAACCTCTTCCGGGCGCCAGAAGAAGGAGAGCTGTTTTTCGATCAGTTTTTCGAAGATTTCATGCTTTTGCTGGTCGAAACGCGCAACGTTTACCGACTGGCCGAAGAACATCGGCTCTTGCAGCTGGTCGTTTTTGGTCTGAGAAAAAGTGGTGTAAGCCATAAGCCTGAATCCATCGTAACGTGGCTAAATGAAGGGGCCGGAAAATTCCGGCCCGCTAGGTCAAACTTTAGATCTTGCAGGCGCCGCTTTCGCAGTCGTCATCGCCGGCCTTGGCAGGCTGCAAATCTTCCTGGGCGTCTTCCGCACCGTCGCGGGTGTTCTGGTAGTACAGCGTTTTCACACCGAACTTGTAGGTGGTGAGCAGGTCTTTCAACAGCTGCTTCATCGGCACCTTGCCGCCCGGGAAGCGGGTCGGATCGTAGTTGGTGTTGGCCGAAATCGACTGGTCGATGAATTTCTGCATCAGACCTACCAGCTGCAGGTAGCCATCGTTGCTCGGCATTTCCCACAGCAGCTCATAGTTGTCTTTCAGACGCTCATACTCCGGCACCACCTGGCGCAGGATGCCGTCTTTCGAGGCCTTGATGCTGATGTGGCCGCGCGGCGGCTCGATGCCGTTGGTGGCGTTGGAAATCTGCGAAGAGGTTTCCGATGGCATCAGGGCGGACAGCGTCGAGTTGCGCAGGCCGGTTTCCTGGATCTCTTTACGCAGGGTTTCCCAGTCGTAATGCAGCGGCTCGTTGCAGACCGCATCCAGGTCTTTCTTGTAGGTGTCGATCGGCAGGATGCCCTGCGAATAGGTGGTCTCTTTGAACCACGGGCAAGCGCCTTGTTCCTGAGCCAGACGGTTGGAGGCTTTCAGCAGGTAGTACTGAATGGCTTCGAACGTTTTGTGGGTCAGGTTGTTGGCGCTGCCGTCGGAGTAGCGCACGCCGTTCTTCGCCAGATAATAGGCGAAGTTGATCACGCCGATGCCCAGGGTGCGGCGACCCATCGCGCCACGGTGCGCGGCCTTAATCGGGTAATCCTGGTAATCCAGCAGGGCGTCGAGTGAACGCACCGCCAGGGTTGCCAGCTCTTCCAGATCGTCCAGGCTGTCGATCGCGCCCAGGTTGAAGGCGGACAGGGTGCACAGCGCAATTTCGCCGTTCTCGTCGTTGACGTCTTCCAGCGGCTTGGTCGGCAGGGCGATTTCCAGGCACAGGTTGGACTGACGCACCGGCGCGATCTGCGGATCGAACGGGCTGTGGGTGTTGCAGTGGTCGACGTTCTGAATGTAGATGCGGCCGGTAGAGGCGCGCTCTTGCATCATCAGCGAGAACAGCTCAACCGCTTTCACGCGCTTCTGGCGAATGCTGTCGTCTTTCTCGTACTGGGTGTACAGGCGCTCGAATTCGTCCTGATCGGCGAAGAACGCGTCATACAGCCCCGGCACGTCGGACGGGCTGAACAGGGTGATGTCTTCGCCCTTGATCAGACGCTGGTACATCAGGCGGTTCAGCTGCACGCCGTAGTCCATGTGACGCACGCGGTTGCCTTCAACGCCGCGGTTGTTTTTCAACACCAGCAGGCTTTCCACTTCCAGGTGCCACATCGGGTAGAACAGCGTTGCCGCGCCACCGCGCACGCCGCCCTGCGAGCAGGATTTAACGGCGGTCTGGAAATGTTTGTAGAACGGGATACAGCCGGTATGGAAGGCTTCACCGCCACGGATCGGGCTACCCAGCGCGCGGATGCGGCCGGCGTTGATGCCGATGCCGGCGCGTTGCGAAACGTATTTCACAATGGCGCTGGAGGTGGCGTTGATGGAATCCAGGCTGTCGCCGCACTCGATCAGCACGCAGGAGCTGAACTGGCGGGTTGGGGTGCGCACGCCGGACATGATCGGCGTAGGCAGCGAAATCTTGAAGGTGGAAATCGCGTCGTAGAAACGTTTGACGTAATCCAGACGGGTTTCACGCGGGTAGTTGGAGAACAGGCAGGCGGACACCAGCATGTACAGGAACTGGGCGCTTTCGTAGATCTCGCCGCTGACGCGGTTCTGCACCAGATACTTGCCTTCCAGCTGCTTGACGGCGGCATAAGAGAAGTTCATGTCGCGCCAGTGATCGATAAAGGAGTCCATCTGCTCGAACTCTTCAGCGCTGTAGTCTTCCAGCAGATGTTTATCGTATTTGCCCATCTCAACCATGCGAATCACATGAGCGTGCAGCTTCGGCGGCTCGAACTGGCCGTAAGCCTTTTTACGCAGGTGGAAGATCGCCAGGCGAGCGGCCAGGTACTGATAGTCCGGCGCATCGCGGGAGATCAGGTCGGCAGCGGCTTTGATGATGGTTTCATGAATGTCGGCGGTTTTGATGCCGTCATAAAACTGAATGTGCGAACGCAACTCTACTTGAGAAACCGAGACGTTGTGCAATCCTTCTGCGGCCCAATCGATGACCCGGTGGATTTTGTCGAGGTTGATGCGCTCTTTACGGCCATCGCGTTTAGTTACAAGCAGACTTTGGTTCATGTGGTGTTTTACCTGTCCGTATGGTGCCCCTAAGCAGAAGTGTAGTCGCTCTGCTCAGTATGTAAACACTATATATAGGGGTTGTATGTCGGTGAGGTAACAAGATAGTGAGAAAAAACGGCCTTTGCAAGTGAACAAAATCGGCCTAATTTGTGGATAACTTGGGGGTGAAATGTAACTTGCCGCGCGAAGCGCGCGCCGTGACTGGCGCGACAAGCTTGTCAATAAGCGTGATCAGATTTTCCTTAAAAACTGAAAAAACCGATCGTTTGACGCTTTATTAAACGTTAGAAAAAAACGGCATATTGATCTGATTTAATATTCTAAAAACCTGTTTACAACGGCGATTTTGATCGAAGTCGTGGAAATTAGGTATTTTTCTTAATACGCCGCTGGCGCCGTACCCCGGTAACGCAGGGCCGGCGCGGCATACGGCGCTCAACCTTCGTGTTGGGTGTGCACCATGTAGTTCACGTCAACGTTGCGACCAAGCTTGAAATGATCGGTGATCGGGTTGTAATGCAGGCCGATCATATGCTTTTCGCGCAGCGGCGTGCCGTCGACCCAACCGATCAGTTCGGAGGGGCGAATGAACTTCTTATGATCGTGGGTGCCCTGCGGCACCATCTTCAGCACGTACTCTGCGCCGATCACCGCCATCAGCCAGGCTTTGGTGTTGCGGTTGATGGTGGAGAAGAACACGTGGCCGCCCGGTTTCACCAACTGGGCGCAGGCACGCACTACCGAGGCCGGATCCGGCACGTGCTCCAGCATCTCCATGCAGGTGACCACGTCGTAGCGCTGCGGGTTGACCTGAGCATGGCTTTCCACCGTCTCCTGCACGTAAGTCACGTTTACGCCGCTTTCCAGCGCATGCAGGCGAGCGACCTGCAGCGGTTCCGCGCCCATGTCCAGGCCGGTCACCTGCGCGCCTTCGCGCGCCATGCTTTCCGCCAGAATGCCGCCGCCGCAGCCCACGTCGAGCACCTGCTTGTCAAAAATGCCGCCGGCGCGCTGCATGATGTAGTTCAGGCGCAGCGGGTTGATGCGGTGCAGCGGTTTGAACTCGCCTTCCAGATCCCACCAGCGGGAGGCGACGGCCTCGAACTTGGCGATTTCCTGGTGGTCAACGTTTTGCGCGTGGCTGGATGATTCTGCGTTCATGGGCTTGTCTGGCTCCTTGTTCTCGTTGCGCGGATTATACATGTTCCGACGCGGCATCGTCTGCGCCGATGCGTTTTTCGCGCACGAATCTGCACAATTTCCGTGAAACAGCGGCGGTTATTTTCCCGTAAAGCGCGCTTTGTGATATAGTTTTACACCTTTGCCACTATGGCAGCGGGCAGATGAATCATTAGTAGAGGGATAGCAGCTCCATGAGCGACCTTGCCAGAGAAATCACACCGGTAAACATCGAAGACGAGTTGAAAAACTCGTATCTGGACTACGCGATGTCCGTTATTGTCGGACGCGCGCTGCCAGATGTTCGTGATGGTCTGAAGCCGGTTCACCGCCGCGTTCTGTACGCGATGAGCGTACTGGGTAACGACTGGAATAAACCATACAAGAAATCAGCCCGTGTCGTCGGGGACGTGATCGGTAAATATCACCCACACGGTGACAGCGCGGTTTACGACACTATCGTGCGTATGGCTCAGCCGTTTTCACTGCGCTACATGCTGGTGGACGGTCAGGGTAACTTCGGTTCCGTCGACGGCGACTCCGCCGCGGCGATGCGTTATACCGAAGTGCGCATGTCCAAGATTGCTCACGAACTGTTGGCGGATCTGGAAAAAGAAACCGTCGACTTCGTGCCTAACTATGATGGCACCGAGCAGATCCCGGCCGTCATGCCGACCAAGATCCCGAACCTGCTGGTCAACGGCTCGTCGGGCATCGCCGTGGGTATGGCCACCAATATTCCACCGCACAACCTGGCTGAAGTCGTCAACGGCTGCCTGGCCTATATCGATGATGAAAACATCAGCATCGAAGGGCTGATGGAACACATTCCGGGGCCGGACTTCCCGACGGCGGCGATTATCAACGGCCGTCGCGGCATTGAAGAGGCCTACCGCACCGGGCGCGGCAAAGTCTACCTGCGCGCGCGCGCGGAAGTGGAAGCCGACGCCAAGACCGGCCGCGAAACCATCATCGTTCATGAGATCCCGTATCAGGTGAACAAGGCGCGTCTGATCGAGAAGATCGCCGAGCTGGTGAAAGAGAAACGCGTCGAAGGCATCAGCGCGCTGCGCGACGAGTCCGATAAAGACGGCATGCGTATCGTGATCGAAGTCAAACGCGACGCGGTCGGCGAAGTGGTGCTGAACAACCTGTATGCGCTGACGCAACTGCAGGTTACCTTCGGCATCAACATGGTGGCATTGCATCAGGGCCAGCCTAAGCTGCTGAACCTGAAAGACATCCTCGAAGCCTTCGTGCGCCACCGCCGCGAAGTGGTCACCCGCCGCACCATCTTCGAACTGCGTAAGGCCCGCGACCGCGCCCATATCCTGGAAGCGTTGGCCATCGCGTTGGCCAACATCGATCCGATCATCGAGTTGATTCGCCGTGCGCCGACGCCGGCGGAAGCAAAAGCCGCGTTGGTGGCGCAGCCGTGGGATCTGGGCAACGTCAGCGCCATGCTGGAGCGCGCCGGTGACGACGCCGCCCGCCCTGAGTGGCTGGAGCCGGAGTTCGGTATCCGCGACGGCAAGTACTACCTGACCGAGCAGCAGGCTCAGGCGATTCTGGATCTGCGTCTGCAGAAACTGACCGGTCTGGAGCATGAAAAGCTGCTGGACGAATACAAAGAGCTGCTCAACTTTATCGCCGAGCTGATCTTCATTCTGGAAAGCCCAGAACGTCTGATGGAAGTGATCCGCGAAGAGCTGGTGGCGATCAAAGAGCTGTACAACGACGGCCGTCGCACCGAGATCACCGCCAATACTTCCGACATCAACATCGAAGACCTGATCAACCAGGAAGATGTGGTGGTGACCCTGTCTCACCAGGGGTACGTGAAGTATCAGCCGCTGTCCGACTATGAAGCTCAGCGCCGCGGCGGCAAAGGCAAGTCCGCCGCGCGTATTAAAGAAGAAGACTTTATCGATCGCCTGCTGGTGGCCAACACCCACGATACGATCCTGTGCTTCTCCAGCCGTGGCCGCCTGTACTGGATGAAGGTGTATCAACTGCCTGAAGCCAGCCGTGGCGCGCGCGGTCGCCCAATCGTCAACCTGCTGCCGCTGGAAGCCGATGAGCGTATCACCGCCATCCTGCCGGTGCGCGAGTATGAAGAAGGGCGTCACGTGTTCATGGCTACCGCCAGTGGTACCGTGAAGAAAACCGCGCTGACCGAGTTCAGCCGTCCGCGCAGCGCCGGCATCATCGCCGTCAACCTCAACGAGGGCGACGAGCTGATCGGTGTCGATCTGACCGACGGCAGCAACGAAGTGATGCTGTTCTCCGCCAACGGTAAAGTGGTGCGCTTCCCGGAAACGCAGGTTCGTTCGATGGGCCGTACCGCCACCGGCGTGCGCGGCATCAACCTCGGCGAAGGCGACAGCGTGATCTCCCTGATCGTGCCGCGCGGCGAAGGCGATATCCTGACCGTCACGCAAAACGGCTTCGGTAAACGTACCGCCGTGACCGAATACCCGACCAAGTCACGCGCCACCCAGGGGGTTATCTCCATCAAGGTGAGCGAGCGTAATGGCCAGGTGGTCGGCGCCGTGCAGGTGGAAACCAGCGACCAGATCATGATGATCACCGATGCCGGCACGCTGGTGCGTACCCGCGTTTCGGAAGTCAGCGTGGTGGGCCGTAACACCCAGGGCGTGACGCTGATCCGCACGGCGGAAGACGAAAACGTCGTCGGCCTGCAGCGCGTGGCCGAGCCGGTGGAAGACGAAGAGCTGGACAGCCTGGAGCCGGGCGCGGAAGCGGCGGAAGAAGACAGCACGCCGCTGGACGATGGCGACGACGCGGCTGAGCCGATGGACGACGACAACGTTTAAGCAAGGTGAAGGCGTCGGCATGCCGACACCGTAATGCACCGAGACAAAAGGGCCTGGCAGCGATGCTAGGCCCTTTTTCAGTTATATGGTTTAATTGGGCACCGAGCCGCCGGCCGCCGCGCCGGCGACAACGCGCGCCGTCACTGACTTTCGTATGGTACCCGATTGAAATACTTAGCCTCTTTTCGAACTACGCTGAAGATATCCCGCTATCTGTTTCGGGTGCTGGCGATTTTGCTGTGGTCGTTGGGAGCGCTGCTCACCACCTTTTATATTCTGAATATTCTGCATCAGAAAGAGTCGGACATCCGGCAGGAATACAACCTCAATTTCGATCAGGCGCAGGGCTACATCCGCCATTCCGCCGATATCATCCGCGACATCAAGTATATGGCGGAGAACCGCCTCAACGGTTCGGTCAGCAGCCTGGACATGTTCAGCGGGGTGTTTCCCGGCAAGGGCAGCCCGCCGCAATTCTTCCCGCTGTACCCGGAGTCCAACTGCGCGCTGAGCACCACCTACCGCAGTTCGCTCGATTCGCTGAGCGGCCTGATCCAGTATTGGAAAGAGAACTTCGTGGCGGCCTACGATCTTAACCGGGTGTTCTTCATCGGCGGCGACAGCCTGTGCATGGCGGAGTTCGGCGGCGGCAATGCGGTCGCCAACCGGGAAAACGTGCTCAAGTCGCTGCATGAGCGCATTCTAAAATACCGCAACGCCAAGAATCTGGACAAAGACAACAACCTGTATTGGATCAGCCCCAGCGCGCAGCGGCCGGACGTCGGTTATCTGTATGTGTTGACGCCGATTTATATCGGCAACAAGCTGGAAGCGCTGCTGGGCATCGAGCAAACCGTTCGACTGGAGGACTTCGTCACCGCCGGCAACCTGCCGATCGGCGTCACGCTGCTGGATGAGAACAACGAGCCGGTGCTGCGCCTGGCGGATGGCGATCGCTATGCCGCTTCGCTCAACAGCTATCCCGCAGAGCACGCCTACTTTGGCTATGTCGACAATTACCGCGACCTGATCCTGAAGAAAGCGCTGCCGCCTTCTTCGCTGAGCATCGTCTATGCGCTGCCGGTGAAAAGCGTGGTGGAACGCTTCAAGATGCTGATCCTCAACGCGCTGTTGCTGAACCTGCTGTCGGCCATCGTGCTGTTCACGCTGGCGTGGCTGTTTGAGCGCAAGATGTTCCTGCCGGCGGAGGACAACGCCTTCCGGTTGGAAGAACACGAACAGTTCAACCGTAAGATCGTCGCCTCAGCGCCGGTGGGCATCTGTATCCTGCGCATCAGCGATGGCACCAATATCCTGAGCAACGAGCTGGCGCACAACTACATCAATCTGTTGACCCACGAAGATCGCGATCGCATTACGCGCATCATTTGCGAACAGCAGGCGAATTTCGTCGATGTGATGACCAGCAACAACAACAACCTGCAGATCAGCTTTGTTCACTCGCGTTACCGTAATGAAGAGGTGGCGATCTGCGTGCTGGTGGACGTCAGCGCGCGCGTGAAGATGGAAGAGTCGCTGCAGGAGATGGCTGCGGCGGCGGAGCAGGCCAGCCAGTCGAAATCGATGTTCCTGGCCACCGTCAGCCATGAGCTGCGCACGCCGCTGTACGGCATTATCGGTAACCTCGATCTGTTGCAAACCAAGGCGTTGCCGCAAGGGGTAGACCGGCTGGTCAACGCGATGAACAATTCGTCCGGCCTGCTGCTGAAGATCATCAGCGATATCCTAGACTTCTCCAAGATCGAGTCCGAACAGCTGAAGATCGAGCCGCGCGAGTTCTCCTGTCTGGAGGTGATCACTCATATCGCCGGCAACTACTTGCCGCTGGTGGTGAAAAAACGTCTGGGGCTGTACTGCTTTATCGAACAGAACGTGCCGGAGCGCATCTTCGGCGATCCGGTGCGCTTGCAGCAGGTGCTGTCCAACCTGGTGAACAACGCCATCAAGTTCACCGATACCGGCTGCATCGTGCTGCAGGTCTGCACTCGCGGCAGCTATCTGGAGTTCAGCGTGCGCGATACCGGCGTCGGCATCCCGGAGAAGGAAATCTCGCGCTTGTTCGATCCGTTCTTCCAGGTCGGCACCGGCGTGCAGCGCCATTTCCAGGGAACCGGTCTGGGGTTGGCGATCTGTGAAAAACTGATCAACCTGATGGACGGCGATATCGCCGTCGAGTCCGAACCGGGGCTGGGCAGTCTGTTCAGCATCCGCATTCCGCTGTTCAACGCCCAGTTCCCCATCCCGCAGGCCAGTGATACCTGGCAAGGCCGTCGGCTGTGGCTGGATATCCGCAATCAGCGGCTGGAAAGCTACCTGATGGCGATCCTGGGCGGGTACGGTGCCGATATTCAACGCTATGGCGGTCAGGAGACCGCCGCCGGCGAGGTGATGCTCAGCGATCATCCGCTGATGCTGGATACGCCGCTGCTGGCTCAGATCCAGTTCTCCACCGAGCATATCGGCCCATCGCTGGAAACCCGACCAGGCTATTGGATGCACAGTACGTCCACGCCGCGCGAAACGCTGACCTTGCTTAACCGGTTGTTCGGCGTCGGCGGTGGCATTGCTGAGGGGCTGGTGCAGCTGCCGGTGCCCGCCAAGGCCAGCGCGGCGGACAACGGCGATATTCATCTGCTGGTGGTCGATGATCATCCGATCAACCGTCGCCTGCTGTCCGATCAGCTGGGATCGCTGGGATATCAGGTGGTGACCGCCAACGACGGTGTGGATGCGCTCGGCGTACTGAAACAGCACCGCGTCGATATTGTGCTGACCGACGTCAATATGCCGAATATGGACGGCTATCGCCTGACGCAAGAGCTACGGCAGATGCAGTTCAGCGCGCCGGTGATCGGCGTGACGGCGAACGCGCTGGCGGAAGAGAGGCAGCGCTGCCTCGAGGCGGGCATGGATAATTGCCTGTCGAAACCGGTCACGCTGGAGACGCTGGAGCAGACGTTGGCGTATTACAGCCAACAGGTACGCTACAACCGCAGCGAGGCCTGAAAAGCAAACAGGCACGGCGAATGCCGTGCCTGTTTGGCGTTAACCTGCCGTGAGGCGAGGGTTACTCTTTGTCCAGCGGCGTCATGCTGACGGAGGAGAGGTAGTTGAGCAGGGCGATGTCGTTTTCGACGCCCAGCTTCATCATCGCCGATTTCTTCTGGCTGCTGATGGTTTTGATGCTGCGGTTGAGTTTCTTGGCGATTTCGGTCACCAGGAAACCTTCGGCGAACAGACGCAACACTTCACTCTCTTTCGGCGACAGACGTTTGTCGCCATAGCCGCTGGCGCTGATTTTCTCCAGCAGTTTAGAGACGCTTTCCGGCGTGAATTTCTTGCCTTTCTGCAGGGCGGCCAGCGCCTTCGGCAGATCGGTCGGTGCGCCTTGTTTCAGCACGATGCCTTCGATATCCAGATCCAGTACCGCGCTCAGGATCGCCGGGTTGTTGTTCATGGTCAGTACGATGATCGACAACTGCGGATAGTGGCGCTTGATGTACTTAATCAGCGTGATGCCGTCGCCATACTTGTCACCCGGCATCGACAGATCGGTGATCAGCACGTTGGCGTCCAGCTTGGACAGATTGTTGATCAGTGCGGTTGAGTCTTCGAACTCCCCAACGACATTCACCCATTCAATTTGCTCAAGCGACTTCCGGATGCCAAACAGTACGATAGGATGGTCATCAGCAATAATTACGTTCAGGTTATTCATGTTGTTGGCTACCTTGCTTCAGCAGTCTGCTGACGAAAAAATCAATCTGACTGATGTTATTCTCGATCTCGGGCGCATCACCTTCTGCGATGCGCTGTTCTAACGATTCGCACAGCTGCTTGCCGGGAAGCAGATTTAACATGGCAAACACGCCTTTCAGGCGGTGTGCGGTTTGTGACAGCGCATTGAAATCACTGCTGCCCGCCTCAGTATACAGTTTTTTGACATCGTCGGGTACTGTATCGACAAACAGCCCATAGTAATCACTTGATTTCAATTGTTTTTCATAGAGTTGGATATCTTCTGAGCTCAATGACAGCGGGCTTTCTTCCTGCTCCAGCGCGGCCATTTGCTGTTCGATCAGCATCAGCACGGCGTCGATTAAAGCGCCGTTCAGGTTGTAGTTCACCCGAATGTAGCGCTTGTCCAATGCTTGCCAGCCCGGTTCATCGCTCGCCAGCAACAGCGTGTAATCATCGGCGCGCTGCGGGTTATCGGTCAGCAATACGTCATAATCGCGATTGACCGCCCGATCTTCGGCGACGATACAGTCGGCACCGTAGGCTTGCAGCAAGCGGGTCACGATGCCGCGCACTTCATCCGACGTGACGTCCAGCAGGGCGGTGACGCCGTCGAGCAGCTTTTCCTGATCCTGCGGCTCTTTTTTCTCCATCTCCATAGCGACGCGAATGGTATAGCGGGTGCCGATATCCACTTTGCTGCGAATGTCCAACTGGCCGTTAAGCTTCTTGCACAGCTGATTGCACAAGAAGAAGGTGAGACCGGAACCGTGATTGAAGCGGTCCACCAGCGTCTGGCTGAGGAACGGGTAGTTGAGGTTGCTGATCTCTTCGTTGGAGATGCCGGAGCCGGTGTCGTTGATCTGAAAAATCAGGCGATCCGGGTGTTCGGGCTCATGGTCGACCACCAGGGAAATTTTGCCGCAGGCGGTGGTGATAATGGCGTATTGCACCAGCAGCGAGATCACTTTGCGCAACGCGTTGGCGTCGCCGATGTAGTTTTGTTCGACATCCAGCTGGAAATGTTTGAACAGCGCCAATCCCTTCTGGTTGAGGGCGGGCAGGGCCTCCAGCAGCAGCTCATCGATCATTGCCGCGGGGGAGAACGGCTCGCGCGTGGGTTGCCAGTCCTGGGTTTCCAGCCGGGTCAGCAGGGTGATGTTATCGATCAATCCCAGCACCGAAGCCGACTCCGCCGCCAGTTGGCCCAACAGCGCCTGCTGTTGATCTTCACCCGACGAGATGCGCAGGCGATCGACCAGATCGTGCATCTGGCGCACCGGCTGATTCAGTTCGATGCCCAGGTTGTGCAACATCAGCTTACGCGCCTGAACGTTCTTATCGTATTCGCGCCGCGCCTGCTGCAGCCGCTTGTTCACCATCACCTCTTTATCCTGATCGTGCATCAGGAACAGGTAAGTGTCCGGCGATAGCTGGCTGCGGAAAATGCGAATTTCATACACCTCGTTGTTGACCGTAGCCTGGATCACCCCGTGATGCTGTTCGGCCATGTGGGCGATTTTTTGCAGGCTGAGGTGCGGCAGCAGATGTTCGGCGATTTTGTTGCTGGCGATCACCGTATTGTTGGCGAAGCTGTAAACCAGCAGGCCGGAGGGCAGGCTGGCGATGATCTCTTGATTCAGCGCGCGCTCGGCCTCAAGCTCCACCGCCATATTTTCGCTCGGACGAATGTACTGGCGGCGGATAAAGTAGATGCTCAACATCGACAGCCCCAGCAGCAACAGATTGACCGCGATCAGCCAGATGTTGTTGCGCAGCAGATCGATGGCCAAATTGATGGCCGAAACGCGATACACCACCTTCAGCGGCGCATTGGGCAAGGCGGCGCTGAACTCGACCCAGCCACCGCTCATCGTCGTATGGGAGCCGAGTGCGGTTTCCGTCGGAATCGCGTTGTCGTCAAGATCGGCATTGTCTGGCAGCAACAGGAAATTGGCGCGGGCCAGATTGGCAGGAATGATATCGTTGATCGGCATATCGAAGGCGATCACCGTCGCCAGATGTCCCGGCTGATTGAACGTGGTGCGAATCGAGAACGAATAGGCGTTCTGGAAGCGTTGCTTGCGCAGATCGGAAAAGCTCTCGCGTTCGTCGAGCATATTGGCCTGCTGCAGCATCTCGGCGCGGCGTTCGTCCGCAGAGGTGGTCAGGTAGCTTTCCCGAAAGCGCGAAGCCAGCTCTTTGAGCGGCTGGGTGGTGATCAGACTGAGGCTGTTGTCCTGGCCATTGAGATAATACATGGCGTAGTTCTCGGTCTTGGCGCCCCAGCGGGTGTCGAGGTAGTCCGAGATATTGGCGATCATCGCCAGCGTGTTCTCGTCATGACTGCCGAAGATCACCGCATCGGTTTTCTTATGCTGCTTTTCCACATAATAAACGTCGGGCCGCAGGCGCGTCTCCTGCAAGCCGGGATCGGCATTCTGCGCCGGCGCATTGCCGAATTTGTCGTAGACCTGGTAAGTCATGTAACGGTAGGTGTCGATGCGTTTTTGCAGCGAACCGGCGATGCTGTTCAGCGTGTATTTCTTTTCCGCCAACCAGGCGTTGGTGTAGTTGTAGCCATACAGACCGATGCCGATCGTCAGCAGCACGATAAACAGCAGGAAGCAGCGGGTGATATTGCTGGAGCTAATGGTCAGTTGCTTATTTTGCATAGTGGCTGCGCATTCCTGAATCAGCGAGTGACGGCCCTGGCGCTGGCGGTGACCGCCAACAGCAGAACGGCTACGCAGGCGAAAGCCGCCGTCAGGCTGGAAAACTGAGCGATAAAACCGATCAGCGCCGGGCCGGCCAGAATACCGGCATAGCCGACGGTGGTGACGGAGGCGATCGCCAGATTGGCCGGCATGTCGCGCTGGTTGCCTGCGGCGCTGAACAGGATCGGCACGACGTTCGAGGCGCCCAGGCCGACCAGCATGAAGCCGACCAGCGAAACGGTGGCGTGATTGAAGGCGATGGCCAGGCTCAGACCGAGAGCGGCGCACAGGCTGCCCAGCAGCAGCACCCGGTAGCGGCCTAGCGAGTTCACCACCCGATCGCCATTGAGCCGGCCGAGCGTCATGGTGATGGAGAACAGCGCATAGCCCAGGCCGGCCTGACTGTGTTCGACGCCGCGCAAGGTGGTGAGGAACAGCGCGCTCCAGTCGAGCATCGACCCTTCCGCCAGAAACATGATAAAGCACAAAATGCCGATAAACATCACCCAGCCGCGCGGCAAGACGAACATCGGCCCGCCGTCGTCGGCGCCGCTCTCACGCAGCAGATGGCGGCTGGCGAACGCCAGCAGCACTATCACCGCCAGCACCGTGAGCAGGGTGGATTGCAGCGGCGTAAGCCCCAGCCACAGCAGCGCGCTGACGCCGCCGGCGCCGGCAATGCCGCCGATGCTGAAAAAGCCGTGAAAGCCGGACATCATCGCTTTGCCGCTGGCGCGCTCGACGATCACCGCCTGTACGTTCATCGCTACGTCAATCATGCCGATCGCTGCACCGAACAGCAGCAGCGCCACGGCCATGCCGCCGAGGGAATCCATCTGCGCCAGCAACGGCAGATCGATGCACAGCCCCAGCCCCGCCATCAGGATCACCGCGCGGCAGCCCAATTTTCCGGTCAGGAAGCCGGTCAGCGGCATCGCCAGCATAGAGCCGGCGCCGATGCACAACAGCAACAGGCCGAGCGAGCCGTCATCGATGCCGATACGTGCTTTGGCGAAGGGCACCAGCGGCGCCCAGGCGGCCATGCCGAGGCCGGCGACGAAAAAGGCGAGGCGGGTGGCGATCTGTTGAGGAACGCCGGGCGTTTGCTGTTCATTGCACAAGGTGGCTGTCATGTAAGCGTCAGGATCTTGGATCAAAAGAGTGGCGAAAGTTACTGACAGTTTTTATCACAATCCGCGATCCGGGTCGAAAAGATTCGCGCCTGGCTCCTCTCTGGCGCCGCCGCTGCGCACCAGCCACAGCTTGATCGCCTGGACAATATAGTCTTTTTGCCGATCGTCCAGTGCGACGCCCTGCGGTATGCCGTGCCATTTTTCCAGACAGCCGCGGCAGCAGGTGGCGGTGGCGTGTTGGGCGACGAACACCGGATGGCCGCGCATCGGCGTCTGCCTGCCATCGTTTTTGGGGTGAGCGGCGGCCAGGCGGCGATCGATAAAATCACGGGCATGGCTGAGGATCAGCGGCAAGCCTTTGTCATCGAGATAGGCTTGATCCTTGGTATTTAAACGGAAGCGGGCGCGGAAAGACGAGCTTTGCAGCCGTCGCCACAGCGCGTCGGGTTGAAATGGCTTCATTATCTATTTGCTCGCAGCAAGGGCGGTTTTTTCAGGCTACCAGAAGTGAAACTCCGCGGCTAATTATGCCTGCGGTGGAAAATAATGGGCGGGATAAGGCACGAAATGAAAAGCAAGCTCAATTTGTAGACTAAAATAAGGAAAAAGATTAGCAATTAGTGCGGAAGTAAATTAGTGAAACTATATCATGGGGTTATTTATTTGCTTGCTATTTGTGCGGATCGAAATTGTGAGGAGAGTGTGAAGAAAAATAAAAAACCGGCCAGAAGCCGGTTAAAGGAATGCAGAAATTATCTTCGGGTAATGAAGGTAATAATGAAAATAATGATGATAGCGAGGTGATTATAGCGGCTGCGTGCGGACAGCGTTTTGGCACAATGTGCTTATTGCCTGGTTCAATTGTATGGTTGGCTTTTTTTTCTTAAAGATATGTATAACCACATGATTTTTTATCAATTAATCTATTCTTTGTCTTTAAGTGCTTTATTTTGTTTGTCTGTAAGGTTTTGTGAAAGTTCGCGCGTATTTACATTTTGAAACCTTTATTAATTACAATGAAACACTATCGGATACTTGGTATCATTTTCTTTCTGGATTAATATAACCCTTGTTACCAGAATGGTAATGCACAGTCGTGCTAATAATGCTCGAAAAGGGCAGTGGCCGTAGCTCGACATAATTAACGAGGATAATAACGATGAAACTTCGAGTACTCTCTCTGATGGTACCCGCACTGCTGGTTGCAGGCACAGCAGGCGCGGCGGAAATCTACAACAAAGACGGTAATAAACTGGATTTGTACGGTAAAGTCGACGGTCTTCACTATTTCTCCAGCAACAACGGTGCGGACGGCGATCAGTCTTATATGCGTTTTGGCCTGCGCGGCGAAACGCAGATCAGCGATCAGCTGACCGGTTACGGCCAGTGGGAATATCAGGCCAACCTGAACCACGCTGAAAACCAGGACAACAAGAACTTCACCCGTTACGGCTTCGCCGGTCTGAAATTCGGCGACTATGGCTCCTTCGACTACGGTCGTAACACCGGCGTGCTGTACGACGTGGCGGCTTACACCGACTTGCAGCCTGAGTTCGACGGCTCGACCTACGGCGCTGACCAGTTCATGTTCCAACGCTCCAGCGGCCTGGCGACCTACCGTAACAACGGCTTCTTCGGTTTGGTTGACGGCCTGAACTTCGCCCTGCAGTACCAGGGTAAAAACGGCAGCGCTGAAGAGACCAACAACGGTCGTGACGTTCTGGGTCAGAACGGCGAAGGCTACGGCATGTCCATGAGCTATGACATGGGCTACGGCATCAGCGCCGCAGGCGCCTTCTTCAACTCTCGTCGTACCAGCGAGCAGAACGGCGGTGGCGGCTACCAGAACATCATGGGCCGCGGCGATAAAGCAGAAGGGTATTCCGGCGGTCTGAAATATGACGCCAACGATACTTACCTGGCTGTGATGTTCACCCAGTCTTACAACGCGGCGCGTTTCGGTAGCTCTACCAGCGATGCTTTCGGTTACGCCAACAAGGCGCAGAGCTTCGAAGCCTACGCGCACTACCAGTTCGACTTCGGTCTGCGTCCGTTCGTGGGCTATAACCAGACCAAAGGTAAAGACCTGGGCCGCGCCGGCAACGGCAAGGACTACGGTGATGAAGATCTGGTCAAATTCGTCGACCTGGGCGCGACCTACTTCTTCAACAAAAACATGTCCACCTATGTTGACTACAAAATCAACCTGTTGGACAACAACGACTTCACCCAAGCTGCCGGTATCAACACCGACAACGTGGTTGCCGTGGGCCTGGTTTACCAGTTCTAAGCCTCTGCATGTGAATGTCATCGCGCGGCCTTCGGGCCGCGCTTTTTTTTGCCTGTGAAGAAGCACGGATTGATCCGTGAGCGGCACGGGAAGCGCTTTGGGTTTCCGCCACTCGGCCTACGCTGTGAATACAGCAAACAGAGCGGAGGTGATATGGAGCTCAAGATCGATAAAGTGATCGAGACGGTGTTGTACGTTAGCGATATTGAGCGCGCGGACGCTTTCTATCGAGAGGTGCTGCAGCTGCCGGTGATGGTCGCCAACGAGCGATTTTGCGCCTATAACGTCGGCGATCGGAGCGTATTGCTGCTGTTTGTCGAGGGCGACTCGCTGCGCGGGGCGCAGTATCCGACCGGCTTTATTCCCGCTCACGATGGCGTGGGGCCGGCGCATATCGGGCTGGCGGTGGCGAAAGAACAGCTGCTGCATTGGGAACGGCATCTGATGGCCAACGGCGTGGAGATTGAGGGACGAATGCGTTGGGAGCAGGGCGGCGAGAGCATTTATTTTCGCGATCCCGACGCCCACCTGTTGGAGCTGGTGACGCCGGGCATCTGGGCCAATTACTGATCGAAGCCGCCTTGCGCCAGTATTGTCAGCGTGGCATCCAGCACCTGCAGCGCTGCCTGTGGTTGCCGCTCTATCTGCACCCTGACAATGGCGCCGTCGATCAACATCGCCAGCATCGCTGCATGCTGTTCCCGCTGTGGGCCGGCGGGCAGGTGGCGCGCCAACTCATCCGTCATCTGCCGCTTATGCTGGCTGGCGATGTGCAGGCTTTCCGGCAGCAGGTCGGCGATCTCCACCGCCGTATTGATAAATGCGCAGCCGCGAAAGCGCGGATCGTCGAACCATTCCGCCAGGCAGGGGGCCAGCGCCGGCAGCAGCCCGCCGGCCTGCGCCACATGGCGCGCCAACGATGCGCTGAACCAGTCCAGCCACTGCTGATGGCGATAGGCCAAAAACGCCGTAATCAGGTCGTTCTTGCTGGGAAAGTGGCGGTAGAACGTCACCTTGGTCACCCCTGATTCCTTGATGATGCGATCGATGCCGGTGGCGCGGATCCCCTCCTGATAAAACAGATCGTGCGCCGTCAGCAAAATGCGCTGGCGGGCGGGCAAGGCGTTGAGATCGGCGGTCATCATTTTCTCCCGGGCTATTTTCGGGTGATTGTAGACAACTCTGTCTACATGCGCTAGCGTAATGTTGTAGACAGAGTTGTCTACATACCTTCACCCAGGAGATGAACATGAGCATTAAACCCCCATTGCCGCCTTTTACCCGCGACTCGGCCATTGAAAAAGTGCGGCTGGCGGAGGATGCGTGGAACAGCCGCGAGCCTGAGCGGGTGTCGCAGGTGTATTCGCTCGATACTCACTGGCGGAATCGCGCGGAATTTGTCGACGGCCGCGCGGCGGTGGTCGGTTTTTTGCAACGCAAGTGGGCGAAAGAGCTGGAGTATCGGCTGATTAAGGAACTGTGGGCGTTTGACGGCGCGCGCATTGCGGTGCGTTTCGCTTATGAATGGCGCGACGATTCCGGCAACTGGTATCGCAGCTTCGGTAACGAAAACTGGGAGTTCAATCAGGATGGGTTAATGATCAATCGTCATGCCTGCATTAACGACATGCCGATCCGCGAGCAGGATCGGCGTTTTCATTGGCCGCTCGGTCGGCGCCCGGACGATATCCCGGCCCTGAGCGATTTCGGTTTTTGAGCCCGATGTCGCGCCCGCGAGAAAAAGCGCACCGATCGACAAAGGAGAATTTGTAGAAAAGCCTTTCCGCTTCTAGACTTAGGGGACAACAAACGCACTCCAAGAGGACAAGCTATGACGAAGAAGCTGGTGTTGGCCGTCGGCACTGCGGCGGTATTTTCCATTCTTGCCGGCTGTACCGCCTATGATCGGGCGACCAGTTATGTCAACGAGCCGGTGGTCAGCGATGTCAAAGTAGGGATGACCAAGCAGCAGGTGCGGGCGATTGCCGGTCCGCCGTCGACGACCGCCACGTTGGTTCACGCACAGGGTACCTGCGACACTTATGCGGTGGCGCCGCGCGACGGCAAGGTGCAGACGTATTTTGTCAGCTACAACGATACGGGCCACGTTATGAACAAAGGCTATCAAACCTGTTCAGACTACGATTCGCAGCCGAAATAACCGCGTTGCTGCCGAACAAAAAAGCCTCGTTTTCACGGGGCTTTTCATTTTTTAAGCGTTTAAGGCCTGAAGTTTAGGCAACTGTACCGCCGATGCGATTTTTTTGCATGAAAACGATAGACATTTCATAACGGTATCGCTAATATCAGCGCCCATTGGAAGGATGGCCGAGTGGTTTAAGGCAACGGTCTTGAAAACCGTCGAGTGTAACAGCTCCCAGAGTTCGAATCTCTGTCCTTCCGCCAAATTCAGCCGGCTTAGCTCAGTAGGTAGAGCAACTGACTTGTAATCAGTAGGTCACCAGTTCGATTCCGGTAGCCGGCACCATGACAGAAGCCCCAGCAGCGATGCTGGGGCTTTTTG
>NZ_JBCHWD010000007.1:0-258409 GCF_059801225.1 Serratia sp. Ae19-1 | reverse complement strand
CAACCTGCGCCTGCATGGCGCGCTGGTGGCGGAGCCGTGCGTGATCCCGCCGGGGGAGGAGGAGATCACGCTGGATTTTGGCACCATTATCGACAAGTACCTGTATCTCAATACCCGCACGCCGGGGCAGAAGTTTGAAATTCACCTGGCCGAGTGCGATCTCAGCCTGGGCAAAACGGTGACGGTCACACTGCTGGGCAGCGAAAGCGCGGCGCTGCCCGGCCTGCTGGCCCCCGCCGGCGGCAGCCTGGCCAGGGGGATCGCCATCGGGCTGGAAACGCCGGCGGGTAAGGCGCTGCCGCTCAATCAGGCTGGTGATAAGCAGGGCCTGCAGGCCGGCGGCAATATTTTGGCGTTGCAGGCCTATGTGCGCGGCGAACCGCAGGCGCTGGAGCGAAAGACCATTGGGCGCGGGGCGTTCAGCGCGGTGGCGACCTTTAATCTGGCTTATGAGTAGGTGACGGATATGAAAATAGGAATAAAAATATTGGCGATATTTTTCGCCCTGTATTCATCGGCGGTGCTAGCTATTGCTTATGACATTAGAGTAATTGCTGGGGGTATGGGACCTGGGAGTAGTTATGCATTTGACACACTAAGTGTTCAATCATGGGACGTTAATGATAATTCACTTAACCCTATGTGGGAAGGAAATCCTAATAGTGGATGGCAAGCTACAAATGATAATTTGTCGTTTTTTTACAATGACTGGTATGAAACAGGCAGTTGGACGTCCTCTGGAGATTATATTGTTCCCGGGGCGAGAAAAGCAAAAACCATGGGGGAGCTAGGAAAGCTGTTTATTGCCCAGGGATATCTTGGTGAAATGCGTAGTTTTAGAAGGGACTCTCGTTGGCATAAACGTTCTTGTTATCAGTTGGGGTATTTTAAAAAAAACGGTACGGCGCGTTTAGATAGTAAGTGTTTCTCCTCAGAAGTTCCTCCAACCGTATGCTGGGTTGAGGAGCCCTACATCGAAATAAACCATGGTGTTCTGGCTCCGGCTGAAGTGAATGGTAATTCCGCTTATACTGATTTTCATGTTACATGTTCTGCAGGAATGTCGGTTGTTATTTCTTCGCAGGCAAGAATGAGCTCTGTGACTCTATATTCTGTCAATCGCAATTGGTTGCTCAGTGATCTTATGATTAATGACAATAAGTTGGGGGATGGTGTGCAGATCTCCGCCTCAACCTCACCAACCCGGCTACGACTTTCCTCAACCTTAAGTGGTTATGATACCCAGTCTGTGGGGGAGTTCTCCGGCAGCTTGCCCATTATTATTGCCGTGCCTTAAGCGTTGAATGTTGTTAGCTCAGGAGAATGAAGGAAAATCTGCAGATATTAATGCGGTTCATTAATGTGTGAATTTCGCTGAATGGCCGGCGAGTTTGTGGTGCAATTAAATGGTGGTGGCGATACAGGTGCTTTAATAATGGCGCTTTATTTTTTTATTAATTAGAGTCTGGTTGTGGCGGCGTGTTATATGCAGGCCAGAGCAAAGGAGCTTACTAATCATGATTAATATTGCCCTGTTGGGTAAGGATGCTTTTATTTCTCAGGGGCTGGTTTTCTTTTTAATTGAATATTTTCGCGGCAAGAATAAGCGGGTGGAATTTGTTAATCAAAGCTGCCTGGGCAGTGCCGACATTATTTTTTATGACGCCAGCCGGCCTATGGCCCGCCTGATTGGTGAGGCGTTGCATGCAGGCATGAAAGATTGCGTCATTTTTTCCCTGTGTGAGGGGAAAAACAGCCTGGCAACGTGGCGGCTGGGGCGGTTGCAGAAAACGCTGCCCAAGCGTGGCGATCTGCAGCAGCTGCGTTTTTATTTAGATGCGTTATGGCATGAGCGAGAAATATCCGGTTCGGACGGGGAGGCATTTTTCGAGGAGGGAGCACTGACGGTGCGGCAGCGGCAGATCATGCAGCTGCTCTCCAAAGGCGTCAGCCCGGCGGATATTTCAGTGCGTCTAAATATCAGCGTTAAAACCATCAGCTCGCACCGGGGCGCGGTCATGAAAAAATTCGGTTTTAACCGCAAGATTGAGCTCTACAACTGGCTTATTTTGCGCCGTAATGAACTGTAACGATAAAGGATTTACGGTGTTTTTGTTTCTCTTGGCGTTTTTTCTTTTTATTCTGAGTCTGTTCTCATTTTATCGGCATCTTAAGCTGGTTAACAAAAAAAGATTAGCCATACATGCCAGACAGAAGGTCTCCTGGTGGCAGAGGCTATTGGGTGATTGGTGCCCCGGATAACCGACGTGGGCGCTGAACGTGCATAAATAAATCCCCGTTGTGCAGGTGCCCGCCTCATCATCATCCACTGCGGTGGCGACTTTTCTTTCATCGCGTTGGGCGCAGAGGTTACACTGGCCGCTTGTTCGCAACTGACCGGGTTAATTCACCGCCGCGATGAGAGTGCCACGCCAGCTACAGCAACGCTTTGCCGCCTGCATCGCCATTATGGCGGTGCTGTTGCTGTTTGTGGCGCCGGTGGTGTCGAAATCGCTGATGCACCATCAGATGATGAGCGGCATGGCGCAGCCGGCAGCTACCATGCAGCATGAGATGCACGGAATGGTGATGCCCGCCGCCGAGCATGCCGGCCACCACGGCATGGATCCGGCAGAGATGATCTTCTGCGGCTATTGCGAGCTGCTGATTCACGTACCGCTGCTGCTGTGGGTATTCGTCCCGCTGCTGTGGCTGATGGCGCGTATTGCGCGCCTGCCTTGCGCGCCGCGCATCGTCCCCCCGCCCATTCGGCGTCTTGCTCTGCGGCCAAGTCCGCGCGGGCCGCCCGGCCAGCCGTTTTTCCTTATTGCTTGATCATGGGTCATGCCGTCCGTATCGCTGCGGACGGTTTGCCTGCGCACACAGTTTGAAAAACGAGAAAGGCCATGTCTTCAATAACCAAAACTCCACCTGCCGCATCGCCGCGTGGCGCGATGCTGAACCTGATCAGACGGCTGCATTTTTATATCGGCCTGCTGGTTGCTCCTTTTATTCTGGTCGCTGCACTGACCGGCACGCTGTATGTGCTGACCCCGCAGCTTGAAGAGGCGCTGTATCGCGATGCGCTGTCTACCGAGCCGCACGGGCAGGCGAGACCGCTGGCCGACCAAATCGCCGCCGCCCGCCGTGAAGCGGGTGACGAGGCGCGCATTTACGCCGTGCGCCCGGCGCCCGGTGCAACGGACACCACCCGTGTGCAGTTTGTCGGCGCCGATCTGGGCGCTTCCGAGTCGCGCGCACTGTTTGTCGATCCTTATACGCTGGCGATCAAGGGCGATATGACGGTGTACGGCACCTCCGGCGTGTTGCCGCTGCGCACCTGGCTGGACAAGCTGCACAGCAGCCTGTTGCTCGGCGATCTGGGCCGCAATTACAGCGAGCTGGCGGCCTCCTGGCTGTGGGTGGCCGCGCTGGGCGGCGTAGCGCTGTGGCTGACGACGCGGCCGAAGCGCAAGCTGAAGAAGCCGAAAGGGCGTTTCGCCGCCAGCCGCCATTGGCACATCACGCTGGGCGTGGCGCTGCTGGCCGGGCTGCTGTTCTTCTCGGCCACCGGGCTGACCTGGTCGCAGTGGGCCGGCGGCAACATCGATGCGCTACGGGCTAATCTGGGCTGGCTGACGCCGCAGGTCAACACCAGCCTGCAGGCCGATGCGTCTCAGACGCCGGCCGATCCGCACGCCGAGCACCGTGGAATGATGCCGGGCATGAAGATGCCCCCTGCCGCACAGGCCAATGCGCTGAACGGCGATTGGGATCGGGTGCTGCACGCCGCGCGCGCCGCTGGGATCGATGCTGCCAAGATAGAGCTGCGTCAGCCAAAGGGCGAGGGCAAAGCCTGGACGGTGACCGAAGTGGATCGCAGTTGGCCAACGCAGGTGGACAGCGTTGCTATTGCGCCGCAGAGTTTCGCCGTCGTCGACCAGGTGCGGTTCAGCACCTTCCCGTTGATCGCCAAGCTGACCCGCTGGGGCATCGACGCCCACATGGGGATCCTCTTCGGTTTGCCGAATCAGCTGCTGCTGGCGGCGTTCGGCCTTGGGCTGTGTCTGACGATCGTGCTGGGTTATCGGATGTGGTGGCTGCGTCGTCCTGCGGCGGGTGATCAACATCCGATGCATACGCTGTTGGCCGCCTGGTTGGCGCTTTCCCTGCCGGCGCGGGTAATCACGCTGTCGATCGCCGTAGCCTTGGGCTATTGTCTGCCGCTGATGGGCGTGAGCCTCGCGGCGCTATTGGCGGCGGACGTGTGGCGCTGGCGTGGCCAACGGCAGGGGCATGGCGAAGCAACGCCGGAAGCGGCCGCTCGGCGCGTAGAGGTGCGTAAGTTCCGCGCTGCGGTGGCGACGGTTGCGGTGGCGGTCGGCTGCGTGATGGGCAAGGCGATCCTCGGCGGCACCGTCGAGCAGTTTCAGCTGCCGATCGGTGCCTGGAGCGCACAGATGATCGTGATGCAGAGCCTGATGGTGTTGCTGTATACGCTGGTATTCACCTTGCTGCTTTCCATTCCGCTATGGTATTTCTTACTGGGGGAGAAAGAGGGGCGGTAAAGGGGGCGCCCGGTATGCGGTTTAGCCTGCCGGGCGCTGCGAATGCAAAACGGGCGGAACGCTGCCTTCACCCGGTCTGATGATTCATACTGTGGCGCGTCGGGATAATGTGATGCGCCTCTCATACTGGTTTTTGATAGAATTTCTTTCTTCTTATTCTTTTTTTATGGGATTTTTTTCTCTTTGATAGTCTTAATCCATGCAAATATTGTGACTTTTTTCTCTTGTTTCAAGGGTAAGATTTCGCACATTAAAACGATAACTCGCCTGCATTTTAGAATTATCCATCGTGCAGAAACTATTAAAAAAAACCTCTACCTACACAAGCGAGAACCTTATGGAAACGGCTTCAAATAATAGCGTGCTATTGGATGACACGTCGCCGGCGTTGCGGGCGAAGATGACGGAAAGTGAATGGCGTGAGGCAATTAAATTCGACAGCACTGATACCGGCTGGGTGATTATGAGTATCGGCATGGCGATTGGCGCCGGCATTGTTTTTTTACCGGTGCAGGTTGGATTGATGGGGCTGTGGGTATTTCTGCTCTCCTCTATTATCGGTTATCCGGCTATGTATTTATTCCAGCGTTTATTTATCAATACCCTCGCGGAATCGCCTGAGTGCAAAGACTATCCCAGCGTGATTAGCGGCTATCTGGGGAAAAACTGGGGAATCCTGCTCGGCGCACTCTATTTTGTCATGCTGGTGATCTGGATGTTCGTTTATTCCACCGCCATCACCAACGACAGCGCGTCTTATTTGCACACCTTCGGCGTGACGGAAGGGCTGTTGTCCGACAACCCTTTTTATGGCTTGGCGCTGATCTGCATTTTAGTGGCGATTTCATCGCGCGGGGAACAGTTGCTATTCAAGCTTTCAAGCCTGATGGTGCTGACCAAGCTGCTGGTTGTGGCGGCGCTCGGCGTGTCGATGATTGGCCTGTGGCATGTGCATAATATCGGCGCGCTGCCGCCGGCGGCGCTGCTGATTAAAAACGCCATTATTACGCTGCCGTTTACTCTGACTTCGATTCTGTTTATTCAGACGCTTAGCCCGATGGTCATTTCCTACCGCTCGCGTGAAAAATCGATTGAGGTTGCCCGCCATAAAGCGCTGCGCGCCATGAATATCGCCTTTGGCATTCTGTTTACCACCGTCTTTTTCTATGCCGTCTCTTTTACGCTGGCGATGGGGCATGATGAGGCGGTAAAAGCCTATGAACAGAACATTTCCGCCCTGGCGATCGCCGCTCAGTTCATTAGCGGTGACGGCGCCGCCTGGGTCAAAGTCGTCAGCGTGATCCTCAATATTTTCGCTGTGATGACCGCCTTTTTCGGTGTTTATTTGGGCTTTCGCGAAGCGACGCAGGGCATCGTGATGAATTTGCTGCGCCGCAAGCTGCCGCTGGAGAACATCAATGAAACCTATGTGCAGCGCGGCATTATGGTGTTCGCTATTCTGCTGGCCTGGAGCGCCATTGTGCTGAATGCGCCGGTGCTGAGCTTCACATCCATTTGCAGCCCGATCTTTGGCCTGGTGGGCTGCCTTATTCCTGCGTGGCTGGTCCATAAGGTGCCGGCGTTGCACAAATATAAAGGTGCATCGCTGGTGCTTATCATCGTGACCGGCTTGCTCCTGTGCGTCTCCCCGTTCCTGGCATTCTCCTGATAGAGCTAATACGGTATTAAGGTTGTCATTATGTTTAACCCTGAAAGTCTTTCATTATGGAAAAAATACATCCGCGTCGTGCAGGAGGAGGTGAAGCCTGCATTGGGATGTACCGAACCGGTTTCCCTGGCGCTGGCCAGCGCCACGGCGGCGGCTCATTTACCGGGGCCGGTGGATCGCATTGAAGCCTGGGTTTCGCCGAATTTGATGAAAAATGGCATGGGCGTGACGGTGCCTGGCACCGGCATGGTGGGATTGCCGATCGCCGCCGCGTTGGGGGCTATCGGCGGCGATGCCGACGGCGGTTTGGAAGTGCTCGAGAAGGCCTCTGCTACAGCCATAACGCAAGCGAAGCGGCTATTGGCGCAGGGGGCGGTGCGCGTCATGCTGCAGTCGCCTTGCGAAGATATCCTCTATTCCCGGGCGAAGGTTTACGCTGGCGATCAATGGGCCAGCGCCACCATCGTCGGCGGGCATACCCGCATCGTCAGTATCGAGCGGCAGGGCGAGACGCTCTATACGCTGAAGGCGCAGCCGCAGGGCGCCGAGCCGGCATGCCCGCTGCAGGTGCTGGCGCACACTTCGCTGCGTGAGATCGTGGATTTCATCGAGCGGGCGCCGTTCGCGGATATCCGTTTTATTCTCGATGCCGCGCGCCTCAACGGTGCGCTGTCGCAAGAAGGGCTGCGCAGCCAGTGGGGGCTGCACGTGGGTGCCACGTTGCAAAAACAGCGCGCACGCGGATTGATGACGAGCGATCTGGCCAGCGACATCGTGATCCGCACCAGCGCGGCGTCCGATGCGCGGATGGGCGGGGCGACGCTGCCCGCGATGAGCAACTCCGGCTCGGGCAATCAGGGGATCGCTGCCACCTTGCCGGTGATGGTGGTGGCGGAGCACTTCGCGGCCGATGAGGAACAGCTGGCGCGTGCGCTGATGCTGTCGCACCTGAGCGCCATTTATATTCACTATCGCCTGCCGCGCCTCTCCGCGCTGTGCGCCGCCACTACCGCCTCGATGGGGGCGGCCGCCGGGATGGCGTGGCTGGCGGATGGCCGGTACGACACCATCGCCAAGGCCATCGGCAGCATGATTGGCGATGTGAGCGGGATGATTTGCGATGGCGCTTCCAACAGCTGTGCGATGAAGGTTTCCACCAGCGCCTCGTCGGCGTGGAAGGCGGTGCTGATGGCGCTGGACGACACGGCGGTAACCGGCAACGAGGGGATTGTGGCGAATGATGTTGAGCAGTCGATCGCCAACCTTTGCGCGCTGGCCAGCCGATCGATGCAGCACACCGACAGGCAGATCATCGAGATTATGGCGAAAAAAGCTTCCTGAGCTTTCCCCGCTGCGGCGGGGTTTTTTGTTAAATCAGCCGATGTGCGTGCTGTTGCACGCTTTCCATGATGCTGTCCATCATCACCTGAACACGGTGCGGCAAAACGCCGCGCCGGCGGTAGATCAGATAGGCTTGCATATCGATGCAGCGCTCGCGCGCCAGGCAGGGCAGCAGCGTGCCGGCTTCCAGCTCAGCGGCCACGGAATAATACGGGGCGTAGACGATGCCCAATCCCTGTTTCGCCAGCTCGATCGCCGGCAGAATATTATCGCAGACGCTGGTGCCGTTGATTTCGATCTGCACCAACTCCCCCTGCGCATTGTAGCCGCTCCAGGTATTGCGGATGCCGCCCAGCATGCGCAAGGTAATGCAGCGATGCTGCGACAGCTCATTAAGTTCATTCAGCTCATTCAGCGGCGAGCGGGCGATGTAATCCGGCGCGGCGAACAGCCCGACGCGAAAACGGGTGAGCGGTCTGGCGATCAGGCTTTCGTTTTGTGGCTGGAAGAAGCTGATCAACAAATCGCAGTCGCTGTCGAACACCGCACCATACTTTTTTTCGCGTTCATCGGGATTGCGAGTCACCAGATCGACCGTCAACTCCGGTGCGGCATGCAGCAGCGGCGGCAGCAAATAGCTGGCCAGGAACGCGTGGATACCGATCGGCGCGCCGAGCGTGACCATGCCGCTCAGGCTGCGCTTATAGGTGCCGGACATATCGAGCAGATCGCTATGCTCGTCCAGCAGCAGTGCGGCGCGGCGCAAGAATTGCTCGCCGAACTCGGTCAGCGCCAGGGCGCGCGGGCTGCGCAGAAACAGTTCCAGACCCAGCCGGCGTTCCAGTGAGGTGAGCGCGCGCGACACGTTGGATTGCGGCATGTCCAACAGCTGCGCCGCTTTGCTGACGCTCGCCGTTTCGGCGATGACGCGGACGATCCTCAGTTCTTCTATGCGGAAGTCTTTCTGTTTCACTGGCCGGCTCTTATGAGTTTGTATATCAAAAATGATATACACCTTTGGCGGTATTGTCATATGACTTATCACGGGCGGGTGGGTATCATTCGATTTGATTATTTGCTATCCACATAAATAAAGAGAAATCCGTCAATGAAAGTAACAAGAACGGTGATTTTACCTGCGCTGTTATTATTGGCCGCGTGCTCGTCCGCCGTGACCGAAAAAGAAAAATACTCGACCTTTCTGACCAATTATAACGATATCAATAAAGGTCAATCCGCATCCGGCAAAGACGTTTTATATTGGAAAGATCAGAGCGTCGACTTTTCCCGTTATCAATATTTGGTTTATCAGCCGATGATCTATTTCCCACGGCCGAAACCTAGCGAAATGGTGAGCCAACGCGCGCTCGACAATATCCTGAATTACACCAACCAGCAGTTTAAACAGGCGATGGGCACCCACTTCACGCTGGTTGACATGCCGCGTGAGCATACGCTGATCTTCCGCGGCGCTATCACGGCGATCGACACGCAGAAGAAAGGGTTGCAGATCTATGAAGTCTTGCCGATCACCTTGCTGATTGCCGCCACGCAAAGCGTGACCGGCCATCGCACCATGGAAAGCGCAGTCTATATGGAAGGTGAGTTTATCGATGCGGCGACCAACCAGCCGGTGATTAAAGTGGTGCGCAAGGCCTCGGGCGAAAATCTCAATAATGAGAAAGCACAGCTGAAAGTCAGCGATGTGAAGAACGCTATCGATACTATCGCCAACGATATCAGACAATATAACACGCTATAAACATCGTTTATTTCCGCTAAGACCAACCAGGGCTTTACATGTTTCTAAACTATTTTGCTTTAGGCGTACTGATCGCGGTATTCCTGATTTTATTCTACGGCGTCATTATTATTCATGACATTCCCTATTTACTGGCGAAAAAGCGCCAGCATCCGCATCAGGATGCGATTCACGTCGCCGGTTGGGTCAGCCTGTTTACGCTGCACGCCATTTGGCCGCTGCTGTGGATTTGGGCGACGCTCTATCGTCCGGAACGCGGCTGGGGCATGAGTGAAAGCACGGAACCTTCAAAGGAACTGAAGGCGCGCATCGCGCTGCTCGAAGCCGAATTGCAACGCCTGCAGGAAAAGCCGACGGCGGTTCCCGGCCCCACGGTGAGTTGAGCGTAGCCTATGGATTTACTTATTATTCTCAGCTACGTGGCGCTGAGCTACGGCGTATTTAAGCTGTTCCGTATTTCGGTTAATAAATGGACCGTGCCGACTGCGGTGCTCGGCGGGATCGTTATCGTCGGCGCGCTGATTCTGACGATGAACTACAACCATCCGTACAGCGATCGGGCGCAGAAAATAGCCGTTTCTGTGCCGATGGTGCCGCAGGTCTCGGGCATGATCGTCGAGGTGACGGAGAAAACCAACGTGCAGCGGGCGAACGCGGAATACGAGCGTGCCCGTAAGGATTACCAGCGCTATGCGAAAGGGGCGGCCATGCCAGTCAACCCATTCTCGGAGCAGGACGTCAGCCATGCGCAGCAGCAGTACCAGGCGCAATCCGCTGCGCTGCAGGCGGCGAAAGCCCAGTTCCAACAGGAACAGGCGCGGTTGTCCGGGCGCTATGACGGCGAAGACGCCACGATAGCCAGCCTGAAATCGCAAATTGCCGAAGCGCGTTACAACCTGGAACAAACGGTGGTGCGTGCGCCGAGCGACGGTTATGTCACGCAGGTGCTGGCACGGCCGGGCACGGCGGCGGTTCGCCTGCCGTTCAAACCGGTGATGATCTTTATCCCGCAGCAAAAGCGCCAGGTGGTGGCGGTGTTCCGCCAGAACGCCATCCTGCGTTTGGCGCAGGGGGATCAGGCTGAGGTGGTTTTCAACGGCTTGCCGGGACAGGTTTATGGCGGCACCGTGAGCCGGGTGCTGCCGACGATACCGGACGGCAGCTACCAGGCCAGCGGCGCACTGCAGGGCCTGAGCGCCACGCCGGGTCGGGAAGGGGTGTATGTAATGATCGATCTGGCGGCTAACCCCGATCTGGCTCACTTGCCCGACGGCGTGAGCGCCCAGGCGGCGGTCTATACCGGGCACTTTGAGCACGTTTCCGTGATGCGTAAAGTGCTGCTGCGCATGACCAGCTGGCTGCATTACCTTTATCTGGACCATTAGCCAGCATCGGCCCGGGAGAGCCCAGGCCGTGGGGTTTCCCTCTGAATGTGACAAAAACAAAAAAGCCCGCAACCGAAGTTGTGGGCTTTTTCGCTATTATCGCCGGGTCTATCTGGTTCACTGGCGACGTATTTGGTGGAGCTGGCGGGAGTTGAACCCGCGTCCGAAATTACTACACCGTCGGCACTACATGCTTAGTCCAATCTTTACATTCGCCGGCCAGCTGCGGATGGACACGCTACTGACAGACTAGCCTGATTGAGTTTAACGCTTCAGCCCCAGGCAGGACATCCACGCGATCTCTTTTGGGTTTGACCTCTCTTGATCCCCGTCCTAAGAGCGGAGGCTAGGGAGAGAGGGCTCTAAGCAGGGTATTAAGCTGCTAAAGCGTAGTTTTCGTCGTTTGCGACTATTTTTTTGCGGCTTTTTACGAGGCCAACCGCCCCTCGGCATGCTCCTAGGGCTTCGCAAATCCCGTCGAATCCAGAATCAGCCCCAAGTAACTTTGTGCAGTATACCAGAAGTTTACCTCGATAAGCCAGCGGCTTAACGATTGGCGTGCTTCATGATACGGGCTTTCGCCGTCTGCCATTCGCGATCTTTAATGTCATCGCGTTTGTCGTGCTCTTTCTTGCCTTTGGCTACGCCGATCTTGATCTTGCTCCAGGCATTTTTCCAATACAGGGACAAGGCCACCACGGTGTAACCCTCGCGGTTGACGCGGCCGAGCAAGGTGTCCAGCTCGCGTCTGTTCAGCAGCAGTTTACGGGTACGTGTCGGATCGCACACCACATGCGACGAGGCCACGTTGAGCGGAGTGATGGTGGCGCCAAACAAATAGGCTTCACCGTCACGGAACGTCACGTAGCTGTCGCTGAGGTTGGCTTTGCCAGCACGCAGCGATTTAACTTCCCACCCTTGCAGCGACAGGCCAGCCTCGAACTCTTCTTCAATGAAGTATTCGAAACGCGCGCGCTTGTTTTGGGCAATGGTGGCGGAACCGGGTTTGTGTGCTTTTTTCTTTGTCATAGTGCGTTCATTATACTGGATGCTTCAGCGAAAGAAATCCTTTCCCGTTCAGCACCTGCGCAATTTTTCGCATTTTTGGTTCCCTCATCCCTTAGCAGATTTTTTGTTTGCCGCCAGATAAATGGTATTATCTGTACGTTTTATGTCTTACAGGAAATGATATGCCCCAGATCAGTCGGTCTGCATTAGTGCCGTTCAGCGCCGAGCAGATGTATCAGTTGGTTAACGATGTTCATTCTTATCCCGATTTTCTGCCAGGCTGCACCGGCAGCCGGGTGCTTAACGCTACCCCCAATGAAATGACCGCCGCGGTGGACGTCGCCAAGGCCGGTATCAGCAAAACCTTCACCACGCGCAATACGCTGTTGGATAACCAACGCATCAATATGCAGCTGGTCGATGGTCCGTTCCGCAAGCTGATGGGCGGTTGGCAGTTCACACCGCTGAGCGAAGAGGCCTGCAAGGTGGAGCTGCACCTGGACTTCGAGTTCACCAACAAACTGATCGAACTGGCGTTCGGCAAGGTATTTAAAGAGCTGGCGGGCAGCATGGTGCAGGCATTCACCCAGCGCGCGAAAGAGGTCTACAGTGTCTGACATTCAGGTCGAGGTGGTGTACGCCTTACCGGAGCGCCAGTACCTGCGCAAGGTGAAGCTGGCCGAGGGCAGCAGCGCCGAGCAGGCGATTGCGGCTTCGGGCCTGCTGGAGCTGCGTCAGGATATCGATCTCAAGAGCAACAAAATCGGTATCTACAGCCGCCCGGCCAAGCTGGGCGACACGCTAAACGACGGTGATCGGGTTGAGATCTACCGGCCGCTCATCGCCGATCCGAAAGAACTGCGCCGGCAACGGGCAGAAAAGGCAAAAAAATAAGGCGCTATGAGCGCCTTATTTTTTTATCTGAAACTGATTCTCTCTTCCGCGTTGCAGCCTGCGACTGTCATGAGGAACATCATGCCTCCTCATGGGCCGGAAGAGCGGGCGGCGCCGATTACTTGGTCAGTGCCGGTTTGTTCTGGATATCGGTCAACACGCCTGCGCTGTCGAAGGTCAGCGTCAGCGTTTGCTGGGTGATATCTTCATGGCCAGGCTGCTGGCGGAACACATAGAACCACGTCTGAGTCCCGAACGGGTCTTGCAGCATTGGGGTGCCCAATGTGTAAGCGACCTGTTGCTGGGTCATCCCTTTCTGGATTTTCGCCACGTCGGTCGACGTCAGGTAGTTCCCCTGGTTGATGTCAGGACGATAAACCACCTTTTCAAAAGTAGAACAGCCTGCAGTCAGCATCACAAGAACTACAGCGGCGGCAGTCAGCGTTTTACAGCGCATAGTAATCACATTCCTTTAGGGCATAGGATGCCGATGATAATAGACCTTGCGGCAGTTGGAAACCTTTATACCCTTCATCTTTCACGTTGCGACGCATTGGCTTTCCTTCAGCACCTCAAGCGCTTGGCCTGTTTCAGGCCGTTGAGATGGCTTCGGATCGCCGTCGCGGCGCACTTTAGATATTTCTCGGGCCAACAGCGTCACTGTCAGACCGCAGGAAAGTGAAAAAGTTGAGCTTTTTTATGCCGCCAGCAGTTCTTTGGCATTGGCCAGCGTATTGCGGGTGACTTCGCTGCCGCCGAGCAGGCGCGCCAGCTCTTGCAGCCGGGCGCGTTTATCCAGCGGCGCCATCTGGGTTTCGGTCACCGTGCCGTCGGTCTGCTTGCTGACGAACAGATGCTGATGCCCGCATCCGGCCACCTGCGGCAGGTGGGTGACGCACATCACCTGGGTGGATTCGCCGAGCTGGCGCAACAGGCGGCCGACGATGGCGGCGGTTGGGCCGCTGATGCCCACGTCCACTTCGTCGAAGATCAGCGCCGGGGTTTCCATCTTGCGGGCGGTGATCACCTGAATGGCCAGCGCGATGCGCGACAGCTCGCCGCCGGAGGCGACCTTCGCCAGCGGCTGCAGCGGCTGCCCCGGGTTGGTGGAGACGCAGAATTCGGTGCGGCTGGCCCCTTCGGCGCTCAGATGCTGCGGTTCGAAGCGCACGTCGATGTTGAACTTGCCGTGCGGCATGGAGAGCGCCTGCATGCTGTCGGTGATGAGCGCAGTCAGCTCGGCCGCGTAGTGCAGGCGTTTCTGGTGCAGCTCTTCCGCCAGCGCCAGCGCCTGCTGGTGATGCAGGGTAACCGCCTCGTTCAGATGTTCATGGTCGCTTTCCTGCTGCGATAGCTGCTGTTGTTCATCCAGCAACTGCTGATGCAGCTGCGGCAGCTCTTCCGGCGCGACCTGATGTTTGCGCGCCAGGCTAATTTGGCGCGACAGGCGTTGTTCCAGTTCGTGCAGGCGGTTGGGATCGAGATCCATGCGATCGGCGTAGTGGCGCAGTTCGTCGCTGGCTTCGCTGATCTGGATCGAGGCCTCTTCCAGCATGTCCAACAGGCCGCTGAGCTTGTCGTCCAGCCCGGCCAGCTCGATCAGCAGGTGTTTGGCGCTGTAGAGCTGGCTGAGCATGTTGTTTTCGTCGCTGTCGGCGAGCAGTTGCAGCGTCTGCTGGCTGAGGGTCAGCAGCTGGCCGCTGTTGGCCAGGCGCTTGTACTCGGCGTCGGTCTGTTCGAACTCGCCGGCCTGCGGCGCGAATTCGTTCAGCTCTTTCAATTGGTATTGCAGCAGCTGCTTGCGCGCTTCGCGCTCGATGGACTGCTGCTGGTGGTGCGCCAGCTCGCGGCAGCTCTGGTGCCAGCGTTGATAGGCCTGGCTCATCGCCGCCAGCAGGGCGGGTTCGTCGGCGTAGGCGTCGAGCAGCGCTTTTTGGTGCTCCGGCTTGAGCAGCAGCTGATGGGCGTGTTGACCGTGGATTTGGATCAGGCGTTGCCCCAGCTCGCGCAGCTGCGACAGCGGCACGGCGGTGCCGTTGATAAAGCCGCGCGAACGGCCGTCGGCGTTGATCACCCGGCGCAGCAGGCATTCGTTGCTGTCGTCCAGCTGGTTTTGCTCCAGCCACTCGCGCGCGGACGGGGTGTCCGCCAGCGAGAAGCGGGCGCAGATGTCGGCGCGGGCGGCTCCCAGGCGCACCACGTTGCCGTCGGCGCGGTTGCCGAGGCACAGCCCCAGCGCATCGATGGCGATGGATTTGCCGGCGCCGGTTTCACCGGTGATCGCCGTCATACCCGGTTGAAAATCGATTTCCAACTCACGAACGATAGCAAAGTTGCTGATGGTTAATTGCGCCAGCATGGGAACCTTCCTGTGTATAAACACATAACTGTAGTTTCATACAGTATAAACTGGTTTTATATACAGTAAAGTGGCCGGCGCAGATTTTAGAACAATTTTTTCGACCAGCCCAACTTGGTGCTTAACGTGTTGAAATAGCTGTAGTCCTTCGGATGGATCAGATTCAGGTGGAAATCGCTGCGGCGGATCAGCACTTCTTCGCCTTCCTGGATCGGCAGCGCGATCTGGCTGTCGCAGCTGATCTCCAGATCGCTGCCGATCTGCGAAAACTTCAACCGGATGGTGCTATCGCCGTTGATCACCAGCGGCCGGGCGGAGAGGGTGTGCGGGAACATCGGCACCAGTGCGATCGCTTCCAGCGACGGGGTGAGGATCGGCCCGCCGGCGGAGAGCGAGTAGGCGGTGGATCCGGTCGGGGTGGCGATGATCAGGCCGTCGGAACGCTGCGAGAAGGCGAAGCGATCGTCGATGTACACTTCGAATTCGATCATGTGCGCCACTTTGCCGGGGTGCAGCACCACTTCGTTGATGGCGGTGCTGATGCGGCACTGCTGGTGCTCTTTATGCACGATGGTTTCCAGCAGGAAACGCTGTTCGTCGATGTACTCGCCTTCCAGCACGTCCGCCAGCTGCTGCAGGGCGTTGTCGGGATCGAGATCGGTGAGGAAGCCGAGGTTGCCGCGGTTGACCCCGATCACCTTGATGTCGTAGCGCGCCAGCACGCGCGCGGCGCCGAGCATGTTGCCGTCGCCGCCGACCACCACCGCCAGATCGGCGCGCTGGCCAATATCCGCCAGGCTGCCGGTCACGGCGTCCTTCAGCCCCAAATCATGGGCGATTTGGCGTTCGACCATCACCGAATAGCCGCGGGCGACCAGCCAGTGGAACAGCATCTCGTGGGTTGCCAGCGCTGAAGGGTGACGCGGGTGGCCAACAATGCCAATACAGGCGAATTTTTTATTCATTTGTTGTGATTTTCCTCACCGGGACCCGTTTATGCCCCACATTGTGACCGGTTGACTTGAAACCCCGGTTTTGATCCCCATAATAAGCCAAGTTGCGAGATTAATGCTAAAACGCGGAGATATTCATGAGTAGTAAAGAACAGAAGACGCCAAACGAGCAAGTCTCGGAAGAAATGGAACAACACGCTCATCACGAGGATACGCTGCCGGAAGCGGCGGAAGGCGTCGATCTGCGCGATGCGCGTATCGCCGAACTGGAAGCCCAACTGGCGGAAGCGCAGCAGCACGAGCGCGACAGCCTGCTGCGCGCCAAAGCGGAAGCGGAAAACATCCGCCGCCGCGCCGAACTGGACGTCGAGAAAGCGCACAAGTTCGCCCTGGAGAAATTCTCCGGCGATCTGCTGCCGGTGATCGACAACCTGGAGCGCGCGCTGGATCTGGCGGATAAAAACAATCCGGAACTGGCCGCAATGATCGAAGGCATCGAGCTGACGCTGAAATCGCTGCTGGACGTGGTGCGCAAGTATGGCATCGAAATCGTCGGCGACGTCAACGTGCCGTTCAACCCGGAAGTGCATCAGGCGATGAGCATGATGGAATCCGCCGATCACCAGCCGAACCATGTGATGATGGTGATGCAGAAAGGCTACACGCTGAACGGCCGTCTGCTGCGCCCGGCGATGGTCGCGGTCTCCAAAGCCAAGGCGTAATCGCCCCGGCAACGGCATAAAAAAAGGCACCCGAGGGTGCCTTTTTTGTCTCTGGGCTACGCCTGCGGCAGACGCGGCATCCAGTCGATCGGCGTGAGGCCTTGCTGCTCCAGCAGCTGATTGGCCTGCGAGAAGTGGCGGCAGCCGAGGAAACCGCGGTGGGCGGAGAGCGGCGACGGATGCGGCGCTTTCAGCACGTGGTGGCGGTTGCGATCGATAAAGTTGCCTTTCTTCTGCGCGTGCGAGCCCCACAGCAGGAATACCACGCCTTCACGGTTCTCGTTCAGGGCGGCGATCACTTTATCGGTAAAGGTTTCCCAGCCCAGGTTGGCGTGCGAGTGCGCGCGGCCGCCTTCTACCGTCAGCACGGTGTTGAGCAGCAGCACTCCCTGCTCGGCCCAGCTTTGCAGATAGCCGTGATCCGGGCGTTCGAAGCCGGGAATGTCGGTCGCCAGCTCTTTATACATGTTCACCAGCGACGGCGGCGCCGGCACACCGGGGCGCACCGAGAAAGAGAGGCCGTGCGCCTGATTGGGGCCGTGGTAGGGATCCTGGCCGAGGATGACGACCTTGACGTCCGCCAGCTCGGTATAGCGGAAAGCGTTGAACACGTCCTTCTGCGGTGGATAAATGGTCTTACCGGCCTGGCGCTCAGCGGCAACAAAGGCGAGCGTTTCAACAAAATAGGGCTGCTCTTTCTCTTTGCCGATCACGTCATGCCAGGTGAGGGAGGTGGCCATAAACGCTCTCCTTTGTTTTCTTTAGCAATTCATAGGCTATAGCTTACCGTGTCGGCACGCGCAGTGAAACCCGCTTTTCGTTTCTCGCCGTCGCGCGCAATGCAATTATTTTTGAAAATTTACAAAAATAATTGGTTTTTGGCGCGGAGGGAAAATTGATATAAAACATAAATTTGCCCCTTCTCACGTTGTGCCTACCCGGTAAAAATTGACTTTAATCAAAGAACTGGCCCGGTCAGGCTGGTATACAGAACAACAAGACAACAATGGTTTTACCAAATGGCCGAAACCAGAATTGGGTTTTCTCACGACGTGAATTTTTACGCCCTTGTACGGAGGCAACATAATGATTACCGGTATTCAAATTACCAAAGCGAACGACCAGGCGCTGGTGAATTCTTTCTGGCTGCTGGACGATGAAAAAGCGGAAGCTCGCTGCGTGTGCGCCAAGGCTAACTACGCGGAAGATCAGGTTGTCGCAGTCAGCGACCTGGGCCAGATCGAATACCGTGAAGTGCCGCTGGAAATGCAGCCGACCGTGCGCGTAGAAGGTGGCCAGCACCTGAACGTCAACGTGCTGCGCCGTGAAACCCTGGAAGACGCGGTCAAGCATCCGGAAAAATACCCGCAGCTGACCATCCGCGTGTCCGGCTATGCGGTGCGCTTCAACTCTCTGACGCCGGAACAGCAGCGCGACGTTATCGCCCGCACCTTTACCGAAAGCCTGTAATTGGCGGCGCAATCGTAGTAATAAGGGAGCTTCGGCTCCCTTTTTGCGTTTGGCGGCCGAAAACCGAACGTGGATCACAATTTGCACAAAGTTAAGCATTCCTGATACAGAACTCATCCGACCTGCCGATAGCTAAGTCAGTACCTATTCAGGTGCTCAATAAAAAGTCTATCGACAAGGAGTCGGCATGAGTATGCCTTTAAGTTTTACCTCTGCAGTATCTCCGGTGGCCGCGATCCCTACACCTCGCGCCACCGCCGAGACGGCACCGGCGGCGCAGCCCGCAGCCGCGCCGGCAAGTCCCGCGCCGGTGGCCACTCCCTCTCAGAACACGCTCAATGCGCAGAATCTGTTGAATACGTTGGTCGGCGATCTCTCCGCAGCGGCGCCGACGGCGGCGGCAGCGCCGGGCGTGACCCGGGGGCAGCAATCGCAAGAGGGCGATTATGCGTTGGCGCTGTTGGCCAAGGACGTTTACTCGCTGAACGGCCAGGGCGCCGCCGGGTTCAACCGCCTGAGCGACAGCGCACTGCTCGGTTTCGGCATCGATCCCGCCAGCCTGCACGACGCGGGCAGCGGTTTCCAGGCCGGGATCTACAGCAACGACAAGCAGTTTGTATTGGCGTTTGCCGGCACCAACGACTGGCGCGACTGGCTGAGCAACGTGCGGCAGGCGACGGGCTATGACGATGTGCAGTACAATCAGGCGGTTGCCGCCGCCAAAAGCGCCAAGGCGGCCTTTGGCGATGCGCTGGTGATCGCCGGCCATTCGCTCGGCGGCGGTCTGGCGGCTACGGCGGCGCTGGCGACCGGCACTACGGCGGTCACCTTCAACGCGGCCGGCGTGTCGGATTACACCCTGAATCGTCTGGGCATCGATCCGGCGGCGGCGAAGAAAGATGCCGAAGCCGGTGGCATTCGCCGTTACAGTGAACAATATGACATGCTGACCAGCACTCAGGAATCAACCTCGCTGATCCCGGACGCCATCGGCCACAACATCACCCTGGCCAACAACGATACCCTGACCGGCATCGATGACTGGCGGCCGAGCAAGCACCTGGATCGCAGCCTGACGGCGCACGGCATCGACAAGGTGATAAGCTCGATGGTGGAACAAAAGCCGTGGGAGGCCAAGGCCAATGCCTGAAGGGCGTCGCTTGCGGCGGGCGCTGGCGATAGCCTTACTGGCGCTGGTCGCGGTGACCGGTTTACTGATGATGGCTAAGGAGCAACAGATGGGGCAGGAGATTTCGCCGTTTGACGGCCGCAGCAATCTGGCGCTGGCTCAGGCGGTGGCACGCGGCGATACGCAGGGCATCCATGCGCAGGCGACGCAGGATCGTTTGCGCGAGCGGGGCGATCGGCAGGTCACGCTGTTGCAGTGGGCGGTGCTTTCGCAGCAGCCGGGCAGCGTGCAGACGTTGCTGGATCTCGGCGCCGACGCGGCGGCTGCGGGGCTGGACGGCAACAGCGCGCTGCACACCGCGGCGATGCTGCAAGACCCGCAGTACCTGCGGTTGCTGTTGACCCAAGGGGGGCAGGTGAACGTGCGCAATGCCGTGACCGGCGCTACGCCGCTGGCGGCGGCGGTATTGGCCGGGCGTGAGGAGCAGCTGCGGCTGCTGCTGGCGGCCGGAGCGGACACTACCTTGAGCGATCGGTTGGGGGATACGCCGCTGCATCTGGCGGCGAAGATCAACGCGCCACACCTGGCGCTGCTGCTGTTGCAGGCCGGGGCCGATGCCCGGGCGCGCAACCAGCAGGGCGTCGCGTTCCAGTTTTACTTCTCGCAAACGCCGGCGCATTTGCAGAATGACGAGCTGAAGGCGCAGTTCCGCGAGCTGGACAAATGGCTGCAGGGGCATCGTCTTTCCACGCACTACACGCAGCAGTAAACGCCCATAAAAAAACCGCCTGCACAGGCGGTTTTTTCTTAGGCAGCGGCGGTTATTCCGCGTCGCCGGCCGGCTTGGCCTTCGCCTGACGGCGTTTGCCGACGTTTTTGGCGTCGCGATGGCGCACTTTCACCTTGGCCTTTTCTTTGTTCTTCGCTTTATCTTCCGCGCGTTTGGCCAGCACTTTCTTCGATGGCTTGCCGTTGCTCTTCTCGTTCGGCACCTTGGTTTTCGGCCGCAGTTCGTCGATCACGCGCGCTTTCAGCGGCTCGTTCAGGTAACGGCCCACTTTGCCCAGCAGCAGATGGTCGTGCGCTTCCACCAGCGAAATGGCGGTGCCTTTGCGCCCGGCGCGGCCGGTACGGCCGATACGGTGCAGGTAGGTATCCGCAGTGCGCGGCATGTCGAAGTTGAACACGTGGGTGATATCGAGGATATCCAGACCGCGCGCGGCGACGTCGGTGGCGACCAGTACGTTAACCCGGCCATCCATCATGCGTTTAACCGCTTCGTTGCGTTTGGCCTGCACCATTTCGCCTTCGAGATAGCAGGTATTGATGCCCGCTTCGCGCAGCCAGGTGGCCAGCTCGTGCACGCGTTCGCGCTTGCGCACGAAGATCACCGATTTCTGCACGTCCGGCTGCTTCAGCAGGTGGATCAGCAGCGCGGTTTTGTGCTGCACGTCATCGGCGCGGTAGTACCACTGCAGGATCTTTTTGCGTTCGCGGCGCGACGGGTCGGCTTCCACTTCCACCGGCTCTTTCAGGATGCGCTCGGCGAATTCGCGGATCGCCTCGCCTTCGAGCGTGGCGGAGAACAGCAGCGTTTGGTTGCGCCAGCGGGTTTCGGCGGAGATGGTTTCGATGTCCTGCGCGAAGCCCATGTCGAGCATGCGGTCGGCTTCGTCGAGGATCAGGGTTTCCACCGCGCGGCAGTCGAAGTTCTCTTCCTTAATGTATTGCAGCAAACGGCCGGTGGTGGCGACCACCACGTCCTGGTTTTCGCTGAACACTTCCGCGTGGTTCATGTAAGCGACGCCGCCGGTGATGGTGGCGATATCCAGCGAGGTATGAGCAGCCAATTCACGCGCCTGGTCGGCGACCTGCATCGCCAGTTCGCGCGTTGGCGTCAGGATCAGCACGCGCGGCGGGCCGGATTTCTTACGTGGAAAGTCCAGCAGGTGCTGCAACACGGGCAGCAGGAAGGCGGCGGTTTTGCCGGTGCCGGTCGGAGCCGAACCTAAGACGTCGCGCCCGTCCATCGCCGGCGGGATCGCAGCGGCCTGAATGGCAGTGGGGCGATCGTAGCCTTTGTCGCGCAGCGCGTCGATCAGGCGATCATCGAGTTCGAGTTCGGAAAAAGTGGTTGCTGTCATGGTCTACCTCTACTTGGGGCGCCGATTATAGACGGGTTGGCCGCGATCTTCACCTATTTAAGCGGAAAGCCGCTCTTTTCCCGCCCATCAGATTGCCTTATGCTACGCCAGTTTTATAGCCAGGTGGTGAGTGTGAGCAAGCGTTCGAAAGCCGATTTTACCCCGCGCCGCGGGGGTTTTACCTTTAAACAATTCTTTGTTGCCCACGATCGTTGTGCCATGAAAGTGGGCACCGACGGGGTGTTGCTCGGCGCCTGGGTGCCGCTGGGGCAGGCCAGCCGGGTGCTGGATATCGGCAGCGGCAGCGGGCTGATCGCGCTGATGCTGGCGCAGCGCAGCGGCGACGAGGTGACCATCGACGCGGTGGAGCTGGATGAAGCCGCCGCCGGCCAGGCGCGCGAAAACGCGGCGGAGTCGCCGTGGCCGCAGCGCATCCGCGTGCATGCGCAGGATATCCACCATTATGCGCAGCAGCATGCCGCTGAGTATGATCTGATCGTCAGCAACCCGCCGTATTTCGAGCCGGCGGTGGCCTGCCGCGACCAGGCGCGCCACAACGCGCGTTACACCGAAACCCTGACGCACGAAGCGCTGTTGGCCTGCGCGGCGCAGCTGCTGGTGGAGCAAGGAACGTTCTGCGTGGTGCTGCCGCACGACATCGGCGCCGAATTTGAACGATTGGCGCAGCAAAGCGGCTGGCACACGGCGGCGAAAGTGAACGTCAGCGATCGGGCCGACACGCCGCTGCACCGGGTGCTGCTGGCGCTGACGCGTAAGGAAACGCCGCTGCGGGAGCAGGTGCTGGCGATCAAACAGGCCGACGGCAGCTATACCGACGATTTCCGCCGGTTGATAGCCGACTTCTACCTGTTTTACTGAAAAGAAAAGGGCGCCGATAAGGCGCCCTGTCGCATGGTTTAAGGCTGCAAGATGGTCGGCAGCGCTTCCGGCAGCAAATCCGGGTAGTCCAGCGTGTAGTGCAGGCCGCGGCTCTCTTTGCGCGCCATGGCGCTGCGCACGATAAGCTCGGCCACCTGCACCAGATTGCGCAGCTCCAGCAGGTTATTGGAGATGCGGAAGTGGGCGTAGTATTCGTCGATTTCCGCCTGCAGCGTGTTGATGCGGCGCAGGGCGCGCTCCAGCCGCTTGGTGGTGCGCACGATGCCGACGTAATCCCACATGAACAGCCGCAGCTCGTGCCAGTTGTGCTGAATCACCACCCGTTCGTCCGCATCGTCCACCCGGCTTTCATCCCAGTGCGGCACCTGTTTGGCCTGCTGTATGAAGGGCAGGCGCTGCAGAATGTCTTCCGCCGCCGACCAACCGTAAACCAGGCACTCCAGCAGCGAATTCGACGCCATGCGGTTGGCACCGTGCAGGCCGGTGTAGCTGACCTCGCCGATGGCGTACAGCCCGTCGAGATCGGTGCGGCCGTGCTGATCGACCATCACGCCGCCGCAGGTGTAGTGCGCCGCCGGGACGATCGGGATCGGTTGCCGGGTCAGATCGAAGCCCAGCGTCAGCAGCTTTTCGTGGATCATCGGGAAGTGCTGGGTGATGAACTCCGCCGGCTTGTGGCTGATGTCCAGGTACATGCAGTCGGCGCCCAGGCGCTTCATTTCATGGTCGATGGCGCGGGCGACGATGTCGCGCGGGGCCAGTTCGCCGCGCGGGTCGAAATCCGGCATAAAGCGGCTGCCGTCCGGGCGCTTCAGGTAAGCCCCTTCGCCACGCAGCGCTTCGGTCAGCAGGAAGTTGCGCGCCTGCGGGTGGAACAGGCAGGTCGGGTGGAACTGGTTGAACTCCAGGTTGGCGACCCGACAGCCGGCGCGCCAGGCCATGGCGATACCGTCGCCGGAGGAGATGTCCGGGTTGGTGGTGTATTGGTACACCTTGGCCGCGCCGCCGGTCGCCAGCACCACCGTTTTGGCGCGGTAGGTTTCCACTCGCTCCAGCTCGCGGTTCCAGACGTAAGCGCCCACTACGCGGCGGGTACCCGGCAGGCCGATTTTGTTCGACGTGATAAGGTCGACCGCGTTGCGGCGTTCCATCACGCAAATATTGGGGTGAGCGCTTGCTTTCCCTACCAGCGTGGTCTCTACTTCCTTACCGGTAGCGTCCGCGGCGTGCAGGATGCGGCGATGGCTATGGCCGCCTTCGCGCGTGAGGTGATAATGCTCCTCGCCCTGCGCGTTGACCTCGGTGTCGAACAGCACGCCCTGATCGATCAGCCACTGCACGCAGTGGCGCGCGTTGCCGGCGATGAACTCGACGGCCTCTTTGTCGCACAGGCCGGCGCCGGCAATCAAAGTGTCATCAACGTGTGAGGCAATGCTGTCCGTCTCATCGAACACCGCGGCGATCCCGCCCTGGGCGTAAAAGGTGGCCCCCTCGCTGAGTGGCCCCTTGCTGAGAACGGTAACCTTGCAATGCTGCGCCAGGCGCAGCGCCAGTGACAGGCCCGCAGCGCCGCTGCCGACGATCAGTACATCGCTAACATGTTCAGATGATGGTTGCATAACGTATGATGTGTGCAGAAGAAGAGTGAATTTCATGTTAGCCTAACTGTCCGGGCAAAAGCCACGGATAGGGTGACATCAACAGAAAAAACAATGGCGATATGGAACTTCGTGTTCTATATGAACTCCAAGCGAGTGCTTGCTCAGGAAAATAATGTATGGCTGGCAGTACAATTTTACGCGTGGAGACGGATTTGGGGAGAGTTTACCTCGGATGAGCGAGCAGTTAACGGATCAAGTTCTGGTTGAGCGGGTCCAAAAGGGCGACCAGAAATCGTTTAACCTACTGGTAGTGCGCTATCAGCATAAGGTGGCGAGTCTCGTTTCCCGCTATGTGCCGCAGGGCGATGTGCCCGATGTGGTGCAGGAGTCGTTTATCAAGGCCTATCGCGCACTGGAATCGTTCCGTGGCGACAGCGCTTTTTATACCTGGTTGTATCGAATCGCCGTGAACACGGCAAAGAATTATCTGGTTGCTCAGGGGCGCCGTCCGCCATCCAGTGATGTGGACGCCAACGATGCGGAAAATTACGAAAGTGCGGGCGCACTGAAAGAAATTTCGAACCCTGAGAACTTAATGTTGTCAGAAGAGCTGAGACAGATAGTTTTCCGTACCATTGAGTCGCTCCCAGAGGATCTTCGCATGGCGATTACCCTGCGGGAGTTGGATGGTCTAAGCTACGAAGAGATAGCTGCCATCATGGATTGCCCGGTCGGAACCGTACGTTCGCGTATTTTCCGCGCCCGGGAAGCTATCGATAATAAAGTTCAACCGCTGATCCAGCGTTAGCAATGGCGGGCACAGGAAGGGTACTTAGGCATGCAGAAAGAAAAGCTTTCCGCTCTGATGGATGGTGAATCGTTCGACAGCGAGCTGTTGAGTTCTCTGTCGCAAGATCGAACGCTTCAACAAAGCTGGCAGAGCTATCACCTGATACGTGACACGCTGCGGGGTGATATCGGACAAGTGATGCATTTCGATATCGCCGATCGCGTCGCCGCTGCACTTGAGAAAGAACCTGCCCGGCTGGTGCCTTCCGCCGTTCAGGAGTCTCAGCCGCAGCCGCACACCTGGCAGAAAATGCCGTTCTGGCACAAAGTGCGTCCTTGGGCGAGCCAGATTACGCAAATCGGCATGGCGGCCTGCGTGTCGCTGGCGGTGATAGTCGGCGTGCAGCACTACAACCAGCCCGCTGCGTCATCGAACGCGTCCGAATCGCCGGCCTTCACTACGCTGCCGATCATGGGCCAAGCCTCACCGGTCAGCCTGGGCGTCCCGGCCGACAGTTTCTCCACCGGCAGCGGCCAACAGCAGCAGGTGCAGGAACAGCGTAAGCGTATCAACGCTATGCTGCAGGACTATGAACTGCAACGTCGCCTGCATTCGGATCAGCTGCAGCTTGAGCAAAGCAACCCGCAACAGGCTGCCATTCAGGTTCCCGGAACTCAGTCTTTAGGAATGCAACAGCAGTAATGAAGCAAATCTGGTTCTCCGTTTGTTTATTGACGGGCAGCCTGCTCTATTCCAGCATCGCCCCGGCGCAGCCGACTGCGTCCGGGGCGTTATTGCAACAGATGAGCAGTGCCAGCCGTTCTCTCAATTACGAACTCGCCTACATCAGCATCAGCAAGCAGGGAATCGAGTCGTTGCGCTATCGCCATGCGGTGATCGGCAACGTGCCGCTCGGCCAACTGCTGCATATGGACGGCCCGCGCCGCGAAGTGCTGCAGCGCGGCGGCGGGATCAGCTACTTCGAACCCGGCCTTGAGCCGTTCACGCTCACCGGCGATCACATCGTCGATGCGCTGCCGGCCATTGTCTATGCCGATTTCGATCGCCTGGCCAAGTACTACGACTTCATTTCCGTGGGTAGCACCCGCATCGCCGATCGGCCGTGTGAAGTGCTGCGCGTGGTGGCGCGCGACGGTTCCCGCTACAGCTACATCGTCTGGATGGACGAGGACACCAAGCTGCCGCTACGGGTGGATTTGCTCGATCGCGACGGCGAAACGCTGGAGCAATATCGGGTGATCTCCTTCGCGGTCGGCGCCGATGTGCAGGGCGCGATGCAGGGGCTGCTCAAAGCCAATTTGCCGCCGCTGTTGTCGCTGCCGGCGGTGGAAAAGGTCCAGCTGAGCTGGAGCACCGGTTGGTTGCCGGCCGGGGTGGACGAGGTGGCGCGCAATCGCCGTAAATTGCCGAACGTCGCCGTGCCGGTTGAATCCCGGCTCTACAGCGACGGCCTGTTCAGCTTCTCGGTCAACGTCAGCCCGGCGGGCAGCGGAGCCGGGCAGCAGTACTACCGTCAGGGGCGCCGCACCATTCAGACCGAAGTGCGCGCGGGCAACGAAATCACTATTGTGGGCGAATTGCCGCCGGCGACGGCCAAGCGCATCGCCGACAGCATTTCTTTCAAGGTATCGCCGTAATGATGAAAGAGTGGGCCACGGTGGTTTCGTGGCAACAGGGTGTAGCGCTGCTGCGCTGTGAACCCAAAGCCGGCTGCGGCAGCTGCACTGCGCGCTCCGGCTGCGGCGCGCGCGCGTTGAACGAGCTGGTGCCGGAAACCGAGCATCAGCTGCAGGTGCGTATCGATCAGCCACTCGAGCCGGGGCAGCGCGTTGAGGTCGGTATTGCGGAAGGCAGCCTGCTGCGCTCCGCCATGCTGGTTTACCTGACGCCGCTGCTGGGCATGATGCTGGGCGGCACGCTGCTGCAATATGGCTTCGGCAGCGACGCCTCGGCGGCAGTGGGCGCCGTGTTGGGTGGCGGGGCGGCCTTTATGCTGGCGCGCCGGTTGGCCCGGCGCCTGGGCGAGCAGGCCGATTATCAGCCGGTGGTGCTGCAGATTGGCTTGCCGCCTACCGCGATGCGCATGCAGGCGGAAAACTCCCCGCTGATTTAAACCGATGGCCGCGTCATCGCCGGGGTGTGATAGGCGGGGATGCGGTTGTGGATCATATGTTCCAGCAGCGCGATAAACAGATCGGCGCTGAGCAACGAATCATAGTTAATAGCGAACAGCACATTTCCCTGGCCGTCGAGTAAACGGATGCCGCGCTGCGGATGGTTTTCCAGCGCTCGGATCTGTTCGATCGGCACATTGCCCCGTTCAGTCGTCAGCAGAGTGGCGCTCAGCCGCAGCGTATTCGCCGGTGTGCCTTGCCGCTTGCCGAGCAGCAGCTGCCACAACCAGCGCGCGTCGCCCTCAACGGTGTGAAACGACACCGTCTCCCCCTGATAAAGCGCATTCAACGCCAGCGGCCCGCGCTGCTGCAATTGCTGATCGACGATCACGTCCGCCAGCCGCCACGAATGGGCGATATTGCTGAAGACCGTACACCAGGGCTGATCCGCGCCAGTGCGAAACGCCGTGACGTCGAGCCACCCGCCGAAAGCCTTACCGCCGCGAAAGCGATAGATGTCGCCGATTTTCTCAAACGGGATGAAACGCTCTTTGTGATGATGGCCGTCAAAGACCCGCACGCCGTGTTCATACAGACGATAGGTCAGCGCCGGACGCAGATAATGCCGCAGCGCCAGCAGCGTACAGCCGAGTAAAATCGTGCCCGCGCCGGCCTGCAACAGCGTGATGGCTTCGCTCTCATCAATGCTGCTCAGCAGCGGCAGCACCAACAGCGCCGCCCCCACGCTAAACAGCAACGCCGCCGCCGCCAGAATGCCCCAGTTGACCTTCGAAAAATCGTGCCGGCTCAGCATTTGCCCTTTATCGATCATGATGCACCTTCCAATCAACGTACGCAGATATGCTGGTGAACCCCGGTGGGCTGCCGATGTAGTGCCCGGAATAATGTTTTGTCGCGGAGTTCATGCCCTTTCTATCCGAGGGAAGGCAGTGGCGTATATGGGGTTTTTCCTAAACGCAGAGGGGCGAAATTGAATTCTAAGAGGTTGATCCAAATATTCTTTTTTTATAATTTCGGAGAGGGTTTATTGCGCTGCGGCCGGTTATGTATTAACACCGGGGTTTGGCTGCTGCGGAGGTGGTGCCAGCCTTGGGTTCGGGTGGCATCGCTCGTGTTAACATCTGTTTTCACAACCTGGAGCGCCCTGTAACATTAAGCCGCGCATAATAGAGTGCCTTCACTGCACCGATCGCTAGGTTTTCAGTGGTGTGGCATGTAGAATGCAGCGATTCAGGTGCAAGACGGCCTAACCCATTCACTGTCGCTTTAGGTCCATGCGGGTTTCTATAGGCGAGTAATTCAGAAATACCAAGGCAGAAAAACTTTTATAATGAAGCATATACGAAATTTCTCCATTATTGCCCATATTGACCACGGTAAGTCGACGCTGTCTGACCGCATTATCCAAATCTGCGGCGGCCTGTCCGACCGTGAAATGGCTGCGCAGGTGCTCGATTCCATGGATCTGGAGCGTGAGCGCGGCATCACCATCAAAGCGCAGAGCGTTACGCTGGATTATAAAGCGCTGGATGGGCAGACCTATCAGCTCAACTTTATCGACACCCCTGGCCACGTCGACTTCTCCTATGAAGTTTCCCGCTCGCTGGCGGCCTGCGAAGGCGCGCTGCTGGTGGTTGACGCCGGTCAGGGCGTAGAAGCCCAGACGCTGGCCAACTGCTACACCGCGATCGAAATGGATCTGGAAGTGGTGCCGGTGCTGAACAAAATCGACCTGCCGGCCGCCGATCCGGATCGCGCCGCGCAGGAAATTGAAGACATCGTCGGCATCGACGCCACCGATGCGGTGCGCTGCTCGGCCAAAACCGGCGTCGGCGTGCCCGACGTGCTGGAGCGTCTGGTGCGCGACATTCCTGCGCCGCAGGGCGATCCGGATGCGCCGCTGCAGGCGTTGATCATCGACTCCTGGTTCGATAACTACCTGGGTGTCGTGTCTCTGGTACGCGTCAAGAACGGCACGCTGCGCAAGGGCGACAAGATCAAGGTCATGAGCACCGGCCAGGTGTACAACGCAGATCGCTTGGGCATCTTCACGCCGAAGCAGGTCGATCGTGACGTGCTGAACTGTGGCGAAGTGGGTTGGCTGGTCTGTGCGATCAAAGACATCCTCGGTGCACCGGTGGGCGATACCCTGACGCAGGCGCGTCAGCCGGCGGATAAAGCGCTGCCGGGCTTCAAGAAAGTGAAGCCGCAGGTGTACGCCGGTCTGTTCCCAATCAGCTCCGACGACTATGAATCCTTCCGCGATGCGCTGGGCAAGCTCAGCCTCAACGACGCCTCCCTGTTCTACGAACCGGAAAGCTCCACCGCGTTGGGCTTCGGCTTCCGCTGTGGCTTCCTCGGTCTGCTGCACATGGAGATCATTCAGGAGCGTCTGGAGCGTGAATACGATCTGGATCTGATCACCACCGCGCCGACGGTAGTCTACGAAGTGGAAACCACCGGCAAGGAAGTGATCTACGTCGACAGCCCGTCCAAGCTGCCGCCGTTGAACAACATCCAGGAACTGCGCGAGCCGATCGCCGAATGTCACATGCTGATGCCGCAGGAATACCTGGGCAACGTCATCACCCTGTGCGTAGAGAAGCGCGGCGTGCAGACCAACATGGTCTACCACGGCAACCAGGTGGCGCTGACCTATGAAATCCCGATGGCGGAAGTGGTGCTCGACTTCTTCGACCGCCTGAAGTCCACGTCGCGCGGTTATGCGTCGCTGGATTACAACTTCAAGCGCTTCCAGGCTTCCGACATGGTGCGCGTGGACGTGCTGATCAACAACGAGCGCGTGGATGCGCTGGCGCTGATCACCCACCGCGACAACTCGCAGTATCGCGGCCGTGAACTGGTGGAGAAGATGAAAGATCTGATCCCGCGTCAGCAGTTCGATATCGCGATTCAGGCGGCGATCGGCACGCACATCATCGCGCGCTCCACCGTGAAGCAATTGCGTAAAAACGTGTTGGCGAAGTGCTACGGCGGCGACGTCAGCCGTAAGAAAAAGCTGCTGCAGAAACAGAAAGACGGTAAGAAGCGCATGAAGCAGGTCGGCAACGTCGAGCTGCCGCAGGAAGCGTTCCTGGCCATTCTGCACGTGGGCAAAGACGGCAAGTAACCGCGACGAGTTCGCGAAACGAGGGAGTTTGCATGGCGAATATGTTTGCCCTGATCCTGGCGTTGGCCACCCTGGTCACCGGGATCATCTGGTGCTTCGAGCGCTTTAAATGGGCGCCGGCCCGCCGCGCGAAGATCGCGGCGGTCAACGAACAGACTGCGGGCGCCGTAGACGATAAAACGCTGGCGAAAGTGGCGAAGCAGCCAGGTTGGGTAGAGACCGGCGCTTCGGTCTTCCCGGTGCTGCTGCTGGTGTTTGTGGTGCGTTCGTTTATTTACGAACCGTTCCAGATCCCGTCCGGCTCAATGATGCCGACGCTGTTGATTGGCGATTTCATTCTGGTGGAGAAATATGCTTACGGCATTAAAGATCCGATTACCCAGACCACGCTAATTGAAACCGGTCATCCGAAGCGCGGCGATATCGCGGTATTTAAATATCCGCTGGATCCAAAACTGGATTATATCAAGCGCGTGATCGGCCTGCCGGGCGATCGTATTACTTACGATCCGATAAATAAGCGCGTCACGGTGCAGCCGTCATGCAACAGCGGGCAGTCCTGCGACACCGCGCTGGCGGTGACCTACGCCGACGCGCAGCCGAGCGACTTCGTGCAGTTGTTCAGCCGCAGCGGCATGGGCGAGGCCAGCAACGGTTTCTACCAGATCCCGCTGAACGACGACGTGCCGCCGGGCGGCATTCGCCTGCGTGAGCGTCAGGAGAGCCTGGGCAACGTGACGCACCGTATCCTGACTGTGCCGGATGCACAGGATCGGGTGGGCGCTTACTATCAACAGCCGGGTAAACCGCTGGCGGAGTGGGTGGTGCCTGCCGGGCATTACTTCATGATGGGCGACAACCGCGACAACAGCGCGGACAGCCGTTACTGGGGCTTTGTGCCGGAGAAGAATCTGGTGGGCAAAGCCACGGCCATCTGGATGAGCTTTGAAAAGCAGGAAGGTGAGTGGCCGACCGGCGTGCGTTTCAGCCGGATTGGCGGCATTCATTAATCGCTGACTTATTTTCCGTAAATTTCACGCCGCAGCCTACTGCGGCGTGAAAGATTAAGGGGATATAAACACAGCATTATGTTTCCACTCGTTGTAGAATACTTTCTCGAGCGATAAAAAGTTGGTTCTCTGCTGGGAGCCACTGCAAACGAAACAGCTTTGGATCGGCTTTCAGCGAAGCAGGCCTGTTCCGTATGCTGCAAGTTTTTGACGCATTCTTGATCTATTGGTAACTCATGAATCCCATCGTAATAAACAGGCTGCAGCGGAAGCTGGGCTACACTTTTCAACAGCAGGAGCTTTTACTGCAGGCTTTGACTCACCGCAGCGCCAGCAGTAAACACAATGAACGTCTTGAGTTTCTGGGTGACTCGATTCTGAGCTTTGTCATCGCCAATGCGCTCTATCACCGCTTTCCTCGCGTAGACGAGGGCGATATGAGCCGCATGCGCGCCACGCTGGTGCGCGGCAACACGCTGGCGGAGATGGCGCGCGAGTTTGACCTGGGTGAATGTCTGCGGCTTGGGCCGGGCGAATTGAAAAGTGGTGGGTTCCGCCGCGAGTCAATCCTGGCGGATACGGTGGAGGCATTGATCGGCGGCGTGTTCCTGGACAGCGACATTCAGACCGTTGAACGACTGATTTTGGACTGGTATCGCAGCCGATTGGACGAAATCAGCCCCGGTGATAAGCAGAAAGACCCGAAAACCCGTTTGCAGGAGTTTTTGCAGGGGCGTCATCTGCCGTTGCCTTCTTATTTGGTGGTGCAGGTTCGCGGTGAAGCGCACGACCAAGAGTTTACCATCCACTGCCAGGTGAGTGGTTTGAGCGAGCCCGTAGTGGGCACCGGCTCGAGCCGCCGTAAAGCCGAGCAGGCGGCAGCGGAACAAGCGCTGAAAAAGCTGGAGCTTGAATGAGCGAAGTAAAACAACACTGCGGTTTTATCGCCATCGTCGGCCGCCCGAACGTGGGCAAATCGACGCTGCTGAACCAACTGCTGGGGCAGAAGGTTTCCATTACGTCGCGTAAGCCGCAGACGACCCGTCACCGCATCATGGGCATTGACACCGATGGCGCCTATCAGGCGATCTACGTCGATACCCCCGGGCTGCACATCGAAGAAAAACGCGCCATCAACCGTTTGATGAACCGCGCGGCCAGCAGCTCGATCGGCGACGTCGAACTGGTGATCTTCGTGGTCGAAGGCACCAACTGGACCGCCGACGACGAAATGGTGGTCAACAAGCTGCGCAGCCTGCGCTGCCCGGTATTGCTGGCGATCAACAAGGTTGATAACGTCACTGACAAATCCAAGCTGTTGCCGCACATCGCGTTCCTCAGCCAGCAGATGAATTTCCTCGACGTGGTGCCTATCTCCGCCGAGAAAGGGATGAACGTCGACACCATCGCCGGCATCGTGCGCAAACTGCTGCCGGAAGCGGAACACCACTTCCCGGAAGATTACATCACCGATCGCTCCCAGCGCTTTATGGCGTCTGAGATCATTCGCGAGAAGCTGATGCGTTTCCTGGGTGAAGAGCTGCCGTATTCGGTGACGGTGGAAATCGAACAGTTCGTGGCCAACGATCGCGGTGGTTACGATGTGCACGGCCTGATCCTGGTCGAGCGCGAAGGCCAGAAGAAAATGGTCATCGGCAACAAGGGCGCCAAGATCAAAACCATCGGCATCGAAGCGCGCCAGGACATGGAACAGATGTTCGACGCCAAAGTGCATCTGGAGCTGTGGGTGAAAGTGAAATCCGGTTGGGCGGACGACGAACGTGCGCTGCGCAGCCTGGGCTACGTTGACGATCTGAAGTAACGATCCGTGGACGGCTGGGAGCGCGCTTTCGTCCTGCACGGGCGGCCGTACAGTGAAACCAGTCTGATGCTGGATCTGTTTACCGAAGGTCATGGGCGGGTGCGCTTGCTGGCGAAAGGCGCGCGCAGCCGCCGCTCCAATCTGAAGGGCTGCCTGCAGCCCTTTACCCCTCTGTTAGTGCGCTGGGGCGGCCGCGGCGAAGTGAAAACGCTGCGCAACGCCGAAGCGGTCTCTCTCGGTTTACCCCTCAGCGGCATGATGCTCTACAGCGGCCTGTATGTGAACGAACTGCTGGCGCGGGTGCTGGAGCAGGAAGCCAACTACTCGGTGCTGTTCTTCGACTATCTGCAATGCCTGCAGGCGCTGGCGGCGGAAGACAGTTCGCCGGAGCAGGCGCTGCGCCAGTTCGAGCTGGCCTTGTTGCATCACCTCGGCTACGGCCTCGATTTTCTGCACTGCGCCGGCAGCGGCCTGCCGGTGGATGACGCCATGACCTACCGTTACCGCGAAGAGAAAGGCTTTATCGCCAGCCTGGTGGTGGATCATTACAGCTTCACCGGCCGCGAACTGCGTGCGCTGGCGGAGCGTCAGTTTCCCGATGCCGACACGCTGCGCGCCGCCAAGCGTTTCACCCGCATGGCGCTGAAACCCTACCTCGGCGGCAAGCCGTTGAAGAGCCGCGAACTGTTCCGCCAGTTCGTGCGCAAACAGCCGAATACGCCGGTTGACGACGCCTGACCTTTTCCCCTTTTGCCGTCCTGCGCCCGCGTGTACACTGCTGGCACTGAAAATCGTATTTAGAGGTTGTCATGGCTGATTTGCTGCTGGGCGTCAATATCGATCACATCGCCACGTTACGTAACGCGCGCGGAACCCAATATCCGGATCCGGTTCAGGCGGCATTTATTGCCGAACAGGCGGGGGCCGACGGCATTACCGTGCATCTGCGCGAAGACCGCCGTCACATCACTGACCGCGACGTGCGCCTGCTGCGCCAGACCATCCAGACGCGCATGAATCTGGAGATGGCGGTGACCGACGAGATGCTGGACATCGCCGTTGAGCTGAAGCCGCATTTCTGCTGCCTGGTGCCGGAAAAACGCGAAGAAGTGACCACCGAAGGCGGCCTGGACGTCGCCGGCCAACTGGACAAAATGAGCGTGGCGGTCGAGCGCCTGACGCAGGCGGGCATTCTGGTTTCGCTGTTCATCGATCCCGATCATCGCCAGATTGACGCGGCGGTGGCGGTGGGCGCTCCTTATATCGAAATCCACACCGGCGCCTACGCCGAAGCGCAGGGCGAGCTGGCGGTACAGGCCGAGCTGCACCGCATCGCGGTGGCTGCCGCCTACGCGGCCGAGAAGGGACTGAAGGTCAATGCCGGCCACGGTCTGACTTACCACAACGTGCAGCCGATCGCCGCGCTGCCGGAAATGCACGAGCTGAACATCGGCCATGCGATTATCGGCCAGGCGGTCATGTGCGGGCTGCCGGCCGCGGTTGCCGACATGAAAGTGCTGATGCGGGAAGCGCGTCGGTAATGGCGGTGCTCGGGCTGGGTACCGACATCGTCGAGATGGCGCGTATCGAAGCGGTGGTGGAGCGCAGCGGCGACCGTCTGGCGCGCCGGGTGCTGAGCGATGCTGAGTGGGCGCTGTATCAGCAGCACCAGCAGCCGATCCGCTTTCTGGCCAAGCGTTTCGCCGTGAAAGAGGCCGCCGCCAAGGCGTTCGGCACCGGCATCCGCAACGGCCTGGCGTTCAACCAGTTCGAAGTGTTCAACGATGCGCTGGGCAAGCCGAATATTCGTTTGCACGGCCGCGCCGCCGAGCTGGCGGGGGAGATGGGGGTCGCCGCGATCCACGTTTCGCTGGCCGACGAACGGCGCTATGCCTGTGCGACGGTGATCGTCGAAAGCTGAAAAGAGAAAGGGCGCCCTGTGGCGCCCTTGTCAGTTCTGCGGCGGATTAAAGGCGATCGGCGTGGTGCAACACCACGAATTTGTCCCACAGCTGCTCGTTGGTCTCGCGATGCAACGGATCGGTAATGATGGTGTTGTCGATCGGGCAGACCTGCTGGCAGGTCGGCGTATCGTAATGGCCAACGCACTCGGTGCAGCGATCGGTATCGATCTGGTAGATGTCATCACCCATCGAAATCGCCTGGTTCGGGCATTCCGGCTCGCACATGTCGCAGTTGATACACCGCTTTGTTATTAGTAATGCCATATCAATCACTTACGAGTTTAAACTATTTAAATCATGCATTTATAGGCTTTAGTTATTGCGCACGATTCCGCACTATGTGTATATTTATACAGTGTTTGGAACATTGAAAAACCATGTTCAGCAACACAGAATGGCAACACATGCCTTTTTTAGCCCCCAGATTTAACCTCATGTGTGAGCTTAGTGCTGGTGGCCTCTGATACAAGGAAATATCAATGCCGCGCACTGTAACACAGATGCAGGATATCCCCAAAAATGATGAGTTCTTGGCCGCATCTGCACGTTGGGAAGACTGCAAGCCACCTTATGCAAGCTCACACATGAGAATCTGTGTTGCTGCCGCCAAAATCATTTTGGCGCACCTCGGCCAAGCTCGGCGATCGAAGTACGAAAAAGACAACTATCTGCGCATAGATTTTAGCAAAGCAGGAAAGGTCACGTTCTACGCTGAGTTTCCAAAGAAGATGGGGCTTAAGGGTAAAAAACTGGGGGAGTGGCCAGAAATGGCTATTCAGATCGCCAGGGAGAAAGCTCAGGACATCGCCGATAATGGCTTGAAAGCTGAGTCGGTACAACAGGCAATCAGAGAGTATGAAGAGGACTTATACGCTAAAGTTCAGCGTAAAAAGTTGGGGGAGGATAGCTTCAAAACCTACTGCACACGGACGAAACAAATAGCCGCCGCGTTCGGTGAGCGTGAGGTTTTCAGCGATGTGACATATAACCGCCTGCTTGAAGTTTTCGATCTCTGGATAGAAACCAAATCCAATAATCAGGCGTTGGAGCTATCAGCAGAACTGCGACGGCTATGGAAGTTTGGCGCGCCACGTTACTGTAACGGGCGCAACGTTGCCGCCAGTCTGCCGAGTGATTACATATCATCGAGAGTCCAGAAGCCGACGCCGACACGTCTGTTTACCGATATTGAGTCTATCGCGGGGTTGTGGCTAAACATCGCTGCGGCCAAATCAGTGCATCAGAAAAATGCGATGCGGTACATGATCCTAACTGGCGTCAGGCCGATCAACGTCAGCAACTTGCGATGGAGTTTTATAAATGAGCAGGTAGGGGAAATAGTATATCCGGCTGGGGTAATTGGCATGCGCGGGGCTATGAAAACCCAGAAAGAATTCCGGCTACCTATAACGCCAGGCATCGGGAAGATTCTTGAAGAGCAGAAGGCGTGGAGGGATTCTGTCGAAGGGTGCAATAAAGATTACGTGTTCCTCCAGCCGCGTGACCCATCACAGCCATTTTCTAAGCGTTCCCTGGACAAGCTAATAAAAATTTATAGCCCAGAGAACGCCGTGAAAGGTATTAGGCATGATGGTACTGTGAAGGGGAAAGAAGGTGCATTTAATACAATGTGCCGAAAATTCCTGAAGAGTAATGTTATCGCCACGATGAGAGATAAAGGTTATTCACGAAGTGATTCGAAGGAAATAAGCATATTGTGTATGCATCACTCTGACAAAGAATCAGACCCTATGGGCGAGTTTTATGATTTCTCCGACGAAATATTAAATGAAGAGATGGCACTGAAGCGGCTGGCCTTTGAGGCACATGAGACTAGTATACTCGCTCAGGTTGCGTTATTAAGAAAGAAACGTTAATAAACGCTTCTGCATTTAGCAATAAAAGCCAAAACATTTTTGCGCTCATACCGGACTACTTTATGTGTAAACCGAATGGGCGCTAAAATCTGCCGGTGACGGTGATTGTTATTCCAATCCCTCAAAGTTTTAGTAGTAACCCCTCCAATAAGTTTGCACACCTCTTCTGGGGTTAGCAAATCCAGCTCTGTACCTTCTTTTTTATTATTCATGACCCCCCCCTTGATTTAATCTTGCTGGTGGCCTGCAAATAGGCGCTGATAAATTGCGGAAACATACTTCGCCTGGTGGATAGCATCGGCTAAGGCGTTGTGGCGCTCGCCGTCAAACGGCATATCACGCTTAGGATCAAAGCCAACTACACGGCCAAGCTCAACGATAGTGCGAACGTCCCTGTCGTTGTACCACTTCCACAGCAACGGAACGCATTCACGCTGGTAAGATTCACGCAGGATCACGTTATCGAATACAGCGCCGTTCCCCCATACGCGCAGGCTACGAGGATTGGCGACATTGGCCCGGATAAACTTATTCAGGTCATACAACGCAGACAGCAACGACGGCGCACCGTCAACGCAGATTGCCGCGCGGGCTTCGCTGCTTTGCTTCATCCACCAAATAATCGTATCGGCGTCAGGTGTTGCCTTACCGGCCATAACGCTTTGCAGGTCTACGGCGGTGTAGAACTGCTCGCCAAGTTCGCCGCTGTGCGGGTTAAAAAGTACAGCGCCGATAGTCAAGATAGGGGCGCTGGGCTTCTTACCCAGAGTTTCAAGGTCAAGCATCAAATGGTTCATCAATATTTATCCTGGCTGTGAGTCGTGAGTGTCATGCATCCGATTTCTTCTTGGAGTTGCGCAGCTTGGTGATGCGCGATTTGACCGCCCGCAGCTCCGCGTCTCCTTCCGCCACCGTCAGTGCAAACTTGAGCGCCTGCAACGGGGTGGTAAACATACTGGACAGTGGTTTCCCGCTAGCCGGGAACTGGTGGCGGCAACACGCCGGGATGTTTTTGAGCCAGTTCCCCTTTTTGTCCTGCGTCAACGAGCCTCGCTGGACGAGGTTCACATACTGTGTGTCGTCCGCGTATGCTTTCTTAACACCGAACTGAGATTGGCTGTTGCGCTTGCGACGAATGGTTCTAACCTCCCATTCATCGATGGTGATCTCCACGCGTCCCGCTTCGTTCGTGTAGGGCCAGCAGGTATAGAACACCTGCCCCGGCTTGAACTTGACCCTGCTTTCGGATTTGGTTGGTGTCATGCATCCCCCTTAACGCGCGCTTCAATCATTCCCCAGACCTTTTCGTACTCAGGCCAGTCAGCTTCGACGACCACGGCATCCAGTGGTTGCTTACCGTTGTTCTGTCGATGTGCGGTAACAGCAATAGCAATTCCCCTCAACGCCTCGCGCTGCTCAACTGTGAGCGCCTCGATTGCGTCTTTAAATTTGATAACCAGATAGCGGTTTTCGCGTTCCATTCACTTATCCTCTACGGTGAAACCAGCTTTCCCAACATCACGAGCAGCTGCATTACGCCCATCAACCCAGCCCTTGCAGTAGTCATCACTGGCTCCGGACACATGGCAGATGAAGAACTCGTCGTAGTTCACGATTTTAATTGGCGTAGCCAGCTTGGCTTCCAGCTCCGTGACTCGTTCACGTAAAACCCCGCGTTCACTAATCAGCCTCGCAGCATGCACCCGATGTGCTTGGTCTTTCGCTTCCAGCTCTGCCAGCAGGGCGGAGACGTACTCTTGCGAGTAGAGAGGCCGCCTGGACATGATCTCAACTTCACGGGCGATCATGTAAAGATGCTCGGTGTTGTACATGTCCGAACCACCGATCGGCCGCTTATGCTCTGCCAGATAGCGCAGAGCTTTTACGGAGGTTTCATTGCAGCCGTTAGGCCACGCCACCGGCTTGCTCAGTTCGCTCAGCTTTTCAGTGCTCATTGTGCTTTCTCCCGGGCCTCGGCCTGCTGCACCTTGACGTGCTTTGTGATGTTCCGGCCACAGTCGCAGCAGTAGAACGCTTTACCGCCTCTGATGCCGCTGGTGTGTTGACCTTCCTGAAACTCGCCTGACCAGTCGTAGAACTGCTTGAAGTCCACGATCTCTTTCGTGTGGTAGCCGTTCTCGCCGCCGCAATGCGGGCAGGCGGTTAACTCTGCGTTGTTGCTCTTACGCTTAGCCACGCTCCACCTCCCTCTATTTATCGATCACGCAGTTGTAATCATTGTGGGTAAGCAACAGCCAATTATGGCCGTCGTCTTTTGAAAGTAAGCGCCAGCGTTTATTTACACGAAAGGTCAGGTATTTTTTGCCATAGGTTCTTTTGGGGAATAATCGACCGGCGCGGAACTGTTTTAATTTTTCCAGCGCCTTCGCAGTAATCCACAAAGGCGCATTATTCAGATTGATGCTCATTGCTGGTGGCCTTCATTGCGATAATCATTAATTATCTGCATGACCTCGTCTTTAACACCTTTGGCTAACATCAGTGAATCGGTATCGCCTTGCACGATTGGCACAGCATCAAACAGCAGTTCCAGCATTCGACGGGCTTTCTTGGCGCTGAATTGTGGCTGAGCGACGCTCTTAGTGATTTTTTTCTTACCGGATTCTTCGGCCTTTTTCATCAAGCGCGCGGCTTCACGGTCGGCATATACGCCATGCTCGCGGTTAATTTGAATAGCCAGGGCATAGTTAATGGAACCAGAGCGCACCAGGCTCTTGATATAGGGGCTGCATTCCTGCAATTGCAGATGCTGGAGGATATCGGACTCAGAACGCTTAACTTTCTTTGCGATCTCCGCGTTAGTCCAGCCCTGATTTACCAGCCGTTGATAGGCCGCGCCACGCTCGATAGGGGTAAGTGCCAGACCCTGCGAACTGGTGACCATGAAGGCGATTTTATCGGCCTCAGTACCCACAAAATCCTTACACTCAAGACGCGCCACCTCATGCCCGGCTTCACTTGCCAACAGCGCACCGTGGAAGCGGTGGTGACCGTCGATAACTTTCACGCCTTGCTCAGTCACTTCAACTGCCAGCGGTGGTATATATTCCCCCGCAATAAACGCATCCCTAAACTCTTCAACGTGCGCCTGATTTAATTCGCGAACGTTATAGCCGTCTTCAGCATAAATTTCACTGAGTGGAACCAGAAACGTTTTGCGAGTAGTGATATCCGAACCGATGCTTTCTTTTGCAGAATAACGCTGACTTAAAGTTGCCATAATTATCTTCCATTCTTAGAGGGTGAAAATGCTTCACTATGCGCCACACACGGTGGCGCATAAGACTGCACTTTATTTAATTGAACCTTCATAAACCGGGATTTTTTCGAGCTGGTTTTCCAGGTCTACGACGATCTCGGTGAATGCATGTTCAACGATTTTTTTCGGTTCGATAAGTTCGTACCAAAGCGCTAAGCCGCCGTCTTTCAGGCGGTAGCGGATACGGGCTTCAACCTGGTAAGGTGCGCCGTTATGGAATGGCGCGATGGCCAGGCTGATTTTTTCCGGCAGGGAGGTGTTACCACTTCCTGATTTTTCATCGCTATAGCTCATTTGGAACGTGCCATCTTGCAGGCGACGCACCGATTTGAATTCAGCTTTGCGGGTTTCTTGGAACGCCAGAACCATTTCCAACAACGCCGTACCAGATGGGCCTTTGTAGTCATCACTGATCGGCGCTATATCGCGGATGTGGTTTTCGAGGAACTCTGCAAAGTCCGTCTGGTTCATCGCGCGGCTGTCACGTTCGGCCCACGCTTGCCACTCATCGGAATACGGGCAATCGTAAACAGCACGATGATTAGCCCACTCAGCGGAATTTGGGGCCGAGTGATAATCCAGAACCGCTTCGATACGGGTTGCTGTTTTATCGGCGAAAATTGCTGTGCGTTCGTCGGAAAACTTTTTAACGTAGGCAATCAGTGAAGATGCTGAAATGAGCTTGACCGCCTGGCGAATTAAGGACGGCTGAAGTTGATAACTCTCCAGAGATTTGACGTTATGATCATTAGGCACAACGGCTACTGGAATATCCGTTTTCGGCGTGAACGCGGTCAGTGCCAATTCCTGAATTTCGCGCACTGAGCCATTAGCGAGGCTTGCAAGTTCTTGCATGCTATTTTCCTTAATTAATATTAACGTTGCTGGCTAAATTAATTAGCCGTGGGCTTGCAGCTTAATAGGCGCTGCGGCGGGGGCTGTATCAATGACTTTCAAATCCATTTGCACTTGAGATGGATCATCACGCATTAAATCGCCATCGGCGGTTGAGAACATAATGGTGTCAGCCCGATCCAGTTCAGGAATGGATTTCTTGACGTTCGGGGTGATTTTCATCGTGTTTTCGTCGCGGCTGTTCAACATCTGGCAATTAAGCGTCAACGTAACAGCGCCTTTCTTGCCGGTTTCGCGAACCATTTTAATAACCTCGGCCAGCGCTTCGGTAAGCTCCTGGTCTAAGGTGCCTTTGTTGATATAAGCCAGCTGCTGGCTAAAGGGAGTGCATTTGCTTTCAGACATACTATTTCTCCTCGTCACATACAGAGAAGAACTCGGGCCGGGTGACGCCCTCCACGGTTAAATGGATGCCAGAATTCTTCTCTCTATGAAAAAGGGCGACCAGCCTATGAACATTATCTTCACCCCTTATTGGTTGAAGTTCGGTCTGGCCGCCAAAGACTACACACAGCAAAGATTTAGAGCGGGTGGCCTTTCTGGGACAGGATTTTCACCAGGCGGGCAAAGAAGGTGAGGCGTACAGCTTGCACGGTAGGAGCCACGCGCATGGTATCGACAACGACTGTGTTAACATTGCGGTTGATCATGTTGAATCTCCGTTCTACTGGTCAGGCCCCGGCAAAGATTGGCGTCTGCAGCCGGGGCTATTTTGAAGATATCGTTTTGGGCATCAGCCCGGCCTTAGCCAATTCGCTGATGACCTTTTTGCGCAGCCCATCTTTAGCTGCTGACAGGTGGAAAGCGGCTCCGGCGTAGCGAACGAAAACGGAACTGCCTGAAACTTCGGCACACCCAGTGACGCCGGAATGACTGAAATTCAGAGATTTCATGATCGTCACCAGTGGCTCACTCGTTCTCTGTCCCACATATCGATAAATGCAGGCCCACGCGGAATTGATTTATTGGCTTTCCGCTGGATATGCCGACCTTTCATTTCTAGAGTCTGTCCGACCCTGGTATATCCCTTAACAGCGTTATCAGACCTAACCTTTTGTTTGAAGAATGGAGCGTTGCCGAAGATCGCATGTTTTCGGCTTAACAGAACTGCGGCGGCTTGCTTATTTGACATGCCTGCATGGAAATAAATAGTTGCTTTGGCCATCGTGTAATCCTTTCGTATTGTGCGCCCCGTAGGGCGCGGTGGGTGTTAGAACGTTAAGTTGCGAATCAGAGGCGCTGCCGTTGAACCGCCGCTCATCTGCACGCGAACACGGCTTACTGACGGCTTGGTGCGTTCTTCTCCGGTGTAGCTATTAAATGTGCATGGCCCCAGCACCAGGCGGGGAACTCCGCGAAGAATTACGGTTTCACCGGCTTTTGGATGCTTGCGATATGCCTTTCGGCGTTGTGCTGCGTTCATCGTGTAACCCTCTGCTGTAGTGGTTTTATGCCTGTCCGCCGGATGCTCTCGACGGCAGGGTAAATCCACTCTTTCCTTAAAGAACGTTACCGGTCGATCCCTCTCGGGGCCGGGGAATGATTGCATCGCTCACCCCTTGGCGTGTTGCCTGTTGGCATCCTGCCTTACCCGTAACGTTTGCGGCGGTGTTTTGCTGGTGGCGTCTCGGGTTGATGAGGTGAGTTTAATAAACAATAAACTTTATCGTCAAGTAAATACTAAACTTAAGGTGTCGTAAAGTATTAACCAATTGAATATTTTGATAATTTATTTTTTAGAGTTGGTTAGAAAGGTATTAGAATTTGCTGAGGATGAGTGGATATAGAAAACCCGGCACTGTGGCCGGGTTGGGGGGATGCTGGATAACTTATCCGTGGCGCTTGTATGCTTGTGACTGGCTGAGTAATACGCGCCCGATAACCTTCAGTTTATGTTCGTTTTCTTCAGTAATAACCCAATCGGCATACTCCGAGTTGTCTGAATGGACGAGCAAATGATCTGGCATCATCTGAAGCCTTTTCACATGAAGGTGATTCTTAAATAAAAACACATAGATACCATCGCCAGTGAAATAGTCTTTGCTTACATCGACAAAGATAGCATCTCCTACCTCAATTGTTCCTGCCATGCTATCACCGTCAACGGTAATCATCTTTATTTGTGATGCCTGCTTACCACCAAACATCTGCAACGCATGATCATTGGTGTACTCAATTGAACGAATGGTCTGAATCACTTCGCTGTTGATTACCCCTGGCCCAGCACTTGCCTGGACATCAAGAACTTCGATTTTGAAATCGCTACTTTGCTGATTTGCCAGCCGATCATCGTTGACGTCATCAAGGAAGCCTTTCGGCATCCCATAACTATTCTCAAGGCGTCTTGCAGCCCGCTCGCCAAAAGATGCCTTACCCGTCATCAATTGTGACAGGTAGCTCTTTTCGCTGGCTGGCAGCACTTTGTCTGCGAACCAAGCCCTCAGACGTTCACGCCGATTTTCAGTCGTATTCATTTTTTCATTGTGCTTAGCAATAACTAAACAAGCAAATACTTGACGTTTAGTTTAGTGTTTAATAAACTCCGTTCAATTAACGAGGTGACCTATGCAACTAAAAATTTATATCGATGGGTTGGAGAGAGGTGAAGCCAAGAAGTTGGCAGATCAACTTAATGTTTCCAGCTCTTATCTTTCACAAATGGCATCTGGTCGATGCCCCATCTCACCCGCTCGTTGCGTAGAAATTGAGATCGCAACCGAGGGGAAGGTTAGCAGGCGTGATCTTCGTCCGTCTGATTGGAAAAAAATCTGGCCTGAGTTGGCCGCCGCCTGACGTAAGAAATTATCTAGCAAGATCGAAGATTAAGTAACCACAGCCCGAGGAGTACAACTGTGTCACAGCAAAAAGCGCCGGACTGGCAGGCAGAAAAACAGCCTGAATGGGTGGTCAATTCCGCCCGCAAAATCATCACTGGTCTGCCTGGTGGCTATGCTGAGGCTGCACAGTGGCTGGGGGTTACGGAAGACGCGCTGTTTAACCGTCTTCGCCCAAACAGCAACCAAATTTTCCCGATCGGCTGGTTTATGGTTTTACAGCAAGCTGGTGGCAATACCCACTTTGCCGATGCTGTATCCCGCCAGTCTCGCTGCGTGAACGTGCGTCTGCCCGAAGTTGAAGACGTCGATCGAGACGACATCAACGCCAAGCTGATGGAAGCGATTGAGTACATCGGCAAGCACTCCGAACTTGTCCGCAAATTTACCGAAGACGGCGAGATAGACGCCGCCGAGCGTAAAGCGCTGGACGCCAATACCTACCGCCTGATCGCGACGTTCCAGGAGCACATCCTGTTGCTCTATAGCGTGTTCTGTCCGGCGGAAGTCACCCCAATCCACAAAGCGAAGTGGTGCGGCCCTATGCCGTAGGGAACTGCTGTATTTCACAACCGGAGGGTAAGCGTATGGAGCCTGCATCGTTTGTTCGAACCGCCATGCCTGCGGTGTATTGCCGCGAGGATGCCGCATGGATTCAAGACCAGCTCGGTAAGTTACCGCACGGACAGCGCGGGAAGATTGCGCACGCCTACGAGGAGGCTTACCGCACAGCGTTCGACGCCGAGGAGGTTTCCTACCGGCAGGAGAACGCTGGCCGCAAAGCGGCTAACACGCGCCTGCGGCTGTACGTCGAGCGGTATTCACGGGCAGGCCAGGGTATGACAACCGCGCCACCGCTGGTGGGGCAAAACAGGGTAGCGGCATGAATTTTTTAGCCGGTGTTTTTTTAAACGGGGGAGAGGGGAAGGGTAAGAGGGGGGAAAGGGGGGTGATCGGGTTGGGGTGTGGGGGAAGGAACGGGCTTTACCAGAGAGAAGATCTTTAAGGGATCGAGTGTTTAAAAAAGCCAAACGGACATTTAGACGGCTAGACGATTAAACGAGGAGATAACGATGACGCTTACAATCCAGCCACGCGAAAAACAGATAGTTGCACTGAACATGCTGCGCGCGGCGTGGAAACAGTACGCCTCGTTCATGATGTACGCCCCGGTCGGGTTCGGCAAAACCGCAATCGCGGCGCTGATCGCCAGCGGGTTCATCAGCCGCAACATGCGCATAATGTTTGTGGCCCCGTATACCGTCCTGCTCGACCAGACCGCAACGCGTTTTATTGAGTACGGGTTGCCAGCTGAGGAGATCGGCTACATCTGGCGCGACCATCCGGCATATGACCCGAGCCGACTTATTCAAATCGCATCAGCCGATACGCTGATCCGCCGCGACTTCCCCGACAACATCGATCTGCTGATCATCGACGAGGCGCACCTGAAGCGCAAAAAAATGCTGGAATTCATCGACAAGCTGACCGCTAAAGGCGTGAAAGTGATCGGGTTGTCCGGTACTCCGTTCTCGGCCTGGCTGGGGACGTATTACCAGAAGCTGATCAAGCCGACGACGATGAAAGAGCTGATCGCTATCGGCGCGCTGAGCAAATACGAATTTTATGCCCCATCGCACCCAGACCTGAGCGAAGTGGAGACGTCAGAGCAAGCAGGCTATGGCCGAGACTACAAAGAACAGCAGGCTGCAGATGTGATGAGCGACCCGACGCTGGTGGGCGATATCGTTAAGAACTGGCTGGAGAACGGGGAAGACCGCCCGACCATTTGTTTTTGCGTCAACGTGGCCCACGCAAATTACGTGACCGTTGAATTCAGCAGAGTGGGTGTGACCGTTGAAGTGATGACGGCGGCGACGCCACACGAAGACCGCCAGATGACGATCCGCCGGTTTGAGCAGGGCATCACGAAGATCATCATCAACGTCGGCGTGCTGGTGGCCGGTTTTGATAGCGATGTCCGCTGCATCATCTACGCCCGCCCGACGAAATCAGAAATCCGCTGGCTGCAATGCCTTGGCCGTGGCTTGCGCACTGCGCCCGGTAAAGACCACTGCCTCATCTTCGACCACACAGGCACCGTGCATAAGCTCGGCTATCCCGACGATATCGAATATGACTACCTGCCCGCCAGTTCTGACGGGATGGAGAAAACGCCAGCGCGCGTGGTTAAGACTGACCAGCCTGAGCGCCTGCCGAAAGAATGCACCCAATGCCACTACGTGAAACCGGTCGGCGTCTACATCTGCCCGAAATGCGGCTTCAAGCCGATCGCAGGCGAGGACGTAGAAACCGATAAATCACGCGGCCTGAAAAAAGTGAAGCAAGCCAAGGAGGTTGTCACCAAAGAAGTGAAACAAGCCTGGTGGAGTCAAATCATCTACTACCAACGCATGCGCGCCGCCCAGGGCAAACCGGTAAGTGACGGCTGGTGCTCGCATGTCTACCGCAAAAAATTCGGGGTATGGCCGCAAGGGCTGTATCACGCACCGATGGCCATCACACCAGTGGTGAGCAACTTCATCAAATCAACGCAGATCGCCTACGCAAAATCTAAGCAAAACGAAGGGAAAGCCGCATGAATACCAAACAGGCAGCTATCGGCCATTGGCCGAAAATATTCGAGTTTTACGGCCTACCCCCGGTAACTGGGAAAAAACATTTTAAGGGAGAATGCCCGCTGTGTGGCCGCAAGGGCAAATATCGTTGCGACGACAAGAACGGCACCGGCTCTTACATCTGCGCATGCGGCGCGGGTGACGGTTGGGCGCTGCTGACCGGGGCAACCGGCAAGGACTTTAAAACGCTGGCGGCAGAGGTCGATAAGCTGATTGGCCGCGTCTACTCGCCGGAAGAGGGTTATCAAGCTGGTGGCCCTTCATCTGGCATAGCCTCGCAACGCCAGCGCGTGAGCTGCAAGTTTGCCTCGCTGACCAGCCTGAAAGGCACCGGCGCAGACCGTTACCTTAAGCTGCGCGGCATCACCAGCCTGCCACAAGACAACGTGCGCTACTGCGACCGGCAACGCGCAGCGGGTGGCGAATACCAATCCATCTATGCGCTGGCAACGGACGACAAAGGCGAGCTTTGCTACCTGCACCGCACCCTGCTCGACGGGGACAAAAAAGCCACGGTAGCTGGCGCGCCGAAAAAGATGATGAAGCTACAGGAGGACAGCTATCTGGAGCATGCCAGCTCGGTCGCTATCCGCATGTTCCCGCCGTCTACCACGCTGGGCATCGCTGAGGGCATCGAAACCGCGCTGTCGTGCCATCAAATCACGCAATGCAACACATGGGCGACGCTGAACACCACCTTCATGAAGAAGTTCCGCGTACCGCGTGGAGTGCAACGCCTGATCATCTTTGCTGACGCAGACAAGAACGCATCCGGCCACGCTGCGGCGTTTGAGTGCGCCCGCGCCAATCTGCTGGCAAAGAACGATCTCCAACAAGTCTCAGTGCGCTGGCCGAAGTCCGGCGACTTTAACGATCTGCTGCTTAACGGCTCAGAGGTCTACGAGTGGGTATTCCACCGCGAGGAAAACAATGAAAAAACCAACTAAGCCGAAGCAGTACAAGGCGAAAAAGTGCGCCCAATGCGGTGAAACGTTCACGCCGGTGAAGTATCTGCAAAAGGTCTGTGGCCCGCTCTGCGCTATCGCATACCAGAGTGACGCACGTAAGCGCCAGGCGGAAAGGGAACGCAAGGACAAGCTGAAAATTCGCAAACTGGCCGTTAAGCCGCTGCGCTACTTCATCAACCAGGCGCAGACCGAATTTAACGCCTACATCCGCGAGCGCGATGCCGACGAGCCATGCATCAGCTGTGGACGCTACCACACCGGCCAATACCACGCCGGGCATTACCGCACCGTTGGGAGCCATCCAGAGCTGCGCTTTGATGAAGATAACTGCCACAAGCAGTGCTCGGTCTGTAACAACTTCAAATCCGCGAACCTGAGCGAATACCGCCCTAACTTGATCGCCAAGATAGGCCAGGCACGGTTTGACCGGTTAATGGGGCCACCGCCGAAAGTCGGCAAGTTGGGCCGCAGTGACTATGAGCGCATCCGCGACACGTATAAAGCCAAACGCAAAGCATTGAAGCAGGAGAAGGCAGCATGATGACCCCAAAACAGAAACGAGAAATCAAACACAACGCCTGGGCGACTGTTGCCGGTGTTCCTCGCAAGAAATACCTGGGTAAGTACCAGCGCCTGACCCGGCTGCAAACATTGTGGATCACCTCGCTATTGAACGCCTGGGGCGATATGTACGGCGGCAACACCGACGGGAAGTTGAAGTGCAGTGGCGGCAGCGGTGTATGGGGGCAAATCGTGCCTGAGCAGTGGGACGACGAAAGCGCGGCGCGAATTGTGAAGGTGCTGGGCGACCTGCGCAAACTTGGGTATCGCGGGGAGGAGCAGTTGAAGAAGGCAACAACTATCCTCTGGCCTCAACGCTCTCTGGGCTCAATGCTGGTGGCTGCTGACGCTGGCGAGGAATGCGACTTCATGGAAAAAGCGGTGTTGGCGTCGATGACTCACGATAACCCGGTCTACATCATCGGCAAGCTGTTCTACACGGGCCGGAACAATACGGTCTCGGTGCTGGGGCGCTATATGCAAAATCATTACGCTCCCTGGCTGACACGCGATCAGGTGGATGACCGGGTGCGCTGGTGCATTGAAATATTCAATTCTGCGGTATTCGTCGCCGTTCGTGCGGCTATCTGCATCGAAAATGAAGAAAAATGCAAAAATATCTTGAAAATAGCCAAAGAAACTGCATAATACAGGTATGCTTTCGCGAAGCTGTACCATCAAGCGATGCAACAAAATGACCCGCCACTGAGCGGGTTTTTGCAATTTTGGAAGGTTATTGGTTTTCGATATGTAGTGCCAGAAGTGAGCAATAACAACTACATACTGCTATGTGAGCCATAATGGTAACTTTTCAGTGTCTTCTGTTTTAATTTACAGTATGTCTTGACTATTAAGTGTCTGCTATATTCAGTTGCGATGCCAACGGACGGTAATTTTAGCTCACGTTGAACTTGGCAGTTTGAATAGTTTGAAGAGCAAAGAATATGACAGACAAAAAACAAGAAGAAGTTAATCAGGCTAATAATGAGTACCCGAATTATTTTCCTGAAAACGTTCCGCCCAAAGAAGCAAAGGACGCAGAAGGTGAGTTCTTTCGTATCGTGAAGAGTAACCCTCCGCAGCAGGGTTGCTTTTTGAGTATGTATAAAGAGAAACCTAATAGACTGAAAAAATTCAGCGGGTTGAAACTTAAATGTTGTTACGGTGTTTCTGTTTATACCGAGGAAAGTGCAGTTGTAAATGCATTTGATAAGTTTCCGGAAGGGACTGGGCAGAGATACGTCGCTAAAGGCACTGTATGTGCTGAAAATGGAAAAATGATGAAAACCTTTTCCGACCCATTTCATCATACTTTGTGGTTAAAATTGAATTCTCAGATACATGAGGTTTTTGCATGTACTCGGGGGCTGAATAAATGAGTAACTTATTCTTGTCCGACACACAATTTGGCTCTTTGTTTTTCAAGAACATATATGAGTTTTTCGAAGAGCCTAGGTTTTTTTCAGTATCCAATGAAGTTGGAGGGCTTTTTGTTGTCTATTGGATAGGTGATGATGATGACTATGATAAATGGTTTATAATCCCAATATCCAAAGGCAGACTGGAGCATCTAGAGCGGAAGAGAATAGACATTCATGCGGTATTGTCTTATCAAGAACAGCGCTCTTATTATCAAGTGAATATTCCGTATGATGACTCTGAAGAGCCGGAATATATAACAAGAGAATCTCAAGATATTGCGGCAGCGATAAAGCTTCCAAGGCCTGGACTATTCATCAGTGGGGTAACACCAGTCCTTGATACTGGTAAGTTGGGCGCGGAAGTGCAGTTTTCGACCCATGAGATTCATATCGAGAAGAGCGCTAAAAATAGCCAAGTGCCTTTGATGCTAAATGGTGTTTCTAAAGTTTTCGAGAAATTTAATGATTTATATAATTCTATATTAGAAGCTGTCGGTGAAAAGGATGCGATGACCCCCATATCTGGAAGGCCTGGGTCGTTCGCACTCTCATTTCAGGCTGAAAAGCTTGAGCATTTCGAACCGCTTTTGAAAGGTCTTAATGACCTCATTCTGTACAAAAGGGATATCATTCCCTACATTAAAAAAAATAATATAGACGTGCAGATGATTGAAGCACTGTTTCAAAGTGTAATTGAAACAAGTACAACAATGGAGCTGAAAAGCAATAGTACTGGTGAGTTGATTTTCTCTCTCAGCAAGCCTAATGCATTAATTTACATCAATGGATTGGCTAAGCTTGCAAGCGAGTTTGTCGGCGGCTATCAAGTCCCACAGGCCAATATTATTGATCAGGTATTTAAAATTGTAGAGCTAAAACATAAAGATAAATACCTGAACTTGGAATCTACTGGACTAGATGAACGCCATATTTTCTATTACATTCATGCTGCAAAAATACTTGGCTTCTTGAATGCTAATGGCTCCATTGCCGCTTTAGGGCAACAGCTCGCAGAGTCTTCTGTAGAGTCAAAACTTAAAATAGCGGCAAGAAGTTTTGAAGCGAGCCACTGTGGCTGGGCTTGGATTATGTGGAGCAATGCGAAAAACCTCAAAGGGGTCAAAGCTGAGACAGCAGAAGAGTTCCTAATGGAAAAATGCTTATCCCTTAGTACCACCACCATTAAGCGTCGTGCATCGACCTTACGGCAGTGGTGTGATGCTTTTCAACCAGTTTACCAAGAGTTTTAATTTTTTATCGATCACAAGGCTACCCTCTGGTGGCCTTTTTTTTTGATAAATTAAAGCGAAGCCTCATCCAACATTAACCGGTGTCCCAACTGAGGGGTTGTGTCGGCAGCGGGGTGATGGGGCTTCGCCTTAATGTTTGTGAAAATACCCTGAATGAAATTCGTTAGGGCATCAGTGAACCACTATGGATGGCGAACCAACCAGTAAGGTAAACAGAATGACGCTGCCTATAGCGACAGCTGCTGCTAATTCATTTTTCATATCTTAATCCCCGGTAAATGTGTTGGTACTGCTGCGAACTCTGTCGGTTCGATGTTGCTTCTACTCGCCAGGGCTACTCTGGTGAAGGTGCCCGCGTGTGCGGGCTAGAGAAGCCATTCTGGTGTATCAAATGTTACAAGACACATATTAGATATTGATAACTCTATATGACAATTTCAACTTAGGACTATTCCGAAGTGAGGGCAAGTGTCTGGGGAAACTCATCCTCATTTTAAGACAAAACTCATTAAGAACTTGCACCTGGTTGAAGTGATCGTGGCCTGACCAAAGTTACCAATACAACTTAGTGGCCCCGGCATTTGCTGGGGCTTTTTGCATCTAACGCCCGGCATCGGCTGAGCTAACACAGGAGATAACTCATGTCCGAACCGGTAACCAGTACCGCCGCAGGGACTTACATGATTGGCGGTATCACTATTGCTGGGCTGGTGGCGGGAGCAGATACGGGCGTAATCATCGGTGCTTTCGCTGGTGCTGTGATTTATGTCCTGTCGGCAGCTGATCTTTCAATCTGGCATCGTCTGGCGTCGTTCCTGGCATCGTTCATGATTGGCACGCTGGCGGCTGGGTTCGTCACTGACGCCATCAACTACCTGACCCCGGACGCTATTCACGCAGAAAGGCCGCTGGGTGCTGTAGTTGCTGCTGCTGTGGCGGTTCGCATCTTCATGTACATCAGCAAGCAGTCGGAAAATCCGGGGCAGTGGTTTAAGCGGCTGCGGGGAGGTAGTGGTGATGGCCAGTGAAATTATCTTGATTGTGAATGCGGTGGCCTGCACGGCTATCGCGTTGCGTCTGATGACATTTCGCAGGGCTGGTGGCACTCATCGGCCATTAGCCGCATGGGCGGCATATTTCCTCATTATCGCGGCGGCGTCCGTACCAATCCGCATCCTGACCGGTGAGTACGTTTGTGCCGATTGGTCGGAGACATTCATCAATATCGCGTTTTGCGTCACGGTGCTGGCGGCACGCGGGAATGTCATGCACCTGGCTAAACCTTTCTTGAGATAGACCTATGACACAAAACGACTTTCAACGGGCGGCAGGTATCAGCGCCGGGTTAGCTGCGCGCTGGTATCCGCACCTGCTCGTAACGTTTGCAGAATTCGGCATCAACAAGCCGTTAGAGCAGGCGATGTTTATCGCTCAAATCGGCCATGAGTCGAACGGCTTCACGGCCAAGGTCGAATCATTCAACTACAGCGTTGATGGCTTGATCGCTACATTCGGCCCTAAATCGAAAGCCAAGCGGTTGACTGACTATCAGTGCCGGATGTTGGGGCGTACAGCCCAGCAGCCAGCCAAGCAGGAAGCTATTGCCAATCTGGTCTACGGCGGGCGAATGGGTAACAGCGCCAGCGGGGATGGTTGGAAGTATCGCGGACGCGGGCCTATGCAAACGACCGGCCTGAAAAACTACATGGCTTGCGGCCCGGCGCTGAAGCTTGACCTGGTTGGTCATCCAGAACTGCTGGAACAAGACCTGAACGGAATGCGTTCGGCTGGCTGGTACTGGAAAGCTAACGACTGTGGTCGCAACGCTGGTGATGTTGAGTTGACCACGCGGCGCATTAACGGCGGGACAAACGGCCTGCAGGACAGGAGCGAACGCTTCGAACGTGCTTGCAAGGTGCTGTTATGAGCTGGCGCTGGTGGTGGGATGTAATTATCAAAGCGTGGCCTCTGCTGGTGGCGCTGCTGGCCGCAGTGCTGGTGCTCTACACGCTTTCTCTGCGCGATGACCTGGATAAATCCAAAAGGAATAACGGCGCGCTGGTGGAAAAGTTAAACACCAAAGACGCGGCGCTGGTGGCGATGAAACAGGCATCAGATGCTGACAGGCAAGCGAGCGCCGCGCAGTTGGAAAAAGAGCGGAAACTGAGAGGGAAGGCTGATGCAGAAAACAAAGCGTTGCGCGAGGCTCTGGACGCGAGCGGCTGTAGCAACAAGCCTCTGCCTAGTGCTGCTCTCGACATCCTGCGCGGACAGGCCAAAGCCGCAGAGCACGCAGATGATTTACATCCTGCCGCCAGCGGTGCTGCTGCAACAGTGCGATGACGCGCCGTTCACCGGCACAACGTTCGGTGATGCAGTGACAGCGCTGCACGTCAAACAAGGCGAAATGAAGGTGTGCGCCTCACGCATGGAGGCGTTGATCAAGTGGGCGCAGAGCGCCGGGAGAGAGCAATGAGCAAGCAGTTTTACGAGCGCCGTAAGCGCTATTTAGAAGAGAAGCGCCGCCGCATGGAAGAGATGGAGGTCAGCAAGATTGTGCTGACTCAAGAGCAAATCAAAGAGCTGGCACGGTTCGCGGCTGAAGACGGTCAGCCGTCATACACCATTACGCATGGGCTTATTGATGCGTTCGAGGCGGATGATGGTAAGCACGTGCCGGAGTACAGCGGCCTGATCGCCTACTCGGAGTCGGAAGAGCACGGCGTTTTGCAGTTGGCCTAATTTATAAAATTCTGAAAAAGGCATTCGTCGAGTGCCTTTGACAGAATAAACGATCTGAATACCCACAAGGTGGTTTGCTACATCGTCGGGGTTATATCCAACTAACTAGCAGGAAGTTCCATATGAGCATCAAGAAACCCTACGGCAGCAAATGGCAAGCCGAACGGCTTGTGTTCCTGCGGGAGAATCCTCTGTGTGCCATGTGTCAGCAGATGGGCCGTATTGAGCCAGCAACGGTGGTGGATCACATCGTGCCGCACCGCATGAAAGAAGCGAAGACGCCCGAGGAAATGAAGACGGCTCAGCACCTGTTCTGGAGTCGCAAGAACTGGCAGGGATTATGTAAGCCACACCACGACTCCACAAAGCAACGTATGGAGAAGACCGGCAAGGTAATAGGGTGCTCGCCCGACGGCCTGCCACTCGACCCAGCGTCGCACTGGAACCGCTGACAGCGGCGTTTGAACGCGGTGGGGAGGGGCGGGGTAAGAGTTCACCCCTCTCGCCCTTAAAGACCGCCGCTTGTCATTTTTGCGCACAACCGCGAAATGAAAAGTTTTTTTCTGGGAGGTTCCGATGGCAGGACGACGCCCGAAACCGTCCCACCTCAAGGTGGTCACCGGCAATCCGGGCAAACGTAAACTTAATGATAAAGAGCCGCAACCGGCGAGAGAAATTCCCAGCCCACCTTCGCACCTGACGGACTGGGGGAAAACGGCCTGGGGAAAAATGACTGTGCTGCTGGACGGCATGGGCGTTCTGACCGTTGCCGATACTTTTGCGCTTGAGCGGCTCTGCGATATTTACGCCGACATATTGCAACTGCGCAACACGATCGCCGACGAGGGCCGAACGTATACCGTTCAAACGGAGGGGGGCTTTTTGATTAAGGCTAACCCTGCGGTTGCCATGCTGGCAGACGCCGATCGACGCTTCAAAAGTTATTTGGTGGAGTTTGGTCTGACGCCTGCCGCCAGGTCAAAGGTGAAAGTAAATGGTGGAGAGAAAGAAGAAGACCCGCTCGCCGAATTCTTCGGCACCTGATCCAGCCACGCAATATGCGCTGGATGTTACCGAAGGTCGAATTATTGCCGGGCCTGATATCCGAAACGCCTGCAAACGTCACCTTAATGATTTAGCCGAAGGTGAAAGCCGGGGGCTGTATTGGGATGTTGATGCTGTTGGCCGCGTGGTTGACTTCTTTGCCAAAGTGCTGAAGTTGAACGGTGGTGAACATGAAGGCGCGCCTTTCGTCCTTCTTGGATGGCAGGCATTTGTTGTTGGCTCACTGTTTGGCTGGAAAAAAGCAAACGGCACGCGTCGATTCAGAACGGCATATATTGAATCAGGCAAAGGCTCCGGCAAGTCGCCATTATCCGCTGGGATTGGCCTCTACTGTCTGGTTGCAGACAAAGAGCCGCGCGCTGAAGTCTATGCAGCGGCCACGAAAAAAGACCAGGCGATGATCTTGTTCCGTGATGCGGTGGCGATGGTGAACCAGTCCCCGGCGCTGGCCCAACGTATCGATCCCTCCGGCGGGGCCGGTAAAGAATGGAACCTGGCATTTTTGCAAACGGGTTCTTTTTTCCGCCCGATCAGCTCTGATGATGGGCAATCAGGGCCGCGTCCGCACTGTTGCCTCATTGATGAGGTGCATGAGCACAAAGACAACAAAGTGGTTGAGATGATGCGCGCCGGGACAAAAGGCCGCAGGCAAGCGCTCATCTTCATGATCACAAACAGCGGTCACGATAAAACCAGCGTTTGCTACGAGTACCACCAGTACGGCAAACAACTCGCCGCCGGTCAGAAAGTTAACGATGCCTTCTTTGCGTTCATCTGCTCTTTGGATGAGGGTGACGATCCTTTCAAGGATGAGTCCTGCTGGGCAAAAGCCAACCCCTCAATGGGGCATACGTTCCAACTAGAATATTTACGCGAGCAGGTGGAAGATGCGCGGGGCATGCCGTCGAAAGAAAGCCTGGTCAGACGCCTTAACTTCTGCGAATGGGTGGATGCTGAAAACCCGTGGATCGGTGGCGATATCTGGATGGCATGTGAAAAAACATTCGATATCGAAAGCCTGAAAGGGGAAGAGTGTTTTGGCGGTCTGGACTTGTCCGGCAAGCGTGACCTGACAGCGCTGGGGCTGTATTTCCCGCGTATTAAGACGGCGCTGGTGGAGTTCTGGACGCCGCGCGACACGCTGCACGACAGGGCCAGAAATGACCGCGTTCCGTATGATTCCTGGGTACGTGAAAAGTACCTGCATGCGCCAAAGGGCAGCGCTATCGATTACGGCTTCGTTTCTAAACGAATCGCCGAGCTGGCAGCACTCTTTGATATTCAGTCGATCGCCTTCGACCGCTATCACATGGATTATCTCGAGCCTGAATTGCTGGATGAAGGGGTGACCGTTCCGTTGGTTCCTCATGGGCAAGGCTTCGGAAAATCGGCGGAGTCGGGCTTGTGGATGCCGCATTCAATCGAGCTGCTCGAACAACTCATCACCGAGAAAGAAATCACCATCCTGTTTAATCCTTGTCTGCGCTGGAACGCGGCAAACGCGGTTATTGAAGAAGATAAAAGCGGTAACCGGGTATTCAGCAAACGGCGCAGTAATGGCCGCATAGATGGCGTAGTAGGGCTGGCGATGGCAGTCGGTGCTGCTGACGGCGTTGTTGAGGATGACGGCGATATTGATGGCTTTTTCGATGATCCGATCATGGTAGGTATCTGATGGGCAAAAACAAGCAACCTGGGCGCGTTAAAAGCGCCCTTTTAAATTGGCTGGGTGTTCCTATCAGTCTCACTACCGGGACATTCTGGCAAGAATGGTTCGGCACCAGCAGCAGCGGCAAGGTGGTCACTGCTGACAAGGCTATGCAGCTTTCCGCTGTATGGGCTTGCATTCGGTTACTCAGCGAATCGGTTTCCACTTTACCGATGAAAGTCTATCGTCGTGAGGCCGATGGTTCTCGTAAGCTGGCGCAGGATCACCCGGCATACCAGGTGTTGTGCCGCCGTCCTAACCTCGAAATGACGCCGTCCAGGTTCATGTTGATGGTGGTGGCCAGCATCTGTTTGCGGGGAAACGCCTTCATTGAGAAAAAAATGATTGGCAGAAAGCTGGTGGCGCTTAATCCGCTGTTGCCTCAAAACATGGTGGTTAAACGTCTGGATACCGGGCAGTTGCAGTACACCTACACCGAGGATGGCAAAAAGCGCGTGATACCGGTCGACCGGATGATGCACATTCGCGGCTTTGGTCTGGATGGTGTCTGCGGCATGATGCCGCTGAGTTCGGGCCGTGACGTGTTTGGGGCGGCGATGGCTGTTGATGAGTCGGCGGCAAAAATCTTTGAAAACGGTCTGCAAACGTCAGGATACATCAGTTCGAAAGTTGCTCTGAATAAAGAGCAGCGAGAGCGTCTGCGCACATACTTAGCCGCGTTCGCCGGTTCAAAAAACGCCGGTAAAATGATGGTGCTGGAAGGGGATTTATCGTACCAGAATGTCACGATGAATCCTGAAGACGCGCAGATGTTGGAGAGCCGAGCCTTTAGCATTGAGGAAATTTGCCGCTGGTTCCGGGTGCCGCCTTTCATGGTGGGGCATGTGACGAAGCAGAGTAGCTGGGCATCGAGTGTTGAAGGGATGAACCTGATTTTCCTGACCAACACGCTACGCCCACTGCTGGTGAACATCGAGCAAGAAATCTCACGTTGCCTGCTCGATAGCGATGAAGATTACTTTGCAGAGTTCTCGGTGGAAGGTTTGTTGCGTGCCGACAGTGTTGGCCGCGCGGCGTACTACACCACCGCTCTGCAGAATGGCTGGATGAGTCGCAACGATGTACGCCGACTTGAAAACCTGCCGCCGATTCCTGGCGGTGAAATCTATACCGTGCAGCTTAACTTGACCCCGCTTGAGGACTTGAAACAGAACAATCTCGGCGCTCAGGCTGGCGCTATCACCCGGCTGCATAATTATCTTTTCCCCGATATTCCTGAAGACCAGTCACCGCTGAAAAAAGCGGCGTAGGAGCAATCCCCCATGACAAAAAAACGACTTCCGGTCGCACCGGCGGGGCGTCCCTGCGCGGGCGTTACCTGTGAGCCGCTGCCTTCGGCGCTCGAAAGATGGAATGGCGGTCTAAAGGCCGCTGCCTCTGACGACAATTCTATCTCGGTGTTCGACGTTATCGGCCAGGATTACTGGGGCGAAGGCGTTACAGCGAAACGGATCGCCGGTGCGCTGCGCTCAATGAATGGCGCTGACGTTACCGTAAACATTAACTCGCCGGGCGGGGACATGTTTGAGGGGCTGGCGATTTACAACCTGCTGCGAGAGTACCAGGGCAAAGTAACCGTAAAAGTGTTGGGGCTGGCTGCAAGCGCAGCCTCAATCATTGCGATGGCCGGTGACGAGATTCAAATTGGCCGCGGTGCTTTCCTGATGATCCATAACTGCTGGGTGGTGGCGATCGGTAATCGTCATGACTTTGCTGCAATGGTTGAGTACCTCGAACCTTTCGATAACGCAATGGCGGATATTTACTCCGCCCGCTCCGGACTCGATAGCGACACCGTCAAGCAGTTGATGGACGGCGAAAGCTACATCGGCGGCAGTGATGCCATCGAGAAAGGGCTGGCCGATAGCCTGTTGTCATCCGATGCGGTAAGCAGTGATGAAGACTCACCGGCGGCAGCATTGCGCAAGCTGGATTCCATACTGGCCAAGGCTAATACCCCTCGGTCAGAACGCCGAAAACTTTTGAAAGCCTTAACAGGTAGCACGCCGAGCGCTGTTACCGATCCTACGGGTACGCCGAGCGCTACCGAACCATCCCCTGAAATCCTTGCCAAGCTGAACGCCGCATTAAGCGGGCTGTGCGCGGCGTGCTAATTATTTGGAGAAATTATGTCTGAAGTTAATGAGATTCTGAAAAAAGTCACCGCATCTATCGAAGATGCAACCAGCAAATTTAACGCCAAGGCAGAGGACGCCCTGAAAGAGGCGAAAAAATCAGGCGAGTTGTCCGCAGAGACTAAGGACGCCGTAGATAAAATGGCGACCGAACTGAACGCCATGAAGGCAGCAGAGAAAACGCTGAAGGCCGCGCTGGGTGAGCTGGAGCAGCACGTGGCGCAAATGCCATTGAACCGCGCGGCTGAAGTGGTTCAATCGGTCGGGCAGCAGGTGATTTCTGCGGAAGCGCTGAAAGACTTTGCATCCGGTATTCAGGCCTCACAACGGCTGAGCATTCCGGTTAACGCGACGCTGATCTCTACCGATGTTCCAGGGCAGATTGTGGCCCCACAACGCCTGCCGGGTATCGATACCGCGCCGAAACAACGCCTGTTTATTCGCGACTTGATCGCACCAGGCACCACCGGCTCCAACACGATTTATTGGGTGCAACAAACCGGCTTCACCAACAAGGCTGCTGCCGTGCCTGAAAACACGCCTAAGCCGTACAGCGATATCCAGTTTGCTGAAAAAATCACGCCGGTTCGCACGTTGGCGCATCTGTTCAAAGCCTCCAAGCAGATTCTGGATGACTTTCCGCAGCTGCAATCGACCGTTGATGCAGAAATGCGTTACGGCCTGAAGTATGTCGAAGAGCAGGAAATTCTGTTCGGTGACGGCACTGGCGCACACCTGGAAGGCATCATGCCGCAGGCGTCGAAGTATAAGGCGGCGTTTGAAGTCGCTATGCAAAACGGCATTGACGATCTGCGTTTAGCAATGTTGCAGGCACAACTGGCACGTTTCCCTGCCACCGGCCATGTGTTGCACTTCATCGACTGGGCCAAGATTGAGCTGATCAAGGATACGCTGGGGCGTTATATCCTCGCCAATCCAGCCGCGCTAACCGGCCCGACTCTCTGGGGCTTGCCTGTTGTCGCGACGGAGTCTTCGGCGTTCCTGGGCAAATTCCTGACCGGTGCTTTCAGCGCGGGCGCACAGCTCTTTGACCGTGAAGAGGCAAACGTTGTGATCAGTACCGAGAACGCCGACGACTTCGAGAAGAACATGATCTCGATTCGTTGCGAAGAGCGTGTGGCGCTGGCGGTCAAACGACCTGAAGCGTTTGTTACCGGTGCTTTCACTGTGCCAACCCCACCAACCGGCGGTTAATTATCCGCACCGCATAGCGGCCTTCGGGCCGCTTTCAAGGAGATACCCATGAAAGTTAAAGCACTTGTACCGATCTTGTTCGGTAGCCGGGTGGTGAATGACGGCGAGTTGTTCGAAACGCAGGAGCTTCACGGGCGCGAGCTGATCAAAAAAGGCTATGCCGAGCAGGTGAGTGATGACGATCCTGCAGAGCAGCAGGAGCAGCAGGAGCAGCAGGAGCAGCAGGAGCAGCAGGAGCAGCAGGAGCAGCAGGAGCAGCAGGAGCAGCAGCCAGAAGCGGCCAAGAAATCCAAAAAGTAAGGTGAGCCATGTTAGAACTGGAATTGGTGAAAGAGCATTGCCGCCTGGAACCTGATTTCAGTGCGGATGACACCCTAATCGGTGTCTATATCGGTGCGGCGAAAAAACATGTTGAGATGTATACCCGCCGCACCCTTTACGCCAGCGAATCCGACCCCGGATACGATACCGACGAAGATCACCTGTTGCTGGATGATGATGTGCGCACGGCAATGCTGCTTTGTATCGGGCATTGGTACGCGAACCGCGAGGCTGCGATTGTTGGCGCGTCGGCATCTAAATTGCCGCTGGCTGTTGAGTCTTTACTCCAACCCTATCGGATTTACGGCTTATGAAATCATTACGCGCAGGTTCGCTGGAGTTTCGCATCAAGCTTCTACGTCCCGTTACACTTCGCGATAAGCAGACCGGCGCACCGGTCAAATCCTTTGAGTTCGTCGCTGAGGTTTGGGCCGATGCGGAGCCGATCTCCAACCGAAAAATTCGCACGGGTGAACAGGGGCAGGTGGTGGAAACCATGCTGTTCACGCTACGGCCACGGGATGAAATTACCGTTGATTGGCAGGTGGTTTTTCAGCAGCGAACTTTTACCGTTCGTGCGCCAGATCGTTCGCAGCGAGATCGGCTGTTAATTACGGCGGAGGCTGATATTCGTCATGATCGAGTATGAAATCAAAGCGGCACTGGAGGCACTAACGAGCCTGCCAGCGTATCCGCTGTTGCTGCCTGACCCGGAACAGGAAGGCGTGACGTATCAGAAGGTCAGCAACCCGAAAGTTGATACCGGGCTAGCCAGCACGGCACTGATTCAGGGGCGTTTTCAGGTCGCGCTTTATGTCATCGGCGATTACGCGCGCCTCATTGAATTGGATAAGGCTATCTGCGCCGCCTGGGAGAGCATTCAGCATGGGCATATTGGCCGCTGGCCCGTTCAGACGGTGACACGCGGCACGATGCAACAAGGGGCAACCACACTCACCAACAACAGCGTTCAGTACCGGCTTGTGCGTGATTACGTCATCTGTTATCCGGAGGACGCCACATGATCAGCATAAACGTTACGGGCCTGGATTCTCTGGAGCGTCAGCTAAAGGCGATGGGGGATGAAGCGGTTAAGGTATTGCGAGATGCCGGGCGAGCGGCGCTGGAGCCGGTGCTGGAAGACATGAAACAGCATGCCGGTTTTGATGAGAGCAGCACCGGGCCGCACATGCGGGACGACATAAAAATCCGCAGTACGAGCCGCATGAACGATCCCCGTTATTTGACGGTAATGACATTCAAGGTCGGCCCGAGCAAGAAGCATCACATGAAGGCGCTGGCGCAGGAATTCGGCACGGTTAAGCAGGTTGCCGTACCGTTTATCCGCCCGGCGCTGGATTACAACAAAACCCGCGTATTACGCATCCTGGCGGCAGAACTCCGCTACGGCATCGAAAACCGGTAGCGACCGCTGCCACAATCATTAAGTGAGGGAAATTATGGCTGATAAAACGTCGCCAGAGTACGCCATGCTTCCGGCTGGCACGGTTGTTAAGTGGGGCGCTGTCGGCGCAGCACCGACGGCCATGAAGGCGCTGGTTAACTGTAAGGCTGTGGGCGAGATGGGGCAGACCGGCAGTTTTGTCGATTGCACGACCCTTATCGACACCACAAAGCAATTTATCTCCGACCTGCCGGAAGGCGCGGAGAAGTCGATCGGGTTTATCGACGATCCATCCAATACCGATTTTGCGGCGTTCCTGACCGCAGCGGACAACCGCGAAACCGTTCAGTTCTATGTTGAGCTGCCGAACGGCCGCACCTCCACCTCGATCCTCTCGCTGTCCGGCTGGAAGATGAATGAAATCACCGCTCCGGCGAGTGAAGTCATTCAGATCACGGTGCAAGGCAAGCAGAACAGCAACACCTGGGGAGCTGTGGCCCCAAAGGTGTGATCAGCGTGACTACCCAGCCGAAGAGCGCTGATCTGGCAGTCGGGGGCAATTTGTCCCTGACTGTTGCGGCTACCTCCAGTAACGGCAAGCCCGTTAAATACAAATGGCAGAAAAACGGCACTGATATCAGCGGTGCAACCTCTGCCACTTATACCAAAAACTCAGTTGTGGCGGCGGATGCAGGCGTTTATCGCGTGGTGTTGTCTGCCGAGCGGTCAGACACTGTCAACAGCGCAACCGCAACCGTAACCATTAAGTAAGGACATGGCATGACCCAGAAGAAAATCAACCTCAAGACCGCGCTGCTTCAACCCATCAATACGGCTGTGCCGCACACGCTGTTTGGCGTACCGGTACATATTCGCCGCCTGACGGTATGTGAACTGATGGATTACGACGAAGGGCTTGGAAAGGCGCAGGCAGAGAGTGACCAAAAGGCAGCAACACTGCTGGGTGCTCAGTTGATCCTCTCTGCACTGGTTGACGAGCAGGGTAAATCAGTACCGGCGTCTGATTTGCCGTCACCGGCGGAACTGCTGGCCGCGCATGATAACGCGGCGTTATTTGATGCAATCCGCGCTATCCAGAACCACAGCTACGGCACGCTGGAGGAAGCCGAAAAAAACTGACCCACTCACCGTGGCTATGGCTGATCTATCAGTTGGCCGATCGCTTCGGTGAGCCAGACGTCAGAAAAATTGCAGCCCTCCCGGCCTCCATTATCCAGCACTGGGAGGCATTCTATTCGCTGGTGGATAAGGCAACGTCCGATACTGCTGCCCCGCCCCCTGTCAATCTGTCAGCCCCTGTCGCATCTGATGTTGATGAACAGTGTGCTGCCGTTGTGCGAGCGCTCATGTAATGGCCGATGTAGCTACTCTGGCGGTAGCGTTGCACCTGAATTCCGCCAGTTTTAAATCTCAAATTGTCGATTCATTCAGAACGGCAGAAACCGCGTCAAAAAACTTTACCGGCAAGGCGCAGCAGGAAAGCCAGAAAACCACCGAAGCGCTGACCCAGATAGGCAATCAGGCGAAGCGCACCGGTGGTCAGCTTAACTCGTTGAGCGGTGCGCTCAGCGCCAGCCAGGGCGGCTTCGAAGGGCTGCGAAGTGTGATCAGTGGCCTGGCCGGTGGGAGTAACATCGCGGTCAGCACGCTGGCCAATACATTAATCCCGACGCTCGACCGCACTTTCATCGGCTTTAAGGGGCTGACCAGCGGCTGGGAGGCCCAACGCGAAGCGGCGAAGGCTGCTGCCCTTGAGTTTAACAAGGCGGCACAGGGCCAGATTGAACAGGCGCAATCTGCACGCCAGCAGGCCCAGGCACAGTTCGATGCGGCTAAGCGTACCCGTGAACAGGCTCAAGCATCCCGCGAGCAGGCTCAGGAAATGGCGCGCTTCTATGCGGCAAAAAATCAGGAGAACCAGCTCTACGGCCTTTCGGTCAGCTACCAGAAAGAGTATGCCGACATTCACCGCAAGGTGCGCGAGGCTGATCTTGCTGAGGTCAGCGCCAAGGAAAAAATGGCGCAGGCATCGAAAGCGGTACTGGCGGCAGATGTTGCCGAAGCCCAGGGAAAAACCAATCTGCTTTCCTCCCTGAACCAAATCAGTGTGGCCAACAAGGAGGTTTCCTTTACAGCGCGCGCGGCAGCGGTCAGCACCAACCTGATGAAAAGTGCGCTGGCCCTGCTGGGTGGCCCGGTTGGCTTAAGCATCATGGCGGCGGTTGCCGGTGCCACGGCATTGTATACCGCGTTCCAAAAAGGGGAGGCAGAGACCAAGGCATATACCGCAGCGCTTCAAAAGTCAGGGCTTCAGGCCATTATGACGGTGAATGATCTGCGTATGCTGACGATGACGCTCGGCGGCACAGAGAATGCGGTTAAGGCTGTCACCAGCGCCGCCGGCGCGGGATTCGGTGGCAATATGCTGTCGGACATAGCTGAAACCGGCACACGGATGAACGAGCTGGGTATGTCATCCGATGATCTTGTTTCGACGCTATCAAGCCTGAGCGGTGAACCTCTCAAGGCAATGGAGGCGTTGACCAATCAGGGCGTTCAGCTCAACACCACGTTTATCGATCATATCGCCACGCTGTCCAGGCAGGGCAAAACCAGTGAAGCGACGGCGTTACTTCAGCAGAAATACCTTGATGATGTGAAAGCCAAAGTCACCGAGCAGGAGAACAGCGTCAGCGGCTTGGCGTCTATCTGGAAGTCGCTGAAAAATGAAGTGGCGTCTGCGTTCGATATCATCGGTCAGGCACACATGAAAACCGGCCAGGCGCAGGCACTGGCGCAGGGCGTTAAGCTGGATATCAGTAACGATACCGCTAACGAGGTGAAGAAAACCAACGAAGAGCTATACAAGCGGCGGCAGCAGGAACAGGAAGCCGCCCGGAAAGAGCTTAAGTTACAGAATGAAGTTTCTGCTGCTATTAAGGCTGGTGCTGATCCTAAAAAGGAACAGGCTCGACTAACGGGGATTGTATCGGCGCAGTTTAAGGCCGGGAAACTGACGGCAGACGAATATGCGCAGGCGTTGAAGGGCATTAACAAGCAGTATGGCACAAAGTCTAAAGGGGCTGCGTATAGCGATAGTGAAGGCGTAAGGCGTCTGCAACAGTTGCAGCAACAATCCTCCGTGCTGCGCGCGCAGGCGCAAGATGCCGACAAACTGACCGAATCGCAGAAAAAGCTGGTGGCCTTCGATCAGGAGATTGCAGGGCTTCAGGGTAAGAAGTTGACCGCCGGTCAAAAAAGCCTGTTGTCCATGCAAGACCAGATCAGGGCGCAATTAACCGAGAATGTGGCGCTGGAAAAGGCAAACCGCGAAAGGGAGATTGGCAAAAAACTGTTGGAACAAACCCGTAGCCTGGTGATGGAAACGGCCTCGAAACAGCAGGAATACGCCAACCGTAACGCGCAGATGACCATGTCCACTGATGCCTACGATCAGATGGTGGCTGAGCAGCAAATCCGGCAGTCGTTCCAGCAACACCGCTTGCAGCTGGATAAGGAAGTGACGGACAAAACGTCCGAGCAGTACATGCAACAGACGGCCATTCTCGCCAGTGAGCAGCAGCGCCAACTGGATATCGTGCGCAATGCCGCGCAGGAAAAAGCGGCTATCGAGGGCGATTACACCGCAGGGCTGAAAAAGGGAATGATGGACTGGTCAGCCAATGCCGGTAACGTTTATGGGCAGGTGAAAGACGCTACCACCCGAACATTTGACGGCATGACCGGTATGCTGACCAACTTCGTCACCATAGGCAAAGCCAGCTTTAACGACTTCGCCAAGTCTGTCCTGACCGATCTCGCCAGCATGATGATCAAGATGGCGATGTTCAACGCGCTTAAAGCCGGAATGAGCTTCTTCGCCCCCTCCGGCAATGACCCAGGGCAAGTACCGATGTTCGCCAACGCCAAAGGCGGCGTTTATTCGTCTCCATCACTGAGCGCATACAGCGGCCAGATCGTCAGCAATCCCACCATGTTTGCTTTCGCTAAGGGCGCAGGCCTAATGGGCGAAGCTGGCCCGGAGGCGATCATGCCGCTCAAACGTGGGGCTGATGGTTCACTGGGTGTGCGGGCTATTATGCCACAACAGGCTGCTGCCGCGCCGAACGTCTACATCACCATTGAAGGCGGCGGTAACGTGAATACCCAGGCCGATCAGGGCTGGGAAGAGTTCGGCAAGCAGATGGGCAACATCGCCGCGCAGGAAAGCCAGAAGGTCATCAACCGGAATCTGAAGCCCGGCCAGCCTATCTGGAAAGCAATCAAGGGGATGTAATGGCCATTAAGACCTTCAACTATCCGGCGCGCGTCAATGCCGCCGGTGATACCCGGTTTCGTATCCGGAAAGCGCAGTTCGGCGATGGTTATATGCAGGTCTCCGGCGACGGCATCAACCCGATCATTCGCTCATGGGATTTGACCTTTATCGGCAAGTACAACTACATCACGCCGATTATCGTCTTTCTTGAAGATCATCAAGGGGTGAAGTCATTCCAATGGACACCTCCTACCAACGTTCCCGGCCTGTACCGCTGCGAGGGCTATAAGCCGGTCGCCATGGGCGGGGACAACTATTCACTGACGGCCACGTTTACCGAGGCCTTCCACGTTTAACCGAGATTAATCATGTTGAATACAGACCTGCAGAAGTTGGAGCCGGGCAATCGCGTTCGTCTTGTTGAAGTGGACGGGACAAAGTTCGGTGCTGATATTCTGCGCTTTCACAGCGATACGCTTCCCTATACGCCGGAAGAACTGGCCGCTGCTGGCGGGGACGAAACGAAACTCCCCGCAAAATCGATCTGGTGGCAGGGCAAGGAGTATGGGCCGTGGCCGTTTTCCGTTGAGGGACTGGAAATATCCTCCGACAGCCAAAGCACAGAACCGAAATTGACGGTCGCCAATATCAACGGCCTGATCACTGCGCTTTGCCTTCAGTTTGAAGATATGGCGCAGGCGAAGGTGATGATTCACGATACGCTGGTGCATTACCTCGATGCCCGGAATTTCCCTGAAGGGAACACAATGGCTGACCCGGTGCAGGAAAAGCTACAGGTGTTCTACATCGATCGCAAAGCTACGGAAAGCGATGAGGCGGTGGAGTTCGAACTATCCAGCCCGGCAGACCTTCGGGGGCTGCGCATCCCGACCCGCCAAATCCACAGCCTGTGCACTTGGTGTTCGCGTGGATGGTATCGCACCGGTAAGGGCTGCGATTACGCAGGCTCACGATATTTTGACGACAAGGGCAATCCGGTGGATGACCCAAGTAAAGATCGCTGCGGTGGGCTGCTGAGTGATTGCCAAAAACGTTTTGGTGAGACTGAGCCTTTACCGTTCGGCGGCTTCCCTGGTGCAGCCCTGATTAAGCAGTAGGTGGCGTTATGAAAGAGAAAACCATAGCAGCCATTATGGCGCACGCCGAGGCTGAGTATCCGCGCGAGTGCTGCGGCCTCGTGGCGCAGAAATCCCGTGTTGAGCGTTACTTTCCCTGCCGTAACCTGTCGGATAATCCCACCGAACAGTTTCACCTGTCGCCAGAGGATTATGTGACCGCCGCCGAGTGGGGGACGATCACAATGATTGTGCACAGTCACCCGGATGCCACCACGCAGCCGAGCGAACTGGACAAGGCGCAATGTGACGCGATGGAGTTGCCTTGGGTGATTGCCAGCTGGCCAGAGGGGGACTTGCGAACTATCATGCCGCGCGGGGAATTGCCGTTGATTGGTCGCCAGTTCGTGCTGGGTCATACCGACTGCTGGGGGCTGATCATGAGCTATTTCCGGCAGGAGCACGGCATAGCGCTCCAGGATTACCGCGTTGATTATCCGTGGTGGGAACGGGGCGAAAATCTCTACTTGGACAACTGGCACGACTGCGGTTTTCGAGAGTTCGACGGCCCACCGATGCCGGGTGACATGGTGATTATGCAGGTTTCCGCGCCGGTGGCGAACCATGCCGGTATTCTGCTCGAAGACGGCATGCTGTTGCACCACATGTACGGCATGCTTAGTCAGCGGGTGCCTTACGGTGGCTATTGGAAAGAAAGAACGATCAAAATTGTTAGGCTCAGGGCGTTAAGGTACTAATTTATTGTTTCTATGGCATCTGTTAACATATCGGTACTTTTTAGTCCGGATAGGTGTTAGTTAAATGAGAAATATTGGTTTCTTAATATTAGCTGTCGGTGTCATATGGGTGCTCGTAGCTTTAAATATTGATACAAGTGTTGCAACCGGATATGGTGGTAGAGTAAACAACATTGGGTTGATGGCAAATAAACAAAATCAAATTATTATTGGTGGCATTGTCATTGTTTGTGGTTTGATAATCTCTGTGTTTTGCAAGGCTATCCCTTCATATAAAATAGTCAAATGCCCGTTCTGTGCAGAGGATATTAATCGTGATGCTTTAAAGTGCAAACATTGTGGTAGTGATGTTTCAGAACACTTAAGTAAAGGTGAGTTACCAAAAGTTCATGGGCATAGTGCAAATGAACTGGTTATTACTAACTCTGATGGAAAGAAGGTGTTGAATCTGCCTGTGGTTTCAGAAATAGCAATGAAAATGCACCTAGAAATGCCAAATAACAAAGCTCTTTCTGTGATGGTAACTAATGCACCAACAATTAGCACGCTTAAGGAAACCATGGGAAAGCAGATGGGAATAAATTTTGAATCGCATCTGGAGAGTGAGTTGATTAGGATAAAGAGTAAAAAATAATACTTTTCTTCTGTTAGAAAAAAACTCGTTTTTCGAGGTTTTTTATTGGAGGTAGTATGGGGTTTTTAGAGGTTCCACTAAGAACTATACGATTTCACGGCCCTATGATTAGTGTGTTCGGTCGCGAATTTAAATATCGGGCGCCAACGGTACCAAAGGCGATCGATGCGATGAAGAATCTGTTACCCGGCTTTGAACGTTACATGCTTGAGGCGCACAAGCGTGGCCTGACATTTTCAGTTTTCGTCGGTAAACGCAATGTCGGGCAGGATGAGCTTGATCTAACCAAAGGGACGGAAGATATTCACCTTGTTCCCGTTGTGATTGGGAGCAAGCGTGCTGGCCTATTCCAAACTATTTTAGGGGTGGCATTAATTGGTGCGGCTATGGCCTTCTCACCCGCTGGGCTTGGTGTTTTTTCGGCAACGGGTGGGTGGGCTTCTATGGCTTATGCAGGTGCAGCAATGGCCCTTGGTGGTGTTGTTCAAATGCTATCCCCTCAAGCAGGCGGACTGCGCATGCGCCAAGACCAGGACAACAAGCCGAGCTATGCCTTTGGCGGGCCTGTCAACACCACGGCGCAGGGTAATCCTGTTGGTGTACTGTACGGTACGCGTGAGATAGGCGGAGCGGTTATATCCGCTGGCATCTATACCGAAGACCAGCAATAACAACATTCGTTTGAACAGACAGCCGCAATAGCGGCTTTTTTTATGGGCGAAATATGGCACAGAAAATTATCCGTGGGCGGAAAGGCGGCGGTGGTGGCGGCCACACGCCGGTAGAATCGCCGGACAGCATTCAGTCGATCGCAAGAGCAAAGATGTTATTTGCCTTGGGTGAGGGCGAGTTTGCCGGTGGGCTGGATGGCACAAACATTTTCGCTGACGGCACCCCCGCAATTAATGCCGATGGCTCTGAAAATTTCCCCGGCTTCCGTTGGGAGTTTCGCCCAGGCACGCAGGCACAGGATTATATTCAGGGTATTCCTGCTGTCGAAAACGAGATCACCGTCGGCACAGAACTGAAAAGCGGCACGCCGTGGGTGCGGTCAGTATCGAACCTGCAGCTTTCCGCTGTGCGTCTGCGCTTTGGCTGGCCGATGCTGCAAAAGCAAGAAGACAACGGCGATGTTAACGGCTACCGCATCGAATACGCCATTGATGTGGCCACCGATGGCGGCAGCTATCAGGAAATGTTAACGGCAGCAATCGACGACAAAACCACCTCGCTGTATGAACGTTCTCACCGCATCAACTTACCGAAAGCCACCACGGGCTGGCAGGTGCGAGTTCGCCGGTTGACGCCTAACGCCAACAGCGCCCGTATCGCCGACCGTATGAACATCGAGGCGTTGACGGAAATTATTGACGCCAAGTTGCGCTACCCGAACACGGCGCTGCTGTACGTTGAGTTCGATTCCAAACAGTTTCCGAACATCCCGAAGATCAGTTGCGCGCCGCGTGGGCGAGTTATCCGGGTGCCTGACAACTATGACCCGGAATCGCGCAGCTATACCGGCGTTTGGACGGGGGGCTTTAAGTGGGCCTACAGCGACAATCCGGCCTGGGTGTTCTACGACATTATTCTGGCTGACCGTTTTGGCCTGGGTGATCGCATCGACTCAACTCAGGTATCCGAGTCTGAACTGTACCGCATCGCGCAGTATTGCGATCAGCCGGTGCCAGATGGTCGCGGCGGTGATGGCATGGAGCCGCGCTTTACCTGCAACGTTTACATTCAATCCCGCGAGGATGCCTGGACGGTGCTGAGCGATCTGGCCGGTATCTTCCGTGGCATGACCTATTGGGGACAAAACCAAATGGTCGCCCTAGCGGATATGCCGCGCGATATGGACTTCACCTATACCCGTGCCAACGTTATCGACGGCAAGTTTACCTACTCGTCGGCCAGCGAGCGCACCCGCTACAGCACCGCGATGGTTAGTTGGTCTGATCCGGCGAACCACTACGCCGATGCGATAGAGGCTGTATTTGATAGCGACCTGGTGCGCCGGTACGACGTGAACCAAACCGAGCTGACGGCGATCGGTTGTACCCGCCAGAGCGAGGCAAACCGCCGGGGCCGCTGGGCATTGCTGACCAACAGCAAAGACCGCACGGTTACTTTCTCTGTTGGCCTCGATGGCATGATCCCCATGCCTGGACATATCGTCGGCGTGGCCGATCAGATGGTCGCCGGTAGGGTGATCGGTGGCCGTATCAGTGCGGTGGACGGTCGCAAGTTGAAGCTGGACAGAAAGCCAGGTGCTAAAGTCGGCGATCGCCTGATCATAAACCTGCCTTCAGGCAAAGCACAAGCGCGCACTGTGCAGGCGGTGAATGATCGCGTTGTGACGGTGACCACGGCCTATAGCGAGATTCCCGTGCCGGAGTCTGCCTGGTCTATCGACGCTGACGATCTGGCTGTGCAGCTCTATCGCGTGGTGGGTATCGCTGACAATGGCGACAACACTTTTACCATTAACGCAACCGAGCATGACCCGAACAAATACGCTCGCATCGATACTGGCGCGCGCATCGACGATCGCCCGATATCAATTATTCCTCCTGGCGTGCAAGCCCCGCCGAAAAACATCACCATCGACAGCTACTCCTCGGTGAGCCAGGGTATCGCGATTACCACCATGCGCGCAGCCTGGGGGGCAGTAGATAACGCGATAGCGTATGAGGCGGAATGGCGGAAAGATAATGGTAACTGGGTATCGATGCCGCGCACTTCGGCGCTCGGTTTTGAAGTGCCAGGCATTTACGCCGGTCGCTACTTGGTGCGCGTGCGAGCCATCAATGCTAGTGACGTATCGTCTGTCTGGGCGACGTCGATGGAAACCTACCTGAAGGGGAAAGAGGGTAAGCCGCCGGTGCCGGTCGGCTTCAAGGCTTCTCCGTTACTGTGGGGTATCCAGCTCGATTGGGGATTCCCAGACGGGGCCGAAGACACGCTGAAAACCGAAATTCAGTATGCGGACAACGCCGCCGGGAATAACGCGATGCTGCTGGCCGATATCCCGTACCCGCTGCACACCCACACTATGACCGGGTTGAAGGCGGGGCAAGAGTTCTGGTTCCGTGCTCGTCTGCAAGACCGCACCGGCAACCAGGGCGACTGGACTGGCTGGATTAAGGGGCAATCCAACGCAAACGCCGGTGACTACCTGGAGAGCATCGGCGATGGCTTCCTGACGGATAAGGACGGTGACCGCCTCACTGGCGACATTGACACAAACATTGAGGCCATCATTCAGAATGCGCTGGCCAACAACGCGACGGTTGAGCACCAGTGGGCGCAGTACGGCACGGTACGGGCTGATATTCTGGTGGTGAAAACCACAATAGCAGAAGTCGATCACGCCCTGGCCGAACTGTCTACGCAGGTGCAGGCGCAGATTGACGACGTGACAGCTGTACTGGAGGACAAGCTGACGGCCACGGTTGATGCCGACGGCGCAACGGCAATCCACACACTGAAAGCGGGTGTGAGGGTTAACGGCGTGTTCTACAACGCGGGTATGTCGATCGCCGTGCTGGCGGAAACCGGTAAACCCGTCATCACCCGTATCGGTTTCAACGCCAATCAGTTCGTGTTGATGAGCGGCAGCGGCGACACGCAATACTCGCCATTCGCTGTGGTTAACGGCCAGGTGTTTATCAGCGACGCTTTCATTCAGGATGGCTCAATCAATAATGCCAAGATTGGGAACTATATTCAGTCGAATGATTACGTCGCTGGAAGGAAAGGATGGCAGCTAAATAAGGCCGGTGTATTTGAGATTAACGCGAGTAACTCACGAGGGCGTTCCAGATTTACCGGTGACTCGTGGGTTATGACAGATTCAAATAATATCAATCGTATAGAGGTTGCTCTTTAATGCCGACTTTCATTGTTAGAGATGCTTCTGGAAGGATTAAGGTAGACCTTTCTAAGAGACTAACCAAGGTTATCGGCGTAACTACAACCTCGCCGGGCGTTCCTGGTAGCATAAATGTTGTTGGATACGAAAATGGAAGTATTTGGTATTCAGCAACACCGGCTGAAAATGATGGCTTGACTAGATTTACTTCTCTGATGGTGAATATCAATTCGGGTGTCATTTCGTGGGGTGCTAGCCCAAGGCCCTACACAATCATGTGGGGCATTTACTAATGGCTTTTATTCGCGTTTTGAATGACTGGGGAAGTGTTTTAATTGATGATAGTTTCATGAACATTAGATTAGCATCGAAAGGTAATCTTTCAATTAATAGGGATGTTGATGAAGGAGACTATCAGGACATTAATTACACAGCAACTAACCCAGAGTATCCTCCGCTACTGGCTATAAGGTGCACCAGCCATAGAACAACGATTGTAAGAACACTGAAGGTGGGAAATAATTATACGTTTAGGATTGGTTACATGATTGGATTAGACCCATCTAATCCTTCAAACGTAACAGGTCAGTTCTATATATTTGACTCCGCACCAAAAACAAACTCGAGAATAGGTAATCTCTGCTTGAGGAACTCGGTAGGACAAGTTGTTTTTGATAGTGGATATGATTATATGAATGTGGTTGATATGGTTTATCTGCCCGGTTTCAATAATGGGAGTCAGCCTCAGACGAATAAAGCATACCCAACTGACAAAGAGTATGCAGCCGTAACAGTAAGCCAGGGATATTTTTGGTCATTCTCATCTTCATATGATGATGTCGGGAAGTATTGGGAAACTGATATCACATACATGTTCTCAGGGGTGGTGTTCTCTGGTAACACTGCGTTGTTTCAAGGTGGCGTGTTCCACAGCCAGTATCTGCAATCGCAATCTAGCCAGGGGCAAGGCAATAGCCAATCTGGACTTGGTGTGTATATGATTATTGATGTGACTGGATTATAATGATTTCACTATAACTGATCATGGAAGAGGTCTATATGAATGCGAATAAAATAATCACCATTTGCACTATACTATTGCTAACCGGTTGTGCAAATCTGATGAAAGAACGCCCAGTGTTGTGTGAGGGCGTCGCTAACATAGGCCGACAAGACTATCGGATTCCCATTTACGATACGCGCGATTATGGTGGTAAAAAACAATACTTAGCGGGTTCAGTGTTCAAGTCAACATGGGTAGACACAACCAACTTCACGCGCACGACCTGCGATAAATAAAAGTCACTCAACACCAAGCAACCCGGCCACCGCGCCGGGTTTTTTGTTGCCTAAATTCAGGAGAGCATCATGCCCGCAGGCACTCTTACCCTAACGAACAACTCCGCCGTAGTGAAAGGTACGGGGACGGCGTTCAATACCGAGCTGAAAGCCGGTGATTTCATCGTGAGCGTTGTCGGCGGCGTCACGTATACGCTACCGGTGAAAACCGTTGATAGCGCCACACAGGCGACGCTGATTAAAGCCTATGACGGCCCAACGCAGGCGGGCGCGGCATGGTATGCCGTACCGCGTGACGCGATGAACACCATTACCGCACAGCTGGCCGCAGAGACAGCCAAAGCCCTACGCGGGCTGAACCTCGATAAAAACAACTGGCAACAGGTATTCAGCGGCACCGGAAACATTACTGTGATGTTACCTGACGGCAGCACTTATACCGGCCCGGCCTGGAATAGCTTTACTACGGCATTGGAAAATAAAGCCGCTAAAGGGGTAAACAACGATATAACTCAGCTGAAGGCTTTGAGCACGGCTATCACCGTTGCCCAAGGTGGTACGGGTGCAAAAGACGCAGCTGGCGCGCGAACAGGTCTTGGCCTGGGGAATTCGTCAACGAGAAATATAGGCTCTGCGGCCGGAACTGTTGCAGCTGGTGATGATGCTCGTTTGAATACTGTAGGCGGTAAATCTGGCGGGCAGCTTACCGGCGGTCTGGGGGTGTTGAACGGGGTTAATAATGTAAACCTTTCCTTACAGGGGACATATTTATTATGGAATGAGCAACCGGGGACTGGGGTAAGTTCATTGGTTAATAATCCCGGCGATGGCCTTGGCGGGTTTTGGATTAGACTTTTAAATAAATCTAATGCAGCAGAGAAGGCGCGTTTCACGTTCAATCCTGACGGGACAATGATTGCTCCCAGTGGAGTTTATTCTTTAAATGGGCGGGTACGTTCATTTACGGGGTTAGGCGCGGGCTATGTTGAGATTTTTGTCGATGGTGTTCCTAAGGGTATGAACTTCTTTGATTCAGACGAAAAAATCAAAGAGAAAATTAATCCAGTGGAACCGGGTGCCGCTTCGGCCGTTATACGTAAAATTCGCCCGGTGTCATACAAATTTAAAGATACTACTTATGATGGCGGGGTAACTATAGGTGCTACGCATGATTTCGGTGTGATTGCACAGGAAGTCGAGAAAATATTACCTAATGGTGTTACGACATTATCCGATGGAAAAAAATCTCTTAATCCACTTGAGCTATTTGGCCTTTTATTGACAGCGAATAAGGAAATGCTGGAAAGAATAGATCGCCAAGATGAATTAATTAACTTGTTAATGGGGGATAAATAATGGTGTTAATCAGCGGTGTATTAAAGGGGCCTTATAGCGATCCCCGCTCTGGCGTAACCATCACTATGCGCTCGATTAAAACGTCGTCTACGGTGTTGAATTTGGCAAAGTCGCAATCGGTGACGGATGACGGCGGTAAATACTCCCTATCCGTGGAGCCGGGCGCTTACGAGGTCATCATTTCTGTGTATGGCGCGCAGCCGGAGCGGGTGGGGGCTATTGAGGTTTATAACGATTCACTACCCGGCACGCTCAATGATTTCCTGCGTCGGCCAGGGGAAAGCGATATTACGCCGGAGATTGTGCAGACTGTCGATCGCCTGCGTGCAGATGCAGCTTTGTCCGCCGAAAAATCAGCAGCATCAGCCGCGGCCGCGAAAATCAGTGAAAATAATGCGTCGGCCACTTTAGCGAATGCAGCAAAGAGTGGCGCTAACTCAGACATTACATCACTGTCTGGCCTGAAAACTGCGCTTAGTATCTCGCAGGGTGGAACAGGGGCAAAAACTAGTCAAGAGGCGGCACAAGGAATTTTACTTGGCAGTTGCTATGATAGATTTACTTCCGGGTATGTTAGTAATGGAGCCTGGATGAAAATCACAGTTAAATTTGCAGATACTTCGAATGGTAAAACAATTGGATTTATCATTATAGGTGGCTCGTTATTTAACGGAAATCCGCTACAGCAAGGCGTTCAGTTCGTTACTATTAAAACAGGTAACACGAATAAAGATGGCTTTAGTAATGCTGTTATTCATACGCTTTTTGGTGCAAATAATCGAACAATTAAAGAAGCGAAGTTGAACACGTTAGCTGATGGGCTTACTGTTGAGCTTTATTGCCGAGTAGACCAGTATTCGAGTGATACCGGCGCAATCCTGTTGCCAAGCCGACACGCCAATATCAGCGATGTCTCATTTTCGAATGTGCAGGTGTTGCCAGCGAATATTCCCGCGACTGCATCCGATGCCCGCGTGCTGTTTGTCGATGCCTGGACTAATCAGAATACGACAACTGACTCCAACGGTTTTATCAAGAAGGCTTCGCCTATTATCAGGCTTTCCGGCGAACCGGAAAAGATGCCTGATGACTACTTGGACGGTTTTACGTTGTCTGGCTGCGTTGCGGTGAATGCTGAGGCAGAAGGGGTATCTGGTGAGCGAGTTTCGGTTGGCGTTTACAAAGTCTCCGGCGCGTTAGGTTTTGCGGAAGAGGGCTGGAACATCGAAGTGCCGCAGGACGTGAACGGCAACCGCCTGTGCTTTGTCTCAGCCAACACCGGCAAGGACGGAACAATCTATGTGAAGGTCAGCAAGCGCCGTTTTGACATCGACACAGCCGCGATTGTGGCCGGTGAGCCGATGGATATTCCGGCGGGGCGTTGGATTGATCTGCGACTGGAAATGCCTGTTCTTGAAGTTGATGAGGTAGTCGAAGATTTTCAACATGAAACAGCCGAGCCATAATGAAAACAGCCGGGATTACCCGGCTATTTTGTGTTACGCATGGAAATTAGTATGGTTTTTTCTCGAAAACCAAAGAAACGCAATCAATAACACAAATAAAAATGTTATTGATTTAAATGAAATTAATAGGCATGTCCGCACATGTCGCAGTTGATGCATTTCTTGGTAATCAGCAGTGCCATCTTCAGTTATTTTTCCATCGGTGTGCTCGGGCTGGCGCGCAATCTATCATAGAATCACCGCGCAACGGGCGTTTTTTCGTCATCTTACCGCTTAGGGTAACTCAGGCGGGTCGTCAGCCAACTGATCGAAATCAACCATTCTTTGCCCGTCAAACACCCAGCGCTTGTCTGCATCCACCATATGCAGGGTGGGCATCACTTCCGGATAGGCGATTCGTATTCCCGCTTCTTGAGCAAACAGCCCGATAAAATCGAAAGCGCTCAAGGGGGCATCAATAACCTGATGTTGCCGATCACGATCGGTCAGCACCAGTAACGGCACCTGGTAATTCTGCCGGGTATCGCTGCTGTGGCGCAAAGAACGCCCGCCGCCGATATCCTTATGGGAAAGGCCGTGATCGGAGAAATAGAACAGTTTAAACGGCGCACCGTTCTGTTTCAGACTTTGATAAACCTGTTCGATGAAACGGTCGGTCTTGCGATAGGTGGAGAGGTAGCAGGCCAGTTCCTGATTCGGCGACTCGATGCTTGGTGGTTCATCATTAAGCCGCTCGCAAAAGTCGGCGTGTGAGCCCATCAGATGCAGCACATACAGGTTGCCTTGCCCCTGGCGCCGCAATAATTGGTCAAATATCGGCAGCAGCGCATCATCATTGGTGTTGCGCGATTGGTAGTCGCCTTTCTTCAGGAAATAATGGCTATCGCTGAACATCGCGATTTTTGACACCGGCGTATCGAATTGTCCGAACATGCCCTGATTGGACAGCCAGTGGGTGTTGAGGCCGGCGGCTTTTGCCAGGGTGATGATATTATCTCCGATGGCAATGTTGTGGCCGTTGCTTAAAGCCAGCGTGCGAGGGAGCGATTCGAAGGTATTTGGCGCGGTAGAAATATAATTGCTGTAAAACCGTCCTTTGGCATTATCCAGAAACGGCGTAGTGGACACCGGATAATCAAATAAGGACATATGATCCCTGCGCATACTTTCGCCGACGATAATGACATAGTTTTCATCCGTTGGCGCGCCTGCGGTTACTGACCAGGTATTCGGCGCTGAAGCACCGGCACTTAATTCATCAACCTGCTGTTGGTATTGATGGTAAGCCGAGTAAATGGATAAAAAGAAGTCAGGCAGTTTAAGGTTCGCCACGCCGCCATTGAAGGCTCTGGCGATAATGATAATCGCCAGCAGGGCTAGCAAGGGAAGTAATGTTTGTTTTGAAATGGCTTGCCGCCAAATAAATAGGCCGAGAATGGCCAGCATAACCAGAATGGCGGCAGGCAGCAGATAGCAACGGGCAGGCAGGGTCTGCAAGAACTCCGTCGCTTCTATCAGGTTGGTTTGCAACAGGGCTGACATCACGGTAGCGGAAGGGGTGCCGTAAATAGCCCCGACCGGCGCATACAGCGCACACAGCAGAATAAACGGAATAATCAGGCCGTATCGAGTAAGCGAATGAATAGATAATAATAGTAAAATAAGTGCAATAAAAAGAATATCAATGCCTTTTCCACCGCTGTATCCCATGGCTTTGATTAATATCAATGCCGTAACGATATAAAACAAACTGGCACGAAGAAGAGGATGAGCGACGGAATGCCGTAACTTATCTAAAATTACTGAGTGTGTATTCATAATGAGATCGCCAAATAATGCTGTCCATGCAAGCTCAATTATCGTTCGATAATTGATTAAATAACCGCCTGCACATTATTTTTCGAATGCAGAGAAGGGAAATAATTGAACTGGCGGCTTTTTATCGGCCGCCATTATACGCCTCAAACCAACTTTTTCATTAATTGTTCGCTGTGCCTGATACGGTCACGCGCATGATCGAGATCGTGCTGGATCAGCGCCATAAACAGCAGATCGGTCAGAGCGAACTGGGCGGTGCTGGAAGAGATGGCCGCGCTGCGGGTATGGGGCTCTTCGGCGATGGTATACAGGCAGTGATCGGCGCGCTGCTGCAGGCCGTTGGGTGAGAAGCTTGTCAGCGCCAGCACCCTGGCGCCGGCCTGGCGCGCTTCTTCCGCCGCCAGATTGATTTCACGCCGTTCGCCGCTGAATGAGATCGCCACCAGCAGATCGCGTTTATCCAGCGCCTGCACCGCCGCCAGCTGGACGTGCATATCCGCTTCGGCTACCGCCATTACGCCGATTTTCAGCAGCTTGAAGGAAAAATCCTTGGCTACCAGCCCGGAAGCGCCGATGCCGATTAGCATCACCCGGCGCGCCTGGCGCAGCATGTCCAATGCCTGATGCAGCCGTTCTTCGCTGTTGATGTCGAGCGTCGCGCGCAGCGCCGCCTGCTTTTCCGCCAGCAGCTTTTCACCGACGATTTTCAGCGTATCGCTGCTGAGGATGTGGTTGTGAACGGTCACCACCGGCTCGGCCTGCGGTTGGGCCAGCGTTTCGCTCAGCGCCAGCTTTAGCGCCGGAAAGCCTTTATAGCCCAGCTTTTGGGCGAACTTCACCACGCTCGATTGGCTGATGCCGGCCAGCTGAGCCAGCTTTTGCGAGCTGAGATGGCGCGCCTGCTCGGCGTTATTCAGCAGAAAATCCGCCAGCTTGCGGTCGTTTTGCGCCAGTGTCGGATACATCTGGCGAATGCGCAGAAGGGTACTCATTGTTCTTTCCCTGGAAACCAGCGGCCATTTTGCCATGCAGAGGGCGAAAACGCGCGGTGAAAATTTTTGTGAGCTCACCGTTAAAATAGCAAATAGCGCTCGCTTTGTTGAATAAAATATTCAAATATTGATTTAATTTTGTGAATTAAAAATTCAAAGGTGAACAGATGAATTTAGGCGCACTGGTATCGGAAACCCGCAACCCGGCCACCATGGGGCTGGATGAGATGTCGACGCTGAACATGGTCCGCTGTTTTAACCAGGAGGATCGCAAGGTGCCGGAAGCGATCGAAAAGGTGCTGCCGGCGATCGCGCAGGCGGTTGACCTGGCGGCGGCGGCGCTAAAGGCCGGCGGACGGCTGATTTATTTGGGCGCCGGCACCAGCGGCCGGCTGGGCGTGCTGGATGCTTCCGAATGCCCGCCGACTTTCGGCGTGCCGCACGGTGTGGTGGTGGGGCTGATCGCCGGCGGACCGGGCGCGCTGCTCAAAGCGGTGGAAGGGGCGGAAGACGACGAAGCCCTGGGGGAAGCCGATCTCAGAGCGCTGAATCTGACCGCCGTCGATATGGTGGTGGGGCTGGCGGCCTCCGGGCGCACGCCTTATGTGATCGGCGCACTGCGCTATGCCCGCGGGCTGGGCTGCCCGACGGCGGCCATCTCCTGCAACCCGGACTCGCCTATCGCGCATGAAGCGCAGGTAGCGATCTCGCCGGTGGTGGGGCCGGAGGCCCTGACCGGCTCGACTCGCCTGAAATCCGGCACCGCGCAGAAACTGGTGCTCAACATGCTGTCGACCGGCGCGATGGTCAAGCTGGGTAAGGTCTATCAGAACCTGATGGTGGACGTGAAGGCCACCAACGTCAAACTGGTGGATCGCGCCTGCCGCATCGTGGTGGAGGCCACCGGCGCCGGACGCGCTCAGGCGGAGGCGGCGCTGACGCAGACCGGCTTTGAGGTCAAACCGGCGATCCTGATGATTCTGGCCGGCGTCAGCGCTGAAGAGGCGCAGCAGCGGCTGCAGCAGCACGACGGTTATCTGCGCGCGGCGTTGGCGCGTTAATTCACGGTGGGGGCGGCGATGGACAAGACAACGGCATTGGCGACACAGATCCTGGCGGGTGTGGGGGGCGAGGGCAATATCCTCAAACTGGAAAACTGCATGACGCGGGTGCGCGTCGAGGTCAGCGATGAGCAGCGCCTGGATCTGGCCGCCCTCAAGCAGCTGCCGGGCGTGAAGGGCTATATCAAGCAGGGTGAACAGCATCAGTTTATCGTCGGCCCGGGTGCCGCCGCCAAGGTGGTGGACGCCATGCGCGGGCTGTTGAGCGGTGATGCGCAGCCCGTTGCCGCCGTCGGCGATGCCGCTCGCACAAAAGCGCAGGCCAAGCAAAAGTACGCGGCGCCGATGAGCGGTGCGCTGAAAAAGCTGGCCGATGTTTTTATTCCGCTGATCCCGGCGTTTATCGCCTCGGGGCTGATCACCGGCATCATCAACCTGCTGAAACGGCCCGACATCGCCGGCCAGCTGGCGGTGGACTATCCGAACGTGCTGGGGCTGCTGGCTATCTTCGGCAGCGCGGTGTTCGCCATCATGAACATTCTGGTCGGGGTTAACGCTGCGCGGGTGTTTGGCGGCTCGCAGGCGATGGGCGGCGTGATGGCCGGCATTCTTTCCAGTCCGGCGCTGGCGCAGATCACCTTGTTTGGCGAGGCGCTGCAGCCGGGGCGCGGCGGGGTGATCGCCGTATTGTTGGTGGTGGCGTTGATGTGCTGGGTAGAGAAGCGCCTGCGCACGCTGTTGCCGGAGTCGGTCGAACTGATCCTTAACCCATTGCTGACCACGCTGGTGACCGCCTCGTTGGCGATCCTGATTTTGCAGCCGATCGGCGGCATTATCTCCGACGCCATCGCTCACGGCGCCAATCTGGCGATCGACAAGGGCGGGCTGCTGGTGGGAGCGTTGCTCTCGGGGCTGTTCCTGCCGCTGGTGCTCTCCGGCCTGCATCAGGGGCTGGTGCCGATCCACGTCGAACTGGTGCAGGCGCACGGTTCCAACCCGCTGCTGCCGATTCTGGCGATGGCCGGCGTTGGCCAGGTGGGGGCGGCGCTGGCGGTACTGTTGAAAACCCGCAACGCGCGGCTGAAGAAGGTGATCAAAGGGGCGTTGCCGGTCGGCATTCTCGGCATCGGCGAGCCGCTGATCTTTGGGGTGACGCTGCCGCTGGGCCGGCCGTTTATCGGCGCCTGCCTCGGCGGCGCGGTCGGCGGCGCGCTGATCAGCTACTGGAAGGTGGCGACGGTCATCACCTTCGGCATTTCGGGGCTGCCTTTGGCGTTGACCATCGTCTCAGGTAAGGTGATGTTGTATCTGGCGGGGATGCTGATTACGATTATCGCCGGTTTTCTCTTCACCTGGATGATGGGGTTCAACGATCCCGAGGAGTAGCGTTTGAGCGACAAGCAGCAACAACCGGCCGCAGAAGGGCGCCGCGTGGTGTTTTTCGATCTGGACGGCACCCTGCATCAGGAGGATATGTTCGGCAGTTTCTTGCGCTTCCTGCTACGCCGCCTACCGCTGAACCTGCTGCTGGTGGTGCCGCTGCTGCTGCCGATCGGTCTGGCGCTGTTGCTGCTGGGGCGCGCTGCGCGCTGGCCGATGAGCCTGCTGCTGTGGGCGATCACTTTCGGGCGTTCCGAAGCGACGCTGAAGGCGCTGGAGCGGCAGTTTATCGAGGCTTTTCGCCAGAAGGTGACCGCATTTCCGGTGGTGCAAATGCGGCTGCGGCAGTATCTGGAGGAGCACGATGCCGAAGTGTGGCTGATTACCGGCTCGCCGGAACGGCTGGTGGAGCAGGTGTATCGCGATTCGGCGTTTCTGCCGCGGGTGCGGTTGATCGGCAGCCGCATCACGCGCCGCTGCGGCGGTTGGGTCTTGACCCTGCGTTGCCTGGGGGAGCAGAAAGTGGTGCAGCTGGAGCAGCGGCTCGGTGCGCCGCTGAAGCTGTACAGTGGTTACAGCGACAGCAAGCAGGACAATCCGCTGCTGTTCTTTTGCGAGCACCGCTGGCGGGTAAGCAAACAGGGTGAGCTGCAGCAGCTGGAATAAACCAAGGGCGGAGGATTCCGCCCTTTGTTGTTGTTATCGGTACTGCGATTAGTCGTCGCTCACGTCGTGCGGCTTGCGCCCCAGCTGCCAAATTTTCTCCGCATAATGTCCTAACGCCCACAGGCTCAGCCCGAGCAGCGCGAAGAAAATCGTCTTCGGCATGCTGTCCCAGAAAAATTCGAACAGGCGGGTATACAGGTTAATGCCGAGGAAGGTCAGCCCGAAACCGCGCAGCATGGCGTCGTCATGTTTCAACCCCAGCCAGATGGCGGCGAGGGCGGCCAGCCCGAACAGCAGGCTCCAGTGGAACAGCTCGATCTGGCGCGCGCTGTACCAGCTGTCGAGATCGCCGTAGTTGCCGAAGATCGACAGCAGCCACAAGGCGATGAACAGGTACAGCAGCCCCATCGCCAGCGACACCCGCTGCAGACCGCGCTGCGCCAACAGCGGCCGCAGCAGCAGCGCGGCGGCGATCAGTACCGCGCCAAAGGCGATAAAGCGAATCGGGTAGCTCATGCCGAGCCAGTAGGCGCCCCAGCCGGACAGGTAGCCGGTCTCGGCGCCGAAGGCGTTGCCGAGCGACAGCAGGGCGAACCACCACACCAGTCCGGAGCGGCTGAACCAGCCGATCGCGCCGTACAGCAGCGCGGCGAACAGCAGCAGCACGGAAACCCGCCCGCTGCCGTTATCCAGCCAGACCCCCAGTTGCCATAAGGCGCAGGCGGTGAGCAACACCGCGACAAACAGCGCCGCCTCGTTGCCGTAGCGTTTCTCCGGATGCCGCCGGCGGCGACGCAGCGCCCAGACGTAGGCCAGCGCCGCCAGTACGCCGGCGATCGCCATGCGTACCGGCGCGTCAAAGCGGAACAGCTCGCTGAGCCATGCCAGCAGTTCGCTGTCGGCGAACAGGCTGGTGACGGCGATCAGCAGCGAGGCCAGCGCGGCCAGAAACGCATAGCGCGCCAGCCGTCGCCAGTCGAAAGGCTGCACGTCCATATGCTGCAGCAGTTGCTGTTGTTGCTCGGGCGTTAAGGCGCCTTCGCCGACCCAGCCGTCCAGCGCCTTGCGCACCACGACGGCGTTCTTTTTACTGAGTTTCATGTTTCTTGTCCCTGAATCACCTGCTGATTCGGCCAGTATAGCCATTGTCGCGCGGTTACGACAAAGTGGGGCTAGTGTGTATAATGCCCGCCGCAAAAGCGCACGAGGAATTATGCGATGACTGAATATAACGATGAATACTGGATGCGTCAGGCATTGCGGTTGGCCCTGCGCGCGCAGGAAGAGGGCGAGGTGCCGGTGGGTGCGCTGCTGGTGCTGGACAATCAGGTCATCGGCGAGGGCTGGAACCGGCCGATAGGCCGCCACGATCCTACCGCACACGCCGAGATCATGGCGCTGCGCCAGGGCGGCGCGGTGCTGCAAAATTATCGCCTGCTGAACGCCACGCTGTACGTCACGCTGGAGCCCTGTGTGATGTGCGCCGGCGCGATGGTGCACAGCCGCATCCGTCGGCTGGTGTATGGCGCCGCCGACGAGAAAACCGGCGCTGCCGGTTCGCTGGTGGACATTCTGCGCCATCCGGGCATGAACCATCAGGTGGAGATCGTCTCGGGCGTGCTGGCGGACGAATGCGCCGCCACCCTGAGCAATTTCTTCCGCCTGCGCCGCGAACAGAAAAAAGCGCTCAGGCTGGCGCAACGGGCGGCGGATAAACCGGAATAATCAGTAGTTGAGCGCCAGTTCCGGCATCACCGTCGGATAGCCTTTCCCCAACGCCTCCTGCTCGGCGGCCGCCTGCGCCGCCTTTCTCTCTTTTTCCTGCAGATAGCCCACCAGGCTGACCTGGTAGCGGCGGATGTTTTCTACATAGTTGTAGGCTTCACGCCCGCGCGCATAGCCATAGGTCAGCTGCGGGTAGTAGCGCTTTTGGCTGAGCATCGGCAGGCGCTGCTTGACGTCGACCCAGCTGTCCGGGTTGCCTTTTTGCGTCTTGGTCAGCTTGCGCGCGTCCAGCATATGGCCCCAACCCATGTTGTAGGCCGCCAGCGAGAACCAGATGCGTTCGTCTTCCGGCACGCTGTCCGGCACCTTGGCCATCAGCCGCTGCAGGTAAAGGGCGCCGCCCTGAATGCTCTCTTCCGGATCGAGGCGGTCATTGACCCCCAGGCCGTCGGCGGTGGCGCGGGTCAGCATCATCAGGCCGCGCACGCCGGTGGGAGAGGTGGCCTGCGGATTCCAGTGCGATTCCTGATAGGCGATGGCCGCCAGCAGCTTCCAGTCGATCTCGTTGGCGTGCTTCTCGAACAGCGGGCGGAAGTTGGGCAGCACCGAGTCGATGGCCGACAGGAAGGTTTTGGTGTCCACATAGTCGAAGCTGCCGACGTGGCCGAGGTATTTCTCTTCCAGCCGCGCCAGGGTGCCGTCGTCCACCATCTGACTGTAGAAATCCAGCATCGCCGCGTACAGGCTGTCGTCGCCGTCACGTTTGAGGTACCAGGTGACCGGTTCTTCGTCGGTGACGTCGAATGCCACCGCCAGCTGCGGATGGATGCGCTGCAGCAGCGCGATGGTCACCGAATCGCCGAGGGTGTAATCCAGCTTGCCGTCGGCAACCCGTTCCAGCAGCTCTTTGGAGGTGAGATCGCTGGAGGACTCCCAGGCGAGGTCCGGGTATTTATCCTGCTTGAGCTGCTTTAACGTGCTGACGTGCGCGGAACCGGAGGCGACCGCCAGCTTGCCTTTAATGTCGGCGAAGCTTTTCGGCCGCGCGGTGCCCAGCCGGTACACCAGCTGTTGGGAAACTGAGTAGTAGGCCGGGCCAGTGCGTGCGCGGCTGAGGCGCTCCTGGTTGTAGATCAGGCCCGCCGCCAGCAGGTCGGCGTCATCGTCGTCCAGATCGTCGAACAGGTCATTGATGTTCTGATGGGGGATCACCACCAGCTTCACCCCGAGGTAGTTGGCGAAGCGCTTGGCCAGTTCGTAGTCGAGCCCACCCGGCCCTTGCTTGGTGTTGAAATAGGTCAGCGGTGAATTCAGCGTGCTGATACGCAACTCGCCGCGGGAAATGATCTCCTGGAGTTGCCCGCCCTGGCCGCTGCGCCAGGTGATATTGGGCCACAGCGCGAGAGCCAGAAGCAGGGTGACAACGCCGATGAGGATGTAGTTTATTTTAAGACGTTTCAAATAGTTATCCAGTGGTGGCACAGGTACACCGGCGACGGCAGCCACGACTTTTCTCATGGTTAAATCACCAGTGCGGGGGCATTTTGCGCAACAAAACGCCAGTGTGCAACTTTATTGACACGTTATGACAATTCGACGGTGCGGCACGCTTTTATCAATAATCCCTACGCAAACGGTTTCGTCGGCGCGGAGGATTCTCTATAATGACGCGCGTTTTCCCCTGTTGCGCCCAATGAAGCGTCTTATCCGTCGCTTCGAAGACGAGAGAACTTTGATTATGGAAATTCTGCGTGGTTCGCCCGCTTTATCGGCTTTTCGCATTACCAAACTGCTGTCCCGCTGTCAGGACGCCCACCTGCCCGTCAGTGATATCTACGCCGAGTACGTCCACTTTGCCGATGTCAGCGCACCGTTAAGTGTCGAAGAACACGCCAAACTTCAGCGTCTGCTCAAGTACGGTCCTTCTCTCGCCGAACACGCCCCTGAAGGCCGGCTGCTGCTGGTTACGCCGCGTCCGGGCACCATTTCACCCTGGTCTTCCAAAGCCACCGACATCGCCCACAACTGCGGTCTGCAACAGGTGCTGCGGCTGGAGCGCGGTCTGGCGTTCTACGTCAAGGCGCCCGAATTGACGGAAGCCCAGTGGCGGCAGCTTGCAGCGCTGCTGCACGATCGCATGATGGAAACCGTCTTCAGCGAGCTGCAACAGGCCAAACAGCTGTTCGCGCACCATCAGCCGGCGCCGTATCAGTCGGTCGACGTGCTGGGCGCAGGGCGCGCCGCGCTGGAGCAGGCCAACGTCCGGCTCGGCCTGGCGCTGGCGCAGGATGAGATCGACTACCTGCTGAATGCCTTTACCGGTTTGGGGCGCAACCCGACGGATATCGAACTTTATATGTTCGCGCAGGCTAACTCCGAGCACTGCCGCCACAAGATTTTCAACGCCGACTGGATCATCGACGGCGAACAGCAGCCCAAGTCGCTGTTCAAAATGATCAAGAATACCTACGAGCAGACGCCGGACTACGTGCTGTCGGCGTATAAAGACAACGCCGCCGTGATGGAAGGCTCGCAGGTCGGCCGCTTCTTCGCCGCGCCGGAGAACGGCACGTACGATTATCATCAGGAAGAAGCGCACATCCTGATGAAAGTGGAAACCCACAACCACCCGACGGCGATCTCGCCGTGGCCGGGCGCCGCGACCGGCTCCGGCGGCGAGATCCGCGACGAGGGCGCTACCGGCCGGGGCGCCAAGCCGAAGGCCGGTCTGGTGGGCTTCTCGGTGTCCAACCTGCGCATTCCCGGCTTTGAACAGCCGTGGGAGCAAGATTTCGGCAAGCCGGAACGCATCGTCACCGCGCTGGATATCATGACCGAAGGCCCGCTGGGCGGCGCGGCGTTCAACAACGAATTCGGCCGGCCGGCGCTGCTGGGCTACTTCCGTACCTATGAAGAGCGCGTCAACAGCCACAACGGCGTTGAGCTGCGCGGCTACCACAAACCGATCATGCTGGCGGGCGGCATCGGCAACATCCGCGCCGATCACGTGCAGAAAGGGGAAATCACCGTCGGCGCCAAGCTGGTGGTGCTGGGCGGCCCGGCGATGAATATCGGCCTGGGCGGCGGCGCGGCGTCCTCGATGGCGTCCGGCCAGTCCGACGCCGATCTGGATTTCGCTTCGGTGCAGCGCGACAACCCGGAAATGGAACGCCGCTGTCAGGAAGTGATCGACCGCTGCTGGCAGCTGGGCGACCAGAACCCGATCCTGTTCATTCATGACGTCGGCGCCGGCGGCCTGTCCAACGCCATGCCGGAGCTGGTGAGCGACGGCGGCCGCGGCGGCCGTTTCGAACTGCGCGATATTCTCAACGACGAGCCGGGCATGAGCCCGTTGGAAGTGTGGTGCAACGAATCGCAGGAACGTTACGTGATGGCGATCGCCCCGGCGCAGATGGCGCAGTTCGACGAGATCTGCCGCCGCGAACGCGCGCCTTACGCGGTGATCGGCGAAGCGACCGAAGAGCAGCACCTGACGCTGAACGATAGCCACTTCGACAATCAACCGATCGACATGCCGCTGGACGTGCTGCTCGGCAAGACGCCGAAGATGACCCGCGACGTCACCCGCCTGCAGGCGCGTGGCCAGGCGGTACAGCGCGAAAACATCACCCTGGCCGATGCGGTGAAACGCGTGCTGCATCTGCCGGCCGTTGCGGAGAAGACCTTCCTGATCACCATCGGCGACCGCACCGTCACCGGCATGGTGGCGCGTGATCAGATGGTCGGCCCGTGGCAGATCCCGGTGGCCGACTGCGCGGTCACCACCGCCAGCCTGGACAGCTACTACGGCGAAGCGATGTCGATCGGCGAACGCGCGCCGGTGGCGCTGCTGGACTTCGCCGCCTCCGGTCGCCTGGCGGTCGGGGAAGCGCTGACCAACCTGGCTGCCACCGAGATCGGTAGCCTGAAGCGCGTGAAGCTGTCCGCCAACTGGATGGCCGCCGCCGGCCACCCGGGCGAAGACGCCGGCCTGTACGAAGCGGTGAAAGCGGTGGGCGAAGAGCTGTGCCCGGCGCTGGGCATCACCATTCCGGTGGGCAAAGACTCCATGTCGATGAAAACCCGTTGGCAGGAAGGCAACGAACAGCGTGAAATGACTTCGCCGCTGTCGCTGGTCATCACCGCTTTCGCCCGCGTGGAAGACGTGCGCGGCACCGTGACGCCACAGCTGCGCACCGATAAGGGCGACAACGCGCTGCTGCTGATCGACTTGGGCAACGGCCATAACGCGCTGGGTGCCACCGCGCTGGCGCAGGTTTATCGCCAACTGGGCGACAAACCGGCCGACGTGCGCGACGTCGCGCAGCTGGCGGGTTTCTTCAACGCCATGCAGCAGTTGGTGGCCGATCGCGCGCTGCTGGCTTATCACGACCGTGCCGACGGCGGCCTGCTGGTGACACTGGCGGAGATGGCCTTCGCCGGCCACTGCGGCGTGGACGTTAACCTGGACGGCCTCGGCGACGATGCGTTGGCGGTGCTGTTCAACGAAGAACTGGGCGCGGTGATTCAGGTGAGCGCCGAACGTCTTGACGACGTGAAGCAGGCGTTCGCTCAACACGGTTTGACCGACAACGTGCATCACATCGGCAGCGCGCAGGCCGGCGATCGTTTCGTCATTCAGCAACACGGCAAGGCGCTGTACAGCGAAAGCCGCAATACCCTGCGCACCTGGTGGGCGGAAACCACCTGGCAGATGCAGCGCCTGCGCGACAACCCGGCGTGCGCCGATCAGGAACATCAGGCCAAGCAGGATGAACAAGATCCCGGCCTGAGCGTGAAACTGACCTTCGCACCAGAGGAAGACATCGCGGCGCCGTATATCGCCAAGGGCGCTCGCCCGAAAGTGGCGGTGCTGCGCGAGCAGGGGGTGAACTCCCACGTTGAGATGGCGGCGGCGTTCCACCGTGCCGGCTTTGACGCGGTGGACGTGCACATGAGCGATCTGCTGGCGGGGCGCCGCGATCTGCAGGACTTCCACACGCTGGTGGCCTGCGGCGGCTTCTCTTACGGCGACGTACTGGGCGCCGGCGAAGGCTGGGCGAAGTCTATCCTGTTCAACGAGCGGGTGCGCGACGAGTTCGAAGCGTTCTTCCACCGTCCGCAGACGCTGGCGCTGGGCGTATGCAACGGCTGCCAGATGATGTCTAACCTGCGCGAGCTGATCCCGGGCGCCGAACACTGGCCGCGCTTTGTGCGCAACCTGTCGGATCGCTTCGAGGCGCGCTTCAGCCTGGTGGAGGTGGCGGCCAGCCCGTCGCTGTTCCTGCAGGGCATGACCGGTTCTCGTATGCCGATCGCCGTTTCCCACGGTGAAGGGCATGTCGAAGTGCGCGATGCGGCGCATCTGGCGGCGCTGGAAAGCCACGGCCTGGTGGCGCTGCGGTTCGTCAACAACGCCGGTCAGGTCACGGAGGCTTACCCGGCCAACCCGAACGGTTCGCCGAACGGCATTACCGCCGTGACCAGCGCCAGCGGGCGCGCTACGGTGATGATGCCGCACCCGGAACGCGTGTTCCGCACGGTCAGCAACTCCTGGCACCCGGAAGAGTGGGGCGAGGACAGCCCGTGGATGCGCATGTTCCGCAATGCCCGTAAGCAGTTGGGCTAAAAACGACCACCACCGTACAGAGGGCGCAAGCAATTGCGCCCTTTTTTATGGCCGCTGTTCACCGCCGGGCGGCAGTGTCTGCATTTTGCGACAAGGGCCATTTTTCTTGTCGCTAAATGGAGACATTTAACTGGTTGATTTTATTGGTGCTAATTGGGTTTGGCTTTAGTTGTCTGCGTTTGGCGACAGCACGGCGTTTTTTTCATCGCCCATCGGTGCCTGATGAGTGAGAGTATTTGCCGTTGTAAATTTATTTTTAATTAAAATCAGTGTGTTATGATTTTTATTGCAAAGTTGGCATGCAACGTGCATTATTCTCAGCGGTTGCTCATTCAACTTTTTATGACGGCGCCGTAATTAGACGGCAAATCACCTCATAAGCCTCCGAATGATGCCAAAGAAATGGTGCCTATCGTCCAACCAAACCGATAACAGACCGTGCAAGCGGCTTTATCAAGCATCGGGCGACACGTGGAGTGAGGCACCGCCTGTATCCAACTGTGATGAAGGGTTCATCAATCCTGGATACTTACGGATGCTATTCGTCCTGTTCGATGCCAGCCGCTGCGCTACATCACCCTGGGGACGAGACTCAAGGGCATCCACACTTTCCTTGCGGCGGGGCAAACTTCTTGCCCCGGCGTCAATTCTCAACGCTGCGTTTATCCCTGTTTCGTCGCCTATGCCCGCGAACACAGACGTTGTCCAAACAGTATCGCTTTTATTCCCGTTTATCGTATTGCTGCCGCGTGTCGTCGGTGCGCTGCGCTTCTGCGCACGCTTCACCGATCCCGCGGCTTTTTCCTTGCGCGTTCAGGATTCTCCCTTGCCGGGCTTTTCTCTTTCCGGCGAGTCAGTTAGCATCGTGACAGAGCTGAGAGAATGAGATGATTTCGTTGAAAAAATGGCGTTTATTCCCCCGTTCGCTGCGGCAGCTGGTGTTGTTGGCGTTCCTGTTGGTGCTGCTGCCGCTGTTGGTGTTGGCTTATCAGGCTTATCAAAGCCTGGATCACCTCAGCGCACAGGCGGCGGACATCAACCGCACCACGCTGGTGGACGCGCGGCGCAGCGAGGCGATGACCAGCGTGGCGCTGGAGATGGAGCGCAGCTATCGTCAGTACTGCGTGCTGGTCGATCCTACGCTGCAGAAGCTGTATCAGAACCAGCGCAAACAGTATTCGCAGATGCTGGACGCCCACGCGCCGATCCTGCCGGACGAACGTTATTACCAAACGCTGCGTCAGTTGCTGACCCAACTGGCGGCGATCAAATGCCATAACAGCGGGCCGGACCAAGAGGCCTCGGCCCTGCTCGAGTCGTTCTCGCGATCCAATGCCGAAATGGTGCAGGCCACGCGCGCGGTGGTGTTTTCACGCGGCCAGCAGCTGCAGCAGGCCATCGCCGAGCGCGGTCAGTTCTTCGGCTGGCAGGCGCTGCTGCTGTTCCTGGTCAGCGTGCTGCTGGTGGTGCTGTTCACCCGCATGATCATCGGGCCGGTCAAGGCCGTGGAGCGGATGATCAACCGTCTGGGAGAAGGGCGCGCGCTGGGCAGCACCGCGTCGTTCAAAGGGCCGCGCGAGCTGCGTTCGCTGGCGCAGCGCATCATCTGGCTGAGCGAACGGTTGGCGTGGCTGGAGTCGCAGCGCCACGAGTTCTTGCGCCATATCTCGCACGAGTTGAAAACGCCGCTGGCCAGCATGCGTGAAGGCACCGAACTGCTGGCCGACGAAGTGGCGGGGCCGCTGACCTCCGATCAAAAAGAGGTGGTGGCGATCCTCGACAACAGCAGCCGTCATCTGCAACAGCTGATTGAACAACTGCTGGATTACAACCGCAAACTGGCCGACGGCCCGGCGGAACACGAGAACGTCGAGCTGCGCGACATGGTCGATCTGGTGGTCGCCGCGCACAGTTTGCCGGCACGGGCGAAAATGATCGCCACCGATATCGATCTGAAGGCGGAAATCTGCTGGGCAGAGCCTACGCTATTAATGCGCGTGCTGGATAATCTCTACTCCAATGCGGTGCACTACGGCAAGGAATCCGGTAACATTTGGATCCGCAGCCGTCAGGTTGGACAACGGGTGCAAATCGACGTCGCCAATACCGGCACGCCGATCCCCGAGGCTGAAAGAGCCATGATTTTCGAGCCTTTTTTCCAGGGTAGTCACCAGCGAAAAGGGGCGGTAAAAGGAAGCGGACTGGGGTTGAGCATCGCTCAGGACTGTATCCGTCGCATGCGCGGTGAGCTGCAACTGGCGACGGTCGCCGGTGCAGACGTCTGCTTCCGCATTGAACTGCCGTTAACCGCCGAGAATGAATAAATAATGTACACATGGTCTAAACGCCTTCGTCTTTCACAGACCGAACGTTCACCGCGTGCCACGCACAGAGCGCCGCTCGGCAAACGCCCGATCAGCTGGTTGGGCGCCGTTTTCTTTATGCCGCTGTTGCTGGCGGGCTGTGTCGATCGCGCCGTCAGCGGCGGCCTGAATCCTCAGCAGCAAGAGGCGATCCCGGATACCAAGGTGATCGATTACCGTACTGCGGCCTGCGATACCCTGTGGCAATTGGACGATAAGGACGCGTTGGATAACTCGCTCTACTGGCTGCGCGCGATGGATTGCGCCGATCGCATCGGCTCGACTCAGGCGCGCGCGCTGGCGAAAACGGTGCCTGGCGACAGCTGGTCCGGCGTTTTCAAGCAGAGCATCCTGCTGGGAAGCGCACAGCCGACCTCCGGCGAACGCCGCCAGATAATCGATCGGATCAATAGCTACCGCATGGAATTCCCCGGTTCGCTGCGTCCGCTGACGCAGCTGTGGCGCCAGCAGCAGATGCTACAGATCACGCTGTTCGATGAAAAAGCGCGTTATCAGCATCTGCAGGAAAGCAGCGACAGCCAGATCGATTCGCTGCGTCAGAACCAGGCGCGCTTGCAAGCGCAGCTGCAGGACACCTCGCGCAAGCTGGAAAACCTGACCGACATCGAGCGCCAGCTCTCGTCACGCAAGCAGCTGCAAGGCGAAATCCCGGAAAATGGTGCGGGCTCGCAAAAGGGCGAGGCCGCCGGTAAAAATGGCGCGGCCGCCAAAGGCGCCGAGTCGCAGGAGGAACCGGAAAAGGGCACCGCGCTGCCGGTTGAACCGGAAGACACCTATACGCCGCACCCCGCCAATAAGGAGTCCCACGCGCAATGACCGCACGCAAACCGGCCAACCTGTTATTGGTTGACGACGATCCCAGCCTGCTGAAGCTGTTGGGCATGCGCCTGACCAGCGAAGGTTTTCACGTCACCACCGCCGAAAGCGGCCAGGAAGCGCTGCGCCTGTTGGCGCGCGAACAGATCGATCTGGTGATCAGCGATCTGCGCATGGACGAGATGGATGGCATGGCGCTGTTCGCTGAGATCCAGAAACATCAGCCGGGCATGCCGGTGATCATACTCACCGCGCACGGCTCGATTCCCGATGCGGTAGCCGCGACTCAGCAGGGGGTGTTCAGCTTCCTCACCAAGCCGGTGGATCGCGATGCGCTGTACAAGGCTATCGACGAGGCGCTGTCGCTGTCGGCACCGGGCGGTGACGACGCCTGGCGCGAAGACATCGTCACCCGCAGCCCGTTGATGCTGCGCCTGCTGGAGCAGGTGAATATGGTGGCGCAGTCCGACGTCAGCGTGCTGATCAACGGCCAGAGCGGCACCGGTAAAGAGGTGTTGGCGCAGGCGATCCACCGCGCCAGCCCGCGCGCCGGTAAAGCATTCATCGCCATCAACTGCGGCGCGTTGCCGGAGCAGCTGCTGGAATCCGAACTGTTCGGCCACGCCAAGGGCGCCTTCACCGGCGCGGTCAGCAGCCGTGAAGGGCTGTTCCAGGCGGCGGCGGGCGGCACGCTGTTCCTCGACGAGATCGGCGATATGCCGCTGTCGCTGCAGGTGAAGCTGCTGCGCGTGCTGCAGGAGCGCAAGGTGCGGCCGCTGGGCAGCAACCGCGATCTGGACATCGACGTGCGCATCATCTCCGCCACCCACCGCGATCTGCAAAAGGCGATGGCGAAGAACGAGTTCCGCGAAGACCTTTACTACCGCCTCAACGTGGTGAACCTGAAGATCCCGGCGCTCAACGAGCGGGCCGAAGACATTCCGCTGCTGGCCAACCACCTGTTGCGCGAAGCGGCTCAGCGGCACAAGCCGTTCGTGCGCAGTTTCTCGACCGACGCCATGAAACGGCTGATGACCGCCAGCTGGCCGGGCAATGTGCGTCAACTGGTCAACGTTATCGAACAGTGCGTGGCGCTGACCTCGGCGCCGGTGATCAGTGAAGCGCTGGTGGAACAGGCGCTGGAAGGGGAAAACACCGCGCTGCCGACCTTTGCCGAAGCGCGCAACCAGTTCGAGTTGCACTATCTGCGCAAGCTGCTGCAGATCACCAAGGGCAACGTGACACAGGCCGCGCGCATGGCGGGCCGCAACCGCACCGAGTTTTACAAATTGCTGTCGCGCCACGAGCTGGACGCCAACGATTTTAAAGAATGACAGTGTTCCGCCGGTGCCTGCCATGCAGGTTCTCAACAAATCCGGCGGAATGATTTACACTCCGTTCTCTTTGCCGCGGCATGTCCCGGCGTAGAGCACCATGGAACGTATTAAGCGGGATCGTACACAAATGAGCAGATCACTTTCCATCGCCCTGGCCCAGTTGAACCTGCTGGTCGGCGACATTGAAGGCAACACCGAACGCATGTTGCAAATCGTGCAGGAGCAGCAGAAGGCGGGAGCCGATCTGGTCATGTTCACCGAACTGGCGCTGTCCGGTTATCCGCCGGAAGATCTGCTGTATCGCAATGACTTCTACCAGCGCTGCGATGCGCAGCTGCTGCGTCTGCAGCAGGCCTCCGCCGAGACGGTGATCCTGGTCGGCCACCCGTGGCGCGAAGGCGACAAGCTGTACAACGCGCTGTCGCTGTTCGCCGAGGGCCGCCTGCTGACCCGCTACTTCAAGCAGCAGTTGCCGAACTACGGCGTGTTCGATGAGAAGCGCTATTTCCACGCCGGCAACGACACCTGCGTGGTGGAGCTGAAAGGCTACCGTCTGGGGCTGCTGATCTGCGAAGATCTGTGGTTCCCTGAGCCGATCGACGCCGCCAAGGCGGCCGGTGCGGAGATTATCCTGTCGATCAACGCCTCGCCGTATAACCGCGAAAAGCCGTATATCCGCAAAACGCTGATGGCCGGCCACTGCCAGCGCACTCAGCTGCCGCTAGTGTACCTCAACCAGGTCGGCGGCCAGGATGAGCTGATCTTCGACGGCTGCTCCAAGGTCTTCGACGCCGCCGGCACCATGACTCACCGTCTGGCGGCCTTCGACGAGCAGGTGACCCGCCTGGAATTCAACGATCTGGCCGTGGTGCCGATGGCCGATCCGGCCGCTGAGCTGCCGCAGCTGGCGCAGGTGTACCAGGCGCTGGTGCTGGCGGTGCGCGACTACGTGACCAAAAACGGCTTTAAAGGCGCGGTGCTGGGCCTGTCCGGCGGCATCGACTCGGCGCTGACGCTGGCGATCGCCGTGGATGCGCTGGGCAAAGACAAGGTGCAGGCGCTGATGATGCCGTTCCGCTATACCGCGGATATCAGCATCGCCGACGCCAAAGAAGAGGCGGAAATCCTTGGCGTGGAGTTCGATATCGTCTCCATCGAGCCGATGTTCGATGCCTTTATGGGCCAGCTGTCGCCGATGTTCGCCGGCACCGAGCGCGACACCACCGAAGAGAACCTGCAGGCGCGTTGCCGTGGGGTGGTGCTGATGGCGCTGTCCAACAAACGCCGCAGCATCGTGCTGACCACCGGCAACAAGAGCGAAATGGCGGTGGGTTACGCCACGCTGTACGGCGATATGGCCGGCGGTTTCGACGTGCTGAAAGACGTGCCGAAAACGCTGGTGTTCAAGCTGTCCGAATACCGTAATACCGTCTCCTACGTGATCCCGCAGCGGGTGATCGATCGTCCGCCGTCCGCCGAGCTGGCGCCGGATCAGGTCGATCAGGACAGCCTGCCGCCGTACGATATCCTGGATGCGATCCTGGAAGGTTACGTCGAGCGCGACAAGTCGGTCGCCGATCTGGTGGCCGAAGGGTTCGATGAAGCGATCGTGCGCAAGGTGATCCGCCTGGTGGACATCAACGAATACAAGCGGCGTCAGGCCGCCGTCGGGCCGCGCATCACCGCCCGTAACTTCGGCAAAGACCGCCGCTACCCCATCACATCCGGTTTTGGCCGCAAAAATTGGTAAAAGGAAAGAAGATGAAAAAGATCGACGCGATTATCAAGCCGTTCAAACTGGATGACGTCCGCGAAGCGCTGGCCGAAGTGGGCATCACCGGCATGACGGTCACCGAAGTCAAAGGCTTCGGCCGCCAAAAGGGCCACACCGAGCTGTACCGCGGCGCCGAATACATGGTCGATTTTCTGCCTAAGGTGAAGATCGAGATCGTGGTTGCCGACGACATCGTCGACACCTGCGTGGAAACCATTATGCAAACCGCGCAGACCGGCAAGATCGGCGACGGCAAAATCTTCGTCTTCGACGTGGCGCGCGTGGTGCGTATCCGTACCGGCGAGCAGGACGAAGAAGCGATCTGATCCTCGCAAGGGTCCTCGGCCATCAGGGCGCAGCGTGCTGCGCCCTTGTCATTTCTGTTCCCCGCACATCGCACTTCTTCGCCTCATTGTTTCCCCCATTTTTGCCTGTCGGCATTCTAAAAAAGCGAACGCTATCGCGTTTTTGATACTTTTCCCGATCGCTTCATGGCCGGCGTCTACACTCAACGCAATGTTTTTGCTTGAGGAATCACCCCCATGATGACGTTACGCCAAATCCGCCACTTCATTGCAGTGGCGGAAACCGGGTCGATCTCCGCCGGCGCCCAGGCGGTGTTTGTCTCCCAGTCTTCACTGACGCTGGCGATCCAGCAGCTGGAAACCGAGATCGGCGTGCGGCTGTTCGATCGCCACGCCAAGGGCATGACGCTGACCCATCAGGGGCACCAGTTCTTGCGCCAGTCGTATCTGATCCTGGCGACGGTGGACAACGCCAAGCGCAGCCTGCAGATCGGCACCGAGAGCCTGACCGGCAAGCTGACCGTTGGCGTCACCAGCCTGGTGGCCGGTTACTTCCTGGTGGAACTGCTCACGCGCTTTAAATCGGCCTATCCCAACGTCACTGTGCAGGTGGTTGAAGACGAGCGCCCGTATATCGAGCATCTGCTGGTCAGCGGCGAGATCGACATCGGCGTGCTGATCCTGTCGAACATCGAAGACCGCGATGCGCTGCAGACTGAGGTGCTGATGCACTCGCCGTATCGCCTGTGGCTGCCGCCGCTGCACCCGCTGCTGGATCACGAGAGCATTAGCCTGGCGGACGTGGCCAAACAGCCGCTGATCCAGCTCAACGCCGATGAAATGGACGTGCACGCGCGGCGTATCTGGTCGCGCGCCGGGCTGAAGCCGGAGATCGCCATGAAAACCGCCTCGACCGAGGCGGTGCGCAGCCTGGTGGCGGCGGGGATGGGGGTGTCTATCCAGCCGGACATGGCGTATCGCGCCTGGTCGCTGGAGGGCAACATGATCGAGGCGCGCAAGCTGGACGATCTGCTGGAGCCGCTGGATATCGGGCTGGCGTGGCGGCGCGGCAGCGCGCGGCCGGAGCTGGTGACGCCGTTCCTGACCATTGCGCGCGAGAACGGCAGCAAGCACGCCGCCGGGCTTAAGCATTCGATTTAATCGAACGCGGCGTTCAGTATTTAGAATTTGTTGCCCGCCAGAGGCTCGCTTAGGCTGATTAAAACTAACTTATTCACATTTGGTTAACGTTTTTGTCACTTAGGGGCGTCAGGCGATGGCAGATGTGCAGGTTCTCTCGGGTTTGTCCTGTCAGCAGTTCATTAACGGTCAGCTTATCGACGGCGAAGGCCAGCAGGAGTGCATTGTCAATCCGGCCAACGGCGAGACGCTGATCGCCCTGACCGAAGCCTCTGCGGCGCAGGTCAGCAGCGCGGTGAAAGCCGCGCAGCAGGCGTTCGGCCACTGGTCGCGCACCACGCCAGGCCAGCGCGCCGCCTTATTGCTGCGCATCGCCGACGCCATCGAGCGGCAGGCACCGCAGCTGGCGCAGCTGGAAGCCCTCAACTGCGGCAAACCGCTGCATCAGGCGCTCAATGACGATCTGCCGGCGGCGGTCGACGTGTTCCGCTTCTTCGCCGGCGCGGTGCGCACGCAGCAAGGGCAGCTGGCCGGCGAGTATGTGCCGGGCCACACCTCGATGATCCGCCGCGATCCGGTCGGCGTAGTGGCCTCGATCGCCCCCTGGAACTATCCGCTGATGATGGCGGCGTGGAAGATCGCGCCGGCGCTGGCGGCGGGCAATACCGTGGTGTTTAAACCCTCCGAACATACGCCGCTGACCATTCTGGCGCTGGTGCCGGCGCTGCAGGAGATCCTGCCGCCGGGCGTGCTGAACATTGTCTACGGCGGCGGTGAAGGGGTCGGCAGCCAACTGGTAGGGCACCCGCAGGTGCGGCTGGTGTCGGTCACCGGCGATATCGTCACCGGGCAAAAAATTCTTCAGGCGGCGGCCAAAAGCGTCAAGCGCACCCACCTGGAACTGGGGGGCAAGGCGCCGGTGATCGTCTGCGACGACGCCGATCTCGACGAGGTGGTCAACGGCATTCGCACCTACGGCTATTACAACGCCGGCCAGGACTGCACCGCCGCCTGCCGCATCTACGCGCAGGCCGGCATCTATCCCAAACTGGTGGACGCGCTAGGCGAGGCGGTCGCCAGCCTGCGCTTCGCCCGCAAGCGCGATCAGGACAACGAGATCGGCCCGTTGATAAGTAGCCGCCAGCGCGATCGCGTCGCCAGCTTTGTCGAGCGGGCGCTCAGCCAACCGCATATCGAATTGATCACCGGCGCCGCGGCCCACTCCGGGCCGGGGTTCTACTACCAGCCGACCCTGTTGGCGGGTTGCCTGCAAAGCGACGAGATCGTGCAGCGCGAGGTGTTCGGCCCGGTGGTCAGCGTCACGCGCTTCGAGCACCTGGAGCAGGCGGTCGAGTGGGCCAACGACTCGGAATACGGGCTGGCTTCGTCGGTGTGGACGCAAAATATCGACCGGGCGCTGCACATCGCCGCCCATCTGCAATATGGCAGCACCTGGATCAATACCCATTTCACCTTGGCGAGCGAGATGCCGCACGGCGGCCTGAAACGCTCCGGCTACGGCAAGGATCTGTCCAGCGATTCGCTGCAGGATTACAGCGTTGTCAGGCACGTTATGGCGAAGTTCAAAGCCAGCTTCTAACGGTTATATCAAGAAAAATCAGGCGGCAGCCGTTCCCTGCCGCACACCGATAAGCAACACAGGGGTAATTACGATGGGAAAAACTACCGCAGTCACCACCACCGTCTCCGCGCTCTGCCTCACCGTGCTGTGCGGCCTGGCCCAGGCGGCCGATCTGCCGCAGTCGCTGGGCAAAGGCGAAGGCCGGCTGGATATCATCGCCTGGCCCGGCTACATCGAACGCGGCCAGTCCGACAAAAACTACGACTGGGTCACCCAGTTTGAAAAGCAAACCGGCTGCGCGGTGAACGTGAAGACCGCCGCCACTTCCGATGAAATGGTCAGCCTGATGGCCAAGGGCGGCTACGATCTGGTGACCGCCTCCGGCGACGCCTCGCTGCGTCTGATCTTCGGCAAGCGGGTGCAGCCGATCAACACCGCGCTGATCCCGAACTGGAAGAACATCGATCCGCGCTTGCTGAACGGCGCCTGGTACACCGTGGACGGCAAAACCTACGGCACGCCGTATCAGTGGGGGCCGAACCTGCTGATGTACAACACCAAAACCTTCCCGACGCCGCCGGACAGCTGGGCGGTGATCTTCCAGCAGCAGAACCTGCCGGACGGCAAGAGCAACCAGGGGCGGGTGCAGGCCTACGACGGCCCGATCTACATCGCCGACGCGGCGCTGTTCCTGAAGGCCACCCAGCCGCAGCTCGGCATCAGCGATCCTTACCAGCTCAACGAAGAGCAGTACCAGGCGGCGCTGAAACTGCTGCGTAGCCAGCACGCGCTGATCCACCGCTACTGGCACGATACCTCGGTGCAGATGAGCGACTTTAAAAACGAAGGCGTGGTGGCCTCCAGCGCCTGGCCGTATCAGGCCAACGCCCTGAAGGGCGAAGGGCAGCCGATCGCCACCGTGTTCCCGAAAGAGGGCGTGACCGGCTGGGCGGACACCACCATGCTGCATGCCGACGCCAAACACCCGAGCTGCGCCTACCAGTGGATGAACTGGTCGCTGGAGCCGAAGGTGCAGGGCGACGTGGCGGCCTGGTTCGGTTCGGTGCCGGCTTCGCCGGCGGGCTGCAAGGCCAGCGCGCTGCTGGGTGAGAAGGGCTGCGAAACCAACGGCTTTAACCAGTTCGACAAAATCGCCTTCTGGAAAACGCCGCAGGCGCAGGGCGGCAAGTTCGTGCCGTACAGCCGCTGGACCCAGGATTACATCGCCATCATGGGCGGCCGCTAAGCCGCGGGGCGCAGCCCGCTGCGCCCGAATTACATCAGTATGGAGCACAGAAAATGACCATTGCCGTGCAATTCATCGATGTTTCGCGGACTTTCGGCGATGTTCGCGCCGTGGATCGGGTATCCATCGACATTCAGGACGGGGAATTCTTCTCCATGCTCGGGCCGTCCGGCTCGGGCAAAACCACCTGCCTGCGCCTGATCGCCGGCTTTGAACAGCTCACTTCCGGCTCGATTCGCATCCACGGCCAGGAAGCCGCCAACCTGCCGCCGTACCAGCGCGACGTGAACACCGTGTTTCAGGATTATGCGCTGTTCCCGCACATGTCGGTGCTGGAAAACGTCGCCTACGGCCTGATGGTGAAGGGCGTCGCCAAACGCGAGCGGCTGGCGCGGGCGCAAGAGGCGCTGGAGAGCGTGGCGCTCGGTTTCGTCGCCGAACGCAAGCCGGCGCACCTGTCGGGCGGCCAGCGGCAGCGCGTGGCGTTGGCGCGCGCGCTGGTCAATCGGCCGCGGGTGCTGCTGCTGGACGAACCGCTCGGCGCGCTGGATCTCAAGCTGCGCGAGCAGATGCAGGGCGAGCTGAAGAAGCTGCAGCGCCAGCTGGGCATCACCTTTATCTTCGTCACCCACGATCAAAGCGAAGCGCTGTCGATGTCCGATCGGGTGGCGGTGTTCAATAACGGCCGCATCGAACAGGTGGATACGCCGCGCGAGCTTTACATGCGGCCGAAGACGCCGTTCGTCGCCGAGTTCGTCGGCACCTCCAACGTGGTGCGCAGCGAGCTGGCGCAGCGTCTGCTCGGCGAAAGCCGGACCTTCTCGATTCGGCCGGAACATATCCGCCTGCTGGAGCAAGGCGGCGCGGCGCAGGACGAGATCCAGGTGCAGGGCACGCTGCAGGAAATCCATTACCAGGGCGCGGCCACGCGGTATGAGATCGCGCTGAACGGCGGCGAAAAGCTGCTGGTCAGCCAGGCCAATCCGCAGTGGATCGCCGCAGGGCAACAGCGGCAGATCGGCCAGCCGATTGTCGCCTGCTGGCCGCGCGCGGCGATGGTGCCGCTGCTGGAGGAGAGGTGAGATGGACATGAGCATCGATTCCCCCTCGGCGCGCGGCGGTAGCGTGCGCGCGCTGTCGACCTGGCTTTATCGCCGGCCGACGTTGTACCTGCTGCTGTTGCTGGTGCCGCCGCTGCTGTGGTTTGGCGCGGTGTACCTCGGTTCGCTGCTGACGCTGCTGTGGCAGGGTTTTTACACCTTCGACGATTTCACCATGGCGGTGACGCCGGATCTGACTTTCGCCAACCTGGCGGCGCTGTTCAACCCGGCCAACTACGACATCATCCTGCGCACGCTGACCATGGCGGTGCTGGTGTCGCTGGCCAGCGCGGCGCTGGCGTTCCCGATCGCCTATTACATGGCGCGCTACACCAGCGGCCGCGTCAAAGCGTTCTTTTACATCGCGGTGATGATGCCGATGTGGGCCAGCTATATCGTCAAAGCCTATGCCTGGACTCTGCTGTTGGCGAAAGACGGCGTGGCGCAGTGGTTCCTGCAGCACCTGGGGCTGGAGCCGCTGTTGGCTTCGCTGCTGACGGTGCCCGGCGTCGGCGGCAACACGCTGTCGACCTCGGGCCTGGGGCGTTTTCTGGTGTTCGTCTATATCTGGCTGCCGTTCATGATCCTGCCGATCCAGGCGGCGCTGGAGCGCCTGCCGCCCTCGCTGCTGCATGCCTCGGCGGATTTGGGCGCCCGGCCGGCACAAACCTTCCGTCACATCATTTTGCCGCTGGCGGTACCGGGCATCGCCGCCGGGTCGATCTTCACCTTCTCGCTGACGCTGGGCGACTTTATCGTGCCGCAGCTGGTGGGGCCGCCGGGCTATTTCATCGGCAGCATGGTGTACGCCCAGCAGGGCGCGATCGGCAATATGCCGATGGCCGCGGCCTTTACGCTGGTGCCGATCGTCCTGATCGCCATCTACCTTTCCATCGTCAAACGTCTGGGGGCCTTCGATGCACTCTGAACGCGCGCCCTTAGGGCTGAAGCTGGCCGCCTGGGGCGGACTTGTCTTCCTGCATTTCCCGTTGGCGATCATCGCCATCTACGCCTTCAACACCGAGGACGCGGCCTTCAGCTTCCCGCCGAAGGGCTTCACGCTGCACTGGTTTAACGTCGCCGCCGGACGGCAGGACATCATCGATGCGGTGCTGCTGTCGGCGCAGATCGCCTGCCTGGCGACCGCCATCGCGCTGGTGCTCGGCACCCTGGCGGCGGCGGCGCTCTATCGGCGCGATTTCTTCGGCAAGGACAGCATTTCGCTGCTGCTGCTGCTGCCGATCGCGCTGCCGGGGATTGTCACCGGCCTGGCGCTGCTGGCGGCGTTCAAGGCGCTGAACATCGAGCCGGGCATCCTGACCATCGTCGTCGGCCATGCGACTTTCTGCGTGGTGATCGTGTTCAACAACGTCATCGCCCGGTTCCGCCGCACCTCATACAGCCTGATCGAGGCTTCGATGGACCTCGGTGCCGACGGGTGGCAAACCTTCCGCTATGTGATCCTGCCGAACCTCGGCTCGGCGCTGCTGGCCGGCGGCATGCTGGCGTTCGCGCTGTCGTTCGATGAAATCATCGTGACCACCTTTACCGCCGGCCACGAGCGCACGCTGCCGCTGTGGCTGTTGAACCAGCTCGGTCGCCCGCGCGACGTGCCGATCACCAACGTGGTGGCGCTGTCGGTGATGCTGTTGACCATGCTGCCGATCCTCGGCGCTTACTACCTGACCAAAGGTGGGGAAAGCGTCGCCGGCAGCGGCAAATAATTTCCTTACCCGACCTCTGATAAAAGGATAACCCTATGCAAAGCCAACTGTTGATTGACGGCCAACTGGTGAATGGCCAGGGCGCGACCCAGCCGGTGTATAACCCGGCGACCGGCGAAGTGATCGCGCAGGTGGCGGAGGCCAGCCCGGAGCAGGTCGATCGCGCGGTGCTGGCGGCAGACGCCGCGTTCGCCGCCTGGGGGCAAACCACGCCGAAAGAGCGCGCCGAGCATCTGCTCAAGCTGGCGGATCTGATCGACGAGCATGCCGAGACCTTCGCCAGGCTGGAGTCGCTCAACTGTGGCAAGCCTTATCACTGCGTGCTGAACGACGAGCTGCCGGCGGTGGCCGACGTGTTTCGCTTCTTCGCCGGTGCCAGCCGCTGCCTGACCGGCATGGCGGCCGGCGAGTATCTGGCCGGGCACACCTCGATGATCCGCCGCGATCCGCTCGGCGTGGTGGCCTCGATCGCGCCGTGGAACTACCCGCTGATGATGGCGGCCTGGAAACTGGCGCCAGCGTTGGCGGCGGGCAACTGCGTGGTGATCAAGCCTTCGGAGCAGACGCCGCTGACCACCTTCAAACTGGCCGAACTGGCCGCCGGGTTGTTCCCGCCGGGCGTGCTCAACGTGCTGTTCGGCCGCGGCGCCAGCGTCGGCGATCGGCTGACCGGGCATGACAAGGTGCGCATGGTGTCGCTGACCGGGTCGATCGCCACCGGCGAGCACATCATCGCCCACACCGCCGCCGGCATTAAGCGCACCCATATGGAGCTGGGCGGTAAGGCGCCGGTGCTGGTGTTCGACGACGCCGATTTGCAACAGGTGGTAGAAGGCATTCGCGGCTTCGGGTTCTACAACGCCGGGCAGGATTGCACCGCCGCCTGCCGCATCTACGCGCAGAAAAGCATTTATCCCGAGCTGGTGAAGCGGCTGGGCGAGGCGGTGGCCAGCCTGAAGATCGGCGCGCCGGACGATGAGAGCACCGAACTGGGGCCGTTGATTACCGCCCAGCATCTGGAGCGGGTCGCCGGTTTCGTCGAGCGAGCCAAAGCGTTGCCGCACGTGCAGGTAGTGACCGGCGGCGAGAAGGTGAAGGGGCCGGGCTACTATTTCCAGCCGACGCTGCTGGCTGGCGCGCGCCAGGAAGATGAGATCGTGCAGCGCGAAGTGTTCGGCCCGGTGGTGACGGTGACGCCGTTCGACGACGAAGAGCAGGTGCTGGCCTGGGCGAACGAATCCAACTACGGGTTGGCCTCGTCCGTGTGGACCCGCGACGTGGGCCGCGCGCATCGCTTAAGCGCCCGCCTGCAATACGGCTGTACCTGGGTGAATACCCACTTCATGCTGGTGAGCGAGATGCCGCACGGCGGCCAGAAACTGTCCGGCTACGGCAAGGATATGTCGATGTACGGGCTGGAGGATTACACGGCCATTCGTCATGTGATGTTCAAACATTGATTTTACAATAATTATCCGCACAATAGCGCGGCCTTTGGGCCGGCCCCGGCCGGCCGATGATAATAATATTCCCCTATGCATTTCAGGCGGCAACGCCGCAATTTGACGTGCGACGGGGAAAAATTGAAAGGAAGCCTATATGGGTATCACCCGACGCGATTTTCTCAACGGGGTGGCGATCACCATCGCCGCCGGGTTGACGCCGCTGCAAATCCTGCGCGCGTCACCGCAAACCGCCAATCAAACCCTGTACTACCCGCCGGCGCTGACCGGGCTACGGGGTAACCATCCGGGCTCGTTCGAGCATGCGCATCAACTGGGGCGCGACGGAAAAACCTTTGACTTCGGCAGCGTGCCCGCCGTTGAAGAGTTCGATCTGGTGGTGGTGGGCGCCGGCATCAGCGGCCTGGCGGCCGCCTGTTTCTGGCAGCAGCTGAAGGGCGAGCAGCAGCGCATTCTGCTGATCGACAACCATGACGACTTCGGCGGCCACGCCAAGCGCAACGAATTCAACAGCGACGACGGCATGTTGCTCGGCTACGGCGGCAGCGAATCGCTGCAGTCGCCGCGTTCCAACTTCAGCCCGGTGGCGATGGGGCTGCTGCGCAAGATCGGCGTCGATATCGATCGGTTGGAGCAGGCTTTTGACACCAATTTCTATCCGGATCTGAACCTGAGCCGCGGCGTTTATTTCGATCGCAAAAACTTCGGCGTCGATAAGGTGGTGAGCGGCGATCCGGGCCGCACGGTGGCGGACGATATTCCGCGCGATCGCCTCAACGGGCGGCCTTACGCAGAGTTCATCGGCGATTTCCCGCTGCCGGAAAGCGACCGCCAGGCGCTGATCGCGCTGCATACGGTGGAGAAAGATTATCTGCCGGAGATGACGCTGGAGCAGAAGGTCGAATGGCTCGACACCCACAGCTACACCCAGTTCCTGCGTGAGAAGGTTGGGCTGAGCGAGCTGGCGATCCGCTACTTCCAGCAGACCACCAACGATTTCCAGGCGGTGGGCATCGACGGCACCTCGTGCAGCGATGCGCGCATCTGCGATCTGCCGGGCCTCGGCGGCATGAATCTGCCGCCGCTGGACGAAGAATCGCAGGCGGATCTCGACGATCCTTATGTGTTCCATTTCCCGGACGGCAACGCCACGCTGGCGCGCCTGATGGTGCGCAAGCTGATCCCGGCGGTGGCGCCGGCCGGCAAGGACATGGACGACGTGGTGCTGGCCAAATTCGACTACAGCCAGCTCGATCGGCCGGAGTCGCCGGTGAAGCTGCGTTTGAACAGCACCGGGCTGCACGCGGCCAACGTCGGCGACAAGGTGGAAGTCACCTATATGACCGGCGAGAAGATGACCAAGGTGCGCGCGGGCCAGGTGGTGATGGCAGGCTACAACATGATGATCCCGTATCTGGTGCCGGAGATGTCGCACGAGCAGCAGGAGGCGTTGAAGCAGAACGTCAAGTCGCCGCTGGTGTACAGCAAGGTGGTGATCCGCAACTGGCAGCCGTTCATTAAGCTGGGCGTGCACGAGATCTACTCGCCGGCCGCACCGTACAGCCGCGTGAAGCTGGATTATCCGGTGAGCATGGGCGGCTACCAGCACCCGCGCGATCCGGATCGGCCAATCGGCCTGCATATGGTGTATGTGCCGACGCTGCCGGGCAGCGGCCTCAGCCCGCGCGAGCAGTCGCGCAAAGGGCGCGCGCTGCTGCTGGGCACGCCGTTTGAGGTGCACGAGCAGATGATCCGCGAACAGCTGCAGGGCATGCTGGGCGAGGCCGGTTTCGATCATCAGCGCGATATTCAGGCGATCACCGTCAACCGCTGGTCGCACGGTTACTCCTACTTCCTCAACGGGCTGTTTGACGATGAAGAAGAAGCTAAGAAAATCATCGAAACGGCGCGGCAGCCGATCGGCAAGATTGTTATCGCCAACTCCGATGCTGACTGGAGCCCGTACGCCAACTCGGCGATCGACCAGGCGTGGCGCGCGGTTAACGAACTGGCCTACGGCAAGGTTGCCGCCAAGGAGGGAGCATGAGTCTGCGTTCGCTGTACCTGTTGAGCCTGCTGGCGGCCGGCGGTTCGGCCCAGGCGATGTCAGCCGGGGAATACGTCGCCAAAGCCGGTGATTGCACCGCCTGCCACACCGCGCCGGGCGGCGCCGAATTGGCGGGCGGCATGAAATTCCCGACGCCGCTCGGGGCCATCTACGCCACCAACATCACGCCGGACAAGCTGCACGGCATCGGCGCCTATTCGTTTGAAGAATTCGATCGCGCCATGCGCCAGGGGGTTGCCAAAGACGGTCACCGGCTCTACCCGGCGATGCCGTACACCTCGTACGCCAAAATGAGCGCGGAAGACATGCGTGCGCTGTATGACTATCTGATGAACGAGGTGCCGGCGCAGAACGTCGCCAACCGCGCCAGCGACATCAGCTGGCCGCTGTCGATGCGCTGGCCGCTGGCGGTGTGGAACCAGCTGTTCCACGACGACCAGCCGTATCAGGCGGATCCGCAGCAGAGCGCCGAGTGGAACCGCGGCGCCTACCTGGTGCAGGGTGCCGGCCACTGCGGCAGCTGCCACACGCCGCGCGGCTGGGCGATGCAGGAGAAGGGGCTGGATGGCAAGGAAACGGTGTTCCTGAGCGGCGCCGAACTCGACGGCTGGTACGCTTCCAATCTGCGCGGCATGCCGCCGGAAGAGGTGACGGCGCTGCTGAAAACCGGCCGCAGCCGCCATGCGGCGGTCGCCGGGCCGATGAGCGAGGTGGTGACCCACAGTACGCAGTACCTCAGCGACGGCGATCTGAACGCCATCGCGGTGTACCTGCGCAGCCTGGCGCCGGAAAGCGTCGCCAAACCTGCCTCATCTGCTGCGCAGGCGGATAATCCGGGCGGCAAGGCGACCTATGCGATGTACTGCTCGACCTGCCACGGCAACCAGGGCGAGGGCACCGACTTCGCCATTCCGGCGCTGGCGGGCAACGCCACGGTGACGGCGGACAATCCGCTGACCGCGCTGCGGGTGGTGCTGGAAGGGGCGCATACGCCGACCACGCAACAGACGATGGCGTTCGACATGCCGGCTTACGGCTGGGCGTTGAACGACCGGCAGGCGGCCGATCTGATGAGCTATCTGCGGGGAAGCTGGGGCAACCAGGCGGCGCCGGTGACGGTGCAGCAGGTGCAGGACGCGCGCAAACTGCAGGAGAAATGAAGGGGGAGCGCGGTCTGACGGCCGCGCTCCGCAAGCATTACAGCACCTTATGCGGGCCGAAGCATTCGTAGTGGATGCGTTCGGCCTCTACGCCCATCTCCAGCAGCTGTTTACCCACGAACTGCATGAAGGCTACCGGGCCGCAGAAGTAATAGTGCATCTGCGGATCGGCCAGGCTGCCCCGCAGCGCGCTCAAATCCATCAATCCGCGGTTGTGGTAATCGCGGCCTTCCACGTCATCGGCGCTCGGCTCGCGGTACCACACATGGCGGTTCAGATTCGGCATGCGCCCGGCAATATCCGCCACTTCATCGGCAAAGGCGTGCACGTCGCCGTTTTCCGCCGCGTGCAGCCAGTGGACCTGCGCCTGATGCTGGTTGTCGTGCAGGGTGTTGAGCATGCCGAGCATCGGGGTTTGGCCGACGCCGGCGGAGATCAGCGCCACCGGCGTAGTCGGCGCCACGTCGAGGAAGAAGTCGCCGTGCGGCGGGGCGATGTAGATCACGTCGCCTTCCTGCGCCTGCTGATGCAGGTAGTTGGACACTTTACCCTGATCTTCACGCTTTACCGCGATGCGGTAGAACTCGCCGTTCGGCGAGGTGGTCAGCGAATACTGGCGAATTTCCTGATGCTCCAGGCTGTCGTGCTTGATGTAGACCGCCAGATACTGCCCCGGTTTGAAGTCCGCCACCCGGCCGCCGTCCACCGGCGCCAGCACGAAGCTGCAGATCACGTCGCTCTGCGGCTGCTTCTTCAGAATGCGGAACGCGCGCAGATCGCGCCAGCCGCCGTTATCGGTTTCGCTCTGCTGATAAATCTGCTCTTCACGCTGAATAAACACGTTGGCCAGCACGCCGTAGGCTTTGCCCCAGGCGTCCAGCACTTCCTGACCCGGGCTGAACATCTCGTCCAGCGTTGCCAGCAGGTGGCCGCCGACGATGTTGTACTGCTCCGGCTGAATATTGAAGCTGGTGTGCTTCTGCGCGATGCGCTCCACCGCCGGCAGCAGCGCCGCCAGGTTCTCGATGTTGGCGGCATAGGCGCAGATGGCGTCGAACAGCGCCTGACGCTGATCGCCGTTGCGCTGATTGCTCATGTTGAAAATGTCTTTCAATTCCGGGTTGTGCGCGAACATGCGATCGTAAAAGTGGGCGGTCAGCTTCGGCCCGGTTGCAGCCAGCAGGGGAATGGTGGATTTCACGGTGGCGATGGTTTGGCTATCCAGCATGGGAGCGCTCCTTGGGTTGGGCTCTTGACGAGAATTTTAATGATGTATTTTAAATGCATCTTATTGGGTTCCGCGTCTCTTGTAAATGCCCTTGTTTTCGTTGCGGTGTTCTTCAGGCGTCGATCGTGTTCACAGAACATGAAAAAAGCGCATTGTTCGCATGAGGAAATGTCCGTTGATAAACGGGGACATTTCGCGGATCAAAGCCTTGCGCTGCCTTATGCCAATCGTTTGCGTAAAAACCTCTGTCAAGACCTATCTTCGGTGGGGGGAAACGGTTTACACTGTGGCCCAGAACCCAAACGGGTAGTTATTTGGTGATTTTTTAGTTAGCTGATTTAAGTCAGGAGATGCCGGATGTTAAAGCGTGAAATGAACATTGCCGATTACGATGCTGAACTGTGGCGCGCCATGGAGCAGGAAGTGGTGCGTCAGGAAGAGCACATCGAGCTGATCGCGTCTGAGAACTACACCAGCCCGCGCGTGATGCAGGCTCAGGGTTCCCAGCTGACCAACAAATACGCTGAAGGCTATCCGGGCAAGCGTTACTACGGCGGCTGCGAATACGTGGATATCGTTGAACAGCTGGCTATCGATCGCGCCAAAGAATTGTTCGGCGCCGATTACGCCAACGTGCAGCCGCACTCAGGCTCCCAGGCTAACTTCGCCGTGTACACCGCGCTGCTGCAGCCGGGCGACACCATTCTGGGCATGAACCTGGCGCACGGCGGTCACCTGACCCACGGTTCCCCGGTCAACCTGTCCGGCAAGCTGTATAACGTGGTGCCTTACGGCATCGACGACAAAGGTCAAATCGACTATGACGATCTGGCCAAACAGGCGCAGACCCACAAGCCGAAAATGATCATCGGCGGCTTCTCCGCTTACTCCGGCGTGGTTGACTGGGCCAAAATGCGCGAAATCGCCGACAGCATCGGCGCTTACCTGTTCGTCGACATGGCGCACGTAGCGGGTCTGATCGCCGCCGGCGTGTACCCGAACCCGGTGCCGCACGCGCACATCGTCACTACCACCACCCACAAAACCCTGGCGGGTCCGCGCGGCGGTCTGATCCTGGCGAAGGGCGGCGACGAAGAGCTGTACAAGAAGCTGAACTCTGCCGTGTTCCCTGGCGGCCAGGGCGGCCCGCTGATGCACGTGATCGCCGGCAAGGCGGTGGCGCTGAAAGAAGCGATGGAGCCTGAGTTCAAGGTTTACCAGCAGCAAGTGGCGGTCAACGCCAAGGCGATGGTGGAAGTGTTCCTGCAGCGCGGCTACAAAGTGGTCTCCGGCGGCACCCATAACCACCTGTTCCTGCTGGATCTGGTCGACAAAAACCTGACCGGTAAAGAAGCTGACGCCGCCCTGGGCCGCGCCAACATCACCGTCAACAAAAACAGCGTGCCGAACGATCCGAAGAGCCCGTTCGTCACCTCCGGCGTGCGTATCGGCACCCCGGCCGTGACTCGTCGCGGCTTCAAAGAAGCCGACGTGCGCGAGCTGGCCGGTTGGATCTGCGATGTGCTGGACAACATCAACGATGAAGCCACCATCGAACGCACCAAGAAGAAAGTGCTGGATATTTGCGCCCGCCTGCCGGTTTACGCCTAATCCCGCTTTCGCCTGAAAAAACCCGCTGCGGCGGGTTTTTTTATGGCCGCTTGCGGCAAACTGTGAACTGTTTGGCACTCTAATGCATTGAAGTGGAATGAAGATTGCCGGGCGGTGTGAGCTCTGTCAAAGTATTGCCCTCACACCGGAGGGATCATGGTTCTGCAATCAACGCGTTGGCTCGCTCTCAGTTATTTCACCTACTTCTTTTCCTATGGCATCTTCTTACCGTTCTGGGGCGTGTGGCTGAAAGGCGAGGGCATCGCGCCCGAAACCATCGGCATTTTACTCGGCGCCGGTCTGGTGGCCCGCTTCCTCGGTAGCTTGCTGATTGCTCCCCGCGTTAAAGATCCCTCTCATCTGGTCTCCGCCCTGCGCCTGTTGGCCCTGTTGACGTTGGCCTTCGCGGTCGGTTTCTGCTTCGGCAACGGTTGGGGTTGGCTGATGCTGGTGATCGCCGGTTTCAACCTGTTCTTTTCGCCGCTGGTGCCGCTGACCGACGCCCTGGCCGCCACCTGGCAGAAGCAAATCCGCATGGACTACGGCCGGGTGCGGCTGTGGGGTTCGCTGGCGTTCGTCATCGGCTCGGCGCTGACCGGCCAGCTGGTGGCGGTGTGGGGCCATAACGCCATTCTCTACAGCCTGATCCTCAGCGTGCTGGCGATGCTGCTGGGCATGCTGTTGAAGCCGAACGTTATGCCGCAGGGGGAAGCGCGCACGCACAGCGGGGACGAGCGTTCGCTGTGGGCGCTGCTGAAAGAAGGGCCGGTCTGGCGCTTCCTGCTGTGCGTCACGTTGCTGCAGGGGGCGCATGCCGGCTACTACAGCTTTGGCTCCATTTACTGGCAGGAGGCGGGTTATTCGGCCTCGACCATCGGCTATCTGTGGTCGCTGGGCGTGGTGGCGGAGGTGATTATTTTCGCCAGCAGCAACGTGCTGTTCCGCCGCTGGAATGCGCGCAACCTGTTGTTGCTCTCCGCCTGCTGCGGCGTGTTGCGCTGGAGCCTGATGGCCTACAGTACCGAACTGGGCTGGCTGCTGCTGATCCAGATCTTGCACTGCGGCACCTTCACCGTGTGCCACCTGGCGGCGATGCGCTTTATCGCCGCGCGTCAGGGGCAAGAGGTGATCCGGCTGCAGGCGGTGTATTCGGCGTTGGCGATGGGCGGCGGTATCGCCGTCATGACGGTGATCGCCGGGTTCCTGTTCGAACATTGGCAGGGTGGGGTATTCTGGGTGATGGCGGCGGTCGCGGCGCCGGCCTTGTTCATCCGGCCACCGGCGGTCAGCGTCAGCCGTTGATGTTGATTAAGGGGCTTCCAGCAGCGCGCGGATGGCCTCGCGCTGCCGGCTTTCCAGCGGCAGCTCGGTGTAGATCAGCGGCGGGAGCGGAGCGCTGTGCACCGCCGCATAAGGGGTGATCACCAGCGTGACGCCCTGCGGCGCTCCGCCGCGCAGGTAGTCGCCCAGCGGCAGATACTTGATGTTCAGTGGCAGCAGCGTGAGCTCGCGGAGCTGATATTCCACTTCCTCTTCCAACTGCGGGTTATCCAGCGTCAGCAGCAGCACCTGTTTTTCCTGTAGTGCGTTGTCCTGCATCAGCCAGGCACCGAAGCTGATGGCCACCAGGCCCGCTTCCTCGTTGGAAAACTGCACGCCGTACTCCTGTTCCAGCGGCTTCAGCGCATCCTGCGTGGTGCGCATCAGCCGCGGGTATTTACGCACCACTTCTTCCAGCAGCATATTGTCGATGCCGATGGCGAAACGGCAGCGCTCCAGCGCCGGCGCCAGGTGGGCGAACAGCTGGCTGACCAGCTCCGCTTTGCTGCTGAAAGCCATGCCGGAAAGCTGCTGGAAACGCACGACCATGCTGTCGATCGCCGCCATCAGCCGCTGTTCTTGCGCCGAGTCATCGCTGTGGTAGCTGTGATTTTTCAACATGGTGAAGGTCAGCGCCAGAAAATCGCGCTCGTCCGCGTGCGGCGGCTGGTTAAACAGCCGGTTGCAGGCCTGATGTAGCCAGGCGGCGGCTTGCTGCTCCGGCTTTTGCCGCAGCCAGTCGCGTTGAACGGCGTCGAAACGCGGATGGCGCTGCAGGCGGTTTTGCCAGGCGCAGTAGAGCAGGTAATGCTGCAGAAATTGGCGGTCGCGCGCGTCGAAGTGGCGGTTGAGCAGCGGCTCGCAGGCGTCTATCGCTTGAGCCAGCTGCGACGCCGACCCGGCATCGGCCGCCAGCGCCAGCCGCAGGCGCGGGGCGAAGTCGCTTTCGACGAACTGCGGGCTGCAGCGCAGGGCCCGCCGCAGCCAATGGATCAGGCACAGGCGTTGGTCGAGCGCGCTGCCCCGCAGTTGGTAGCCATGGTCGGGATCGACGGCGATCTCCAGATGGTGGAAACGCTGGATTTCACTGGCCACCTCGGCTATATCTTGCCGGGTTATCGGGGGGGCGACGCCATTGATTCGGCTTAAGGTCTCCAGCTGTAACTCGGGCTCCGGCGTGTACAGCATCAGCAGCAGATGACAGCGCCGTTGTTGTCCGGAGAGCTCAGGCACGGGAGAGGTGTCCAGGCTCATATCACCTTCCGGCATATAAGGTTGCGATTATGCCTAAGCATAGCAAAAGGCTTTGTAACGTCAGGATGACAGCGCGGCTTTTACTTCGGCTTACAACTTTCGTCACAAATATTGCCGGGAGCGGCAGACCGTTTGGCAGTTATTTGTGTTACGTTATAACAAATGCAGGTAAGACAGGATAATGATGAAGTTACGTCGTCTTTTGGCTGCCCTCGGCGCCGTGTTCAGCGCTGGAGCGGCCGCTCATCCGCACAGCTTTATCGACATGAACACCACCTTCGTCGCCAAAGACCAGCGGCTGGTCGGCCTGAAAATGGTGTGGGTGATGGATGAAATCACCTCAGCGGATCTGCTCTACGATGCGAAAAACGCCAAGAGCGATTCGGAAGTGTGGAAAAAGCTGGCGGCGGAAGTGATGGCCAACGTGCTGGGGCAGCACTATTTCACCGATCTTTATCGTGACGGCAAGCCGGTGAAATACCTGAACTTGCCCAGCGAATATCACCTGTCGCGCCAGGGCAACCAGGCGGTGTTGGAGTTCGTGCTGCCGTTGGCCGAGCCGCAGCCGTTGGCGGGCAAGCCGTTTCAACTTTCTACTTACGATCCGACTTATTTCGTGGATATGACCTATAAAGACCAAAATGCGCTGCATCTGCCGCCGGAGATGGCGCAGCAGTGCAGTTACAAGCTGATGACGCCGAAGCCGAATGCGTCGCTGCAGGCCTATGCGCTGTCGCTCGACAAGAACGACTCGCCCGGCGAAGACCTGGCGCTGGGGCAACAGTTTGCCCAGCGGGTGACGCTGCAATGTCGCTAAATTTCTCTCCGCCGACGACAAGCCGACGCCACTGGGTCTTTGGCCTGTGGCCGCTGCTGCCGTTCACGCTGGCGCTGACGGCCGCCGCGCTGCTGGCGTGGCACTACTGGCCGCAGCTGCTGATGCAGAGCGTGGTATGGCAAAAAGCGCTGCATCAACAGATGGCGGGGCTGTTGCAGCAGGTGAAGGCCGCGCCGCAGCAGGCCGGGCTGGCGCTGATGCTGTTCAGCCTCGGTTATGGCGTTTTGCATGCGCTTGGGCCCGGCCACGGTAAAGTGGTGATCGCCACCTATCTGGCCACCCACCCGGCGCGGCTGAAAAGCAGCCTGAAGCTGACCTTCGCCGCGTCACTGGTGCAGGGGCTGGTGGCGATCGCGTTGGTGACGTTGATGTTGGTGGTGTTGCAGCTCTCTTCGCGCCAACTGCACCAAAGCAGCTTTTGGCTGGAGAAGGGCAGTTTTATTCTGGTGATGCTGCTTGGCGCGCTGCTGAGTTGGCGCGCGCTGAAACGTCTGTTTGCGGCGATCAAAGCGATGCGCCCGGCGCCGGCGCTGCGCATCAACAGCCTGACGCCGCTGGCGGCGGATCATGTGCACAGCGCCGACTGCGGCTGCGGGCACCGGCATCTGCCTAGCGACAGCGAGCTACAGGCGGGGAGCGACTGGCGCACCCGAACCGCCATCGTGCTGGCGATGGGCATGCGCCCCTGCTCGGGGGCGATTTTGGTGCTGCTGTTCTCCAAGGTGATCGGCGTGTTCGGCTGGGGCGTGCTTTCCGCGCTGGCGATGGCATTCGGCACATCCTTGACCATTTCCATGCTGGCGCTGCTGGTGCATTACAGCCGCCGGCTGGCGGTGCGCCTCAGCCGTTCGCGCGCGCCCGCCGCCTGGAGCGCGGTAGCCTGGGGCTCACTGGCGCTGGCCGGTGGCCTGATCCTGCTGGCCGCCGGGCTGCTGCTGTACGTCAGCGCGCAGCCGGAATTCGGCGGCGGCATCCGCCCCTTCTCTCGCTAACGGGCATAAAAAAAGCGCTGCATCGGCAGCGCTTTTTTCGATTCGCTTCTGGCGATTAACGCTTCAGCGCTTCGCTCAGTTCTTCACGCATGGTGGCCAACATGGCTTTCACCACGCGCGGGTTGCCCGCTACCACGTTGCCGGAGCTGAAGTGGTTGTGGCCGCCGACGAAGTCGGTCACCAGGCCGCCGGCTTCACGCACCAGCAGCTCGCCCGCAGCGAAGTCCCACGGCTTCAGGCCGATTTCGAAGAAACCGTCTACGCGGCCGGCGGCCACATAGGCCAGATCCAGCGCGGCGGAACCGGTGCGGCGGAAGTCCGCGCACTGGGTGAACAGTTTGCCGACGATGTTGATGTAAGGCGTAGCGTGCTGTTTGACTTTGAACGGGAAGCCGGTCGCCAGGATGGTGCCATCCAGATCTTTGGCGTTGGTGCCGCGCAGGCGGTAACCGTTGAGCTGTGCGCCCTGGCCGCGAGTGGCGGTGAACAGTTCGTTGCGCATCGGATCGTAAACCACGGCCACTTCAGTACGGCCTTTGATGCGTACGGCGATGGAAACGGAGAAATGAGGGAAGCGTTTGATGAAGTTTGCAGTGCCATCCAGTGGATCGATCACCCATTGCACATCGCGATCTTCGCCGATCAGTTCGCCGCGCTCTTCGCTCACGATGCTGTGTTGCGGATAAGACTTGCGGATGACGTCGATGATCAGATGCTCTGCATCGCGATCGACGTTGGTGACGAAGTCGTTGGTCCCTTTCTGGCTCGCTTCTACAGCGTCAGGGGTTTCGTAGTTTTTGGCAATCAGGTTACCGGCCTTGCGCGCAGCGCGCACGGCGATAGTCAGCATCGGATGCATGGGTATCTTCCAACTAGGATGTTAAAGAACAGGAAACGGCGCGAAGTATAGCAGCTGTTCGGCAAATTGCCTACGGCTGTGTTAAGATGCTGCGATTTTCCGCCACGCTCAGAGTTTGTATGCTGCACAATATCCGCATTGTTCTGGTAGAGACTTCACATACCGGCAACATGGGCTCGACCGCCAGAGCCATGAAAACCATGGGTTTAACCAACCTTTATCTGGTTAATCCGCTGATCAAACCCGATTCTCAGGCCATCGCCCTGGCCGCCGGTGCCAGCGACGTGATCGGCAACGCCACTATCGTCGATACCCTCGATGACGCCATCGCCGGCTGCAGCCTGGTGGTGGGCACCAGCGCGCGCTCCCGCACCTTGCCGTGGCCGATGCTGGAGCCGCGTGAATGCGGCGTGCGTTCGGTGCACGAAGGCGAGCACGCGCCGGTGGCGCTGGTGTTCGGCCGTGAACGCGTCGGGCTAACCAACGATGAATTGCAGAAGTGCCACTACCACGTCGCCATTCCGGCCAACCCGGACTACAGCTCGCTGAACCTGGCGATGGCGGTGCAGATCCTGGCGTACGAAGTGCGCGTGGCTTACCTCGATCGCCAACAGGCGGGCGCGCCGCAGCTGGAAGAGACGCCGTATCCGCTGGTGGATGACCTCGAGCGCTTCTATCAGCACCTGGAGCAGACGCTGCAGCGCACCGGCTTTATTCGCCCGTCCCATCCGGGCCAGGTGATGAACCGCCTGCGTCGGCTGTTCACCCGCGCGCGCCCGGAAGGGCAGGAGCTGAATATCCTGCGCGGCATGCTGACGTCGATCGAGAAACAGGACAAACATCAAGGTAATTAATTGATGCGGCGTAACGGTGGGCGACAATAGTATTAGTTATCCAAAGGTTATAACATGTATTTTATATACCTTTGTTCTTGCTAAGTACAAAACGTGCTAATACTTGAGTTAATTACTAGGTTAAATAGTTGACTGATTTACTCAGGAATGTCAGACTTTCGGCCATATTTGACCAACAGGTAACCATTGAGCTATGAGACTGACATCCAAAGGCCGTTATGCCGTAACCGCTATGCTCGACGTAGCGCTGCATTCCCAGGAAGGGCCGGTGCCACTGGCGGACATTTCCGAACGCCAGGGTATTTCGCTCTCTTATCTGGAACAATTATTCTCCCGTCTGCGCAAGAATGGCCTGGTGGCCAGCGTGCGCGGTCCGGGCGGTGGTTATCTGCTGGGTAAAGACGCGGGTGAGATCGCCGTTGGCGCTGTCATCACTGCTGTCGATGAATCGGTAGATGCAACCCGTTGCCAGGGCAAAGAAGGCTGCCAGGGCGGCGATCGCTGCTTGACCCACGCCCTGTGGCGCGATCTGAGCGAGCGCATCAGCGGGTTCCTGAACAACATTACGCTGGCTGAACTGGTCAACAACCAGGAAGTGCTGATGGTGGCAGATCGTCAAAACAACGATACGCGCCGCACGGCCAACGGTCGTCCGCAAGAAACTATCAACGTTAATCTGCGCGCATAAGCAGCTGGCGAAATTATTTTAGTTTTTGGAAGTGATGTACGGAGCACAAGAGCAATGAAATTACCGATTTATCTGGATTACTCAGCAACGACGCCGGTCGACCCGCGCGTTGCTGAGAAGATGATGCAGTTTTTGACCCTGGACGGCACTTTCGGCAACCCGGCTTCCCGTTCCCACCGTTTCGGTTGGCAGGCGGAAGAGGCGGTAGACATCGCCCGTAACCAAATCGCCGAACTGGTGGGCGCCGACCCGCGCGAAATCGTCTTCACCTCCGGGGCGACCGAATCCGACAACCTGGCGATCAAAGGCGCTGCCAATTTCTACCAGAAAAAAGGCAAGCACATCATCACCAGCAAAACCGAACACAAAGCCGTGCTGGACACCTGCCGTCAGCTGGAGCGCGAAGGGTTCGAAGTGACCTACCTGGCGCCGCAGAGCAACGGCATCATCAGCCTGCAGGATCTCGAAGCGGCGATGCGCGATGACACCATTCTGGTCTCCATCATGCACGTCAACAACGAGATCGGCGTGGTGCAGGACATCGAAGCGATCGGCGAAATGTGCCGCGCGCGCGGTATCATCTACCACGTTGACGCTACCCAGAGCGTGGGCAAACTGCCTATCGATCTGAGCAAGCTGAAAGTCGACCTTATGTCGTTCTCCGGCCACAAAATCTATGGCCCGAAAGGCATCGGCGCGCTGTACGTGCGCCGCAAGCCGCGTATCCGCATCGAAGCGCAGGTGCACGGCGGTGGTCACGAGCGCGGCATGCGTTCCGGCACCCTGCCTGTTCACCAGATCGTCGGCATGGGCGAAGCTTACCGCATCGCCAAAGAAGAGATGACCGAAGAGATGGCGCGTCTGCGCACCCTGCGCGATCGTCTGTGGAACGGCGTGAAAGATATGGAAGAAGTGTATCTGAACGGCGATCTGGAGCACGGCGCACCGAACATCCTGAACGTCAGCTTCAACTATGTTGAAGGCGAGTCGCTGATCATGGCGCTGAAAGACCTGGCTGTTTCTTCCGGTTCAGCCTGTACCTCCGCCAGCCTCGAGCCGTCCTACGTGCTGCGCGCGCTGGGCATGAGCGATGAATTGGCGCACAGCTCGATCCGTTTCTCCCTGGGGCGTTTCACCACGGAAGAAGAGATCGACTACACCATTCAACTGGTGCGTAAATCCATCGGCCGTCTGCGCGATCTGTCCCCGCTGTGGGAGATGTTCAAGCAGGGCGTGGATATCAACAGCATCGAATGGGCGCATCATTAATTCTCAGGTTTCAGGAGCAAGGTCATGGCTTACAGCGAAAAAGTAATCGATCATTATGAAAACCCGCGCAACGTGGGTTCTTTCGACAACGAAGATCCTACCGTCGGCAGCGGCATGGTAGGGGCGCCGGCCTGCGGCGACGTCATGAAGCTGCAGATCAAGGTTAACGATGAAGGCATCATCGAAGACGCGCGCTTTAAAACTTACGGCTGCGGTTCCGCCATCGCCTCCAGCTCGCTGGTGACCGAATGGATGAAAGGCAAGTCGCTCGATCAGGCTGAAGCGATCAAAAACACCCAGATCGCCGAAGAGCTGGAATTGCCGCCGGTCAAAATTCACTGCTCGATCCTGGCTGAAGACGCCATCAAAGCAGCGATTGCCGACTATAAGAGCAAGCATAGCGCCAAGTAATTTGTCTGAGTCGGCCCGGCTGCGCCGGGCTTTGATGTGAAGTGTGAGGTTGTGATGTCTATTACCATGAGCGACAGCGCTGCGCAGCGTGTTCAGGCGTTTTTGACGAACCGCGGCAAAGGTCTCGGCCTGCGTCTGGGAGTGCGAACTTCCGGCTGCTCCGGGATGGCGTACGTGCTGGAATTTGTTGACGAAGCCAACGATGACGACATCGTGTTTGAAGACAAAGGCATCAAGGTGATCATCGACGGCAAGAGCCTGGTCTACCTTGACGGCACCGAGCTTGATTTCGTTAAGGAAGGCCTGAACGAAGGCTTCAAGTTCAACAACCCGAACGTCTCAAGCGAATGCGGCTGCGGCGAGAGTTTCAACGTCTGACAGTCCATCGTGCTCCCCCGTTTCGGCGGGGGAACTTCATCCGCTAACGCCCAGAGCACGCTATGGATTACTTTACTTTATTCGGGCTGCCAGTTCGCTACACCGTGGACGGCAGCCTGCTTGCGTCCCGCTTCCAGGATCTGCAGCGCCAATTCCACCCCGATCGTTTCGCCAACCAGCCGGAGCGCGAACGCCTGATGGCGTTGCAGCAGGCGGCGACCATCAACGAAGCCTACCAGGCGCTGAAGCACCCGTTAAAACGCGCGGAGTATATGCTATCTTTGCACGGCTTCGATCTGGGCAACGAACAGCATACGATGCGCGACACCGCGTTCCTGATGGAACAGCTGGAACTGCGCGAAGAGCTCGACGCCATTGAGCGCAAGCCGGAGGCGGAGCGCCTGCTGGCCGATTTCGGCGCGCGGCTGGCCGCCTCGGTCAAACAGCGCAGCGCGCTGATGCTGCAGCAGTTGGATAGCGAACGATGGGCGGACGCCGCCGACACCGTGCGCAAGCTGCGCTTTTTGGACAAACTCCAGCAACAGGTTGAACAACTCGAAGAAAAACTGCTGGGTTTTGAGTAACACCTTCTGATTCTGATTGTGGAAGCTTCAACATGGCCTTATTACAAATTAGTGAGCCTGGCCTCAGCGCCGCGCCGCACCAGCGACGCTTGGCCGCCGGCATCGACTTAGGCACCACCAACTCGCTGGTCGCCACGGTGCGCAGCGGGCAGACGGAAACGCTGGCCGACGAACAGGGGCGCCATTTGCTGCCTTCGGTGGTGCATTATCAGGCGGACGCGCAGCGCGTCGGCTGGGAGGCGCGCCAACAGGCGGCGCAGGATCCGGCCAATACCGTCAGCTCCATCAAACGCATGATGGGCCGCTCGTTGGCGGACGTGCAGCAACGTTACCCGAACCTGCCGTATCAATTCCAGGCCAGCGACAACGGCCTGCCGCTGATCGTCACTGCCGCCGGCCCGGTTAACCCGGTCGGCGTCTCCGCCGATATCCTGCGGGCGCTGTCCGCGCGCGCGCAAGCGGCGCTGGAAGGGGAGCTGGATGGTGTGGTGATCACCGTTCCTGCCTACTTCGACGACGCGCAGCGCCAGGGCACCAAAGACGCGGCGCGTCTGGCCGGCCTGCACGTCCTGCGCCTGCTGAACGAACCGACCGCGGCGGCGATCGCCTATGGGCTGGATTCCGGCCAGGAAGGGGTGATCGCGGTTTACGATCTGGGCGGCGGCACCTTTGATATCTCCATTCTGCGCCTCAGCCGCGGCGTGTTCGAAGTGTTGGCCACCGGCGGCGATTCCGCGCTGGGCGGCGACGACTTCGATCACCTGCTGGCCGACTGGCTGCGCGAGCAGGCCGGCGTGGCCGATCGCAGCGACCACGGCGTGCAACGCCAGCTGCTGGATGCCGCTATCGCCGCCAAAATCGCGTTGAGCGATGCCGACAGCGTGCGCGTTGAGGTAGCCGGCTGGCAGGGCGAGGTGACCCGCGCCCAGTTCGAAGCGCTGATCGCTCCGCTGGTGAAACGTACGCTGATGGCTTGCCGCCGCGCGCTGAAAGACGCCGGCGTCGCCGCCGACGAGGTGCTGGAAGCGGTGATGGTCGGCGGTTCCACCCGCGTGCCGCTGGTGCGTGAGCAGGTGGGGGCCTTCTTCGGCCGCACGCCGCTGACGTCTATCGATCCGGATAAAGTGGTCGCCATCGGCGCCGCGATCCAGGCCGACATCCTGGTGGGCAACAAGCCGGACAGCGACATGCTGCTGCTGGACGTGATCCCGCTGTCGCTGGGTCTCGAAACCATGGGCGGTCTGGTGGAGAAAGTGATCCCGCGCAACACCACTATCCCGGTGGCGCGCGCGCAGGAGTTCACCACCTTTAAAGACGGCCAGAGCGCGATGATGATCCACGTGCTGCAGGGCGAGCGCGAGCTGGTGCAGGATTGCCGTTCGCTGGCGCGCTTTACGCTGCGTGGCCTGCCGCCGCTGCCTGCCGGGGGCGCGCACATTCGCGTGACCTTCCAGGTGGACGCGGACGGCCTGCTGAGCGTCACCGCGATGGAGAAATCCACCGGCGTTGAAGCCTCGATCCAGGTCAAGCCGTCGTACGGCCTGTCGGACAGCGAAATCGCCGGCATGATCAAAGACTCGATGGCCAACGCGCAAAGCGACGTGGGCGCACGCAAGCTGGCGGAGCAACGCGTGGAAGCCGCGCGGGTGCTGGAAAGCCTGCAGGGCGCGCTGGCCACCGACGCCGCGCTGCTGAGCGAGGCGGAAAGCCAGGCGATCGCCGCCGCGACCCAGGCGTTGCAGCAGGCGGCGCAGGGTGAAGATCCCGCCGCTATCGAAGACGCTATCAAAACATTAGATGCACAAACGCAAGATTTTGCCGCGCGCCGCATGGACGCTTCCATTCGCCGCGCGCTGGCTGGCCATTCTGTGGATGAGGTTTAACCATGCCTAAAATTGTTTTCCTGCCCCATCAAGATCTTTGCCCGGAAGGGGCGGTTCTGGAAGCCGAAAAAGGGGAGTCGATCCTCAACGTTGCGCTGCGCAACGGCATTGAAATCGAGCACGCCTGCGAGAAATCCTGCGCCTGCACCACCTGCCACTGCATCGTGCGTGAAGGCTTCGATTCGCTGGAAGAGAGCAGCGAGCTGGAAGACGACATGCTGGACAAAGCGTGGGGGCTGGAGCCGGAAAGCCGTCTGAGCTGCCAGGCGCTGGTCGCCGACGAAGATCTGGTGGTCGAAATGCCGCGTTACACCGTCAACCACGCGCGTGAGCATTAATTGTTAGCCGCGGCGCCAACCAGGAGATCATAATGGGACTGAAGTGGACCGACAGCCGTGAAATCGGCGAAGCCCTGTACGACCAATACCCGGACACCGATCCGAAAACCGTGCGTTTTACCGACATGCATCAGTGGATCTGCGATCTGGAAGAGTTCGATGACGATCCACAGGCTTCCAACGAAAAAATACTGGAAGCGATCCTGCTGGTCTGGTTAGATGAAGCGGAGTAAATAGCGTAACGGGCTGCCATGGGCGGCCCGTTTATTTTGTATCCGACATACCCGTCGTCTTTCAAACCGCAGCGTTGTTACCTGCACGATCACCCCCCAGTCACTTACCTGAGTAAGCTCCTGGGGATGAGATCGCTGGGCGCCTAGCTGCAATTTGAAATCCATAGGGTATGCAATAAAGCCCTAATGAAATAATAAAGGGAACATCCGGAGTAAGAAGGCTATGACAACAGAATTCATGCAGGTCACGCTGTCGCAACAACCTGCCGACGCCCGCTGGGGCGAGAAAGCGCTCCTGAGCACCAACGGCGAAGGGATGACCATCCACCTGACCGGCGCCGACAAGCTGGGCACTGTCCAGCGTGCAGGCCGCAAAATTGATGGTCAGGGCATCAAAAACGTCAAGCTGGCCGGTGACGGTTGGGATTTGGAAAACAGCTGGGCGTTTTGGCAAGGCTACCGCGGGCCGAAAGGGCAGCGCAACGTCGAATGGGCCGAGCTGCCGGAAGCCGCGCGTCAGGAGCTGGATAAGCGCCTGAAGATCGTTGACTGGGTGCGCGACACCATCAACATGCCGGCGGAAGAGCTGGGGCCGGAGCAACTGGCGACCCGCGCCGTCGATCTGATGTGCGACGTTGGGTGCGATGCCGTCAGCTATCGCATCACCAAGGGCGAAGATCTGCGTGAACAGAACTATGCCGGCATCCACACCGTCGGCCGCGGTTCCGAACGCCCGCCGGTACTGCTGGCGCTCGACTTCAACCCGACCGGTAACCCGGACGCGCCGGTGTTCGCGTGCCTGGTCGGCAAGGGCATCACCTTCGACACCGGCGGCTACAGCCTGAAGCAAAGCGCCTTTATGGATTCGATGAAGGCTGACATGGGCGGCGCGGCCACCATCACCGGCGCCCTGGCGCTGGCGGCAGCGCGCGGCCTGAAGCAGCGCGTGAAGCTGTACCTGTGCTGCGCCGACAACATGGTCAGCGGCAACGCCTTCAAACTGGGCGACATCATTCGCTACCGCAACGGCAAAACCGTTGAGGTGATGAACACCGATGCGGAAGGGCGCCTGGTGCTGGCCGACGGCCTGATCGACGCTTCTGAGCAGAACCCGCAGCTGATTATCGACTGCGCCACCCTGACCGGCGCGGCCAAAACTGCGGTAGGCAACGACTACCATGCGCTGTTCAGCTTTGACGACGCGCTGGCGCAAGAGCTGCTCAGCAGCGCCGCCGCCGAGCAAGAGCCGTTCTGGCGCCTGCCGCTGGCCGAGTTCCACCGCAGCCAGCTGCCGTCCAACTTCGCCGAGCTGAACAACGTGGCCGGCCCGGCCTACACCGCCGGCGCCAGCACCGCGGCGGCCTTCCTGTCGCATTTCGTCAAAAACTACCAGCAAGGCTGGTTGCACATCGACTGTTCAGCCACCTACCGCAAAGGCGCGGTGGAGCAGTGGTCGGCCGGCGCGACCGGTCTGGGCGTGCGCACCCTGGCCAATCTGCTGCTGAGCAAAGCCAAATAATTGAATGCCCGCCGCGTCGGGCGCTAGAATGCGCATTATCTTCGAGGCCCAGCATGCTGGGCCTCGCTCTTTGATCCCTGGAGTTTGCCATGAGTGCCCATCATCACGATGCCGCCCCGAGCGAGAACGAACTTGAACGCCTGCTGAAGCTGGCGGTGACGGAGCCGGCCCATCGCCCGGCGTTCTTCCGTGAACTGCTCGACGCCACGGTGCTGATCCTCGGCGATAGCGAGCAGGTGCAGCAGGATGGCGACATCACGCTGAACGCGGATACGCCGGTCAATATCCAGCATTGGGAAAAGCAGGACGGCGGCAGCATCATTCCGTTCTTCACTTCGCTGGATGCGTTGCAGAAGGCGGTTGAGGACGAACAGCCGTTTATCGCCATGCCGGCGCGGGTGCTGTTCGAGATTACCCAGGGCGCGGATCTGTTCCTCAACCCGAAGGCGGAATACGGCAAAGAGTTTTATCCGGAAGAGGTGGCGATGCTGCTGGTGACCGGCGGTGTCGTCAAACCGGTGGAGCACTACGTCGATAAAGAGACCCAAATCCTGCTGGGGCAGCCCGAAGAGTATCCGTCGGCGATGGTGGATGCGCTGACCACGCTGTTCAGCCAGCGCAAGCCGGTGCGCCGCGCGTTTCTGGCGCTGATGCACGACAAGGCGGCGGACGAGAAACCCAATTTGCTGATCGGGCTGGAAGTGGACGCCGAGCCGGCGGAGATCGAGGCGTTGATCAACGAGGCCGGCAGCGTCGCCAGCGAAACGGCGCCGAATGACGAGCCGGTGGACTTCTGCCTGGTGTCGGAGAAAGAGCGGGGCATCAGCCACTACCTGATCTCCCATACGCAGCCGTTTTATCAGCGCCGCTGGGGCAGTTGGCTGCGCAATTTGATCCCGTCTACCGACAAGACCCAATAACGCCGGCGCGCCGCCGAAAATGGCGAATGAAGATCATATTTTTTTAATGAAATGTTGATTTTCCCGTAGGCAAGCGTTAACGGCGCACATATAATCTGCGCCACTTGAGAAGGCCGGCAACATTGCAGACCGGCCTGTTTTGGAAGTCATACAGAGGCCATCATGACCGTAGAACGTACCTTTTCCATCGTTAAACCAAACGCTGTAGCCAACAACGACATCGGCGCTATCTACGCGCGTTTCGAGCGCGCCGGTTTCAAAATCATCGCCGCTAAAATGCTGCGTCTGACTCGCGAGCAAGCTGAAGGCTTCTACGCTGAGCACAAAGGCCGCCCATTCTTCGACGGTCTGGTTGAGTTCATGACCTCCGGCCCAATCATGGTGCAGGTTCTGGAATCTGAAAACGCCGTGCAGCGCAACCGCGACATCATGGGCGCAACCAACCCGGACAACGCACTGGCCGGCACCCTGCGCGCCGACTACGCGGACAGCTTCACCGCTAACGCCGTTCACGGTTCCGACTCCGTTGAATCCGCACAGCGTGAAATCGCTTACTTCTTCAACGAAAGCGAAATCTGCGCACGTTAATCGTGCCATTGCTGATAACCAGGCATTCACCGGCTGAAACAATAAAAATGCCCTGAATGCCTTTCAGCCATAGAAACACGCTACTAAAATTTGTACAATGCCGCGCCCCTGATAAGACGACTTGTCAGGGGCGTGTTTTTAGTGCCGCCACCCGAATCATGCGGGCTGAAATGCACAACTTACTTTCCATTCTTTAGCGCCATAACGTGTAATAACGAGGCCAGAGATCATTATGTTAGAACCCATCACGTCCGAGCACACCGTGTCTGAAAATAATTCGCTGACTACCCCCTCCGTTAACGTGGAGCAACCGGCTGCGGCCAAAATCAACCTGCTGGATCTGAACCGCCAGCAAATGCGTGAGTTCTTCGCCGAAATGGGCGAAAAACCGTTCCGCGCCGATCAGGTGATGAAGTGGATTTACCACTACTGCTGCGACGATTTCGAGCAGATGACCGACATCAACAAAGTCCTGCGCGGCAAGCTGCAGCGCGTGGCGGAAATCCGCGCGCCGGAAGTGGCGGAAGAACAGCGTTCGGCCGACGGCACCATCAAGTGGGCGATCAAGGTGGGCGATCAGCAGGTCGAAACCGTGTATATCCCGGAAGCCGACCGCGCGACGCTGTGCGTCTCCTCGCAGGTAGGCTGCGCGCTGGAGTGCAAATTCTGTTCGACGGCGCAGCAGGGCTTCAACCGCAACCTGCGCGTGTCGGAAATCATCGGCCAGGTGTGGCGCGCGGCGAAGATCATCGGCGCGCTGAAGGTGACCGGCCAACGCCCGATCACCAACGTGGTGATGATGGGCATGGGCGAGCCGCTGCTCAACCTGAACAACGTGGTGCCGGCGATGGAAATCATGCTGGACGACTTCGGCTTTGGCCTGTCCAAACGCCGTGTGACCCTGTCTACCTCCGGCGTGGTGCCGGCGCTGGACAAGCTGGGCGACATGATCGACGTGGCGCTGGCTATTTCGCTGCACGCGCCGAACGACACCATCCGCGATGAGATCGTGCCGATCAACCGCAAGTACAACATCGAGACCTTCCTGTCCGCGGTGCGTCGCTATCTGGAGAAATCCAACGCTAACCAGGGCCGCGTCACCGTCGAGTACGTGATGCTGGATCATATCAACGACAGCACCGATGACGCGCATCAGCTGGCGGAAGTGTTGAAAGACACGCCGTGCAAGATCAACCTGATCCCATGGAACCCGTTCCCGGGCGCTCCCTACGGCCGCAGCTCCAACAGCCGGGTGGATCGTTTCTCCAAGGTGTTGATGGAATACGGCTTTACGACTATTGTTCGTAAAACCCGTGGTGACGATATCGACGCCGCCTGCGGGCAACTGGCGGGTGAAGTGATCGACCGTACCAAGCGTACCCTGAAGAAGAAAATGGCCGGGGAACCTATCAACGTACGGGCGGTCTGAATCCTATAGCACCATTTTTTGTTATCTAACAGCCTGTTATGCGAAAGCGTGTCGCTGGTGGGCGTTAGCTGACGGCCGATAAGGAAATGAATGCGGGCATGAAGCTGAAACTGTGGGGTGTGTGGCTGGCGGCCGGGTTGTTGGCCGGGTGTTCCGGTTCAGCGCCGGAAAAGGAAGCACAGGTCTCTGAGGCGGGCCAGACGCGCCTGCAGCTGGGGCTGGAGTACCTGCAGCAAGGCGACATGGACGCCGCGCGCCAGAACCTGGAAAAGGCGCTGGACGCGGCCCCGCAGGATTACCGCACGCAGTTGGGCATGGCGCTTTATGCGCAGCGGAACGGTGAAAACGCCGCGGCCGAACAGCGTTATCGGCAAGCGCTCAAACTTGCGCCAGGCAATGGCACCGTACTGAATAATTACGGTGCGTTTCTTTGCGGTTTAGGGCAGTATGTACCGGCGCAACAGCAGTTTAGCGCTGCGGCGCTGGCACCCGATTATGGCCAGGTCGCCGACAGCCTGGAAAACGCAGGTTACTGTTTTCTCAAGGCCGGACAAAACGATGAGGCGCGCACGCTGTTGAGCCGCGCGCTGAAGGTCGATCCGGATAAAGGTACTCCGCTGTTGGCGGAGGCCGAAAAGCAATTTGGAGAAGGGAAGCGCGCCCAGTCGCAACTTTTATTGGATGTTTATCAGCATGTTCTGCCGGCCAGCGCCAGCAGCTTATGGTTACAGATTCGTTTCGCCGCGTTAGCCGGCCGTCAGGATAGCGTTCAACGCTATGGCAAGCAGCTAGCGCGAAGTTTTCCACAATCCAAACAGTACCAGCAGTTCTTAGCTAATGAATACTGAAGCCTCCCAAGATAAAACCGTATCCATGACGACGGGCCAGCGCCTGCGTCAGGCCCGTGAGCAACTCGGGCTGAGCCAACAGACCGTTGCAGAACGCCTGTGTCTCAAAATGTCCACCGTGCGCGATATCGAGGAAGACAGCGTTTCCGCTGACCTCGCGTCCACCTTCGTGCGCGGCTACATCCGTTCCTACGCCAAGCTGGTGCATTTGCCGGAAGACGAACTGCTGCCGATGCTGGCCAAGCAGGCGCCGTTGAAGATGGCGAAAGTGGCGCCGATGCAAAGCTTCTCGCTGGGCAAGCGCCGCAAGAAACGCGACGGCTGGCTGATGAGCTTCACCTGGCTTATCGTGTTCGTGGTGATCGGCCTGACCGGCGCCTGGTGGTGGCAAAACCACAAGGCGCAGCAGGAAGAGATCGCCACCATGGCCGATCAATCCTCGGCGCAGCTTTCACAGAATAACGAAGGGCAGTCCGTGCCGCTGACCGACGGCAACGCCGACGCCGGCACCAACGTGCCGTTGACCGACAACAGCGCCGCGCCGGCCGATACCGGCGCAGCGGCTCAGGCGCCGGCGGCTACCGCCCAAGCGCCAGGCGCGGCTCAGCAGCAGCCTGCCGTGGTGTCGCCAAGCCAGACCACTCTGCCGGAAACCGCGCCGGCGGCACAAGCGCCGCTGCCGACCGCCGATGCGGGTGTGGCTGCGCCGGCGGCCGATCCGAACGCGCTGGTGATGGACTTCTCTGCCGATTGCTGGCTGCAGGTGAGCGACGCCAGCGGTAAAACGCTGTTCAGCGGCACCCAGAAGAAGGGCGGCAAGCTGAACCTGACCGGCACGGCGCCGTACAAACTGACCATCGGCGCGCCGGCGGCAGTACAGATCCAGTATCAGGGTAAGCCGGTCGATTTAAGCCGGTTCGTTAAGTCAAACCGTGTTGCTCGCCTGACCGTCGCCGCGCAGTAATCGCGCGGCTGGTCGTGATGTCAGAGCAGCAATGGAGAGTAAGTAATGCATAACCAAGCGCCCATCAACCGTCGAAAATCAACGCGCATTTACGTCGGCAAGGTGCCTATTGGTGATGGCGCGCCGATTGCTGTGCAGTCGATGACCAACACCCGTACCACCGATGTTGAAGCAACGGTTAATCAGATTAAAGCGCTGGAGCGCGTGGGCGTCGACATCGTCCGCGTTTCGGTTCCTACCATGGACGCCGCCGAGGCGTTCAAGCTGATCAAGCAGCAGGTCAACGTGCCGCTGGTCGCCGATATCCATTTCGATTATCGCATCGCGCTGCAGGTGGCCGAATACGGCGTAGACTGCCTGCGCATCAATCCGGGCAACATCGGCAACGAATCGCGCATTCGCTCGGTGGTGGACTGCGCCCGCGACAAGAACATCCCGATCCGCATCGGCGTCAACGGCGGCTCGCTGGAGAAAGACCTGCAGGAAAAGTACGGCGAACCTACGCCGGAAGCGCTGCTGGAATCCGCCATGCGCCACGTGGACATCCTCGATCGCCTCAACTTCGACCAGTTCAAGGTCAGCGTTAAGGCGTCGGACGTGTTCCTGGCGGTACAATCCTACCGTCTGCTGGCGTCGCGCATCGATCAGCCGCTGCATCTGGGTATCACCGAAGCCGGCGGCGCGCGCAGCGGGTCGGTCAAGTCGGCCATCGGCCTGGGCATGCTGCTGTCTGAAGGCATCGGCGACACCCTGCGCATCTCGCTGGCGGCGGATCCGGTTGAAGAGGTGAAGGTCGGTTTCGACATCCTGAAGTCGCTGCGCATCCGCGCGCGCGGCATCAACTTCATCGCCTGCCCGACCTGTTCGCGTCAGGAATTTGACGTGATCGGCACGGTGAATGCGCTGGAGCAGCGTCTGGAAGACATCATTACGCCGATGGACGTCTCGATCATCGGCTGCGTGGTGAACGGCCCGGGCGAAGCGCTGGTGTCCACCATGGGCGTGACCGGCGGCCACAAGAAGAGCGGCTTCTATGAAGACGGCGTGCGTCAGAAAGAGCGTTTCGACAACGAACAGATGATCGACCAGCTGGAAGCGAAGATTCGCGCCAAGGCCGCGATGATGGACGAAAGCAACCGCATCACGGTCAACCTGCTGGAAAAATAAGCGTTATCGCTACACGGCGGGCCTGTTGGCCCGCTTGTTTATGAACCTGAAGGGCAGAAAACCGCATCCGCGTTGAATACCGGGCGGCAAAGTCCCTATAATCGGGTTCATTTTTACAGACAACGGACAGAGAACTCACGTGGCAAAGAACATTCAAGCCATTCGCGGCATGAACGACTACCTGCCGGAAGAAACGGCATTATGGCAGCGTATTGAAGGCACCCTCAAGCAGGTGCTGGGCAGCTACGGTTACAGCGAAATCCGGTTGCCGATTGTAGAGCAGACCCCGCTATTCAAACGCGCGATCGGCGAAGTGACCGACGTCGTGGAAAAAGAGATGTATACCTTCGAAGACCGCAACGGCGAAAGCCTGACGCTGCGTCCGGAAGGGACGGCTGGCTGCGTGCGCGCCGGCATCGAGCATGGTCTGCTGTACAATCAGGAACAGCGTCTGTGGTACATCGGCCCGATGTTCCGCTACGAGCGCCCGCAGAAGGGCCGCTATCGCCAGTTCCATCAGCTGGGCGCGGAAGTGTTCGGCCTGCAAGGCCCGGACATCGACGCCGAGCTGATCCTGCTGACCGCCCGCTGGTGGAAAGCGCTGGGCATCGCCGAGCACGTCAAGCTGGAGCTGAACTCCATCGGTTCGCTGGAGGCGCGCGCCAACTACCGCGACGCGCTGGTGGCGTTCCTCGAGCAGCACGTCGAGGTGCTGGACGAAGACTGCAAACGCCGCATGTACAGCAACCCGCTGCGGGTGCTGGACTCCAAGAATCCTGAGGTGCAGGCGTTGCTGAACGACGCGCCGCGCCTGTCCGAGTACCTGGACGAAGAATCCCGTGCTCACTTCGCCGGTCTGTGTGAACTTTTGGCGCAGGCAGGTATCCCATATACCGTTAACGAGCGCCTGGTGCGCGGTCTGGATTACTACAACCGCACCGTGTTTGAGTGGGTGACCACCAGCCTGGGCGCGCAGGGCACCGTCTGCGCGGGCGGCCGTTACGACGGCCTGGTCGAGCAACTGGGTGGCCGCGCCACCCCGGCGGTCGGTTTCGCCATGGGCCTTGAGCGTCTGGTGCTGCTGGTGCAGGCGGTTAACCCGGAATTCAAGGCGCCGTCGGCTATCGACGTGTACGTCATCTCTTCCGGCGCGGGCACCCAGAGCGCGGCGATGCAGCTGGCTGAACAGGTGCGCGACGCGGCGCCGCAGCTGAAGCTGATGACCAATTACGGCGGCGGCAACTTCAAAAAGCAGATCACCCGTGCGGACAAATGGGGCGCGCGCATCGCGCTGATCCTGGGTGAGAGCGAAGTGGCGGCGCAGCAGGTAGTGGTGAAAGACCTGCGCAGTGGTGAACAAGAAACGCTGGCGCAAAGCGAAGTCGCTGCGCGTCTGGCTTTGATGTTAGGTTAAGGAGAAGGACACCGTGGAAGTCTATACCACTGAAAACGAACAAGTCGACGCACTGCGTCGGTTCTTTGCCGAAAACGGCAAAGCGCTGGCGGTGGGCGTGGTGCTCGGAATTGGTGCCCTGGTTGGCTGGCGTTACTGGCAGAGCCATGAAAACTCCAACATGATGGCTGCATCGCAATCCTATCAGGAAGCCAGCGATCGTCTGGCGGCCGGCAAACCGGATGACGTGGCCGCCGCGGAGAAATTTGTCCAGGCTAACAGCAACAGCTACGGCGTATTGGCCGCGTTGCAGTTGGCCAAGCACTTTGTCGAACAGAATGATTTCGCCAAGGCGGAACAGCAACTGGCGCTGGCGCAGGGCCAGACCAAAGACGACAACCTGTTGGCGATGATCGACCTGCGTCTGGCGCGCGTCCAGCTGCAGGAGAAAAAGCTGGATGAAGCGCTGAAAACGCTGGATGGCGTGAAAGGCGAAGGTTGGGCGGCGATGATGCAGGATGTGCGCGGCGACGTGCTGCTGGCCAAGGGCGACGCCAAGGGCGCGCGCGAAGCTTACAGCAAAGGCATTGAGTCCAACGCTTCTCAGGCGCTGCAGGTTCTGCTGCGCATGAAATTGAATAACTTGTCCAGCTAAGGGGAATTCCCATGCAATTGCGTAAAACACTCTTGGTCGGACTGGTTTCCGCTGCCTTGCTGAGTGGTTGCTCGCTGTTTAACAGCGAAGAAGACGTGGTTACCATGTCGCCGTTGCCGAAAGTTGAAAATCAGTTTACGCCGAACAAGGCGTGGAGCACCTCGGTGGGCGACGGTATCGGTGAGTATTACTCCCACCTGCGTCCGGCCTATCAGGACAGCACCATTTACGCCGCCGATCGCTTCGGCATCGTGAAAGCGATGGACGCCGACAGCGGCAACGAGAAGTGGAAGGTCAATCTCTCCGAGAAAACCGGTTTCTTCTCCAGCAACCTGTCTGCGCTGCTGTCGGGCGGCCTGACGGTCGCGGGTGACAAGGTTTACGTCGGCAGCGAAAAAGCGGTGGTTTACGCATTGAACACCGCCGACGGCGCCATCGCCTGGCAGACCAAAGTGGCCGGCGAAGCGATCTCCCGTCCGGTTGTCAGCGACGGCATGGTGCTGGTGCATACCTCCAACGGCATGCTGCAGGCGCTGAACGAAGCCGACGGTGCGGTGAAGTGGACGGTTAACCTGGATATGCCTTCGCTGTCGCTGCGCGGTGAATCCGCGCCGGCCGTCGCCTTTGGCGCCGCCATCGTCGGCGGTGACAACGGCCGCGTCAGCGCGGTGCTGATGCAGCAGGGCCAGATTATCTGGCAACAGCGCATCTCTCAGCCGAGCGGCGCAACCGAAATTGATCGCCTGAACGACGTGGACACCACGCCGGTGATCGTTGACGGCGTGGTCTACGCGCTGGGTTACAACGGCAACCTGACGGCGCTGGATCTGCGTTCCGGTCAGATCATCTGGAAACGCGAACTGGGTTCGGTGAATGATTTCATCGTCGACGCGGGCCGCATCTACCTGATCGACCAGAACGATCGCGTGGTGGCGCTCAGCACCGAAGGCGGTGTGACCGTGTGGACGCAGAGCGATCTGCTGCACCGTAACCTGACGCCGCCGGTGATGTATAATGGTTATCTGGTGACCGGTGACGCCGAAGGCTATCTGCACTGGATCAACACCACCGATGGCCGTTTTGTCGCCCAGCAGGAAGTGGACAGCTCCGGCTTCCTGTCTGCGCCGATGGTGGCCAGCGACAAGCTGGTCATCCAGGCTCGCGGCGGGAAAGTTTACGCTTTCACCCGCTAACGCCGCTCGTCGTGACCCTTCTTGCACCCGAAAGCTTTCGGGTTGCAGCCAGGCGGCAAGCGCATGAGTCCTCGGGAGCTTAGTGAACTGAGTGACCAGAGCGAAGGTGCGCAGACAACGCCGCTGTGGCGCGAAAGATGAAGGGGAAAACGGCTCCTGAGTGTTCAGGGGCCGTTTCGTATTTTATAAGCTGCACCGCTGGTGTCTATCCACAGTGCAGTAACGCATTGATTATTAAGTAATGAGGCTTCAACAATGATACCTGTCGTCGCGCTGGTCGGGCGCCCGAATGTGGGTAAATCCACCTTGTTCAACCGTTTAACCCATACGCGCGATGCGCTGGTGGCGGATTTCCCGGGGCTGACGCGTGACCGCAAGTATGGTCGTGCTGAAATCGAAGGCAATGAATTCATCATCGTCGATACCGGCGGTATCGACGGCACCGAAGACGGCGTAGAAACGCGCATGGCCGGTCAGTCGCTGCTGGCGATCGAAGAAGCGGACATCGTGCTGTTCATGGTCGACGCCCGCGCCGGCCTGATGCCGGCGGATCAGGGCATTGCCCAGCACCTGCGCAGCCGCCAGAAGGCGACCTTCCTGGTAGCCAACAAAACCGACGGTCTGGATCCGGACACCGCCACCGCTGATTTCTATTCGCTCGGCCTGGGTGAAGTGTTCGCTATCGCCGCTTCTCACGGCCGCGGCGTGACCCAGCTGATCGAACACGTGCTGGTGCCGTTCGTGCCGGAAAAACCGGAAGACGTCGAGCTGACCGAGGAAGAGGCCAACGCCGCTTACTGGGCCGAGCAAAACGGTGAAACGCTGGAAGGCGAAGAAGACGAAGAGCCGGAAGAAGAGTTCAATCCGCAGGATCTGCCGATCAAGCTGGCGATCGTCGGCCGCCCGAACGTAGGTAAGTCTACGCTCACTAACCGCATCCTCGGCGAGGAGCGCGTGGTGGTGTACGACATGCCGGGCACCACCCGCGACAGCATCTATATTCCGATGGTGCGCGACGAACGTGAATACGTGCTGATCGACACCGCCGGGGTGCGTAAACGCGGCAAGGTGACGGAAACCGTCGAGAAATTCTCGGTGATCAAGACCCTGCAGGCGATTGAAGACGCCAACGTGGTGCTGCTGGTGATCGACGCGCGTGAAGGCATTTCCGATCAGGATCTCTCGCTGCTCGGCTTTATCCTCAATAGTGGGCGCTCACTGGTGATTGCGGTCAACAAGTGGGACGGCATGAGCGAAGAAGATCGCGAGCACGTGAAAGAGATGCTCGATCTGCGTCTGGGCTTCGTCGACTTCGCGCGCGTGCACTTCATTTCCGCGCTGCACGGCAGCGGCGTCGGCAACCTGTTCGAATCGGTACAGGAAGCCTACGAGTGCGCAACCCGTCGCGTAAACACCTCGATGCTGACCAAAATCATGCAGATGGCGGTTGACGATCATCAGCCGCCGTTGGTGCGCGGCCGCCGTGTGAAGCTGAAATATGCCCACGCCGGCGGTTACAACCCGCCGATCGTGGTGATCCACGGCAACCAGGTCAGCGATCTGGCCGATTCCTACAAGCGCTATCTGATGAACTACTTCCGCCGCTCGCTGAACGTGATGGGGACGCCGATCCGCATCCAGTTCAAAGAGGGTGACAACCCGTTCGCCGGCAAACGCAACCTGCTGACGCCGACCCAGATGCGCAAGCGCAAGCGCCTGATGAGCCACCTGAAAAAGAGCAAGTAATTGCTCATGAGGGGCGCGGCAGTGATGCCGCGCCCCTTTTTTATTGGCCCGAAATCGTTTTATTATCTGAAGATTACCTTGCCTGCCTGAAGGAACACCATGTCCTGGGAAACCTGGAGTTTTGCGTTCAACGTCACCGTGCCGAATCTGTTAATGATGCTGCTGGGGATCCTGCTGCGCCATTGGCGCCTGATGGATGATCGCTTCGTCGACGGCGCGACCCGCCTGGTGTTCAATCTGGCGCTGCCGTGCCTGCTGTTTTTCAGCATCGCCACCAACCACCCGCAGCTGCTCGGTAACCTGCCGCTGGTGCTGTTCGGCGCACTCGGCACGCTGGCGACCTTCCTGCTCTTGGAGCTGGCGGCCAGGTGGCTGGTGAAAGAGCCGCGCGAGCGCGGGGTATTCGTGCAGGGCGGTTTCCGCGCCAATACCGCCATCGTCGGCCTGGCCTACGCCATGACCGCCTATGGCAGCGAAGGCATTGCGCTCGCCTCGCTGTACCTGACGGTGACGGTGATCCTGTTCAACGTGCTGTCGGTCATCACCCTCACGCGCAGCCTGCAGGGCGGACAGGGCAAGAAAATCAGCCACCTGTCGCTGCTGCGCAGCATCGTCACCAACCCGCTGATCATCGGCCTGGTGTGCGGGTTGGCGTATGCGCAAACCGGGCTGGGCATCCCGGCCGTGATTCGCCAAACCGGCAGCTATATCTCCGCGCTGTCGCTGCCGCTGGCGCTGCTGTGCACCGGCGCCAGCCTGGATTTTCGCGCCATGTTCCGCTCGTCCAACGTGGCGGCGCTGTCGTCGGCGGCGAAGCTGTTTCTGGTGCCGTTCCTGATGACGCTGGCCGGCTGGCTGTGCGGGTTCCAGGGCGCGGCGCTGGGGATTATTTTCCTGTTTTCCGCCACGCCGACCGCCTCAGGCAGCTATGTGATGACGCGCGCCATGGGCGGCAACGCCACGCTGGCGGCCAATATTATCGCCATCACCACCGTCGGTTCGTTCTTCACCACCGCGTTGGGGATCTATTTCCTGCGCTCATGGGGCGCGATTTAATTTGGGAGTCGTTATGGAAGCGCACTGTCCGCAATGCCGTCAGACCATGAATTGGGTAGCGGGTCACTACCATTGTGAAGCCTGTCAGCGCGATTATCGGCAGCTGGCGAGCTGCCCGGAATGCGGGCAGCCGCTGCAAGAATTGAAAGCCTGCGGGGCGGTGGATTACCTGTGCCAGAACGGGCACGGGCTGATCTCCAAAAAGCGGGTGAATTTCAGTTATCAGCCGCTGTAAGCCCTCACTCATCCACCTGGCCGGTTTTCCACAGATCCACCAGCGCCTGCGGCGCGCTGCTCTCCGGGATTAACAGCACGATCTCGCTGCTCAGGGTGGGGCTGGTGTAGTTGATCTGCACGCGGTAGTAGCGCTGGTCGCCGCAGCCGGGGGAGGCGGGTTGGCCTTCTTCCTGCGCATAGGGCAGTGTCTGGTTCAGCAACTGATTCAGACGCTGCCGCTGCTCCGGCGTGATATCGGCCAGCGCGATGCGGCGCTGGCCCGCCAGTTTGGGAATGTAGGCGAAGCCTCCCTCGCGCGCCAGCTCAATGACCGTATCCTGATTGAGCGTCGGCAGCGGTTTCATTATTCCACCCCCACCTGATGCCAGGCTTGCTGCACCTTGTCCGCCACGCTCTGATCGAAACGCGCTTGCGCATGTTTCACCGTGGCGCGGGCAAAGGTGGCGAAGTCGGCGTTTTGCGGCAGCGCTTTGTCGCACACCGTGTCATACCAAACGTAGCCGGCTTTCTCCCAGGCGAAGCCGCCCAGGGCGGTTGCCGCCAGGTAGAAGGCGCGATTGGGAATGCCGGAGTTGAGGTGCACGCCGCCATTGTCTTCCTTGGTCTGAATATAATCCTGCATGCTGGCGGGCTGCGGGTCCTTGCCCAGCAGCGGGTCGTCGTAGGCAGTGCCGGGCGCCGACATCGAACGCAGCCCTTTGCCTTTGATGCCCTTGGCGAGCAGCCCGGCACCGATCAGCCAGTCGGCTTTATCGGCGGTTTGCTGCAGATGGAACTGCTTGACCAGCGAGCCGAACACGTCGGACAGCGATTCGTTGAGCGCCCCGGATTGTTGGTAGTAGATCAGCCCGGCTTCGCTCTCGGTCACCCCGTGCGCCAGCTCGTGGCCGACTACGTCGATGGCGATGGTGAAACGGTTGAAGATCTCGCCGTCGCCGTCGCCGAACACCATCTGCTGGCCGTTCCAGAAGGCGTTCTGGTACTCCTTGCCGTAGTGCACGCTGCCGGTCAGCGGCAGCCCTTTATTGTCCAGCGAATTGCGGCGGTAGGCCTGCCAGAAGAAATCGTAGGTGACGCCGAGGTAGTCGTAGGCTTCGTCCACCGCCACGTCGTGGTTGCTGGGTTGCCCCTCTTTGCGCACCTGTTTGCCGGGCAGTTGGGTGCCGTTTTGGGCGTCGTAGATATCGCGGATCGCTTCACCGGCTCTGGCGTTCTTTTCGGTTGGTGAACGCAGCGGCTTGTTGCCGAGCAGGCTTTGCACGTGGTTCAGGGTGTGCAGCGCGCAGTCGCGCTGCGGGGCGTTGCCGTGTTCAATGATGCGGCGCAGCATGTAGGGAGGAATGACGGAACGCATGCGCTGGGCTGACATAGTGGCTCTCCTTAGGCAAAAATTTTACCTCATCGAATGAATGCACTGAGCCTAAGTGTAGTCTACTCGTCATAAAGCCTGTGGTTATGCGTGCTCACCGCAGGCGCGCTCTTGTGCGGGCTGACGCGCCGCACTGAGGCGCGCACCGCCAGCCGGCCGTGCAGCAGCAGATTGCACGGCGGCGCGTCGGGGCGCAGCATGCGCCGCTGCAGCAGCTGGATCGCCTCGTAGCCCAGCTCATCGCGCGGCACCTGCACCGAGGTCAGCGGCACGTCGTGGATTTCCGCCAAGTTGAAGCCGTCGGTGCTCATCACCGAGACGTCGCCCGGCACGCTCAGCCCCAGTTTATTGAGCGCCTTGACCGCCCCGACCGCCATGTAGTCGCCGCCGGCCAGGATCGCCGTCGGCAGCGGGGCGCGGTTCAGATAGGTGGTCAGCGCCTGCTCGGCCTCTTCGCTGCCGAAGCCGGAGGTGGTCACCAGATGGCGGCCATCGTCGAACGGCAGGTGATGCCGATCGTAGGCCTGGCGGATGCCCGCCAGCCGCAGCTCCATGGTGTGGCGGCGCAGGCACTGCAGATTGAGGATGTGGCTGTGCCCCTGTTGGAACAGGTAGCTGGCGGAGTAGTCGCCGATCAGCTGATGATCCGGCGAAACGCTGTCCAGCCGCATCTGCCGATCGCTGCAGTTAATCAACACGCACGGCTTGTGCAGGTCGGCGGCCAGAGTGTGGATATGCTCGTCGTCGATGCCGATGAGCAGCGCCGCTTCGGTATGCGGATCGCTCATTTTTTCCAGAAACAGCGCGCCGTCGCTGTGCTGCTCTTCCAGCCCGCAGTAGCGGATGCGCACCTCGTGCTGCATCAGCGCGGCGGCGATGCCCTGAATGACCTTGTAATAGAAGATATCGGTGCGCACGTCGAACGCGCGCTGCGGCGCGAACACCATCACGTTGTTCAGCATCAGCCGGCCGCTGGAAATGCCCTGCAGAATGCCGTTTTGCTGCGCACAGTCCAGCACCTTGCGGCGCGCCTCGGCGCTGGTGTTGGCCTTGCCCGCCAGCACGCGCGAAACGGTGCTGATCGACAGCCCGGTTTGGCGGGCGATCTCCTGGATTTTCAGCTTTCCGTTCATTTTGTGATCTCCTTCAAATTCATCCGTGAGAATATTTTCACTGCGGCTTTTCAGCATCTTGACCGGCTTTGCCGGCCATTATGACTATTTTTTCACCCGCCTGTGAAAATCTTTGCAAAAAACCCCGTTTCGCTGTGCGCTATCGCTGAGTAGTCTGCATTGGTACACCAATTTTGGCGACCTGTCAGTCCAATTTTAACGGTGTGCAAAAAAGAAAACAAAAAATAAATCATGGGGTTGTGAATGTCCGTCGGCCGACGATACGGCGCCGACCCGTTTTCACCGCTCCTTTTTTGATAGCGCAACGTACCTACCGAAACGCGCGTCGTCGTAACCGGCGGCCGCGGGGAGAGAATCGATGAGTGTGGAGATCAATCAGGCGGTCGTGCAGAGCGGCCGGCGCAAGTTCAAATCGCTGCGCTGGTGGATGCTGGCGCTGTTCTTGCTGGGCGTCACGGTCAACTACATCACCCGCAACTCGCTGGGCATTCTGGCGCCGGAGCTGAAAACCAGTCTGAACATGAGCACCGAGCAATACGCTTGGGTGGTGGCCTCGTTCCAGCTGGCCTACACGGTGTTTCAGCCGATCTGCGGCTGGCTGATCGACGTGATCGGCCTGAAGATGGGCTTTTTGATCTGCGCCGGCATTTGGGCGGTGGTATGCATGCTGCACGCCGGCGCCGGCAGCTGGCTGCAACTGGCCATTCTGCGTTTCTTCATGGGGGGCGCGGAGGCGGCGGCCACCCCGGCCAACGCCAAGGCGATCTCCGACTGGTTCCCGAAGAAGGAACGGCCGATCGCCGCCGGCTGGGCGGGCGTCGGCTTCTCCATCGGCGCCATGCTGGCACCGCCGATCATCGTCATTGCTCACGTCTCCTTCGGCTGGCAGGGGGCGTTCCTGTTCTCCGGCGGGCTGGCGCTGATCTGGGTGGTGCTGTGGTGGCTGTTCTACCACTCGCCGCAGCAGCACCCGAACCTCAGCCAGCAAGAGCTGGATCTGATCCGCGAAGACAACGAACCGGTGCTGCCGAAGCTGCCGTTCCTCACCTCGTTGGCCAGCCTGTGCAAGAACAAGAAATTCTACGGCATCGCTATCCCGGCCTTTCTCGCCGAGCCGGCCTGGGCGGTATTCAGCTTCTGGGTGCCGCTATACCTGGCCACCGAACGCGGCATGGATCTGAAACAGATCGCGATGTTCGCCTGGCTGCCGTTCCTGGCGGCGGACATCGGCAGCGTCGCCAGCGGTTATCTCACCACCCTGTACCGCAAGTGGTTCGGCTGCAGCCGCGTCAACTCGGTGGTCGCCAGCTCGGTGACCGGCGCCTTCCTGATGGTGTCGCTGGCGTTCGTGGCGATCACTCAGGATCCCTATGTGGCGATCGCGCTGATCTCGATCGGCGGCTTCGGCCACCAGGTGATCTCCTGCATGCTCAGCGCACTGGTGGTGGAGTCGTTCGATAAAAACCAGATGGCGACGGTCAACGGCATGCGCGGCTCCAGCGCTTGGATCGCCAGCTTCCTGTTCACGCTGCTGATCGGCGCGGTGTCCGACACCATCGGCTTCAACCCGCTGTTCATCGCCATGGGCTTCTTCGATCTGATCGGCGCTGTGTTCCTGATTGCCCTGATCGCCGAGCGCGGCGGTAACAAAACACCTTCACACAGCTAAGTGGAATACTTATGAAAACGTTGAAAAACTGGACGTTGGTGGCGCAGCATGCCGACCATATTGAGCTGCTGGTCGATGAACGCCACCGCTTCTGTCTGTACGTGCTGGAAAAAGATCTGTTCCGCGTGCTGATCAAACGCGACGGCGAGCTGGCGCTGGATCGCACCTGGAGCATCGCGCCGCAGGAGGATGTGCCCTGGGAGGGGCGCGAGCGGCTCAGCGTCGCCGGTTTCAGCCTGCCGGGCTATCAGCTGCGCCAGGCGGGCGATCGGTTGGTGGTCAGCACGCCGCTGCTGCGCGTGACGGTGCATCAGCCGCTGTGGCTGGCCTGGGAGTATTGCAACGCCGCCGGCGAATGGCGGCCCTTGGCGGCGGATCGGCCGACCAGCGCCTACCTGCTCAATGCGCACGGCGACGGTGTGGCGCACTACCAGCGGCGTTTCGCCGATGAGCGCTATTACGGCCTGGGAGAGAAAGCCGGCGATCTGGAGCGCACCGGCCGCCGCTTTGAGATGCGTAACCTGGACGCCATGGGTTACAACGCCGCCAGCACCGATCCGCTGTACAAGCACATTCCGTTCACCATCACCCGCGGGCCGGAGGCGAGTTTCGGCCTGTTCTACGATAACCTGAGCAGCTGCTGGCTGGATCTGGGCAACGAGATCGACAACTACCACGCGGCCTATCGCCGCTATCAGGCCGAAGCGGGCGATCTGGATTACTACCTGTTCCTCGGGCCGCAGGTACTGGACGTCACCAAGGCCTTCGTGCGCCTGACCGGCCGCACCCACTTCGGGCCGAAGTGGAGCCTGGGCTACAGCGGTTCGACCATGCACTACACCGACGCGCCGGACGCCCAGCAACAGCTGCAGCAGTTCATCGCGCTGTGCCGCCAACACGCCATTCCCTGTGACTCCTTCCAGCTGTCGTCGGGCTACACCTCGATCAACCACAAGCGCTACGTGTTCAACTGGAACTACGACAAGGTGCCGCAGCCCAAGCTGCTCAGCCAGGCGTTTCACGACGCCGGCCTCAGGCTGGCGGCCAACATCAAGCCGTGCCTGCTGCAGGATCACCCGCAGTATCGGGAGGTGGCGGCGCAGGGGCTGTTTATCCGCGACTCGCAAAGCGACGCGCCCGAGCGCTCCAGCTTCTGGGACGACGAAGGATCGCACCTCGACTTCACCAACCCGGCGGCGGTGCGCTGGTGGCAGCAGGGCGTCACGCAGCAGCTGCTGGAGATGGGCATCGACTCGACCTGGAACGACAACAACGAGTACGAAGTGTGGGACGGCGAAGCGCGCTGCCATGGCTTCGGGCGGCCGATCGCCATCAAGCATATCCGCCCGGTGATGCCGCTGCTGATGATGCGCGCCTCGATGGAGGCCCAGCAGCGCTTCGCGCCGCAGAAGCGGCCGTACCTGATCTCGCGCTCCGGCTGCGCCGGCATGCAGCGCTATGTGCAAACCTGGAGCGGCGACAACCGCACCAGTTGGCAGACACTGCGCTACAACATCCGCATGGGGCTGGGCATGAGCCTGTCCGGGTTGTATAACCTCGGCCACGACGTCGGCGGCTTCTCCGGCGACAAACCGGACGCGGAGCTGCTGGTGCGCTGGGTGCAAAACGGCGTGATGCATCCGCGTTTCACCATTCATTCCTGGAACGACGACGCCACGGTCAACGAGCCCTGGATGTACCCGAGCGCCACCCCGGCGGTGCGCGAGGCGATCAACCTGCGTTACCGGCTGCTGCCGTATTTCTACACCCTGTTGTGGCAGGCCTGCGCTGACGATGAGCCGATGCTGCGCCCGACCTTCCTCGACCACGAACAGGATGCGCGCACCTTTGGCGAGAACGACGATTTTCTGATCGGCCGCGATCTGCTGGTGGCCAGCGTGGTGGAGCCGGGGCAGCGCCGGCGTTCGGTATATCTGCCGGACAACGGCGAAGGCTGGTACTGCTTCTACAGCGGCCAGTGGTTCGGCGGCGGCCAGACGGTGACGCTGGCGGCACCGCTGGAGCGTTTGCCGCTGCTGGTGCGCGCCGGGGCGGCGCTGCCGTTGTCGCAGCGGCTGGCGCATGTGGACGTGGCCGCCGACGATCGGCGCGAGCTGCGGCTGTTTCCGCTCAAGGGCTGCGGCGTGAGCAGCGGGCTGTTGTTTGAGGACGACGGTGAAAGCGAAGGTTGGCGGCAGGGCGATGCGCTGTGGCTGCGCTGGGAAATGCGCTGCGACCATCAGCGCATCATGCTGGATATCGCGACGGAAGGGCGTTTCCGCCCGGCCTGGCGCACGCTGGCGCTCAGCCTGCCGGAAGGCGAAACGCGCGCGCTGTGGGTGAACGGCGAACCGGGCCAGCGCTTTACGCTGGGGTAGGGGCTATTCGGCCGCGCGTTTCTTGCGCGGCTTTTTGGCGACGGTGATGGTTTTCACCTCGCTTTCCACCCAGCCATCCTGCAGACGGGTTTTCAGCAATTCGCCGACCTGCGCCTGTTTGGTGGTTTTCAGCAGTTCGCCGCGCGGGGTTTGCGTCACGCTGTAGCCGCGCGCCAGCGTCGCCAGTGGGCTGACGGTCTCCAGCTGGCTGCAGGCCACGCCGAAGCGCTGACGGTAGGCGTTGAGCTGCCGCTCCATCGCCTGCTGCAGACGGTATTCCTGCTGCTGCACGCGCTGTTGGTAGCGGTGAATGCGGCCCTGCGGCTGCACCTGCGCCAGCCGTTGCTGGGCGCGCTCGCTGCGGCGGGCGGCCAGGCGCAGCTGTTGCTGCATGCCGTCTTCCATCCGGCGCTGCAGCTTGAACAGCAGCGTCTGCTGGCGCGCCAGGCGCAGATGCGGATGCTGCTGCTGTAAACGGTGGTGAATGCGGGTGAACTGCTGCTGGCGCTGCGCCAGGTAGTAATCCATCGCCATCTCCAGCCGCTGCTGCTGCGACTGCAGCTGGCGCAACAGCTCGAGCTGATTGCGGCTGACCAGTTCGGCGGCGGCGGATGGGGTCGGCGCGCGCAGGTCGGCAACGAAGTCGGCGATGGTGACGTCGGTTTCATGACCGACGGCGCTGACGATCGGAATGCGGCTGGCGAAGATCGCCCGCGCCACGCGTTCGTCGTTGAAGCTCCACAGATCCTCCAGCGAACCGCCGCCGCGGCCGACGATCAGCACGTCGCATTCGTCGCGGCGGTTGGCGGTCTCGATGGCGCGCACGATCTGCATCGGCGCTTCCGCGCCCTGCACTGAGGTGGGATAGATGACGATCGGCAACGACGGATCGCGCCGCTGCAATACCTGCAGAATATCGTGCAGCGCCGCGCCGCTGGCGGAGGTGATCACCCCGACGCGTTTGGCCGGGGTGGGCAGCGGCTGCTTGAACTGCTGATCGAACAGCCCTTCGGCGCTCAGGCGCTGTTTCAGCTGCTCGAACTGTTGCTGCAGCAGGCCGTCGCCGGCGGGCTGCATGCTCTCGGCGATCAGCTGGTAGTCGCCGCGCGGTTCATACAGCGTGATACTGGCGCGCACCAAGACCTGTTGGCCGTTTTGCGGCCGGAAGGTGACACGGCGGTTGCTGTTGCGGAACATCGCGCAGCGCACCTGAGCGCGGTCGTCTTTCAGCGTGAAATACCAGTGACCGGAGGCGGGCTGGGAGAGGTTGGAGATCTCGGCGGAGAGCCAAATCTGCCCCATTTCCATTTCCAGCAGTTGGCGAACCGTCTGATTAAGGCGGCTTACGGTAAAAATGGAAGGCGAAACAGGTAGCGTCATGTGACCCAGATCAAATTTCAAAACAATCACTTAATTGGTCGATACTACATGGCTGAAAAAGGTAATCAAGACTTTTTGTAAGAAAGTGCTGGAGGCAACCGATTCCGCTCTGTATAATGCCGCGGCAATATTTTATCTTTTTCACAGCCCACCCTGGTGAGATATTGCCCATGCTACGTATCGCTAAAGAAGCTCTGACGTTTGACGACGTCCTCCTGGTTCCAGCCCACTCCACGGTTCTGCCTAACACTGCAGAGCTCGGCACCCAACTGACCAAAACCATCCGCCTGAACATCCCTATGCTGTCCGCAGCCATGGATACCGTTACCGAATCCGGCCTGGCCATCGCGCTGGCGCAGGAAGGCGGCCTGGGCTTCATCCACAAAAACATGTCCATCGAGCGTCAGGCTGAAGAAGTCAGCCGCGTGAAGAAACATGAAAGCGGCGTAGTCACCGACCCGCAGACCGTTACCCCAACCACCACGCTGCAGGAAGTGAAAGAGCTGACCGCGCGCAACGGCTTCGCCGGTTACCCGGTCGTTACCGAAGACAACGAGCTGGTCGGCATCATCACCGGCCGCGACGTGCGCTTCGTGACCGATCTGACCCAGCCGGTCACCGCGGTCATGACGCCGAAAGATCGCCTGGTCACCGTGAAAGAAGGTGAAGCGCGCGACGTGGTGCTGCAGAAGATGCACGAAAAGCGCGTAGAGAAAGCGCTGGTGGTGGACGACAGCTTCCACCTGCTGGGCATGATCACCGTTAAAGACTTCCAGAAAGCGGAACGTAAGCCGAACGCCTGTAAAGACGAGCACGGCCGTCTGCGCGTAGGCGCGGCGGTTGGCGCCGGTGCCGGCAACGAAGAGCGCGTTGACGCGCTGGTGGCGGCGGGCGTTGACGTTCTGCTGATCGACTCCTCGCACGGTCACTCCGAAGGCGTATTGCAGCGCATTCGCGAAACCCGCGCCAAATACCCGGATCTGCAGATCGTCGGCGGCAACGTCGCGACCGCAGCGGGCGCCAAAGCGCTGGCTGAAGCCGGCGTGAGCGCGGTGAAAGTGGGTATCGGCCCTGGCTCTATCTGCACCACCCGCATCGTGACCGGCGTGGGCGTGCCGCAGATCACCGCCATCGCCGACGCGGTGGAAGCGCTGGAAGGCACCGGCATCCCGGTTATCGCCGACGGCGGCATCCGCTTCTCCGGCGACATCGCCAAAGCGATCGCCGCAGGCGCATCCTGCGTGATGGTTGGCTCCATGCTGGCGGGCACCGAAGAATCCCCGGGCGAAATCGAGCTGTATCAGGGCCGTTCGTTCAAATCTTACCGCGGCATGGGCTCGCTGGGCGCGATGTCCAAAGGCTCTTCCGACCGTTACTTCCAGACCGATAACGCCGCCGACAAACTGGTACCGGAAGGTATCGAAGGCCGCGTGGCCTATAAAGGCATGCTGAAAGCCATCGTGCACCAGCAGATGGGCGGCCTGCGCTCCTGCATGGGCCTGACCGGCTGCGCCACCATCGACGATCTGCGCACCAAGGCGGAGTTCGTGCGCATCAGCGGCGCCGGCATTCAGGAAAGCCACGTGCATGACGTGACCATCACCAAAGAGTCACCGAACTACCGCATGGGCTAATGCCTTAACCTCTCCTGAGTGAGAGGCCGGGGTGGGGCGCCAAGCCCCATCCCGAAACACACATTTTCGCTCTTTTTCTCTTGTTGCTGGAATTCGCCTCAATGACACAAAATATCCATAAGCATCGCATCCTCATACTGGACTTCGGTTCGCAATACACCCAACTGGTCGCCCGCCGCGTGCGCGAAATCGGCGTTTACTGCGAACTGTGGGCCTGGGACGTTAGCGAAGAGCAGATCCGCGAATTCAACCCAAGCGGCATCATCCTGTCCGGCGGCCCGGAAAGCACCACCGAAGCCGGCAGCCCGCGCGCCCCGGACTACGTGTTCAACGCCGGCGTGCCGGTGCTGGGCGTGTGCTACGGCATGCAGACCATGGCGATGCAGCTGGGTGGCCATGTGCAGGGCTCCAACGAACGCGAGTTCGGCTACGCGCAGGTGGAAATCGTCAAAGAGAGCGCGCTGCTGCGCGACATCGAAGACGCCATCAGCCCGGCCGGCAAACCGCTGCTGGACGTGTGGATGAGCCACGGCGACAAAGTGACTGCGATCCCGTCCGACTTCGTGACCATCGCCAGCACCGACACCTGCCCGTTCGCCATTATGGCCAACGAAGAAAAACGCTTCTACGGCGTGCAGTTCCACCCGGAAGTGACCCACACCCGTCAGGGCCAGCGCATGCTGGAGCGTTTCGTACTGGACATCTGCCAGTGTGAAGCCCTGTGGACCCCGGCCACCATCATCGAAGATGCGGTCGAGCGCATCCGCGAGCAGGTGGGTGAAGACCACGTGATCCTCGGCCTGTCCGGCGGCGTCGACTCCTCCGTGACCGCGATGCTGCTGCACCGCGCCATCGGCAAACGCCTGACCTGCGTGTTCGTCGACAACGGCCTGCTGCGCCTGAACGAAGCCAAGCAGGTGATGGAAATGTTCGGTGACCACTTCGGCCTGAACATCGTGCACGTCGAAGCGGAAAACCGCTTCCTGACTGCGCTGGCGGGCGTGGACGAGCCGGAAGCCAAGCGTAAAATCATCGGCCGCGTGTTCGTTGAAGTGTTCGACGAAGAAGCCTGCAAGCAAGAGCAGGTGAAATGGCTGGCGCAGGGCACCATCTACCCGGACGTGATCGAATCCGCCGCTTCCGCCACCGGCAAAGCGCACGTGATCAAATCGCACCACAACGTGGGCGGCCTGCCGAAAGAGATGAAGCTGGGCCTGGTCGAGCCGCTGAAAGAGCTGTTCAAAGACGAAGTGCGCAAGATCGGCCTGGAGCTGGGCCTGCCGTACGACATGCTGTTCCGTCACCCGTTCCCGGGTCCGGGTTTGGGCGTGCGCGTGCTGGGCGAAGTGAAGAAAGAGTACTGCGATCTGCTGCGCCGCGCAGACGCCATCTTCATTGAAGAGCTGCACAAGGCCGACCTGTACAACAAAGTCAGCCAGGCGTTCACCGTGTTCCTGCCGGTGCGTTCGGTCGGCGTGATGGGCGACGGCCGCAAATACGACTGGGTCGTTTCCCTGCGTGCGGTAGAAACCATCGACTTCATGACCGCGCACTGGGCGCACCTGCCGTATGACTTCCTCGGCCGCGTCTCCAACCGCATCATCAACGAAGTGAACGGCATCTCCCGCGTGGTGTACGACATCAGCGGCAAGCCGCCGGCGACGATTGAGTGGGAATGATTAATCCCTTCACAGCCTGTTCGTAACTAGGCCGACGTGACTGAAACCCTCTGTTTTTACAGAGGGTTTTTCTTTATATGACCAAATATTTTCTGCTTGATGCCAGCCATAAGTAAAGCCGAACATCGTTTGTGGTCTAAATATGGCCTATGTTCAGACCTTGGTATGATTGATAGCGCCAGGGGGCATGAAGAAAGTAGAGACCATCGGTTACGTTAAAAAGAACGGGCCATGCTCGATCTCTCTGAACCTATCTATGGGGGACCGCATCACTCGTCCTGCTCATCATACTTGCGCTGGCACTCCTGAATCGCCTCGATATTCCCCAACGTCCAGTCGAACAGTATCGAGAACGGCCCCTGCAGGGATTTGCCAAGCGGCGTCAGCGAATACTCAACGCCAAGCACCCGCCCATCCAACACTTTGCGATGCACCATACCGTTGCGTTCCAGCTTGCGCAGCGTCTGGGTCAGCACGCGTTGCGTGACGCCGTCCAAACGGCGCTTGATGGCGTTGAAGCGCTGCGGCTCGCGCAGCACTTCCAGCACCATCATGGACCATTTATCGGCAATCTGATCGAGCACGATGCGGCTTGGGCAGTCAGCGCGGTAAACAAGGTCGTTCTTTTCCATCGGTATCCTCCTGCATCCCTGGGATGCTTAAGGTGCGTAATTGACGCCAGGTATGCAAAGTATACCATTCGACACATGGCGCGAAAAACCCGCACTTGTACCCCCAGGTAAAAGGACATTGAGATGACAGATACAGATTTCAGCAAACTCAGGCTGTCTCATGCGCACGGCGTGATGACCATCGCTATCGATAACCCGCCGGTAAACGTGCTTGATGTGGCGCTGATGTCGGAAATCAGCCGTTTATTGCTGGCGGTGCGTGACGATCCGGATACGCGCGTGTTGGTGTTCCAGAGCGCGAACCCAGCGTTTTTCATCGCTCACGTCGACATGACCTTGATCGATGAGCCGCACGCTTTCGACGAACTGGCGAGCAACGCGCCGGAGGGGCTAAATCCGTTCCAGGCGTTTGGCGAACTGCTTCGCAGCCAGCCGCAGGTCACTCTCGTTAAGTTGAGCGGGCTGGCGCGCGGCGGCGGGGCCGAGTTTGTTGCGGCGGCCGATATGGCTTTCGCCGCACAAGAGCTGGCGGGGCTGGCCCAGTGCGAAGCCTTGATGGGCATTACGCCCGGCGGTGGCGCGACGCAGTATCTGACGAGCCGAATGACTCGCGGCCGCGCTCTGGAAGTGATCCTGGGCGCCGACCTTATCGATGCCGCTACCGCAGAGCGGTATGGCTGGATTAACCGCGCCTTGCCTGCCGCCGAGCTGGATGATTTCGTCGATCGGCTAGCGCGCAATATCGCGGCACTGCCTGAGGGCGTGATTGCAGCGGCCAAACAGGCGATGCCCGCACCGGATTTGCAGGCTGGTTTTTATCGCGAGCACGACGCCTGGGCGGGATTGTTTGCCCGCCCGGCTGCGGAACAGTTGATTCGCGGCGGGCTGAAGGCCGGGGCGCAAACCCCGGAGGGGGAGCGCAACCTTGAAAGCCTGCTGCGCCATCTTGCCCGCTAAGGTACCGCATCGCGCTAGCCGGCCCCCCACTGCGTCAGCAGCGCATGCAGCCTGGCCGGCTCCAGTGGCTTACGCAGCACCAGATAGCCTTCCTGCTCGGCCTCTTGCAATATCTGCGAGTTGAACTCGCCGCTGACCATCGCACCGCTTACGTCCGGCAGGCGTTCGAACAGCGCCTGCAGGATGTCGAAGCCGCTCTCGCCGGAGCGCAGGCGCTGGTCGCACAGCACGGCGAACGGCGTGAAGCCGCCGTCGACGATGGCGAAGGCTTCCTCAGCGGAGGCCGCGCAGCGCACGGTGATGCCCCAGGTGCTCATCAGACTCTCCCAGGCGGAGGTCACCAAGGGATCGTCGTCCACCACCAGGCAGGCGCCTCGCAGCGGCGCATAGCGGGTAGGCGTGGCGGTGTTGTCGTAGGCGGCGGCGGTTTCCGGCGCTTTATCTTCGCCGCTGTATTGCGTGAAGCGCATCCAGAAGCGCGAGCCTTTGCCTTCGACGGAGTGCATGCCGTACTTCACCTTCATCAGCTTGGCGCAGCGCGCCACCACCGCCAGCCCCAGCCCGTGGCCGGCGCTGTCTATCTTCCACGCCAGCTCGGGGCGGTAGTAAGGGGAGAAGATTTTGCTTTTCTCTTCGTCGGCAATGCCCACGCCGGTGTCCCACACTTCCACCAGGCACTCGGCGCCGCGCGGGCGGATGGCGATCAGCACGCCGCCCCGTTGCGTGTAGCGCAGGGCGTTTTGGATCAGGTTGATCAGCGATTGCCGCACCAGCAGCGGGTCGCCCATCACGCTGATGCGCCGTTTGGGCCGCCAGGTGCGCAGCGCCAGGGTGCGGCTGTTGGCCTCTTCGCGGAACAGGGTGATCACCGAGTCGAGCAGGGCGCCGATATCCACATGGGTGGCGGCGGTGCGCACGTTGCCGGATTCGATCTTGCTGAGATCGAGCAGCGAATTGAACATCAAATGCACCGAACGCACGCTCTGCTGCAGATCCAGCAGCTGTGGCGTCAGGCTATCGTCGCGGTTTTTGTGGATGATGGCTTCGATCAGAAAACCCATGGCGTGCACCGGCTGGCGCAGGTCGTGGCTGGCGGTGGTCAGGAACTGGTTCTTATCCAGCAGCGCCTGTTCCGCCTCTTCTTTGGCCTGGCGGAACTGCTCCGCCAGGCGCGAGCTTTGTTCTTCGAGCAGCGCCTGCTGAATAAAGAACGCATGCGAGGTTAACGCGTGGCGGTAAATGGCGAAGCCGTACAGCAAGTTCAGCATCAGCACGATGAACATCACGTCTTCCAGCCGCCAGATGATGCCGATGTTCAGCAGCCCCCAGGAGGCGAAGAAAAAACGGGTAAAGGTGCTGATGACCGGCGTCAGATGCGTGGCGTTGGCGGCGACGATCGCGGCGATGCTGATATTGAGCAGCAGAAAAAAGTCAAAGTTATGGGTCTGCGGCGTAATTAAATAGAGTGAGGAGATCCCCAAGCCGTGAATAAAGGCCACCTTATTAATGCGCGGCAGCCAGCGGCGCAGCACGGTGTCTTCATCATTTTCTTTAGCCTCGCGCTGATAGCGGCGGTACCCTATTCGGATCGCCACGGCACATAGCAGGTAAACGATGATCCAGGTAATGGTTGGGCCGAGCTCATCGCCCAGCAAATAAATCCAGATGGCGAAAGGGATACCGACGAAAGGCACGGCGGTAAAGCTGAACACCAACCGCATGAAGGTATTGTCCAGCAGGCGGATCTGCGCGCGCGGCGAAATGCCATCATTTTGTAAATTCTGGAAAAACCTCATGACGACGGCTCCCGTTTGCCGTGCAACAGCGTGATGGCTTCCACCCGGCTGTTGACGCCGATCTTTTTCAATATATTACTGATATGCTCTTTGACGGTCGGCTCGGAAATAGACAGCTGCGCGGCGATCCTTTTATTTGGCAGGCCGCGCAGCATCATATTTAATACGTCAATTTGCCGTGGTGTTAAATTGAATTTATTTAAATGTTCGTGATTGTTTTTAGCGATGGCTTCATTCTCTTCGGGGAACCACTCCTGATTGTCATTTAGCGCAAAAACTGCCTTGGCGAATAATTCAGGTGGCTCGTTTTTTAATATGAATCCGTGCCCGCCGGCATTATGCACTTTCTGCCAGATATCGTTATTCTCGTCGCCGCTCACCACCAGTATTCGCACCTGGGGATAAAGCTGTTTGACTTCCTTGAGTAATTTCAACGCCGTAGCGGAAGAGAGCCAGAAATCGATCACCAGTAAACGCGGTGGGCCATTTTCCCTAATATGGCGGTAGCAATTTTCCTCATTGGTCACCACATGCGCCTGTTTGAATCGGCAATGCGTGCTGAGAAAATTAGCGATGCCGCTTGCTACCAATGGATGGTCATCAACGACCAACGCATAATCCTGCCCCAAAGGATTCTCCTTTCGCCTTCAAATATCAGATAGGTCTGATGAATTATTATCAACCCTCCCTACTTTAGGAGGGTTTTTTCGTTTAGGAAAGGGAAATATATTATTCGAGGATTTGGATAAGAGAAAACATAAAGCCAATCAATAAATTCAACTGATTGGTTATAAAGGATAATTTATGAAAAAACCACTTATCGCTTTAACCGTTACGATGATGCTAGCCGGTTGTTCCACCCTGAAAACCGATCAGGCCATTCCGCTGCTGCAGGCGGAAACCGCCAAAATGTTGGGCCTCGGCTCATCGGACGAAATTACCGTGACCAACGTCAATGGCGCGCAGCCGGATGCGCTGGGCGGGCAAAAACTTTCATATCGCGCCACCACGGAAAAGGGCCGAATTTTCGATTGCTCGTCGTTGATGATGCCGGGAATTTTAGGTTCCTCGCCGTCGCTGAGCGCGCCGACCTGTACGCCGGTCGTCACGCATAAATAATTCGCTTTGGGGGCGGTATTACCGCTTCCTGGTTTTCCATCGTCGGAGCGCCAGCGCCGGGGGGCAATAAGCTTTTGCTTCGACGATCAATAAACCGGCGTGCGCGGAATAACGCCTCATACCTCCTCTAGCGCATTGAGTTTCTCGATAACAATAAATTCCGCGACATCACGCTAATGAGTACGGAGATAGCCCGTGAATGACAAGACATCGCACCCTTTAGCGGTTAAAACGCCGCTTTCCAAACTTTACCTCGCTCTATTTTCCGCGCCGTTGTTGATGCTGGCGCCCGCCGATCTCGCTCGCGCAGACGATGCCATTTTTGACGGCGACTCACGCATTACCGAATCATTGGCCTACACCGGGGACGTTTACGTCGGCCGTAACCAAAGCGGCAACCTGCTGATCGATAATGGCAAGATCAGCGCCTATAACATCAATATCGGCCGGATGTTCAACGGCCAAATTCATGACAGCCTGGTCACGGTCCGCGGGCCGAACGCCGAGCTGAACGCGGTGAACGATCAGTTCGTACTGCGCGGCGGCCTGAATCTGGGGCGGGGCACCTTGCGGGTTGAAGACGGCGCGCTGGCCAGCGCAAAAGAGATCGTGGTCGGCACCACGCGCGGCTATGACAGCCACCTGATCGCCACCGGCGCGGGTTCCCGCGTCACCAGCAATTTTCTCAGCGTCGGCACCGACTTAGGGGCGCGATCCACGCTGGCGATTGAAGACGGCGCGGTGCTGAACACCGCCTTTGACGCGCGCATCGGTAATGGCAGCGGGCCGAACGAGACCGATACGCTGAGCCCGAAAGCCACGGTCACGGGGGCCAATTCCCAGTGGAACGTTGGCCGCGCGCTCACGCTTTACGGCGATCTGGATGTGCTGAATGGCGGCGTGGTCAACGTCGGTAATATTCAGGTGGCGGGTGTCTCCGGCGCGCGTAAAACCGCCGAGCTGGTGGTCGCCGGCAGCGGCTCGCGCTTTACCAGCGGTAGCAGCGTCAACGTCGGCGATTACGGCAACGGCGTGTTGGCGGTCATGGACGGCGGGACATTCTCCGCCGGCGCCAACGAAGTGGTGCTGGGTAAGACCGGCTCCGGCTCGAACCGCGGCGCGCTGATTATCGGCAGCCGCGGCAACATGGATACCGGCACCGGGTTGACCGAGCCGACGCTCGGCGCGGCGGGCGCTGCTGGAGCCATCGATGCCCAGACGGCGATCGCCCTGCGGGGCGGATTGTTCCGCAGCTATGTGTACTTTAACCATACCGACGGCAATTACGTTTTCAGCAACAAGATGAGCGGTGAAGGCGAGGTGATCAACACCGCCGGGCACACCACGCTGAACGGCGATCTCACTGAGTTACAGGCCAACGTCACCGCGCGCGGCGGCAAGCTCATCATCGCCAGCGACATCAATACCCAGAAAGAAGACGATATCTTCGAGATCCAAACTCTCAGCGCCGAGAACGGCGGCACGCTGATCCTCAACGCGACGGCGGGCTCCGACGTCAATAACGGGCAAGGCTACAGCAGCGCCGCCTCGATCAAGGCCGGCGGCACGCTGGGCGGCAACGGCACGTTGGGCCAGACCGAGATCCAGTCCGGCGGCCATATCTCGCCCGGCGACGGCAATATCGGCACGCTGACGCTGAAACGCTACCTGAACTTTATCGGCGAATCCTTCTACGACGTAGATATCGCCGGCGACGGCCGCAGTGACCAGCTGCTGGTGGCGGGCAAAACCACCATCAGCGATCGGGCCAAGGTGCAGGTTACGGCGCTGGATCCGCAAACCAGCTATAAAACCGGCCAAAGCTACCGCATCCTGACCTCGGACGGCGGCATTGATGGCCAGTTCGCGGCGGCGGTCTCCAAGTCTGCTTTCCTCGATGTGGCGTTGAACCACAGCGCCAACGCCGTCGATCTGACCATCGCGCAGAAAGATACGGGCGGTGAAAATCCAGGCGGCGAGAATCCGGGTGGGGAAAACCCAGGCGGTGAGAATCCAGGGGGCGAGAATCCGGGCGGGGAAAACCCAGGCGGTGAAAATCCGGGGGGCGAGAATCCGGGGGGTGAAAACCCAGGCGGTGAGAATCCGGGCAGCGGCAAACCGGGCATTTTCCAAACGGTGGCCGAGAGCGGCAACCAATGGAATACCGCCGGTGCGCTCTCAACGCTGACGCAGAGCGGCCCTTCGCTGGCGCTGTATAACTCGCTGCTGCTGCTGAGCGCGCCGGAAGCGCGCGAGGCGTTCAATCAGCTGTCCGGCGAAGTCTATCCGTCGATGCAGTCTAACCTGATCGCCGGCAGCACCCAGCTGTTCAACGTGCTGAACCAGCGCATGCTGCGCCTGTTCGACAACGACAGCCTGCCGGTGCCGCCGTTGGCGATGTCGCTGGTGCAACCGGCGCCGGCGCAAAACAGCGGCGTCTGGGGGCAGACCTTCAGCTCCTGGGGCAGAAACAGCGGCAACGGCAACGTGGGCAAGCTGGACGGTAATACCACCGGCTTCCTGTTGGGGGCGGATCGCAAGCTGACCGATCATAACGTACGCATCGGCGGCTACTTCGGCTACAGCCGCGGCGATTATGACGTCGACAGCCGCCGTTCCAAGGCCGATACCGACAACTACCACCTCGGCCTGTATGCGGCAGGGCAGCAGGATGCGTTCTCGCTGCGCGGCGCGCTGGGTTACACCTGGCACAAGATTGAAGGTAAGCGCAACGTCGATTTCAGCGGCTTCTCGGATCGGCTGAAGTCGGACTACGATGCCAACTCATTGCTGGCGTTCACCGAAGCGGGTTACCGTTTCGGCCAGCCGGAGATGAACGTCGAACCGTTCATCAATCTGAGCTATATCCGCCTGCATACCGACAGCTTCCAGGAGTCGGGCGGCGCGGCGGCGCTGAGCGTGCGCAATGAAACGATGAACACCTTCTACTCCACGCTCGGGGTGCGCGGCGTGACCGAACTGCCGAAGAACGTCAGCCTTTACGGCTCGCTCGGCTGGCAGCATGCCTACGGCGATAAGAACACCTCATCGCGCATGGCGTTTGCCGGCAGCGACGCGTTCGTCACGCAGGGCCAGGCCGTGGATGACAACGTGATGGTGGGCGATATCGGCGTGAGCGTGAAGCTGTCGCGCGCCGCGACGCTGGATGTCGGCTATCAGGGGCAATTTGGCGCAGATACCCGCGTCAATTCGGTCAACGCCAATTTGCGCTGGTCGTTCTGATTTTTCTTCTGAACTTCTCTGGTACTTACAGGCCCGCTTGATGCGGGCCTTTTTTATGGTGAGAGCTCAGCGGCGGCTTGCGACGGACTTTTATGATGCAAAAGCCCGCGCCATGGTGGGTGGGCTTGGCGAGAGCGAGCGGGGGATTAACGCCCTTTTTTCTTGCGCCCTGGCTGGGTAAAGCGTTTGCGGCCGGCCGGCGCAGCGGCTTTGTCGGCGCCTTTTGGCCCACCGGCGCTCGGCTTTTTCGCCGGGGCGGATTTGGCCGGGGCTTTCTTCGCCGGCTTGGCCTCGGACGAAGAGCCCTCGATCAGCTTGAACAGCTCAATCAGCTCGTCATCGGTCAGATCGCGCCACTCGCCCAGCGGCAACCCTTTCAGGCTGACGTTCATGATGCGCGTGCGTTCCAGCTTGGTGACCTCGTAGCCGAAGTGTTCGCACATGCGGCGGATCTGGCGGTTCAGCCCTTGCACCAGCGTGATGCGGAACACGAAAGGCGCCTCTTTCTTCACCTTGCACTTTTTGGTCACCGTGCCCAGCATCGGCACGCCGGCGCCCATGCCGCGAATAAACTCGTCGGTCACCGGCTTGTTGACCGTCACCAGATACTCTTTCTCGTGATTGTTGCCGGCGCGCAGGATCTTGTTGACCAGGTCACCGTGGTTGGTCAGAAAGATCAGCCCCTGCGAATCCTTGTCCAAACGGCCGATCGGGAAGATACGTTTGCTGTGGTTGACGAAGTCGGCGATGTTGTCGCGTTCGCCGTCTTCGGTGGTGGTGACGATACCGACCGGTTTGTTCAGCGCAATCAGCACCAGATCTTCTTCATTACGCGGTTCGATCAGCTGGCCGTTAACCTTCACGACATCGCCGGCAAATACCTGAGCGCCAACGGTGGCGCGTTTACCGTTGATGAAAACGTTGCCCTGTTCGATGTATCGATCGGCGTCGCGGCGTGAGCAGATGCCGCTCTCGCTAATGTATTTGTTCAGACGAATGGATGAGTTAGTCAGCATGGGATCTCCGTAAAACGCGGACTATACATTACCCGCAGGGGATTGCGGAAGCTGTTCGAGAATAGATGCAATAGCGCAAGGTAACGCAGGCCTTATTAAGACCCTTCATACCTTCACCACCCGGGTATTGAGCGGGGTCAGCGTCTGCCCGGCGCTGCCGATCGGCGTCAGGCGCGGTACGGGGCGGCCGCTGTCGCTTTCCACCAGCGTCGAATGCGGTTCTCCCTCGGCGAACAGATGATCCTCCCCCCACTGGCGCAGGCCGACGATCACCGGAAACAGCGCGCGGCCTTTCTCGGTCAGCACATATTCCTGATAGGCGCTACCGTCCGCGGCGGGCACGATCTCCAGCACGCCGTGCGTCACCAGGGCGCGCAGCCGGGTGGCAAGGATATTCTTCGCCATCCCCAGCCCTTTTTGAAACTCGCTGAAACGGGTGACGCCGTCGAAGGCGTCGCGCACGATCAGCAGCGACCACCAGTCGCCAATCACATCCAGCGTGCGCGCCACCGGGCAGGGCGCGTCTTCCAGGCTTTTACGTTTCACGGCGGTTATCTCCAGCTGCACATTCTGGTTGCATTATAAAACCTCCACGCCTAAAGTTCATTGGGTTTAATAATGAAACCAGCTTGAGGTGTGCATGAGCGACAAACTGCTGGATCCTCCTTGTGCGGCGCTGGGGCGCCTGCCGGCCGCCCTGGTGCTGCTGTTGGCCGCCGCCAGCGCCTTTAGCGTGGCCAACGTTTACTATGCGCAGCCGCTGCTGGACGCCATCGCCCGTGATTTTTCCATCAGCCTGGCGGCGGTCGGTATGGTGATCACCGTGACCCAACTGGGCTGTGCGCTGGCGCTACTGTTGGTGGTGCCGTTGGGGGATCGGCTGAACCGGCATCGGCTGCTGGCGGGGCAACAGCTGGGGCTGATCGGCGCGCTGCTGCTGGTGGGGTGGGCGCACGGCGCGCCTTGGCTGCTGGCGGGTATGTTGCTGGTGGGGTTACTGGGCACCGCCATGACGCAGGGGCTGATCGCTTTCGCCGCCGCACTGGCTGCGCCGCAGGAGCGCGGACGGGTGGTCGGTGCAGCGCAGGGCGGCGTGGTGTTGGGGCTGCTGCTGGCGCGCACCCTGTCCGGCGCGCTGGCGGACGTCGGCGGCTGGCGCACGGTGTACTTCTTTTCCGCTGGGGTGACGCTGGTGCTGCTGCCGATCCTGGCGCGCCTGCTGCCTGCGCCGCGCACCTCTCCCAGCACGCTGAGTTATCCCGCCTTGCTGTGTTCAATGCTGACCCTGTTGCGGCATGATCGCACGCTGCAAATTCGCGGCATGCTGGCGCTGCTGATGTTCGGCGCCTTCAGCCTCTTTTGGAGTTCGCTGGTGTTGCCGCTGAGCCAGGTGCCGTTCAACTTCACGCATGCGGCGGTGGGGGCGTTCGGCCTGGTCGGCGCGGTGGGGGCGCTGGCGGCGGTGCGCGCCGGGCATCTGGCGGATCGCGGGCTGGGGCAGGCGGCCAGCGGCGTGTGTCTGCTGCTGTTGACGCTGGCCTGGCTGCCGCTCGGTTTGCTCGGCAGCGGCCTGGCTTGGCTGGTGGCGGGCATTGTGTTGTTGGATCTGGCGGGGCAGGCGATCCACGTACTGAACCAGAGCATGATCTTCAGCGCCCACCCTCAGTCGCACAGCCGCCTGGTGGGCTGCTACATGTTGTTTTACGCCGTCGGCAGCGGGCTGGGCGCCTTTGCCGGCACCCATATGTACGCCTGGGCGGGCTGGCGCGGCGTCTGCTGGCTGGGTGCTGGCGTCAGCCTGAGCGCGTTGCTGTTTTGGTGGCTGACGCTGCGCCGGATGCCGGGCTCAGCTGCGGCGGTGGAGCAGTGAAAGCTGGAACCCCAGCGCACCGCACAACGCCTGAGGCGCGGTGAAGCCGCTTTCCGCCAGGAGGAGACGGCTGCGCGCCGCCGTCATCGGGTGCCAGTTACGGCGGATGCGTTCGATCGTTTCCTGCGCCTGCGCCGCCGAATGCCCGGTGCTTTGCAGCCAGTGTTGGTAGTGGCTGGCGGGCAGGCCCTCCGGTTGATAGTCGAACAGCAGCAGCGGTGCGGCGGGGGAGAGGCGCTGTGCCAACTGCCGCAGGAAATCCAGTTTTGCGCCATCGTCGGCGATAAAGTGCAGCACCAATGAGCACACCGCCGCGTCGTGGCGAGTTTGCGGCGCTTGTTGCAGCAGGGTTGGCTGGAAGCTCACCCGCTGTGTGTAACCTGCGGCTTCGGCCTTGGCGCGTGCGGCCGCCAGCATGCCGGCGGAGGGTTCCACGGCGCTGAAACGCCAGCTTACGTTGGCGGCGGCCAGCGCCTCCAGTTCGCTGCCGGTGCCGCAACCGGCCAACAACAATGTGGCGTCATTCGGCAGCGTCTGCACGAGCGTCGCCGTCAGCAGCGCCTGGGCAAACTGATAGCCGGGCACCAGGGTCAGAATACGGCGATCGTAGTCTGCCGCCGCAGCATCGGGGAAGCGAGTATCCGTTTGATGTTGCATAACCTTCCTTGCAAAGTTCATCGAGAGAAGCAAAGAAGGGTATGCCTAAATGGTAATGAAATCCATTATCGTTAATGGATTCTGTGACAGGACATGCGGCGCTAACGAACCGGCGAATGCATCAGGTAATAATCTTCTTCGCCGTCGTTGCCGGTAGAGATGACGCGCCAGCCGTGCTTGCGGTAGAACGCCAGCGCCTTTTCATTTTTCACCAGGCATTTCAGCGAGCCGGTGGCGGTGAAGGTAGCTTGCGCCGCCTGCAGCAACGCACTGCCGACGCCGCGCGGCGGCTGATGGGGATCGACATACAGGTTATGAATGAAGTTGTCTTCGCGGTAGACGGAGACGAATCCCAGCAGCGTGCCGCCGTCTTCCGCCACCCAAATCGCTTCGCCCAGCGTCGCGCTGTCGAAATCTTCCAACTGGTAGTTTGAGGTATCGCGCCAACCGAACGCCGCCTTGCGCGATGCCAGGTATAGCGTGCGCAAGAAGGGGCGATCGGCCTCTTGGTAAGGTCTTATCTGCATGGCATCTCCCGGTGGTTTGTGCTTCCAACTATAGCGCATCGCCGTGGCGCAAGTTGGCCGCTTATTGTTATTAATCTTCTGATTATTGATATTTCCATTCTGTTTGTGGTGTTAATTTTTCGTCACGCTCAATATTGCAGGGGCCGCTCTGGGGCTCCTTCCAAGGAATCAGTGACTTATGCAACTCACCGAAACGGATCGGGCATACCTTGCCGGCGCGGCCGGGCCAGGCGCGCAAAAGTGCATGCAGGTGCTCGTCAATTTCTCGAACGCTTTTGGCGCGCCGAAGCTGGTCAATATCGCCAGCGCACACGTTATTCCCAATATACCCTTGGGGCTGCTGGAAACGCTGACGGAGGGGGTGGAGACACTGCCGGTCATGACCACCTTGCATCCCCACATGTCGGCGCTTTGCCCCAGCGCCTGGCCAGCGATGGGTATCGATACGCAGTATGCGCAGACGAAACTGCCCGATGTGAAACGCCGGGCGGCCCTGTTCGCGGAGAAGGGCTTTAACCAAACCTACACCTGCTACCCGGCGATGGTGGGCAGCCTGCCGAAAAAAGGCGACTACGTCTCCTGGATCGGTTCCGGTGGCCAGGTATTGGTGAATTCGACGATCGGCGCGCGCTGCAATCGAGACGGGGCGCTGCTTACGCTGGCGGCGGCCATTACGGGGCGTTCGCCTTATTATGGTTTGTTCCTGGAGAGCAACCGGCTGGCGGAGGTATCGGTCACGTTTGACGGCCTCGATGCGAATCGGCTCTCAAAAACCGAGCTCAGCGCGATCGGCTATTACCTGGGGGCGCAGGCCAAATCGCACAATATCGTGATCGACGGCATCGATCGTGAACTTGGCATGGACTTTCTCAAGCAGATCATGATCCCGCTGACGGTCACGGGGGCCGTGGGGGTCTGTCATGTTCTCGGGGTCACGCCGGAAGCCGGCACGCTGAAAGAAGCGCTAGGCGGGCGCCGCCCGGTGAAAAAGATCTCGGTCGATCGCGAGATCCTGCGGCGCTCGCTGGCGCTTTATGCGCCGCAGAGCGGGGCGGGGGGGCCCCTGTTGTCGCCACTGGCCGGCGTGACGGCGCAGCGGGAGGTGGCGGCGACCGATATGGTGGTGCTGGGGTGCCCGCACCTCAGCATTCAGGAGATCCGTTTACTCGCTAAGCTACTGGCCGGGCGGCAGATCCCGCGCCATAAACATTTGTGGATTGGCCTGGCGCATCAGCAATATCAGCTCGCCAGGGAAATGGGCTATGTGGCGGCCATTGAGCGTGCGGGCGGTGTCATGGTCAGCGCCTGCATGTCTACCATTCCCGACTCTCCTATACCCGCGCAGGTGAACGCCGTTATGACGTCGTCGATGAAAGCCGCTCATTACATCTCGCAGCTGAACCAGAAACGCCTCTCCGTAGGCGTTGCGGACATCGAATGCTGCATCCGGTCATTGCTTGACTCCACCCCCCTCACACCGCAGGTGACCGCATGAAATTACAGGCCAGACCGCTGAACCCTGGTTGGGTGGTTGCCGAGGCGTTTCTCGTCGAACAGGCGTTTTCGTTTATCGGCGACTTTGATCCTCAGACCGGGGCGCTGCTGATCCCGCATCATCCGCGCTATGGCGAGTCGCTGGCGGGCAAGGCGCTGGTGTGCCCGGGCGGCAAAGGGGGAACCATGGCGCCGTTTTTAATTTACGAGGCGTTTCAGCAGGGCAACGCCCCGGCGGCAATTATTTGCAATCACGCAGATCCGATTCTGTTTGAGTCGGCGATGGCGATAGACATCCCCATTTTTGACCGCTTCGACGAGGACGTCTTGGCGCTGTTCAAGCACGGTCAACGGGTGGCGATCGACGGTGAAGATATCGCCATCGAGGCGGGTTAGCCAACGGATCAATAAAGCGCCGGTTGGAGAATGGCTGGCGCTGTTATATTTTCAATCGCGGTCAGCCTGCATTTTCAGCCAGAAACTTTCCTGGCAGCGGTTATAAAACTGCTTTTTCTGCGGCGAGATGGCGTATCCGCCATCATGCACCACGTCATAACTTATCCAGCATTCCCGGCAAATATCATCCGACTGGAAGGTATCGGATTCCATTTTATATAAAACCTGCACGCCATTATTAAAGGTGTAAAGGATCTCGCGTTCTTCGATCATGTTTTCCCCCTCGGGGAAACGCTCGAGGGTTTCCGTGGTCTTGACCGTTTTCACCGGTGACGGCAGCGCATGGATAGCGCAAAGGTAGGTGTAGAGTCGATGCATGGTAGTCTGTCCAAAACGCGCGGCGGGCGGAAATACGCCGCCCCAGAGTAAAGCAAATGCCCGCCGATGAAAAGGTGAAAGCGCGGCAGGCGGTCTTAGCTTGGCGGACTTTGGTAATTAACTGGCGTATTTCTTATATTTCGCCATTTAGACGGCTTGCTACTATTTTCATCCCGAAAACCTCAGGGTGAACAATGATAATGATGAACAATGAGTTGGCCGAAGCTATTTTCGATCCGCGTGGAGAGAACCGTTTTTACGAATTACAGTTGGCGCCGCGCCCCAGTCTGCAGGCATTACGGGATGGCAAAATCCTGTTTTTTGACAATACCAAGCTGGACTTCTGTCATTACCGCGAAATATTCACCCGTCTTGAAACGATCTTGAATGAACTCGGCATTCATCACATCGAACATGTTCGTCAGTCCGTGCGTGGCACGATGACGGCACAGATCCGCGTGTTGGCTGACCAGTTGGCGCAAACAGGGGTGCAGGCCGCCGTTGTGGCGTTAGCGGACATGGGCACTTCGGTGATGACCACCATCCTCGCCATCGAGTTGGAGAAAAGGGGTGTCGCCACGTTATTGATCGCCTCGCCCCCCGGCGACAATCTGGCCGAGCACGTGGCCCATTATCGAGCGGGGCAGCTGTGCATTTGCCGTCTCGACATCTATCAGGCAAGCTCCGTCAGCGATATTCGCCGGCAGGTTGACGCCCGGCGCGCTTACGTTCTGGAGGCGCTCACCGGCGCCGGCGATAGGCCTGCCGCCGCGGCGCTTCATCCGAAAATGGATCTTGACCGAGGCCATTCCGGGGCGGACATGATGCCTTACCACGGCCTGGACGCGCTGATGGCGGAGTATGAACGCCAGTCTATCGGTGACGGTTTGCCGGTGATCCCGCCGACGCCGGCGCGTTTTGCCGCCATGCTGGCCTACTGCCCCGAACCGCTGGATACCGTGCTGATCCCGGAAGCGGGCCCCTCGGGCAAAGACATTCGGGTGCGCGATGTGGTCATCAACAGCATCCTGGCCGGCTGCAAACCCGCATTCTTACCTATCGTGACGGCGACGCTGCGCGCGATGGCCGATCCCGCATTCAACTTCCAGCAATCCATCACCACCTCGTACAACGGCGGCAATCTGGTGTTGGTCTGCGGGCCGATCGCCGCTGAACTGGGGATCAGTTCCGGCCAGGGCTGTATGGGGCCGGGGTTCCGGGCCAACGCCACCATTGGCCGTGCGGTTAACCTGACCATCCTCAACGTGTGCCGTGCCTACCCGGGCAAGGCGGATCTGGGCTGCCTCGGCTCGCCGGTCGAGTTTACTTACTGTTTTGCGGAAAGCCTGGTCAACAGCCCCTGGCCGACCTTGAACGAAGAACGATTCGGGCCTGAAGCCACCAGCGTGTATCTGATGAAGGCGGAACCGCCGACCGACGTGGTTGATTTTCTGAGCCAAACGGCGGGCAGCCTGCTCGACGTGATTGTCGACAGCGCCACCCACCTGGGGCGCATGAATGCGTACATTCCGGGACGGATTTTGATTGTCCTGACGCCCGATCACGCCCAGATGCTGCATAACGCGGGCTGGAGCAAGAGCGCGCTGCGGGAATATCTGCACGCACATATCCATAACCCGCTTGGCGCCGTGCAGGGCAAAGGTCTGGTGCCCGTGAGGCCGGCGCAGTTTGCCGGCCGCGATCCCATGCCGGCGACGCGCAGCGCCCAGGATATCGATCTGGTGGTCGCGGGGGGGCGGGGCGGGCATTCCGCCATTCTGGCGAGCTGGGGCCTCTATTGCGATGCGGTGCTCACGCCGTTGACGCTGCCCGGCGGGCAACTTGCGCGCACCCTTGAAGACTTCCGGGCCGCGCCAGCAAACTTAAGGAATCACTAGCATGCCGACCATTATGGACATACGCGCGCGTGAAGTGTTTGACTCACGCGCGGACATTACGCTGGAGGTCGAAGTGGTGCTGGACAGCGGCAAGCGTGGCCGCAGCATCATTCCAACGGGGTGCTCCAAGGGCAAGCATGAGGCGATCGAGGTGCGTGATAACGATCCGCAGCGCTTCAGCGGGCAGGGCGTTTTGCGGGCGATAGACATCGTGCACACCGTGATTAAGCCGCGGCTGCGCGGCATGTCGCCCTATGCGCAAGACGAGATAGACCGCATGCTGATAGCGTTGGACGGCACCGCCAACAAAAGCCGGCTGGGGGCCAATGCGATCCTCGGCGTGTCGCTGGCGGTGGCGAATGCGGCGGCAGTGCACAGCAATCAGTCGCTGTGCGATTACGTCAGCCGCGGGCAGGCGAAATCCATGCCGCAGCCCATTTTCTCGATGTTGTCCGGCGGCATGCATGGCGACGGCAACTGCGATTTTCAGGATTATCAGGTGATCGCGCTGAACGCGGCGCATCTTGAAGCGGCGCTGCAGGTGGGTAAAAACGTGCATATGGCGCTGAAAGCCCTGCTGATGGCGCGCGGGATCGGCACCGGCGTTTCCGGCACGGGGGGATTTCTGCCGCCGCTGAGCTCCAATGAGCAGGGGCTGGCGCTGTTGCTGGAAGCCATCGGCAAAGCGGGCTATGAGCCGGGCGTGGACGTCGGCTTGAGCATGGACATCGCGGCCGAGATGTTCTTTAAAGATGGCCGCTATCACCTGGCGGCGGAAGGGCGGACGCTGACGACCACGGCCTTTATTGATTACCTGGCGTCGCTCTGCGAGCGCTATCCGATCGTGCTGATGGAAGATCCGCTGGGGGAGGACGACTTCGAGGGCTGGATTGCGCTGACGCGGCGGCTGGGTGGCCAAATCGAGCTGGTGGGCGACGATCTGTTCACGACTAATCTGGCGCGTTTTGAACAGGGCATCGCCCTGAAGATGGCCAACTCCATTTTGGTGAAACCGAATCAGGTCGGCACGCTGAGCGAAACCATGAGCCTGGTGGCGTCAGCCAAGGCAGCCGGATACGGCGTCGTGTTCTCACGGCGATCCGGTGAAACCGAAGACACCAGCATTGCCGATTTGGCGGTGGCGCTGAACGCCACCAAGGTGAAGTTCGGTTCGCTGGCGCGCACCGAGGCGATGGGCAAATACAATCAGCTGCTGCGGTTGCAGGATGCGATCGCCGATGCGCAGGCCGTCTGAACCCGCCCGCGCTTTTTACCCCTTGCCCCGTTGCCGTGGGCAAGGGGGATCCACGAGAAGCCTACCATGAAGCCGATGCCTTTCTTTGTTCAGGGCAGTAAAGACGCCATGCCTCTGTTGCTGGGTTTGCTGCCCTTCGCCGTCCTGACCGGCGTCAGCGCCATTCAGGCGGGAATGACGCCCTGGGTGGCTCAACTGTCGTCGTTGTTGTTAATGTCCGGGGCTTCGCAAATTGCCGCTGCCACGCTGATGACGGCCGGCGCCGCACCGTTGGTGGTGATCGTCACGCACATTGCGATCAATTTTCGCTATGCCATCTACAGCGCCGGGCTGTCTCAGCTCAGGCTCCAGTTCAGCCCGCTGACCAAGCTGGCGGCGGCGCAGGTATTGATCGACCAGACTTACGCGCTGACGTTTTTGCGCTGCCAGGCCCAGCCGCTGAGCGCGAAAGAAAAAACGCTGTATTACTTCGGCACGGCGCTGCCGATGTGGCTGGTGTGGCAAACGGGGACGGCGGCGGGGATCCTCGCCGGTCCGTTAATTCCCGCCGCCTGGCATCTGGAGTTCGCCATCACCCTGTGCTTTATCTCGCTCCTGGTGCCAATGTTGAAAAACGCCCCCATCGTGGTGGCGGCCGCGGTTGCCGGGCTGGTTTCCGCCTTTACCTGCGGATGGCCCTATAACCTGGGGTTCTTGTTTTCGATGGCCGCGGGCGTCTTGGCCGGCGGTTTGTATCACAAGGGCAGAGGGCCTCAACGCAGCGAGGAGCCGTCATGAGCGAGACGACGATTCTATGGGTGCTGGCCATCAGCACGCTGGGCACGTTTTTACTGCGTTATTCCTTTTTGTGGCTCAACGATCGTGTGCCGTTTCCCGAGCGGGTGGGCGAATGGTTGAAACTGATCCCGGCCACGGCCATCGTGTCTCTGATCGTGCCGGCCCTGATCGCTTCACCCTCGGCGCTGTCGGCCGAAGGCGCGCCGAAACTGTGCGCGGCGATCGTGGCGACGCTGGTGATGTGGAAAACGCGCAACGCCACCTTGATGCTGTTGCTCGGGATGGCGGCGTTTTGGCTGATTCGCGGGCTTGGCTGACAACGCTCAGCGCGTGTTGGGCTTGTGCAATTGGTCGCGGTATTTTTTCGGCGTCACGTCCCGGTGGTGTTTGAAAAAGGAGATGAAGGCGCTGGTGGTGGAGAACTCGAGATAGTGAGCGATCTCGGTGATCGGTTTATCGGTGGTCAGCAACTCCAGGGCCAGTTTCAAACGCACCTGCTGGCGCCACTGCTGATAACACATGCCGGTTCCCTGAACGAACAGACGATGGATGGTGCGCTCGGAAGCGCCGCAATGGGACGCCAGCTCATTCAATCGCGGCACCATTTCACCTTTCAAATGGTAACACTGCAGGTAATTGCGCACCCGGGCATCGTTCGGCAAGGCCGGCCAGGCGGGGGAATGGGCGGCGACGCGGATTTTGTCGATGAGCAGAGATTGCAGATGGAACTCGGTTCCCGCCATCCAGTCGGTGTGGAAAGGGGAACGGCACATGGTTTCGATAACCTCTTCCAGCAGCGGAGTGAGGGTAAAGACCTCGACGTTTTTCGACAGCGGCGCGAAGCGCTGTTGGTCGAGATAGACGGCGCGAAAATCGACGTTGTCGCGCAGGATCACATTGTGGGCAACGCCGCCGGGGATCCAAAGCAACTGATGCGGCAACACGGAGCAAATGCGCGCTTCCAGCATGACGATAGCGGCGCCCGATTTGACGTAGACCAGCTGGCCTTTGGCATGCGAATGCATTCTTGAACGTAACGAATGTTCTTTCTCATCTGAGAAAGTGGCGTAGATCGACACGATGGGCGTATCGATGGCGTCGGGGTCAAAATGTTCATTAAGCAGATCTGAATTGACGAAGATGGATTCAGTGATTTCTGGCATAGCATCATGACTCATAAAATGTGTGGCTATAGTAATGAGAATTGATGAGTTGTGTCTAGCCCGTGCTTGCGTCGCTTGCATCAGGTCACGTTTTCGCTCCGGTTTGATAAGGAGTGAGCGTGTTTTCCCGCCTCAATGACGGCATCGGTTAGTTTTTTTATTATCAGTAAATTTGATGTTTTCGGGCCGCAGGCCGACGGCGGGCCGCTTCTGCCACATTCTGCCCAGCGTCTGCTCCGCCAGCGCACGGCCAATTTATTCGCTTGTTTGTCCGCGCCGCCGCTGGCATGATCCCGCTCAGGGATTAACGCAGCGTTGATCACAACCTATTGATTTTCATGACTCGGGGTGCCCTTCCTGGTGAAGGCTGAGAAATACCCGTATTACCTGATCTGGATAATGCCAGCGTAGGGAAGTCACGGCAGCCCAACCGGCGCCGCCTTCTTGAACGCCGGTTGGGAGGAATATGATCGCTCGACCTGATGCACTACCCGGCGCTCGCGCCGCGGCCTGTCTGACCCAATTCCAACAGCGGCCTCCGCTGATCCACTGCCTGACCAACGAAGTGGTGCAATCGCTGACCGCCAACGTGTTGCTGGCGCTCGGTGCCTCCCCGGCGATGGTGGTGGAGCCGCAAGAAGCGGCGCAGTTCAGCGCGTTGGCCGACGGCCTGCTGATCAACGTCGGCACCCTCAACGCGCTGCGCGCCGAATCGATGCGGGCGGCGGTGGCCGCCGCCAATCAGGCCGGCAAGCCCTGGACGCTGGATCCGGTGGCGGTCGGCGCGCTCTCCTACCGCACCGCCTTCGCTAAACAGCTGCTGGACGAGCAACCGGCGGCGATACGCGGCAATGCCTCGGAAATCATGGCGCTCAGCGGGTTGCTGGCCAGCGGCCGCGGCGTGGACAGCGGTGACGATTCGCTGGCGGCACTGCCCGCCGCGCGTGAGCTGGCGCGGCGCAGCGGCGCGGTGGTGGCGGTCACCGGCGTGGTGGATTACGTCACCGACGGCCAGCGCGACTGGGCGATCGAAGGCGGCTCCCCGCTGATGACGCGGGTGGTGGGCACCGGCTGCGCGCTGTCGGCGGTGGTGGCGGCGTTTTGCGCGCTGCCGGGCGATCGCCTGGACAACGTGGCGACCGCCTGCCGGGTGATGTCCCATTGCGGCGGCCTCGTGGCCAAACAGGCCGCCGGGCCGGGCAGCTTTACGCCGGCGTTCCTCGACGCGTTGTATCAACTGCGCGGGGAGGATCTGTGATGAAACGTATCAACGCGCTGACCATCGCCGGCACCGATCCCAGCGGCGGCGCCGGTATTCAGGCCGATCTGAAAGCTTTCTCGGCGCTTGGCGCCTACGGCACTTCGGTGATCACCGCGCTGGTGGCGCAGAATACCCGCGGCGTGCAGTCGGTGTATTACATCGATCCGGCGTTCGTCGCCGCGCAGCTGGACTCGGTGTTCAGCGACGTGCGCATCGACAGCGTCAAGATCGGCATGCTGGCCAACGCCGACATCGTGCAGGCGGTGGCCGAACGCCTGCGCCATTATCGGCCGGAGTTCGTGGTGCTGGATACCGTGATGCTGGCGAAAAGCGGCGATCCGTTGCTGGCGCCAGAGGCGGTGGCCTCGATTCGCAGCGAGCTGTTGCCACTGGTGTCGATCATTACGCCGAATCTGCCGGAAGCGGCGGCGCTGCTGGCGTGCGCGCCGGCGGAAGATGAAGCGCAGATGCGCGAACAGGGGCGGGCGCTGCTGGCGATGGGCTGCCAGGCGGTGTTGATGAAGGGTGGCCACCTGAGCGAAAGCGAGAGCCCGGACTGGCTGTTTACCGCAGAAGGCGAGCAGCGCTTTACCGCGCCGCGGGTCGCCACCCGCCACACCCACGGCACCGGTTGCACGCTCTCGGCCGCGCTGGCGGCGCTGCGCCCGCGCCATGCCGACTGGGCGGCGACGGTAGCCGCCGCCAAGGACTACCTGCAAAAAGCGCTGCAACAGGCGGATACGCTGGAAGTGGGGCACGGCATCGGGCCGGTGCATCATTTCCACGCCTGGTGGTGAGTCAACTTTTTGCCGCAACCGTGGTCTGACTAGTTCAGGCCCGGTTTTACGGGCGAAACCTGATTTAACCTAGGGAGAAGGACTATGACGGGACACCAGACGCTGCGTTGCGCCCTCTTCGGCGTACTGCTTAGCTTCAGCGCGGGCAGCTTGGCCCAGCAGATCGTCACCACATCGGATTTGATTCAGCAGCCGGGGTATCAGGCCAGCTGGCAAAATATGGTGAAAGGCCAGGCGCGGATGCCGGGCTGGGCGCGCAAGGGCGTCGGCACCTCTACGCCGGCGCAGAATCTGAACTGGAAGGGCAAAGAGTATCTGGTCGGCAACCTGTGCAAACCGCACGACTGCGGCAACAACTTTTTAATCGTGGCGTTCAGCGCGGATAAATCCCAGGCCTGGGGCGTGCGGGTCGAGGTGGCGGACCGGCCGGAAGCCGTCGATCACCCGAAGAAGTACGCCAAGTACCAGTGGCTCGGTAAGCCGGATGAAGATATGAAGGCGCTGCTGAAGCAGCAGTTCGAGAACAATCCTGACTGGAAATAATCTGGCTGGGGGCGCCGCTGCAGGCGCTCCCAGCACCGATCAGCCGATGCCGGCCTGATGCAGATCGTGCAGGTTGAGCGCCCCCACCAGTACGCCGTCCATATCGACCACCGGGGCTGCGCTGATGTGCTGTTCGTGCAGCGCTTCCAGCGCTTCGCCGGCACGCCACTGCTCCGGCAGCCGATAGCCGGGGCGGGTGATCGCCGGGCTGAGCGGATCCTGCAGGCTATTGCCTTTCACCAGCCAGCGGCGCAGGTCGCCGTCGGTAAACACCCCCACCACCCGTTGCTGCGTGTCGCAGACCGCCACTAACCCGAGCCCGGTGCGGCTCAGTTCCAGCATCGCTTCCATCACGTTGGCGCTTTCGCTCACGCGCGGCAGGCGATCGCCGGTGCGCATCAGGTGATGCACGCGGTTCAGCAGGCGCGCCCCCAGGCTGCCGCCCGGGTGCGAACGGGCGAAGTCTTCCGCGTTGAAACCGCGATGGCGCATCAGCGCCATCGCCAGGGCGTCGCCCATCATCAGAGTGTTGACCGCGCTGGAGGTCGGCGCCAGCCCCATCGGGCAGGCTTCGCGCTCGACGCCGATATCCAGTACGCAGGCCGCGGCCTGCGCCAGAGGCGACTCTTTGCCGCCGGTGATGGCGATCACCGGAATGCCGTTCTCCGCCAACAGCGGCAGGATCAGGTCCAGCTCTTTGGCGCGGCCGGAGTAGGAGATGAACACCACCACGTCGTCGGCGCCGATCATGCCGAGATCGCCGTGCAGCGCTTCCGCCGGGTGCACGAAGAACGACGGCGTGCCGGTGCTGGCCAGCGACGCGGCGATCTTCTTGCCGATATGGCCGGACTTGCCGATGCCGGAAATCACCGCTTTGCCACGGCAGTTCAGCAGCAGCTCGCAGGCGCAGACGAAGTTGTCGTCGAGGCGCGCCAGCAGGCGCTGCGCTTCGGTCAGCTCGATCTCCAGCGTTTCGCGGGCGAAGGCGAGCAGGGCGTTGGCGTTACTCATCGGGGTCTCCTACCAGAAAGATATTGATGCCTTTCGCCTGCAGGGCGGCGAGGTAATCGGGGTTGATGTCTCTGTCGGTGATCAGCGTGTCGACGGCGCTGAGTTCGCACACCACGTTCGGGCTCTTGCGGCCGAATTTCGAGGAGTCTACCAACAGAATAATGCGGCTGGCGGCTTCGCACATCGCCTTGCTGACGTTGTGCACTTCGTTGAAGGTGGTGACGCCGGCGTTGAGATCGACGCCGTCCGCGCCGATAAACAGCTTGTCGAAGCTGAATTGCTGAAACGCCGATTCCGCCAGGCTGCCGTGGAACGAGGCCGACTTCTTGCGGTAGGTGCCGCCGGGCATCAGGATAGTCTGATCGTTGTCCAGCTCCACCAGCGCGTTGACGATGGTCAGGCTGTTGGTCATCACCGTGATGTTGTTGAACTGTGCCAGGTGCGGCACCATCTGCAGCACCGTGCTGCCGGCGTCGAAGATCAGCGAGTCGCCGTCGGCGATCAGCGCCACGGCGGCGCTGGCGATCTGGCGTTTTTTCTCGGTGTTGATATGGGTTTTGCGGTCGATCGGCTGATCGCCGTCGTCGCGGCTGAGCACCACGCCGCCGTAGGTGCGGATCACCTCGCCTTCTTCTTCCAGCAGGGTGAGATCCTTGCGGATGGTGGTGCCGGTGGTGGAGAAATGCTCGGCCAGGGCGTCCACTGCCGTTTTGCCATGCCGCTGCAGATATTCAAGGATAGCGGCCTGCCGCTGCTTTGGTTTCATCGCGATTCCCGTTCACAAGAGTTGGGCATTTCCTCTCGCTGAATAATTCACTATGAAAGGTAATGTCTTTTAATGTGAAAATATCACGATTTGGGTTCAATCGCTAACGATAGTGCAGACTGGCATGCGCGATCCTCGGGGAAGATCACATCCGGGCGTAAATCCTGCTGATGCAAACCGTGCAATCGAGGCAGCGGGCGGGGCCGGGCGAAAACGGTCAGGCCGCGCAGCAACAGGCTGCCGCACACCCGCCGATCGGCGTCGAAGGCCAGCGCCAGCACCACTCGCGGGCGAAAACGGCCACCGGAACGGCCGACGCCGACGACGCCCAGCCGGCACAGGCCGTCGAAGGCGCGGTTGAAGCGCTGCAGTTGCCACCAGCCGAAGGCGATTTGCAGCAGCCAGGCCAGCAGCGCGAAGGCGATCAGAGCTTGTGTCATGGAGTTCTCCTTAGCCCCCTCTGCTGAAGGGGGCGTCGATTGGCGTCAGAACATCACCTGGCCGCCGGTGATGTTGATCGATTGGCCGGTGCAGTAAGAGGCCTTATCGCTGGCGTAGAACAGCAGGGTGTTCAGCACGTCCTGGTAGTCGCAGCCGCGTTTCAGCGGCACTTTGTCGATGTAGTACTGCTCCACCTGATCCGGCGCGATGCCCAATTTTTGCGCGTACTGTGGCAGCAGCGACTGGAACATCGGCGATTTCAGCAGGTTGCCGAGCATCAGCGAATGCACGGTGATGCCGTACTCCGCCAGATCGAGCGCCAGCGACTGCGTCAGCCCCACGCCGCCGAACTTGGCGGCGCTGTAGCCGGAGTTGTGCTTGCTGCCGACCTTGCCGGATTTAGAATTGATCTGAATGATGCGCCCGGCGATGCCGTCGCGGATCATCAGCCGCGAGAACTCGCGGGCGCAGAGGAAATAGCCCACCAGGTTCACCTGCAGCGAGCGATCGAAGTCGCCCAGCGGGAAATCGGTGATCGGCGCCGCCTTGGCGATGCCGGCGCTGTACACCAGCAGATTAGCCTGGCCGAACGCCCGGTCAACCGCCGCCGCCAGCGCGATCACGCTCTGCTCGTCGGTGGCGTCGGCCTGAAAACCGCAGGCGCTGCCTGCGCCGTACTCTTCGTTGATCTGCTGCGCCACCCGATTGGCGTTGTCGGCGTTCAGATCGGCCACCGCCACCCGATAACCGGCCTGCGCCAGCCCGTGGCTCAAAAATGCACCTAACGTTTGGCCGCCGCCAATCACTACAGCTACTTCAGACATGGTCTACTCCTTATGCGATAAATGACAGCGTGCTGCCCAACGGGATATCGGTCGGCGTCGGGCCGGATACGTGGATCGAGCCGGGGAATTCGGCTTCGGCTTCGCCGTCGAAGCGCACGGTGATGTGGCCCAGCTCGCGCAGATTCTGCGTGGCGACGCTGCCGACGGCGGTAATGGCGTAGCGCCGCTGCGCCAGCTCCATCACGCCGCCCACCTGCAGTTCGCCGGCGGTCGCGCCGTGGCGGTGGATAAAGCAGAACTCTTCGATGTCCGCCGGCGCGCCTTCACGGAAAGTGATCAGCATATTGTCCAGCAACGCCTCGCGGGCGCAGCCGCCGATTTGCGTGATGGTGGTATGAAAAATGGTGTGCATGAACGTCTCCCTGAAAATCACACTATTGATAAATGAAGGCCGAGGCGGCCCAGGCGATCAACACCGTCGGGGCGCCGGTCAGGAAGCGGCCGACCAGCACCGACGGCACGCCGACCCGCACGGTGTCCTGTTTGGCTTCCGCCAGCGACAGGCCGACCGGAATGAAGTCGCAGGCGGCCTGCGCGTTGATGGCGAACAGCGCGGGCAGCGCCAGCTGCGGCGGAATATGGCCGAGGCCGATCTGCACCCCGACCAGCACGCCGATCACCTGGGCGATGACCGCGCCGGGGCCGAGGAACGGCGACAGCAGCGGGAACGAGCAGATCAGCGCCAGCGTCACCAGCCCGATCGGGCTGTTGGCCAGCGGCGTCAGGCCGTGAGCGATAAAGTCCCCGAGGCCGGAGGCCATGATGATGCCGATCAGCGCCGAGACGAACGCCATAAACGGCAGAATGGTCTTCAGCACGGTGTCGATGGTGTCGCGCCCGGCCTGGAAGAACACCGCCACCACCGAGCCCATGCCCATGCCGACCTTCGCCAGCAGCCCGTCGCTTTGCTCGGTGATCTTCTTGCTGGTGTCGTAGTCGCGCGCCTTGGGCGGCGCTGCCACGGCGGCGGCGGGCGGGGTTTCCGCCGTTTCGATTCGGCTGATGTTGTGGTCGCGCACGCCGGAGACATAGATGTCTTCGAGGATAAACTGCGCCAGCGGGCCGGACTGGCCGGTGGCGTGGATGTTGACCGTCGGAATGCGGCGTTTCGGGTACAGGCCGCAGCGCAGGGTGCCGCCGCAGTCGATCACCGCCACGCCGATTTCGTCCGCCGGCGGCTCGCCCTCTTTGAAACCGTCGACGGCCGGCCAGCCGGTCAATTCGCTGAGGCGATCGACGATGGAAGGCCGGGTACCGGCGGTGATGTACACCACTTTCTTGCCGGGTTCGATCGGCAGTTCCAGGGGGCCGCCCCAGCCGCTGGCGCCTTTTTCAATACGGATATAAGCACTCATGCTGCACTCCACGAATTAAAGTTGCACCTGGCGATCCAGACGGATGCCCATCTTGCGTTCGAACAGGCTGGTGGTGAGATCGGTAACCCAGCCGCGGAAGAAGTTAGTGAACAGCCCCACCAGGAAATAGCTCACCGCCAGCGGGCCGAGCGGCAGGCCGAGGGTGGTCAGGCCGCTGGCGATGCCGAGGTAAACGAACAGCTCGCCGGGGTTGATGTGCGGGAACAGACCGTTCATCGAGTGGCAGCTGTAAGAGGCCGCCGCGTAGTAGCTCGGCTTGTATTTCTCCGGCATGAAACGCCCCAGGCTGAGGGTCATCGGGTTGCAGAAGACAAAGGTGCCGATCAGCGGCAGCAGCAGATAACGCGAGACGGGGTTGCCCGCGCAGCGCTGCGCCAATCGTTCGATACGTTCCTGGCCAACAAATTTGATCAGTGCGTTCATGATAACCAACAGGCTGATCAACAAAGGTAAAATGCCGGTCACCATGCCGACAAACACTTCACCGCCTTTCTGAAACAGGCCGATAAACCACTCGGCGCCGTGGGTGATTAGCTCAATCATTATGTTCTCCTGTAATGGACTTATATGGCCTGGAGCGAACGGCGGCTCTGTCGCCATAGGGCCTTACAGTAGTCACTTTGTTGGGCTATTTGTTTTAAATAGATCACAATTTGAAAGATAAATATTTTATTTTGAAAGTTTAAAGTGAAAGAAAGAGAAGGTGTGCGGCTTGAGGAGTGGGGGACGGGCACAAAAAAGCCCGGCGAACCGGGCTTTGGGACAGGTGGTCTGTCACATCAGGCGATGGTGACCTTCTTGTCCAGGTAGGCGTCTTGCACGGCGTTGATCAGTGCCACGCCGTCTTTCATCGATTTCTTGAACGCCTTGCGCCCCAGGATCAGGCCCATGCCGCCGGCGCGTTTGTTGATCACCGCGGTGCGCACCGATTCCTGCAGATCGTTCTCACCGGCGGCGCCGCCGGAGTTGATCAGCCCAGCGCGGCCCATGTAGCAGTTGGCCAGTTGGTAGCGCACCAGATCGATCGGGTGATCGGTGGTCAGCTTGTCGTAGACGCGGTCATCGGTATAGCCGAATTTCACCGCGCGGTAGCCGCCGTTGTTTTCCGCCATTTTCTGTTTGACGATGTCGGCGCCGATGGTGGCGGCGATGTGGTTGGCCTGGCCGGTCAGATCGGCGCTGGAGTGGTAGTCCACGCCGTCCTTGTTGAACGCCGGATTACGCAGATAGGCCCACAGCACCGTGACCATGCCCAGCTCATGCGCGCGCTCAAAGGCGATAGAGATCTCTTCGATCTGGCGGCGCGACTGCTCGGAGCCGAAGTAAATGGTGGCGCCGACCGCCACCGCACCCATGTTGAACGCCTGCTCGACGCTGGCGTACAGGGTCTGGTCGTACTGGGTCGGGTAGCTCAGCGTTTCGTTGTGGTTGATTTTGACCAGGAACGGGATCTTGTGCGCGTAGCGGCGCGATACCGACGCCAGCACGCCGTAGGTGGAGGCGACGCAGTTACAGCCGGCTTCAATCGCCAGCTCGACGATATTCTTCGGATCGAAATACAGCGGGTTGGCGGCGAACGACGCGGCGGCAGAGTGCTCGATACCCTGGTCGACCGGCAGGATAGACAGGTAGCCGGTGCCGGCCAGGCGGCCGTGGTTGAACAGGGTTTGCATCGAACGCAACACCGTGTTCGGGCGGTTGTTATCGATCATTACGCGGTCGACGAAGTCGGCGCCCGGCAGGTAGAGATTCTCGGCGGGGATAGTGGTACAGCGGTGTTGCAGCAGATCTTCCGCTTCCTTTCCTAGCAACTGCACAATATCAGTCATGATTCACTCCCGATTAAGCTTCTTCATACACCGGCAATGCATGGGTTTTTGACCACCGGCGCAGTAAAAAAGCGGTGATTGAAGCTGTAAAGCGATGCTACCGAACTTGCTCCGGCAAGGACAAACAATAGATGCGATTGAGAAGAAATGCTATTTGCGCGGCCAAATACGTGGGGACGATCGCCCCCGGCTTGCCAAGCGGTTGATTATTCGATCTCGAACCACTCGGTGTTCTGCAGGGCGATCGGGCGCAGCGGCTGCGCCCGACAGAATCAGCCCAGCAGGGCGCAGTTAGGCGGCAGGCGGCATTCGATGGCCTGCGGCAACACTTCGATGCGGAAATGGCGGCCTTTGAGCGGCTCGCCGTCAAGGTTGAAGGTGATTTCATGCGGCGCGTCGATCTCCAGCCAAGGCAGCGCCGCGCTGAGGATGCTGTTGCTTTCTTCGTCGTTGAACAGGGCGGCGACCAGCGCCGGCAGCAGTTCATCGGCGATCAGCAGACGCAGCTGCAGCAGGCCGTCGTTGATCAGCGCAGTGGGGCACAGTTCCTGACCGCCGCCGGCCTGCTTACCGTTGCCGATGCCGATCACCAGCGCTTCACCGGCCCAGCGGAAGTCCGGCCCGCGGATTTCACAGCGATCGGCCTGCAGCGTATCCATGCGCAGTAAGCCGTGGACGAAGTAGGAAACGCCGCCCAGTGCCGCCTTCAGCTTCTCCGGCGTTTCGGTGGTGATGCGGGTGCCGAAGCCGCCGGTGGCCATGTTGATGAAGTAGCGTTCGCCGTTGACCCTGGCCAGATCGATAGGCACCGAGCGGCCCTTGATCGCCAGTTGCAGCGCCTGTTCCGGCGAAGGGGGAATATTGCAGGCCATGGCGAAGTCGTTGGCGGTGCCGAGCGGCAGAATGCCCAGCACGGGTCGGCCGTGCGTCGGCAACTGTACCAGTGCGGCTGCTACCTCGTTAATGGTGCCATCACCGCCGCCGGCGACGACGGTATCGACGCCAAGCTGAGCGGCCTCCGAGACGTAGCGCGCGGCGTCGCCGTGCTCCCAGGTGACGCGTACGTGCAGCGTCACCTGTTCTGCGCGCAGCCGTTTGACCGCCTGGCGCAATTCTTCGTTGCCGGCACCCTTGCCGTTGATAATAAGCAGGGCTGTTGCATGTGGGGGGTGAGCCATTGCCGATATCCTCCGGCGGAAAACCAAGAAGGTCCCAAGATAAACCAGCCGACGCCGTCAGGCCATCAGAATATTCAGCTAATTCCGCTTATTTCCCGCATCGCCGTGAATATGAAAGCGGTGCGAATTTATCTGAATTTTACCGGGCAACAAGAAAAATTTTAATGAAGGCGGGATTAATCGCTATAGCGTTATTTATATATCGATGTGACGTTATTATTCTTATTAAAATGGATAACGGGAAAAGATAATGAAAATAGGTGCTGTGGTGAAAATAGAGTGGCCCCACAAAGAAAAAGCCAGCCCAAGGGAGATTGGGCCGGCTAAGGAGGTGGTTCCTAGTATTGCTATGCAAATATTTTCGTTGTTCGTTTTAAGCAGCGTGATAGTAACCAAGCTGCGAGCATATTGATGTGATCTAATTCTAATATTTGCTAAAAATCGCCACCGTATGGTGGCGATTCATTTTATGCCTGGGCGCTATTTTCTTCCGCCAAATTGCGGATCAGCAAAGCATAATTGAGATCGATATCCTGCGGGATCGGCAAATAAACGATATGGCCGTTGCCCGGCGCCACTTCAATCAGCTCACCTTTCTTATTTTGCATGCTTTCGAGCGTAAACAGCACGTTGCCGCCCGGCGTCATCATCTCGACGCTGTCGCCGAGCGAGAACTTATTCTTCACGTCGACTTCCGCCCACCCTTCGCGGCGCACGCCGGTGAACTCGCCGACGAACTGCTGGCGCTCGGAGAGCGAGGAGCCGTATTCGTAGTTCTGCTGCGCTTCGTGTACATGGCGGCGCAGGAAGCCCTCGGTGTAACCGCGGTGCGCCAGGCCTTCCAGCGTGGTGAGCAGGGTCGGATCGAACGGCTTGCCGGCGGCGGCGTCGTCGATGGCGCGGCGGTAGACCTGGGCGGTGCGCGCGCAGTAGTAGAAGGACTTGGTGCGGCCTTCAATCTTCAGCGAGTGCACGCCGAGCTGCGTCAGACGCTCCACGTGCTGAATGGCGCGCAGATCCTTGGAGTTCATGATGTAGGTGCCGTGTTCGTCCTCAAAGGCGCTCATATATTCGCCTGGCTTTTGCGCTTCAGACAGCATGAACACCTTATCGGTCGGCGCGCCGATGCCCAGCGTCGGCTCAACGGTTTGTACCGGGATCGGCTCGTGCAGGTGCACGATATTGCCTGTGTCGTCCTCTTTGCCTTCTTCCGCCTTGTATTGCCAGCGGCAGGCGTTGGTGCAGGTGCCCTGGTTGGGATCGCGCTTGTTGATGTAGCCGGACAGCAGGCAGCGGCCGGAATAGGCCATGCACAGCGCGCCGTGGACGAAGATCTCCAGCTCCATATCAGGCACTTCGGCGCGGATCTCGGCGATCTCCTCCAGCGACAGTTCGCGCGACAGGATCACGCGGGTCAGGCCCATTTGTTTCCAGAATTTCACCGTCGCCCAGTTAACGGCGTTGGCCTGAACCGACAGGTGGATGTCCATCTGCGGGAAGGCTTCGCGCACCATCATGATAAGGCCGGGATCGGACATGATCAGCGCATCCGGGCCCATATCGATAACCGGCTTCAGATCGCGCAGGAAGGTTTTCAACTTGGCGTTGTGCGGGGCGATGTTGACCACCACATAGAATTTTTTGCCCAGCGCGTGCGCTTCGTTGATGCCCTGCGCCAGATTCTCGTGGTTGAATTCGTTGTTGCGCACCCGCAGGCTGTAGCGCGGCTGGCCGGCGTAAACCGCATCGGCGCCGTAGGCGAAGGCGTAACGCATGTTTTTCAGCGTTCCGGCAGGGGAGAGAAGTTCCGGTGTAAACATAGTGTGTCTCGGTCTGATTTCAGGTCAGCACCGCGCCACCTGATGGCGCAGTAAAAGCGGGGAATTGTAGCGGCGGCGCGGCAAAAAATCAGCAGTTAACCGGATTTATTCAGGGGAGATTGATCCCGGTCAAACGGAAAACGCGCGATGGCGGCCACCGCGCGGGCGAAACGGAGGGATCAGGCGCTCAAATCGCGGATATCGGTGGTCGGGCCGTTTTTTATCACCGACTGGATACCGTTTTTGGCCGCGCTTTCGGAGCTGTACATTTCGCTGACGCCGATCACCTGATGGTTCTTGGCCTTCAGCACAAAATAGGGCTGATTGCTGGTGCTGTGCTTCAGTTCAAACTGCGCTTCGTGCGGCGAATTGGTCTGCACCGAGGCGATGCCGTTCTCCGCTGACGCTTTGCTGGCGTACATCTCGCTGGCCAGAATGATCTCGCCGTTACTGGCTTTCAGGTTGAAGTGGTACTGTCCGTTCTTTGCTTTTTTCAGCTCGTAATGACCGATTGCCATGGTTCTTCTCCTGTAGGTTCCGATTCGTGATGTAAGTGTAGCCAATCGCTTGAAAATCGGCGGCTAAACCTCACCGCAGCTTAGTCGAAAAAATGCGCAATTTTTTTGCGCCGGCGCGGAGTTTTCATTCGGTGAGCCTGCCGCCGCACGGGAAGCTAAGGAAAGGCGCGGTGATTGCGCAGTGCACCGCATAACGAGGGGAACAGGGTTTCAACCCGTGAAATTGTGCGTTAGTGTTTGGCCGTTTCGTCAATGTGGATGAAAAATGAGCGATACATCTTGGCATCGACACGCTACAGGCATATGCTTTGGCCTATGCCAGCTGTGGAGGTGTCGAGATGGAAAGAATCGCAAAGCTGTTTAAAAACGGCAGAAATCAGGCGGTGAGGTTACCGGTGGAGTTTGAATTTGATACGGATCGTGTCTATATCCGTCGCGATCGGGAGGGCAACGTGATTTTATCCAAATATCCAGCAAAGCCGGACAGCTGGGCGCCGCTGCTGAGCATTATCGCCCAAACGCCGGTGCCGCAAGAGTTTCTTGGCGCGGAAGATCGTCAGCAAGGGGTTGCAGACCGCGATCCATTCTCAGAGGACGAATAGGCGATGTACATGTTTGATACCAACACCGTCAGCCACTTGTTTCGGCAGCATCCGCAGGTGCTTAACGTCATGGAAAAGCTCCCGCCTTCTGCCGTATGTATTTCCAGCGTCACGGAGGCGGAACTGCTTTACGGTGTGGCTAAACGGCGGAACAAGGCGTTGCAAAACATGGTCGAGGCCTTTATTGCCGCGGTAACGGTCTATGCATGGGATAGCGAGGCTGCCCGCTGTTACGGTGAAATGCGGGCAAACATGGAGAGAAAGGGGAAAATCATGGGCGCGATGGATCAACTGATCGCCGCTCATGCGCAGAGCCGTGGCGCGACGCTGGTGACCAACGATCGCGCATTCGCCATGGTGCCCGGATTGGCTGTTGAGGACTGGACGCGCTGATTTCCCCCTAAACCCCATTCACCAGCCGGCAAGGGTCGGCTTCCCAGCGGTAGCCCACGCCGTATACCGAGCGGATAAAGGATTTCTCCCCGTCGATCAGCTCCAGCTTGCGCCGCAGATTTTTGATGTGGCTGTCGATGGTGCGGTCGGTGACTACCCGATAGTCGTCATACAGGTTGTTCAGCAGCTGTTCGCGCGAAAACACGTTGCCCGGTTGGCTGGCCAGGGTTTTCAGCAGGCGGAACTCCGCCGGCGTCAGATCCAGCAGCTGCCCCTGATAACTGGCCTGGAAACGCGGTTCATCGATGTGCAGCAGGTCATCTTCCCGCGCATTATCCTGCGGCCGATAGCTGCGGCGCAGGATGGTTTTCACCCGCGCCACCACCTCGCGCGGGCTGTAGGGTTTGCAGATGTAATCGTCGGCGCCGATCTCCAGCCCCAGCAGGCGGTCGATCTCTTCGATTTTCGCCGTCACCATCACGATCGGCACATCGCTGAAGCGGCGCAGCTCGCGGCATACCGTCAGGCCGTCGGCGCCCGGCAGCATCAGATCGAGTAAAATCAGCGCCGGCGGATGTTGATGCACGGTCGGCACCACCTCACTGCCGTTGGTCAGCCAGCGGGTGGCGTAACCCGCCGCCTGCAGATAATCCACCAGCAACTGACCCAGCTTGGGCTCATCTTCAACAATCATGATCTGCATAGGTTGATTCTGAATGTCCATCAGGGCGCCTTATTTTTTATCGGGGTAGCAAATTCTACTGTAATGCGCACGCCGCCTAAAGGCGAATGCTCGGCGCGGATTTTTCCATCGTGCGCCTCCACAATGTTGTGGCAGATCGCCAGACCCAAGCCGGAACCGCCGCTGGCGCGGTTGCGTGAGCCTTCCGCCCGGTAGAAACGTTCGAAAATGCGCGTCAGTTGCTGATCGCTGATGCCCGGCGCGCTGTCCTGCCAGTAGAGGAAGAGCCGCCCCGGCTGTAGCTCGGCGCTGATTTCCAACCGGCCGCCGGCGTCGGTGTAGCGCAGGCTGTTTTCCAGCAGGTTATTGAACAACTGGTTCAGGCGATCGGGATCGCCGAACAGCGGCGCCTGAGGCGGCAGATGCGTGACGATTTCCAGCCCTTTGGCGCGGAAGCGTTCGCGGAAGGCGGCGACGGCAACCTGCAGCAGATGCACGCAGTCTACCGACGACTTGCGATAGGCCAACGCGCCGAGATCGGAAAGCGAAAGCTGGTGCAGGTCATCGACCAGTTTGGTCAGGGTGGACACCTCGGCCTGCAGCGAGCTGAGCGACGCCGGCGTCGGCTGGCGCACGCCGTCCTGCAGCGCCTCCAGCTCGCCGCGCAGCACCGCCAGCGGCGTGCGCAGCTCATGCGACACGTCGGCCATAAAGGCGCGGCGCATCTGCTCATTTTTCTCCAGTGAGGTGGCTAACTGATTGAAGTCGTGCGCCAGCCTGCCCAGCTCATCCTGGCTGCTGACCGTCACGCGGGTGGTGAAGTCGCCCGCCGCCAGGCGATGAGTGCCCGCCACCAGGCGCTTGACCGGCGCCAGCATGCCGCGCGACAGCAGCCAGGTCACCGCCGCCGCCAGCAAGGTGGAGAGCGCGACGATAATCCAACTGGTGCGCCGCTGCTGGCGATCGAAGTTGATATCGGTGTTGCGCGTCAGGCGTTCGACCGGGGTAGTGATCACCCAGCCGACGATCGTGTTGTTATAGCGGATCGGGTGGCGCGGCCCCTCTTTCGGCACCGGTCCGGAGTGGCCCACCAGCCGGTTGAACTGGCTGTCCACCACCCAAAACTGGGTGCGCCAGCCCTTGGGCGGCAGGTTGTGGCTGCTGTCGCTGTTCTGTTCGAACGAACGCATGATCTGGTAGATAACCTGATCGTTGTTGCGCAGGAATATCCAGTTGCCGTGGCGGCTGTACTGCTCCTCCAGCGCTTCGCTCAGCATGTTGATGCGCTGCTCGTTGCTGTGCTTGATGTAATCGATAAAGCCGCGTTCAAAGCTGACGCGCACCCCCCAATGCATGGTGATCAACACCAGCATGCAGGTAGCGAAAATGGCCAGGAACAGTTTCCCGGTAATGCCTATCTTCATTGCAACCTCGTTGAGCCGGTACCCGGCTCTTTGGTCAGCGTGCGGTTGGGCGCGCTATCGGCCGGCACGCGCGCGAAGGCCAGCGCGGGCAGGGCGATAATCAACGCCATACAGCAGTAGCTGTAGATAAATGCGCTGTGGATGGCCGGGCTGTCGGCCACCACCTGGTGATGGGCGAAGCTGCCGATCAAGATGCCGGCGACGCTGACGCCAAGGCTCATCGACAGCTGCATGACCATCGACAACAGGCTGTTGCCGCTGCTGGCCAGCCGGTCCGGCAGGTCTTTCAGCGTCAGGGTGTTCATCGCCGAGAAGCGCAGCGAGTTGACCATCCCCTGGAAGAACAGCACCACCGGCAGCAGCCACAGCCAGCCGAGCATCGCCGCCAGCAGGAAACTCAGGCTGACCAGCGCCAGCAGCAGCGTGGCCGCCACCAGCACGTTGCGATAGCCGAAGCGGTTGACCACCTGCACCACGATGCGCTTCATGCCCATGCTGCCGATGATCATCGGGATCATCATCAGCCCGGCGTGGAACGGCGTGAAGCCCATGCCCACCTGCAGGAACAGCGGCGTCATGAACGGCAGCATGCCGCTGCCGATGCGCCCCAACAGGCTGGCCAGCAACCCGATCTTGTAGGTCGGGGTGCGCAGCAGCCGCAGCGAGAACAGGGCGCGGCTATTGCCGTAGGCATGCCAAACATACCCCAACAACGCCGCTGCGCCCAGCGCCACCAGGCCGGCGATGGCGGCGCCGGACAGTCCCATGCCCTTGTGGCCATCGAGCGCCAGCGTCAGCGATGCCATGCCGATCGCCAGCAGGATAAAGCCGCTGAGGTCGAAACGCCGGGTTTGCATTTGGTAGTTGGGCATCAGCAGCAGCGTGGCGATGGCGCCCACGATGCCTACCGGAATATTGATCAGGAAAATCCAGTGCCAGCTGGCGTACTGCACCAGAAAGCCGCCCAGCGCCGGCCCCATCAGCGGGCCGATCTGGCCCGGCAGCGTCACGAAGGTCATCGCCGCCATGTACTGCTCGCGCGGTACGATCTTCATCACCGTCAGGCGGCCGACCGGCACCATCATTGCGCCGCCGACGCCCTGAATCACGCGCGAGGCGATCAGTTCGTTCAGGGTTTCCGAGCGGGCGCAGAGGATGGAGCCGAGGGTAAACAGCACGATGGCGCTGAAAAACACCCGCTGTACGCCGACCTTGTCCGCCAGCCAGCCGCTGGCCGGCAGCGTCACCGCCACCGTCAGCACATAGGAGACGATCACCGACTGCATGCGCAGCGGGTTCTCCCCCAGGCTGGCGGCCATCGAGGGCAGGGCGGTGTTGACGATCGTGGTATCCAGCGTCTGCATAAAGAAGCCGAACGCCACTATCCAGAGTTGCCAGCGTACCGTGGCGGTGTGTTTCATCAGCATCGGTCGGCCATTAGTGCGGCAGCGGGGCCAGTTGCTTGTTACGGCGGAACTTCGCCTGCAGCCGGTCGAAGTAAAGATAGACCACCGGCGTGGTGTACAGCGTCAGCAGCTGGCTCATCACCAGGCCGCCGGCGATGGTGATGCCGAGCGGCTGGCGCAGCTCCGCGCCGTCACCGCTGGCCAGCACCAGCGGCAGCGCGCCGAACAACGCCGCCAGCGTCGTCATCATGATCGGCCGGAAACGCAGCAGGCTGGCCTGGAAAATCGCCTCGCGGGCGCTGATGCCTCCGTTGCGCTGCGCCTCGAGCGCGAAGTCGACCATCATGATGGCGTTTTTCTTCACGATGCCGATCAGCAGCATGATGCCGATCAGCGCGATCAGGCTGAACGGCGCGCTGAACAGTTCGAGCGCCAGCAGCGCCCCCACGCCTGCGGAAGGCAGCGTGGAGAGGATGGTCAGCGGGTGGATATAGCTCTCGTACAGCACGCCGAGCACGATATACACCGTGGCGATCGCCGCCAGGATCAGGATCACCTGCGATTTCAGGGTGTCCTGGAACACCTGGGCGGTGCCGGCGAAGGCGCCGCGCACCGTGGGCGGCACGCCGAGCTGGGTCATGGCGCGGGTGACGGCGTCGGTGGCGTCGCCCAGGCTGGCGCCGAGCGGCAGGTTGAACGAGATGGTGGAGGCGGCGGACAGCCCCTGGTGGTTGACCGCCAGCGGCGTGTTGGCCGGCTGCCAGTGCGCGAAGTAGGAGAGCGGTATCGCCTTGCCTTCGCTGTTGATGATGAACATTTTATCCAGCGAACTCACGTCCTGGGTGTAGGGCGGCGCCACTTCCATCACCACCTTGTATTGGTTGAGCGGTTGATAGATGGTGGAGATCTGCCGTTGGCCGAAGGCGTTGTTCAACAGGTTGTTGGCGTCCGACACCGAAATGCCGAGGCGGGACATGGTGTCGCGGTCGTAAATCAGATCCATCTCCGAGCCTTTATCCTGCTGATCCGAGTTGACGTCCGCCAGCTCCGGCAGGGCGGCCAGCGCGGTGCGGATTTTCGGCTCCCAGGTGCGCAGGGCGCTCAAATCGTCCGACAGCAGCGTGTACTGATAGCTGGCGTTGGCCTGCCGGCCGCCGACGCGGATATCCTGCACCGCCATCAGGAACAGGCTGGCGCCGGGCTCTTTCGCCAGCTTGGCGCGCAGGCGGGCGATCACCTGCTGCGCGCTCTCTTTGCGTTCGGACAGCGGTTTAAGCGCGATGAACATCGAACCGCTGTTGGTGCGCGAACCGCCGGTGAAACCGGTGACGTTGTCCACCGCCGGATCGTCGCGCACGATGGTCATAAAGTCCTGCAGTTTTTGGCGCATCGCCTGGAACGAGATGCTCTGATCGGCCTGAATGGAGCCCATCAGACGGCCGGTATCCTGCTCCGGGAAGAACGTTTTCGGGATGCTGATGTACAGCCAGACGTTGAGCGCCACCGTCGCCAGCAGGATCGCCAGCACCCAGCGAGCGTGGTCGAGCACCCAGTGCAGCGAGCGGCCGTAGCCCTGCTGCAGTTTCATCAACAGCTTGCCGAAGCCGCGCACGCGCTGCTGCGCGCGTTCAGGCTGCGGGCGCAGCAGGTAGGCGCACATCATCGGCGTCAGCGTCAGCGAGATGATCAGCGACAGCCCGATCGACACCGACAGGGTGACGGCGAACTCGCGGAACAAACGCCCCGGCAGCCCCTCCATCAGCAGCAGAGGAATGAACACTGCTACCAGCGACATGCTCATCGAAAGCACGGTAAAGCCGACCTCGCGTATCCCCTGCAGCGCCGCCTGCAGCGGTTTGATGCCGGCCTCCACGTGGCGGGAAATGTTTTCCAGCACCACGATGGCGTCGTCCACCACAAAGCCGGTGGCGATGGTCAGCGCCATCAGCGACAGGTTGTTGAGGCTGAAACCGCACAGGTACATGGCGGCGAAGGTACCGATCAGCGACACCGGCACGGCGACGGCGGGGATCAGCGTAGCGCGGCCGGAACGCAGGAAGGCGAACACCACCAGGATCACCAGCGCGATGGCGATGACCAGCGACTGCTCCACTTCCGCCAGCGAAGCGCGAATGGTCGGCGAGCGATCCTGCGCGATGTTCAGTTTGATCGAGGCAGGAATGCTGGCCTGCAGGTCGGGCAGCTCGGCGCGGATGCGATCGACGGTGGCGATGATGTTGGCGTCCGGCGAACGGCTGACCACCAGCAGGATCGCCGGTTGGGCGTTGGTCATCCCGGCGTTGCGCACGTCCTGCACCGAATCGATGACGTTGGCGACGTCGCTCAGCCGGACGGCGGAACCGTTGTTGTAATGCACGATCAGCGGCTTGTAGCCTTCGGCCTTTTTGATCTGATCGTTGCTCTGGATCTGCCAGCGCTTGTCCTGGCTTTCGGTCGAGCCGAGCGGCGTGCGCAGGTTAGCGTTGCTGATGGCCTGGCGCACGCTGTCCAGCGACACGCCCTGGTTAAACAGCGCGGAAGGATTCAGCTCCACCCGCACCGCCGGCAGCGAACTGCCGCCGACGGTGACGTCGCCGACGCCCTCGGTCTGGGCGATCTTCTGCGCCAGCTGGGTGGAGGCGAAATCGTAAAGCTGGCCCTGGCTGTAGGTGTCGGAAGTGAGCGTCAGGATCATGATCGGCGCGTCCGACGGGTTCATCTGCCGATAGGTTGGGCGGCTCGGCATGCCGGAAGGCAGCAGGCTTTGCGCGGCGTTGATCGCCGCCTGCACGTCGCGCGCGGCGCCGTTGATGTCGCGGCTGAGATCGAACTGCAGGATCACCCGGGTGCTGCCCAGCGAGCTCATCGAGGTCATTTCGTTGACCCCGGCGATGCGGCTAAGCGCGCGCTCCAGCGGGGTAGCGACCGAGGTCGCCATGGTTTCCGGATCGGCGCCCGGCAGGGTGGCGGTGACGGAGATCACCGGGTAATCCACCTGCGGCAGCGGCGCGACGGGCAGCAGGCTGAAGCCCAGCGCGCCCGCCAGCGCGATCGCCAGCGTCAACAGGGTGGTGGCCACCGGGCGGAAGATAAACAGCGAGAAGAATTTCACGGTGTCTCCCGCGCTTCTTCTTTGGCGTGGGTATTGCGCGCCAGTTTATCGAACAGCAGGTAGATCACCGGGGTGGTGAACAGCGTCAGGATCTGGCTCATGATCAGGCCGCCGACCATACAGATGCCGAGCGGCCGGCGCAGCTCCGCGCCGACGCCGGTGCTGAGCATCAGCGGCAGCGCGCCGAGCAGGGCGGCCAGCGTGGTCATCAGAATCGGCCGGAAGCGCAGTAAGCAGGCCTGATAGATGGCGTCATAGGGCTTCATACCCTGCTCGCGTTCGGCGGCCAGGGCGAAGTCGATCATCATGATGGCGTTTTTCTTCACGATGCCGATCAGCAGGATGATGCCGATGATGGCGATCACGTCCAGCTCGCTGCCCGCCAGCATCAGCGCCAGCAGCGCGCCGACCCCGGCGGTCGGCAGGGTGGAGAGAATGGTGACCGGATGGATGAAGCTTTCATACAGCACGCCGAGCACGATATACATCGCCACCACCGCCGCCAGGATCAGCCACAGCGTGCTGCCGAGCGCGGCCTGGAAGGCCAGGGTAGCCCCCTGGAACTTGGTGGTGATGTCTTTCGGCATCGCCAGGTTTTTCTCGACCTGGGTGATGGCGTTGACCGCTTCTTCCAGCGAGTAGCCCTCCGCCACGTTGAAGGAGACGGTGGTCGCCGGGAACTGATCGAGGTGGTTAATCGCCAGCGGCCCGTTGCGCTGCTCGATTTTGGCGATGGTATTGAGCGGTACCACGGCGCCGCTGCTGCTGGTGAGGCGGATATCGTTCAGCGCCGCCAGCCCTGGCGTCGCCTGCACGTCATGTTCCAGCACCACGCGATACTGGTTGGCTTGGGTGTAGATGGTGGAGATCAGGCGCTGGCCGAAGGCGTTGTACAGCGCGCTGTCCACGTCGCTCATCTGGATGCCGAGGCGCGAAGCCGAGTCGCGATCGACGTTGATATAAGCTTCCAGCCCCTGATCCTGCCAGTCGCTGCTGACGTCCTGCAGTTCGGGGGTTTGCCGCAGTTCATCGACCAGTTGCGGCACCCATTGGCTGAGCTGCTCGAGGGACATCGCCTGCAGGGTGAACTGGTACTGCGTGCGGCTGACCTGGGTATCGATGGTCAGATCCTGCACCGGCTGCAGATAGAGTTTCAGGCCGGGCAGCGCCGCCGCTTTTTCCTGCATTCGATCGATGATGGTTTGCAGGCTGTCGCTGCGTTCGCTCAGCGGTTTCAGGTTGATCTGCAGCCGGCCGCTGTTGAGCGCGGCGTTGGTGCCGTCGACGCCGATAAACGAGGTCAGGCTCTCCACCGCCGGATCCTCCAACACCTGGGCGGCGACCTGTTGTTGCAGCACCGCCATTTTGCTGAACGACACCGACTGCGGCGCTTCCAGCGTGCCCTGGATCAGGCCGTTGTCCTGAATCGGGAAGAAGCCTTTGGGGATGAACAGGTAGAGCAGCACGGTGACGGCCAGGGTGCTCAACGCTACGCACAGCGTCAGCCACTGGTGGGCGAGCACCACTTTCAGCCAGCGGCCGTAGCCGGCGATCACGCGCTCGAAGAAGCGTTCTGAGGCGGCGGAGAAACGGTTTTGCTTGCGCAGCGACTCATGGTTCAACAGGCGGGCGCACATCATCGGCGTCAGCGTCAGCGACACCACGGCGGAGATCAGAATCGCCACCGCCAGCGTCACGGCGAACTCGCGGAACAGGCGGCCAACGATGTCGCCCATGAACAGCAGCGGGATCAGCACCGCCACCAGCGAGAAGGTCAGCGAGATGATGGTGAAGCCGATTTCGCCGGCTCCCTTTAGCGCGGCGTCGAGCGGTTTTTCGCCTTTCTCGATGTAGCGCGAGATGTTCTCGATCACCACGATGGCGTCGTCCACCACGAAGCCGGTGGCGATGGTCAGCGCCATCAGCGTCAGGTTGTTGATCGAGAAACCGAGGAAGTACATGGCGGCGAAGGTGCCAACCAGCGACAGCGGCACCGCCACGCTGGGGATAATGGTTGCCGGCACGTTGCGCAGGAACACGTAGATCACCATCACCACCAGCGCGATCGCCAGCAGCAGCTCGAACTGCACGTCGCTGACCGAGGCACGAATAGTGGTGGTGCGGTCGGTCAACACCTTGACGTCGACCGACTTGGGCAGGCTTTTAATCAGCGTCGGCAGCATCTCACGGATGCTGTCGGCGGTGGTGATGACGTTGACGCCGGGTTGGCGTTGGATGTTCAGCACGATCGCCGGCTGCTTGTTAGCCCAGGCCGCGAGCCGGGTATTTTCTGCCCCTTGCTCGACGGTGGCGATGTCCTGCAGGCGGATCGGCGCGCCGTTTTTATAGGCGACGATCAGCCGCCGGTACTCATCGGCGGACTTCATCTGATCGTTGGCGGACAGGGTGACCGAACGGGTCGGGCCGTCCAGGCTGCCTTTGGCGGAGTTGACGTTGGCGGCCGTGATGGCGGTGCGCACGGTTTCGCTGTCGAGCCCGTTGGCCGCCATCGCCGGCGCATTGAGTTTTACGCGCACCGCCGGGCGCTGGCCGCCGGAAAGGGTGACCAGGCCGACGCCGGTCACCTGGGAGATTTTCTGCGCCACGCGGGTTTCCACCATGTCTTCCACCTGCGTCATCGGCAGGGCGGTAGAGGTGACGGCCAGCGTCAGGATCGGCGGATCGGCGGGGTTAACCTTGCTGTAGATTGGCGGGTAGGGCAAATCGGTCGGCAGCAGGTTGGTGGCGGAGTTGATCGCAGCCTGCACTTCCTGCTCGGCGATATCCAGCGACAGCGCCAGCTGGAACTGCAGGGTGATCACCGAGGCGCCGCCGGAGTTTTGCGACAGCATCTGCTTGAGGCCGGACATCTGGCCGAACTGGCGCTCCAACGGCGCGGTGATGGCGGAGGTCACCACGTCCGGGCTGGCGCCGGGGTACAGCGTCACCACCTGAATGGTCGGGTAGTCCACTTCCGGCAGGGCGGATACCGGCAGCGCGCGGTAGCCGATAATCCCTGCCAGCAGGATCGCCACCATCAGCAGCGTGGTGGCGACCGGGCGCAGAATAAACAGGCGGGACGGGCCGCCGCCGGGGTTCGGCGTCATCACCTGCATCAGGCTTTCTCCCGCTTGGCGTGCGGCGCGGCGTTGCCGTCGGCCGCTTTGGTTTGCGGCGTCACCACCTCGACCTTCATCCCCTCCGTCAGTTGATCGATGCCGTCGGTTACCACGCGCTGCCCGGCGTTCAGGCCGCTGGCGATCACCACGTTTTGGCTGTCTTCAATGCCGACGGTGACCAGGCGTTTGCTGACTTTATTCTCGTCGTCCATCGTCCAGACGAAGTTGCCTTCGTTGCCCATCTGCACGGCGGCGGTCGGCACCACGATGGCGTTTTGCAGCGTGGCGACCTTCAGCCGCGCATTGACGAACTGGTTGGGGAACAGCGCATCGTCCTGGTTGGCGTACTGCGCCTTCAGCTTGATGGTGCCGGTGGTGGTGTCTATCTGGTTATCCAGACTCAGCAGGTTGCCCTGCGCCAGCAGGGTCTTGTTGGTGCGCCCCCAGGCCTCGACGCTGACCGGCCCGGCTTTCTGCGCTTTCATGATGTCGCTGATGTTGCTTTCCGGCAGGGTGAACACCACCTCGATCGGGTGCGTCTGCGTGATCACCACGATGGCCGTAGAACCGCTGGTGATGTAGTTGCCCATATCGACCTGCTTGAGGCCTACGCGGCCGGAGATTGGGGCGATGATTTTGCTGTAGGTCAGCTGCAGCTGCGCGCTGTCCACCGCGCCCTGATCGGCCTTGATCGATCCTTCGGTCTGCTGCACCAGCGAGACCTGGGTATCCAGTTCCTGGCGGGAAACCAGGTTGGTTTTCACCAGTTGCTGATAGCGCGCCAGATCGCGCCGGGCGTTGGCCAGCGTCGCCTGGTCTTTCGCCAACTGCCCCTGGGCCTGCGTCAGCTGCACCTGGAACGGACGGGGATCGATCTCCGCCAGCAGATCGCCGGCCTTCACCTGCTGCCCTTCGGTGAAGTGCAGGGCCATCAATTGGCCGTCGACCCGGCTGGTGACGGTAACGGTGTTGGCGGCGGTGACAGTGCCCAGCCCGATCAGATAGCTCGGCACCGATTGCTGAGTGGCCGTGGCCACCTGAACCGGCGACAGATTGCCGCGCCGTTTGCCACCGGCAGCCGCTCCTTTGGCTCCACCGGCATGGTGAGCGGCCGTCGGCGTTTCAGCCGCCGGCGGTGCGGCGTTGAAGTGGCGCCAAATCAGTACGGCAGCGATGACCGCGATGGCGGCAACCAGCAGGCGCAGCATCAGGGAACGACGTTGGGGTTTTGCTTTCATGGCGGCGAAAATTCTCTCCAGAGGACAAGCGTGTGCGCACGCATTGCCACAAAAATGACACTCCTTACAGAATACTAGTTTAGCCAGTCAAAGCGGCATAAAAATGAAGGAAATAAGGAGGAACCGTCAGCATTTTCCGAATAAGTTAACGATTGTCGCCTGCTATGTTTATAAGCGTTGGGTTTTTGCTTATAGCCAATGAGTTTTAACGGCTTTTTATTTTTAAAGCTAATAATTAACCAGTAAATCATTCAACTCCATGGAGCCTCTATCATGAGCAAGAAACAACTGGGCCGTTCGGGCATTCATGTGCCGGCGTTGACCTTCGGCGGCAACGTATTCGGCTGGACGGCGGATCAGGCGACCTCTTTCAGCCTGTTGGATGCGCTGGTGGAAAATCAGCTTAACTTTATCGATACCGCCGACGTCTATTCCAGCTGGGCGCCGGGCAATCGGGGCGGTGAATCGGAAACCGTCATCGGCGAATGGTTGAAGAAGAGCGGCAAGCGCGACCAGGTGATCATCGCCACCAAGGTGGGCAAACCGATGGGTGAGGGTAAGCAGGGGCTGTCGCCGCGCTATATTCGGCAGGCGGTGGAAGACTCGCTGCGCCGTCTGCAAACCGATTATATCGACCTTTACCAATCGCACGACGATGACCGCGATACGCCGCTGGAAGAGACGCTGGCGGCGTTCGATGCGCTGATCAAGGCCGGTAAGGTGCGGGCGATCGGCGCTTCCAACTATCAGGCGGATCGTCTGGAAGAAGCGCTGCGGGTGAGCGAAAGCCACGGGCTGGCACGTTATGAAACCCTGCAGCCGGAATATAACCTGTATGCGCGCGAAGGCTATGAGGCCGAGCTGGAGGGCGTGGCGCAGCGCCACGGGCTGGGGGTGATCAACTTCTTTGCGCTGGCCAGCGGCTTCCTGACCGGCAAATACCGCAGTAAAGAGGACGAAGGTAAAAGCCAGCGCGGCGATCGCATTGTCGAGCGCTACCTTAACCCGCGTGGTTTCCGCATTCTGGCGGCGCTGGATCAGGTGGCGAGCAAACACGGCACCTCGCCGGCGCAGGTCTCGTTGGCCTGGCTGATCGCGCGCCCAAGCGTCACCGCGCCGATCGTCAGCGCGACCTCGCTGCAACAGCTGGATGAATTGGTCAGCGCCACCCGCCTGACGCTGGATGCGGAGGATATCCAGGTGCTGAACCTCGCCAGCGCCTGGTAAGGCGCATTACCCGGCGGCGATTTTGCTCTATGCTGAATGGGTCAACATGGCCCATTCAGGAAACCGCAATGACTGGTGATACCATCAACGACCTCGCGACGCTGGAACAGCTGTACGGCAAACCCGGCGCGCCCTCGGTTTTTAAAGAAGTCAGCTATATCCACCCGGCGTACCGTCCATTTATCGAGGCGGCGCCGTTTGCCGCCCTCTCGACGGTTGGGCCGGACGGCATGGATGTCTCCCCGCGCGGCGATCCGGCCGGTTTTATTCATATCGAAGACGAGAATACCCTGCTGCTGCCGGACCGGCGCGGCAATAACCGCATCGATAGCCTGCGCAATATCCTGCACGACAATCGGGTGGCGCTGCTGCTGCTGATCCCCGGCATCGGCGAAACGCTGCGGATTAACGGGCGGGCGGAGATTGTGGTCGCGCCGGCGGTGCTGCAGCGCTTTGCCTACCGCAACCAGCTGCCGCGTTCGGTGCTGCGTATTCGTGTCGAAGCGGTATTTTTCCAGTGCAGTCGGGCGATCCTGCGTTCAGGATTATGGGAAGAGGGCAGCCGCCTCGAACGTTCGGCGTTGCCCAGCCCCGGCCATATTTTGGCCGCGGTCAGCCAAACGCGCTTCGACGGCGAGGAGTATGACAGCGCGTTGCCGCAGCGGCTGAAGGATACGCTGTATTAATCGCCGTGGCGTGCGCGCCATGTTTGCCGGCTTAGCCGGTATAAAACATGCTTCTGTAGCGGATGGCCCGCCGGCAGGCGCGGGTGCAGGAAGGTTTCGCCGTCGAACTGCATGCCGATGCGCGTCATCACCCGGCGCGACGGCTGGTTATCTTCGGCGGTGAAGGACACCACTTCCGGCAGGTGCAGCGTGCCGAAGGCGCACTCCAGCGCGGCGCGCGCCGCTTCAGCGGCGTAGCCGTTGCCCCAGTGGGCCGCCGCCAACCGCCAGCCGATCTCCACGCAGGGGGAGCAAGGCAGATCGTCGCCCGGCACCGCCAGGCCGACAAACCCGATAAAGGATGCGCCGCCTTTCACTTCCACCGCCCATAGCCCCCAGCCCTGTTGTTGCATGGCGGCGCGGAGGCGCTCGGCCTGCGCGCGGCTTTCCTCGGCCGTCATCGTCGCCGGGAAATAGCGCATCACTTGTGGATCGGCATTCAGCGCGGCGAAGGCCGGCAGATCGTCGTCGCGCCAGGGGCGTAGCCGCAGTCTGGCGCTGTCGAGGGTAAGAAGGGGTGACATGATGCATAGCCTCCAATGAACGAGGGCGCGGCGAGTCGCGCCCTTGGGCTGTCAACGGAACAGCGTTTGCGCCCAGCGTGCCAGCCCGGCGGTGACCGAGCCGAAGTCGTTGCCGCCGACGATCGGAATGCCCGGCAGCTGCTGTTGCAGCGCGGCGCGCAGCAGCGGCGAACGCGCGCTGCCGCCGGTCAGGTAGATCACCTGCGGCGCGGTCTGGCTGCTGGCCAACGCGGCGCTGACCTGCTCTTGAATGCGCATCAACGGCTGCGAGATGGCGTCGGCGAGCTGATCCTGGCTGATGCTTTCCGCCAGATCGGCCTGCACGAAGCCGAGCGGCGCGCTGATGGCCGTTTGGCCGGACAACGCTATCTTACTCTCTTCGGCCGCACGCACCAGTCGGTAGCTCAGGCGCTGCTGGTACACTTTCAGCAGGCGTTTGACCTTTTCCGGCTCCGCCGCGTCGAGGATCAGATCGCGCAGCACACGGCCGTTGGCTGCGCTGTAGAAGTCGTTTTGCGCCGGCACGTCGTTGGTCGCCACCGCGTTCCAGTAAGGCAGCGCCGGCAAGGCGATGCCTTTCCCGGTTTCGCCGCCGAGGCCAAACAGCGGCATCAGCTGTTTGAAGGCCAGCATGATGTCCAGATCGTTACCGCCGACCCGGCAGCCGCTGTGGCCCAGCAGGCTTTGTTGGCGATCGGCGCGGTCGCGCCACTGCGGCCCCATCAGCAGCACCGAGCAGTCGGTGGTGCCGCCGCCGATGTCCACCACCAGCACGGTTTGCTCTTCGCTCAGCGTCGCTTCGAAGTCCAATCCCGCCGCCACCGGCTCGAACTGGAATTCAATCTCCTTGAAACCGGCGCGTTCGGCGGCGCGCTGCAAAATGCCCTGCGCCTGCCGGTTGGCCTCTTCGCCGCCGATGCCCTGGAAGTTGATCGGCCGGCCGATCACCGCCTGATCGATGCCGGTTTGCAGCACGTTTTCCGCCTGGCGTTTGATGTGGAACATCATGGCGCACACCAGATCTTCGAACAGCGCGATCTGCTGCGGCTTCAGGCCGTTGGCGCCGAGGAAGGACTTCGGCGAGCGCACGAAGTACACCTCTTCCGGATCTTCCATGTAGTGCGCCAGCGCCTGCAGACCGAACAGCACGCTGTCGCTGCCGACCGGAATGTCTTCTTCGCGGTTGTAACTGATGGCGCGGCGCAGCAGCTGCTGGTTTTCTTCGCTGCCGGTCGGCACCTGCCAATGGCGGTGCAGGCATTCGCTCACCGCTTCGCGGGTCGGTGCGCACAGCATCGAAGGCAGATACGGCGCGTTGTTCTCCAGCGTCAGCAGCTCGGGGCCGTGGTCGCGCATCACTGCAACGGAACAGTTGGCCGTCCCGTAATCGAATCCAATAAACATCTCTTTTTAGTCCCCATGCCAATGAAGGGGGGCGACTTTACCCGAGACGGGGCCGGCGGGCAATGCGCCGATGCGCGAGTGTCGAAAAATTTAGCGGGCGCGGTGGCGGCATGCTTAACTTAATGTCCGAATTCCGCACGTCAGCGCGTCAGCCGAGTCCCATAATGCAGAAAAAACCGAACCCGAGCGTTGCCATGAATACTCAACAGCAAGCGTTGTACGACGCGCTGCGCGCGCGTGACCGAAAATTCGACGGCCGCTTTTTTGTCGGCGTTTCCTCCACCGGCATTTATTGCCGCCCGGTGTGCAGCGCCCGCACACCGAAGATGGAAAACTGCACCTTTTATCCGAGCGCGGCCGCGGCCGAGCTGGCGGGGTTTCGCCCCTGCCTTAAATGCCGGCCAGAGCTGGCGCCCGGCCTGGCGCTGATCGATCTGGGCAACCGTTATGCGCAGGTGGCGGTACAGCTCATCGAGCAGGGCTATTTGTCCGAGCACAGTTGCGAAGCGCTGGCGGCGCGGCTGGGTATTTCCGATCGCCACCTGCGGCGCATCTTCGCCGAACAGTTTGGCGCTTCGCCGATCGATTACGCCCAGTCGCACCGGCTGCTGCAGGCCAAACGCCTGTTGGCGGATACCGACCTGCCGCTCAGCGAAGTGGCGTTCGCCGCCGGTTTCGGCAGCCTGCGGCGTTTCAATGAGCTGTTCAAGGCGCGCTATCGCCTGATTCCGTCGGCGCTGCGCAGCGGCGGCGCGCGCGGTGAACGGGCCGCCGCCAGCGGGCTGGTGTTTCACCTGGGTTATCGGCCGCCCTATGATTGGGATCGCATGCTGAACTTCTTGCAGGCGCGCGCCGTGCAGGGCGTGGAACGAGTAGCAGGGCGCCGCTATCTGCGCTCGATCGCCGTCAGCCAGGGCGGCACGGAACACCGCGGTTGGGTCAGCGTGCAGCCGGAAGAAGAACGCAACCGGGTCAGGGTCGAGATCGCGCCGGCGCTCAGTTTGGTGACGACAGAGGTGCTGCGCCGCGTGCGCTTGCTGTTCGACCTGGACGCCGCGCCGGACCGCATCAATGAGGCGCTGGGCTCGCTGGCGGCCGATGCGCCGGGGCTGCGTCTGCCGGGCTGCGTGAACAGTTTCGAGCAGGCGGTGCGTGCGGTGTTGGGACAATTGGTCAGCGTGAAAATGGCGGCGACCTTCGCCGGACGAATGGCCGAACGTTGGGGAGAAGCCCTGGACACGCCGCATGAGGGCATCACCCATGTCTTCCCTTCCGCCGAACGGGTGGCACAGCTGCAGCCCGAAGCGCTGCGCCCGCTAGGCGTACAGTTAAAGCGTGCGGCGGCGCTGATCGAGATCGCTCGGGCGTTGGGCGAAGGGCGGTTGCAGCTCGATAACGTGCTGGATATTGAACAGGGGATCAAGGCGTTGACCGCGTTGCCGGGCATCGGCGGCTGGACCGCCAGCTATATCGCGATGCGCGCCTGGTCGTGGCCTGACGTGTTCCTGGCCGGTGACTACCTGATCAAACAGCGTTTCCCCGGCATGACGCCGCGCCAGATTGAACGTTACGCCGAACGCTGGCGCCCGTGGCGTTCTTACGCCACGCTGCATCTGTGGCACAACGACGCATGGGCGCCGGAAGGGGAGCGCTGAAGGCGGGGCTAGCGAGGGGCGTCGATCAGCTGCAGCAGGCGGCTCATGCCTTCACGCATCAGGAACGCCAGCAGCTTTTCCCGCTCGGCCGGCGTCAGGTGGTAGTAATACTCGATCCAGACCCGCACCGGATCCTGGCGTTTGACGTCGTAGTCCGGATGGTCGGCTTCGCGCAAGGCCGACAGGCTGCGCGCGCTGAACGGCAGGCTGTCGATATGGTATTCCAGCGCTTTGCCCTGTACGCCGCTGCGGCGGCGACTGACCCAGCCTTCGCGCCGGGCCATCAGATTGACCCCTTGCGGGGTTGAGGGCAACCCCGCCTTACCCATCAGTTCCCTGGCGGAAAACCATTTCTTTTCCATAGTCCCTTGTCTCTGAGCCATCACATGTCGAGGTAAATCAACGAATACGCCGATGTCCGCATGGGCGTTTCATCTTACTTAATCGTTTAAGCTTAAGGTGTTATTTATATCACTAATCTCGTATCGGTTAACAGAATGTGAAGCGCGAGACGGCGGTGGAAGAGGGGAACGGGTTAGCGGATGCCGAAGTAGCCGTCGCTGAGCAACACCGTCAGCGGCTGCTCCAGCGCCACCAGGTCGCCGTCAGCCAGATCGACGCCGACGTCACGCAGCGCCTGCAGCGTTACCGGCTGATGCGCCGGCCCGGCGAGCGTTTGCGCCTTGATCCGATGCGCCGCGCCGTTGAGCATCGACACCATCAGCTCATCCATCTGGTTGCAGTGCACGTTGGTGATAAAGCGTTCATCGATGCGAATGATGTCGATCTTCTGATCGCTCAGCTCATCGAAGGCATTGATGTTATGCCCGAAACCGTTGACGATCAGCCGGCAGCCCAGCTGCTGCAGGCCACGGAGAAACGCCCGGCACTGCGCGGCGTGTTCCAGCACCACGGCCTCATCGACGCTAAACAGCAGCGCCTGCGGCGGCAGCGACGAAGCGCGCACCGTTTCCGTCAGGTAGTGCTGGAAGTCGGCGCTCAGCAGGCTGTCGGTGGCCAGCGGCAGCGCGAGCGACAGCCCTTTGCGTTTGATGTCGTCAGCGTGCTTCACCAGCAGCTGTGCGACCGTCCAGCGGTCGATGTCCGGCATCAGACCATACAGCTGCGCGGCGGCGATGAACGCCTCGTGCGGCAACGGCCGATCGTCCGGCGCCATCACCTGCAGCTTCACCTGGTGGAACGCGGCCGACAGCGGCGTCGCCGGCGGCGCGACCGCGCGGGTCAACAGCCGCAACTGCCCCTCGCTGACGATCGCCTGCACCTCCTGCGGGTTCAGCAACTCATGTTGCCGCTCCAGCAGCTGTTTTTGTCGCGTTTCGTACAGATAAACCTGGCCGCGCCCGTGGTGTTTGGCGGTATAGCAGGCGATATCGGCCTGCGCCAACAGTTCGCTGCTTTTGGCGTCGCCGTCGATGCGGGTGATGCCGGCGCTGGCGCCGACGCGATAAATCTTCCCTTCCCAATAGAACGGGTGCTGGCTGATTTGGTTGACCACCTGCTGCATCAGCGATTTGGCCTGCTCCAGCCGGCAGTCGAACAAGATCAGACCAAACTCGTCGCCGCCCAAACGCGCCAGGCAGTCGCTGCCGCGCAGTTGGTGCCGCATCAGCTGGGCGATATCCCGCAGCAAGGCATCGCCCGCCGCGTGGCCGGCGGTGTCGTTCACCGCCTTGAACCGATCCAGATCGAGGAACACCAGCGAATGCGGCGACGACGGCTCTCCGCCGGCGACGATCGCTGCCTTCAGCTGTTTCTCGAAGCGGGTGCGGTTCGGCAGGCCGGTCAGCGCGTCGTGCGAGGCGCTGTAGCTGAGCTTTTTCATCAGTTCGCGCGAAGCGGTGACGTCCTGCAGCACCATGACCGCGCCCATGGTTTCGCCGTCGAGGGTTTTGAGCGGTGAGACAGACTGCTGCACGTCGAAATAACGTCCGTCGCGGCTGTGCAGCACCAGCGCGTAATCCGCCGGCCACTGGCGCGGATATTGCGTGAGGTTTTCGATTTCCGGGCCGTCTTTGCCGTTGGTCAGGCGCACCACGCCGGCGACGGGCATGCCGATCGCCAGGTCGAGCGGCCAGCCGCACATCTGCTCAGCCACCGGGTTCATAAAGGTGATGCGCTGGTGGCTGTCGGTGGAGATCACCCCTTCGCCGATGGCGTCGAGGGTAATGTGCAGCCGCTCTTTCTCTTCGTGCAGCGCCTCGGCGAGGCTCTTGAGTTCGGTCATGTCGATATTGGTGCCGATCAGGCGCAGCGGGCGGCCCTGGTCGTCGAGGATCACGTTGCCCTGACCACGAATATGGCGCAGTTTGCCGCTGCGCGTGATGATGCGAAATTCCATGACGAACGGCCGCGGCTGCGCCAGGATCTCGGCCAGTTCACGGTCGGTGCGATCGCGATCCTCCGGCACCAGCAGGGTGCGCCAAAGCGCCAGCGTCGGCGCTTGGTCAGGGCTGAGATCGTAGAGTTCGAACATGCGCTGATCCCAGGTGAAGTTTTCCTGGTTCATCACCCATTCCCAGATGCCGACGCCGCCCACCTGGTTGGCCAGCGTAATGCGCTCCACCAGCCGGTTGTTCTCCGCCTCGCTGCGTTTGAGGCCGCTGATGTCTTCCACCTGGGAGATGAAGTACAGCGGCTGGCCCTCGGCGTCGCGCACCAGCGACACCGCCAGCAGCGCCCAAACGATCTGACCGTCGCTGCGGATATAACGTTTCTCCATGGTATAGCTGCTGATATGGCCGTCGAGCAGATCGTGCAACTGGCTCAGATCGGCGTTGAGGTCGTCCGGATGGGTGATCGCCTGGAACGTCAGGCGATGCAGCCGTTCGGGCGTGTAGCCGAGCAGTTTGCACAGCGCCTGATTGACCTGCAGCCATTTCCCCTCCGGCGACACCAGCGCCATGCCGATGGCGGAATACTCCAGCGCGCTGCGAAAGCGGCTTTCGCTCTCGACGATGTGCTGTTTCTCCACCCGGAAGGTGTGCATCACCATCGCCATCGCATGCGCCGGCACCAGGATCAGCAGCATCGGCAGATAGAGACCGAGATCGCCAAGGCGGCTATTGGCGGTCTGAAAATGCGCCAGCCCCAGAGAAATCATCACGGTGATCAGCAAAATAGTGCAAAAGCAGACGGTAAACGCCTCGAAGCGCGGCAGGGCGATAGCCGCCCACAGCAGGGGCAGGATGACGAAGGTGAATGGGAACGGCAGGTAGATTAACGCCAGATAGCTGAAGACCAGCGTGAGCATCAGCGTCAGCAATAGCGGGTAGAGGTTTAACGTCGCCAGCGTGCGGCGGCGATAGCTGAGGCCGAGCGGCGCCAGCGACAGTACGCCGATCGCCTCGGAAATGAACCAGGTGCCGAAAGGCTGCCAAAATGGCTGATCTGGCGCCGGTGCCGCAACGGTGGCCAGCAATGCGCTGAACAGCGGGGTAAAAATCACCGCGCACACCACGAAGCGCAGCCAACTGTTCAGATCGCTCAGCGGATCGCTCGCCGGCAGCGATCGGCGCAGCAACTGGGCGCAAACCGCCGCCTCCAACAGATTGATGGCGGCCAGTTTGACGGGCAGGATACTGATGCCGAGCAGCGCGAAGCTGGCCAGTACGATGCCCAGACCGCTGGCCAGCAGCGGCAGGCCCCAATGGCGGGGAGGATGCCGGTACAGCACCGCGATGGCGGCGGCGGTTGGGAACCACAGCGGCGTAAAATGATGCGCTTCGCTGGACAGCGACAGGCTCAGCAAGGCGAGCAGAAACGTCGCCAGCGCCACCAGCAGGGAATGCGTCAGCATGGTGCCTTTGTGTGTGCCGAAATAGCTCGGTGCGCTGATATCCATAGACATCCCTACCGGTGGGGCCTCTGTCAGTAATTGATTCATCACATGGATGAATTAAGGCGATTTATTGGCAAAGGGTAGTACAGCGCGCGAGGAAAACCTACCGGGAAGGCCGACTTTACTGCGTTAACGCAAGCTCGGCGACAGAATGGCGAAAAAGCCGGCGCGGAGCCGGCTTTTAGCGTATTACAGCAAGAACAGGGTGGCGAGGCCAAGGAAGATGAAGAAGCCGCCGGTATCGGTCAGCGCGGTGATGAGCACGCTCGAGCCGACCGCCGGATCGCGGCCCATCTTGAGCATGGTCATCGGGATCACCACGCCCATCAGCGCCGCCAGCAGCAGATTGAGCAGCATCGCCAGCGTCATCACGCCGCCCATCGCCGCGTCACCATACAGCAGCCAGGTGATCACGCCCATGATGCCGCCCCACACCACGCCGTTGATGATGGCCACCCCCAGCTCTCTGAGCATCAGGCGCGAGATGTTGCCGACTTCGATCTGGTGCAGCGCCAGCGCGCGCACGATCATGGTGATGGTCTGGTTGCCGGTGTTGCCGCCGATGCCGGCGACGATCGGCATCAGCGCTGCCAGCGCCACCAGTTGGGAAATGGTGTGTTCGAACAGGCCGATCACTCGCGAGGCGACGAACGCGGTGCAAAGGTTGATCGCCAACCACGCCCAGCGGGTCTTGACCGCTTTGCTGACCGGGGCGAACACGTCTTCTTCCGGGCTCAAACCGCCCATGCGGCGCAGATTGGTATCGCTCTCTTCGTTGACGGCGTCGACGATCTCTTCGATGGTCAAACGGCCCATCAGTTTGCCCTTGGCGTCAACCACCGGGGCGCTGATCAGGTCGTAGCGTTCGAACGCGCCGGCCGCTTCATCGGCCTTGTCTTCGGGCTGAAAGGTGGCGGGATCGCTGTCCATCACCTCGCGCACCGGGATTTCCGGGTCGTTCAACAGCACCGCAGTGAGCGGCAGCTCGCCCAACAGGGTATTTTTGCGGTCGGTGACGAACAGTTTATCGGTGGCGTCGGGAATGGTTTTGCGCATGCGCAAAAAGCGGTGCACCGCGCCGAGCGTAACGTCCGGCCGCACCGTCACCAGTTCGAAATCCATCATCCAGCCGACGCTGTCTTTGGCGTATTGGCTCATCTCGCGCACCTGGGCGCGCTGCTCCGGCTCCAGCGAGGTCAGCAGCCGGCCCATCAGGTTACGCGGCAGGTATTGCGCCAGATAGGCCTGTTCGTCGACGTCCAGCGTTTTGATCGCTTTGAGCAGGTCTTTGTCGCTCATCTCCTCGATCAGGCTGTCCCAGACCGGTTCGGCGACTTCCACCAGCGTCTGGCCGCGCTTGCTGTTGCCCACCAGCCGCCACAGCGCCATGCGCTCGTCCTGTGGCAAGGCTTCCAGCAGGTCCGCCAGGTCGGCAGCGTGCATGTCGTCCAGCAGGCCGGTAATTTCCGCCGTCTGGTTCAGCAGTTCGCTTTGGCTGAGGGCGTGTTCATCCCCTGGCCGGCCGAGGATGCCGTCGACCAATTCCTTATTGTTCAACAGCAAAGTGAGAATGCGCTGGCGATGTTCAGCGACTTTTTTGACGTTATGGGTTGCGGCTGACATGGTGTTCCTTAACGGGCGCTCGGCGTTCCTGACGCAGGCTCATTAAAAGATAGAGCATAGCGAGTGCCGGAGTCATTTTTATGAAACGGACGGGGCGCGGCGGTTATTCAGAGGAGGCGTCCTGTTGCGGCGCGCTGACTTCGGCGGCGTTTTGCGCAGCGGCCTGCTTTTTTTCCTGATGATGAGGCACCGCCACCACGGCGGCGTACAGCAGTCGGCCGACTAAAATGATAAAGCTGATAAACAACACTATCTTCGTCATCTGTCCGGTGGTTTTCTTGCGCATATATCACCCGGTATGCCGGTGTCCTGTGTTATTCGCTCGAGAATTTGTAACCGGATTTTAGGCGCTGATGACAAAAGTTGTCCATTTTTTTCCGGCGTGCGGCGTGGCGTATTAGGGTTTCGTTTAGGTTGGCGGGGCGAAGGCGGAAAGAAAAACCCCCTGCTGGCAGGGGGCGGGGGATCAGGCGGAGCGCTGTTCGTCTTGCGAACCTTCTTCGTCGATCAGCAGCTTCCAGCCGACGACGTCGTTCCAGTAGGCCTGCTCGCGTTCGAAATCCAGCTGCACCAGGTTGTTCTGCGCCAGGTAGCCGGCCGGGAAGCGCAGCGTCCAGTGGTTGTCGTCGGTGGTCAGGCGCAGCGTTTCCGGCGTGGTGGTCGACTGACGCTGGTTGTTGAGCAGGGTGCTCAGACGCAGCAGCTGGATCAGCGGCAGGTAGTGTTTCTTCTTGAACAGGTTGAGGCGCGGCAGCTCTTCCAGCTTGATCGCCTTGCGGTGGAAGCGCACCAGCGCCGCCAGCAGCAGCTGCTGTTCCTGGTTAAAGCCAGGCAGGTTGGAGTTTTGCAGAATGTAGGCCGAATGGCGGTGCATGCCGCTGTGGTTGATGCTCAGCCCCACCTCGTGCAGCATGGCGGCCCATTTCAGCAGGGCCTCCAGCTGTGGATGCGCCAGCTTGGTGTTTTGCGCCATCCACTGCGAGTAGAGCAGCTCGGTGGTTTCCAGCACCCGCTTGGCCTGCTCGCGGTCGATGTTGTAGTGATCGGCCAGGCTTTTGGCGGTGCGGCTGCGGATGTCCTGGTGGCGGAAACGGCCTTCCATTTCATACAGCACGCCTTCGCGCAGCGCGCCGTCGGACAGGCGCAGATCGCGGATCGCCAGCGCGTCGAACACGCCGCACAGGATAGCCAGCCCCGGCACGAATACCGACTGGCGATCTTCCGACAGCCCCGGCAGGCTCAGCGAACTGAAGCTTTTAAACTGCAGCACCTGCTCGGCGAGCATTTCCAGACGCTCCAGGGTGATAAGACCGTCTTTTTCCCCCATCGCGACCAGCACTTCATGGGCGGCCTTGATGGTGCCCGAGGCGCCCAGCGCATACTGCCAGCCCTGAATGCGGTACTGCCAGGCCAGCGTTTCCAGCTTCTGCGCCGCCGCCAAGCGCGCGCGGCGGAAGTTGTTTTTGCTGATCTCGCCGCCCGGGAAGAACAGCTGGGCGAAGCTGACGCAGCCCATGCGGCGGCTTTCCGCCAGCAGCGGCTCGAAGTCTTCGCCGATCACCAGCTCGGTGGAGCCGCCGCCGATGTCGATTACCAGCTTGCGGCCTTTCTCCGGCTGAGTGTGCTCCACACCCATGAAGATCAGACGCGCCTCTTCCTGGCCGGCGATGATTTCGATCGGGTAGGGGATCACTTTGGCTGCGCGCTTGAGGAACACTTCGGCGTTCACCGCCTGACGCAGGGTATGGGTGCCGACGATGGTGACGTTATCCGCCGGGAAGCCCTGCAGCCGCTCGGCAAACAGTGCCAGGCAGGCCAGGCCGCGTTCTATCGCCTCTTCACTGAGTACGTTGTTGCTGTCCAATCCGTCGGCGAGATGTACCCGCTGTTTTAAACGGCCCAATACCTGTAAGGCGCCGTTGACGACGCGGGCGATCACCATGTGGAAACTGTTCGACCCGAGGTCGATGGCGGCGATTTCCTGCGGTTTGTTCGTTGCAGTGTTTTTTAGCGGCATAGTTGCTGGCCTACTGTCCTGGTTGTTCCAGAGCTTTTAAGTACTCGTAAATAGCCACCTGGGCGCGCACTTTGCGGCGATTGCCGCGCGGCACGTACTGGTTGCTCAGTTCTTTATCCACATAGCGGGCTTTGACCGTATCGCTGAACAGGATCTCCAGAATGTCCAGAACGCGCTGTTTCAGCGCCGGATCCAGCAGCGATACCGCCACTTCGATACGGTAATCTATGTTGCGGGTCATCCAGTCGGCGGAGGACAGATACACCCGTTTGTCACCTTTATTGTCGAAAACGTAAACCCGATCGTGTTCCAAAAAGCGATCGACGATGCTGATCACCTGAATATTGTCGCTGATCCCCGGCAGGTTGGGAATCAGGGAACACATGCCGCGCACCAGCAGGCGGATCTTCACGCCGGCGCCGGACGCGGTATATAACCGATCTACCAGCCCTTTATCCACCAGATTATTTATTTTCAACATAATGCCGGCCTGTTCCCCGGCCTGGGCGTTGGTGATTTCGTTGTCGATCAGCTCATACAGCTTCAGGCGCGAGTTCTGCGGCGACACCATCAGGTTGTCGAAGGTGACCGGCCGGTAGGGGTTCTCGATAAAGTTGAATACCCGGCGCACCTCGTTGGTGATGCGTGAGTCGGCGGTCAACAGCGAATAGTCGGTGTAGATGCGCGCGGTTTTTTCGTTAAAGTTGCCGGTACCGATATGAGCATAGCGCACAATTTCATCGCCTTCACGGCGCGAAATCAGGAACAGTTTGGCGTGGATTTTCAGCCCCGGCGCCGAGAAGATTACGTGCACGCCGGCTTCGGTCAGGCGTTTCGCCCAGTGGATGTTGGCCTCTTCGTCGAAGCGCGCCTGCAGCTCGACCACCACCGTGACCTTTTTGCCGTTGTGCGCGGCGTGGATCATCGATTCGATGATGCGCGAATCTTTCGCCACCCGGTAGATGTTGATCTTGATAGCCAACACGCTCGGATCGAACGATGCCTGGCGCAGCAGCTCCAGCACGTGTTCGAAGGTGTGATACGGGTAGTAGAGCAGCACGTCCTTTTCGCGAATGGCGTCGAAGCCGTTGCGGAAACCGTCGAACCAGATGTGGCGCAGGCGCGGCAGCGGCTTGTTGACCAGATTGGCCTTGCCGACGTTCGGGAAACTGATGAAATCTTTGAAATTGTGGTAGCGGCCGCCGGCGATCACCGAATCGTAGTTGGAGATGCCCAGCTTGCCGCGCAGCAGTTCCACCATTTCATTCGGCATGTCGCGCTGATAAACGAAGCGCACCGGCTCGGCGGTCAGGCGTTGTTTCAGGCTGGAAGACATCAGTTCCAGCAGGCTGGATTCCATTTCGGTCACCAGATCGTACTCTGCGTCGCGGGTCATCTTCATCGAATAGGCGTTGAGCGCGTCGTAGTCGAAGAAGCCCTTGAAAATATCGTCCAGGCAGTAGCGCAGAATGTTGTCGAGCAGGATCATCGGCTTGCGGCGGCGCGGCGCTTCCGGCGGCAGATTGACGAAGCGCGGCACCTTGTCGGACGGGATTTCCAGCAGCGCATAGTCGATGCGCGCCCCGCGAATGATCTCCACCGCCAGGTAGGTGTAATCGTCTTTCAGGAACTGCACCAGATTGGTGTCGTGGTTGATCAGGATCGGCGTGATGTGTTGGCGCAGATGCTGCTTGAAATATTGCCGCAGCCAGATTTGCTGGTTTTCGGACACCTGGCGTTCGTTGATCAGGAAGATCTGATTGCGCGCCATTTCCAGCAGCAGATCGTTATACAGGCCATCGAACTCCTGATCGGTTTTCAGCACCTTGGCCTGGATCTTTTTCAGCAGGTGGCGTGAGGCGCCGGCGGAGCCTTGCTCTTCACTGATCAGGATGCGCCGTTTGAGATCGGCGAAGCGGACTTTATAGAACTCGTCGAGGTTGTTGGAGTAAATGCCCAGAAAACGCATACGTTCAATCAGGGGATTGCTCTTATCTGCGGCTTCCTGCAACACGCGTTCATTAAAGGATAACCAGCTTAGTTCTTTTTCGATGTAGAGCTTTTCCTGACCCATTGCCACTCCAGTTCAATTTTAGAATAGGATCCGGGACGCAGCGCCCGGATGCCGCTCTAGTGTCCTTCATCATTATTGCGAGAGATTGACAGGAAAGTCCAACATATCCATTGCGTTGGCGCGCGGTGTTTTTCGGCGGCAATAAATTTTCGTTGAGGCGGGACGCGCAACGGCGATGTGAACAGCATGAAATGATGGTTAGCTGGCTTATTTTTGGCGTTATCAAGCGTGTTAATGGTCATTTTTTAGCAATATATCAACGTCATATTATCTGTTTGCAGTGTAAAAAACCTGAATTGTGCTGGATAACTTTGTCATGCAAACGTCATAAAACTGACATAAGATGCCCGGTTATCTTACGGCGCAAGCCCGATTACTTCAGCGACAGCGAGAGACATGACACAGACGACGGCAAATCAACATCCCCGAGATCGCCTGCGCGGGCGCATCGACCGTGGCGTGCAGGCGGCAGTGACCGCCAGCGGGCTGATGGTGTTGATGACGTTGATGCTGATCTTCGTTTATCTGCTGTTTGCCGTGCTGCCGCTGTTCAAACCGGCCTCGCTCGGCCAGGCGCAGCCGCTGCCGATCGCAGTGTCGGCCCCGGCGTTGGCGCTGGGTATGGACGTACAGCAGCGAGTGGGTTATCGCATCGACGCGCAGGGCGCGGGGCAGTTTTATCGCCTGACGCCGAGACAGGGCGAGCAGGCTCAGACGCCGCTGGCGCAGCAAACGCTGTTGGCCAAACCGGCGCTGCTCGCGCAGGCTGCCGGTGAGCGCGATCTGTTTGCGCTGGCGCAGGCCGACGGCCGGTTGGTGGTGGCGCGCGCGGATTTCGCCACGGCGGAAAATGGTCGGCCGCAGTGGCTGTTCCCGCTCGGGCAACAGCCGTTGGCGCTGGATCCGCAGCGTAAGCCGCTGAAGCTGTTATCGTTGGCGGATGCGCATCGCGGGCAGTATCTGCTGGCCGGGGTGACCGACGATCGGCGCCTGGTATTCGGCCGCTTCAGCCCCGATCGGCCGCCGCAGTTCAGCGAGCGCCCGCTGGAGCAAGGCGGAGAGCAACTGGTGCTGACGCCGGATGGCCGCCAGCTATACCTGCTGACCGGCAACCGGTTGGCGCGTTATGAAATCGACGGCGCGCAGCTGCAGCTGCGTGAAACGCGCACCTTGGGCGAATATGCCCCGTATCAAATGACGGCGCTGCCCGGCGGCAGCGCGCTGCTGATCAAGGGTGCCGACGGCAATCTGCGCGAGTGGTTCGAGGTGGAAAAAGATCGGCGCTGGCGCCTGACGCCGGTGCAGCATTTCGACCACGGCGCCGACGGGCAGGAGCTGACGGTGGCCGAGCCTTACCGCCGGGTGTTCGCCACCCTGCGGCCCGACGGCGGTTTCTCGCTATTCTCTACCATTCAACCACAGCCGCTGCTGAATACCCGTTTGGGTGCCGAGGTGCGGCAGATGGCGTTCGCACCGCGCGGCGATGGCCTGCTGCTGGAGAGCGACAAAGGCTGGCAGCGCTATGCGCTCGACAACCCGTACCCGGACGTCACCTGGCGTTCGCTGTGGGGCAAGGTGTGGTATGAGAATTACCCGCAGCCGGCCTACGTCTGGCAGTCGACCTCCGGCGAAGACAGCTACCAACCTAAATTCAGCCTGATGCCGGTGATCTTCGGCACCTTCAAGGCGGCGGCTTACGCGATGCTGTTCGCCATTCCGCTGGCATTGGCCAGCGCCATCTATACCGCTTACTTTATGACGCCGGGGTTGCGGCGGGTGATCAAACCGGCCATCGAAGTAATGGGCGCGCTGCCGACGGTGGTGATCGGCCTGGTGGCCGGCATTTGGCTGGCGCCGATCATCGAGCAGTATTTGTTGGCGGTGCTGGCGTTGCCGCTGCTGTTGGCGGCGGCGGTGCTGCTGTGCGGCGCGTTGACTCATCGCCTGATGCCGCGCTGCCGGCCGGGCGTCGATCTGCTGCTGCTGTTGCCGCTGCTGGCGTTGACGGTGTGGCTGGCGTTCAGCCTGGGGCCGTGGCTGGAGGTGGCGCTGTTCGGCGAGCCGCTGCACTTCTGGTTGGGAGATAATTACGATCAGCGCAATGCGCTGGTGGTGGGCGTGGCGATGGGCTTCGCGCTGGTGCCGATCATCTTTTCGCTGGCGGAGGACGCGTTGTTCAGCGTGCCGGCCACCTTGAGCCAGGGCTCGCTGGCCCTGGGCGCCACTCAATGGCAGACGGTGATCAAGGTGGTGCTGCCTTCCGCCAGCGCCGGCATTTTCTCCGCGCTGATGATCGGCTTTGGCCGCGCGGTGGGGGAAACCATGATCGTGCTGATGGCCACCGGCAACACGCCGATCATTGATGGCAGCCTGTTCCAGGGGCTGCGGGCGCTGGCGGCCAACATCGCCATCGAGATGCCGGAGGCGGTTTCCGGCAGCAGCCATTACCGCGTGCTGTTCCTGACCGCGCTGGTGCTGTTTGTCTTCACCTTCGTGTTCAACACGCTGGCGGAGGCGGTGCGCCTGCGGCTGCGCAAACGCTACACGCCGAATCAGGAGGCGCCATGAAGAACTGGGTGAAGAGCGGGTCGCCATGGATATGGCTGACCGCCGGTTCGGTCGCCGTCAGCCTGTTGGCGCTGATCGGCATCCTGCTGCTGCTGGCCGGACAAGGGATGCGCTATTTCTGGCCGAGCCCGGTCTATCAGTTTGAGCTGAATCAGAACGGCGCCGGGCCGGTGACGGTGATCGGCGAGCTGTATCAGCAGCAAAGCATTTCGCGCCGCCAGCTGACGGAGGCGGGCGTGACGCCACCGGGCGAGGCGCAGAACGTCGAGCGTTACCTGATCAAAGTCGGCAACCGCGAGCGCGAGGGGCAAGATTTCCGCACTTTGCTGGCCAGCGATATCCGCAGCCAGAGCACGCCGCGCAGCCTGCTGGTGCTGGAGCGCGACAGCCACGGCACCGCCTACGGCTATCTGGCGGGGCTGCTGGAGGATGGGCAACCGCTGACCGGCCGCAATCTGGGGCAGGCGTTGCAACAGCGGCTGCCGCAGATCGCCGCGCTCTCGCGCCAGGCGCACGACATTCAATTCCGCGATATGGCGCGCATCAATCAACAGTTTGACGCGCTGCGGCTGCGGGAAAAGCGTATGCTGCGCGACGATAAGCTGGACGCCCGTGCGCAGGACGGCATCAAGGCCGAGCGGCTGGAGCTGCAGCGGCAGTACCAGCAGCTGTCCGAACGCCTGGCGGGGCTGAACCGCGATCGCCAGCGTGACGCGCTGCTGTTGCGCGACATGCACGGCCAGACGTTGACCATTCCGCTCAGCCAGGTGCGTGATGCCTGGTACCCGAACGCCATGAGCACCACCGAAAAACTGGCGCACTGGGGCGATCAGGTGAAGAAGTTCCTCACCGACAGCCCGCGCGAGGCGAACACCGAAGGCGGGGTGTTCCCGGCCATTTTCGGCACGGTGTTGATGGTGATCCTGATGTCGATAGTGGTGATGCCGTTTGGCGTAATTGCGGCGGTATATCTTCACGAATATGCCGGCAACAATCTGCTGACGAGGGTGATCCGCATCGCGGTGGTCAACCTGGCCGGGGTGCCTTCGATCGTCTACGGCGTTTTTGGCCTCGGCTTCTTTGTTTACATGATTGGCGGCACGCTCGATCAGCTGTTCTATCCTGAGTCCTTGCCCAACCCGACCTTCGGTACGCCCGGCGTGCTGTGGGCGGCGCTGACGCTGGCGCTGCTGACGCTGCCGGTGGTGATCGTCGCCACCGAGGAAGGGCTGTCGCGCATTCCCACCTCGCTGCGGCAGGGCTCGATGGCGCTGGGCGCCAGCCGGGCCGAGACGCTGTGGCGCATCGTGCTGCCGATGGCGGCGCCGGCGATGATGACCGGCTTGATTCTGGCGGTGGCGCGCGCCGCCGGGGAAACGGCGCCGCTGATGCTGGTGGGGGTAGTTAAATCGGTGCCGGTGCTGCCGGTGGACGAGATTTTCCCGTATCTGCACCTGGAGCGGAAGTTTATGCACCTGAGCTTCCAGATCTACGATATGGCGTTCCAGAGCCCGAGCGTAGAGGCGGCGCGGCCGCTGGTGTTCGCCACCGCCTTCCTGCTGGTGACGATCGTGGTGAGTTTGAATCTGGCGGCGATGGGCATCCGCCATTCGTTGAGGGAGCGGTACCGAGCATGGTCGCAGTAACAATGACGCTATTTTTGGGGAGTGCGTAATGGGTTTGATGACGCCAGGCAGTTTGCCCCGGCTGGATGTCCAGCATCTCGACGATGAACAGACCGCGCTGGCGGTCAACGGCCTGAATCTGTTTTATGGCGACAAACAGGTGCTGCACGATATTTCGCTGCGCATCCCGAAACACCGGGTGACGGCGCTGATCGGCCCTTCGGGCTGCGGTAAATCGACGCTGCTGCGCTGTTTCAACCGCATGAACGATCTGGTGGACAACTGCCGGATCGAGGGCGATCTGCAGCTGAACGGCGCGGCGATCTCCGGCGCGCAGATCGACGTAGCGGCGCTGCGGCGGCGAGTGGGCATGGTGTTCCAGCGGCCGAACCCGTTCCCGAAATCGATCTATGAAAACGTGGTGTACGGCCTGCGGCTGCAGGGCGTGCGCGACCGGCGCTTGCTGGATGAAGCGGTGGAGCGTTCGCTGCGCGCCGCCGCGCTGTGGCATGAGGTGAAGGACCGGCTGCGCGAAAATGCGTTCCGCTTGTCCAGCGGCCAGCAGCAGCGCCTGGTGATCGCGCGCGCCATTGCCATCGAGCCGGAGGTGTTGCTGCTCGACGAGCCGACCTCGGCGCTGGATCCGATCTCCACGCTGACCATTGAGGAACTGATTTCGGCGCTGAAACAGCGCTACAGCGTGGTGCTGGTGACGCACAACATGCAGCAGGCGGCGCGGGTTTCCGACTACACTGCCTTTATTCATCAGGGCCGGCTGGTGGAGTACAACGACACCGACGCGATTTTCACCTCGCCGCGCCAGCGGCGCACCGAGGATTATATTACCGGGCGGTATGGGTGAGGCGTTTGGGCTATAAACAAATGAAAGGCTGCACAACCATGCAGCCTTTCGTCTATCAGGGGCATCAGTAATTTTCGCGGATGCGGATCGCTTCTTCTACCCACTCAGCCAGGTTCTCTTTGATGTGGTTATAGACATTGGTGCTGGTCAGGTAAGGCGGATCATAGGCTTTGGCGATAGCGGAAAGTTTTGTTTCACCCAGTTTGATGTGATCCAACGGGTTTTTACCTTTCTCGGTTTGGTCGCCGGCGCTGTCTTTCAAATTGTGGATATACACCACCAGCACGCCCATGCCTTTTTTCCAGGCCTCGCATATTTCGAAATTAATCCATTTACGATTAGCGGTATCTTTACCGGCGAGAATCACGGCGCAGCTGCGATTGTCCAACTGACTTTTGATCCAATCGGCGATGGCTTTATCGCCGCCTTTTTTCACCTCCTCCCAATCGTTATCCGTGGCCGGCCGGTTACCGTCCAGCGCGCCCATTTCGCGTACCTGAGAGGCGCGCCAGTTGTCCGGCTCATAATGGAAACTGTAAAAGCATTTTCTGGTCATCGGGGGTTATCCTTAGTAATGATATCGATTAGTACCAACAGGCATTTTTTCTTCTCCGCCAGGCTGCCCGGTTCGTTAAGCTGATCCAGCAGATTCATGGCGGCGGGGTGGCGGTGGTAGAGGGTTTCTTTCATTTCCTCCTTGATTTTCCGGTAGATCTCGGCGGATGCGCTGCCGGTACAACCGATAGGAATGCAGACGCAACCTTGTTCCATGGCGATCTGAAACTCTTGCAGTAAACCGTCGGCCAGCACGTATTCGCCCTCGGCATTGCGTTTGTTGCCGAACAAAAAGATTGCGATGCCGCTGAGCGAAATCATGTTCTGGCGGTATTCCCGCCAAAGCTCTGGCAGCGCTATGCCCCCGCTGGCGAATTGGGGGAAAGGGCGTAATACCAGCTGGCTTTCGCTGATTTTTCCTTGGCTGTCGTAAATGGCTTCTAATGCGCCGTTGATCACCGCCGTGCCTACGCCCCAGCCGAAGCCGTTGACGATGCGGTACTGTTTGCGGATAAGCAGGCGCGCCAGGCGATGTATGAACTGGATGGACTCTTCACGGGCATAAGGATGGTAGTTGTCGGCGCTGCCGGAGATAAACACCGTGCTTTTCTTGAACTGCGTTTCGATGGCATACAGCAGGTCGGTGATTTGCCGATAGTCATCCACCAGCAGCGTTTGAATGCCGTAACGACGCAGATCGTTGATCATTAAGCCTTGTTTACGGCTGTTGTAGTCACAGGACGCCTGATCCTCGCTACCGTTATCGCCGAGCTGTACGCGCCGCATAATGCAGTAGTGGTTTCTTTGCCCTTCGGCATACTGTGCATAGAGGCGACTCAACACATATTGCAGATTGGGATCTTCGAAGCTGAAACCGATAAACAGGAAGGTTTTAGCGGTCAGCTCCGCCATCAGCATGTTGATAAAAGGAAGGTGTGTGCGGGAGTAAGTCTCGTATTGTTCGCGAGTGATAATCGCCTGGTTGGGATTTCTATAGTCACCATGCATTTTATATAAAACAACATCACGTTTGTGAATGTTAGTGGTCAGGCTTTCCGGTGTAGTTTTAACGTCGCAAACGCGGTTGTAACGAGCGTAAGTTTTTTCAATCAGGTCGTCGTAGTTGGTGGTCCAAAGTGACGCTATCGGTAATCTGGCGATAATCCGGTGGTTTTCTGTTTCTTCCGCCTGTTCAGCGAACTCTGTAATTATTTTTTGATTTATCTTATGCCTGTTGCCTTTTTCATTGAGGTGATACTGCGCCAGGGAAATAAGATCGCTCTCTTTTTCGATATCCAGCCCCAGTTCATAAGCGATATCGCCGATAAGCTCTTTCCAGCTAACGAAACCGGCGGGGATAGACAGCCCGGCGCCGGCGAACAGTGCGGCGCTGCCAGCTTTAATATCATTAACGTAATCACGAATAAACAGTTCTATATCACGGTTAAACATGAGGCTATCCCCGATATTGTTTTTCTTTATTGGTTGGTTAATAACTATGTTTTTTATGAATTAATTATGCGAGTATAACTACCAAGATAAAAGGGTGAATTAACTTTGTAAACTCTGCTTGTTTGTTTTTGCCGATATTGATCGTGTTATTTTTATATTGAATTTATTTGTTTTTATTATTCGTTTTTTTAATTTTAATATTAATTAAATTCACTCTGGATAATAAGCTGCAGTAGCTGTGGCATATGCACATTTTTTCCGCATTGTGATTTTGATCAAATAAAAGTAATTCTCATTATTATTGATTGGCGACATAAAGTGTATATACTTCGCTAAGATGTGTAAGTTAACGTAAATGGATGTATTTAAATGTGTGCATGGAAGCCGAGGATTTGGCCTGTGCTTTTGGTGTTTTGCAGCTCGGCGTGGTGCGCAGAAATCACCAGCCCTGCCGATCGCGACAGCATTACCCAACAGCAGAAAACGTTGCTGGAACAGGCCCAGCAACAGCGCGAGGCGCTGCAAAATAACGTTGAATTGCCGGCGTTACCGCTGCCTGTGCCAGCCGCCGCAGGAGCGGTTTGCCAGCCGGTGCGGCAGATTGTTTTTGAGGGCGCCGAACATCTTTCCTGGTCGGTAAAAGAAAGCCTGGCGCGCCCGTATCAGGGGCGTTGTCTGACGCTGGAGCACATCAACCGCCTGGTGCGCGAAACCACCAATGCTTATCTGCAACGCGGCTACGTCACCTCGCAGGCCTGGTTGCAGGAGCAGGATATCTCCCGTGGCGTGTTGACCGTCAGCGCCAGCGAAGGGCGAATCGAGTCCATCACGCAAAACGGTGAGCAGACACCTGCGCTGAAGATGGCGTTTCCCGCCCTGGTTGGCGACATATTGAATCTGCGCGATATCGAGCAGGGCATGGAGCAGCTCAACCGCCTGCCGTCGCAACAGGTGACTATCGATATTCAACCTGGCGAGCAACCCGGCTTTTCCAACGTGGTTTTGCTGCGCGGTGCCTCGCGCGCACCGGTCTCTTTCTCTTTCGGCGCCGATAACAGCGGCCAGAAAAGCACCGGCACCGGGCAGATGAACGCCGCCTTCTCGCTGGATAATCCACTGCGTCTCGCCGATCAATGGTCGCTTTCCGCAGCGCGCAATAACGATTTCAGCCCGCATCATCGCAGCCGCAGCCTGAACGGCAGCGTCACCTTACCCTATGGCTATTGGCTGTTCAGCTACCAGTACGCCTGGAACGATTTTTTCCAGCAGGTGCCGTTCAACGGTGCCGCTTACCGCTATCTGGGCAATAACCAGACCCAGCGTCTGGGCGCCAACCGCACGTTGCTGCGGGATGGCAAACGTAAGCTGGCTGTGGATATCGGGCTGGCGCGGCGCACCACGGAAAATAAGCTGGCGGGGGAACGATTGGGCGTCAGCAGCCCGACGCTCAGCATCGCCAGTCTGGCCCTCAATTACAGTGCGGTCGCGGGCGGCGGCTATATGACGCTGAACCCGACGGTAAGCCGCGGGCTGCGCATGCTGGGCGCTACCGTCGACGATCCTGAGCGCGACGGAGCGCCGCGCAGCGAGTTCCGCAAGCTTGGTCTCAGCGCCAGCTATTTCTATCCGCTCGCGCCTTCTCTCTACTACCTGACCTCGGCCTACGGACAAACCAGCGCAGACAACCTGTATGCCGGGGAACGCATTTCCATCGGTGGGCAATACTCGGTGCGTGGCTTTAAAGAGCAGTACCTGACCGGCAATCGCGGCGCCTACTGGCGCAATGAACTCAACTGGCAATGGCAGACCTTGCCGGGGCTGGGGGAGCTCTCTTTGACCGGCGCGTTAGACGCCGGCTGGCTGCAGGGGCGCGCCGGGCAGATCGACGGCGGCAGCGTCGCTGGCGCGGCGCTGGGCGCCACGTTAAGCGGCCGTTGGTTCAATCAGGCGATCACCGTCGCTAAACCGTTGACGCACCCAGACAGCCTGCAACCGGATCGTTGGGTGGCCTACTGGCAAGCCACCGTCACGTTATAACGCCAGCACACAGCAGGAGCGCCTCGGCGTTCAAAACAACATCCTTTCGAAGGAATGAATATGGATAAGCTCAACCCTCCGTTGGCGCGGGGCGCCAGCTATTTGCTGATCTACCTGACGGCTTTCCAGCCGTTGCACCCGGCGTTCGCCGCCGGCATTACCGCCGCCAACGGCAATACGCAGGTGGTTATCAAGCCGGGCGACGTGCCGGTGGTGAATATCGCCACGCCGAACGGTGCGGGCATTTCGCACAATAGCTATCAGGACTTCAATGTTGCTGCGCCTGGCGCGGTGTTGAACAACGCCACCGCCGCCGGTCAGTCGCAGTTGGCCGGGCAGTTGAATGCCAACGGGAATCTCAAAGGCAAGGCCGCGGAGCTGATCATCAACGAAGTCACCGGAGGCAGTCGTTCCGAGCTGCAGGGCAAGCTCGAGGTGTTCGGCAACAAAGCCAATGTGATGATCGCCAACCCGAATGGCATCACCTGCAACGGCTGCGGCTTTATCAACGCGCCGGGCGTGACGTTAACCACCGGCAAACCGCAGTTCGACAAGCAGGGCGCACTGGAGGCGCTGGAGGTGAAAAAAGGCGGCGTCACCATCGGCGGTAAAGGGCTGGACGGTTATAGCGCCGACTATGTTGACATTATCAGCCGCGCAACCGAAGTGAATGGGCAAATCAACGCCAACAATCTGTCGCTGACACAGGGCGCCAACCGTGTCAGTTTTAAAGACGGCACCATCAAGCCGATCGCCGGCGAAGGCGCCAAACCAGTGTTGGCGGTGGACACCAAGGCACTGGGCGGCATGTACGCCAACAAAATCCGCCTGGTGGCCAATGAGGATGGGGTAGGGGTTAACCTGAAAGACCTTATCACCAATCAGCGAGATATCACGCTGAACGTGAACGGTAAAATCACCCTTAACGGCACTACGCACAGTAAGACCGACCTTAACGTCAGCGCGAAAGAGCTGCTTGTAGCGCCATGGAGCGTGGTACAGGCGGATCAGGACGCTACGCTGGCCAGCCAAACGCTCACAAACGCCTGGCAAATTACCGCCAGCCGCGATATTCGCGTGTTCAGCGATACGGTGCGTAACATAGGTGCCGATACCAAAATCCATGCCAATAACAATCTGTGGATCCAGAAGGACGCGCAGGGCAACAAGGCTAACCTGATTGAAAACCGCTCAGCGACCATCAAGACTAATAGCGGTGATTTGGTTATACGAACTGAACGCTTGAATAACGTTGTTGATAATTTTGTCATGGGGGAACGTCCTGATAAAGTTGATGAAGAGGGCATGCGGCTTTTTGGTGAGATATATAACGCACGAAAAACGGGGAATATTCGCGACCGGAATGATTTTTATAATAATGACCTGAAGGTTACAAATGATTATTTCAAGATTGAATGCAGTGATGGGTGGGAGTGTGTTGCGGGTATATACACTCCTCGGGATATTTGGATAAATAATGAAACAAAGAAAAAATTTGTTCAAGGAGTATCAGCCGCAGGTCGTATTGACGCTGGCGCTAATCTGTATGTGAACGCATCCTCGCTTTATAATCATTTAAGTGAAATTCGTGCTAATAAAAATATTATTTTGACAGGAAGTGATTTGACTCTGAATAGCCAAGCTATTGGCTCGCTCAGAACTTATACTCGCTTCTCTCCAGATACGGATGTATATGGCGAATATAAAAAAATTGGTTGGATCCTTCCTCCTTTGAGTTTTATTCGTGCCGACGGAGCATCCCAAGCTTGGAGGAATGAAGGGAACATCAATTCAGTCATTTCTGCTGGGGGGAATCTGGTTGCTGATTTTAAAAACACCATTAACTTTGATACTGCACTCCCTTATGATCCCACGCGAACTCAAGAGGTCGGTATTGCTCCACGTGCGAAGGCCGTCAACGCAAATAACATTGTGATGCATGCCAATAATATTTTTATTACAGATGGCGTTGGCGCACGTACCGACTTGACCATCCAGGCGGACGATCAGGTCAACCTTGGTCAGGCCGCACTGTCTGCCGGCAGAGAGCTATCGATAACGGCTATCAACAATATTGACGCTTGGCAAAGCAGGCTTCAGGGGACGCAGGTTAATTTAATCAGCCGCTCAGGGGATATCAAAAGCCATTCAGCAATAACAACCCGCTATTTTCATCCCGATGGCAACGTGGCATTTGCCAACATCACGGCCAATGACCTGACGGTGAATGCAGGAAAAAACATCTTACTGAATGACACCGAACTGCATGTTGGTTGGAACATCACCGGCATGGCAGGAAAAAGTTTCACGATCTTCAATAACGATCGTTTATTGCCCCCGTCGGCTCTACTCACAAGTACTGAACGTGTCTCTGGCCAGCAGCATTTTAATCGGGCGTTTGCCGCACCTGGCAAGGCAGAGGTGAGAGAAAACATCACGATTATTGCCGGTGAAAATATCGATCTGCCGGGAACCTATCTGAAAGCAACATTGGATATGGTGTTGAACGCAGGAAAAAGTGTTCTTCTCGGACTAAGAACGGTTAATCCAAGCTATAGCCATTATTTTAGTTCATCCCGAACGCCCGAATTGCGTGCCAGTATCAACGGCATGCGCAGCCTGCAGATTTCAGCCGGCATGGATATCGCCGCACCGGGGGCTTATCTTTATTCGGACGGTAATGTTACAGCCTATGCTGGCCGTAATCTCTGGTTGGGTTCGCAGGGCTATTCGTATCTTGATGCTACCAACGACAACAACAGGGACGATCGCCACCTAACCACTTTTGTGCGTGCAGGGAAAAACTTGACGTTGGCGTCGAACGAGGAGCTGTCGGCCAGTGGTTCGGCATTGTTGTCTGGTGGTGATATGACATTGAGCGCCGGCGGCAACATGCGTTTTGACGCGGTGCAAAATTATACCTATCGGGAGGGAGGTAACGAGTATACGGAAAGCCTGGTCCAACAAGGCAGTGAGCTCAACGCGGGCGGTCTGATGACCGTTATTTCCAACGGCAGTATCTTGTTCCAGGCCACTAAATTGACGGCTAAAAGGGCGTTGGATGTGGCCGCTAAAGGCGGGTATCTCTATGCCCAGGCGATGGAAGAATCTAGCCACTACGAAAAGAAAGAGGTTAAGCGCAAGTGGTGGGGTAAAAAAACCGAGGTTAAGCAAACCCGTCACGACGTCGTCAATAAGGTCACCGAGTTTTCTGCCGACGGTGATATCAACTTATTGAGCCGAGACGATAGCACCTATGAGGCCAGTAAAATTGCGGCTGGGCAAAATGCACGATTGACCAGTGCACAGGGCAAAATCAACTTCCGTGCAGTAAAAAATACCGGATTTGAACAAACGGTTACGTCTTCTAAAGGATTTTATATTACTCAGTCCAACCGGGGCTATGAAGACAATAAATGGGTGTTGCCAAGTATTTATACAGGCGGAAAGTTAACGGTTGATGCGGCTCAGGGTATTACTGCTGACGTAAAGTTGAAGAACGGCCAGACATTGCAAAACGCGGTAGCCGCGTTGGGCAATACACCGGGTACGGACTGGCTCAAAGATCTCAATACCCGTAACGACGTGCAGTGGTCTGTGGTTAAGGACGCTTATGATAGCTGGGACTACAAGAGCCAGCACCTGAATCCGGCGGTCGCGGCGGTGATTGCCATCGCAGCGGCGGCGGTTACCGCAGGAGCCGGTCTTGCTGCAGCGGCCGGCCAAAGTGCCGTGACCGCCACCGGTGTGGCCGGTGCGACCGCTTCGTCGGCAGTGTATGGCTCGGCTTACGCCGGCATGACGTCGCTGGCTTCCCAGGTGGCGGTGGCACTGGTCGATAATCAGGGCAATTTGTCAAAAACCCTGAAAGTATTGGGCAGTAGTGAGACGGTCAAGGCGACGGCGACGGCAATGGCAATTGGTGGTGCACTGGCGGGCTTTGATCAGGTGCTGGACACCAATGTGCCGGCAGACAAGGCGCGATTGCCAGCGCTGATAAAGGACGAGGGGTGGAGCAAGATTGCTCAGCGTGTAGCGGGGCAATCGGTCATCAGTTCCAGCCTGAATACCGCCATCAATGGCGGCAGCTTCAAAGACAACCTGACCAATGCGCTGCTGGCGAACATCGGCAGCCAGGTTCAGGCCGAGGGCGCCAATCTGATCGGGGATAACGGTCAGGTTCTCGATATACCGGGCCGGGCCGTAAGTCATGCCGTTCTGGCGGGCGTGGCCGCAGAAATCGGCAAGGGTAATGCCAAAGGCGCGGCGGCCGGGGCGCTGGCGGCGGAGCTAGCCGGGGTGATATTGGGCGACAATATCATCAAGCCAGAGGAGTGGCAGAAGAAATCGGAACAGCAGGCGCAGATGGCACGAGTACTGGGCGCTGCCGCAGGCGCAGTCTTCACCGGCAAGTCTGATGGTGCTTACAGCGGTGCCATCGGTGGTGAGAATGCGTTCCGATACAACTATCTCAGCCACAAACAGCAAGAATTGATGGAGAAAGATTTGGCGGCCGCGAAATCGCCGCTGGATAAAGCGTTGGTGTTGGCTAGTTGGGGAATAACGAGTCATACGCAGGATGGCGCCTTTGCGGCGGGTGTAGTCTCGGGCATCCCGGTTGAAATCAGCGATACGGTGGATGGTTTAGTCGCCGTGGCCAGCAATCCACGCGAGGCCGCGGATGCATTAATAGCTCTGATAAAGAACGATGAACGCTTCTCGATTATTGGCGAAAGTGTGAAACAGGAATACCTGGGGCGGGTCGAGACATTCAAGACGAAGTATGAACATGCAGGCGTGGATGGCGCTTTTGGTGCAGGTCTGGAATTTGGTAAACTGACGATGGCTGGGCTAGGGCTGTTTGCTGGGGCCGCCGGCGCAGGTAAGCTGGGTGTAAAAATAACTAGTAACACGCTTAAAGCTACTTCTAAAGCTGCCGAGAAAAACACATTAATTGCTCTAGATCGCATGCCAAAAAGTGAGACGAAACTTCCGTGGGACTCTTGGCAAAATTATCCGAAAAAAACAGTTGATGGACGTCAATACGCACGTATAGGTGATCGTCTTTACTCTCAACATGCCGTTGACAGAATGCAACCAACAAGCTTAGGTTCCCCAGCAGGAACCATTGGACCTGGAAAAACCATTTCACCCAATATAGTTGAGCATGTAATTAAAACAGGTGTTACTGAATCAAGCATATCTAATGGTATTCAAAGGACAATTTATCGGGCTGGTGACATTGGTGTGGTTACTGAGAATAATGGTAACATAATAATCACAATCCTTCGTAGGAGCGAAAAATGAGTGAGTGGATTTATCCCGATGTAATTAAAAAACTTAGGTTTTCCTGTATGGCCTTTTTAGATGGAAAACTATCTGTAGCTGAAGTTCAATCAGAAATAGATAACGCAGGTAACAGTATTGTAGCGGTAGAGGAAAAATGGTTACGACAGGAGCTACTTGATGCGGAAAGCGATATTGAACTTTTGGTCTTCACTATTGACAATGAAAAATTGACAGAGGCTGTCACACCTATCGTACAGAATATTATCAAGGCAATAAGTTAGGATATGGTCTTCATCCCTATTTCAGCAACGTGCTATGCATCATAAATAGGCACATGATAACGTTTATGGAGGCTGCTGACCCACGCATGGAAACGGCTCTTCGGAGTCGTTTTACTCGGTTAGAGGGAGTGTGGAGCTTTCATATACAGATACCTAAAATAATAAAAATGATAAATTACTCTATAGATACATCAGGGTGTGTGTATCGGTGTTCTATTGATGTTATTGGGAATAAAGATATAAACAAAGTATCGCATCTCTCGGATAACAAGTTTGAAATCAAGTTTAGATAGGTGATCTATATGCTTACAATAGAGCAATATGAAAATAGGAAGGAAGCTCTTGTGGGAGCATCGATGGTGACTATTTGGGAAAATATTCATCCGGATAGTCTATCAGGTAAGATCTGTCTTTCTTTTTATGAGGAAAAAGAGTTATTCCTCTGGTTTATCGAGCATTTGATGAATGAGGGGATAGTAAAACTTGGTAACGGGGGCGAGTTCTTGAAGGGAACAGTGAAAGAGCAGGTCGATAAATTTAGAGCCAGTTTTCCTAATACTCCTGAAGAGATGGAATATGGCGCTTTTAATGGATATTGGTTTTTATCTGATGCATGCCCCGCAGGCCTTGTCTGGATTCACGAAAACGGCTATCAAGATTGGACTTAGATGCTGCTGTTATAAATAGTGCGTAATATTATTGTTTGACTACTAAAAGCCCGCTGTTGCGGGTTTTTAGTTTTTTTAAATTTGTATCTATTCCATCTCAGTTGTTATAAGTAATTCTGTTAGAGTGCATATGCGTTACAAAGTGCTCTTTTTGATAATATGTCTCCCGCATAACTTGTTCTGCAATATCTACGATGAAATTGGGTTTTTATCGTCCCCGCCCCGAAACCCGCAGCACCACCCCCACCAGCAGCAACGCAGCGCCTGAGGCATAGAGCGGGAACCAGCGCGTCCACCAGAGCGGGGAGAACAGCGGGGTGCTATTGGGGTCTGCGGAGGCGTAGCCGCTATAGGTATTCAGACCGGCGGCGATGGCGAGCATCGCCAGACCGATGAAAAGCAGCAGGTTTGAGACGGTCGTCATGGCATTTTTCCTTTGTAGAGGCAGAGGGTTACTCTTACTATCACTATTAATTATTTTTCGATTAATTATCTTGGGGGATATTATTCATTTTTTATTCATCAGGCTATTTCCTGACGATAAAGAGCATCCCTTAATACTAGCCACTTATTTCCCAATAAAAAACCCGCTTTCGCGGGTTTTCTCTTTTTCTTGCTAAGCGTCACTTCACCAGCGGCTTATCATTGGGCGTTTTGAACTTCGCCAGATATTGCGGCTGGAAGATGCACATGCGCAGCACGGTGCGGTATTCGCCGTTGACGAAGAACTCGTCGATCAGCTCGCCTTCCACGTTGAAGCCCAGCTTGCTGTAGATGTGGATCGCCTTCGGGTTCTCCTTGTCGACGATCAGGTACAGCTTGTACAGGTTCAGCACCGAGAAGCCGTAGTCCATCGCCAGACGGGCGGCGGTGCTGGCGTAGCCTTTGCCTTGGTGGGCGGGATCGATGATGATCTGGAACTCAGCGCGGCGGTGGATGTGATCGATCTCCACCAGCTCCACCAGGCCGACCTTGGCGCCTTCGTGCTCGATGATAAAGCGACGCTCGCTCTGATCGTGGATGTGTTTGTCGTAGAGATCGGAAAGCTCGACAAAGGCTTCGTAGGGTTCTTCAAACCAATAGCGCATAACGCTGGCGTTGTTGTCCATCTGGTGGACGAACGACAGATCGTCCCGTTCCAATGGGCGTAACCTGACGCTGGCAGTGCTGGACATGTGGGCTCCTCTGTGCCGTGAAATTGTGCAAAGTATAACGTCCCGGGAAGGGGGAAGGCGAAAAAAAACGGCGCCGCACGGGCGCCGTTTAGGCAAGGTTCAGGCTGCGCGCATCAGTCGGCGGCGTGACCCTGCTCAGGCAGGCGTTCGCCGTCCAGCCAGGCGGCGCCATCGCGCATCGCCAGGCGGCCGTCGACGAACCAGCTCACTACCAGTGGATAGATCGTGTGTTCCTGGGTTTGCACCCGTTCAACCACGTCATCCTCTTCATCGTCAGCGAAAATCGGCACCTTGGCCTGCAAGATCACCGGGCCGCCGTCGAGCTGTTCGGTCACGAAGTGCACCGAGGTGCCGTGTTCGCTGTCGCCGTTGTCGATGGCCTGACGATGCGTATGCAGCCCCGGGTATTTCGGCAGCAGGGAAGGGTGGATGTTCAGCATGCGGCCGGCATAGCGCTGCACGAACTGCGGGCTGAGGATGCGCATGTAGCCGGCCAGCACCACCAGATCGGGCTGGTACTGGTCGATGGCGTCCGCCAGCGCGGCGTCGAACGCCGCGCGATCGGCGTAAGCCTTGGCATCCAGCGCCTGGGCGGCGATGCCCGCCGCTTCGGCGCGTTGCAGGCCGTAAGCCTGCGCCTTGTTGCTGAACACCGCTACGATCTCAGCGGCGATGCGGCCCTGCTGGCAGGCGTCAATCAACGCCTGGAGATTGCTCCCCTGGCCGGAGACCAACACCACGATCTTTTTCATCAGTTGATGACCACTTGTTGTTCGTCGGAAGAGGCGGTCAGTTTACCGATTTTCCACGCTTTTTCACCTGCCGCGGTCAGCAGCGCGATGGCCGCTTCCACTTCGGCTTCCGGCAGGGCGATAACCATGCCTACGCCGCAGTTGAAGGTGCGGTACATTTCATGACGGCTGACGTTACCGGCCTGCTGCAGCCAGGTGAACACCGCCGGCCACTGCCAGCTGGCTTCGTCGATCACCGCCTGCATGCCTTCCGGCAGCACGCGCGGAATGTTTTCCCAGAAGCCGCCGCCGGTGAGGTGAGCGATGGCGTGGACGTCCGCCTTCTCGATCAGCTCCAGCACGGACTTCACGTAAATCTTGGTCGGCGCCAGCAGGTGGTCGGCCAGCGGTTTGCCTTCCAGCTGAGTCACGGTCGGATCGGTGTTGCTCACTTCCAGGATCTTGCGCACCAGCGAGTAACCGTTGGAGTGCGGGCCGGAAGCGCCCAGAGCGATCAGCGCGTCGCCGGACTGCACTTTGCTGCCGTCGATGATCTCGGATTTTTCGACCACGCCGACGCAGAAACCAGCCACGTCGTAGTCTTCGCCGTGGTACATGCCCGGCATTTCAGCGGTTTCGCCGCCCACCAACGCACAGCCGGACTGTTTGCAGCCTTCGGCGATGCCGGTGATCACGCTGGCCGCAGTGTCTACGTCCAGTTTGCCGGTGGCGTAGTAGTCGAGGAAGAACAGCGGCTCGGCGCCCTGAACCACCAGATCGTTGACGCACATCGCCACCAGATCGATGCCGATAGTGTCGTGGCGTTTCAGATCCATCGCCAGACGCAGCTTGGTGCCCACGCCGTCGGTACCGGAAACCAGCACCGGCTCGCGGTATTTCTGCGGCAACGCACACAGGGCGCCAAACCCGCCCAGACCGCCCATCACTTCCGGGCGACGGGTCTGTTTAACTACACCTTTGATGCGGTCTACCAATGCGTTGCCTGCATCGATATCGACACCTGCGTCTTTATAGCTGAGAGAGGTTTTGTCGGTCACTGCGCGATTCCCCACGACGATTTGCGGTTTGAAAACTGTGCTTCCGATGTTGATTCCGGAATAAGGCGCGGCAATTCTAACAGCGCAGGCAAACGTTTGCGAGCGGCTTGTGAACCGGCTCTGCTTTTTCGTCATCTATACTGATATTCAAACTTTTGTTGATCCCGATCGGGCTATTGTGGGTGGCGCGGCGAAAAAAAGGAGGTATAATCCCGCGATTTTTTTGGCCGCAACCACCTTAATAGGAGAAAAATGATGAAGATCGTTGAGGTGAAACACCCGCTGGTAAAACACAAGCTTGGCCTGATGCGCGAAAATGACATCAGCACCAAACGCTTCCGTGAGCTGGCCTCAGAAGTGGGTAGTTTACTGACCTATGAAGCGACCGCCGATCTGGAGACGGAAAAAGTCACCATCGAAGGCTGGTGCGGGCCAGTTGAAGTGGATCAGATCAAAGGGAAAAAGATTACCGTAGTGCCGATCCTGCGCGCAGGGCTGGGCATGATGGAAGGGGTGCTGGAGCACGTGCCGAGCGCGCGCATCAGCGTGGTGGGCGTTTACCGCGATGAAGAAACCCTGGAGCCGGTGCCGTACTTCCAGAAGCTGGTTTCCAACATCGAAGAGCGCATGGCGCTGGTCGTCGACCCGATGCTGGCCACCGGCGGTTCGATGATCGCCACTATCGATCTGCTGAAAAAAGCCGGCTGCCACAGCATCAAGGTGCTGGTGCTGGTGGCGGCGCCGGAAGGCATCGCCGCGCTGGAGAAAGCGCACCCGGACGTTGAGCTGTACACCGCTTCCATCGATCAGTGCCTGAACGACAAGGGCTACATCGTGCCTGGCCTGGGCGATGCGGGCGACAAGATATTTGGTACCAAGTAAACATTTGAGCCGACTTAACGAGTCGGCTTTTTTATGCTCTTCGTCTTTCAAGCTACAGCGTTGTTGGCTGCAGGCAATAACCTCAGTCACTTATTTGATATAAGCTCCTGGGGATTATTGCCCTGGCCGCCTGGCTGTAACTTGAAATCCATTGAGCATAGACAATTCAGCTTGCATAACGATTAATGACTCAGAGGAAAAGCACACATGACCCGTCGCGCCATCGGCGTCAGCGAGCGCCCGCCGCTGCTCCAGACCATTCCGCTCAGCTTCCAGCACCTGTTCGCCATGTTCGGCGCAACCGTGCTGGTGCCTATCCTGTTCAAGATCAACCCGGCGACCGTACTGCTGTTCAACGGTATCGGCACGCTGCTGTATCTGTTCATCTGTAAAGGCAAGATCCCGGCCTATCTCGGTTCCAGCTTCGCGTTTATCTCGCCGGTGCTACTGCTGTTGCCGCTCGGTTATGAAGTGGCGTTGGGCGGTTTCATCATGTGCGGCGTGCTGTTCTGCCTGGTGGCACTGATCGTGAAAAAGGCCGGCACCGGCTGGCTGGACGTGATGTTCCCGCCGGCGGCGATGGGGGCGATCGTTGCCGTCATCGGCCTGGAGTTGGCGGGCGTGGCGGCCAACATGGCGGGGCTGCTGCCGGCGGAAGGCGCCAGCGCCGACTCGACCACCATCACCATTTCTCTGGTGACGCTGGCGGTCACGGTGCTCGGCTCGGTGCTGTTCCGCGGTTTCCTGGCGATTATCCCGATCCTGATCGGCGTGCTGGTGGGCTATGCGCTGTCGTTCTTCATGGGCGTGGTGGATTTGACCCCGATCCGCGAGGCGCACTGGTTCGCACTGCCGACCTTCTACACCCCGCGCTTTGAGTGGTTCGCCATCTTTACCATTCTGCCGGCGGCGCTGGTGGTGATCGCCGAGCACGTCGGGCACCTGGTGGTGACCGCCAACATTGTGAAAAAAGATCTGATCCGCGATCCGGGCCTGCACCGCTCGATGTTCGCCAACGGCATCTCGACGGTGTTCTCCGGCTTCTTCGGCTCCACGCCGAACACCACCTACGGCGAGAACATCGGCGTGATGGCCATCACCAAGGTTTACAGCACCTGGGTGATCGGCGGCGCGGCGGTGTTGGCTATCCTGCTGTCTTGCATCGGCAAGCTGGCGGCGGCGATCCAGGCGGTGCCGGTGCCGGTGATGGGCGGCGTTTCCCTGCTGCTGTACGGCGTGATCGGCGCCTCGGGCATTCGCGTGCTGATCGAATCCAAAGTGGATTACAACAAAGCGCAAAACCTGATTTTGACCTCGGTGATCCTGATCATCGGCGTGAGCGGCGCCAAGGTGCATATCGGCGCGGCGGAGCTGAAAGGCATGGCGCTGGCGACCATCGTCGGCATCGGTCTGAGCCTGCTGTTCAAGGTTATCAGCCTGTTCCGCAAGGAAGAAGAGGTGCTCGACGCGCCGGACGAACCGGCCGAGCAGAAGTAACGAAAAGGGCAGCCCACGGGCTGCCCTTTTGATAGAGCATTCGCCTTAATTGCGAATTTTGCGGTACACGAACAGCACCACGATGGCGCCGATGACCGCCACCACGAAGCTGCCGAAGTTGAAGCCGTCAACCTTGCCGTAGCCGAAGAAGGTGCTGATATAGCCGCCGACCACGGCGCCGACGATCCCCAGCACAACGGTCAGGATAAAGCCGCCGCCGTCTTTGCCGGGCATGATCCACTTAGCCAAAATACCGGCGATCAGGCCGAAGATAATCCAGGAAATAATCCCCATTTACTGCTCCTCTCTTGGTGGCTGAGTATGGCTTACTGCTGGGTGGCCGGCTGTGTATTGCCGTTCACCGCCGCATCGGTCTCTTGTTTCAACTCTTGCGCTTTGTTTTCGGCGCTGTTCTTGATGGCTTCGGTTTTCGCCTTGGCTTGCTCGGTCAGATCGTTGGCGCCGTTGATGGCGTCGTTTTTGATGGCCTTGGCCTGATCCACCAACTGCTGGCTCTGCTTGCCGGCGTCATCTTTGAGCGCGGCGGCTTTGGCCTTGGCGTCGTTGGTGATGGCGTCCGCTTGCTTGGCGGCTTCATCTTTAATCGCCGAGGCTTTGTCCTTCAGTTGGTCAGCCTGCGTGGCGGCCTCTTTTTTGATTTCATCCGCCGTCGCTTTCGCCTTGTCCGTCAGATCGTCCGCTTTTTTCTGGGCGGCGTCTTTCATCTGCTCGGCGCTGTCTTTGGCTTTATCCAGGTTGGCGTCAACCTTGGAGGAGTCATCACAGCCGGCAACCAACAACCCGATAAAGGAGGCCAACAGCACTTTATTCCATACTTTCATCGTCTATATCCTTGCAGAAACCTTGTTGATGGTGATTGCGTTTTGCCTACCTATACTAGGTCAGGTTTTACTTAAATTACAAATTTAACCTGCGTAGGCATGGGGTTAGGGTTTGATATCAGACTATTCTTGCCGGTGAGGGAGCCGCAATCGATTAAACGACGCTAAGGCATTGCTCACTATTGCGGCATAAGATCCTGCCGGTTCAACAGCGGCCGTTTTCTGTGTTAAACTGCCCGCGTTTTTCTGCCAGTTTTGGTTGAGGTGCTTCTCTGAATACGCCGGCACAGCTTTCACTGCCACTTTATCTTCCCGATGATGAAACTTTCGCCAGTTTTTATCCGGGCGAGAACCCATCCCTATTAGCCGCGATCCAATCCGCCGTCCGTCAGGAACATGGCAGCTATATCTATTTTTGGTCGCGTGAAGGCGGCGGGCGCAGCCATTTGCTGCATGCGGCCTGCGCCGAGCTTTCGCAGAAAGGGGAAGCGGTGGGCTATGTGCCGCTCGACAAGCGCGCTTACTTCGTGCCTGAAGTGTTGGACGGCATGGAGCAGCTGGCGCTGGTCTGCATCGATAACATCGAGTGCATCGCCGGCGATGAAGAGTGGGAGATGGCGATCTTCAACCTCTATAACCGCATTCTGGAAACCGGCCGCACCCGTCTGTTCATCACCGGGGATCGCCCGCCGCGCCAACTGAACCTGCGTTTGCCGGATCTGGCTTCGCGTCTGGACTGGGGGCAGATCTACAAGCTGCAGCCGCTGTCGGACGAAGAGAAACTGCTGGCGCTGCAGCTGCGCGGCAAGCTGCGCGGCTTCGAGCTGCCGGAAGACGTGGGTCGCTTCCTGCTGAAACGGCTGGATCGCGAGATGCGCACGCTGTTTATGACCCTCGATCAGCTCGATCGCGCCTCGATCACCGCCCAGCGCAAGCTGACCATCCCGTTCGTTAAAGAGATTCTGGGGCTGTAACGAGCCATCAAGCCTGTTTTTCTGCGTGTTCCAGCAGGGAGCAGTAGTGTTCAACCTGCTGGCGTTGCCGATCGCCGCGCAGTTGCAAAGCGAGGTTGATGTGTTCCAGACACTGCGCATTGTCTGCGAGCCTTGGGTCGATTTTCCCCTGTTGTGCCAACCAGGCCGCCACATCAGCCCAGCGCCATAGCGGTGAGGTACCGCCGAGCCGTTGAACCGGGGAAGGGAAACCGCCGGGGCCGCGAGTCCCGTCTTTTAACATGGCGATTGCCTGACGAGACAGTTCAGTAAGCTCGGCAATATCGCTTACCCCTACCAGGCTGGAATCCACCGATATCACGTTGGCGCCAATATTTGCCGATTCAATATCGCTGATGGCGCTGCAAATGGCGTGGGCAAAGTTATCGCTTTCTCGATCAAATTCCAGATAGACGGCTTTACCGTAGAAACAGATTAGCGCGTCATCGCATCCTGCCGCAAACAGCGCATCCTCCAGCCCGGCGGTGTCGGCGTTGACCCCGCTCAACGTCAATGAGAAGTGATAGAGCGTCATGGTGATTCTCCGGCTATTTTTTCTGTGACAGCGCCAGGCAGTGATCGACTTTACGCCGGAGCTGTTTGGCATGCAGCTCTGGGTTTTTCGGCGTGCTCCAGATGCTCATCATATGTTCTTGGTGCCCGGCAAAGGCACAATGCAGCCGGCCAAAAGCATGTCCCCTGCCTGGGCGAAAATGCCAGCCCTGAGAAAGGGCGTAAGCTAACGCCGCCTGGATGTGCTTGTCTGGGTGTTTTTTCATCGCTCGTCCAGTGATGCGATCAGGGTAGATGGGGTGTTGACGGTTGTCAACGCTTGTGTCACCGTGAGACTTGGCGTTTGCGCAGCATAGCAGCAGGAGAGGGCGATGATGACGAAAAATATTTATATAACAATCAATTAAAAATAGCCCTGTTCAGGGCTATTGGTATTTTGCGGTTCAATAAGAGACTTGCCGGACGATTATAAAATCTCCAGCACCTGCTCCGGCGGGCGGCCGATGCGCGCCTTGCTGCCTTTCACCACAATCGGGCGCTCGATCAGTTTCGGATTCGCCGTCATCGCCGCCAGCAGCTGCTCTTCGCTCAGGCTTTCGTCCGCCAGCTTCAACTCCTTGTACAGGTCTTCTTTTTTACGCATCAGATCGCGCGCCGATGCGAAGCCCAGTTCCTTCAACAGCTTTTTCAGCTCATCGACCGTAGGGGGCGTATCGAGGTACAGCACCACCTTGGGCTCGACGCCGTGCTGCTCCAGCAGCGCCAGGGTTTCACGGCTCTTGGAGCAGCGCGGGTTGTGGTAAATCGTGACGTTTTTCATGGCGTTCATTCCTTGTTGAATCAGCTGCGCTGGTATTGGCGGAAGCGCTGTTGCAGTTGGCGCAGCTGGTCGATGCGCGCATCGTAGCGCGCCTGTTTCAGGCTGCCGAGTTTCTGCAGCGAGCTGGCGTTGCTGAGCAGGCCGATGGCCTGATCGAGCCGGCCGGTCAGCGCCAGGCTTTCCGCGCGGGCCGACAGTTCCTCATCGCGCAGCCCCTGAGCGGCGCTGGCCTGCGCCAGCAGATCCCACCCGTTCGGATCGTCCGGATGGGCAAAGGTGTAGCGGTTCAGGATCTTCGACGCCTGCGCCGGCTGATTGCCTTCGACATAGGCGTTGGCCAGGTTGAGCTGCAGCACCGGGTTGTTGTTCTGGGCGGCGTTGGCCGCCTGCAGGCGGGCGATGGCCTGCGGTGCGCGTTTCTGGCCGAGATCGATATCGGTCATCAGGTCGATCAGCCAGACGTTTTTCGCATCCTGCGCCAGCATCGGCTGAATGATGTTGCGCGCGTCGTCGTATTTTTTCGCTTCATAGAACAGAATGGCGCGGCCGTATTTGGCGGCTGCCTGTTCACGCACATTGCCTCTGCTGAGCGAGCCGAGCAGCTCTTCGTTCAGGCCGTAACCTTCCGAGCTGTACATGCCCAGGGAGCGCACCTTGGCCATCAGGTAGTCTTGCGAAGACTGCACGATGTGTTTCGGCATCTGGTTGGCGCGGTTGCGCGCGTCGGAGAGGCGGCTGTCCGGCAACGGGTGGGTCAGCAACATTTCCGGGGGCTTGGAAGCGTAGCGCGACTGATCCGAAAGCTTCTGCAGGAAGTCGGGCATCGCTTCCGGATCGAAACCGGCGCGCTGCAGCACCTGAATGCCGATGCGGTCGGCTTCCTGTTCGTTCGATTGGGTAAAGCTGATCATGCCTTGCTGGGTGCCGGCCAGGGTGCCGCTCAGCGCCGCCATGCCCATGGTCGGGTTGGCCATCGCCAGCAGGATGGAACCGAGCGCACCCACCCAGGTCAGCGGGGCGTTGCGCTGCTGATCTTCCATGGCGCGCGCCAGGTGGCGTTGGGTGACGTGCGAGATTTCGTGCGCCAGCACCGAAGCCAGCTGGCTTTCGTTGTCGCTGACGCGGAACAGCGCGGAGTGCAGCACCACGTTGCCGCCGAAGAAGGCGAAGGCGTTGATCTCATCGTTGCGCACCAGATAGAAATGGAACGGCGTGCGCACCGAATAGGCGCTGGCCACCAGCCGGTTGCCAAGCTGATTGATGTACTGACTCAGCAGCGGATCGTTGATCAGCGGGGCGCTGGCGCGCAGTTGGCGCACGTAGAAATCACCCATCGCCAGCTCTTGTCCGATGCTCAGGGTGCCGCCGGCGGAGGTGCCCATGTCCGGCAACTGGTCCTGGCTTTCCGCCTGTGCTGGCGCCAGGGCGGTGGCGTTCAGCGTGCCGAGCAGCAGCACCGCTAACGCGGTTTTGGTCAACCGGTTGGTCATAGTCAGGCGTTTCCCTTAAATAATCATTTCTAAGACGTCAGCAGCAGACAAGAGTTCTTTATTCCCACCGCGCAATCCGCATGAAAGTGCGGCGGCTCACAAACCGCGGCGGCGGCGCTCATCACATCATAGTCAGCCGCCGCCGACAAGGAAACGTTAGCCGGGCGCGAATCGGGCAAAAATGTTTTATTTTTCATTTCGAAGGACGTTTTCTTCGCCGTCAGCCGAACGAATTGCCAATAAAACGCGGACAAAGTTGATCCGTGTTTTATTGACAAGATAAACGCAGACTCATATAGTCTGCGTTATTGAAGATTCACTGACGATCGAAACGGACATATGGCGTACATCACAACCAGCGTTGAATATGGCATCCACTGCCTGCTGTGGCTGGTCGGCGATAACCAGCGCGCGCTCAGCAGCCGCGAACTCGCCGAGCTGCAAGGCATCTCCCCCAGCTTTCTGGCCAAGATTTTCCCCAAGCTGGAAAAGGCGGGGATCGTCGCCGCCAGCGAAGGGGTGCGCGGCGGCTACCGGCTGGCGCGCCCGGCGGACGAGATCAGCTTTTTGGCGATCATCGACGCCATCGAGGGGCACAAGCCGCTGTTCGATTGCCAGGAGGTGCGCGGGCGCTGCGCGGTGTTCGATGATTCCCCGCCGGATTGGGCTGTCTCCGGCAAATGCGCTATCCATGCGGTGATGCTGCAGGCGGAGAAGGCGATGCGCGATGCGCTGGCGGCGCAGACTCTCGGCGACGTCGCTGCCCGCTTTGGCCGCAAGGCGCCGCAGGGCTTCTTCGGTGAGGTCAACGTCTGGCTCGACGAGCGCATGACGGAGCGCACCGCACGCAGCGGCAAAACGGCGCGCGCCAAGACCTAAGCTCCGCCTTTCCTTAAAGCAAACACACTTATTCCCGCCTCCTCGGAAGGGGCGGGCGGGCCTTCTGCACCCTGTTACGGGAGCGGAACGGCATCGTTCATCCGAAAAAACTGCGGGCAAGCCTTATCGCCCGGTTAACCCTGTATGAAGGAGTCATCCCATGACGCAGAAAATAGTGATTGCCGGTTCCGGTTTTGCCGGTTTTTGGGCCGCCGTGTCCGCCATGCGCGCCATTACCCTCGCCGGTAAGCATGATGATATCGAGGTGCTCATGGTCTCGCCGACGCCAACGGTCACCATCCGCCCGCGCCTGTATGAAGCGGTGTTGGAAAACATGAACCCGGACATTTCCGCTCAGCTCGCCGCCGTTGGCGTGCGGCATCTGGCCGGCACGGTCGAAAGCATCGATGCCGCCGCCAAAACGCTCACGGTGGCGCCGGTGGCGGGAGAACGCCTTGAATTGGCCTACGACCGCCTGGTGTGGGCCACCGGCAGCCGGCTTGCCGTTCCTGCGGTGCCGGGCTTTGCCGAATACGGGTTCAACGTCGATACGCTGGCAAGCGCGCAGCGCTTGGACGCCCATATCAAAGCGCTGGCGGCCAAACCTTCGACGCCGGCGCGCAACACCGCCGTGGTGGTGGGCGCGGGGCTGACCGGCCTGGAGAGCGCGGCGGAGATGCCGCAAAGGTTGCGCGATGCGCTGGGCAAAGATGAGAAGGTGCGCGTGGTGATCGTCGATACCGCACCGGAAGTGGGCGCCGGAATGGGCGAAGAGCCGGGGGCGGTGATACGGCAGGCGCTGACCGAGTGCGGCGTGGAAATGCGGGCCGGCCTGCGCGTCTCGGCTATCGACGCCGAGGGAGCCACGCTGTCGAACGGTGAACGCATCGCCGCCAACACGGTGATCCTGGCGGCGGGCGTGCGGGCGCATCCGCTGACCGAGCAGATCCCCGGCGAGCGCGACGGCAGCGGCCGGGTGATCGGCGACGCCTTCCTGCGCGCGCCGGCGGCGGCGGGTATTTTCGTGACCGGTGATACGGTGAAAGCGGCGACCGACGATCTTGGCAATCACAACCTGATGACCTGCCAGCATGCGCTGAGCCTTGGCCGCGTCGCCGGCCACAATGCGGCGGCGGAGCTGGCGGGGTTGCCGGTGCATCCGTACAGCCAGCAGAAGTATGTGACCTGCCTGGATCTGGGGCCCTGGGGCGCGCTCTATACCGAAGGCTGGCAGCGCCAGGTGCGCTTTACCCGCCAGGAAGGCAAAAAGATTAAGCAGGAGATCAACACGCAGTGGATTTACCCACCGGCGGCGGATCGCGAGGCATTGTTTGCCGTCGCCAATCCGGATTTCGTGATTGTGCCTTAAAGGGAAGTAAAAACGGGAGCGGCAGCGCTCCCGTCGTCATTTGCCCAGCGGCAGGAATGAACGCTCCGGCACCACGGTTTTCATCACCAGCGTCGAGCTCAGGCGCTGCACGCCAGGCAGGGCGGAGAGCTTCTCGTCGTAAAGCTGCTGAAACGCGGGGAGATCGCGGGCGATGACGTGCAGCAGATAGTCCGGATCGCCGAACAGCCGCTGTGCCTGTACCACCTGGGGAATGTCCACCATGGCATTTTCGAAGGTTTCGACGGCGCGGCGATCGCCTTCGCGCATGGTGACGAACACCAGAGCAGAAAAGTTATAGCCCAGGCTGCCGGGATCGAGCTGGGCGCGGTAACCCCTGATCACCCCGGACTCCTCTAATGCACGCACCCGGCGGTGGCAGGGGGAGACGCTCAACCCGATCCGCTCGGCCAGCTCGGTCACCGACAAACGGCCGTCAACCTGCAGTTCAGCAAGAATTTTGCGATCAATCTTATCCATTTGGAAAAATTTCCCCGTTCGCACCGATTTCAGGCAAGTAATTGAAAGCACATTTTAACGCCTTGAGGATATTCTTGCCATCTGTTGAACGGTTTGACGGCCGCCGCGGCAGGCGGAGGCCGCTCTTCTTCCACGAGGAAAGCGCAATGGTTCTTTGTTCGGTGTGGCGCGGCGCGTTTGAGAGGGTGCCGGCATGACGCTCGCGTTGTTCGCCGCGTTTTGGGCGGTGTCGATTCTGTTGGTGATCACGCCGGGTATGGATTGGGCTTATGTGATCTCGGCGGGCATTCGCGGCCGGGTGGTGGTACCTGCCGTCGCCGGCTTGCTGTTCGGCCACCTGCTGATGATTGCGATCGTGGTGGCGGGCGTTGGTGCGCTACTGGTCGGCAACCCGCTGGCGCTGACGGCGCTCACCTTGCTGGGGGCGGCTTACCTGCTGTGGATCGGCTTCAACATGTTGCTGCACCCGCCGGTGCCGGGCGCCGGCGAGGATCAGCGTTCCGACTCCTGGCTGCGCTGGGCCGGCAAGGGCGTGTGCGTCAGCGGTCTGAACCCCAAGGTGTTTCTGCTGTTTTTGGCGCTGCTGCCGCAGTTTACCGACGCCCGGGCCGCATGGTCGGTGCCGATGCAGATGCTGGCGTTGGGCGCCGTGCATTTGATCAGCTGCGGCCTGGTGTATCTGTTGGTGGGGTTCGGTTCACAGTCGGTGCTGCGCACGCGCCCGCAGGCTGCGAAGGTGGTGGGGCGCATTTCCGGCGCGGCGATGATCCTCATCGCCCTCGGGCTGCTGGCCGAGCAGGCGCTGAAATAGCGGTTTGAACAGCCCGCTTGCGCTATCAGTCTCTGACGGCGAGCAGCACCGATGAGGCCTTGATCAGCGCGATGGCGCGCGAGCCGTTCTTCAGCGCCATTTCCTGCAGGCTTTCATTGGTGATCACCGACGTCAGCACAAAGCCGGCGTCCGTTTTGAGGTGGACGGTGCTGTTGACCGCGCCGTGCTCAACCGCAATGACTTCCCCGGCAAACTGGTTGCGAGCGGAAAAACGCAAGCCGCAATCCTCCGTCGCCAGGATCACCCAGGGCGCTTTAATCAGTGCGACGGCCTCTTTGCCGACGGTTAATCCCAGCGACTGTTGGCTTTGCACCGTCACGATGGCCACCAGTTTCTCACCGCCCGGCAGGGTGATCTCCACTTCGTCGTTGACGGCGCCTTTGGCGACGGAAGACACGGTACCGGCTAATTGGTTACGGGCTGAAACGGGCATAGATTCTCCTTGAAAGGGGCGAAAGGTAAAATTTGTCGCCCGGCATGCCCCCTGACCGCCGCGCTTTCAATGGCACGGGGAAAGTGGGGGAGCGGGGCGACTTGACTGAAAATTTAGCGTCGATAGATGTCTGGCTGAGCGATTTGCCAGACAAAATCGGGGCTGTTGATGGCGGTGTAGCCCACTTTTTCGTAGAGCCAGGGAGCGGTGCTGGTGACCAGCATGACTCGTCGCAGCGTCGCCATCAGCGGATGGGCCTGGCAGCATTCCGTCAGCCACAGGCCCAGCCCGCTTTTTTGATGCGTCTCCAGCACGTACACGTCGCACAGATAGCCGAAGGTGGCGTAATCAGTGACCAGCCGGGCGAAGCCGATCTGCCTGGTGCCGTGATACAAGCCGAAGCACAGGCTGTGGGAGAGGGACTGGCGAACGGTCTCTTTATCAATGCCCTCCGCCCATGTCGAACGGGTCAGAAATGCATGAATGGCGTCGAGATCCAGCAGGGCGGGATCGGTACTGACGAGATAGTCTGCACGCTGCCAGACCAGTGGGGAAGGTATTGCCATGGTATTCCTTCTCTGTTTGTTAATGAATCACTATTGGCGGTGGACCAAACCGGTGATCAGATCCAGCGCGTCGTCCGCCGCCGCGACCTCGCTTTCGCTGAGCGCCTGCCGCTCGATGAAACCTTCGATAGCTTCCAATAGGGAGAAGACGCTGATTTCATCCCCTATCTTCACGACCTCACAGACGCCACGCCCAATCGCCAGGCAGATCGCTTCATCAAATTCAAACGGCTTGTTGTTCATCTCTCCCCCAACCGCATCTGGGATTATGTTGGCCATGCTACCGGTTTTTTTCCGGCGACTGTCTGACGAAAATCTCATTTCTTTTCGCTGATGCCGAATGGTTCACGATCGCGTGCATTGGCGAAATTCTGATTTCCTGCCGGCGGTCAAATTTCCCTTGTGAGCACCGTGACGGCGCGGTATTGTCGCCAAATGACGACAATACCGCCTCATTGTTCGTACAAGAAATTCATGACGTTATCATCCCTTCATCCCGCAGCCGTGCGGGATTTTTTTATGAGGTTTATCTCAAAGTGCGGATAACCTCGACGCGATCGCTTGCCATGTTCTGGGAATAATCCTAGCTTGAAATAGTCATTTAGGGTTAGCAATCCCTCATGACCTCCTTGTAATACTTGATGCACCAGAACGTTTTCTCCCCCGCCCTGGCGGGGGTTTTTAATGGCGTGCATCGGAAAAGGCTATCAACGTAAGAACCGACAGAGTTCGTGGCGATAATCACTTTAAGCATCAAGGGACGGGACAATGAAAAATGATCTGGCGGCGGCAATCGCGATCGGCTGTGTGTTGTTGTTCGCATTGGCGGTCGGTTCGCCTCTCTCCATCAGTACCTCGCTGTAATCTTCAGCGGCCCCTCCCGGGGCCGTTCACCGGCGTCTGCGGATTTTTGCGCCGATCGCCTGCCCGTGCGATAAAATCAGCCAAATCGCTGTTGATGTATGGCTAACTTTGGGTACTCTGAGTGCTTTGCACCCCCGCGTGCGCCCGTTCTATCTATGCTTTAACCAGGCCCGTCACAGGAATCGCCATGCCCGCCCGTCAAATCTCGAGGAGCCCGCTCTGATGCTGGAGATGTTATTACAGTGGTACCGCCGCCGTTTCACCGATCCGCAGGCTATCGCGCTGCTGGTGATTCTGGTCGCCGGCTTCCTCATTCTTTATTTTTTGCACGGCATTCTGACCCCGCTGCTGGTCGCCATCGTGCTGGCCTATCTGCTGGAATGGCCGACCGCGCGCCTGCAGCGCATCGGCTGTTCGCGCACCTGGGCGGCGAGCATCATGCTGCTGGTGTTCGCGGGCGTCGCCATGCTGCTGGTGTTCGTCGTCGCGCCGACCGCCTGGCAGCAGGGCATCAATCTGATGAGCGATCTGCCGGGCATGCTCAATCAGTTCTATAACTTCGCCGCGACGCTGCCGAAGCGTTATCCGGCGTTGGTGGATGCCGGCATCATCGACATGATGGCGGAAAACTTGCGCAGCCGGTTGTCCGGCATGGGCGAATCGGTGGTGAAATTCTCGCTGGCATCGCTGGTCGGCCTGCTGACGCTGGCTATCTATCTGATCCTGGTGCCGATGATGATGTTCTTCCTGTTGAAGGACAAAGAGCAACTGCTGAACGCGGTGCGCCGCGTGCTGCCGCGCAATCGCGGTCTGGCCGGCCAGGTTTGGAACGAGATGAATCAACAGATCACCAACTACATCCGCGGCAAGGTGCTGGAGATGGTGATTGTCGGCGTGGCGACCTACCTGGTGTTCGCCGTGCTGGACATGCGCTACTCGCTGCTGTTGGCGGTGTTGGTGGGCTTCTCGGTGTTGATCCCCTACATCGGCGCGGTGCTGGTCACCATACCGGTGGTGGTGGTGGCGCTGTTCCAATGGGGCGTCGGCGCCGATTTCTGGACGCTGATCGTCGCCTATCTGGTGGTGCAGGGGCTGGACGGCAACCTGCTGGTGCCGATTTTGTTCTCCGAGGCGGTCAACCTGCATCCGCTGGTGATTATCCTGTCGGTGATCGTGTTCGGCGGCATGTGGGGCTTCTGGGGGGTGTTTTTCGCCATACCGCTGGCGACGCTGGTGAAGGCGGTGATCCACGCCTGGCCGGATGAACTGCGGGTGGAACTGGAAGACAAGGCCGACTGACCGGGGAGAGACGAAGCGCAGCAGGCGCTGCGCTTCGTGAGGATTACTGCTGCAGGTAGCTCAGCACGATGTCGTGGTGATTGGTGGTTTTGAAGTCATCAAACACTTTTTCAATCTTGCCGTTACCGTCGATCAGGAAGCTGATGCGGTGAATGCCGTCGTAGGTCTTGCCCATGAAGGTTTTCTCGCCCCACACGCCAAACTGTTGCGACACCTGATGATCTTCATCAGACAACAGCGTGAAGTTGAGCAGCTCCTTTTCGGCGAAGCGCGACAGTTTTTCCGGCTTGTCGGTGCTGATGCCCAGCACTTCGACGCCGACCTTTTTCAATTCTTCCATGTTGTCCCGCAGGCCGCAGGCTTGCACGGTGCAGCCCGGCGTCATCGCCTTCGGATAGAAATAGACCAATACTCGCTGTCCCTGGAAGTCGGCCAAATTAATTTCCTCACCGTCCTGGTCAGGCAAACTAAATTTCGGCGCTGTGTCACCGGCTTTCAATGGGCTCATCACTACTCTCCATCTTTTTCATCATGCTGTGGATAGTTCACCACGCTAATACTGCCTTGCGCGTTCAATTCTGTACATAGGCGATGGAAGGCTTGCTCAATATTTGAGGCGTCCCGATCGCCGGAGCTGTGGGCGGTGATTTGGATATACAGCTGCGGCGGCAGGTCGCCGTCCGCCGGCTGCGTGCGCGACACCAGCTCGGCGATGTTCATCTGGCTGGAGTCGAACAGATCGGTAAAACGTTCGATGATGTGCGGCGAGTCCTTCACTTCAACCTGTACCCACACCGTGGCCGGCATCGGCGGCCTTTCATGCGAGTTTGTGCGTTTCATCACGATCAGCAGCTCCAGCTCCGCGCCTTTTTGCGGCAGGGTGGATTCGATCAGGGTGATGGCGTTCCAGCTGCCGGACAGCAGCATGATGAACGTGAACTCCTCTCCCAGCATGGCCAGACGGCTATCTTCGATATTGCATCCGCAACTGCTGACGTGGCGGGTGATGGTATTGACGATTCCGGGGCGGTCGGCGCCGAGCGCGGTAATCACGAGATAGTGTTCGTCTGACTGAGGCAAAATGGCGCTTCCTGTCGTGCTTAATGGGGTTACCATGGTAAACATAAAAAAAACCGCCTGCCAAGCGCTTACAACGCGGTTGTGCGCTTGCTTTTGGATAGGCAGCAAAAGTACCATGAGTGACTTGTTTGTGGAGGGGACGGCCAATGTTTACGGGAAGTATTGTTGCACTGGTTACGCCGATGGACGACAAAGGTGCTGTCGATCGCGCGAGCCTAAAAAAATTGATCGATTATCATGTAGCCAGTGGCACCGCGGCGATCGTTTCCGTAGGGACCACCGGCGAGTCCGCAACGCTTGCCCATGACGAGCACGTTGACGTGGTGCTGCAGACGCTGGAGCTGGCCGACGGCCGCATCCCGGTGATCGCCGGCACCGGCGCCAACGCCACCGCCGAAGCCATCGCGCTCACCACCCGCTTCGCCAACACCGGCGTGGTGGGCTGTCTGACGGTGACGCCGTACTACAATAAGCCGACGCAGGAAGGGCTGTATCAGCACTTCAAGGCGATCGCCGAGAGCACCGAGCTGCCGCAGATCCTGTACAACGTGCCTTCGCGCACTGGCTGCGACATGCTGCCGCCGACCATCGCTCGGCTGGCGAAAATCAAGAATATTGTTGCTGTAAAAGAAGCGACGGGGAACTTAAGTCGCGTTAGTCAGATCCAAGTGCTGGTTGACGATGAAGACTTCATTTTGCTGAGCGGCGACGACGCCAGCGGGCTGGACTTCATGCAACTGGGCGGCAAAGGGGTGATTTCCGTGACGGCCAACGTGGCCGCGCGCGAGATGGCGCAACTTTGCGCGCTGGCGGCGCAGGGCAAATTTGCCGAAGCGCGCCGCTTAAATCAGCGCTTGATGCCGTTGCATCAGGATCTATTTGTAGAAGCAAACCCAATTCCGGTGAAGTGGGCCTGTAAGGCGTTGGGATTGATGGCAACCGATACGCTGCGTCTGCCGATGACGCCGTTGAGCGAAGCCGCCCGCCCGGTGGTGGAGCGCGCGCTGAAAAGCGTCGGTTTGCTGTAACTCTAAGGGAAATTTGATGGCTTATTCATTGCAAAAGTCGACGGTAGCAAAAGTAGTGGGCATCTCTTTGGTGATGATGCTGGCGGCCTGCAGCAGCGATCAGCGCTACAAGCGCCAGGTCAGCGGCGACGAGGCTTACCTCGACGCGGCTCCGCTCAAGGCGCTGAACGCGCCGTCCGGCATGATCCTGCCGGTGCAGAGCGGCAACTATGACGTTCCCGCCACGACGCTGCAAGGCAACGTCGGCAAGCAACTGGACATTCGTCCGCCGGTGCAGCCGTTGGCGCTGCTGAGCGGTTCGCGTGCGCAGTACGCCGGCGACAGCGGCACGCTGCTGCTGGAAAACAGCCCGCAGAACCAGAACCTGTGGTCGCGCGTGGTCAGCCTGCTGCAGGCGAAGAACATCGCGATCGCTTCCCGCCAGGACGCCGGTCAGACCCTGACCACCGACTGGGTGAAGTGGAACCGTCTGGACGAAGACAACCAGTATGAAGGCCGTTATCAGATCAGCGTGCAGCAACAGGGCTACCAGCAGGCGCTGGTGGTGAAAAGTGTTGGCCTGCAGCAGCAGGGCAAGACCGAGCAGGTGACCGATCAGTCTGAGATCCAGCGCTACAACGGCATGATGATCAACACCCTGATCGAAGGCCTGGACAAGCAGGACAACCTGGCGAGCAGCCAGACGGCCAGCCGTTTCGGCGCGTTGGACGTGCAGAGCGGCGCCGATGACACCGGCCTGCCGATGCTGGTGGTGCGCGGCCCGTACACCGTAGTGTGGGATCGCCTGCCGGCGGCGCTCGAAAAACTGGGGATGAAAGTGGGTGACCGCAGCCGTCCGCAGGGCACCGTCGCCGTGACCTACAAGTCCCTGAGCAGCAGCGATTGGGATGCGTTGGGCGTCAAGGATCCTGAACTGGCGGAAGGCGATTACAAACTGCAGGTCGGCGATCTCAACAACCGCACCAGCCTGCAATTTATCGATCCGAAAGGCAAACCGCTCACCCAGTCGAAAAACGACGCACTGGTGGCGGCATTCCAGTCTGCCTTCAGTAAAACCAGCGTTAAATAATCAAAAAGGGGCCTCGGCCCCTTTTTGTTTTGTCTATACGGTATCGTTTGCGTCGCAGGTTTGGCACAATAGTGTCCGGCACGCCAAAGAATTCATTAGGTCAATTCTATACCCCCTAATTTCGGGCCGCGCTCGGGAGACAACGGGGATACATCACTGGAGTAAGTAAGATGCAAAAGCTAGCTGAGCTGTATCGCGGAAAGGCAAAAACCGTTTACACCACCGAGAATCCCGATCTGTTGGTGTTGGAGTTCCGCAACGATACGTCAGCACTGGATGGTCAGCGCATTGAGCAGTTCGATCGCAAAGGCATGGTGAACAACAAGTTCAACCATTTCATCATGAGCAAACTGGAAGAAGCCGGCATCCCGACCCAGATGGAGCGTCTGCTGTCCGACAACGAAGTGCTGGTGAAGAAACTGGACATGGTGCCGGTGGAATGCGTGATCCGTAACCGCGCCGCCGGTTCGCTGGTGAAGCGTCTGGGCATCGAAGAAGGCCTGGTGCTGAACCCGCCGCTGTTCGATCTGTTCCTGAAAAACGACGCCATGCACGATCCGATGGTCAACGAATCCTACTGCGAAACCTTCGGCTGGGTGAGCAAAGAGCACCTGGCGCGCATGCGTGAGCTGAGCTACCGCGCCAACGAGGTATTGACCCAGCTGTTCGACGACGCCGGCCTGATCCTGGTCGACTTCAAGCTGGAGTTCGGCCTGTTCAATGGCGAAGTGGTGCTGGGCGATGAATTCTCGCCGGACGGCAGCCGCCTGTGGGACAAAAACACCCTGGACAAGATGGACAAAGACCGCTTCCGTCAAAGCCTGGGCGGCCTGATCGAAGCCTATGAAGAAGTGGCGCGCCGCATCGGCGTGAAGCTCGACTAAGCGTTGGCACCGCCATTCGGGGCGATCCGGCCGGATCGCCCCGCTATTCTGCGTTTTTCCAGAAAATTTCTACATTTCCTCCGCGGCAGACCATTTATAATGATGGATGCGAGATGACTAAAACCTATCCCTCTCAGGCTTGAAGCTGCCTCTGCGTTTACGATCGCGCGCAGCTTCAACGAGCAGGGGAAATATCTGGAGTGTATTTTATGCGTTGGCAAGGGCGTCGGGAAAGCGACAATGTTGAGGATCGTCGCGGGCAGTCTTCAGGTTTGGGCGGCGGCGGCGGTTTCCGCGTGCCGGTGGGGGGCAAGGGCGGCATCGTCATTCTGGTGGTGGTGCTGGTGGCCGGCTATTACGGCATCGATCTGTCGCCGCTGCTGAACGGCGGCAACGTCGCACCGCAGGGTCAACAACAGAGCGCCAACATCAGCCCGAAAGATGATGAGCTGGCCAAGTTCACCTCGGTGGTGCTGGCCTCGACCGAGGATAACTGGAAAGAGATTTTCCAGCGCATGGGCAAAACCTATCAACCGCCGAAGCTGGTGATGTACCGCGGCGTGACGCGCACCAGCTGCGGCACCGGTCAGGCGGCGATGGGGCCGTTCTACTGCCCGGGCGACAGAACGGTGTATATCGATCTGTCTTTCTATCAGGATATGAAGACCAAGCTGGGCGCCGGCGGTGATTTCGCCCAGGCCTATGTGGTGGCGCACGAAGTCGGCCACCACGTGCAGAACCTGTTGGGCATCGAGCCGAAGGTGCGCCAGATGCAGCAGGGCGCCAGCCAGGCGGAAGTAAACCGCCTGTCGGTGAAAATGGAACTGCAGGCGGACTGTTTTGCCGGCGTGTGGGGCAAATACGCCGAGAAGCAGCAGATGCTGGAAGAGGGCGACCTGCAGGCGGCGCTGAACGCCGCGCAGGCGATTGGCGACGATCGCCTGCAGCAGCAGAGCCAGGGGCGAGTGGTGCCGGACAGCTTCACCCACGGCACCTCGCAGCAGCGCTACACCTGGTTTAAACAGGGCTTCGACAGCGGCGATCCCAATACCTGCAATACCTTCGCATCCCGTTAACGCCTCAAGTGCCGGAGCCTGACTCCGGCATTTTTTTCGGATTGAGATAGCCTTATGTTACAGGCAGCGCAACAACTCATGCGGCAGCAGGGCATCCGGCGCCTGCTGGTGCTCAGCGGTGAGCCCGACTGGTGCCGCGAACAGGCGCAGCGGCTGGCGGCGACGCTGCCGGGCGACTGGCCGTGGGTGGGGGAAAACCCGCCGCCCGGTCAGGCGGCTTTGGCGAGCGGCGCGGTGCGCCAATTGCTGGGGCAAGAGCGGCTGCATGCGGTGTTCGACGCCGGCCAGTCGCTGGACGTGGAAGCGTTGGCGGCGCTGTGCGGCGCGCTGCGCGCCGGCAGCTGGCTGCTGCTGCTGACGCCGCCCTGGCGGCAATGGCCGCAGCAGCCGGACGGCGACAGCCTGCGCTGGAGCGATTGCCCGCAGCCGATCACCACTCCGCATTTCATTCACCATCTGCAGCACCATCTGGCTGACGACAGCGAAGTGACTGTCTGGCGGCAGGATGCGCCTCTGGCGCTGGCCGCGCTGCCGGCGCGCGCGGACTGGCGGCCGCCGGATGGCCAACCGACCGACGAACAACGGGCGATACTGACGACGCTGCTGCAGGCCGAATCCGGCGTATGGGTGTTGACCGCCGCCCGCGGCCGCGGCAAATCGACGCTGGCCGGCATGCTGGTGGCGCAGTCGCCGTTGACCTGCTGGATCTCCGGGCCGAGCCGCGCCGCTACGCAGGTGGCTGGGGAATGGGCGCAGGGGCGCGCGCAGTTTTGGGCTCCCGATGCTTTGTTGGCGCAGTGCCGGGAGGGGGACGTCAGCGCCGTGGGGTGGCTGCTGGTGGATGAGGCGGCGGCGATCCCCGCGCCGCTGTTGCAGCAGCTGATCGGCTATTTCCCGCGCGTGCTGTTAACCACCACGGTGCAGGGCTATGAAGGTACCGGCCGTGGTTTTTTACTGAAATTTTGCGCCGGGCTGCCGTCCTACCAGCCGCTGAGCCTGCAACAGCCGATGCGCTGGGCGCAGGGTGATGCGCTGGAGCGGGTAACGGACAATGCGCTGTTGTTCAACGAACTGCCCGTCTGGCCGGCGGATGGCCAGGCGATCCATTACAGCCAGGCGGAACAGCCTGAGCTGTGCGCCGAGCCGCAGCGGCTGGCGCGCTTCTACGCGTTGCTGAGCAGCGCGCATTACCGCACCTCGCCGCTGGATTTGCGCCGGCTGATGGACGCGCCCGGCATGCATTTCGGGCTGGCGCAGGCCGGGCTGGAGGTGGTCGGCGCCGTGTGGCTGGTGGACGAAGGCGGATTGAGCGCCGAGTTGGCGCACGAGGTGTGGGCCGGCCGGCGCCGGCCGCGCGGCAATCTGGTGGCGCAGTCGTTGGCGGCCCATGGCGGACAATGGTGGGCGCCGACGCTGCGCTCACGGCGCATTACCCGCATCGCGACGCTGCCGGCGTTGCGGCGACAGGGCATTGCGCGTCAGCTGGTCGAGCGGCAACGCCGCCAGGCGCAGGGGCTGGATTTCCTGTCGGTCAGCTTCGGCTATACCGAGCCGCTATGGCGCTTTTGGCAATCCTGCGGGTTCGAGCTGGTGCGCATCGGCAGCAAGCCGGAGGCCAGCAGCGGCTGCTATACCGCGATGGCCATCTTGCCCTTGAGCGAGCAAGGGGAGGCGCTGCGACATGCGGCGCACAAGCACCTGGCGCGCGACTGGCCCTGGCTGCGGCAGCGTGTCGAACTCGTGCTGGCGATCCCGGGCGATGACGGCGACACGTCGCTCGGCGAAGAGGACTGGCGCGAACTGGCCGGTTTCGCCTTCGCCCATCGGCCGCTCGAAGCCAGCCTGGGGGCGTTGCAGCGCTTGCTGTTGGCCAGCAACCTGCCGCTGCCTGCGCTGCGCGGCCACCTGCAACGGCGGCAATCTCCGGCGGCCTGCGCGGAGCAGGCGGGCGTCAACGGCCAGAAAGCCTTGCTGCGCCACTGGCGACACGAAACGGCGCAGGCGCTGGAGCAGCTGAATGCGCAGCACTGCCGCTACTGGCGCGACTGGTCGCAGTCGTTGCAATAAATTGAAGAACTCGCTCAATAAAACCCGATTTTCCCGATTTCTCAGCGGCGTATAGTAGCTGTCAGCGGTGCGGCGACGACTGTCGCTGCGCCAGATTTGATTACTATTAAGGAGTCATCGATGAAACATGAGCATTTCGTTGTCCAAAGCCCGGCAACCCCGGCGGCGCAGCTGATCTTGCTGTTTCACGGTGTCGGCGACAACCCGGTGGCGATGGGGGAGATCGGCCGCTATTTCGCCAAAGATTTTCCCCAGGCACAGGTGGTGAGCATCGGTGGCCCCGACGCTTTCGGCAACGGCGCCGGGCGCCAGTGGTTTTCGGTGCAGGATGTGACCGAAGAGAACCGAGCGGCGCGCATCGCTGAAGTGATGCCGCAGTTTGTGGCCGTGGTGCGTCATTGGCAGCAGCTGAGCGGCGTGGGCTATGCCGGTACTGCTCTGGTGGGGTTCTCGCAGGGGGCGATCATGGCGCTGGAGGCGTTGAAAGCCGAAACCCGGCTGGCCGGGCGCGTGGTGGCGTTCAGCGGGCGTTTCGCCCGGCTGCCTGAACAGGCTTTCGGCGACAGCGTGGTGCATTTGATCCACGGCGAGGAGGATGCGGTGATCGCGGTGCAACACGCTCACGCGGCGGCAGATGCGTTACGGGCCAACGGCGTGGATTTCACGCTGGACGTGGAAGAGAACGTCGGGCATGCGATCAATCAGGACATGATGAACGCCGCGTTGGAAAGGCTGCATTACTATGTGCCGCAGCGCTACTGGGACGAGGCGTTGTCCGGCAAGCGCGGCGAGCTGATCGCCTTCCGTTAAAAACTCAGGGCGCCGATGAGCGCCCTGTTGTCATTTCTTTTTCGGCCAGTCGTCTTCGTCATCCCACTGGGCGTTGTTGTCGCGGTGCGGCGGTATCTCCGGCTTGTTGGCCAGATAGCTTTTGACGTCAACGCGGCGCAGTTCCTTGATGCCGCTGACGACCATCCCCACCAGAACCAGCAGGATAATCCACCAGTAATCAGCTAACCATTGCATAGCTACTCCTTTCCTTCACTGCGTATGAAACGCGAAAAAATCGATGGCAGATGGCGTTCGAGCCATTCGGCACCGGCGACCTCCTTGTCTTGCCAGGCCGCCAGCAACAGCGCCGGGGTCAGCAAATGTTCGGCCTCTTGCGCCAGCGGCCGGTAGCTCAGATGCCACGGTTCCACCGCCACGCCGCCGCAGTCTTCGGTAAAGGGACGGTAGAAACCGAACTCGGCCATATGCGCCGTCAGCCATTGGTTGAGCGGCGCAAAATAACCGCCTTCCTCATACTCCCACGGCTCCAGCTGCAGCTTTTGCCCTTCCGGCAGCAGCGACGGGTCGTACACGTCCAGATCGCTGCCCCAGTGGTGGCGGCTGGCGCCCGGCAGGGCCGACCAGCGCAGGATTGCCTCACAGCGCTCGGCGGCGGACAGCGGCGCGACGTCGATCGGCCGGCTGTCCTTATCTAATACTGGCCGCTGGCCGCAGAATTTGCCATTCCAGATAGCCAGTTGCCGATCGAAATCGCGGAAGGTGCTGGCGGGCTGGAGATCGAATCCCGCCGCGCGCGCCGCCTGCTGCATCGCCAGGAAGGCGTTGGCCGCCTGCGGCTGCAGCCGATGGTTGCCGCTCAGCGGCGTCAGGTGTTCGGTCGAGCGGCCAGTGAGCATCTCTGCGGTGATCATGCGACCAATTGCTCCATGATGCGTTGATACATGCGGCTCAGCAGCTGCAGATCCGCGGCGTTGACGCATTCGTTGACCTTGTGGATGGTAGCGTTGACCGGCCCCAGTTCCACCACCTGCGCGCCCATTTGCGCGATGAAGCGGCCATCGGAGGTGCCACCGGTGGTCAGCAGCTGCGGCGTCAATTCTGAATAGTGCTCGACGGCGTTGACCACCGCATCCACCAGCGCGCCGCGCGAGGTGAGGAAGGGTTGGCCGGACAGGCGCCATTCGATGCTGTAATTCAGCTGATGGCGTTCCAGCAGCTCTTCCACGCGCTGTTTGATCATCGCATCGGTGAGTTCGGTGCTGAAACGGAAGTTGAACTGGACATAGAGATCGCCCGGGATCACGTTGTTGCTGCCGGTGCCGGCCTGCACGTTGGCGATCTGCATGCTGGTTGGCGGGAAGAACTCGTTGCCGCGATCCCATTCGATCGCCACCAGTTCATTCAGCGCCGGCATGGCGCGGTGCACCGGGTTGTCCGCCAGATGCGGATAGGCAACGTGCCCCTGTACGCCGTGGATATGCAGGTTGGCGGTGATCGAACCGCGACGGCCGTTCTTCACCACGTCGCCGACGCGCTCGGTGCTGGACGGCTCACCGACCAGGCAGTAATCCAATCGCTCGTTGCGCGCCATCAGCGTTTCAACCACTTTAACCGTGCCGTGGGTGGCGCTGGCCTCTTCATCTGAGGTGATCAGAAAAGCCAGGCGGCCCTGATGATGCGGATTAGCGGCGACAAAGCGTTCCGCCGCCACTACCATCGCGGCCAATGACCCTTTCATGTCCGCTGCGCCACGGCCATACAGCATGCCGTCGCGGATCGCCGGTTCAAACGGCGGGTTATCCCAGCGTTTTTCGTCGCCAGTCGGCACCACGTCGGTGTGCCCGGCGAACGCCAGGGTTTGTCCTTCGCCGCGCCATGCCCAGAAGTTTTGGGTGTCTTCGAAGTCCATCGCCTCGACGGTGAAGCCGATTGCCTGCAGACGTTCAATCATCAGCTGCTGGCAGCCTTCATCATTTGGGCTGAGAGAAGGGCGTTTGATCAACTGCTGGGCCAGTTCGATAACCGGGCAAGTCATACGGCAACCTCGGCGATAAATTGCTGATAAGCGTCGGCGTTGAAGCCGAGCAGGGCGCGCCCGTCGCCGGCGTCCAGCAGCGGGCGTTTGATGATGGCCGGCTGCGCCAGCATCAGCGCGATGGCGGCATCGGCGTTATCGCAGGCGTTGCGCTGCGCTTCATCCAGCTTGCGCCAGGTGGTGCCGCGAGTATTGAGCAGCGGCTCCCAGCCCAGTTGTGCGACGAAGCCGCGTAGCCGTTGTTCGTCCAGGCCGTCGGCGCGGTAGTCGTGAAAATGATAGGCCACGCCCTGATCTTCCAGCCAGCGGCGGGCTTTTTTGATGGTGTCGCAGTTTTTGATGCCGTACATCGTCAGCGTTGTCTGTTGCGGTTTATTTGCCATGGCGTAAAGCTACCTGTCTCGTCGAGTCGATACTGAGCGGCGGGCGCGATCTTTGGCCCTCTCGCCGCCCGGCGATAGCAGAGATAATGCCAGTAAAGCAGCGACGAGATCCAGCAACGATGCGCCCGTAGTGCGATTGATGAGGCCGGCGACGCGGTTACACGGCTGCCTTCGCCGACGGCGCTAGTGAAAGGCGCCGGCGAAAGGCCCAGCCGTATGGACGGAGCTGAGGGAGAGAAGGCTACTCTTTATTTATTCTTATGTTTAAACGATCGGTTAAACACCGTACGCGGGTAATATGCAACAGCGGTTTTATTCGGCTGGCGCCGAGTTTTTTCATGATTCGCGATTTGTAATGATTGGCGGTTTTGCTTTGGATATTCATGGCATGGCTGATGTCGCTCAGCGATTTTCCCGTCGACCATTCCGAGAGGAACAGCGACTCGCGCTGAGAGAGTTGCGGCGGCTCGGTATAGTGGCTGTAACGCTTATATAAGTCGCCGATCAGGTGGCTGAAGCGGCTCAATGATATAAGGTTTGATAATATAATGGTCTTTCTGTCGACAATAACCATTTCATGTGGACAGTCGGTGATAATGACTATTTTATAGGTGTTAGGGTTGGCATATTCGTCGCGGTAGCGCGCTTCAAAATTGTCGAGGGTGACATCGATAAAGCAGACCTTTTTGCGGTTAAAGCCGGCAGGCGCACGTTTTTCTCCCCAGGTTTGGGTGATAAGCTGCCGGATGCCGATGGCGGTATAGGTACACTCGCTGAAAATATCAATTTCCATTTTATTATAATCCTTTACTTTCTATTTCCCGGTGAGGATTGATATCTTAAAACATAAAAAAATAAATAATATAAATAATTTCATATTGAATTGTTCTGGCGCCGCAGGCAGAGACGCCTCCTCGGACGCGGCAAGCAAGGTAAGCCTAATATACTACCATGATTTATAAAGAGTAAATTTTATTTTTAATCAATACTCTGCTCAGGAAGCGTTCAACAGAATAGAAATCCTCTATTAATACCCCGAGGATTAAAAGGAATTAACATAGGTGTTGACTATCATTATTTTTTATTCGATCGTTTTTATCGATCGTAAAGGGTGGCAATCACTGCCTTAATGGGTTAATAACTAAGAAGTTTCTTGTTTTTACCGACGATGGCGGCTTTATTTTAATCGTTGGCTATGGGGATAAGGTAATGCCGCTAAAATTGACACGAAGATAAATCTAAACAAAGAGAATGCGATGTTTTAAGCTGCGATCGGAACGCAAACGCAGTTGATTGATACGGAGAGTTGGCGTGAAAGAATACCATATCGAAATTTCCGATCGGGTAACATCGGAAATAACGTCCTGTATTGCGGACGGATTGGACCGTTTTAACGATGAATATATCGGCTACGGCGATCGCCAGCCGCTGGCGGTGGTGATAAAAGATCCCGACAGCGGTGAAGTCCTGGGCGGGATTACCGGACGCTCCTCGCTGGGCTTGCTGTTTCTTGATCTCTTTTATCTGCCGGAGGCGCTGCGCGGAGCGGGGGTGGGCAGCGAACTGTTGCGCCGTTTCGAGCAGGAAGGGCGCCGTCGGGGTTGCCTTTCCGCCGTGTTGTACACCATCAGTTTTCAGGCGCCGGGCTTTTATCAACGGCATGGCTGGCAGCGAATGGGGGAGGTGCCATGCCTGCCGCCGGGTACCAGCCGGGTGTTTATGACCAAAACGCTGTGATGCGCGCTTAACGCACGTAGCCCCCCTGTTGCAGACGCTGCAGCGAGGCGCCGTCCGCATACACCATACCGGTGGTTAAATCGTGAAAGCCGTACTTCTTATAGAAAGCCAGTTTTTCCGGCACCGAATAGATGAATATCTTGCCGAGCGGCGCCAGATCTTGCATCACCCGATCCATCAACCGGCGCCCCAACCCCTGCCCCTGAAAGCGCGGATCGATCGCCACGTCGGCCAGATAGGCGACCGATGTCAGATCGCTGATGGCATGCGCAGTGGCTATCAGCTCATCGCCGATAAATCCCCAATAGCAAAACTGACTATGCTGGTAAACGCGTTGCAGCGTATGAGGATCGCGTTTGCCCAGCCCGGCAGCCTCCAGCAATTCACACAGCCGTTGCCAGTCGACGGCGCGGCGGCTCATATCCGTGATGATTTCCATCGTTTTCCTCTAACCAATAAGACTGAGATCGGCGGCATAGTGCCGAATGGCGCGTTGATAACTGCGGATGTCGGCATCTGACGAGGTTTCCGCCAGCAGCAGCAACAGATCGGCCACGGCCTGTTTACCGTCCCCCAGGTTGTACCGGGTCATGGCGCGAAACAGCATCAGCTCTTTGGCCTGCGGGAACTCGCTCAGGCCGTCGTCGAAAGCGCGCAGCGAAGCCGGATATTCCCCCAGAGCGCGGTAAGTGCTGCCGAGACCCAGCCAGGCTTCACGGCGCTGGGCGGACGGCAAATCGCGAGCCAGCGCCGCGAGGTAGTGGGGGATGGCCTGTTGCTCCAGGCCCTGCACGTCATACAGGCAGGCCAACTGAAAGTGCAGCGTTGCCGCTTCCGGCTCCTCCGCCAGTTGCCGTAACGCCAGCGCAGTGGCTTCCTGATAGCGCCCTTGCGTTTTTAACTCTAAGAGAGACAAAGAAGTGGACATGAACTGGGCTCCATTGGCGTATTTTTATACCTTTTACACGCTATCGTGGAGAAATTGATATCACAAGGGAATAGCTGCACTGCACATTGATCAGATAAATACGAAAATGTGCGCTAACCCCGGTTTTCGGGCCCGGCATCGTTCCCGTTTCCCTTCACATGGTCAAAAAACAGGCGTAGAATCCGCTTCGTCAAATAATTGAGGTTGTAAAGTATTATGGTTGATCGTGAATTAGGAAACTGGAAAGACTTCATTGATGAGATGTTGGGCAACTGACACAGCGTTGAAGCAGATGGCAAGGTTGAGTCATTGGAAAGTCACTGAAACACCTTGGGAACGAGATTATCGTTCGAAAAAAAGCAGCATCGGTAACCCGACGCTGCTTTTTTTATGCGCCGCCGATCACTCGCCGGCGGCTGTTGTCGTGGTGACTGGATGCGCTTTACCCGGGAAGCGGCGCCGCACCAGCACAAAGAACAGTGGCACGAAGAAAATCGCCAGCAGGGTGGCGGAGATCATGCCGCCCATCACCCCGGTGCCGACCGCATGCTGGCTGCCGGAACCGGCGCCGCTGCTGGTGGCCATCGGCAGCACGCCGAAGATGAACGCCAGTGAGGTCATCAGGATCGGCCGCAGACGCATGCGTGACGCGTCGAGCGTTGCCGACATCAGATCCTGCCCTTTATGGTTCAGCTCATTGGCGAACTCGACGATCAGAATGGCGTTTTTTGCCGACAGCCCAATGATGGTCAACAGGCCGACCTGGAAATAGACGTCGTTCTCCAGCCCTCGCAACCAGGTGGCGGCGACCGCGCCGATCACCCCCAGCGGCACCACCAGCATCACCGAGAACGGTATCGACCAGCTCTCGTACAGCGCCGCCAGGCACAGGAACACCACCAGCAGCGAGATGGCGTACAACGCCGGCGCCTGCGAGCCGGACAGCCGTTCCTGATAGGACATCGCCGTCCATTCCAGACCAAAGCCGGTCGGCAGTTGGCTGACCAGTTTCTCCATTTCCGCCATGGCGGTGCCGGTGCTGACGCCGTTGGCCGCCTCGCCGACAATCTCCAACGCCGAGCTGCCGTTATAACGCTCCAGCCGCGGCGAACCGTACTCCCAGTGTGAGGTGGCGAAGGCCGAGAACGGCACCATGCCGCCCGCGCTGTTGCGCACATACCATTTGTTGATGTCATCCGGCAGCATGCGGAACGGCGCCGCAGCCTGCACATAGACTTTTTTCACCCGGCCGCGATCGACGAAGTCGTTGACGTAGGTCGAGCCCCAGGCGGTGGAGAGGGTGTTGTTGATGTCGTCGATCGATACGCCCAGCGCCTGGGCCTTGCGCTGATCGATATCGATTTGCAGCTGCGGGCTGTCGTCCAGGCCGTTGTGGCGCACGCGCGACAGCAGCGGGTTTTGCGCCGCCAGCTGCAGCAGCTGATCGCGCGCCGCCATCAGCTTGGCGTGGCCGAGGCCGGCGTGGTCTTCCAACTCCATATCGAAGCCGGAGGAGTTGCCGAGGCCGGTGATAGCCGGCGGGCTGCTGGCGATCACCCGGGCTTCGTTAATCTTGTTGAATGCCAGCGTGGCGCGGTCGATGATGTCGAACGAGCTGTTGGCGCCCGAGGTGCGCAGATCCCAGTCTTTCAGCCGCACGAACAGGCGCGCCACGTTTTGGCCGTTGCCGCCGGGCCCGGAGCCGATGATGGCGAATACTGACAGCACGTCCTGTTTCTCTTCGGTGAGGAAATACTGCTCGACCTTTTCTACCACTTTGGAGGTTTGCTGCAGGGTTGATCCCGCCGGCAGCTGCACCTGCACGGTGAAGATGCCGCGGTCTTCCTGCGGCAGGAATGAGGTCGGCAGCTTGATGAACAGCAGCGCCATGCCGCCGAGCAGCAGCAGATAAATCACCATATAACGGCCGCTGGCGTGCAGGATCCGCCCCACGCCGCGCTCATAGCGTTCGGCGTTGCGGTTGAACATGCGGTTGAACCAGCCGAAGAAGCCGCGCTTGCCGTGGTGATGGCCCTTGGCGATCGGTTTTAGCAGCGTGGCGCACAGGGCCGGCGTCAGGATCATCGCCACCAGCACCGACAGCACCATGGCGGAAACGATAGTGATGGAGAACTGGCGATAGATGGCGCCGGTGGTGCCGCCGAAGAACGCCATCGGCACGAACACCGCCGACAGCACCAGCGCGATGCCGACCAGCGCGCTCTGGATCTGCCCCATGGATTTACGCGTGGCTTCACGCGGCGGCAGGCCTTCCTCGCTCATCACGCGTTCGACGTTCTCCACCACCACGATGGCGTCGTCCACCAGCAGGCCGATCGCCAACACCATGGCGAACATGGTGAGGGTGTTGATGCTGAAGCCGCAGGCGGAAAGGATGGCGAAGGTACCCATCAGCACCACCGGCACGGCGATGGTGGGGATCAGCGTGGCGCGGAAGTTCTGCAGGAACAGATACATCACCAGGAACACCAGCAGGATGGCTTCCAGCAGCGTTTTCACCACGTCCTTGATCGAGGCTTTGACGAACGGGGTGGTTTCATAGGCCACTTTGGCCTCCAGCCCGTGCGGGAAGTATTGCGACAGCTCGGCGATCTTGTCCTTCACCAGTTGGTCGGTCTGCAGTTCGTTGGCGCCGGAGGCCAGCTTGATGTTCATGCCTGCGGCCTGCATGCCGTTGTAGCGGCTCAGGTAGTTGTAGTTCTCGCCGCCCAGTTCGACGGTGGCGACGTTGCCCAGCGTCACCAGCGACCCGTCCTGGTTGACCCGCAGAGTGATCTGGCGGAACTGCTCCGGCGTCTGGAGCTGCGACTGGGCGTTGATGGTGGCGTTCAGCGCCTGTTTATCGACCGACGGCGTGCCGCCCAGCTGGCCGACCGCCACCTGGGCGTTCTGCGACTGAATGGCTTTGACGACGTCCTGGGTGGTGAGCTGGTAGCTGTTGAGCTTGTTGGGATCGAGCCAGATGCGCATGGCGTATTGCGAACCGTACACGTCCATGCTGCCGACGCCGTTGATGCGGCTGAGCGGATCCTGCAGGTTGGAGACGATGTAATCGGCGATGTCCTGCTTGTCCATGCTGTTGTCGGTGGAGACGAACGCCACCATCATCAGCGTGGTATCGCCGGATTTGGAGACCGTGACCCCCTGATTCTGCACCGCCTGCGGCAGGCGTTTAATCGCCGCCTGCAGCTGGTTTTGCACCTGCTGCATCGCTTCGTTGGGATCGGTGCCGGCTTCGAAGGTCAGCGTGACGGTCGCCTGACCGGTATTGGTGCTCTGCGACGACATGTACATCATGTTGTCGAGCCCGGTCATATTCTGTTCAATGATCTGCGTGACGGTGTTTTCCAGCGTTTGCGCCGAAGCGCCTGGGTAAGTTGCGCTGATGCGCACGTTCGGCGGCGCTAAATTCGGGTATTGTTCCACCGGCAGAGAAAAAATCGCCAACGCCCCGGTCAGGCAAAGAATAATTGCCAGTACCCAGGCGAAAATCGGGCGATCAATAAAAAAATTGGCCATGCAGCGCGAACCTCGTTATGACTTGTTCTATCTTTAAAACGCATCAGAATTATACATTTCAGCGGCAGGGAAGGATTCCGGCGCTATTGCACTTTACTCGGGATAGCCGAGTAAAGCGTGGAGAAAAAAAGGAGATAGTGTAAATAACGGTAGCGGGAAACCGCGTTGGCGCATTGGCGCCGGTTATTGCCGTCTATTAAGACATTTTTATTACTATCAAAGGCCTTGCGCGCCCCTTCGTCGCAGGGAACCGGAAAGTAAACCGGACTCACTTTACAGCAGGAGCTTGGCATGGGAATTAACCCGGTATTTGCCCGTCGGCTTTATTTGTGCTGGCTGATCAGCCACAGTGAGCGGCCCAATGTGCCGCGGTTGATGGCGCTGACCGGTTGGCCGCGCCGCACGTTGCAGGATGTGCTGAAGGCGCTGCCCGGCATGGGCGTCGAACTGCAGTTCGTGCAGCAGGGTGTGCGCAATAATGACGGTTTCTATCAGTTGGAAAGCTGGGGGCCGTTCAACAAGAGCTGGGTGCACCAGCATCATCAGGCGCTGCTCAGCGCCATCGAGTAAGCTGCCCCGGCGCACGGCCGGGGCGGGCGATCATTGGTTCTTCTGCTCCAGGTACATCACCGTCGCTGCCACGCGGGAACGCACGTCCAGCTTGCGCAGTATGTTGCGAATGTGCACTTTCACCGTTTCTTCAGAGATATGCAGCTGCGCTGCCACCTGCTTGTTGGACAGGCCGCGCGCCACTTCTTGCAACACGTCCAGCTCGCGTTCGGTCAGGGCGGCAAAGGGATCGCGCTGCTCGCCGCGCGCAAGCAGGTAATCCGCCATGGCGTCGCTGATCACATTCTGCCCTTCGGCGGCGGCGTTGATGTGTTCCAGCAGCTGCTCCGGTTCGCTGTCTTTCAGCAGGTAGCCATCGGCGCCGGCGTCGATCAGCGCATACAGATCGCTGCGCGCGTCGGAGACCGTCAGCACGATGATGCGTGCGTCCACGCCTTCCTCACGCAGGGCCTGCAGCGTATCCAATCCGGACATGCCCTTCATGTTCAGATCCAACAAGATCACGTCCGGGGCGTGCTGCAGCGCCAGCGCAACCGCCTCGCTGCCGTTGCCGGCCTCCGCCACCACCTCAAATCGCGCATCCAGTCCCAGCAGTTGTTTGATGCCGCGCCGCATCAACGGATGATCGTCAACGATCATGACTCGGTATTGCTTCATCACCATGAAATATGCTCCCTGTAGCAAGTAAAGCCACTCAAACGCGCCTTACGGCGTGCTTCACAGTGGGACTGTCTCTTCAAAAATAGCGGCAATCTGCGCCGAAAACCTGATCGGGCGGCATTCCGGCTGGCGGCAACCGTAACGCAAGGTGAACAGCCGCGAGGTCAGGGCGGAAAGGTCAGGCAGACCGCCGTGCCGCCGCTGCTTCTGCGCCGGATACGCAGCGTTCCTCCCAATCGCGCTGCACGTTCGCTCATGATGGTCAAACCATAATGTCCTTCCGGCTCCTCCAGGCTGGCGATGCCGCAACCGTCGTCGGTAATGCTGAATAGGTTGTCGCCCGCGGCGTTGACCTCGCAACAAACCGCGATTTCGTCCGCCCCGGCGTGCTTGACGGCGTTGAGCACCGCCTCGCGCACGATCTGCAGCGCGTGCACCTGCTGCTGGGCGTTGAGCGCCTGCGATGACAGCCGACAGTGTAACTGAATCCGTGCGGTGGTTAGAGCCTTTAATGGCTGCAACAGCTGCTCCAGCGCGGCGTTCAGATCCGCCTCCTGAATGTTGAGGCGGAAGGTGGCCAGCAATTCTCGCAGCTGGCGATAGGCATCGGCCAGCGTGCGATCGAAATCGTCGATGATCGTCTGCTCCGCCGGCCGATCGGCGGTGCGCCTGAGCAGCGTCAGCTGGATGCGCAGGAATGACAGCGTCTGCGCCAGCGAATCGTGCAGCTCGCGGGCGATGGTCGCGCGCTCTTCCATCAACAGCAAATACTGGTGCTGCTTCTGCGCCCGGTTGAAGTAGACGCCGCGGCCCAGCATGTTGGCCAGGCTTTGCATCAGTTGAGGATGTGGCGGGTGCGCTTCGGGCTGCCAGCGCAGCTCGCCCAGCGGTTTTTCGCCCTGGGTGATCGGCAGCGCATCCCAGGCTTGCGTCGGCGCCGCTTCTCCTTCGCTCAGTTGCCACTGGCCATGATCGTCCACGACGTTCAGCCGGATGCAGCGCAGCCGTTCACTGTGGCGCACGATGCGCAGCACATTTTCGAACGCCTGCTGATCGATCTGGCGCACGCTCAGCGCTTGCGAACAGCGATACAGCACCTCCAGCGTTTCGTTGGCCTGCTGCAGACGCTGGGTCTTTTCCTGTACTTTCAGCTCCAGCGACTGATAAAGCCGGGCCAGTTCGTCCGACATGGCGCTGAAGGTTTGCGACAGCACGCCGAGTTCGTTCGGCAACGCCACGTCCAGCGGCGGGTGGCTGAAATCGCGTTGCTGCACGCGCTGGCTGGCGTCGACCAGATGCTGCAGCGGCGCAACCACCTGGCGGCGCATAAAGCGGATGCAGAACAACACCAGCCCGATGATGGCGGCGTAGCCCAGTATGCTGACGACGGCCACCAGGCTCAGTTTCAACTCGGAATAGCGCTGCAGGGCGGAAACGAAATGATCGACGCGGTTGACGTGGCCGGCGACCTCCGCCCGGTAGGCGGCCGCTTGTCCGTCGCGGATTTGCCGCTCCATCGTTTGCCACGCTTGCTGCAGCCCCAGATAATGATCGCGCACCTCGGCGGGCACGTAGAAGCGCGTCAGCTTGTGCAGCGCCGGCGCCTGCAAAGACTGCCGGTACTGCTGCAGATGCAGCTCCAGCTCGGCGCTCTGCCGGTCGAGATCGTAGGCCAATCGATAGCTTTGCATGCGCAGCGAACCGGCGATATTGATCGCTTCTGCGTCGCTCTGGCTGCCGGCGACGGCGGTCAACGCCAACCCGGTGGCGAGCACCGACAGTATCACGATGCCGAACAACGCCCTGGCCAGGCTGCCGGTCACGGTACGTTTAACAAGCAATCAAGGATCCTTCTCTCTCAGGTGAGGCGCTTCGCCAGTTTCATTCGAAAGCAAAACTATAACTTTTGCAACTAAAATGCACCGCGATTTGTATCAAGTTGTCAACAAAACGGGAACAATTGTCGTTGCACAATCAAATGAATAGCAAAATGCCCGCTGTTTTTCGGCGGCGGGTCGATTTCCTCTGGCGATTTGTCTTTGGGGGGCGAATCGCACTGGGTTTTATGCAATGTAATGCGTCTGGGCTCGACTTATTTTTCATTATTTTAAGCGATATTAAGTCCCGACTTGGCTGGCGGGACGCGGTACGATTTTTGTTGCAAATAGCCTGCCGCTGCGTGGCGTAATCGCGGTATGATTTTCAGGTTGCAACCAAGGGAAAAGGGTCATGTCGTCGAAAATTGAGAATGTGAAGAAAGAGCTGCTGTCGGACAACTGGTATGTGCTGCACAAGTATACGTTCGATCTGAAACGCAAAAACGGCGGTTCGGTACAGCAGATGCGCGAGGTCTACGATCGCGGCAACGGCGCCACCATTTTGCTGTACAACCGCGCCAAGGGCACGGTGGTGCTGACCAACCAGTTCCGCATGCCGACCTATGTCAACGGCAACGAGAGCGGCATGCTGCTCGAGGCCTGCGCCGGCCTGCTGGACGCCGATTCGCCGGAGCAGTGCGCGCGCCGCGAAGCGGTAGAGGAGACCGGTTTCCAGGTGGGCGAGGTCAAGAAAATCTTCGAAGCCTACATGTCGCCGGGCGGCGTGACCGAGATCGTGCACTTCTTTATCGCCGAATACCATGACGATGAGCGTCGTGCGGCCGGCGGCGGCATTGAAGATGAAGATATTGAGGTGATCGAGTTGCCGTTCAGCGAAGCGGTGGCGATGATCGCCGATGGCCGGATTAAAGACGGCAAGACCATCATGCTGCTGCAGTATTTGCAGATTCATCGGGTGATGGAATAAAAAAAAGCCGGTCATGATGACCGGCTTTTTTATCGGCTGACGCCAGGCGGCTTACTTCAGCAGCGCCTGC
>NZ_JBCHWD010000006.1:0-339335 GCF_059801225.1 Serratia sp. Ae19-1 | reverse complement strand
CACCGGGGTTAACGCCCCGGTGTTTTTTTATGCCCGCGAGAAAAGTGCTTACGCTGATTACGCTGACTTGGGCTTGCCGCTTAGATTAGCCCACATGAATTCGCTCACCAGCGCACTGTGGAACGCTGCCTGCTGCTTGTCGGCGGCGGCGCTGTGACCGCCTTCGGTATTCTCGTAGAAGTAAGCCTGTTGATACCCCATCGCCTGCATGCGCGCCGCCATTTTGCGGGCGTGGGCCGGGTTGACCCGATCGTCGCTGGTGGCGGTATAGAACAGCACCGGTGGGTAGGCCGTCTGCGCCTGAATATTGTGGTACGGCGAGAAGGTTTTGAGGTAGGCCCACTGCTCCGCCTTGCTCGGATCGCCGTATTCCGCGATCCACGACGCGCCGGCGGAGAGCTGGGTATAGCGCTGCATGTCCAACAGCGGCACTTCGCAGACGATGCAGCCGAACAGCTGCGGATACAGCGTCAGCATATTGCCCACCAGCAGGCCGCCGTTGCTGCCGCCGCGTGCGCCGAGATGCGGCGCCGAGGTCACCTTGCGTGCGATGAGATCTTCGGCCACGGCGGCGAAATCCTCATAGGCGCGATGGCGATTCTGCTTGAGCGCCGCCTGATGCCACGCCGGACCATACTCGCCGCCGCCGCGGATGTTGGCCACCACGTATACCCCGCCGCGTTCCAGCCAGGCCGGCGCCTTGCCGCCGAGATAGCCCGGCAACAGCGGCACCTCAAACCCGCCGTAGCCATACAGCAGCGTCGGCGTGCTGCCGTCCAGCTTGAGATCTTTGGCGGCGATCTGGAAATACGGCACGCGGGTGCCATCTTTGGAGCGCGCGAAATGCTGGCTGACCTGATAGCCGGCGGCGTCAAAGTCCTGCGGCGCCTGTTTCAGCAGCGTCGCCTCACCGCCGTCGAGATTGCCCATGTACAGCGAGGTCGGCTGCAGGAACCCACTGACGGTCAGGAAATAGGCGTTGCTCTCTTCGTCGATACCGCCGGCGGAAATGGTGCTGATGGCGCCGGGGTTGCCCAGCGGGCGACGTTGCCAGCTGCCGCCCTGCGGCGTCAGCACCTCCAGCCGGTTGACCACGTTATCCATGATGCTGAGGATCAGATGATCGCGGGTGCCGCTGTAGCCGCTCAGCGCCTGCTCGGCGGTCGGGGTAAACAGCAGCTGCAGCTCGCGCTTGCCCGCCAGATAGTCATCGAAGTTGGCCGCCAGCAGTGCGCCGGACGGATAGCGTTTGCCCCCCACTTCCCAATCGCTGCTCGGTTTGATCAGCAGCCATTCCCGATGCGTATCCAGCTCGGCGTCGGCCGGGATATCGATTTTTTTCTGCCGGCCGTCCTGAGCCAGCAAGAAATAGTCGCGGCGATAGAAGTCCAGGCTGCGGCCGACGAAATCGCGTTCAAAGCCCGGCGTGCGGTCGTGATAGGCGAAGACCGCCATGTCCTCGGGCTGCGCTTCGTACAGCGTTTCGGCCGCGCTCAGCGGCGTGCCGCGCCGCCAGCGTTTGGCGATGCGCGCGTAGCCGGACTGGGTCATCGAGCCGGGGCCGAAGTCGGTGGCGATGAACAGCGTGTCCCGATCGACCCAGGAGACCCGGCTTTTCGCCACCGGCACGTTGAAGCCGTCTTTGACGAAGCGTTTGGCCACCAGATCGAATTCGCGGATTTCGGTGGCGTCACCGCCGTCCGGCGACAGCTGCATCAGGCAATAGCGGTATTCCGGCGCCAACGGCTGCGAGCCCTGATAGACCCAATCCTTGCCCTCGGCTTTGCCCAACGCATCGATATCCAGCACCGTCTCCCAGGCCGGTTTGGCCTTGCGATACTCGTCCAGCGTGGTGCGCCGCAGCAGGCCACGCGGGTTGGCTTTATCCTGCCAGAAGTTGTAATAGAACTCGCCGCGTTTGCTCACCCACGGGATCTGGGTGTCTTTATTGAGGATATCCAGGACCTCGCGCTCAATGCGCTGAAAGTCTTCGCCTTGGGCGAAGCGCGCGGTGGTGCGTTGATTTTCCTGCTGCACCCAGTGCAGCGCTTTTTTACCCTGCAGCTCTTCCAGCCACAGGAATTCATCGCCGGCGGCCGCGCCGCCCTCCGCCGCCATCGCCAGGCGGATACTGTTGGGTAATGAAGTCATCGCGAATACGGCTCCTGCGGTTTGCGCACTGAGTTTAATGAACTGACGTCGATTGGTGACCAGCAAAATCAAGCTCCTTTTGAGTCGGCTGCAACGCCGCCCCGTCGTGGGCGACAGCCTGTGAAATAAGAGTCATTTTCAACAAGGTAGGCGTTTGGCGGCGCGGAGTCAAAGCCCACGACCGCCGCGTTGAGTCAGGATTGAGGATAGTGGATCAGATCGTGGAAACGCACCGTTTGCGAACCGGCGTTGCGGTAAGCGTGCGGCCGATCGGCCTGAAAGCGCATCGCCTCGCCGGCCGCCAGGCTGTGCCATTCGCCGTCTATCGCCAACTCCAACCGCCCGCTGATCACGATCACATGCTCTATCACCCCCGGCTCATGGGGCGACGATTCGCTGAGCGCGCCCGGCGCCAGATCAATGACGAACATATCGAAACCCAGCTGGCGATCGTAGGGAAACAGCGGCACTACGCGCATATCGGCGTTGTCCTGATCGTACACCGGCAGCTCGCCGTAACGGTGCAGCGTCGCCTGCTGCTGGGCGGGAGACGCCTCAAGAAAGGCGGAGAACGCCACGTTGAAACCGGTGGCGATCTTCCATAGCGTCGCTACCGTCGGGCTGGATTCGCCGCGTTCTATCTGCCCGAGCATCGCTTTGCTGACGCCGGTGTATTCCGCCGCCTGCGTCAGGCTCCAGCCGCGCTGCGCGCGCAACGTGCGAAGGGTGTGCGCCAAATGGCCGGCAAGTTCCTGCATCCTGTTCTCCTCTGCGTATCGCGCCCGATTATACCCGCTTGTGCGCTATAGCACACGGTGCTATGCTGATTTCTTACCGTGCGCTATAACGCACAATCACCGATTGGAGCCACTCATGCGCCCAGCCCTCTCCCTGCGCCATCTGACCCTGCCTGCCGTAATGGCCGGCTTCGTCGCCGTTCTGGTCGGTTACACCAGCTCTGCCGCGATTATTTTCCAGGCCGCCGCCGCCGCGGGCGCGACACCGGCGCAGATCGGCGGTTGGCTGAGCGTGCTGGGGATCGCGATGGGCGTCACTTCGCTGGGGCTCTCGCTTTACTACCGCACCCCGATCCTCACCGCCTGGTCGACGCCCGGCGCGGCGCTGCTGGTCACCAGCCTGCCCGGCACGCCGATCAACGACGCGATCGGCGTGTTTATCTTTGCCTCGGGTCTGATCCTGCTGTGCGGCGTCACCGGACTGTTCGCTCGCCTGATGGATTATATTCCGCAGGCGATTTCTGCCGCGATGTTGGCGGGGATCCTGCTGCGTTTCGGGCTGGACGCCTTCGCTTCGCTGCAGCTCAATTTCCTTCTCAGCGCCGGTATGGGGCTGGCCTATCTGCTCAGCCGCCGTTATCTGCCGCGCTACGCCATCGTGCTGACGCTGGCAGTCGGGCTGGCGATCGCCGCACTGCAGGGCAATATCCATCTGGCGCAGCAGGCGCCGACGTTCGCCATGCCGGAATTTATCGCACCGCACTTCAGCTGGCCGACGCTGCTCGGCATCGGCGTGCCGTTCTTCGTAGTGACCATGGCTTCGCAGAACGCGCCCGGCATCGCTACGCTGCAGGCGGCGGGCTACCGTGTTCCCACCTCGCCGCTGATCGCCTGGACGGCGCTGACCGCGCTGCTGCTGGCGCCGTTCGGCGGCTTCTCGGTGTGCATCGCCGCCATTACCGCCGCCATCTGCATGGGGCCGGACGTACATCCCGATCCGCAGCGGCGTTACATGGGCGCGGTGACCGCCGGCGGCTTCTACCTGCTGGCGGGCCTGTTCGGCGGCGCCATCGGCCTGCTGTTCAGCGCGCTGCCGACCGCGCTGATCCACACCATCGCCGGGCTGGCGCTGCTCGGCACCATCGGCGGCAGCCTGCAGCGCGCGCTGCAGGATGAAAAACAGCGCGATGCGGCGCTGATCGCCTTTCTCATCACCGCCTCCGGCGTCACATTACTGGGCATCGGTTCGGCCTTCTGGGGCATTGTCGGCGGCGCCATCGCCCATCTGCTGCTATCGCTGCCGCGGCGAGGAACAGCAACATAAAATGCCAAACGCACGCGGTGCATTGACAAGCAGCGCGGCGGCACCTTCACTGGATGGGCACACTGCGATTTACGCACGAGGCCCACATGCAAGAAAAGGAACAATGGTCCCAGGTCGATCGCTATATCGTGGACAGCCTGGTAGAACAAGACGATGCCCTGTTGCAGGCGCTGGCGGCCAACGCCGCCGCCGGGCTGCCGGCCCATGACGTGGCGCCGAATCAGGGCAAGTTGCTGCAGCTGTTCGCCCGCATGATTAACGCCAAACGCATTTTGGAAATCGGTACGTTGGGCGGCTACAGCACCATCTGGCTGGCGCGCGCGCTGCCGGCGGATGGCACGTTGGTCACCCTGGAAGCGGATGAAAACCACGCCGCCATCGCCCGCCAGAATATCGCTCGCGCCGGGCTCGCCGGCCAGGTCGAACTGCGCGTCGGCCCCGCTCTCGCTCACCTGCCCGCGCTGCAAGCCTTGGCTCCCTTTGATCTGATCTTCATCGACGCCGACAAACCGAGCAATCCGGATTACCTGCGTTGGGCGCTTAAACTCGCGCGCCCGGGCACGGTGATTATCGGTGACAACGTGGTGCGCGATGGCGCAGTCACCGACGCTGCCAGTACCGACGCCCGTGTACAAGGCGTACGCGAATTCTTCACGATGATGGCTGCGGAACCCCGCCTGAGCGCCACCGCATTGCAAACCGTGGGCAGCAAGGGCTGGGACGGATTCTCTCTGGCTATCGTCAACTTTTAAGTGACAATGTCACCAAGGAAGCTTATGACTGAGAAAGCGGCGCTGTTGGCTCAGCGCCTGATACGCAATGTCGAACGGGTAGATAAGCAGCACGATCGGCGGCCGCCGCTGTATGACAGCGTCGGCGCGCGCCTCGGCACCGGCACCGCCGCCGACAAGCTGGGAGCCTCTTTCGATTGCGTGGCGCCGGGCATGCGTTCCTGCCCATACCATTTTCACTACGCTCAGGAGGAAATGTTCATCATTCTGGAAGGCAGCGGTACGCTGCGGGTGGCCGGAGAAATGCTGCCGATCGTCAGCGGGGATGTCATCTTCATTCCGCCCGGCCCGGAATACCCGCACCAGATCATCAACACCTCCGATGCGCCGCTGAAGTACCTGTCCGTCAGCACGCGCGAGCAGCCGGAGCTGGTGATGTACCCGGACTCCGGCAAATACCAGGCGATGGCGCGCGGCAATGATGGCGAGCAGGTACGCTACCTGCAACGCCCTTCAACCTCGCTCGATTACTGGCAGGATGAACCCTGAATCGCCGTCCGGCAGCGGGAGATCCAATGCGCGCGCCGCCAGCTCGGCCACGCGGAAGTCGATATCCGCCGCCTGGCCGTCTTCCATAAACCAGGCGGCGGACAGCCCCGACCAGGCCAGGACCCATTGCAGCAAGCGCCGGCGCTCCAGCCCGGCCAGGCGGCACACCTGTTCCACGCGCCGCTGGAAAATGGCCGGATCGGTCGCGATGCCGTAGTTGGGATTACAGAAGATATTGGCGTAATCGAAGCCCCGTTCGCCGAACAAGCGCTTGGGATCGATCGCCAGCCAGCCGCGTTCGCCGAAGTCCAGCACGTTGTCATGGTGGATATCGCCGTGCAGCACGCTTTCTTCTCGCGGGCTGCTCAGCAGCTCCGCCGCCGCCGTGGCGCTGAGGCGCAGCATGCCGCCGTGCGCCTGCGCCGCCGGCCACAGCGAGCTGAACCACTCCTGCAGCGGGATCAGCTCGGGCAACGGCGCGGCACGCGGCGCATGCAGGGCGGCGATCGCCCGACACAGGATCCGCGTGGCCTGCTCGTCGTCGCCGTCGCGCACCAACTGTGCCAACGAACCTTCGCCCTGCGCGCGCTCCAGCAGAATGCCGTCGTCGTGCCACGCCAGCACCTGCGCGGCACCTTCCCCGCGCCACCAGCACATCAGTTGACCGCCGAAGCGCTCTTCCTGCTCGCGGGCGATCTTCAGCATGGCCGCCTCGCCGCGGTAACGCACCGGCATCAGCAAGCTGCTGTGGGTTTCGAAGGCTTTGCCGTCCTGCTCCAGTTGCCAGCGTTGCAGGTAGGGAGTAAAAAGCGGGTTCATCGTCTCATGCGTCCTTGTGGCCGAGCTGCGCCGCACTGTCACATTCAGGTGAGAGACGACGTATAAAATAAAGAGAGATGATACTCTCAAATATCATCGGTGCGCGGCGTCTGACCGCCGTTTCATCAGTATCCTAACCAAGTTTGTCGATTTTATTAACCGGTCTTGCGCGGGGTTCGACCATGACATCATTAAAACGCATTAATTATCCGCAATTGCCTACGCCGGGTGGCCCTTACGTGCACGCCGTGCGTCACGGCGATCGCCTGTACGTGTCGGGCTTGACCGCCTTCGCCACCGACGCTCAGGGGTTGAGCGCGTCAGAGCAAACGCAGGAAATCCTCGAACAGCTGGCGACCATCGCCGCCAGCGAAGGCGTGAATCTCAAGGCATTGATTAAAATCAGCGTGTTCCTGACCGACATCGCCGATCTGGCGGGCGTGCGCCCGGTGCTGTTTGACTACTTCGACGGCGCGCTGCCGGCCTGCTCATTGATGGCGGTCAGCGCGTTGTTCTCACCTGCGGTGTGCGTGGAGATAGAGGCGGTGATGGCGTTGCAATAGCGCAGCGTTAGAGCGCGCCTTCGTCCGGTACGCAGGGGCCGATTTTGAACCAGGCTTTGGCGATCCGCCCCTGCTCCACTTCGTAAATGGCGATAACATCCATTTTGCCGCGCCCCTGCGGGAAGTTGCGCGTCACCACTTCCTGATCGACCACCATATTCCCCACCGCCATGCGTTTTATCCGTTCACCATACAGGCTCGGCTCGCGAAAACGCGCCAGGTGCCGTTCGCGGATCGCCGCCTTGCCGCTGGCCAACAGCGTGTCGGGGTGCTCGTAATACTGCGCATCGTCCGCCCAGCAGGCCATAAAGGCCTCGATGTCACGGGCGTTATAAGCGTCGAGCTGGCGTTGAACCACATCCTGCGGGCGTACCGTTTTATCGTTCATCACATCCTCCTGCCGAAGTTAACCGCCGCATGCGTCGAACCCCTCACCATAACCGCTCAATGCGGCAGCTTGATGACACGCGGCAAGTGAATAAAAACACAGAAATAGCGAATAAATAACCTATCATGCCCAATGGACAATTCAAGCGTCTGCGCAGAAATTTTCAGCATCGCGCCAGGAGCGATGAAAACCGCAGGACGGCACGCGTTAATCTTTGCGGCGGCCGGGAGGATTCTGCTAATTTAGCGTGAACAGCCAGATGATAACGAAACGCTATGCAGCAAAAACCGGTGTTGGACGAAGCCAGACAGTTAAAGCGACTCAACGCCGCCACGCGGCGCCAATCCCATATGTATAAATGGATCGCCCTGGTAGCGGCGCTGGATGCGTTGTTGGTGTTTTGGTATGACCGGGATATGCGCAACGTCACCTTCTCGGGAGCGGTCGCGCTGGTGTGCGGTTATCTGTGGATCCGCGATCGCAACAAGGCTCGCGGCTACCGGCGCGAGTTCGATCGCAAATTCGGCAAGCGCAGCGGCGATTAAGGCTGCATCGCTTCCAGCACCTTAGCACTGTCGACGATCTGCACGAACTTCACGATTTTACCGGCGCGCACCGTATAAATATGCGCGAAAGAGGCGCTGAAGGACTTGCCGGTGGACCGGTAGGTGCCGTGGTAAAAACCCTGAGCGATCACATTGTCGCCGGCGTCGTAAAAATGATCGACGTCGGCGCGGTAACCTTGCCATTCGCTGCCTAAACGCTGATGCACGTTCTTGATGATGTTCTCCGGACCGATGTAGGTGCCGGCGTAAGGGAAACCGGCGGCTTCGGTCCACTCGGCATCGGGGGCCAGCGCCGCCAGCAGATTACGGCCGTTTTCTTCGGAGCTGCCTTCATAGGTCGCGCGCACTATTTCAAGAGGGGTTGGCATGTCTCTTCTCCCATGGCTGATGAAGATATTCCGGCCATCTCCGCGGACACAGGCTCTCACCAAGCGGAGACGGCGGAACGTGGCTATTTTAGGTTGCTTGTTTCGCTGCAAAAACCGCAGTTATGACAATAGTCAGTTGCACTTTAGTAAACAATAGCCGCTTCGCCGTCATTTTCCCGGCATCCAACGCGGCTATGCTGATTGACCGATTTCCCCAAACAGGAGCTGAACGTGTCTTTACCCTCGCTGACGCAAGAGCTGTTACAACCGTTTTCCCCCTATCAGGCGTTGGCGCAAGCGCTGCTGCCGCTCACCCTCGAGTCTGACGACGGCTCGCACGATGTGGCGCACCTGCACCGAGTCTGGAAGAACTGCCGCCGGATCAGCAAGCTGGAAGGCGGCGATCGGCGCATTCTCTGTGCGGCGGTGCTGCTGCATGACGCGGTGGCGGTGGAAAAGAATTCGCCGCAGCGTCATCTGGCTTCTCGCATGGCGGCGCAGCAGGCCACGCTGACGCTGACGCGGCTGGAATGGGCGCCGGAGGATATCGCGGCGGTGGCGCACGCCATCGAAGCGCACAGTTTTTCCGCCGGCATCCCCCCGCAAACGCTGGAGGCCAAGATCCTGCAGGACGCCGATCGCCTCGACGCCATAGGTCTTATCGGCGTGGCGCGCTGCTTCTATATCGGCGGCCGCATGCGCAGCGCGCTGTATGACGCCGCCGATCCGCAGGCCGAACATCGTCAATACGACGACAAGCGTTTCTGCCTCGACCACTTCGAAACCAAGCTGTTCAAGCTGCAAGACGGCTTCCAGACCGCCGCCGGGCGGCACATGGCCGAACAGCGCACCCAACACATGCGGCGCTTTGTCGACGAGCTGCTGGAAGAGGTATAGCGCGACGATTTCGTTATGCCCATAACATTTTCGGTCATATAACGCCGCTAAACTGTAAGTCAACTTCACCGAACGGGCGGCACAGATGAAAAAGTTGACGTTGAAAGAGATGACGGAAAGCGAACAGCGGGAAGTGAAAACCGAATTGGACAAGGCACGCAAGAGCCACGGGCGGCCACTGACCAACGCCGAACAGCACAAGGTCAAGGATGAAGCGGTGGCGCGCATCATGGCCGCCAGAGCGAAACTCGCCAAGGCGGAGCGTGCGGAACGCAAGGCCAATCGCTACCGGCCGAGTGGCGATACCTTCAGCTGGTCCGCCACCATCGGTTCCCGCCCACCGCGCTGAGCCAGCCCAACAATCCCCGCCGCCGCGGGGATTGTGGTTTATTAGCCAAACTCATCCCCGCTGCCGAATCATGAATAACAATGTTATCAATCTGTTGTAAATTGACAGCCTGATGAAGAATATTCATTATCACCCCACTTCCCCTTTTCGCGAGACTGCCATGGCCTATCCACGCAACGTTGACATTCCGATGACGCCTGCGTTGCCTGTTGGCGGTTTGGCAGCGGTTAAATCGAAGAAACAGACGCTCATTTGACCGGGGCGAGCTGTCCCGTCAGATGAGCTGACTGGATGGCACGCAACGCCCCGCCTTCAATTTTCTCATCTGGCTTCTCTGTCGGTCACACAGAAGGAATATTTTATGGCCTCATTTTCGGGTATTTGGGTGGCGATGGTTACCCCTTTCAATCACGATGCCGTCGATCTGCCAGCGGTGAAACGCCTGGCGCGGCACCTGCTCGACGCCGGCGTCTCAGGCCTGGTGGTCTGCGGCTCCACCGGTGAAGCCGCCGCGCTGAGCAAAGAAGAACAGCTGGCGGTGCTCGACGCGGTGCTGGAAGTGGCGCCCGCCCATCAGGTGGTGATGGGCCTGTCCGGCAATAACATGGCCGCCACGCTGCAGATGCAGCAGGCCATTCAGCTGCGCGACATCGCCGGCGTGCTGATCCCGGCGCCTTACTACATCCGCCCTTCGCAATGCGGTCTGATCGACTATTTTACCCAGTTGGCCGACGCCTCAACCGTGCCGGTGATCCTGTACAACATTCCGCAGCGCACCGGCATCGCCATGGAGCTGGCCACATTGCGCCGGCTCGCGCGCCATCCGCGCATCACCGCCATCAAGGACTGCGGCGGCAACCCTGACGCCACCATGGCGCTGATCGCCGACGGCGAGATCGATGTGATGACCGGGGAAGACAATCTGATCCTCACCACGCTGTGCCTCGGCGGCACCGGCGCCATCTCCGCCGCCGCCCATGTGCACCCGGAACGTTTCGTCCAGTTGACGCAGCAGGTCGCCGCCGGCGATCTGGCCGCGGCGCGCAGCAACTTCTATGAGCTGCTGCCGATGATCCACCAGATGTTCAGCTTCCCGAATCCGGCGCCGGTCAAGACGGTGCTGGCCCAACAAGGGCTGATCGTCAACGAACTGCGCTCGCCGATGCAGGTGGCGCCGCAGGCGCTACAACAGCAGATCGCCGCGACGCTGGCGCAGCTGCAGCCCGCCGAGGCGATCGCCGGTTAAATTTGTTAGCTAAGCCGCTGTAATTTTGGCGCTATGGGACTACGATGAGAGGTTAAGCATGCCCGTCATTCGTCATCAACAAGGAGCTTCCGATGAAACTGTTCTATAAAGCCGGCGCCTGTTCGCTGTCCCCGCATATCGTGCTGCGTGAGGCAGGGCTGGATTTTACGGCGGAGAAGGTCGACCTGGCGCACAAGAAAACCGAGAGCGGCGCCGATTATCTCGCCATCAACCCCAAGGGACAGGTACCGGCGCTGCTGCTGGATGACGGCAGCCTGCTGACCGAAGGCGTAGCGATCGTGCAATACCTGGCGGACCGCGTGCCGGATCGCAACCTTATTCCGGCGGCAGGCACCCTGTCGCGCTACCACGCGATCGAATGGCTGAACTACATCGCCACCGAGCTGCACAAAGGGTTCAGCCCGCTGTTCAACCCGAAAACGCCCGAGGAATACAAAACCATCGCGCGTGCCAAGCTGGAGCAGCAGTTCAGCTATCTGGATTCGGTGCTGGCGAAGCAGCACTTCCTGTTGGGAAGCCGTTTCAGCGTGGCCGACGCTTACTTGTTCACCGTGTTGCGCTGGGCATTCGCCCTGCAGTTCGATGTGCGCAAGCACGCCCATCTGGCGGCCTGGTTCGATCGCGTCGCCGCGCGCCCGGCAGTGGATGCGGCGCTGAACGCCGAAGGTTTGAAGTAAAGGTTCGGCCCCGGCGGCGATCGCCGGGGCCCGTTCCACTTACAGTTTTACCGCTTTGAACTCGCTGCGCGGCTGCACGATCCGATCCTGCGCCGCCACCACCTGCAGTTCGTACTCGCCCATCTCCTGGGTGGTCAGCATCACCTCATACACCGCGGCGGTCACGTGCTCCAGCGCTTTATCCAGCGCCTCGCCCTTCAGCAGATCCACCAGCAGCAGACCGCTGGTCAAATCGCCGACGCCGACCGGCTGACGCGCCCCGAAGTCCACCAGCGGCCGGCTGATGTGCCAGGCCTCGTCCGCCGTCACCAGCAGCATTTCGAAGCAGTCGGCGTGATAGCCGGCGCGGGCCAGGTGTTTGACCAGCACCAGCCTCGGCCCTTTGGCGATCAGCGCGCGGGCGGCCTGCACCGCATCGTCCACGTTGACGACGGCCATCTGACTGAGCATCTCCAGTTCCAGCAGGTTCGGCGCCATCATGTCGCTGCACGGCAGCGCCTGGCGGCAGTGAAACTCGGCCACGCCCGGCGCCACGATGCAGCCCTTTTCCGGATGCCCCATCACCGGATCGCAAAAATACCAGGCGTTCGGGTTCGCCTGCTTAACCTGACGCACGATCTCCAGAATATGGTCGCCCTGCTCCGGCGAACCGATATAGCCGCTCAACACCGCATCACAGCGCTTCAACTGATCGATATTGGCGATGCCCTGCGCGATCTCGGTCAGGTGGCTGGCCGGCATGACGCAGCCGGTCCACTGACCGTATTGCGTATGGTTGGAGAACTGCACCGTGTTCAGCGGCCAGACGTTGACGCCCATGCGACGCATTGGAAACTCCGCCGCACTGTTGCCGGCGTGACCAAACACCACGTGCGACTGGATAGAAAGAATGTTTTTCATCGACAGAACTCGTTCGGGATACGGCAGCCGGGCGGCTGCCCAAAAATAAAGGGGCCGCCAGGGCCCCTTACCGTCATGATTCGCTTACTGCCAATCCACCAGGCAGTAGTGTTTTTTGCCGCGGCGCAGCAGCGTGTAGCGGCCGAACAGACGGTCCGCGTCGCTGAAGCGGTATTCGGCATCGGATTGTTTCTCGCCGTTGATGGTCACCGCATTGGAGCCGATCATGGTGCGCGCCTGGCCACGTGACGGTACCAGCTCGGCATTCACCAGCGCCTGCTGCAGATCGGCGTCGCTATCCAGTTTGATGGTTGGCATGCCGTCCTGCGCCAACTGGGCGAAGTCCGCTTCGGTCATGTCATGCAACGCGCCGGAGAACAGGCTCTGGGTGATGCGCTTGGCGGCCGCCAAACCTTCCGCACCGTGCACCATGCCGGTCACTTCTTCCGCCAGCACGTACTGGGCGCGCGGCGCCTTGCCGCTGTTCTTGTCTTCTTCTTCCAGCGCGTTGATGTCTTCCAGGCTCATGAAGGTGAAGAACTTCAGGAAACGGTAGACGTCGGCGTCGGCGGTGTTGATCCAGAACTGGTAGAACTTGTACGGGCTGGTTTTTTCCGGTGCCAGCCAGACCGCGCCGCCTTCGGTTTTACCGAACTTGGTGCCGTCCGCTTTGGTGATCAACGGCACGGTCAGGCCGAACACCTGTTTCTGGTGCTGACGACGCGTCAGATCGATACCCGAGGTGATGTTGCCCCACTGGTCGGAACCGCCGATCTGCAGCTCCACCTGGTGGCGGTTATACAGCTCGGAGAAATCGAAGCCCTGCAGCAGGTTGTAGGAGAACTCGGTGAAGGAGATGCCGGAGTCGTCGCGATTCAGGCGCTGCTTGACCGCTTCCTTGTTGATCATCTGGTTGACGGAGAAGTGCTTGCCGATATCGCGCAGGAAGGTCAGCACGTTCATGCCGCCAAACCAGTCGTAGTTATTGGCGGCGATAGCGCTGTTGCTGCCGCAGTCGAAATCGAGGAACGGGGAAACCTGCTTGCGGATCTTCTCGACCCACTCGTTCACCGTATCGGTGGTGTTCAGCTTGCGCTCCGCCGCTTTGAAGCTCGGATCGCCGATGAGGCCAGTGGCGCCGCCCACCAAGGCTACCGGCTTGTGGCCGGCCAGTTGGAAGCGCTTCAGGCACAACAGAGGAACCAGATGGCCCAAATGCAAGCTGTCAGCGGTCGGATCGAAACCGCAATACAGTGCAATTGGCCCTTGCGCCAGTCGCTCCGCTAACGCTTCCTCATCCGTAACCTGGGCAACGAGGCCCCGCTCTTGCAGTTGTTTAATCAAGTTGCTGCTTGCCATCAATGACTCCATGTATAAACGAATGCACCTTTGCCGGTACACGGCCTTTCGCCCAGTGGCGAAATAAAAATTCAGGGTAGCGCATAGAATAAAGCGCCGGCGGCGTCAGCACCAGCGCTTAGAGGGGATTTTCCGTCTTCAGGGTGCCAGTCGGTCAATTTTCCAGTCATTCCCGTCCCGCTGATACAGGAAACGGTCATGCAGGCGATGGGCGCCGCCCTGCCAGAACTCGACGGAGTCGAATTTCACGCGGAATCCGCCCCAGAAACTCGGCAGCGGCACCTCGCCCTGCTGGAACTTCTGCTTCAGCTCGAGGAATTTGCTTTCCAGCACGCCGCGCGCGGAAATGCGCGACGACTGCTGCGAAACCCAGGCGCCGATCTGGCTGTCTTTCGGCCGGCTGTTGAAATACTTCAGCACTTCGAAAGTCGACAGGCGCTCCACCTGGCCGAGGAAAATCACCTGGCGATCGAGCATGTGCCAGGGGAACAGCAGGCTGATATGCGGGTTGTGCGCCAGCTGCTGCGCCTTGCGACTGCCGAGATTGGTGTAGAACACCAGCCCCTGCTCATCGAAGTGCTTCAGCAGCACGATGCGTTGATAAGGCTGGCCGTGCTCGTCGACGGTCGCGACGCACATGGCGGTGGGATCGGCCAGGCGCGCGTCGCAGGCCTGTTTCAACCAACGCTCGAACAGCTCGAGCGGGCTGGCGGTCAGATCGTTGCGGCGCAGGCCGCCTCGGGTGTATTCACGGCGCAGGTCCGCAACATCAAACTCATTCTTTTCAATCATCTGGGTTATCGACCAACTGAAAAAATCCGTCGTTACATTCTGCGCCTGCGGCGTCAGGAACTCAATCGCTCCGACGCCGCCACCGGCCTTTAGTCCGTCAGCACGCAGTCGCTCATCACAACTTTGCCGTTGCGTTCAAGATAGGCGTTGCGGTCTTTCGACCAAAACGTGTATTTACCGTCGCTGTATTTGGCGCCAGTCAACGCCAGCACCTGCTTGAGATGCAGCTGTTCGCCATCCATCAGCAGGCTGACTTCGCTCGCCTTGCCGTCCAGCGCCACCGTCAGCGGCGTGGTGCCGCACTGATAGTGCATCGTCTGGCTGCTCTGCGGCAGGATGTAGCTGCAGCCGGACAGCGCCAACGCGCCGGCGACGAAAATGACTTTTTTCATGCTGTTGCTCCTTAGAAAAATCCTTCACAGGCTATCCTAACAGAGCTAACGGCACCCTAATGGCAAAACCGGATAAATCCCACCCAGCACCGTTTCACGGCTGGCGCCGGTCACCGACGGCAGGTTGCCGGCCTGGCCGGACAGCGTGCGAAACGCCAGCCAGGCGAAGGCCAGCGCCTCCATGTCGTCGCCGCTGACCCCGCAGTCGTCGGTCAACCCGACTTCCGTCCCCGGCAGCAACGCCGACAGACGCGCCATCAGCAGCGTGTTGCGCGCCCCGCCGCCGCACACCAGCAGCCTTTCACACCCGCCGGCCAGCTGCACCTGCTCGCTGATGCTGACCGCGGTCAACTCCGTGAGCGTGGCCTGCACGTCGACCGGCGCAATCGCCGGCAATCCGGCCAGTTGGCGCTCCAGCCAGGCGATATTGAAATACTCGCGCCCGGTGCTTTTCGGTGCCGGCAGCGCGAAGTAAGGATCCGCCAGCATCTGCTGCAGCAGCGGCAAGCAGACTCGCCCCTGCATAGCCCAGCCGCCGTCCTGATCGTAAGGCTGCGCGCGGTGGCGCCACACCCAGGCATCCATCAGCATGTTGCCCGGCCCGGTGTCGAAACCGCGCACCGGCGTACCGGGCAGCAGCAAAGACAGGTTGGCGATGCCGCCAACGTTCAGCACCATGCGCCGTTCGAGCGGATGCCCCAGCAGCGCCTGATGAAACGCCGGCACCAGCGGCGCGCCCTGCCCGCCGTAGGCCATATCGCGCCGGCGGAAATCGCCGACGGTGGTGATATCGGTCAACGCCGCGATGCGGTTGTTGTCGCCGAGCTGCATTGAGAAACGCGCGTCGCCCTCCGGTTCGTGCCACACCGTCTGGCCGTGACAACCGATGGCGGTGATCTGCTCCGCGTCGATGCCGGTTTGCTTCAGCAGGCCGAGCACCGCTTCGCCGAACAGCGTGCCCAACTGAGCGTCCAACCGGCCGACGGCGGCCAGGGTGGTCTGCTGCCCCTGGCACATGCCAAGAATCTCTTTTTTCAGCGCGATCGGCATCGGATGGCTATAGCTGGCCTGCTGCGCCACCATGCGATCGTCGATCGCGGCCAATACCACATCGATCCCGTCCAGACTGGTGCCGGACATGACGCCTATATAGCGGCCTGACTTCATAGCAACATCCTCTAACCTGCGCGGTAAGCAAATTTCATCCTGACAAATAAACCAGAATTGACGAATTAACGCCATGAATTATGATGCTTTTTTTTGCGGGGCGTGAGCCAGATGCGCCGCTGTGGCACACTTTATGTGTTAAACCGTGCCTTAACCGGCAACGGAATGTCGCCGAGGCTGTCATAAAGGTAAACCGCGGTTTATTATTGGTTGAACAGAGGAAAGTTAAGCTGCGTGCAGCGATGAAGCATGGTGATATGCCAACTTTCCGCCATACTTTGTCTATCATTTTCACTGAATCTTGCCTGGAGAGCATTGCCAGGTTATGGACTACTACCATCAGGAGTTTTATATGATCAAGCGTCTTCTCGTCGTTGCCGTCGCCGCCGTTACGCTGGCTGGGTGCGCCAATGAATCCATGTCCGGCGATGTCTACTCGTCCTCGCAGGCCAAACAGGTGCAAAACGTCACCTACGGGACGCTGGTTTCCGTGCGTCCGGTGAAAATTCAGGGCGGCGAAGGCTCCAACGCCTTGGGGATGATCGGCGGCGCGGTGATTGGCGGCCTGTTGGGTAACACCGTTGGCGGCGGCACCGGCCGTACGCTGGCTACCGCGGCGGGCGCTATCGCCGGCGGCGCGGCAGGCAACAGCATCGGTGAAGTGGCCGGCCGTACCTCAGGCTACGAGCTGGAAATCAAAACCGACCAGAAAGAGAACATCGTGGTGGTACAAAAAGCGGGCGACACCAAGTTCAGCCCGGGCCAGCGCGTACGCATGGCGCGCATGGGCGACACCATCACCGTCTCTCCGCTGTAAGTCAGCAGGCGACACACGGCAAACCGGAGGCAATCGCCTCCGGTTTTATTTCTGATGCTGTGAAACTGAAATCGTAGAAAAATAAGAATATTATTATTTGCTTTGCAGTTCGGTGATATTTTGTTCTAACTTGCCAATCAGCCCAACCAACAGATGCACTTCGTCGGCGGTAATGCCGCTTAAAATCTCACTGCGCGTAGACGTGATCACGCTGTCCACTTCCCTGATGATCGGATCGGCCGCTTCGGTCAGCTTGATGCGCTTCGCACGGCGATCGTTGGCACAGGTGTGGCGCGTAATCAGCCCCTTCTCCTCCAATTGGTCCAGCGTACGAACCAGTGACGGTTGCTCGATACCGATCGCCTTCGCCAGCTGAATCTGCGACTGCTCCGGCGGCAAACGATTGATATTGTGCAAAGTGACCCAGTGTGTTTGGGTCAGCTCCAACGGCTTGAGCCGATGATCGATGAGCGCGCGCCAAACACGAACCAATCGTGCTAAATCTGAACCTAATGTTGACTCCACTTCCCCCTCCTTATAATTAGCATGCTAACATTACCTCCCAGAGTTTAGACTATTTTGGGTAACTCACATTAAAAACACAAATGTATATAATGTATATTGTGGAAATAGCCACTGTTTTTAGCCGCTATTGTTTAATCGTTATGCAAATATTCAACATATTCACCCTTAGGGATTGTTAATGTGAATACATCATGGTTACACGCCTCTTCCCCCTTGCCCGATTTGGTGCTGGGGGCATCGCTTTATTTTCCGCCTATATTTAAAGCTTTTTTGCTAGGGCTGGTCTTATGGCTGCTGATTCATCAGCTGCTGCGAGACTGGATGTATTCCGGCGAAATCTGGCATCCCATGTTGATGGATCTGTCCATTTTCGTTCTGACCGTCAGCGGTTCCTTATGGATTTTAGCGAGTTGGTAACCCATGCAGCATAAAACATTAAAATACTTTTCTACGGTGATCGTCTGCGCCATTGCCGTCTGTGCCGGTTGGTGGCTCTGGAATTATTATATGCAATCGCCATGGACCCGTGATGGAAAAGTGCGCGCCGAACTCGTCAATATCACCCCTGAAGTCTCTGGAAGATTAGAGAAAATAAGCGCGAATGACAATCAGTTCGTACCTGCGGGAAGTCTGATTTTTACCCTCGACCCGGTGCCCTACCAGATCGCGCTGGACAATGCCGAGGCCGCTGTGGCAAAAGCGCAATCCGATCTGGCCAAGGCGGACCACGAGGCCGCCCGCCGCCGCGGTTTGCCGCGCAACGTTATTTCCGCTGAAGATTTGGACGAGTCCAATTTAGCCGCTCAGGCAATGAAGGCCGCCTATAAAGCCGCTCAGGCCAACCTGGAGCAGGCCAAATGGAATTTGAGCAAAACCAAAATTTACGCCCCGACGGACGGTTATATCACCAACCTGCAGGCGCGAGTCGGAAACTACGCCAACGCCGGCACGCCCTTGGTGGCGCTGGTGGATGTGCACTCGTTTTATGTACTCGGTTATTTCGAAGAAACCAAGCTGAAGCATATAAAAGAAGGCAATAAAGCGGACATCGTTTTATATAACGGCAACACGCCGCTGCAGGGGGAAGTAGAAAGCATCGGCCGCGCCATTTACGATCAGAGCGTTGACAGCAGCAACGATCTATTAATGGACGTTAAGCCTAATGTTCCCTGGGTACGTTTGGCCCAGCGCGTGCCGGTACGGATAAAATTGCTCAATGTGCCCGCCGATTTGACGCTGGTCGCCGGCACCACCTGCACCATTTCGATTCATCAGCGGAACTAAAGTGTGAACCTGCCTTTTCTGGAGTGGAGCCGCACCCCCTGGGGTAAGGCGACCGGCGGCCAATGGCGCTACGCGCTGCGCAATTCGCTGGCGATGTGTCTGGCGCTGTGGGTAGCGTTCGTGCTCGAGCTCGACGAACCCTATTGGGCGCTGACCTCTGCCGCGGTGGTCAGCTTCCCCACCATCGGCGGCGTGATCAGCAAAAGCATCGGCCGCATCTTCGGCAGCCTGCTGGGCGCCGCTGCGTCGGTGGCGATCGCCGGCCACTGTCTGAACGATCCCTGGCTGTTCACGCTGTTCATCGCCGCCTGGATCGGGCTGTGCACCTATATCTCCAACCATTACCAGAACAACGTCTCGTATGCCTTCGCGCTGGCGGGGTATACCGCCGCCATCATCGCCTTCGGTACGGTCAACGTCACCGATACCCAGCAGATCTTCGATATTGCCCAGGCGCGGGTTTGTGAAGTGATCACCGGCATTCTGTGCGGCGGGTTGATGATGATGATCCTGCCCAGCACCTCCGACGGCGAAGCCTTGCTGACCTCGCTGCGGCGCATGCAGCTGCGCCTGCTGGAGCACGCCGCCATGCTGTGGCAGCCGGAGGTCACCGCGCAGATGCGCACCTCGCACGAGGGGGTCATCGGCCAGATCCTGACCATGAACCTGCTGCGTATTCAGGCGTTTTGGAGCCACTACCGGCTGCGGCGGCAAAACAATCTGCTCAATTATCTGTTGCACCAGCAGCTGCGCATTACCAGCGTCATTTCCAGCCTGCGCCGCATGCTGCTGAACTGGCCGGATCGCCCCGCCAACCTGATGCCGGTGCTGACGCAGCTGCTGGACGAACTGCGCGATCCCGCCACCGACAAATACCGTTTGGCGCGCCTGCTCCAGCAAATCGCCCCGCAAGATCCGACGGACTATCGCCATCGCGCCTTCTGGCTGCGCCTGCGACATTTCTGCTGGCTTTACCTGCGCTGCAACCGTTGGCTGCAGCGGCTGGAGAACGCCACGGCGGTCAGCGAACTCCAGCCGCCGCGCGTCACTTCGCTGGCGCGCCACACCGACAGTTATGAGGCCGCTTACAACGGCCTGCGCACCTTTTTATGCATCGTGATCGGCTGTGCCTACTGGATCAACACGCAGTGGGACGCAGGCAGCGCGGCGCTGACGCTCACCTCCATCAGCTGCGTGCTTTACTCTTCGACGCCTTCACCGATCAACAGCATCAGCACCTTGCTCAAGGCGGTGTTGCTGCTCTCGGTCGCCTGTTTCGTGGTGAAATTCGGTTTGATGATCCAGATCGACGATTTTTGGGTGTTCTGCGCCTTCCTGTTCCCGATCCTGGTGACCATGCAGATGCTCAAGCTGCAGCATCCGCCTTATGCCGCGCTCTGGGGGCAGCTGATCGTCTTTATGGGCTCGTTCCTGACCGTCAGCAATCCGCCGAGTTATGACTACCAGTCCTTTATCAACGACAATATCGCTAAAGTCGTCGGCGTGCTGCTGGCCGGGCTGGCGTTTCAAATCCTGCGCCCCAGTTCGGACAAACGCAAAAGCCGCCGCATTATCCGCGCGCTGCGGCGCGATTTTATCGATCAGTTGAGCAAACGGCCGCAGCAGAGCGAAAGCCAGTTCGAATCGCTGATCTACCACCGCATCAGCCAGCTTAACCAAAGTCAGGATCAAGAGGCGCGCACCTGGCTGTTGCGCTGGGGCGTGGTGCTGCTCAACTGCAGCCATATCGTCTGGCAACTGCGCGACTGGCAAACCCGTTCCGATCCGCTGTCGGCGGTGCGCAACGTCTGCATTCACCACCTGCGCGGCATCATGACGGAGAAAGGCGTGCAGCACAGCTCGCTCGACGCCACGCTGCAGGAGCTGCTGCGCATCAGCAACGCGCTGGCGCACCACCCGGAACAGGCGGCGCGCGATCTGGCCGGCCTGATTTGGCGGCTCTACTGCTCGCTGCAGCAGCTGCAGCTGGCTACCGGCCAGCCCGCCGCTACCCCGGCCGTTAGCGGCGGATGATCACTTAATCACGCCGCAGGCGAAACGTTCACCGCCGCCGCCGAGCGGCAGTGGATGATCCGAATGATTATCGCCGCCGGCGTGCACCATCAGCGCTTTGCCTTCAATTTCGCTGATTTTCTTCAGCCGCGGCGCCAGCACCGGATAGGTAGCCATGCCGTCGGCGGTCACATAGATGGCCGGCAGGTCACCCAGGTGCCCGTCGGCATACGGCCCGAGATGTTTGCCGGTCTTTTGCGGATCGAAATGGCCGCCGGCCGCCAGCGCAGCCACCGCCTTGCCGTCCTTCATGCCCGGTTCGCAGCTGCCTTTCTCATGCACGTGGAAACCGTGCACCCCGGCCGGCAACGCTTTCAAATCCGGCGTGAACAGCAAGCCGTACGGCGTTTCGCTGATGACCACTTTGCCGATATCCTGACCGATGCCCTGCCCGGTCACCAAATTCATCTCAACGTCGACCGTTGCCGCCTGAGCGGCCCCACAGGCCATCAGGCCAAACGCCGCATACCAATAACGTTTCATCAATCAGTCTCCTTAATGACTATATCGAGTTATCAGTATAGGAGAGCCAGTGCCGGCACTGTTAACCAACGCACAATCTCGCCAATTTGATTCGCAGGCCTAATATTTAGCGCTAATAATCATTTTACCGATGTTGGTCCTCTGACCAGCTGTCGTTCGGCTAACGTTGTTTCCCTGTTTCTACCGCCAGCGCATGAGAGTTCACATCCAGGCCAGGCGGCATACTTCATAAGGAACTGATATGGGCATCTTTAGCTATAAGGATCTTGACGAAAACGCGTCGAAGGCGCTGTTCTCCGACGCCTTGGCCATCTCTACCTACGCTTACCACAATATCGATAACGGCTTCGATGAAGGCTACCACCAAACCGGTTTCGGGTTGGGCCTGCCGCTGACGCTGATCACCGCGCTCATCGGCAGCACCCAATCACAGGGCGGTCTGCCCGGCCTTCCCTGGAACCCCGACTCCGAACAGGCCGCGCAGGAGGCGGTGAACAATGCCGGCTGGTCAGTCATCAGCGCCGCGCAGCTGGGCTACGCCGGTAAAACCGATGCGCGCGGCACCTACTACGGCGAAACCGCCGGTTACACCACCGCGCAGGCCGAAGTGCTGGGAAAATATGACAGCGAAGGCAATCTCACCGCCATTGGCATCTCATTTCGCGGTACCAGCGGCCCGCGCGAGTCGCTGATCGGCGATACCATCGGCGATGTGATTAACGATCTGTTGGCCGGGTTCGGGCCGAAAGGCTACGCCGACGGCTACACGCTGAAGGCCTTCGGCCAACTGCTGGGCGACGTGGCGAAATTCGCGCAGGCGCACGGGCTGAGCGGCGAGGACGTGGTGGTCAGCGGCCATAGCCTCGGCGGACTGGCGGTCAACAGCATGGCGGCGCAGAGCGACGCCAACTGGGGCGGTTTCTACGCGCAGTCCAACTATGTCGCCTTCGCCTCGCCGACCCAGTACGAAGCCGGTGGCAAGGTGATCAATATCGGCTATGAGAACGATCCGGTGTTCCGTGCGCTCGACGGCACTTCGCTGACCCTGCCGTCACTGGGCGTCCACGATGCGCCGCATACCTCCGCCACCAACAATATCGTCAATTTCAACGACCACTACGCGTCGGACGCCTGGAACCTGCTGCCGTTCTCCATCCTCAACATTCCGACCTGGCTGTCCCACCTGCCGTTTTTCTATCAGGATGGTCTGATGCGGGTGCTGAACTCCGAGTTTTATTCGCTGACCGACAAAGACTCGACCATCATCGTCTCCAACCTGTCGAACATCACGCGCGGCAATACCTGGGTGGAAGATCTGAACCGCAACGCGGAAACCCACAGCGGGCCGACGTTTATCATCGGCAGCGACGGCAATGACCTGATCAAGGGCGGCAAAGGCAACGACTATCTCGAGGGCCGCGACGGCGACGATATCTTCCGCGACGCCGGCGGCTATAACCTGATCGCCGGCGGCAAAGGTCACAATATCTTCGATACCCAGCAGGCGTTGAAAAACACCGAGGTCGCCTACGACGGCAATACGCTTTACCTGCGCGACGCCAAGGGCGGCATTACATTGGCGGACGACATCAGCACCTTGCGCAGTAAAGAAACCTCCTGGCTGATTTTCAGCAAAGAGGTGGATCATCAGGTGACCGCCGCCGGATTGAAATCGGATTCGGGCCTCAAAGCCTATGCGGCCGCCACCACCGGCGGCGACGGCGATGACGTCCTGCAGGCTCGCAGCCACGACGCCTGGCTGTTCGGCAACGCCGGCAACGACACGCTCATCGGCCACGCCGGCGGCAACCTGACCTTCGTCGGCGGCAGCGGCGATGACATCCTGAAGGGCGTCGGCAACGGCAATACCTTCCTGTTCAGCGGCGATTTCGGCCACGACCAGCTGTATGGCTTCAACGCCACCGATAAACTGGTGTTTATCGGCACCGAAGGCGCCAGCGGCAATATCCGCGACTACGCCACGCAGCAAAACGACGATCTGGTGCTGGCCTTCGGCAACAGCCAGGTAACGCTGATCGGCGTCTCGCTCGATCACTTCAACACCGATCAGGTGGTGTTGGCCTAAGGACCGACGTAAAAAAAGCCGGGCGCTTGCGCCGCCCGGCTTTGCTCTTGCCGCTCCGCCTTAAGGCACGTCATACCCCAGCGCCGCCTTGCGAATGCGGAACCACTGCTGGCGGTTCAACACCAATTTCTGCGCCTTCAGCGCCGAACGCACCCGCTCAATCTTGCCGGAGCCGATAATCGGCAACGGTGACGACGGCAGGCGCATCACCCAGGCGTACACCACCTGCTCGATGGTCTCGGCGCCAATCTCTTGCGCCACCCGCTGCAGCTCATCGCGCAATGGCTGGAACTCGGCGTCGTTGAACAAGCGCCCGCCGCCCAGACAAGACCAGGCCATCGGTTTGATGCGCAGCTGTTGGCACTGGTCGAGCGTGCCGTCGAGAATGGCCGGTTGATGAATCGGCGAAATTTCCACCTGATTAGTGGCCAGCGTGAACGGCAGGCGCGACTGCAGCAGTTGGAACTGCGCGGGGGTAAAATTGGAGACGCCGAAATGGCGCACCTTGCCGCTTTTGTGCAGCGCGACAAAGGCTTCGGCCACGTCGTCGGCATCCATCAACGGGTCCGGGCGGTGGATCAGCAGCAGATCGAGGTAGTCGGTATGCAGATGGCGCAGCGACTGTTCCGCGCTCTGTACGATATGATCGCGGTCGGTGATGTAGTGGCCGATCGGGTTGCCGGGCCTGGCGGTGGTGGCGATGCCGCACTTGGTCACCAGCTCCAGCGACTGGCGCAGCGCCGGCTTCAGGCGCAGCGCGTTGCCGAACGCCTGTTCGCAGGCATAACCGCCGTAGATATCCGCGTGATCGGCGGTGGTGACGCCCAACTCGACATGCTGTTCGATAAACGTCAGCAGCTGCTGCGGCGACATGCCCCACTCCATCAACCGCCAGTAACCGCAAATCATGCGGGAAAACTCAGGCCCCTGCGGCGCGAGACGAATACGTTCTACCATTGCGAAAACCTCATGACATTAGTTGTCAGCCAGCATACACAAGCCGGTGAGGCGCAGGGAAGCGCTAAGCCGCGCGAACGTGCGGCAGATCAGGAAAGGTTAAAACAACGAAGGCTGTTCCGGCAACGGCTCGTCGGGGGCTTTATTGGCGCGCTGCAGGCGCAGGAAGCGTTGACGGCACAGGCGCAGCACCTCGCGCTTTTGCGCGTCGCTCATGCTCATCCAGCCGAAGCGCTCCTCGCGGCTGCGCAGGCAGCCACGGCAGAAACCGCGATCGTCGGCCTGGCAAATGCCGCGACACGGGCTGGGGATGTCGAAAAATTCAAGCTGCTGCGCCACGGGGCCTCCTGCATTCTCTTGCTAATTGAAGACGCCATCGCCGCCGCTGGCAAGTCCCTTTTCGCCATTGCGGCGAAAATAGTCGCGCAAATAGCGCAGCGCCTGGCGACTTTTCTCCGGCATGGTGCGCTCGAGGGTCAGCGCGTGCAAGCGGAGCGGCGCAGGCCGCCATTCCGGCAGCAGCAACAGCAGCTCGCCGCGCTGCAACTCGTCGCCGATTTCATACAGCGGCTGAACGGAAATCCCCAGCCCGGCGCGGGTAAAGGCACGCATCACGTTCATGCTCTCGCTGACGATCTGCCCTTCTGCCAGCCGCAGCTTGACCTGCTGCCCGGACTGATGCAGCAAGTCCAGGTGCGCCCCGCTGTAGCCGCTGGAGATCCAGCGGTGCAGCACCAAATCCTGCGGCCTTTCCGGCACCCCATGCTGGCTGAGATAACGGGGCGCGGCGCACAGCACCATCGGCCATTCCGTCAGCGGGTGGGCGATCATATTGGCGTCCGCCAGTTGACGATTGGCTCGCAGCGCAATGTCGACCCGCTGTTCTATCATATCGACGATGCGATCGTCCGCAAGCACCCGTAGCGTCAGCTTGGGATGCGCCTGCAACAGCGGCGACAACGCCTCCGCCAGCGAGCGGCCGCCGATGCCGACCGGGGTGGCGATGCGCAGCTCGCCCACCAGCGTATCCCGCAGCTCGGCCAACCGCTGCTCCGCCTGCTGCGCCTGTTGCAACATCGCCTCGCAGCCGGGGTAAAACGCCGCCCCCGCCTCGGTCAGCGCCAGACGACGGGTGGAACGGTGCAGCAGCGGCACCCCAAGCGCCTTCTCCAGCGAGCGCATGTGCTGGCTGACCGCCGACGGCGTCATGCCCAGCCGCCGCGCAGCGCCGGCCAGCGATCCCTCCGCCACTACGGTGGCGAATACTGCCATTCGATTGAGTTTATCCACGATTAGGAAGTTTTACTTAATCAAGAAAGCATGAATATGGCACTAATCACGGCTATTGTTAAGGGCTAGAGTAGAACCCACGCAGCAGGCACACTGGCCTGCCTCACGATATTGACCCATCCCCGAAGGAGCATGCAGATGAAAGTAGCCATTATTGGAGCAACCGGTTTTGTTGGCCGCCGCGTGGTGGATGAAGCGCTGGCTCGCGGCATTCAGGTGACGGCGATCGCCCGCCAGAACAAAGATTTGCCGGAGCACGCCCATCTGACCGTCGCGCTGGGCGACGTTGCCGATACCGCCTGGCTGGCGGGACAGTTGCGCGGTCAGGATGCGGTGATCAGCGCCTACAACCCCGGCTGGGGCGAAGACCACCTGTATGAGAAAACCGTCCGCGGTGCCCAGCAGATCCTCACCGCGGTCGAACAGGCCGGCGTCAAGCGCCTGCTGGTGGTCGGCGGTGCCGGCAGCCTGGAAGTGGCGCCGGGGGTTGAACTGGTGGATACGCCGCAGTTCCCGGAAGAGATTCGCCCTGGCGCTCAGGCGGTACGCGATCTGCGCAACAAACTGCGCAACGAATCGGCGCTCGACTGGACCTATCTCTCGCCGGCCGCCCTGCTGGAACCGGGCAAACGCACCGGTCAGTTCCGCCTCGGCACCACGCAGTTGCTGATGAACGGCGAAGCACCGGCCAGCATTTCGGTGGAAGATTTGGCGGTCGCTATCGTTGATGAGATTGAAAAACCTCAGTTTATTCGCGCGCAGTTCACCGCCGCCTACTAAACCGTCTCGCCGCCAGGCCGCCCGGCCTGGCGTTTTCCCCGCGTTCACCGCCGCCAGTATTCTGAATTTCTAAGGTTTTCTTAAGTTTCATCCGGTAGATTTCAAGGCATTATCTACTCTCAGGATCCAGATTTGGCAATGTGGTTACGTCAACGCTTACAGTGCAACAGCCTCGGTTTTATCCTCGCCACCGCCCTGTTCTTCACTCTGTTTCAAAACGCGTTATTCCTGCATCGCGCCTGGTCGTATATCGCCTTCGATAGCGTCCACAGCGTGATTTTCGCCGCCAGCATGCCGGTGGTGATCTTTTGTGCGCTGAATATCATCTTCAGCGTGTTGACCGTGCCCTATCTGCGCAAGCCGCTGATCGTCTTTTTCTTGCTCGGCAGCGCCGCAGCCAACTATTTCATGTACAGCTATGGCGTAGTGATCGACGGCAACATGATGCAAAACGCCTTCGAAACCAATACCCAGGAAGCGACGGCGCTGCTGACGCCGCGCATGGGGGTGTGGCTGGCGCTGCTCGGCATTCTGCCGGCGCTGGCGGTCTGCTTCACCCATATTCGCCAGACTCGCCCCTGGTGGTATATGGTCGGGCTGCGCGCCGCCAACGTCATGCTGTCGTTGGTGGTGATCCTGATCGTCGCCGCCCTGTTCTACAAAGACTACGCTTCGCTGATCCGCAACAATAAAAGCGTGGTGAAAATGTTGACGCCTTCCAACTTCGTCGCCGGCTCTATCAAGTTCACCGAACAGCGTTACTTCACCCGCAATCTGCCGTTGGTCAAAATCGGCGAAGACGCGCGCAAAGGGCCGCTGATCGCCGGGCAGGCCAAGAAAACGCTGGTGATCCTGGTGGTAGGCGAAACCGCCCGCGCCGAAAACTTCTCCCTCGGCGGCTACGCGCGCGAAACCAACCCGCGCCTGAAGCAGGACGACGTGGTCTACTTCAAGAACGCCAGCTCATGCGGTACCGAGACGGCGATCTCCGTGCCCTGCATGTTCTCCAACATGCCGCGCAGAGAGTACGACGCGACTCTGGCGGCGCACCAGGAAGGCATGCTCGACGTGCTGGCGCACGCCGGCGTCAACGTGCTGTGGCGCGATAACGACGGCGGCTGCAAAGGCGCTTGCGACCGGGTGCCGCACATCGACATGACCAAGCTGAAACTGCCGCAGGACTGTGACGGCGAGGTGTGCATGGACAACGCGCTGCTGTACAAGCTGAACGACTACATCAGTAGCCTGAAAGACGACGGCGTGATCGTGCTGCATCAGATGGGCAGCCACGGACCCGCTTATTACCGTCGCAGCACGCCAGAGTTCCAGACGTTTACGCCGACCTGCAACAGCAATCAGATTCAGGATTGCAGCCATGAACAGCTGGTGAACACCTACGACAACTCGATTCTGTATACCGACGCGATGCTCGATGCCACCGCCAAGCTGCTGCAGCAGTATGACGATAGGTTCAATACCGCGCTGGTTTACTTGTCCGATCATGGCGAATCGCTGGGTGAAAACGGCATGTATCTGCACGGCACGCCTTATGTCTTCGCGCCGAGCCAGCAAACTCACGTGCCTTTCCTGATGTGGATGTCCGCCGATTATCAACGCAACTTCGGCATCGATCGCCAGTGCCTGAACGCGCTGGCGGAACAAGACGAGGTTTCGCAGGATAACCTGTTCCACACCCTGCTGGGCATGTTGAACGTACAAACCCGCGAATATCAGTCCCGGTTGGATATCCTGCAGCGTTGCCGCAGCGCGGCGTAAGCGCTTAACTTCCTCGTGCCGCTGAGGCACAATGGTTTACAGACAACCGGCGTTTTGTGCGCCGGTTTTTTTATTCCCATTGACCTAGACCAATCGGTCTATTATGCTCGGCACCATGATGACCAAATCAACGCATTGCAACGTGGACACACGTGAACATCTGCTCGCCACCGGCGAAACTCTCAGCCTGCGCCTGGGCTTTACCGGCATGGGGCTGAGCGAGCTGCTGGCCACCGCGGGCGTGCCGAAAGGCTCGTTCTACCACTATTTTCGCTCGAAGGAAGCCTTCGGCGAAGCGATGCTACAACGCTATTTCACGCACTATGACGCGCAAATGCAGGCGCTGTTCGCCGACGAACGCGGCGATGCCCGCCACCAGCTGCTCGGCTATTACGCCCAGGCCATCAGCTACCATTGCCGCAGCGAGTGCCACAACGCCTGCCTGGCGGTGAAGCTTTCCGCCGAGGTGAGCGATCTGTCGGAACCGATGCGTCATGCCCTGGAAATCGGGACCGCTCGCGTGATTGGTCACCTGCAGGCGGCTATTGAGCGCGGTATTGCCGAGGGCTCGCTGTCGGTAGCCATGAGCCCGGCGGCGACTGCGGAGACGCTGTATTCACTGTGGCTAGGCGCCTCGCTGCGCGCCAAGATCCGTCGCTCGCTGGCGCCGTTGACCAGCGCGCTGGAAAGCATCGAGTTGCTGCTGCGCTCGCCGCAGCCGTAACGGTAACAATCTATTTTTATTGAAAAATGCAGTTCGTGTTTTTTTATCGCCCATTACTAGACGACCGGTCTATTAAATACAGGATGCACTATGAAGACTGAAAAATTGCTCTCTCCGCTGAAAGTTGGCGCCGTCACCCTGCCCAACCGCGTGTTTATGGCTCCGCTGACGCGTCTGCGCAGCATCGAGCCGGGCGACATTCCTACGCCGCTGATGGCGGAATACTATGCGCAGCGCGCCAGCGCCGGCCTGATCGTGACCGAAGCGACGCAGGTTTCTTTCCAGGCGAAAGGCTACGCCGGTGCACCGGGCCTGCACACTCCGGAACAGATCGCCGCATGGAAAAACATCACGCAGGCGGTGCATGACAAAAACGGCCACATCGCCGTGCAGCTGTGGCACGTAGGGCGCATCTCCCACGACAGCCTGCAGCCGGGCGGACAAGCGCCGGTCGCCCCTTCGGCGATCAACGCCGAATCGCGCACCACCGTACGCGATGAAACCGGCGCCTGGGTGCGCGTACCGACCTCCACGCCGCGTGCGCTGGAAACCCGCGAGATCCCGGGTATCGTCAACGATTTCCGTCAGGCGACCGCCAACGCGCGCGAGGCCGGCTTCGACTTCATCGAACTGCATGCGGCCCATGGCTATCTGCTGCACCAGTTCATGTCCCCTGCTTCCAACCAACGTACCGATCAATACGGCGGCAGCATCGAGAATCGCACCCGCCTGACGCTGGAAGTGGTCGACGCGGCGGTCGCCGAATGGGGTTCCGAACATATTGGCATCCGCATCTCGCCGCTGGGGCCGTTCAACGGTCTGGACAACGGGGAAGATCAGGAGGAAGCGGCGCTGTACCTGGTGGAAGAGCTGAACAAGCGCAACATCGCCTACCTGCACATCTCCGAACCGGACTGGGCCGGCGGCAAACCGTATTCCGACGCCTTCCGCGACTCGGTGCGCGCCCACTTTAAAGGGGTGATCGTCGGCGCCGGCGCCTACACCGCCGAAAAAGCCGAAGCGCTGATCGAAAAAGGTTTCATCGACGCGGTAGCCTTCGGCCGCAGCTATATCGCCAACCCGGATCTGGTCGAGCGTTTCCGTCAGCACGCGCCGCTGAACGAACCTAAGCCGGAAAGCTTCTACGGCGGCGGTGCCGAAGGCTATACCGACTATCCGTTTCTGGCGAAGTAACCCGTCCTGACGCCCAACGGCCACGCAAACGCATGGCCGTTTTTTTATGCGCCGCTTGCAAAAAGGCCCGCACAAGGCGGGCCGCTGTTCCCTGGTGTTGTTTATACTGCCGTTTAATTTTTACACGGTTGCACGCAGGATTGATAATTGATTGTGCAGATCAATTACTTCGTATCGATCGGCACGCTCGATCAATAATTAGGCATCACCGGCATGACGACAACATGTGACATTGTCACTCAGTCGTTACATTGAATTTCCTTGCGGGACAAGGCTATACTCGCTTGTGCTTCAATCCACCCGCCGTCTGCCACGGCACAGTTAATTCAGAGGAATTATGCGCTTACTCCATACCATGATCCGCGTCGGTGACCTGCAACGCGCCATCGACTTCTACACCAAGGTATTAGGCATGCGCCTGCTGCGCACCAGTGAGAACCCGGAGTACAAATACTCGCTGGCTTTCGTCGGCTATACGGAAGAGAGCGAAGGCGCGGTTATCGAACTGACCTATAACTGGGGTACCGACAGCTACGACATGGGCACCGCCTTCGGCCACCTGGCGCTGGGCGTGGACGACGTCGCCGCCACCTGCGACAGCATCCGCCGCGCCGGCGGCAAGGTCACCCGCGAAGCCGGTCCGGTGAAGGGCGGCACCACGGTGATCGCCTTCGTCGAAGATCCGGACGGTTACAAAATCGAGCTGATCGAAAACAAACACGCCGGTCAGGGCCTCGGCCACTAAGCCTCCCCTTCAGGGCGCCCCGCGCCCTGCTGATTCTCCGCGCGATAGCGCCTGCAACCGGGCGCAAAATTTGCCATAATGCGCGCTGCATTCGATGAAGATAAGAAACTGATGGCCGAGAAAAGTGATCTTAACGCCCTGAGTGGTCGTTTTCGTGGGTTTTATCCCGTAGTAATAGATGTTGAAACCGCCGGGTTCAACGCCAATACCGATGCGTTGCTGGAGATCGCCGCCGTGACGCTGAAAATGGATGAAGACGGCTGGCTGCAGCAGGACGAAACCCTGCACTTCCACGTGGAGCCTTTCGAGGGCGCCAACCTGCAACCGGAGGCGCTGGCGTTTAACGGCATCGATCCGCACAACCCGCTGCGCGGCGCAGTCAGCGAATATGACGCGTTGCACGCCATTTTCAAAGCGGTGCGCAAAGGGCTCAAGGATCGCGGTTGTAATCGGGCCATTATCGTCGCGCACAACGCCAACTTCGATCACAGCTTCCTGATGGCCGCGGCAGAACGCGCCGGGCTGAAGCGCAACCCGTTCCATCCGTTCGCCACCTTCGACACCGCGGCGCTGAGCGGCCTGGTGCTGGGCCAAACGGTGCTGGCCAAAGCCTGCATCGCCGCCGGCATGCCGTTCGACAGCAGCCAGGCGCACTCCGCGCTGTACGACACCGAGCAAACCGCCCTGCTGTTTTGTGAGCTGGTTAACCGCTGGAAACGCCTCGGCGGCTGGCCGCTGCCCGCCGCCGATCTCGCCGAATAAAACCAATGAAAAAGGCGGCCCAGTTTGCACTGGCGCCGCCCGTTACGCGATAACCGCAAGCTTGTCGATTAAGACTGCTGGTCTTCCTGCGCTTTATACTTTTCAGCCGTCTCTTTGATCAGCTGCTGCAGCTCGCCGCGCTGATACATTTCGATAATGATATCGCAACCGCCGACCAGCTCACCGTCAACCCACAGCTGCGGGAAAGTCGGCCAGTTGGCGTATTTTGGCAGCTCGGCGCGGATGTCCGGGTTCTGCAGAATATCCACGTAGGCGAAACGCTCGCCGCAGGCGGACAGCGCTTGCACAGCCTGTGCGGAGAAGCCGCAGCTCGGCAGCTTTGGCGAGCCTTTCATGTACAGCAGAATCGGGTTTTCAGCGATCTGGTGCTGAATTTTTTCAATTGTCGTCGTCATTTATTGCTTCCTCAAGCCACATTTCATGGCTACAACATGCATCACGCGCTCTATTGTAGCGGCTGGAACAGTCGCAAGAAAACGCCATCTTTTGCAAGGATATTCACCCGCCGCCGATCGCGTTTCACCGGCCACGTCATTCCGGTCAAAACATACGCTGAGAATAACATTTTTAATCCGACCATTTCACTAATATATTGCGCCGCGACGACGGCGCGGATTAATTATCCCACCCGCCATGGGTTGACGTTTTTTCATACACCAACAGGCTGATTTTAAACCAAAAAAAATGTCATTAACGTTTTCTCACAATATGGATTATTATTTCTGAGTTCTTCGCTGTTTTATATGGCGAAATTCGGGAATACTGTAACTCTTTCGATATCCGTTTCGGGGCCAAGGTTGGTGACGTCGACATGCGTTTAATTCTTACGCTCTTTGCGCTGCTGTTTACGCAGCTCTTCTTCAATTTGGCGCACGCTGCGCCACAGGCGCGTATTGCCGCCGAGCAGCGTAAAAGCCATGCCAATGAAGCGCGGCCCGATGACCGCAGAAAAAAGAAAGCGGATAAAGCCGCCAAGAAAGCCAAAGTGACGGCTCCCGAGAAAAAAACCAAGACCGCCAAGGCCAAAAGCGAGAAAAGCGCGAAAAAGATCGTCAGCGCCAAACCCAAGGCCAAAGCGCAGAAAACCGCCAAGATTAAAGTCACCCCGCCGAAAAAGGGCTACAAAAAAGGCTATGGCCGCCACCGCGAAGCCGGCATGGCCACCGCCAAGCTGGCGCGTGAAGAAAAGCCGTTGAAACTCAGCCCGGCGCACAAGAAACGCTACCAGCACGCCAAACAGACCGCGATGGCCAAGCTGATGGGCCAGATGGGCAAACCTTACCGCTGGGGCGGCAGCTCGCCGCGCACCGGCTTCGACTGCAGCGGCCTCATCTATTACGCCTATAAAGACGTGGTGAAAATCAAGATGCCGCGCACCGCCAACGAGATGTATCACCTGCGTGACGCGGCGCCTATCAAGAAAAGCGAGCTGGAAAGCGGCGATCTGGTGTTCTTCCGCATCAACAACCGCGGCGTGGCGGACCACGTCGGCGTCTACCTCGGCAACGGCAAATTCATCCAGTCGCCACGCACCGGCGAAGAGATCCGCATCAGCCAGCTCGACAACGACTATTGGCAGAACCACTACATCGGCGCACGCCGCGTAGTGACGCCGAAAACCATTCGTTAATTTCCCGCTCTGCGCGGTTGCGGCCCGGTCGCAACCGCCTGCTCAAGCTATCGCCCATCGCACTTCCCCACGCGCATTTCTCGCTTTTCCTCCTGTTTTTTATGATGAAAATTGTTAAGATTGAATGACCACAATAAAAAACGGCCCATCCGGCTCTCGCCCCGGCGGGAAGCACATGGCGCTGTAAAGGAGGAAGCAATGTCGTTTGAATTACCTGCATTACCGTATGAGAAAAACGCGCTCGAGCCGCACATCTCCGCCGAAACCCTGGAATACCACTACGGCAAACACCACAACACCTACGTGGTTAACCTGAACAACCTGGTGAAAGGCAGCGAGTTCGAGGGCAAATCGCTCGAAGAGATCATCAAGACCTCTAACGGCGGCGTGTTCAACAACGCGGCGCAGGTGTGGAACCACACCTTCTACTGGCACTGCCTGTCGCCACAGGGCGGCGGTGAACCGCAGGGCGAACTGGCGGCGGCGATCGTCAAGTCCTTCGGCTCTTTCGCTGCGTTCAAAGAGCAGTTCACCGATGCCGCCGTGAAAAACTTCGGCGCCGGCTGGACCTGGCTGGTGAAAAAACCGGACGGCGCGCTGGCGATCGTCAACACCTCTAACGCGGCAACCCCGCTGACCGGTGAAGACAAACCGCTGCTGACCGTTGACGTGTGGGAACACGCGTATTACATCGATTACCGCAATGCGCGTCCAAAATACCTGGAAAACTTCTGGGCGTTGGTCAACTGGACCTTCGCAGCGGAAAACCTGGCGTAAGCACCGGTTTCTGATGTGACGAGGCGCAGCCAGGCTGCGCCTTTTTTAGCGCCGGAGGGAAATCAGTTCAACGCGGCAACGAAGCTGAAAGCGATAATGACCGCCAGCGCGCAAACGGTGGTGAACAGCGACATCTTCAATTCGGTATCCATGACAACTCCTTTAAAATGGGCTTTCCTAAGGATAAAAGGCGTACAATTAGTACGTCAAATCATTTTCCCACAGTTCGCCGATAAAATCTTGTTATCATTTCCCGGTTTATAATATCGATTACCTCTTCCACTTTTGCTCAATATGCGACAAAATTCGCAGTTCACAACTGCGTACCGGCATCCATGCCCCTCCTGATTAAGCGCTGAAGACTTCAACACACTAAAAACTCAGTTTTCGCTTCTCTGGAGAAGGATCTACGTAGGCAAACGATTAACATCACACTTACATGCTGTAAACATGTGAGTTCAGGAGTCATTCCTTACATGGCAACGATTAAAGATGTGGCCAAACGCGCGGGCGTTTCCACCACCACCGTTTCGCACGTCATCAATAAGACTCGTTTCGTCGCCGAAGAGACCAAAGCGGCCGTGTGGGCCGCCATCAAAGAACTGCACTACTCGCCGAGCGCCGTGGCGCGCAGCCTGAAAGTCAATCACACCAAGTCGATCGGCCTGCTGGCCACCTCGAGTGAAGCCCCCTACTTCGCCGAAGTGATCGAAGCGGTGGAAAACAGTTGCTACAGCAAAGGCTACACCCTGATCCTGTGCAACTCGCACAACAACCTGGACAAACAGCGCGCCTACCTGGCGATGCTGGCGCAAAAGCGCGTCGACGGCCTGCTGGTGATGTGTTCCGAATACCCGGATCAGCTGCTGGGCATGCTGGAAGACTACCGTAACATCCCGATGGTGGTGATGGACTGGGGTGCGGCGCGCGGCGACTTCACCGACACCATCATCGATAACGCCTTCGAAGGCGGCTATCTGGCCGGCCGTTACCTGATAGAACGCGGCCACCGCGATATCGGCGCCATCCCAGGCCAGCTGTCGCGCAATACCGGCGGCGGCCGTCATCAGGGCTTTATGAAGGCGCTGCAGGAAGCGCAGATCGACATTCGCGAAGAGTGGATCGTGCAGGGCGACTTCGAGCCGGAATCCGGTTACAAGGCGATGCACCAGATCCTGTCGCAAAAACAGCGGCCGACTGCGGTATTCTGCGGCGGCGACATCATGGCGATGGGCGCCATCTGCGCCGCCGACGAACTGGGGCTGCGGGTGCCGCAGGATATTTCCGTGATCGGCTACGACAACGTGCGCAACGCCCGCTACTTCACCCCGGCGCTGACCACCATTCATCAGCCGAAAGAACGCCTGGGCGAAATGGCCTTCACCATGCTGCTGGATCGCATCATCAGCAAGCGCGAAGAGTCGCAGGTGATCGAAGTGCATCCGAAGCTGGTCGAACGCCGCTCGGTCGCCGACGGTCCGTTCATCGACTACCGCCGCTAATCCCCTGAGCCGGAAGCCTGCACGGCTTCCGGTGCCGCCTCGCTCAGCCACTCCTGATTCAGCGTCTCCCCATCGCCCAGATACGCCAGTAGCCAACTCATCGCCGGTGACGGTTTATCCTGCTGCCAGGTCAGGCAGCAAGGGCTGGCTGGAAACGGCTGCTGCAGCTGCAACGCCTTCAGCTCACCGCGCTGCACCAGCGGCAGCGCCCGATGTGCCGGCATCATGCCGACGCACAGCCCGGCGCACAAACAGTCGAGCGCCGACGTCCAGTCCGGCACCACCAGCCGCCGCTGGTTATCCAGCGTCCAGGTGACGCGCTTGGGCAAATTGCGCGAGGTGTCCTCCAGGCAGAGCGAAGGGTACGGCCGCAACTGATCGTCGTGCAGCGGCCCCGCCAGCTGCGCCAGCGGGTGTTGCGGGCTGACTACGCACAGCCAGTTCATATAGCCCATGTCGCGGAAGGCAAAACCGCCGCCGACCGGCACTGCACGCGTGGCGCCGATCGCCATGTCCGCCCTGCCGTCCGCCAGCGCATCCCAGACGCCGTTGAACACCTCGGGTTGCAGCATCAACTCGACGTCGGGGAAATGGCGATAGAAATCCAGCACCAGCTGGCGGCTGCGCTGCGGTTTGACGATGATATCTACCGCGATATTCAGCTGGCCGCGCCAACCGTTGGCCACCTGCTGACAGTGGCGGCGGGTGTCGAGCATTTTTTTGATAACAGCTCGCGCATCCTTGATAAACAGCGCGCCGGCCGGCGTCAGCTCCACATCGCGGTGACGCCGCTCAAACAGCGGCACCGCCAGCCATTGCTCCAGCTGCCGCACGGTATAACTCACCGCCGACGGCACCCGGTGCAGCTCCTGCGCCGCCGCGCTGAAACTGCCGGTGCGCGCTACCGCGTCGGCGACTTCAAGTGAATATTCAGACCACATCGCTTTGCCTTCAATTTTTTTAACAGCACTTTGCAAATATTACCGTTTCACAAGCAGAGATCCAGCCGGATACACTGGCCGGCGCTAAAAACCTGCGACACTAAAATATTAACGAGAAATACCATGCGAAATTCTTTTGGCTTTATGTTCTACCTCGCCGGCCTGAGCATGTTGGGTTATCTGGCGACCGATATGTATCTGCCTGCCTTCGGCGCCATGCGCGAAGAACTGCAAATCTCCGCCGGCGCCGTGAGCGCCAGCCTGAGCATCTTCCTGGCCGGCTTCGCCTTCGCGCAGCTGCTGTGGGGGCCGCTCTCCGATCGCCTGGGGCGTAAACCGGTATTATTGATTGGCCTGACGCTGTTCGCCCTCGGCTGCCTCGGCATGCTGTGGGTGGAAAACGCCCTGCAGCTGTGGATCCTGCGCTTTATTCAGGCCGTCGGCGTCTGTTCCGCCACCGCCATCTGGCAAGCGCTGGTGGTCGACCGTTACCGCGAAGGTCAGGCCAACCGCGTGTTCGCCACCATTATGCCGCTGGTGGCACTGTCACCGGCGCTGGCGCCGCTGCTTGGCGCCTGGCTGCTGAACCACGCCAGCTGGCGGGCGATCTTCGCCGCGCTGTTGGTGATCACCGCGCTGCTGCTGCTGCCGACGTTGATGCTCAAAGAGCGCGCCAAAACGCAACCCGCCGCCGACGCGCCGAAAAACGGCGTCAGCTTCTGGCAACTGTTGAAATCTCCGGTGTTCAGCGGCAACGTCGCGATGTACGCCGCCTGCTCGGCCGGTTTCTTCGCCTGGCTGACCGGTTCGCCGTTCATCCTCGGCGATATGGGCTATAGCCCGAGCGACATCGGTCTGAGCTATGTGCCGCAAACGCTGGCCTTCCTGCTGGGCGGCTACGGCTGCCGCGCCGCGCTCAAGCGCATCAATGGCAAAACTCTGCTGCCGTGGCTGCTGGTAGCTTATGGTGTCAGCATGGTGGCGCTGTATCTGGTGGCGACGCTGACCTCTCCGACGCTCACCACGCTGCTGATTCCATTCTGCGTGATGGCGCTGGTCAATGGCGCCGGCTACCCGATCATGGTGGCGAATGCGCTGATGCCGTTCCCGGAAAGCAGCGGCAAAGCCGCCGCGCTGCAAAATACGCTGCAGCTGGGGCTGTGTTTTGTGGCGAGCATGCTGGTATCGGCGTTTATTGCCCAGCCGCTGTTGGCGACGGTGACGGTAATGGTGTCTACGGTGATTCTGGCCGCGCTGGGGTATTTCCTGCAGCGGGGGAAAACGGCCGATGCGCAGCAAAAGGCGCAGCGGGAACATGCTAACTCAGCGTCATAATTGCCAAACTTAATAATCACTTAAAGAATATGCGTGCCGAGTGCGATTTACAGTTGAGTCGACGCCTCGGCACGCCTATACTCAAAAACAACCTTTTAAAGTAACACCTTATAATCTTTATATCTCAATTAGCGCTTGTGTACGCGTCTTGCGTCACACTCTTTTTAAGGATGCGTTCATCTCGCGCCATTTGCGCCGGGTAGCTTCTTAAAATTTCCTCTGTTCATAGTCGGATATCAGACGCCGCGGGCCTATTTTCCGCCGGTAAACGTATGCACCCGCAGAAATTGTCTAAGCTGTTTCCTAACGGGTCATCAGTCAGAAGAAGGTGATGGAGAAGCTATGAGTTCATCGTGTATAGAAGATCTGAGTATCCAGGACAATCAGTGGTACCGTATCGCGCATGAAATGCTCGGCCTGGCCGGCATTGAAATCAACGGTTCGCGCCCCTTCGATATTCAGGTTAAAAACCCCGAATTCTTTAAACGCGTGTTGCAGCAAGGCTCGTTGGGCCTGGGCGAAAGCTATATGGACGGCTGGTGGGAGTGTGAGCGGCTGGATATGTTCTTCCAGCGCGTGGTTAGCGCCGGGCTGGAGAAAAAACTCCCCCACCACCTGAAAGATACCCTGCGTATCGCCGCCGCGCGCCTGACCAATCTGCAATCGAAAAAGCGCGCCTGGATCGTCGGCAAAGAGCATTACGATCTCGGCAACGATCTGTTTACCCTGATGCTCGATCCTTACATGCAATATTCCTGCGGCTACTGGAAAGACGCCACCACGCTGGAAGAGGCGCAGGAAGCGAAGCTGCGGATGATCTGCGAGAAACTGCAGCTGCAGCCGGGCATGCGCTTGCTGGACATCGGCTGCGGTTGGGGCGGCCTCTCCGCCTACGCGGCGAAAAACTACGGCGTGTCGGTGGTTGGCGTGACCATTTCCGCCGAACAGCAGAAGCTGGCTCAGGCGCGCTGCGCCGGACTCGATGTGCAGATCCTGCTGCAGGATTACCGCGACCTGCATCAGCAGTTCGATCGCATCGTCTCGGTCGGCATGTTCGAGCACGTCGGGCCGAAAAACTACCGCACCTATTTCAACGTGGTAGAGCGCAATCTGGTGCCGCACGGGCTGTTCCTGCTGCACACCATCGGCTCCAACAAGACCGACATGAACGTCGATCCGTGGATCAACAAATATATCTTCCCGAACGGCTGTCTGCCGTCGGTGAGCCATATCGCCGAGGCCAGCGAAGGCCACTTCGTGATGGAAGATTGGCACAACATCGGCGCCGATTACGACCGCACGCTGATGGCCTGGTTCGAGCGTTTCAAACAGGCGTGGCCACAGCTCGCCGAGCGCTATTCCGAGCGCTTCGAGCGGATGTTCAGTTATTACCTGAACGCCTGTGCCGGTGCGTTCCGGGCGCGCGATCTGCAGCTCTGGCAGGTGGTGTTCAGCCCGAAAGGCGTTGAAGGCGGGATTCGCGTCTCCCGCTGAACGCTTTCCCGATAAAAAAAGCCCCGGCAACAACATCGCCGGGGCTTTTTTTTGCGCTTTCGGACCCTGCGGGTTAACCGCAGTAAACGCGAATAATTTTATCGTTGCTATCGCCAAGGAAGTTCAGACGGCGCAGGTTGAAATCCATGGTAACGGCGGAGTTATACGGAATGGCTCGCACTTTGGATTCGATCCGTACGCCTTCCAGCGAAGTCATCGGCTTGCCGACGTAGTTTTGATACTGCGAAGCGCCGCAGGTATCGTCCGCATCGGCCATTTGCGCGCCGGCGCCCTGCTCAGGTGAACTGCTGCAGGCGCTCAGCGCCAGCAACGCGGTTAACAACAACGTTTTCCCATAAAACTTCACGCGTTTCTCCTCTCTGCTTATGATTCGATTCCGGCGGCAACGCCAGAATCGCGGTCAGTCTTTGTGCGCCGGCGCCATCGCCGCCGCCAGCGTCGCTTCGCGATTGGCCAACACGCGCTCGACGGTGTCCACCACCGCCTGGGTTTGCGGATCGATCTCGATGTTCACCTTGTCGCCCAGACGTTTTTTACCCAGCGTGGTGCGATCCAACGTTTCCGGGATCAGGTGCACGCAAAAACGGTTATTCACCACTTCGCCGATGGTCAGGCTAATGCCGTCGATGCCGATGAAGCCTTTGTGCAGCACATATTTCATCAATTCCGCGTTCGGCATGCGCAGCCATACCTGGCGGTTATTTTCCGACGTATAAATTTTGGCCACTTCCGCCGTGCAGATAATATGGCCGGACATCAAATGCCCGCCAATTTCATCATTGAATTTTGCCGCGCGCTCAATATTGACGATGTCGCCCAACGCCAAATCGCCAAGGTTGGTCAGGCGCAGCGTTTCCTTGATCAAATCGAAGCTGACGCGGTTGCCTTCCACCGCGGTCACGGTCAGACAGCAGCCGTTATGGGCCACTGACGCGCCCAGCTCCAGCCCCGGCAGCAGTTCTGCAGGCATCTCGATCACGTGGGTGCGGAAATTGGGTTTCTCATCAATGGCGACCAGCGGCGCGGTGCCTTGTACGATACCGGTGAACATATGTGCCTCTTCTTGCTAAATAGGTTAAAACGCTTCCGGCAGTTTGCCCCAGTTGGCGCGGAAAACCAAATCCGCAGCGGCAAAAATCGGCTGCCTGCGCATTTAATAACTATTTATCTGCGGCGTTTGCTTAACGACGCCGAGCAGGTACAATCTTTTTGACAAAATTCCGCTATTTTAATTGTTGTCCTCTCGCGGCAGCCCTCCCTCCCACATATATAAATAGAAAGGTGTATGCGTGCAGAAGTACTTAATTGAAGCGCGTAGTTTATTGGCTCTCGCTATCCCGGTCATCATCGCGCAAATATCGCAAACCGCCATGGGCGTGGTCGATACCATCATGGCCGGCGCTTACAGCGCCACCGACATGGCGGCCGTCGCGGTCGGTACCTCGATCTGGCTGCCGGCCATTCTGTTCGGCCACGGCCTGCTGCTGGCCCTGACCCCGGTTATCGCCCAGCTCAACGGCGCCGGGCGGCGCGATCGCATCGCCCACCAGGTGCGTCAGGGCTTCTGGCTGGCCTCCGGCGTCTCGCTGCTGTTGATCGTCGTGCTGTATAACTGCAAGTTCGTCATCGACATGATGCACAACATCGATCCGCAGCTGGCGGACAAGGCCGTCGGCTACCTGCACGCCATCATGTGGGGTGCGCCGGGCTACCTGTTCTTCCAGGTGATGCGCAACCAGTGCGAAGGGCTGTCCAAAACCAAGCCCGGCATGGTGATCGGCTTCCTCGGCCTGTTGGTGAATATCCCGATCAACTACATTTTCATCTACGGCAAGTTCGGCATGCCGGAGTTGGGCGGCGTCGGCTGCGGCGTCGCCACCGGCAGCGTCTACTGGATCATGTTCCTGATGATGCGCTGGTACGTGAAGCGCGCGCCGTCGCAGCGCGATATCAAACGCCAGGCCGGCGATCTCGGCGGCCCGGACTGGGCGGCGCTGAAGCGCCTGATCGGCATCGGCATGCCGGTGGCGCTGGCGCTGTTCTTCGAAGTCACGCTGTTCGCCGTGGTGGCGCTGCTGGTTTCGCCGCTGGGGATCGTCGCGGTCGCCGGCCACCAGATCGCGCTTAACTTCAGCGCGCTGATGTTCGTGCTGCCGTTGTCGCTGGGCGTCGGCGCCACCATTCGCGTCGGTTACCGTCTGGGGGAAGGTTCGGTCGAAGGCGCGCGCGTCGCCGCTTACTCCGCCATCGGCGTCGGCATCACCATGGCCGTCTGCACCGCACTGTTTACCGCCACCTTCCGCGAGCCTATCGCCCTGCTGTACAACGACAGCCCGGCGGTGGTGGCGATGGCTTCGCAGCTGATGCTGCTGGCGGCGCTGTACCAAATCTCGGATTCTATTCAGGTGATTGGCAGCGGCGTGCTGCGCGGCTATAAAGATACCCGCGCGATCTTTTTCATCACCTTCATCGCTTATTGGGTATTGGGCCTGCCGAGCGGCTATCTGCTGGCGCTGACCGATGTGGTGGTGCCGGCGATGGGGCCGAGCGGCTTCTGGATCGGCTTTATCATCGGTCTGACCTTCGCCGCCATCATGATGGCGCTGCGCATGCGCTGGCTGCAGAAACAGCCGACCACCGTCATCCTGCAGCGATCCACACGCTGAACCCACAGCCCGGCCGGTTTCCTCCCCGGTCGGGCTGCGGTTTGCGGAAAAAAACGCCGGACTGCGCACAACCTCAGCAATCGCGTGAAATACCGAATAAAATTGCGCTTTTCCCCTTGCCAGCGCGCGGGTAGCTCGTTAATATTCGTCCCCGCTGTCAGCCATGACAGACAGGAAAAGATGCGTCCGTAGCTCAGTTGGTTAGAGCACCACCTTGACATGGTGGGGGTCGGTGGTTCGAGTCCACTCGGACGCACCAAATTCCTGAAGCAGTACAGTGCGTCCGTAGCTCAGTTGGTTAGAGCACCACCTTGACATGGTGGGGGTCGGTGGTTCGAGTCCACTCGGACGCACCAAATTTCAGAAGCAGTGCAGTGCGTCCGTAGCTCAGTTGGTTAGAGCACCACCTTGACATGGTGGGGGTCGGTGGTTCGAGTCCACTCGGACGCACCATATTGCTGATTCATCTCTCCCCCTGTCGCGTTATACTTCTCATTGTTTCGTCTCTGCCCGACCGCCCGAGTCTTTCATGTCGTTCGCGTCGCGCCACCGCCATCAGCTATCAGGAACGCCACATGACCACTTTCACCGCCAAAACCGCCTTTTTACCGCTCGACAATGGCCTTGCCCGCCGGGAAGGCGTGATGAGCGACGGTGCGCCGGCGACGGAAGTGCGGTTCGAGGCCGGCGCCTTTGGCCAACTGCAAAAGCCCCCGCACGCGCTGCAAACCCGAGTGATGTCCGGTGAATTCGAGTTCACGCTCGGCGGCGACACGCGAGTGGTGCGGGCCGGCGAGAGCCTGACCCTGCCGGCCAACGTCGCCAGCGGCTGCTTCTGCCTGAGCGCCGGCGTGCTGCTGGAAATCCCGCAAACGCGCTAAGCCGTATTTACAGCAAGGTTATTTGCGCAACAAGCGGCCCGCAACCTGTTGCATTTGCGCCACATTTGCCCGCGTTTTGACATATCCGCCGCGCCGCCGCGGTTTTTTATTTTGTTTCCCGCCGCTTAGCCTTTATAATGCGCAACGTCTATCAGTTGAATGGTTTCAGCCCTTGATCTGCGAAAACGCAATAACAACACGATTTGATCTTACCCCGTTGCGCAGCCTCCTCGCGCCCCCGCGCGGGCTGAATTTTTCCGCCCCACTTCAACTGTCGTCACCTATCCTTAACTATGTTTTTCACCACCAGGCACGGCCCAAATTCCCTACCGGCGTCAACCGCGCCGGTCAAATTCGTTTTTTTATCCATCACAACTTGTAGAAAACTCCGCCATGAAAAAGACCAAAATTGTTTGTACCATCGGTCCAAAAACCGAATCGGAAGAAATGCTGACCAACCTGCTCAATGCGGGCATGAACGTGATGCGTCTCAACTTCTCTCACGGCGACTATGAAGAGCACGGCAACCGCATCAAAAACATGCGCGCCGTGATGGCGAAAACCGGTATCAACGCCGGCATCCTGCTGGATACCAAAGGCCCGGAAATTCGCACCATGAAGCTGGAAGGCGGCAAAGACGCCTCGCTGGTCGCCGGCCAAACCTTCACCTTCACCACTGACCAGAGCGTGATCGGCAACAGCGAGCGCGTGGCGGTCACCTACGCCGGCTTCGCCGCTGACCTGAAGATCGGCAACACCGTGCTGGTTGACGACGGCCTGATCGGCATGGAAGTCACCAACGTGACCGAGAACGAAGTCATCTGTAAGGTGCTGAACAACGGCGATCTGGGCGAGAACAAAGGCGTTAACCTGCCGGGCGTGTCCATCCAGCTGCCTGCGCTGGCCGAGAAAGACAAACGCGACCTGATCTTCGGCTGCGAGCAAGGCGTCGACTTCGTAGCGGCGTCCTTCATCCGTAAACGCTCTGACGTGCTGGAGATCCGCGAGCACCTGAAAGCCCACGGCGGCGAGCAGATCCAGATCATCTCCAAGATCGAAAACCAGGAAGGCTTGAACAACTTCGACGAAATCCTCGAAGCGTCAGACGGCATCATGGTTGCCCGTGGCGATCTGGGCGTGGAGATCCCGGTAGAAGAAGTGATCTTCGCCCAGAAGATGATGATCGAAAAATGCAACCGCGCACGTAAAGTGGTGATCACCGCTACCCAGATGCTCGATTCCATGATCAAGAACCCGCGCCCTACCCGTGCGGAAGCCGGCGACGTCGCCAACGCCATCCTGGACGGCACCGACGCCGTCATGCTGTCCGGCGAGAGCGCCAAGGGCAAATACCCGCTGGAAGCGGTCAACATCATGGCGACTATCTGCGAGCGCACCGATCGCGTGATGCCAAGCCGCATCGACACCCTGAACGATCGCCGCAAGCTGCGCATCACCGAAGCGGTGTGCCGCGGTGCGGTTGAAACCGCCGAGAAACTGGACGCGCCACTGATCGTCGTCGCCACCAGCGGCGGCAAATCAGCGAAATCCGTGCGTAAATACTTCCCTAACGCAGTGATCCTGGCGCTGACCACCAACCAGACCACCGCGCATCAGCTGGTGCTGAGCAAGGGCGTCATCCCGCAGATGGTCAAGGAAATCGCCTCCACCGACGACTTCTACCGCATCGGTAAAGAAGCCGCGCTGGCCAGCGGCCTGGCGCAGAAAGGCGACGTCGTGGTGATGGTTTCCGGCGCGCTGGTGCCGAGCGGCACCACCAACACTGCCTCGGTGCACGTGCTGTAATATAAAACGTGACATAATTGCCTTGATCAAAACGCCGCTTTGCGGCGTTTTTTTTATCGGCAGTAACCTATTTTTCTCAAAACGCAACTGCGAATCGCTCATTATTTAGCTAATAACAAATCGGAGTTGTCCCATGGAAGCCGGCTGTTTTCCCTCGTTTTTTTAACTAATTTGTAAAACCAGATGCAAGTTTGAGCGAACGATCAAAATAAAGCACCTCAAGACTAAAAAATTATTCTCTTTCGAAAAAAGTTTGTGTAATACTTGTAACGCTACATGGAGATTAACTCAATCTAGAGGGTGTTATAATGAATCGTACTAAACTGGTACTGGGCGCGGTAATCCTGGGTTCCACTCTGCTGGCTGGCTGCTCTAGCAACGCTAAAATCGATCAACTGTCTTCTGACGTTCAGACTCTGAACGCTAAAGTTGATCAGCTGAGCAACGACGTGAACGCAATGCGTTCTGACGTTCAAGCTGCTAAAGACGACGCAGCACGCGCTAACCAGCGTCTGGACAACCAAGCTCACGCTTACAAAAAGTAAGATAGCTTTGGTTATTGAAAACGGCGCACATTGTGCGCCGTTTTTTTTTGCCTGCTCGCAGGCCTGAACCTTCCCCCGCCGCAGGCAAAAAAAAGAGGTTCAGCACGCTGAACCCCTCTTCGACCGCTCAATCCCGCAAACTTAGTTCACCGAACTGATAGGCGCGCCCTTGAATGGGCTCTTATTCGTCGCAGGAGCCGCTGCAGGCGTTAAACTCACCTCAGACGGGTTCTCCCCCACGTTAACCAACACCGGCATGCCAGAGCGGCGTACAACCGCGCTATCGAACATGGCGCGATCGGTTTGCCCATCCGCAACGAAGGCTTTCTCGGCTTTCGACAGCGTGATCGGCATGGTCTGCGGATCGTCGCTTTCTACCCGCGACAGCGGCTGGTGCACTTCAACATAGCGTTTGCCGTCCGGTTCGACCGAAACCTTCACCGGATCGTTGATCACCTGCACTCGTGTGCCGCGCGGCACCATATTGAACAGCGCCTCGATATCGGTCGGGCGCAGACGAATACAGCCGGAGCTGACGCGCATGCCGATGCCGAAGTTGGCGTTGGTGCCGTGGATCAGGTATTCACCGCGGCCCATCGCCAGACGCAGGGCGAACAGCCCCATCGGGTTCTCAGGGCCGGCCGGCACCACCGCCGGCAGCGTCACGCCCTGGGACTGATAGCGCTTGCGGATGTTGGCGGTTGGCGTCCAGGTCGGGTTAGGGATCTTCTGGCTGATGGAGGTCACCTCCAGCGGCGTATGCATCCCGGTCTGGCCGATGCCGATCGGATAGACGATTACTTTATTCTCGCCTTTCGGGAAGTAGTAAAGACGCAGCTCGGCCAGGTTGACGATGATCCCTTCACGCTTGGTGTCGGGCAGCAGCATTTGGGTCGGAATGGTCAGCACCGTGCCTGGCTTAGGCAGGAACGGGTCGGTGCCGGGGTTGGCTTCCAGCATGCCCAGCAGGCCAATCTTGTAGTCGGCGGCGATCGCCTCCAGCGGACGGCCGTCGTTTGGCACGGTATAAGTGGTGTTTTCGCCGATCAGACGGCTGTCCGGCGGCGGCAGCGGGTACTCGGTCGCACTGGCGGCCTGCATGCCGGCCAGTACGGTGGCGAAGACCATGCCCATTAAACTCAACGCACGTTTCATTATCATCCCTATATTTTTTATGACGGTTCGTCCCCAAGGCTAACGAGCGCCCGGCGGCGGGTAAATCAGACAATACCTGATTAATACTAGCAACGCTGGCATCAAAGGCAATAAGTTCTCTAAAAATCAACACGTTATAACGTAATCGCCACCGCTGATTGTCAACGAAACGTCAACGGATAAGCTGCTGAAATATCACTGAATTGGGAGTGCTGTCTGGGGGGAAACGGCGGATTGTAAAGACTCATTGACAAAGCGAAGATATCAATGAGTCTGCCAGGTCGAGGGGGGTTGAGGCTCAGGCCAGCTGCGCGGCTTTACTGCGAATGGCACGAATCATCGCTTCCAATCCCTGGGAGCGCGAAGGCGTCAGATGTTGGCTGAGCGCCAGCTCGGCGAAAAACGGCCGCACATCGAGAGAGACTATCTGCTGTGGCGTCAATTGACGATAGAGAATAAACACCACCGCCAGCAGCCCTTTGACGATCGCAGCGTCGCTGTCGCCATGAAACTCGACCTGCCCCTGCTCATCGCGGCGCATCACGATCCATACCTGACTTTGACAGCCGGAGATCAGGTTGCCGGCCTGACGCTCGGCCTCGTCCAGCGGCGGCAATTTGGCACCGAGTTCAATCACGTACAGGTATTTCTCCTCCCAATTCAAGCAGCGGGAGAAATTACGCACCAATTTATCTTTGTCCGGCAAATTCGCCATGGGGATCCTTTTGTACCGCCGGGGACACGCCCCGGCCTAGCCTAATAGCTGATGAATGCGTTGCAGCCCGGCCACCAGCCGGTCCACCTCTTCCCGGGTATTATATAACGCCAGCGAAGCGCGGCACATGCTCGGCACCTGATAAAACGCCATCAGCGGCATGGCGCAATGGTGGCCGGTGCGGATGGCGATGCCGTACTGGTCGAGGAAGCTGCCGACATCATAGGCGTGATGCTCTCCCAGATTGAAGGCGATCACCCCGGCGCGATGAGCCGGGCCATAGATTTTCAGCGTCGGCACCTGCTTGAGCGCCTCAAGCGCGTAGTGCATCAGCGACTGTTCATAATCGTGGATCGCATTCAGCCCCAAGGCCTCGACGTAATCGAACGCCGCCCCCAGCCCCATGATGCCGGCGGTGTTCGGCGAACCGGCCTCGAAGCGCCACGGCGGATCGGCGAAGGTGGTGCCCGCCGTCAGGCTGACCTGACGGATCATCGAACCGCCCCCTTCCCACGGCGGCATCTGCTGCAACAACGCCTGGCGCCCATACAGCATGCCGATGCCGGAAGGGCCATACAGCTTGTGGCCGGAAAACACGTAGAAATCGCAGTCCAGCGCCTGAACATCGACGCGTTGGTGCATCACCGCCTGCGCGCCGTCCACCAATACCGTCAGATCCGGCGCCAGGGCTCTGGCGCGAGCGATGATCTCGCGCACCGGGTTGACGGTGCCCAGCACGTTGGACACCTCGGTCAGCGCCAGCAGTTTACAGGACGCGTCGACCAGTTCCGGCAACCGCGCCAGATCCAGCGTGCCGTCCGGCTGCAGCGGCCAAACCCGCAGCTGCAGCCCGCGTTCCTGCGCCAGCATCTGCCACGGCACGATGTTGGCGTGGTGCTCCATCTCGGTGATAAGGATGGCGTCGCCCGGCTGCAGCAGGTGGCGGCCGAAGCTGTTGGCCACCAGGTTGATGCCTTCGGTGGTGCCTTTGACGAACACCATCTCTTCCGCCGACGCGGCGTTGATAAAGCGCGCCGCCTGTTCCCGCACCGCTTCCATCTGCTGAGTCGCCTCGGCGCTCAGAGTATGGATGCCGCGATGCACCGCCCCATAGCCGTGGCGATAGAAATCCAGCTCGCGGTCGATCACCGCCTGCGGTTTCTGCGCGCTGGCGGCGCTGTCGAGATAGGCCAGCGGTTGGCCGTTCACCTCACGCGCCAGCAGCGGGAAATCGCCGCGCACGCGTTCAATCGGATAACTCATGCGGCCTCCCCCGGCAGGCGCTGGGCGATGCGCGCCAGCACCCGTTCCCGGATGATGTCGTTGGCAATACCTTCGGTCAGCTCGGCGGCGAAGGCGAAGATGATCATCTGCTGCGCCGCATGCTTGTCGATGCCGCGCGACTGCAGATAGAACAGCTGCTCTTCATCGATGCGCCCCACGGTGGCACCGTGACTGCACTTGACGTCGTCGGCGTAGATCTCCAACTGCGGTTTGGTATCCACTTCCGCCACCTTACCCAGCAGCAGGTTATGGTTGGTCATCTGGCCGTCGGTTTTGATCGCGTGCTTGGCCACTTTGATCATGCCGTTGAACACCGCCTTGCCGCGATCGCTGACCACGGTTTTATGCAGCTGACGGCTTTCGCAATAGCCCTTGTTGTGTTCCAGATAGGTGCGGGTATCGCAGATCTCTTTGCCCACCGGCAGCACCAGGCTATTGATCACCAGATTGGCGCCCTCGCCGTTCAGCTGCGCGCTGGTGTTGTGGCGCGTCAGGCCGGCGCCCAGCAGGAAGCTGTCGCTTTTCACTCGCGCGTCGCGGCCGATGACCAGATCGTTATGGGCGAAGTGGTAGCTTGGCTGGCTCTCAAACGCCAGCTTGCAGTGCAACAGCCCGGCGTTGTCCGCCACGTTGGCGGTCAGGCGCGCGCCGGTAAAGTGCGCGGCTTCGCCCAGGCTGACATAGTGTTCGATCACTTCCGCCTCGGCCCCGCGCCCGATCTCCAGATGATGGCGATGATGCACGGTGTTCACTTCCCCGGCACCGCCGCGTCCGCTGCTGATATGCAGCAGGTACAGCGGCCGCGCGGGGGCTTTGCCGGCGGGCAGGCGGATCAGGCTGGTTTCCTGCGCCAGGCTTTCGGTCAGGTGCAGGAAGACCTCCGGTTGGATCGGCTCCGGCAGCGCCTGCGGCGTGCCGTAGGCGGTCAGCTCAAACTGGTAGTCGCCCAGGTCGCCATCGCTGAGCGCGGCACTGTAGCGGCCGTCGATGAACACCAGCCGACAGGTGTCGATGCCAAGCGCCAACGCATCGGCCTGCTCGGCGGTTACCGGCGCGGGCTGCGGCTCGAGGAATTGCTGCTCCAGCAGGCCTTCCAGCGGCGTGTATTTCCAGTTCTCATGCTTGCGCGTCGGCCAGCCGAGCCGCAGCGCCTGCTGCCAGTGCGCCAGCGCATGCGGTGAACGCTCGCCGCCGCGCCCTTCGAACAGGCGATACAGCTGCTGCAGCGCGTTTGAATTACTGTTGGTCGGTAAGCCAGCCATAGCCCTGCTCCTCCAACTGTTTCACCAGCGAGAAATCGCCGGATTTGACGATGCGCCCCTGCGACAGCACGTGCACGTAATCCGGTTTGATGTAGTCCAGAATACGCTGGTAGTGGGTGACGATGATAAAGGCGCGCTTGCCGTCACGCAGCGAATTGACGCCGTTGGCGACGATCTTCAGCGCGTCGATGTCCAGACCGGAGTCGGTTTCATCGAGAATGCACAGATCCGGCTCCAGCGCCGCCATCTGCAGAATATCGTTGCGCTTTTTCTCGCCGCCCGAGAAACCGACGTTGACCGAACGGGTCAGCAGATCGGCCGGCATATCCAGCAGCGCGATCTTCTCTTCGATGAAATCGGCGAAGTCAAAGCGATCCAGAGGCTCCTGTTCGCGGTATTTGCGCACCGCGTTGACCGACGTTTGCAGGAAAAAGTGGTTGCTGACGCCGGGGATCTCCACCGGATACTGGAAGGCCAGAAACACGCCTTCGCCGGCGCGATCTTCCGGATCCAGCTCCAGCAGATCCTTGCCCTTGAAGGTGACTTCACCTTCGGTCACTTCGTACTCTTCACGCCCGGCCAGCGTGGCGGACAGCGTACTCTTGCCCGAGCCGTTCGGGCCCATGATGGCGTGCACTTCGCCCGGTTTGATCTCCAGATCCAATCCCTTGAGGATCTCGTTGCCTTCCACGCTGACTTTCAAATTCTTGATGCTTAACATGCTGTGTCCTCAGATAGCGCCGACGGCGCTAAAAATGCGGCGATTAGCCCACGCTGTGTTCCAGGCTGATGGCCAAAAGTTTCTGCGCCTCGACGGCGAACTCCAGCGGCAGCTCGGAGAAAACGTCCTTGCAGAAACCGTTGACGATCATCGAAATGGCGTCATCCTCGCTGATGCCGCGCTGCAGGCAGTAGAACAGCTGGTCGTCGCCGATCTTCGAGGTGGTGGCTTCGTGCTCCAGCTGAGCGCTGTTGTTGCGCGCTTCGACGTACGGGAACGTGTGGGCGCCGCTGTCCGGCCCGATCAGCATCGAGTCGCACTGGGTAAAGTTACGGGCGTTTTCCGCCCCCGGCAGGATTTTCACCAGGCCGCGATAGGTGTTCTCGCTGTGGCCGGCGGAGATGCCTTTGGCGATGATGGTCGACTTGGTGTTTTTGCCGATGTGGATCATCTTGGTGCCGGTATCCGCCTGCTGATGGCCGCTGGTCAGCGCCACCGAGAAGAATTCGCCGATCGAGTTGTCGCCCTGCAGGATCACGCTCGGGTATTTCCAGGTGATGGCCGAGCCGGTTTCCGACTGGGTCCAAGACATTTTCGAACCGGCGCCTTCACACAGCGCGCGCTTGGTGACGAAGTTGAGGATGCCGCCCTTGCTCTCGCCGCCGGAGAACCAGTTCTGCACCGTCGAGTATTTCACTTCGGCGTCTTTATGCAAGATCACTTCCACCACCGCCGCGTGCAGCTGGTAGCTGTCGCGCACCGGGGCAGAACAGCCCTCGATGTAGCTGACGTAACTGCCTTCGTCGGCGATCAGGATGGTGCGCTCAAACTGGCCGGTTTTGGCGGCGTTGATACGGAAATAGGTCGACAGCTCCATCGGGCAACGCACGCCCTTCGGCACGTAGACGAAGGTGCCGTCGGAAGCCACCGCGGCGTTCAGCGCGGCGAAGAAGTTATCGTTGGACGGCACCACCCGCCCCAGGTATTGGCGCACCAGATCCGGGTACTCCTGGATCGCTTCGCCGAACGAGCAGAAGATCACCCCGCTCTCCGCCAGTTTTTCACGGTAGGTGGTGGCGACCGAGACCGAGTCGAAGATGGCGTCCACCGCCACCTCGCTGCCCTCGCGTACCGGCACGCCGAGCTGGTTGAACGCCAGCTCCACTTCGCTGGTCAGGTAATCTTTTTCCGTCGCCGCGCCCGTTTGCTGCTCGGCGCCGGGTTGCGAACCGCAGGCGTCGTCGCAGCTGCCGCAGGACGGCGCCGAATAGTAACTGTAGTCCTGGTAGTTCAGGCGATCGTAATTGGCCTTCAGCCAGTGCGGTTCTTCCATCTGCAGCCAGGCGCGATAGGCCTCGAGGCGGAATTCCAGCATCCACTCGGGTTCGTTGCGCTTGGCCGAGATGGCGCGCACCACCTCTTCGTTGATGCCCTTGGCCAACTCATCGGTTGCCAGCTGGGTGAAGAAGCCTTCTTTGTAGCGACCTTCGCTGACCCAAGCCTGCACTTCATTAGGCATTTCTACATTGCTTCGTGTCATGTTGATTGCATCGCTCAAACGCCAAAACTCTCGCCGCACCCGCAGGCATGCTGAGCTTTAGGGTTGTTGAATTTGAAGATCTGGTTCAGCCCTTCACGGACATAATCGACCGTGGTGCCATCGATAAACGGCATCGCCTTCAGCGGCACATACAGTTTGGCGCCGTCGCGCTCAAACAGCAGATCGTCATCGGCGGGGTCGCGGGTCAGATCCAGCACATAGGCAAAGCCGGCGCAGCCGGATTGTTTCACCCCTAGCTGCAGCCCTTTCACCTGCGGATCCTGCTGCATCAGTTTCGTTATTTGTCGTACGGCGCTGTCGCTGAGCGAAATGCCTTGCCAGACATTTTCATCCAGAGAAAAAGTGCCGACATTTTCCGTTTGCATAGGGTCTACCTCACACTCGTGTTTGGCCACAGCCAATCTGGGTTGCTTATATGTTAGTGATAACGATTATCACTTCAACCGTTTGTTTTGCGGGGGTATCCGCCGCGAGCGCGGTTTTTCGCTGCGGCGCGCGGCAAGCCAACGGGACATCCGTGGCGGCTTGCGGCGTCAGGCGGCAAGGTGTGCATGCTATCCCTATGAATTTGTTATCTATCCTGCATCACCGTACCGCACTCCCCGGTGGCCCGTCAGCGTTACAGCGCCACGGTGCGTTGCCGTTCTAAACATTCATAGAAAATACCTATTTCTGCATTCTGTCTGTCGTAAATGTGCGTTTATCGGCATTTCTCGCCCTGTGCGGACTGAGGGGCTGCTGATTAAAGTTTAGTCGCTCTGGATCAAGTTGGGCCGCCGAGGGCCAATTGCCACCCTGCACAACAAAAAAACGCCGTATCGGGGATTGATCGGCAACGCGGCAGTTTATATGATAATGATTATCATTCAATTTGAATTTGAGCGCGAAGCCAATGACTCTTACGATCAACGCATGGTTGCTGGGCAAGATTGACGAATACAAATTCAGCGTGCGCGACGCCACGGTGGACTTTTATATGGCCGAAGCGGCGCTGCGACGCCCGGAATGCAATATTGATCATCTGAAGCGATACAACAGCGTCAGCCTGACCATGGCCAATCTGTGCCTGGAGAACGGCGACGACGACAGCTACCTGCACGCGCTCAGCAAGCTGCACAACCGGCTGATCGTCGAGATCAACAATCCGCAGCGCTGCCAGCTGTTTCGGGTGCAAAGCTACCACTTCGCACGCCACACGCTGACGCTGATCTGCCAAAAATATGCGATGGAAGGCACCTGGGAGAAGGCGAACGCGTTTCAGAAGGACTTCGTCAAACGCGTGCCGTTTCAACTGTAAAGCGATGCGTTCCGCAGGCCGCTGGCCTGCGGAAGCCGGCGGGGATCAGTCGATGACCGCCGTGGTCAGACGCGAGGTGCAGCACAGCCGGTCGCGCGCGTCGAAGATCTCTATCTGCCACACCTGATGGCGGCGGCCCACGTGCAGCGCACGGCACACCCCGCGCACCTGCCCATCGAACACCGCGCGCAGGTGGTTGGCGTTGATCTCCAGCCCCACCACTTTCTGCTCGCCTTCGCTGCACAGGTAGCCGGCCATCGATCCCATCGATTCCGCCAGCACCACCGACGCTCCGCCGTGCAACAGCCCGAACGGCTGCCGGGTACGGCCATCGACCGGCATGGTGGCCTCGAGGAAATCCTCGCCCATCTGGGTAAACTCGATGCCCACATGGCTGACCATGCAGCCGTCACCGGCGCGGTTCAGCTGCTCCAGCGATGTTTCACGTTTCCACAATTTCACTCAATCATCTCCAGAAGTGCCTGTAATGGGTGGCGCACGCCATTGCCCTCGATGCGTTTCACCTGGCTGCGGCACGAATAGCCGGTCGCCAGGCAGCGCTGCCGCGGCAAACGCTGCAGCGTCGGATGCCATGATAGCTCATAAATGCCGAGCGAGTTTTGCAGGTTCTTGGCTTCGTGGCCGTAAGTGCCCGCCATGCCGCAGCAGCCGACGCTGACGTTCTCCAGTTTGGCGCCGAAGCGGGCGAAGATCGCCGCCCACTGTTGGCCGCTGGCCGGCAGCGCGGTGGTTTCGGTGCAGTGGCCGAACAGATACCAGGGCTCGCCGGTCGCCGGCTGTTCGGCGCGATCCGCGATCCGCTGTTGCAACCATTCATGCACCAGCTGCACCTGGAAATCGCCGCGCTCGGCGCCGAGGATCTCGCGGTATTCGTCGCGGTAGCACAGCACCAGCGCCGGATCGACGCCCACCATAGGCATGCCGAGCTGCGCCACGCGGTTGAGGAAATCGGCGGTTTTGCGTGCGGTGCGGGCAAAGCGCGTCAGGAAACCTTTCACATGCTGCGCCTTGCCGTTCGGCGAGAACGGCAGCAGCACCGGTTTATAGCCGAGCTTCTCCACCAGCCGCACGAAATCCGCCACCACTTTGGCGTCGTAATAGCTGGTGAACGGATCCTGAACGATCAGCACGTGCTCTGCGCGTTGCTCGGCGCTCAACCCTTCCAACTGCTCCAGCGTCAACGTGGTCGCGCGGTGGCCGGACAGCTGCTGACGCAGCGTCGGGCTGGACAACAGCGGCAGATCGACCATGCCGATGGCGTTGCGGCTCATCTCCCGCAGCCACGGCTGGCGGAAGAAGAAGTTGAACACCTTCGGCGCGCGGGCCATCAGCGGGGTGTAGCTCTCCACGCCGGCGACCATGTAGTCGCTCACCGGGCGCAGATAGCGGGTGTGGTAGAGCTGCAGGAAGCGCGAACGGAACCCCGGCACGTCAATCTTGATCGGGCACTGGGTGGAGCAGGCCTTGCAGGCCAGGCAGCCGGACATCGCCTCTTTCACTTCGTGCGAGAAGTCATACTCGCCTTTGCCGGCGTGCCAGCTGTTGCGGGTCTTTTCGATCACGCCGCGCAAGCTGAGGCGCTGCTGCGGCAGCTGTTTCTCCAGCGCCAGCGGATCCACGCCCTGCTCGGCCAACAGACGCAACCACTCGCGCACCAGCGTCGCCCGCCCTTTCGGCGAATGAATGCGGTTGCCGCTGATCTTCATCGACGGGCACATCGGGCTGCGCACGTCGAAGTTGAAGCATAGACCGTTGCCGTTACACTCCAGTGCGCCGCGGAACGAGGTGCGCACCTCGACCGGGATCTGGCGATCGAAAGTGCCGCGTTTGACCGCATCCACCTGCATCATCGGCGCATCCACCGCCAGCGGCGCACAGATCTTGCCCGGGTTCAGGCGGTTATCCGGATCGAACGCCGCCTTGATGCGGCGCAGCTCCTCAAACAGCGTTTCCCCGAAGAATTCAGGGCTGTATTCCGCACGGAAGCCTTTGCCGTGCTCGCCCCACAGCAGGCCGCCGTATTTGGCGGTCAGCGCCACCACCCGATCGGAGATCTGTTTCATCAGCACTTCCTGCTGCGGGTCGCACATGTCGAGCGCCGGGCGCACGTGCAGCACCCCGGCGTCGACGTGGCCGAACATGCCATAGCTCAGGTTGTGCTCGTCGAGCAGTTGACGGAACTCGACGATATAGTCAGCCAGGTGCTGCGGCGGCACGCAGGTGTCCTCGGCGAACGGAATCGGCTTGGCGCGCCCTTTGGCGTTGCCCAGCAACCCGACCGCTTTCTTGCGCATGTTGTAAATGCGCTCGATGCCCGCCAGATCGCCGCAGATCTGGTATCCGATCACGCCGCCCTGCCGCTGTGCGATCAATTCGTCCAGCCGTTGGCACAGGGCCTCCATCTGGCCATCGATCAGCGCCCGATCGTCACCGGCGAACTCGACGATGTTCAGCCCGAGCATCTCTTTGTCCGGCACGTCGGCGATCAGCTCGTTCACCGAGTGCCAAACGATATCTTCACGCGCCAGGTTCAGTACCTTGGAGTCGATGGTTTCCACCGACAGCGCCTTGGCTTCGACCATAAAGGGCGCATTGCGCAGCGCCGAGTCGAAGGAGTCGTACTTTACGTTGACCAGGCGACGCACCTGCGGCAGCGGCGTGATGTCCAGCCGCGCTTCGGTGATAAACGCCAGCGTGCCTTCGGCGCCGGTCAGGATGCGCGTCAGATCGAAGGTTTGCAGATCGTCGCTCAGCACATGGCGCAGGTCGTATCCGGTGAGGAAACGGTTGAGCTTGGGGAATTTTTCCAGGATCAGCGCGCGCTGCTCGCGGCAGCGGTTCAGCACCGTGCGATAGATGCGCCCTTCGGCGGTCTCTTCCAGAGCAATCGTTTCCGCCAGCGTCGTCGGCATGGCGCGGGTATCGATCATCTCGCCACCCAGCAGCACCGCCCGCAGGCCCAATACGTGATCGGAGGTTTTGCCGTACACCAGCGAGCCCTGGCCGGAGGCGTCGGTATTGATCATGCCGCCCAGGGTAGCGCGGTTGCTGGTGGAGAGTTCCGGCGAGAAGAAGTAGCCGAACGGCCGCAGATATTGATTCAACTGGTCCTTGATCACCCCGGCTTCGACTTTTACCCACCCCTGTTCGACGTTGATCTCCAGAATGCGGTTCATATGGCGCGACATATCGACCACGATGCCGGTATTGAGCGACTGGCCGTTGGTGCCGGTGCCGCCGCCGCGCGGGCTGAAGGTCAGCGTTTTGAAGCGTTCTTCACCCGCCAGGCGGGCGATCAGCGCCACATCGGCGGTGGAACGGGGAAACACCACCGCATCGGGCAACAGCTGATAGATGCTGTTGTCGGTGGCCATCGTCAGCCGGTCGGCGTAGCTGGTGGCGGTATCGCCATTGAATCCGTTTTGCTTCAGTGCTTCCAAAAAGTCGAGCACCCGTTGAACGAGGCCGGGCGCCTGAGAAATCTGTGGGATCATTCGCTTTTTTGACCCTGTCCGTCTATTTTTTATGCGCTGATGTACGCTGAATCGGGCCTTTAATTCAGACCCACCCTATTTTTTAGTGACACTAAAAACTAACATACTCGTTTAGTGAAGGCATTCACATTATTACCGCCCTGCGAGCGCCGCCACAGGCGGCCGCCCGGCGGTGAGAAACCGACCGACAGGCACCCCGATTCGCCGGTGCCAGGGATTCAATTGACCAGGATGAGAAGCCACTGATGCCACTCCCGCAATCGCGTTACGACTTACCGCGAATTATTTTCGGCGTGCTGTTTATCGCCATCATGATCGTCGCCTGTTTCTGGGTGATCCAACCGTTTATTCTCGGCTTCGCCTGGGCGGGCATGGTGGTGATCGCCACCTGGCCGCTGCTGCTCAAACTGCAAAAGCTGCTGTGGGGCCGCCGCTCGCTGGCGGTGCTGGTCATGACTCTGCTGCTGATCTTGCTGTTCATTCTGCCTATCTCCCTGCTGATCAGCAGCGTGGTGGATAACAGCGCACCGCTGATCGCCTGGGCCAGTTCGCCGGGCAAACTGCATATTCCCGATCTCGCCTGGCTGCAATCCGTGCCGATGATCGGCGACAAGCTTTATACCAGCTACCACACGCTGGTTAACGCCGGCGGCGCCGCGCTGCTGGCGAAGGTACAACCTTACTTCGGCCAGACCGCCACCTGGTTCGTGGCGCAGGCGGCGCATATCGGCCGCCTGCTGCTGCACTGCGCGCTGATGCTGCTGTTCAGCGCCTTGCTTTATGCGCGCGGCGAGCAGGTGGCGTTGGGCATCCGCCACTTTGCGGTGCGCCTGGGCTCTGCGCGCGGCGATGCGGCGGTGCTGCTGGGCGGCCAGGCGATCCGCGCGGTGGCGCTGGGCGTGGTGGTGACGGCGCTGGTGCAGTCGGTGCTGGGCGGCATCGGTCTGGCGGTGAGCGGCATTCCGGCCGCTACCCTGCTGACGATGCTGATCTTCATCTGCTGCGTGGCGCAATTGGGGCCGCTGTTAGTGCTGGTGCCGGCCATCATTTGGCTGTACTGGCACGGCGACACCACCTGGGGCACCGTGCTGTTGGTCTGGAGCTGCGTAGTGGCCACGCTGGATAACGTGCTGCGCCCGGTGTTGATCCGCATGGGTGCCGATCTGCCGCTGCTGCTGATCCTGTCAGGCGTTATAGGCGGCTTGCTGGCCTTCGGCATGATTGGCCTGTTCATCGGCCCGGTGGTCTTGGCGGTGTCTTATCGCCTGCTGACCGCCTGGATGGATGAAGCGCCGGAGCCGACTACCGCGCCGGAGCAAGTGATCGAAGAGTTGGAAAAACGCTAATTCCTCCTTCCGCCCGCATCGTCGGGCGGAATTTTTCGCCCACGCATTATTCCTACCTCATTCGGGTAATATCCCTGTTGAATATAAAGCCGTTATATATTGATTAAGATGCAACGAATAAAAGGTGCAATGTAAATCCCTGTTTTGTTGCACGCCGTAAAAAGAGAGAACGCCCGCAAATAAAATGTGATGCCGCTATTGATTAGGATGATTCTTAATGACTAGTGGCGTTCAAAAATTTAGTATTATGGCCATCTATTGCTTCAAATCACTGATTTTTAAGCAACCTTTCTGAACAATGTAATGCCATACATGTGAATTGCTGTGTGTAGTCTTTGCCCATCTCCTACGGTGGGCTTTTTTTTATTCTTTTTTCGCCAAGTTGATTATTTTACGCGCCGTTATTTACATTCAGAAATAAAAAGGCCGCAGCGTAAACTGCGGCCTGGCGTTTATGCCTTAGCGGTGCCGAGGCATTATTTCTTTTTCGACAAATTGATCCAGGTCTGCACCACGGTGTCCGGATTGAGCGACAGGCTGTCGATGCCCTGCTCCATCAGCCACTCGGCGAAGTCTTCGTGGTCGGAAGGCCCCTGGCCGCAGATGCCGACGTATTTGCCGTGGCGCTTGGCCGCCTGAATCGCCATCGACAGCAGCGCTTTCACCGCCTCGTTGCGTTCGTCGAACAGCTCCGACACCACGCCCGAGTCGCGATCCAGCCCCAGCGCCAGCTGTGTCATGTCGTTGGAACCGATGGAGAAGCCGTCGAAGTGCTCCAGGAACTGATCCGCCAACAGCGCATTGGACGGGATCTCGCACATCATGATCACTTTCAGCCCGTTTTCGCCGCGCTTCAGCCCCTGACGCGCCAGTTCGGCCACCACCGCTTCCGCCTGCGCCACGGTACGCACGAACGGCACCATGATTTCGACGTTGGTCAGCCCCATTTCGTTACGCACGCGTTTCACCGCCTCGCACTCCAGCGCGAAACAATCGCGGAAGCTGTCGGCCACGTAGCGGCCGGCGCCGCGGAAGCCCAGCATCGGGTTCTCTTCGTGCGGTTCATACTTGTCGCCGCCCACCAGGTTGGCGTACTCGTTGGATTTAAAGTCGGACAGGCGCACGATCACGCGCTTCGGCCAGAAAGCGGCGCCCAGCGTCGCGATGCCTTCAGTCAGACGGCCGACGTAGAACTCGACCGGATGATCGTAACCCTGCATCAACGCGCGGATCTCGTTTTGCAGCGCCGGCGTTTGCTGATCGAACTCCAGCAGCGCGCGCGGGTGCACGCCGATCATGCGGTTGATGATAAATTCCAGCCGCGCCAGGCCCACGCCTTCGTTCGGCAGGCGCGCGAAGTCGAAGGCGCGATCCGGGTTGCCGACGTTCATCATGATCTTCAGCGGCAGCTCAGGCAGTTCGGTCACTTCGGAGCTCTGCACGCTGAAGTCCAGCATATCGCTGTAAACGAAGCCGGTGTCGCCTTCCGCGCAGGAAACGGTAACTTTCTGGCCGTCTTTCAGCACGTCGGTGGCGTGGCCGCAGCCCACCACCGCCGGGATGCCCAGCTCGCGCGCGATGATAGCCGCGTGACAGGTGCGCCCGCCGCGGTTGGTGACGATCGCGGCGGCCTTCTTCATGATCGGTTCCCAATCCGGGTCGGTCATGTCGGTCACCAGCACATCGCCCGGCTGGATACGATTCATTTCGCTGATGTCGTGGATCACTTTCACCGGGCCGGCGCCGATACGGTGGCCGATGGCGCGGCCTTCCACCAGCACCGGGCTGGAGCCGTTCAGCTGGTAACGTTCCATGGTCTGCTCGTTGGAGCGTACGGTTTCCGGGCGCGCCTGCACGATCAGCAGCTTGCCGGTATGGCCGTCTTTCGCCCACTCGATATCCATCGGGCGGCCGTAATGTTTTTCGATCAGGATCGCCTGCTGCGCCAGCGCCTGCACCTCGTCATCCGTCAGCGAGAAACGGCTGCGCTGCGCTTCCGGCACGTCTTCGATGCGCACCTGCTTACCGTGATCCTGCGACGGCGCGTACACCATGCGGATCTTTTTCGAGCCCAGGTTGCGGCGCACGATCGCCGGCTTGCCGTTCTGCAGCGTCGGTTTGTGCACGTAGAACTCATCCGGGTTCACCGCGCCCTGCACCACCATCTCACCGAGACCGAAAGCGGAGGTGATGAACACCACCTGATCAAAGCCGGACTCGGTGTCGATGGTGAACATCACGCCCGAGGAGGCCAGATCGGAACGCACCATGCGCTGCACGCCCGCCGACAGCGCCACGCCGCGGTGGTCATAGCCCTGGTGTACGCGATAAGAGATGGCGCGGTCGTTGAACAGCGACGCGAACACGTGCTTGATCGCCACCATCACGGCGTCGATGCCCTGCACGTTGAGGAAGGTTTCCTGCTGGCCGGCAAAGGACGCGTCCGGCATATCTTCCGCCGTGGCGGAGGAGCGCACGGCAAAAGAGGCTTCAGGCTCGCCGTCGGCGAGCTGTTGGTAAGCCTGATGAATTTCACGCTCGAACTCGGCGTGGAACGGCGTGTCGATCACCCATTGGCGGATCTGGGCGCCGGCCTTGGCCAGCTGTGCAACGTCGTCAACGTCAGTCTGATCCAGTAACTGATAGATGCGCTGGTTAACACCGCTTTGTTCGAGAAAATCGTTAAACGCCTGCGCGGTGGTGGCAAAACCGTTTGGCACGGCCACGCCCAAATCGGAAAGATTGGTGATCATTTCACCGAGGGAGGCGTTTTTGCCGCCGACACGGTCAACGTCGTGCATGCCAAGCTGGTTGTACCAAAGCACATTACGCAAGTCTGGGCCATTGTTGGACATCGAGACAATCCTTATTGCTATCAGTAGGGTAAAGACGGATTTAATTCGCTTGCTTTACGGCGCCGCTAACACGGAGCCGAATCAGACTAGCACACTGATCTGGGGAAAATGGAAAGGTGAATCGATCAACCCACTGAAGAAAGTGGTTTTTAAGAGAATGTCCTAACCGGCTGATTTGGCTGGGAACCGTTCCCAATCGCACGAAAAGCTTAGTTCTCAACAAATTACGCTCTTTTTAAACTTCTGTTTTAATGACCGCGCAAACGCTACCGTTTTTGTTGAAAATAGCGGCAAATTTGCGTTTCAGATGCAAAGCGTCGTTGCACCGCGATTTTTACCGCCGCCAGGGCGCGCTTTTTTTCACCTGCCGCCGAAAGGCGGTTTACCGCCCTGCCGTCACAATTTTTTCCCTCGCCCCTTTACCGACGGATCCTCTGCGGCCCATGATATTGGCAGTGATGACAGCAGGAACACCGTTTTCAGGTAAGGAGCCTCGGGTGGAAAGAAGCGTTTTTTATATTTCGGATGGTACGGCGATCACCGCCGAAGTGCTGGGGCACGCGGTGCTGTCGCAGTTTCCGGTCACGGCGACCACGTACACCCTGCCGTTTGTCGAAACCGAGGCGCGCGCTCGCGCAGTTCGCCAGCAAATCGATGATATCTATAATGAAACTGGCGTGCGTCCGCTGGTGTTTTACTCCATCATCTCGCCGGAAGTGCGCGACGTGATCGTTCAGAGCCAGGGCTTCTGCCAGGATATCGTGCAGGCGCTGGTCGGCCCGCTGCAGGGTGAGCTGGAGGTGGAGCCGACGCCGGTGCCGAACCGCACCCACGGCCTGACCGCCAGCAACCTCGGTAAGTACGACGCGCGCATTGCCGCCATCGACTATACCCTGGCACATGACGACGGCATTTCGCTGCGCAACCTCGATCAGGCGCAGGTGATCCTGCTGGGCGTGTCGCGCTGCGGCAAAACCCCCACCAGCCTCTATCTGGCGATGCAGTTCGGCATCCGCGCCGCCAACTATCCGTTTATCGCCGACGATATGGACAATTTGCACCTGCCGGCCTCGCTGAAACCGTTTCAGCATAAATTATTCGGTCTGACCATCGATCCGGAGCGCCTGGCGGCGATCCGCGAAGAACGGCGTGAAAACAGCCGCTACGCTTCATTGCGCCAGTGCCGCATGGAGATCGCCGAGGTCGAGGCGCTGTTCCGCAAAAACCAAATCCGCTACCTCAATACCACCAACTATTCGGTCGAAGAGATCTCCACCAAAATCCTCGATATCCTCGGCATGAGCCGCCGCATGTTCTGATCTTTCCCTTGCGGGGCCGTCGCGCCCCGCCACCTGCCGTTTATTTCAGCAGCAGCTGATTTTTTTGTGCTTTTTTTCGCGGCTTTGATCAACAGAACGCAATCTCTACGGTTGAATTCAGCGCTTTTTGCGTTATTGTGATCGCCATCACTTCCCGGCACTCCTGCCGCAGAGAAGAACAGTTTCCAGGGAACAACATGCACAAAACAGATGAACTGCGGACCGCGCGCATCGACAGCCTCGTCACGCCGCAAGCGTTGGCAGACAAGCTGCCGATCTCGGCGGCCGTCGCCGATAACGTGACAGCGTCACGCAAACGCATTGAAAAAATCCTCACCGGCGAAGATCGCCGCCTGCTGGTGGTGATCGGCCCCTGCTCCATTCACGATCTCGACGCCGCCGTCGATTACGCCGGCCGGCTGAACGCCCTGCGCGAACGTTACCAGGACCGCCTGGAGATCGTGATGCGCACCTATTTCGAAAAACCGCGCACCGTCGTTGGCTGGAAAGGCCTGATCTCCGATCCGGCGCTGGACGGCACTTTCCAGGTGAACCGCGGCATCGAAATGGCGCGCCGCCTGCTGCTGGAAGTGAACCAGCTCGGCCTGCCGACCGCCACCGAATTCCTGGACATGGTGGTCGGCCAATATATCGCCGACCTGATCAGCTGGGGCGCCATCGGCGCGCGCACCACCGAAAGCCAGATCCACCGTGAAATGGCCTCGGCGCTCTCCTGCCCGGTCGGCTTCAAAAACGGTACCGACGGCAACACCCGCATCGCCATCGACGCCATTCGCGCGGCGCGCGCCGGGCACATGTTCCTGTCGCCGGACAAACATGGTCAGATGACCATCTACCAGACCAGCGGCAACCCGTACGGCCATATCATCATGCGCGGCGGCAAGACGCCGAACTACCACGCCAGCGATATCGCCGCCGCCTGCGACAGCCTGCGCGAGTTCGATCTGCCGGAGCACCTGGTGATCGACTTCAGCCACGGCAACTGTCAGAAAATGCATCGCCGCCAGTTGGAAGTGGCCGACAACGTCTGCCAGCAGATCCGCGCCGGCTCCGCCGCCATCACCGGCGTGATGGCCGAAAGCTTCCTGGTGGAAGGCACGCAGAAAATCGTCGCCGGCCAGCCGTTGACCTATGGCCAGTCGATCACCGATCCTTGCCTGAGCTGGTCCGACAGCGAACAGCTGTTGGCGATGCTGGCGGATGCGGTCGATAGCCGTTTCTAACGCCGCACAGGCCGGGGCCTTGCCCCGGCTTTATTCATCCCGACCTGCTCATCTATACTGATTGCAACGCTTTAGCACCCGCCGAAATGCACTGGGAGCCCCGGCATGATTCACTCTCTGTTATCCATTCCCTGCGTCACGCTGCAGGGCGAGCAAAAAACGCTGGGCGATTTCCCGGCGCGCGCTTACCTGGTGGTCAACACCGCCAGCAAGTGTGGCTTCACCCCGCAATACCGCGGGCTGGAAAATCTGTGGCAATACTATCGCGAGCGCGGGTTGATGGTTCTCGGCTTCCCCTGCAACCAGTTTGGTTCTCAGGAACCCGGCAGCCCGCTGGAGATCGCCAACTTTTGCAGCCTCAACTACGGCGTCAGCTTTCCGCTGTTCAGCAAGATAGAGGTCAACGGCCCCGGCGCGCACCCGCTGTTCAATGAGCTGAAACGCCTGGCGCCCGGCATTCTCGGCAGTCGCCGCATCAAGTGGAACTTCACCAAATTCCTGCTGACCGCCGACGGCCAGCGCGTCACGCGTTTTGCGCCGATCACCAAACCCGAGCGTCTATTCGACCGTATCGAAACCCTGCTGAAATAATCCTCTTTTTTTGCGGGCCGAACGCGCTCGGCCCGCCGCCAGATGCCCATACGGCAAAAAGGTTCCATCGGTAAGAAAATTTTCCTTGATGTAACCTTTCCTTCACATGATAATGATTCTCAGTTTGATATTAATTACCATTTAATGGTCTGTTTTATAAGCACAATGATGATGGATACAGCCAACACGCCTTCCCCCGCCGCCGCGGCCCCGAACGAGCACAGCGCAAACGCGCCGCCCAGCTACGACAGCGCACAGCTGCTCGGCGCCGACGGCATCGCGTTCATTACCCATCAGGGCCAGCGCTATCAACTGCGGCAGACCAAAGCCGGGAAATTGATCCTGACCAAATAACCACAGAATCCTCAAACGCCAGCCACCCCGATCTTTTGATCCAGGCAGCCAGCAAATCTATTGATATGTTTTATTACATACGGAGAGTTGCACCATGCCTCTGACATTTTCCACCCGGCTGCGTTTTTCCGCTTTGAGTCTGGCGATTGCCTGCGCTCTGCCTACGGTGGCCTTGGCACAAAACACCAGCACAACATCTTCCTCCAACGCGGCGCAGTCGAAAAAAGCCAAAGCCGCCGACGAGACCATGACCGTGGTCGCCACCGGCAACCAACGCAGCAGCTTTGAAGCGCCGATGATGGTCACGGTGATCGAAGGCAATTCGCCGGAAAGCCAGACCGCCACCTCCGCCGCCGATATGCTGCGGCGCGTGCCGGGCATCACTGTCAACGGCACCGGGCGCAGCAACGGCCAGGATGTGACGATGCGCGGCTATGGCAAGAACGGCGTGCTGACGCTGGTCGACGGCATTCGCCAAGGGACCGATACCGGCCACATCGGCGGCACCTTCCTCGATCCGGCGCTGGTGAAGCGCATTGAAATCGTGCGCGGCCCCTCTGCGTTGCTGTACGGCAGCGGCGCACTGGGTGGCGTCATCGCCTACGAGACCGTCGATGCCGCCGATCTGCTGCTGCCGGGCCACGATACCGGGTTCCGCGTCTACGGCACCGCCGGCACCGGCGATCACAGTCTGGGCATGGGCGCCAGCGCCTACGGCAAGACCGATAACCTCGACGGCCTGCTGTCGTTCGGCACCCGCGACGTCGGCAATCTGCGCCAGGGCAACGGTTTTGACGCCCCTAACGATGAAACCATCAGTAACGTGCTGGCCAAAGGCACCTGGAAGATCGACGACAACCAGTCGCTGAGCGGCGATCTGCGTTATTACAACAACGACGCCCAAGAGCCGAAAAACCCGCAAACGCCGGGCAGCTCTAGCGGCAACCCGATGACTAACCGTTCCACCATCCAGCGCGACGCCGCTCTGAGCTATAAGCTCAAGCCGGTCGGCCAGGATTGGCTGGACGCCACCGCCAGACTGTACACCTCGGAAGTCAAAATCAACGCGCACAACGCCGGTGCGACCGACGAATTCCGCAAGCAGACCACCAACGGCGGCAAGCTGGAAAACCGCACGCGCCTGTTCGCCGACAGTTTCGCGTCGCACCTGTTGACCTACGGCTCCGAGGTTTATCAACAGAAACAGCAGCCGGGCGGCGCTACCACCAGCTTCCCGCAGGCCAAGATCAACTTCGCCTCCGGTTGGCTGCAGGATGAAATTACGCTGCGCGACATTCCGGTCACCGTGCTGGCCGGCACCCGCTATGACGATTATAAGGGCAGCAGCCAGGGCCATGATGACGTCAAGGCCGACAAATGGTCTTCCCGTGGCGCGCTGAGCTACTCGCCGACTGACTGGCTGATGCTGTTCGGCTCCTATTCCCAGGCCTTCCGCGCCCCAACCATGGGCGAGATGTACAACGATTCGCGCCACTTCCCCGGCAACTATTGGGTGCCTAACCCGAATCTGCGGCCGGAAACCACCAGCACCACCGAAGCCGGTTTCGGCCTGCGCTTCGACGATCTGCTGATGGCGGATGACAGCCTGCAATTCAAGGCTAGCTATTTCGACACCGACGCCAAGGACTACATCAGCCTGTACGTCACCCGCACGCAAACCGCTTCAACCAATATCTCCCGCGCCAAGATCTGGGGTTGGGACACCTCGCTTAACTACCAGACCCAGTGGTTTAACTGGGATCTGGCCTACAACCGTACGCGCGGTAAGGACAAGTCACGCAATGGCGAGCTGAACGCGAAAAGCGGCGATTGGCTGGCCGACATCAGCCCGGACACCGTCACCAGCTCGCTGGACGTGCCGTTGGGCGAAACCGGCCTGTCCGCCGGTTGGGTCGCCACCTTCGCCGAACGCGCCACCCGCGTACCAGCCGGGTCTCCAGAACAAGGCGGTTACGGCGTCAACGACTTCTATCTGAGCTACAAGGGCCGCGACCGCCTGCAGGGCGTCACCACCACCGTGGTGCTGGGCAACGCCTTCGACAAAGAATATTACTCGCCGCAGGGCGTCCCGCAGGATGGCCGCAACGCCAAACTGCTGGTCAGCTACCAGTGGTGATCATTTGACTATCTGGCGGACACCGACGTGTCCGCCGTTCGCATCACAGCGCAGGAGAATCCCGCATGAGCAACACCCTGTACGAACGCTACCAACAGGCTAAAATCGACCATCCCGGCAAATACGCTCGCGATCTGGCGGCGCTGCTCGGCGTCAGCGAAGCGGAGCTGACGCACGCTCGCGTCGGCCACGACGCCCGCCGCCTGCAGGCCGACGCTCGCACCCTGCTCACCGAACTCGAGCAGGTGGGCGTCACCAAGTCCATCACTCGCAACAGCTATGCGGTGCATGAGCAGATGGGCCGCTACCGCAATCAGCACCTCAACGGCCACGCCGGGCTGATCCTCAACCCGCGCGAACTGGATCTGCGTCTGTTCCTCAACCACTGGACCAGCGTTTTCGCCATGAGCGAAACCAACAAGCGCGGCGTGCGCCACAGCATCCAGTTCTTCGATCAACAGGGCGATGCGCTACACAAGGTCTACACCACCGAGGAAACCGATCTGCCGGCCTGGATGGCGCTGGTGGAACGCCACCTGAGCGATGAAAACCCGGCGCTGGCGCTGCAGCCCGCCGAGGCGAGCACCGCAGATGAAACGACGCAGGATCATGCCAAAATCGACGGTGAATGGCGCGCAATGACCGACGTTCACCAGTTTTTCCAGCTGCTCAGCCGCAACAAGCTGACGCGCCAGCAGGCATTCCGCGCCGTCGGCGACGATCTGGCCTATCAGGTGGACAACAGCGCGCTGTCGCAGCTGCTGGAAGCGGCGCAGCAACTGCAAAATGAGATCATGATCTTCGTCGGCAACCGCGGCTGCGTACAGATCTTCACCGGCCAGATCGAACGTCTGATGCCGCAGGAAGGCTGGATCAACGTATTCAACCGCCGCTTCACGCTGCACCTGATCGAAGACGCCATCGCCGAAAGCTGGATCACTCGCAAACCCACCAAGGACGGCATCGTCACCAGCCTGGAGCTGTTCGCCGCAGACGGCACGCAGATTGCGCAGCTGTACGGCCAACGCACCGAAGGCCAGCCGGAACAAACCCAGTGGCGCGAGCAGGTCGCCGCGCTTGCTCCCAAGGACATCGCCGCATGAAATCATCCTTGATCCGCCGCCTGGCGCTGATGATGACGCTGACGCTGCCGCTCACTGCGGCAGCGGCGCAGCGCATCGTCTCGATCGGCGGCGACGTGACGGAAATCGCCTTCGCGCTCGGCGCCGGCGACGACGTGATCGCCCGCGACAGCACCAGCCTGAATCCGGAAGCGGTGAAAAAGCTGCCTGACGTCGGCTATATGCGCCAGCTGAACGCCGAAGGCATTCTGGCGCTGAAGCCGACGCTGGTGTTGACGACCGAGCTGGCGCAGCCGGCGCTGGTGCTCAAACAGCTGGCGGACAGCGGCGTCAACGTGGTCAGCGTGCCGGGCGACACCACCCTGCAGGCGGTGCCGCAGAAAATCGCCGCTATCGCCGCCGCACTGCAGCGCGTTGAGCAAGGCAAGCGGCTGAGCCAGCGCTATCAACAACAGCTGGCGGCGGTCGATACCACCCCGCTACCGGTAAAGGTGTTGTTCGTGATGAGCCACGGCGGCATCACGCCAATGGCCGCCGGGCAGCATACCGCCGCCGACGCGGTGATCGCCGCCGCGGGATTGAAAAACGCCATGCAGGGCTTTGACCGCTACCGTCCGCTGTCGCAGGAAGGCGTGATCGCCAGCGCGCCGGACCTGCTGCTGGTCACTACCGACGGCGTGCGCACCCTCGGCGGTGAGCAGCAGCTGTGGACGCTGCCGGGCCTGGCGCTGACGCCGGCGGGCAAACAGCGGCGCGTGCTGATCGTCGATGACATGGCGCTGCTGGGCTTCGGCCTTGAAACGCCGGCGGCGTTGGCCAAACTGCGTCACGCGGCGGAGCAAAAGTAATGCGCTGTCGCACCTCGCCGCAGCTGGCCATTATCGGCCTGCTGGTGCTGTTGACGCTGCTGGCGCTGGTCGCCGCCAATCTCGGCGCGCTGACGCTGTCGTTTCGCACCCTGTGGCGCGAACCGTTCAGCGATGCCGCCTGGCACATCTGGCTGAATATCCGCCTGCCGCGCGTGTTGCTGGCGGTGGTGATCGGCTGCGCGTTGGCGGTGTCCGGCGCGGTGATGCAGGGGCTGTTCCGCAACCCGCTGGCGGATCCGAGCCTGCTGGGCATCAGCAGCGGCGGCGCGCTGTTTGTCGCGCTGTTCATCGTGATGCCGCTGGCGTTGCCGGTGACGATCGCGCTGTACGGCCACATGCTGGCGGCGTTCCTCGGCAGCCTGCTGGTGTCGTTGTTGATCTACGGCATCAGCCGCAGCGGGCACGGCAATCTGTCGCGCCTGCTGCTGGCGGGCATCGCCATCAACGCCCTGTGCATGGCAGCCATCGGCGTGCTTTCTTACGTCAGTAGCGATCAACAGCTGCGCCAATTCTCGCTGTGGATGATGGGCAGCCTCAGCCAGTCGCAATGGCCGACGCTGGCCGTTTCCGCCTCGCTGATCCTGCCCACGGCGCTGCTGACGCTGCTGCAGGCGCGTCGGTTGAACCTGCTGCAGCTGGGAGACGAAGAGGCCCACTACCTTGGGGTGAACGTCCAGCGCGCCAAGCTGCAGCTGCTGCTGTTGAGCGCGCTGCTGATCGGCGCGGCGGTGGCGATGAGCGGCGTGATCGGCTTCGTCGGTCTGGTGGTGCCGCATCTGGTGCGCATGCGCCTCGGCGGCGATCACCGCTGGCTGCTGCCCTGCTCCGCACTAGGCGGCGCCTGCCTGCTGTTGGTCAGCGACACGCTGGCGCGCACGCTGGTGGCGCCGGCCGAAATGCCGGTGGGGCTGATGACCAGCCTGATCGGCGGTCCTTACTTCTTGTGGCTGGTGATGCGCCAGCGGGAGCGAACCGGTGGATAACGCCGCCTGCCTGACGGCCCGGGAGCTGCGCTACAGCCTCGGCGTGCGCCGCTTGATCAACGACGTTTCGCTGAGCCTCGCTAGCGGTGAGATGGTGGCGATTATCGGCCCTAACGGCGCCGGCAAATCGACGCTGCTGCGCTTGCTGACCGGCTATCTGACGCCGGACTGCGGCGAATGCCGGCTGCTTGACCGCCCGCTGGAACACTGGGCGCCGCAGCAATTGGCCAAAGTCCGGGCCGTGATGCGTCAATACAGCGATCTGGCGTTTCCTTTCAGCGTGGAAGAAGTGGTCAGCATGGGGCGGGCGCCGCACGGTAAACGCGACCAGCATCAGGCGATCCAACAGGTGATGGAACAAACCGACTGCCTGGCGCTGGCGCAGCGCGACTACCGTCAGCTTTCCGGCGGCGAACAGCAGCGGGTACAGCTGGCGCGGGTGTTGGCGCAGCTGTGGCAACCGCAGCCGTCACCCGCCTGGCTGTTTCTCGACGAGCCAACCTCGGCGCTGGATCTGTACCACCAGCAGCACACCCTACGCTTGCTGCGCTCGCTGACGCGCCAACAGCCGCTGGGCGTCTGCTGCGTGCTGCACGATCTCAATCTGGCCGCGCTGTACGCCGATCGCATTCTGCTGTTGCATCAGGGCCGCCTGGTGGCAAGCGGCACGCCGCAGGAGGTGCTGCAGGCAGACATTCTCACCCGCTGGTATCAGGCCGATCTCGGCGTGGTGCATCATCCCGAAGCGCCGCTGCCGCAGGTCTATCTGCGGCAATAAAAATTCAAGGGCGCCATTAGGCGCCCTTTTTCATCTCAGCTGGAGCAGGAAATCTCCAGATGCTTGCCCCAATCCGGCGGCAGCGCAGCGAGATCGTCATACTCCGGCGCCTCGTCGAATGGCCGCAGCAAGGCCTGATGCAAGCGCTGCAAACGGCCCGCGTCGTCTTTCTCGGCATCCTCAATCGCCTGCTGCGCCAGATAGTTGCGCAGAATCAAACGCGGGTTCACCGCCTTCATCGCCCGTTGCCGCTCCGCATCGCTCACCTGCTCCTGCTGCAGGCGCTGGCGATACTGCTGATACCAGGCGTCGAACGCCGCACGGTCGATAAACTCGTCGCGCAGCGGCGACTGCGCCTGCTGCTGCTCGGTGTCGCTCAACAGGCGGAACGTGCGGGTATAGTCCCGTCCTTCCTGCGCCATCAGGCTCAACAGGCCGGTAAGCACGTCGTTATCCTGCGCCGTCGGCGTGAAGAAGCCGAGTTTGGCGCGCATCTGTTCGCCATAAGCGCGCATCAGTGCCGGTTCATACGCCGCCAGCGCCTGCTGCAGCTGTTCGGTGCTCATCAACCCCGACAGGGTTTGTGCCAGGCGATGCAGGTTCCACAGCGCCACCGCCGGTTGATTGTCGAAAGCGTAGCGCCCCTGATGGTCGGAGTGGTTGCAGATATAGCCGGGCTGGTAGTCATCGAGGAAGCCGTAGGGGCCGTAATCGATGGTGATGCCAAGAATCGACATGTTGTCGGTGTTCATCACGCCATGAGCGAAGCCGACGGTTTGCCAATGGGCGATCAGGCGCGCCGTGCGTTCGACCACGTCGGTAAACCACAACAGATAGCGATCGGCCTGATCCTGCAGCTGCGGCCAGTGACGAGCGATGACGAAATCCGCCAGCTGCCGCACCTGCTCCGGCTGTTTGCGGTAGTAAAAGTGTTCGAAGTGGCCGAAGCGCACATGGCTTTCCGCCACCCGCAGCAGCATCGCGCCGCGTTCCGGCTGCTCGCGGAACACCGGTTGGCCGCTGGTGACGATCGTCAACGCCCGGGTGGTGGGGATCCCCAGATGATGCAGCGCCTCGGAGGCCAGAAACTCGCGGATAACCGAGCGCAGCACCGCGCGCCCATCCCCCATGCGCGAATACGGCGTCAGCCCGGCGCCCTTCAGGTGCCAGTCGCGGTGGCTGCCGTCCGCCAGGCGCTGTTCGCCAAGCAAAATGCCGCGACCATCGCCCAGTTGCCCGGCCCAGACGCCGAACTGGTGGCCGCTGTACACCTGCGCCAGCGGCTGCATGCCCGGCAGCAGCGTTTCCCCCGCCCAAATCGGGGTTTTATCCTGAGTAAACCAGCTTTCATCCAGCCCCAGCTCGCGCGCCAGCGGCTCGCTATGGTACAGCAGGCGCGCATCCTTGAGCGGCGTCGGGTTCAGGGCGGTGTAAAAACCGGGTAACTGTTGGTAATAAGCGTTATCGAACTGCGGCATAGGCCCTCCGTTTCAGCGTAGTGTAGAGCCTGAATGGGCGGATTAACACCGAAGGAATGCAGGGAGAACGCATCCGCCTGTCGCCAGGACGGATGCGAGGGGGTGCGCTTCCCCCAACGAAGGAAGCGCGGTTTAACGCCGGCTGACAAACGCGGTTATCAGCAAAAAACGATGGTGAATAACGGCGACGGAGTCAGGATAAACATCCCGCCATTATTTACCCATTGTGTGTAGTTTTTTATATCACTTCTTAATTATTGAATTCGCTGGGCATCGCCAGCAAAGATTGCAGATTATCCACACCAACGCTGGGCCATAAAAAACCTTGCAGGCCTAAAACACCGGCGTATCTGAGTTTATTAAAGTACTCTTTTTTCTCTATTCCTCCGACGATCACGCCTTTACACAACAGATTGATATTCTTTAACAACGAGTCGATGACGACGTCATACCCCTGATGGGTAAACAGCTGCCAATAAAAACGCTTATCAATCTTAACGTAGTCAAACAAGCCATCGTACAACGCGGTCAACGTTGCTTTGCCGGAACCAAAATCATCGAGCCACAGCGTAAACATTTCGCTTAATCGCTGCACGCTCGGGTTGTTCTTCCCGGCCGAAAGATTCGGAAAACTCTCACTCATTTCAAATGCAATAAAAGGGTATTGCCTGATCCATTGGCACAGCGCCGGATCGGAAAGAATAAGCTCGACGATGGTTTCTTCGATATTGATGGTCAATTGCACGCTGTTACCGGTAAACCAGGCAGCATGCCGTTCCGCCAGTTTCAATTGCTCATTAAATAACTCAATCCTTTGTTCAGGGGCCAATAAATTAATCCCAATTTCGGCCGGCATGGCTAAATCACCGTCTAGACTGTTGAAACGGCTCAACATTTCCACCGCCAACAGGCTACCCTCCATTGAGTAAACAGGTTGAAAAACATAGCTACTAATAAAGTCAGCTTCGAGTTGGATGTTCATTTTTATGCCACAGGATGAATGGCTAGCGTATCATCGTATATCAATATATTTTATCGATCAATCCTTCTGGGATTAATCGGAAATATCAATGCAAATGCCCATGAAATATCATTTAATTGATAGATTAAAGCTATACGACAATCGTCAATGGCGCAAAGAAAAGCAGCCTGACTTATGCCTGTTTTCTCGGCCCGCGCGTTGAACGAAAAGATATTTGGCTTAAGTAGAATGGATAACGGCAGGAATTTGACTTATCTCCTTTGTTTTAATTAAGAAAAATCTTAAATAAAGTAAAATAATCTTTCACCCGTAACGCCGATTTTTCCTGCCGTTAACGATGACTGATTAAATTTAATAACACATCAATTCCACCTGTTATTCGTCGCATTGAAAACGTAAAAAAGTGCCCACCTTGATTTTTAGAAAATCTACGCTACGCCCTGGCACATCGCCGGATTCAGGGATAAAAAAAGGGATGAGCACGCTCATCCCTTCATCCTCGCCAGCCTGCCGGTCAGCGGATTGTTTCGCTCAGCCATTGCCGCAGCTCGCTCAATTCGGCCGCCTGTTGCGGATAGTCCGCCATCAGACGATCACAGCACGCGGAAACCGGCTCGCTGCGGTATGCGCAGCCCACCAGCGCCTCCGCCAGCCGCTGCAGCGGAGCAGGATTCAAGCTGTCAGTGAACAGCTGCGCGCGGACAATGCCCCCCTTCTCCACATCGAAGAACAGGTCCACGCCGCCCCAGACGAAGCGTTCGTTCAGCAGGTGACTGAATGCCGGCGCCTTGCCAAAATTCCATTCCCAACTGCTCTGTTTGGCGAACTGCGCGGCAAAATCGGGCAGGTCGGGCAGCGCATCCGGCGAAATGATCTCCGGTTCGGCCGTTTCGCCATAGTGGGCGAAGAAGGCCTGCGCGATCGCCTCGCACACCTGCTCATGGCTGATGCCCGGCAAAAACTCCGCCAGATTGGCGACGCGCGAACGCACCGAGGCGATGCCCTTGGCCTGCAGTTTTTTGGGATCCGGATTCAGATAGTCCGCCAGCCGCTCCAGATCGGCGTTCAGCAGCAGCGTGCCGTGATGGAAACCGCGATCCTGCGTTTCGCGATAGGCCGAACCGGAGATTTTACGCGGCCCGTCGGCGGTTTCCATTACCAGGTCGTTGCGGCCCGAGGCGTCGGCGGTAACCCCCAACTGCCGCAACGCTTGCAGAATGATGTTGGTCGAGACGCTTTTGTCGTAACCCGGCTTGCCGGCCATAAAGGTAAAGCAGGTGTTGCCCAGGTCATGAAATACCGCCCCGCCGCCGCTGCTGCGCCGCGCCAGCCGAATGCCGTCCTGCTCCATGCGTCGGGTGTTGCACTCTTTCCAGGGGTTCTGCGACTGGCCAATCACCACCGTTTCGGCGTTGCGCCACAGGAAGAGGATTTTTTGCGTGGTCACTTCGCGGAAGATGCACTCTTCCACCGCCAGGTTGAACCAGGGATCGTAGGAGTCGGAGATCAATAAACGCAGGCTGTTCATGGCAGGCACCGTTCAAAACACGTGATGCCGCCATGATACACCAAATCAACGGGTTAAGGCTAAATGCGTCGCGCCTGCCAGTACACCCGCTTCCAGTAGACGTTATCGAGCGAGGAACGGATCACCCCGCGGCTGGTCGAAGCGTGGATAAATTGGTCGTTGGTATCGTAGATGCCGACGTGCAGGCCGTTCTCGCCGCCGCCGGTCTTGAAAAACACCAGATCGCCCGGCATCAGCTCATCGCGCGAGACTTTGGTGCCCAGCGAGGTTTGCTCTTCGGTCGAACGCGGCAGCTGCATGTCGAAACGATCGCGGAACGTGCGGTAAACGAAGCCGGAACAATCCACGCCGCCGCGATCCAGACCGCCATAGCGGTAAGGTGTGCCGTACCACTGGCGCAGCTGCTCATTGAGCTGGGCTACCACCACGATCGAATCCGCCAGGCGGCCGCTGGGCGGCGGCGCATGGCTGCTGCAACCGGCGAGAATCAAACTGGCTAATAAAAACCACACACGCATCCGCATAATATCCCTTCATTGAACACGCTGCCGCATTATGCCAATCGGCACACCACCACCGCCTGCGAGGCAAAGCCGGCATCACGTAAGGAGAGCGCTATTTGGCGTAATTTATCTCCCGCACGGGGAAAAAGGCAAGCGCCATGAGGGAGATAATAGCAGGATCGCCGGTTTTGACCCTATTCCGGCGATTTCGTCTCGGATTTGCTGTTAATTAGCCAGACGCCGAACAGAATAAACAGCGTGCCCAACGTTTTCAGCAGCGTAGCGGATTCGTTAAACCACGGCAGGATCACCGCCGCCAGATAGACCAGCGCGTAGCTGACGCTCAGCAGAGGATAAGCGCGGTTTAACGGCAGGTGGCGCAGCGCAAAGAACCAACACAGCATCGACAGCGCATAACCGAAGATGCCGCCGCCCACCGCCAGCAACGGCAGCCAGTAGTCGCCGATCAACGCCAACGAGACGTCGGCGAACGACATCAGCGGGATTTGCACCATGCCCCATTTCATCAGCAACTGCGCCAGCGTCACCAGCAGCACGCTGGCAGCGCCCCAGGCATAGCCCCTCATGAATGCACGCTCATCAGCAGGATCCCCAACATAATCGACGCCACGCCGCACCAATGGCGCGGGGTCGTTGGCTCATGAAACAGCCAACGCGCCGCCAGCGTCACCATCACGAAATTCAGGCTCAGCATCGGGTAAGCCAGGCTGAGCGGCAGGCGTTGCAGCACATTGAGCCACACCGCCATGCCCAGCCCCAGCAACAACACCGCCAGCGCCAGCCAGCGCAGCGTCTGCTTCAGCCGCGCCTCGCCGGCCTGTTCCCAACAGTGCGCCGCCTGCTTCTGGCACAGCTGCCCACCACAGGTGAGCAGACTGACCACGACCACCAACAGAAAACCCATCATGGTTGCTGTTTATACCACATCAGCACCAGACGATTCATGCGATCCACCTTGTCTGCGGCAGGCAGTTCCTGCGGCAACGCTTCGCCGCGGGACAGCTGCAGCACCAGCGACACGTTCCCCTGCTTGCGCGCCTGCGCCAGCCACTGCGGGAAGTCGGCGTCGCTGATCAGGTGCCCCTTGGCGTCCGGATACTCCAGACCATAGGCCACCTCGCCTTTCTGGCTGTACATCAGCACATCGCTGCGCTTCAGTTCCCAGGCCAGGCCGGCCGCCACCCCGACGCTGTCGGTCAGCACATAACGGCTGTTGCCCAGCTCGGCCATCGTGGCGCGCGCGAAGTTCTGCGGCAGTTTGGAGTCGGTCACCTGCTGCGGAATCGCGTAACCGATCACCAGACACAACAGCACCGGGCAAGCCGCCGCCCAACGCCATTGGCGACCGTTATCGCGTACGGAGACCAGCGCGAACAGCAGCCAGCCGCCGAAGGCGATCAGGCCGAGAACCACTTTTGGCCACTCCCGCGGGGTAAACAGATGCGCCTTCGGCAGCAAACCGGAGATCAACACCACCAGCGCCACGATGCCGATCAGCCCGAACAGGCCGTTCAGCCAGGCGTTGGCCTTAAACAGCTTGGTACGCAGCGTAGCGGCGTAGTCTTCCGCATAGGCGGTCATCAGCAGCGCCAGCGGCGCCATGCACGGCAGAATGTAGGTCGGCAGCTTGCCTTTGGCGATGCTGAAGAAGATCAACGGCATCATCGCCCAGCTCAGCAGGAAGAACAGCTCCGGGCGCTGCACGCGCTCACGCCAGCCTTTGAGCAGCGCACCGGGCAGCAGCGCCAGCCACGGCAGCACCGCCGCCAGCAGGATCGGCAGGTAATACCAGAACGGCGCCTTGTGCTGAGCGTTATCTTCGGCGAAACGCTGAATGTGCTCGACCCAGAAGAAGTAATTCCAGAAATCGGGTTCACGCTGCGCGATCGCCAGTGCCCACGGCAGGCTGAGCAGCGTGGCGGTTACGATCGCCACCGGGCCGTAGAACAGCAGATCCTTGATGCGTCGTTGCTGAATGACGATCGGGATCACCGCGATCACCGGCACCGCCAGCGCCAGGAAGCCCTTGGTCATAAAGCCCATGCCGCAGGCCAGCCCCAGCAGCGCGTAAGCGCCCAGTTTGCCTTTGACCGAGGTGGCTTTCAGCGTCAGATAGTAGCTGACCATCGCCGCCGCCAACCACAGCGAAATCATCGGATCGAGCACGCTGTAGGTGCCGATGCTGAATACCAGCACCATCGACAGGAACATCAGCGTCGCCAGGCTGGCGCGGCGCGCATTGCGCCACATCAGCATCGCCAGCGCGAACACCAGCAATGCGGTCATGCCGGTGCTGAACACCGAGCCAAAGCGCACCGCAAAGTTGTTTTCGCCGAACAGCCATTGGCTGATGTTATTGAACCAGTAACCCGCTACCGGCTTTTCGAAATAACGCAGCCCCAGCAGATGCGGCACCACCCAATCGCCGCGCTGCAGCATCTCACGGCTGATCTCGGCATAACGCGTCTCGTCCGGCTGCCACAGCAGGCGACCGTTCAGCGGGATCAGGTAAACCAGAGCAAAAAAAACGGCCAGCACAATGGCCCAGGATCCTTTTAGCGCCTTCATGTAACGTCCTTCACATCGGTTTGACAGCCCAGCCAACCTTCGCGGCCGGGGAAAGGAGCTCGCTTGATGCGGCCCAACGGCAGTGACGCCAAATCTTGCGGCAACAGCGCGCTCAGCGGGCAGAATTCGATGCCCTGCTGCCGTGCGCGTTGCAATAACTGTTCGAACATCGCCGCTTGCGACATGCCTTCCACTTCGGTGTGAATGGTGTACACCGGTACGCCGCGATCGTTCTCGATGGCGCGCAGAATGTAGTCGTTGAAGTCGGCCATGCTCACTTCGCTGCCGATCACCTCGTCGAAAGTCGGCAACGTCACCGGGATCTGCACCGTACCGTGACGCCCGTCGCTCAGCACCGGGCGGAACGGATGGGTGCCGCGGCAATCGCTGTTGTAATGGAAGCCGAAGCGCTGCTTGACCTCCAGCACGCGCGTATCGGCACGCCAGCCCGCCACGGCGGAGCATTTCACCGGCCGACCGGTGCAGGCGCTCAGAGCGTCGACGCCCAATTGCACCTGTTCGGTCAACTGCGCCTCGCTCCACTTGCCGACCTTGGCCTGCCAGCCCTGGTGATCCCACGCGTGCAGCCCGACTTCATGGCCGGCTTCGGCGGTGCGCTTCATCAGCGGCCCCAACGCGCGCGAAATATTGCGCCCCGGCCAGGCGGTGCCGGCCAGCAGAATGTCCAGGCCGTACAGCGAGGCGGCATTCGAACGCAGCATTTTCCACAGAAATTTCGGACGCAAAAGGCGCCAAAGATGGCGCCCCATGTTGTCCGGTCCCACGCTGAAGAAGAAGCTGGCCTGAATGTCATACTTTTCGAACAGGTCCAGCAACTGCGGCACCCCTTCACGGGTGCCGCTGAAGGTATCTACATCAACCCGCAGACCGACTTTCTTCATGCACCGTTCCCTTCCTGAACGGTAGTGCGCAGGAAGTAGTCCAGCGTATCGGCGACGGTTTGCTTCATCTCGATGGTCGGCTGCCAGTCCAGCAGGCGGCGCGCGTTCTTGATGCTCGGCGTGCGGTGCTCGACGTCCTGGTAACCTTTACCGTAGTAGCTGCTGCTCTCCACGTCCTTGAAGCCGGCAAACGGCGGGAAGCGGTCGCGCAGCGGGTGGTTGTTGAAGCTTTCCAACAGCATTTCCGCCAGCTCGCGAATGCTCGCTTCGTTGGTCGGGTTGCCGATGTTGACGATCTGGCCGTCGCACAGGCCGTCGCGGTTCTCGATGATGCGGAACAGCGCTTCGATGCCGTCGTTGATGTCGGTGAAGCAACGTTTCTGCGCGCCGCCGTCCATCAGTTTGATCGGCGAACCTTCCACCAGGTTGAGGATCAGCTGGGTGATGGCGCGGGAAGAACCGATGCGCGCGGCGTCCAGGTTATCCAGACGCGGCCCCATCCAGTTGAACGGACGGAACAGCGTGAACTTCAGGCCTTCTTTGGCGCCGTAGGCCCAGATCACCCGATCCAGCAGCTGTTTGGAAACCGAGTAGATCCAGCGCTGTTTGTTGATCGGCCCGACGATCAGACGCGAATGATCTTCATCGAACTCTTTGTCGTCGCACATGCCGTACACTTCGGAAGTGGACGGGAAGATGATGCGCTTGTTGTATTTCACACAGTCGCGAACGATCTTCAGGTTCTCTTCGAAGTCCAGCTCGAACACGCGCAGCGGGTTGCGGGTGTATTCGATCGGCGTCGCGATCGCCACCAGCGGCAGCACCACGTCGCATTTCTTGATGTGATACTCGATCCACTCGGAATGGATGCTGATGTCGCCTTCCACGAAGTGGAAACGCGGGTTGTCGAGGAAGCGGCTGATGGCATCAGAGCCGATGTCCAGACCGTAGATGTCATAACGATCGTCGCGCAGCAGGCGCTCGGTCAGGTGGTTACCGATGAAACCGTTGACCCCGAGGATCAGCACGCGGGTGCGGCGCTTCATCACGGCATTCGGCTTGGCGGCCAGACGCACGTCGGTGACGATGCCCATTTCCTGCGCCAGGCGGCTGCCCTGTACATACAGGCCGCTTTCGTTCTGACCGGCGACGATCTCCAGCGCGCCTTCGCCACAGGCGATGACCAGCGGCGCAGTGCTCAGCACGGTGCCCGGTTGCTTATCGTGTTGGGTATCCAGCACGCGAGAGCGCCAGACGATCAGCTTGCGCTGGCCGAGGTAGCTGAAGGCACCCGGGTACGGTTCGGTGACGGCGCGCACCAGGTTGTTGATCTCTTTGGCGGATTTGTGCCACAGGATCTCGCCGTCCGCCGCGGTGCGGCGACCGAAGTAGCTGGCCTGAGACTCATCCTGCTTGGTGAAGCTGGCGGTGCCGTTCTTCAGCTTCGGCAGCTGCTCTTTCAATACGGCCTGCGCGGCTTCCAGCACTTTTTTGTGCAGCGTCAACGCGGTGTCGTTGTCGGCGATGGTCACTTTCTGCTGACCAATGATGTCGCCGGCATCCGGGCGCTTCACCATCTTGTGCAGCGTGGCGCCGGTTTCGGTTTCGCCATTCACCAACGCCCAGTTCACCGGCGCGCGGCCACGGTAGCGCGGCAGCAGCGAACCGTGCAGGTTGAAACCGCCCAGCGGCGCCAGCGACAGGATCTCGTCGCTCAGCATGTGACGGTAATAGAACGAGAAGATCACGTCCGGCTGCAGTTCGCGAATGCGATCAACCCACAGCGGGTGGTTCACATCTTCCGGCGCGTAGACCGGCAGATCCAATTCGGCGCCCAAACGGGCCACGGAGGAGAAGAAGTTGTTCTCACCAGGGTCATCAGTGTGCGTGAATACGGCCTGCACGTCATAACCCGCCTCAGTCAGCGCTTTCAGACCTGCGCAGCCAATATCATGGTAAGCAAATACAATAGCTTTCATCATTCTTCTTCCTGAGTATTGTGGTCTTGCTGTACGCCGACCACTTTCTGAACAAAATAGCGAGGACGTGCGCGCACGTCGGTATAGATGCGGCCGATGTATTCACCCAGTAGCCCCATGCCAACAAACTGGGCGCCGATAAAGGTGAACAGGACGGCGAAGAGGGTGAACACGCCGCCGGCGGCCCATTCAGGACCCAGCAGCAGACGCAGCGCAATCAGCACCAGCGCCAGCACGAAACCGGACAGCGCCACGATGCTGCCGACCACGCTGAGCAAACGCAGCGGCGTGGTGGTCAGGCAGGTGATCAGGTCGTACATCAGGTTGATCAGCTTCATCAGGCTGTATTTGGAATCGCCAAACTCGCGCTCGGCGTGTCGCACTTCGATCTCGGTGGTGCGACGGGCGAAGGTGTTCGCCAGAATAGGGATAAAGGTGCTGCGTTCATGACAGTGCAGCATCGCCTCCACGATATGACGACGGTAGGCGCGCAGCATGCAGCCGTAGTCCCCCATCGACTTGCCGGTGGCGCGTTGAATCATCATGTTGATCACCCGCGAGGCGCTTTTGCGGAACCAGGAGTCCTGACGGTTGGCGCGCACGGTGCCCACTACGTCATAGCCCTCTTCCGCCACGCTGACCAAGCGCGGGATCTCTTCCGGCGGGTTCTGCAGATCGGCGTCCAGCGTAATCACCAGATCGCCGGTCACCTGGTTGAAACCGGCCATAATGGCCGAGTGCTGGCCATAGTTGCGGTTCAGCAGGACGGCGATCACGTGGCTGTCCGGCTTTTCCGCCGCTGCGGTCAGCATGTCAGCGGAGTTGTCGCTGCTGCCATCGTCGACGAGGATGATTTCATAAGGCTGAGACAACTGCTTACAGGCGGCGGTAGTACGCTCCAGCAACGCCGGCAAACTTTCCTGCTCGTTGTATACCGGGATGACTATCGACACTTTTTTAATCGGTTCAACGCGAGACACGTAAAGACTCCACAACAGAAGACAAGGCATTGACCACGCGATCGACATCGGCGTCGGTCATATCAGGGAATAGCGGTAAGGTGCACAGCCGCGCCGAGTTCCATTCGGTGTTCGGCAAAGAAAGCTGCGGGTAACGCTCACGGTAGAATTTCTGGGTATGGGCGGCGCGGAAATGCAGCCCGGTGCCGACGCCAACCTCTTTCAGGCGCTCCATCAGCTGGTCGCGATCGATGCCGCAACGTTCTGGATCGACGCGGACCATAAACAGGTGCCAGGCGTGGTCATGCGGGTAATCCGGCACGCCCAACGGTTGGAACGGCGAACCTTCCAGCGCCTTCAGGTAGCGCTGCGCCAGCGCTTTACGGCGCGCGTTCAGCTCAGCGAAGCGCGACAGTTGCACCACGGCGATCGCCGCGTGAATGTCGGACAGGTTGTATTTGTAACCCGGCTCCACCACCTCGGCCTGCGGTTTGCGGCCGAGCTGTTGGCGGTCGAAGGCATCGACGGCCAGACCGTGGAATTTCAGGCAACGCAGACGATCCGCCAGCGCATCGTCGTCGGTGGCGATCAGGCCGCCTTCGGCGCAGGTCACGTTTTTAATCGCGTGGAACGAGAAAATCGCCGTGCCGCGTGCGCCGACCCATTCGCCGTTGTAACGCGTACCGACCGCGTGAGCGGCGTCTTCGATCAACGGCAGACGGTGGCGTTCGGCCACGGCGCGCAGCGCGTCCATCTGCAGGGGAGCCCCAGCGTAATGCACCGGAACGATCGCTTTGGTTTTCGGGGTGATGGCGGCCTCGACATCGGCGGCGCTGACCATCAGCGTATCACGGTCAACGTCGATCATCACCGGCGTGGCGCCCAGCAGCTCGATCATGTTGAGGGTGGAAACCCAGGTTTGCGAGGGGGTGATGACTTCGTCGCCGGGACCGATGCCGAGCGCCATCAGCGTGATGTGCATGCCCGCGGTGGCGGAACTGACGGCGATGGCGTGCTTACAACCGAAGGTGGAACAGAAGTCGCTTTCCAATTGCTGGTTTTGCGGCCCGGTGGTGATCCAACCTGAACGCAACACTTTCTCTACCGCGGCGATTTCTTCATCGCCAATGGCCGGGCGAGAGAAAGGCAAAAATTGATCCATAGTTAACCCCAAACGTATCGAACTGCTTTTGATGACACTGTAAATCCCTTTCGTTTAACGAATATTAAACGCCAGAGAAGAATCGTTTCCGTGGATTAACTGCCAATGTAAGGCCGCAAGCTTAACTAAACCTTAAGACGAGACTTGTCATCAGTGGGTTAACTGATTGGTGGGTGTCGCCATCATCAATTTAAAATCATTATTAAAATCAATTTATTATGTTTTTAAATAATTATTTACTTATTTTATTTTTGCCGAATCAAGCGTAGCACGTCATCGACGTTTTTCAAGAAAATCGACGAGAAAATGAGAGGCAGCACAATATTGGTCAATGCTTACCCCGCTATTTATATTCACTATGTTTAGTTTTCGTTTATGTTGTGGAACGCTGGCGGAGAAATCTAAGCCGTTTTGGTCATGATCCAACGCTGTTCTCCCACCCATTGCAGGTGGAAATCCACTTCGTAGATCTGCGACAGCAGTGCGGGCGCCATCACCTCACGCGTCACGCCCTGCGCCACCAGCCGCCCGGCGTGCAGCAACCAAACCCGATCGGCCTGCTGCAAGGTATGATTCAGATCGTGCGCGCACACCAGAGCGCTGCGCCCGCTCTGGCAAAACTCCCGCAGCAGGCGATCCAGCGCAACTTTCTGTGCCACGTCCAGGCTGTTGGTCGGTTCATCCAACAGCAACAGCCGACTGTGCGGATTGACGCTGGGCCACACCTGCAACAGCACCGCCGCCAGCCGCACCCGCTGCCATTCGCCGCCAGAAAGCTGCGTCAGCATGCGCGACAGCTTATCCGCCAGCTTCAGGCGCTGGCACAGATAGAGGATGGCGTGCTCCACATCGGTTTGCGGCGCTGCCGCGGGCCGATGCAACGCCAAATACTGAAATACCGGCATCAGCGACACCGGCGGCTGTTGCTGGCTGAGGTAACCGCGCCGGCATGCCAGTTCGCTCCCCGAATAATCGGACAGCGCGCGTTCGTTCAGGCGGACCTCGCCCAGCCCCGGCAACATGCCCGCCACCCGCGCCAACAGGGTGCTCTTCCCCGCGCCGTTCGGGCCGATCAGATGGACCTGCAACCCGCCGTCAATCTGTGCCGAAAAAGGCGCCAGGCGCCCCGCCACGCCAACCTCAACGAGCTGCAGCATCCGTCTTATCCCGCCAGCGCTTGTTTCACCGCCGCCACCAGCGCCGGATCTTCCGGCGTAGTGTCAGGCGAGAAACGCTGGATCACCGTACCGTCGCGCGCGACAAGGAATTTCTCGAAGTTCCACAGAATATCGCCGGCGAGCTTCGGCGCGCGGCCTTTGCTGGTCATCCGCGCCAGGAATTCGCTGCCCTCTGGGGCGGTGGCCTCCGGCTGCGCGGCAATCAGCGCCTGATACAGCGGATGGCGGTGGTCGCCGTTCACCTCAATCTTGGCGAACATCGGGAATTGCACGCCGAAGGTGCCACGGCAAAACGCCAGGATCTCTTCGTTGCTGCCCGGCTCCTGGCCCAGGAATTCATTGGACGGGAACCCCAGCACTTCCAGGCCCCGATCGCGATAGGTTTCGTACAGCGCTTCCAGCCCTTCGTACTGCTTGGTCAGGCCGCACTCCGAGGCCACATTGACCACCAGCAGCACCTTGCCCTGATAGGCGCCCAACGTGGTGGCCTGATTTTCGATGGTTTGTAACGGCAGGTTGTAGATTGGCTTGCTCATCGGTTGTCATCCTTTAGTTTTAATCGCAGGTGAATGAAGAAAACTACCTTACGCCTTTTGCCCGGGTCAGTAACCAGATAAATAGCGGCGCCCCCAGCGTGGCGGTCACCACGCCGATCGGCAATTCGGCCGCCAGTAGCGCAACGCGGGCGATCACATCGGCCACCAGCAATACGCCGGCTCCCGCCAGCCCACAGGCCGGCAGCAGATAGCGTTGGTCGGTCAGGCCGGTGAGCCGCAGAATATGCGGGATCACCAGCCCGACGAAGCCGATCACGCCGGCAAGCGCCACGCTGACACCGACCAGCCAGCCGATCGCCAGCACCAGCAGATTGCGCCACACATGCAGCGACAGCCCGAGCTGCCGCGCCTGCACTTCGCCCAGCGCCATCAGATTGAGCGCTCGGCCCTGGCCGCACAGCCACAGCAGCACCGGCAACAACGCCAGCACCAGCCACTTTTGACGCCAGTCGACACCGCCGAAACCGCCCATCATCCAGTACATCAGCTGCCGCAGATCGAGGCTGGTGCTGAAATAGACCGCCCAGGTCATCAGCGCGCTGCACACGATGCCCAGCGCTACGCCAACCAGCAACAGCCGCGCATTGGTCAGGCGCCGCCGGCGAGCAAACCACAGCAGCAAGAAAGTCATCACCAGCGCGCCGGCTATCGCGGCGGCGCTCATCAGCGCCACCGGCAGCAGACCGTGGCCCAACAATACCGTCAGCACCAGCGCTACGCCGGCGCCGTTCGCCACGCCCAGCAGGCCTGGTTCCGCCAGTGGGTTTTCAAACAGCGCCTGCATCACCGCACCCGCTACCGCCAGGGCGGCGCCAACCAGCATCACCGCCAGCGCGCGCGGCAAACGCAGTTGCCAGACAAACAGCTGCGCACGATCGCTGAACCAAGCCGACGGCCATATCCATTGATCCCCGGCGCACAGGCTGAACAACAACGCCACCGCCACGCCCAACGCCAACAGCATGACCTGGCGTTTGTCGCGGTAACGTTGGTGTTGCAACAGTAAGGTGAAGGTACGGCTGGTTGGCATGGCGCGGCGGTTCCCTGCCGGCCGCTATCGTGGCCGGATAATTGACGTCTGAGTCGAATATTAGGGGGTTAACGCCGCAAGGGGAAGCCTTGCGTTGGCGATGGCGCAGGAAAGCAGCGGCTGGCCCTGCCCGTCATCGCAACGATGATGGCAAAACCAGCCGCCGATAAACTCAGGGGTTAACGATGCGGGCCAGGGTTGCCTTGCGGATAAGGCTGGCCGCGGCCGTCATCGCCACGACCATGATCGCCGCGATCGTCATGACGCCGGTCATGGTCGCGATTATCGCGATCGCCGTGGAACGGATTGCCGCTGCGCGCCGGCTCGCGATGCTCATACCCGCGCGGTGGCGAAGGTTGCCAACGCCCGCCGTCCCAGTACAAGCCACGCGCATTGCGCTCGCCGAGGCCACGCCCCTGATGCGCATGCCACCATTGCGGTGGACGCCAGTCGTAGCCATCCCAGTAGTAACCGCGGCGGTCCTGATCCCCCAGATGCAGGGAAACGCCCGGTACGTTGATATCGACGGACACATCGGCCTGCGCCGCCAAAGGCAGCAACAGAGGGAAACACACCAGCAACAGGATCTTTTTCATTTTGCCTTCTCACTCTATTTTTCTTGCTGCAGTGGTTATATCAGTGCGTTTATTTAGCGACTATCTCACCGATGCCTATTTTCAGATCGTTTTCGACGGCCTTACACAATCCCTACACTGTTTGCCACCGCCTTTAATTATCATAGTCGCTGACAAGGCTTAACAAATAACTGACGCCGCTTAAGCCGCGCGACAATTATAATTAAGTGGATTCCCACCGGAGGATAATAGGATGATTAAACGTATAGGTATGCTGCTGGCCGTGGTGGCCCTGGCCTCAACCCTCAGTGCCTGCTGCTGGGGCCCACACTGGGGCGGTGGTCACCGCGGCGATGGCCCTGGCCATTATTACGGTCGTTATTGAAGAGAGAAATAAAATCACCACTCAAGAAAAATAAGATATAAGAATATTCCGCAATTAAGATTAAATAAATTTTCGCCGTAGTGATTTAATAAATATATTTAATCTCTACCTGCTCGATTAGGAATAAACTGAATTTTGCCCCAAAAAAGAAAAAGGCCGCGCAAGCGGCCTTTTTTGATGTCACGTCACTCACCCTTTCGGGCTGGCGTTTTCTACCCGGCTTTTCAGCTTCTGACCCGGACGGAAAGTCACCACGCGGCGCGCCGTAATCGGAATGTCTTCGCCGGTCTTCGGGTTGCGCCCCGGACGTTGGTTCTTGTCACGCAGATCAAAGTTGCCAAAACCCGACAGTTTTACCTGTTCACCGTTCTCAAGGGCCCGACGGACCTCTTCGAAGAACAGTTCCACCAGGTCTTTGGCGTCCCGTTTGCTAAGCCCAAGCTTCTCAAACAGGTGTTCTGACATTTCAGCTTTAGTAAGCGCCATAGGTTCAATCCCTCAAGGATGCTTGGAATCGCTGTTTTAGAGCCTCTACGCATTTTGCAACGGTAGCGGCTATCTCCTCTTCTTCCAGTGTACGAGCGGTATCCTGCAATACCAGACTGATAGCCAGGCTCTTGTCACCTTCTGCCACGCCCTTGCCACGGTACACGTCAAACAAGTTTACGCCAACTACCTGATTTGCGCCAACTTTCTTACACTCGGCCAAAATATCTTCTGCAGGGACGTTTTCAGCCACCACAATGGCGATATCACGGCGGTTTGCCGGGAAGCGCGAAATCTCCCGCGCCTGAGGCACAGCGCGGCTCGCAAGCTTGTTCCACTCCAGTTCAAACACCACGGTGCGGCCGTTAAGATCCAGTTTACGTTCAAGTTCCGGGTGAACCACACCGATGAAACCTACGCGTTCGCCGTGCAAATAAATCGCCGCACTTTGCCCTGGATGCAGGGCCGGATTGGCTTCCGCCCGGAACTGAATTTCGGATAATTTACCGGTCAGTTCGAGGACAGACTCCAGATCCCCTTTTAAATCATAGAAGTCGACGGGCTTGCGCGCCAGATCCCAATGTTCATCGTGCGTATGGCCGGCGATCACCCCCGCCAGCATGACGTCCTGGCGGATACCCAGATCTGCCGCACTATCAGGCACAAAGCGCAGGCCGCTTTCGAACAGACGCAGACGCGTCTGCTGGCGGTTCTGGTTATACACCACCGCAGACAGCAGGCCGGTCCACAGCGACAGACGCATCGCCGACATTTCTACCGAAATCGGGCTTGGCAGGATCAGCGCTTCTTCATTCGGGTGCAGCAGTGCCTGCACCTTCGGATCGACGAAGCTGTAGGTGATCGCTTCCTGATAACCGTGATCGACCAGCATGGTCTTCACGCGCTTCAGCGTCAGATCGGCTTCACGATGCTGGGTCATCACCAGATCGGCACGGACCGGCACATCCGGGATGTTGTCGTAACCGTAAACGCGCGCCACTTCTTCCACCAGATCTTCTTCGATCTCCATATCGAAACGCCAGCTCGGCGCGACCGCTTGCCAGCTGTCGCCCTGCTCGGTCACCTGGCAACCCAGGCGGCGCAGAATGTCGCTGACCTGCTCGCTCGGCACCACGTGGCCGATCAGGCGATCCAGTTTCTCGCGGCGCAGCGTGATGGTGGCGCGCTTCGGCAGTGCGTTCTCATGGGTCACGTCGATAATCGGGCCGGCCTGGCCGCCGCAAATATCGAGCAGCAGGCGCGTAGCACGCTCCATCGCTTTGTACTGCAGCGCCGGATCGACACCGCGCTCATAGCGGTGAGAAGCGTCGGTGTGCAGGCCGTGACGGCGCGCGCGGCCGGTGATCGACAGCGGGCTGAAGAAAGCGCATTCCAGCAGCACGTCCTGAGTTTCCCCGTTAACGCCGGAGTGCTCGCCGCCGAAGATGCCACCCATCGCCAACGCTTTTTGATGATCGGCGATCACTAAGGTGTCGGCGTTCAGTTTGGCTTCACTGCCGTCCAGCAGCGTCAGCGTTTCCCCTTCTTCCGCCATGCGCACCACGATGCCGCCGTCGATGCGGCTCAGATCGAAAGCGTGCATCGGCTGGCCAAGCTCCAGCAGCACATAGTTGGTGACGTCAACCACTGCATCGATAGAGCGGATGCCGCAGCGACGCAGTTTTTCACGCATCCACAGCGGGGTTGGCGCGGTGACGTCGATGCCTTTCACCACGCGGCCCAGATAGCGCGGGCACGCCTGCGGCGCGTCAACGCGGATCGGCAGCGTGGCGTCGATGGTGGCAGCCACCGGGCTCATATCCGGCTCGGTCAGCGCAACCTGGTTCAGTACGCCCACGTCGCGCGCGACGCCGATGATGCCCAGACAGTCGGCGCGGTTCGGCGTGACGCTGATTTCGATGGTGTTGTCGTTCAGCTGCAGATAGTCACGGATGTCGGTGCCGATTGGCGCATCCAGCGGCAGCTCGATAATGCCGTCATGATCGTCGGAAATGCCCAGCTCGGAGAACGAGCACAGCATGCCTTCCGAAGGTTCGCCGCGCAGCTTGGCGGCCTTGATTTTGAAGTCGCCCGGCAGCACCGCGCCCACGGTGGCGACCGCCACTTTCAGGCCGGTACGGCAGTTCGGCGCGCCGCAGACGATGTCCAACAGGCGATCGCCGCCGACGTTGACCTTAGTGACGCGCAGTTTGTCGGCGTTCGGGTGCTGGCCGCACTCGACCACTTCACCCACCACAACGCCGTTAAACGCGCCGGCGACCGGATCCACACCGTCCACTTCCAGGCCGGCCATGGTGATTTGATCGGATAATGCTTCGCTGCTGATGGCCGGGTTTACCCACTCGCGCAACCAGAGTTCACTGAATTTCATGTGATATTCCCGCCTTACTTAAACTGTTTGAGGAAACGCAGATCGTTTTCGAAGAATGCGCGCAGATCGGTGACGCCGTAACGCAGCATCGTCAGGCGCTCCATGCCCATGCCGAAGGCGAAGCCGGAGTAGACTTCCGGATCGATGCCGACGTTGCGCAGCACGTTCGGATGCACCATGCCGCAGCCCAGCACTTCCAGCCACTTGCCATTCTTGCCCATCACGTCCACTTCAGCGGACGGCTCGGTGAACGGGAAATAGGACGGACGGAAACGAACCTGCAGGTCTTCTTCAAAGAAGTTGTTCAGGAAGTCGTGCAGCGTACCCTTCAGGTTGGTGAAGCTGATGTCTTTATCGACGATCAGCCCTTCCATCTGGTGGAACATCGGGGTGTGAGTCTGATCGTAGTCGTTACGATAAACGCGGCCCGGCGCAATGATGCGGATCGGCGGCTGTTGGTTCTTCATGGTGCGGATCTGCACGCCGGAGGTCTGGGTGCGCAGCAGGCGCGTGGCGTCGAACCAGAAGGTATCGTGATCGGCGCGCGCCGGGTGGTGCCCCGGGATGTTCAGCGCGTCGAAGTTATGATAATCGTCTTCAATCTCCGGGCCGGTGGCCACGGAGAAGCCAAGCTCGCCGAAGAAGGTTTCGATACGGTCGATGGTGCGGGTCACCGGATGCAGACCGCCGTTTTCCATACGGCGGCCCGGCAGGGAAACGTCGATGGTTTCAGCCGCCAGGCGCGCGTTCAGCGCGGCGCTTTCCAGCGTGTTCTTACGTGCGTTCAGCGCGTCCTGCACCTCTTGCTTGGCCTGGTTGATCACCGCGCCGGCCGCCGGACGGTCTTCCGCCGGTACGTCGCGCAGAGACTGCATCTGCAAGGTGAAATGACCTTTCTTGCCAAAATATTCGACGCGCACCAAATCTAACGCGGCAACATCCTGGGCATCTTCTACGGCTGCCTTGGCATTGGCAACCAGCTCTGCGAGATGTGGCATTGCTTTCCTCTTCCTCTGGCCGGGATGGCCCTAAGTAATTGTTATCTATATTCGAACACGCCTTTGACCATTATTCAAAGACTTTTCAATACGTTGCCGGCCGGCTCGCCTGCGCGCCGCATGGCCCGCGTTGCGTCTGCCGCCCTCACCGCAACGCCTGGCAAGGCGGGACGATGGCCAAAAACAAAAAAGCCTCCACGAGGGAGGCTTAGGCGCTACTTTTCGTTTCTTTTCTTACGCGCAAAGCCTCCTGAAATCAGGCGCTAAAGTAAAAAAAGAAACGAAAAAGAGCTGCGTGCATGATTGCGGTACCTTGTCGATGATTGTCCACCAGTGATATAGCGGCGGCCAATGAAAGTCAATATTTGTCGCTGAAAACAAAGATTAAAAGAGGGAGCAAGCTCCCTCTTCTACTGACTTACGCCAGAGCTGCTTTCGCTTTCTCAACCAGTGCGCCGAAGGCCACTTTGTCGAAGACTGCGATGTCAGCCAGGATCTTACGGTCAATTTCGATCGAAGCTTTTTTCAAGCCGTTGATGAACTTGCTGTAAGACAGACCGTTCTGACGAGCAGCTGCGTTGATACGTGCAATCCACAGCTGACGGAACTGACGCTTACGTTGACGACGGTCACGGTAAGCATACTGACCTGCTTTGATTACTGCCTGGAAGGCAACACGATATACGCGCGAACGGGCACCGTAGTAGCCTTTCGCCTGCTTCATGATTTTCTTGTGACGTGCGCGTGCAATTACACCACGTTTTACGCGAGCCATATGCTCTCTCCTAAAGTCTTATTCTAAATTCAAAAAAAAATGGCTTATGCGTACGGCAGGCACGCGGTAACCAGGACCAGATCGTTTTTAGACACCATGCCTTTCGGACGCAGGTGACGTTTACGCTTGGTTGCTTTTTTGGTCAGAATATGACGCAGGTTGGCATGTTTACGCTTAAAACCACCGCTGCCGGTCTTTTTGAAGCGCTTGGCTGCACCACGTACAGTTTTAATCTTTGGCATTTTAATTAAATCCACTTCGCATTGTTAAACAACGAATCAGTTGGGCGAATAAAACCCACACAGCGCAAGCGCCGCGCGGGTTCCATTACTTGTAAGCCTTACTGTTTCTTCTTAGGAGCGAGCACCATAATCATCTGGCGGCCTTCGATCTTCGTAGGGAAGGATTCGACCACTGCCAGATCCATATCTTCACACAGGTCTTTACGGACGCGGTTAAGCACTTCCATACCGATCTGCTGGTGCGCCATCTCACGCCCACGGAAACGCAGGGTGATTTTGGCTTTATCGCCATCTTCCAGAAAGCGAATCAGGTTGCGTAGTTTGACCTGATAGTCGCCATCATCGGTGCCAGGACGGAATTTGATTTCCTTGACCTGAATAACTTTTTGCTTCTTCTTCTGTTCTTTCGTCGACTTGCTCTTCTCGTAGAGGAATTTGCCGTAATCCATGATTCGGCAAACTGGCGGTTCGGCATTTGGGCTGATTTCTACTAAATCAACGCCCGCTTCCTCAGCTTTTTCAAGAGCTTCATTCAGACTGACGATACCAATCTGCTCGCCATCGACGCCGGTTAGGCGAACTTCTTGCGCGCGAATTTCTCTGTTAATGCGATTAGGACGCGCCGGTTGAACTCGTTTTCCGCCTTTAATACTTTATTCCTCCAGTTGATGAAGACTACGGCTGCGAATCTCTTTCAGCAGCTTGTCTACGACTTCGTTTACGTCCAGGCTTCCCAGGTCTTTGCCACGGCGGGTACGAACGGCAACTTTGCCTGCTTCGACCTCTTTGTCGCCGCACACCAACATGTAAGGGACTCGACGTAAAGTATGTTCGCGAATTTTAAAGCCAATCTTCTCATTTCTCAAGTCCGCTTTCACGCGAATACCTGCATCCTGCAGTTTTTTGGTCAATTGCTGGACGTAATCAGACTGGCTGTCGGTGATATTCATCACCACCACCTGCACCGGAGCGATCCAGGTCGGGTAGAACCCGGCGTATTCTTCGGTAAGGATACCGATGAAGCGTTCCATGGAGCCCAAAATGGCGCGGTGAATCATTACCGGCACGACGCGATCGTTGTTTTCGCCAACGTACGAGGCGCCCAAACGGCCCGGCAAGAAGAAATCGAGCTGCACGGTACCACATTGCCATGCGCGATCCAAACAATCATGCAGGGTAAATTCAATTTTCGGTCCGTAGAAGGCGCCCTCGCCCGGCTGGTACTCGAACGGAATGCCGTTCTCGGTCAGCGCGGCGGCCAGGTCTTCTTCCGCACGGGTCCACATGTCGTCGGTACCGATGCGTTTTTCCGGACGCGTGGACAGCTTGACGGCGATCTTGTCGAAGCCGAAGGTGCCGTACACGTCATAAACCATGCGAATGCATTCGTTCACTTCGGCGCGCACCTGCTCTTCGGTACAGAAGATGTGGGCGTCATCCTGCGTGAAGCCGCGCACGCGCATCAGACCGTGCAGGGAACCCGAAGGCTCGTTGCGGTGGCAGCTGCCGAATTCGCCCATGCGCAGCGGCAGATCGCGGTACGACTTCAGGCCCTGGTTGAAGATCTGCACGTGACCCGGGCAGTTCATCGGCTTGATGCAGTATTCGCGGTTCTCCGACGCGGTGGTGAACATGGCGTCTTTGTAGTTTTCCCAGTGGCCGGTTTTTTCCCACAGCACGCGGTCCATCATGAACGGACCTTTCACTTCCTGGTACTGGTACTCTTTGAGCTTCATGCGCACGAAGGCTTCCAGCTCGCGGAAAATCGTCCAACCGTCATTGTGCCAGAACACCATGCCCGGCGCTTCTTCCTGCATGTGATACAGGTCGAGCTGTTTGCCGATCTTGCGGTGATCGCGCTTGGCCGCTTCTTCCAGGCGCTGCAGGTAGGCGTTCAGCTGCTTCTTGTCTGCCCAGGCGGTACCGTAGATACGCTGCAGCATTTTGTTTTTGCTGTCGCCGCGCCAGTAAGCGCCGGAGGTTTTCTGCAGTTTGAAGTGGTGGCAGAAACGCATGTTCGGCACGTGCGGGCCGCGGCACATGTCGACGTATTCTTCGTGGTGATACAGGCCCGGACGATCGTCATGGCTGATGTTCTCATCCAGGATCGCCACTTTGTAGATTTCGCCGCGCTCAGCGAAGGTGTCGCGGGCTTCTTGCCAGCTGACCTTCTTCTTGATGACGTCGTAATCCTTATCGGCCAACTCGTGCATCCGCTTTTCCAGCAGATCCAGGTCTTCCTGCGTCAGAGTGCGGTCGATATCCACGTCATAATAGAAACCGTTGTCGATCACCGGACCGATCGCCATTTTGGTATCCGGCCACAGCTGCTTGATCGCATGACCCAACAGGTGCGCGCAGGAGTGGCGCATGATTTCCAGACCGTCTTCATCTTTGATGGTGATGATGGCCAGCTGCGCATCCGATTCGATCAGATCGCCGGCGTCAACCAGCTCGCCGTTGACGCGGCCGGCGATACAGGCTTTCGCCAGGCCAGGGCCGATATCGCGCGCGACATCCATCGGGGAAACGGGGTGGTCGAAATGACGCTGACTACCGTCAGGAAGAGTAATAACAGGCATTAATAATTCCTTATCTACAGTGGTGACCCACACGACAGATCACATGCAGTACGAAAATTGGGTTTTGGGTTTGGTCAGCCAGGTTTCAGATCTCGCCCACAATTGCCAGATTGAAACCTCTCTGGGTATACAGAATGGAACGCATACCTTCTCAGCCGCATTCGGCTAAGCGAATAGTATCACTAAAATTGTTCCGGATAAATAAAGTGCCGCCGCCCTCACACTTTCGCTTTATTCGGCGCAAAAACGGTTTTCAGGTAGCTGAAGGTGGCCAGCAGGCACAGGCCGTAACCCAGCAGTTCGCAGCCTTCTTCCACCATGTTTTTCACCACCCGGTTGTAACCGTCCAGCATCAGCGTTTGCCACAGTGCCCCCATGCCGAACAGGCGTGAAAACACCAGAATGCACAGCAGACCGGCACACATCATGCCGTAGCCGGGATGCGTCGCGAAATAGGCCAGCCCACGCACCGTCGCCGCGACGTGCCTTGCGGCATGCCACAGACAGGCCAAGGCGACCGCCAGCGCAAACCACACCCAGGCGCCGTGCCACAGCGCATCGAAGGCGAAGTCCATCTCGCGGATCAGCATGCACAGAAAGAAGCCGCCGACCAGCATCCAGGCGGAGCGGCGTTCAGCCTGCCGTCTGGCCGCGGCGAAAAAACCGCCGGCGATGGCGAGCAGCAACAGCTCCTGCGCCGCTTCGGTCAGCGAGGTTTCATGCACGAAATTATGCAACCAGTGCACGTCGATAAACACCAGGCCGACCAAGGCCGCCAAAAAAGCGCCGGAAAGCGCGAATGCGCCAATTTTCCCCAGTAAAAGTTTCAGTTCGTCTTGCATAGTCAGTCTCATTCTTGTTTTAAAGCGCGCCTATGGTAGGCAGCTGAGCCTGCAGGGTGTAGCAATTGATGCGAAACGTCGGCCTTTACCGGCCAACTGCGGCGAAAAAGGCCATAAAACACAAAAAATGTGCGCATTTTCCAGGCACCGCTCGCTTTGTCGCCGGCGTTTGGCGGCATACCGGCTTCGCGTGGCGATCTTCGCCGCCAGCCGCTATTCTGAAACCAGTCTGTTCCAATCGAGACTTATGCAGAAGATGAACCGGTTACTCGCAGTCCTCGGCGTAGTGTGCGCGGTATTGGCGACCTTGTATGGGCTGGTGCATTTTGGCGCGCGTTCGGTGCCGCGGGCGATCGCGGTCAACGAAGCGCCGCTGGGGTGTGAGGATGAACCAGAACTCACCGCCGAGTGCAGCGGTGAAGATGAAGCGCCCGCCGACGGTTAATTAACGTTACGAGCTATCCCCATTGCCGCCGGCCGTACGGCAGGCTAGGCTGTGGAGCTCATGGGCCGCCGCCTGGCGGCTTGAACGTTGCACAGGGAGTTATTTTATGACGGGTATTTTGCAGTTATTCCAGGCCATCGGACTGGGTTTGGTGCTGCTGTTGCCGCTGGCCAACCCACTGACCACGGTGGCGTTGCTGCTCGGGTTATCCGGCAATATGACGCGTGAGGAGCGCAATCAGCAGTCGCTGATGGCCTCGGTTTATGTGTTCTGCATCATGACGGTGGCGTTTTACGCCGGCCAGGTGGTGATGAACACCTTCGGTATTTCGATCCCCGGCCTGCGCATCGCCGGCGGCCTGATCGTCGCCTTCATCGGTTTCCGCATGTTGTTCCCGCAACAAAGCGCCGATGAGGCGCCGGAGGTGGAGAGCAAGTCGCACGAGCTGCGCCATAAGACCTCGGCCAACATCGCCTTCGTGCCGTTGGCCATGCCGAGCACCGCCGGGCCGGGCACCATCGCGATGATCATCAGCTCGGCGTCGAGCGTCAAAGATAACACGCTGGGTTTTGAACCCTGGGTGCTGGCCGTGGCGCCGGTCGCCATCTTCCTGACGGTCGCGGTGATCCTGTGGGCCTGTCTGCTCAGCTCCGGCGCCATCATGCGGTTGGTGGGGAAAAGCGGCATTGAGGCGATCTCGCGCCTGATGGGCTTCCTGCTGGTGTGTATGGGCGTGCAGTTCATCATCAACGGCGTGTTGGAGATCATCTCCACCTATACGCCGGCCGCCGCCTAAGGATCAAAAACGGGCGCGATCGCGCCCGTTGCCGTTATTTCCCCGCCGGCGCCTGCGCGCCCAAAATGCCCTTGCCTTCCGGCACTTCGGTAAAACGACTGAGGATCTCGCTGTAGGTCTTGGCCGGGTCCAGATCCGGGAACTGCGCCGGATAGATAAACTTCGCCAGATACTCCAGCCCGACAATATTGTACGGGTGGTTGTAGAAGTTATGGTAGATGCCGTAGAACCGCCCCGCCTTCACCGCCGACACCTGAGAGAAGCCCGGGCGCTGTTTCATGCGGTTGAAAGCCTCATCCACCTGCTGCTGCGTCACGCCGTAGCCGAACGGCACCGCAGCGTTGGTCTTGCTGGCCCACTGCGAGCCGGAAACGATGTAGGCGTCCGGCTTCATGGCGATCACTTTTTCCAGCGCGACATCGCCGGTCGCGCCCGGCAACAGCGCGGAGCCGATGTTGCGCGCGCCGACCGCCTCAACCAGCGCCCCCCAGCCGACGTGCGCATGGGTGAAGCAGCAGGATTCCAGCCCGTTCAGGCCGGCCTTGGCTTCGAAGAACACCTGTGGTTTGGGTTCCACCGCCTGCGTCTTGGCCAGAATCGCCTGATAATGCTGCTGATAATAATCGGTATATTGCCGGGCCTCGCTTTCGCGGTTGAGGGTTTCCCCCAGCAGCGTCACGCTTTTCGGCGTGTTTTCCACCGGCTTGAGCATGGTGTCGATGAACAGCACCGGCACGTTCAGCGCCTTCAGCCGATCCAGCACGCCGGTCTGGCTCAGCGAAGGCTTGGAGCGCAGCTGGGCGATCATCAGATCGGGCCGCTTGGCGATCACGCTCTCCAGGTTCACTTCGCCCTTATCGCTGAATCCCATATCGATGATGTTTTTCGCCGCCGGCCATTTGCTCTGCAAGATATCCCAGGTCGCCGCATCGCTTTTCTTCAGCAGGTTATTCCAGGCCACCAGCCGGCCGAACGGGTTGGCGCGATCGAGCAGCGCCAACGTGAGAATGTCGCGCCCGTCCTGCACCACGATGCGTTTCGGCTCTTGCGGGAGGGTGATCGTCTGGCCGGAAGTGTCGGTCAGCGTCAACGGATAAGTGGTGGCCATCGCCGGAGAGGCGAGCAAGGCGGCGCAAACCAGCGCCGGCAAGGTGATTCGACGGTGCACGAAAACTCCTTAGTCAAGAACGCAATCGGGAAATACTAATGAGAATGGCTTGCATTATCAAAGATAACGCCCGGCAAATCGGCGATTAATTGCAAAGGGATGTGTAGAGGGACGTTAAGAGGCGCGCCGGAAGTGGCGCGCCCGAGGATCACACCAGGCCGTAGATCAGCGCCGACAGCGCGATCAGGCCCATCACCAGCACGAAGACGTTGCTCGCCGCGCGGTATTGGCGCATCGCCGGCACCGCACGCACGGCGTACATCGGCAGGATGAACAGGATCGCCGCAATCAGCGGGCCGCTGATGGTTTCGATAATGTGCAGCGCGCTGGGGTTCCACACCGTCGCCGCCCAGGTGAGCAGGAACAGCGATACCGCGGAGATGCGGTGCGTCAGGCGCGAACTGAGCGGCTTGCCGACCGCGCGCGTGACGCCGTCGATCAGGCTGGTCGCCCCTTCCGTCACCCCCAGCGAAGTGCCGAGATAGGACTTGGCCATCGCCAACATCGCCATCACCGGGCCAAGATAGGCGATCAGCGGATTGGAGAACTTGTTGGCCAGCGTAGTCAGCACGGTGATGTTCTGCTCCTTCGCCTGCAGCATGTCTTCGTGAGACAGGCTCAGCACGCAGCTGAACACGAAGAACAGCACGGTGACGCAGATCAGCACATAGCTGTAACGCATGATGCGTGCGCAGCGGCGTTCCGCCTTGTCGCCGTACAGGCTCTTCTGGGTCGAGGCGAAGGAAGAGATGATCGGCGCATGGCTGAAGGAGAACACCATCACCGGCACCGCCAGCCACAGCGAATGCCACAGCCCCGGCGTGTCAAAGCGGGTGGCGGCCAGGCCGTGAACGAAGTTGGCGGTATTCCAGCTCGGCATCAGATAGAGCGAAATGCCCATCAGGAACACCAACAGCGGAAACACCAGCATGCCCATCGCCGCCACGATGCTGTCTTTGCCGCGCAGCAGCACCAGATTGAGCACCACCACCACCGCCAGGCTGAGCCAGATGCGCGGCAGCGGCGCCACGTGGAACTGGTGGATCAGGAAGCTGTCCAGCGCATTGGTGATCGAAATGCTGTACACCAGCACGATCGGGAAGAACGCCATCAGATACAGCACCATGATGATTTTGCCGGCCAGCACGCCGAAGTGTTCCACCACCACATCGTGAATGTTGCCGTCGCGGCTGGAGCCGGAAAGCACGAAGCGACTGAGCGCGCGGTGCGGCAAATAGGTCAACGGGAAAGCGAACAACGCCATCAACAGCAACACCAGCGGGCCGTTCAAGCCGGCGTTGATCGGCAAGAACAGCGTGCCGGCACCCACCGCGGTGGCATAGAGACCGAACATCCAGACGGTGTCGGTTTTGTTCCATTTGGCAGGCTGAGCGGCCGTCAGCGTGCCTGAATCGGGAGAAATCGTACTCATGAGACAGTCTACCTTAATCTGCGGCGCCAACGATTGCGCCTAACGGGATATCCTTCTCCGCGAATTTTTTAATAGTAATCAGTGAATTAAAGCGATATTTCATACTTACGCCTGATGAAAGGACGGCAAAGGATAATGAAAAATCCGCTGCGGGTCTATGTTTTATCGGCCAAGCGAACGATTTGCGAACAGGAAATGCTGAAAAAACCGGCGCAGGCAGAAAAAACTAAGGGCCCCTTGCGGAGCCCTTAAGCGGTTTATTTCTTCGCGTCCGGGTGGTCCGGCACCTCGGCGCTGCCCATCTCCTTCTCGTCGCGGATCATCGAGCGGTCTTTACGCACGTCGGCCACGTCGGAGGCGCTCACCGGCTTGGCGCTGTTGCCCCAGCTGGAACGGATGAAGTTCACCACGTCCGCCACCTGCTGATCGTTCAGACGCCAGCCGAACGGCGGCATGGTGATGTTGGATACCGCACCCTGCACCGCCGGCGTGGTGTTGCCGGTCAGCACGATGTGGATCAGCGAGGTCGCGTCCTCGGTCTGCACCACCGGATTGCCCTTCAGCGACGGGAAGGCGCGCTTGTAGCCCACACCGTCGGTGCGGTGGCAGGCCGCGCAGTTATCGACATACAACGCCGCGCCTGGCTTGCTGTCGTCGCCACGCCACAGAGCCTTGGCCACGCTGTCTTCGACCGGCGCCGCCTGCTGCTTGCCGTCTTTCGGCGGCAGCGATTTCAGGTAGCGTGCGATGGCGGTCAGATCGTCGTCGCTCAGGTATTGCAGGCTGTGTTCCACCACGTCGCTCATGCCGCCAAACACGATCGCCTTGTCGTTGCGGCCGGTTTTCAGGAACTCGGTCAGTTCGGCTTCGCTCCAGCTGCCCAGGCCGTCCTTACGGTCACCGCGCAGGCTGGAAGCGACCCAGCCGTCGATCGGCGCGTTGCTGCCGGACAGGTAGTCGTCGCTGTCGCTGTTGCTCAGCGCTTTTTCCTGCATGGTGATGCTGCGCGGGGTATGGCAGGCGCCGCAGTGGCCCAGGCCTTCCACCAGATAGCGGCCGCGCTCAATCACCGGATCGGCCTTGGCGTCGGCGACGAAGTCCGCCGGCGACGGCGCGAACATACCGCGCCAGATGCTCAGCGGCCAGCGCATCGACAGCGGCCACGGGATGTCGGAGTCCTTGTTGGCCTGCTCCACCGGCTGCACGCCGTGCATGAAATAGGCATACATGGCGTGCATGTCGTCCTCTTTCACCAGCGCGAACGACGGGTACGGCATCGCCGGGTAGAGCGTGCTGCCATTTTTGGCTACGCCCTTACGCACCGCGTTGTCGAAATCCTCGAAGCTGTAATCGCCGATGCCGGTTTTCTTGTCCGGCGTAATGTTGGTGGAGTAGATGGTGCCGATCGGCGTCTCCATCGCCAGACCGCCGGCGAAGGTCTTGCCGCTCTTGCCGTCGGTATGGCAGGCCACGCAGTCCCCGGCGCGCGCCAGGTATTCACCGCGCTTGATAAGCTCGCTGCTGACGGTGGCGTCCTGCGCCCAAACGGAAAAACTCACTGCACTGAGAACCAGTGCCGGTACAAATGCTTTCATCGTTCGCCGTCCTTATGCCTGCACCAATGGGCCTGGGTTTTTCAGATACTGCTCGCGAATGGCGCGGGCAGACCAGTAAGCCAACGCCGCCACGGTGCCGGTCGGGTTGTAGCCCAGCCCCTGCGGGAAGGCCGATGCGCCGATCGAGAACACGTTGTGCACGTCCCAGCTCTGCAGATAACGGTTTACCGCGCTGGTCTTCGGATCTTCCCCCATCACCGCGCCGCCGTTCATGTGGGTGGTCTGGTAACTGGTGGTATCGAAATGGCTGTTGGCGTTTTTCGGGCTGCCGGCGATCAGTTTCGGGTTCATCGCCTTGGCGATCGGCGCCATCTTGTCGTACATGAACTGCGCCATCTTGATGTCGTTCTCCTGCCAGTCGAACGTCATGCGCAGCAGCGGCTGGCCGAACACGTTCTTGTAGTTGGGATCGAGATCCAGATAGTTGTTGCGGTACGACTGGTGCGCGCCGTGGGCGTCCATCGAGACGTGGTGGGTGTAGGCATCCGCCACCGCCGCTTTCCACTTGCTGCCCCAGGCCGGGGTGCCCGGCGGGGTCGGCAGGCCGGAGATCGGCTTGGTGCCCGCCTGGTTGACCCAGAACGGCGAACCGCCGACGAAGCCTTCTTTGGCGTGATCGAAGTTGTCGGCGTTGAAGTCGTCCACGCCCACGCCGTTGCCGCCGGCGCCGATGAACGGGTTGGTGAACACGTCTTTATCGAAGAACGCCTTGATGGTGGTCATGTTCTGGTAGGCGAAGTTGCGCCCGACCACGCCTTCGCCGGTCACCGGATCGTAAGGCTTGCCGATGCCGGACAGCAGCATTAGGTGCACGTTGTGGAACTGGAACGCGCCCAGGATCACCAGATCGGCCGGCTGTTCAAGCTCGCGGCCCTGCGCATCGACGTAGTTCACGCCGGTGGCGCGGGACTTGTCGTCGGTCAGGTTGACCTTCAGCACGTTGGCGTTGGTGCGCAGCTCGAAGCGTTTTTCCATCCGCAGCGCCGGCAAGATGTTGACGTTCGGCGAGGCTTTGGAATACATGTAGCAGGCGTAGCCGCTGCAGAAACCGCAGAAGTTGCACGGCCCCATCTGCGCGCCGTACGGGTTGGTGTAGGAGTCTGAGGTGTTGGCGGACGGCAGGTTATAAGGGTGGTAGCCCACTTCCAGCGCGGCTTTCTCGAACAGCTGGGCGGAGTAGGTATTCTTCTGCGCCGGCAGCGGGAAGTCGCTGGAGCGATCCGCCGCAAAGCGGTTGCCGCCCTTCTGCGCCACTTTCTGCCCCTTGATGGTCCAGGCGGTGCCGGAGGTGCCGAACACTTTCTCCGCCTTGTCGAAGAACGGTTCCAGCTCGTCGTAGGTCACGCCGAAGTCCTGGATGGTCATGTCCTTCGGAATGAAGTTTTTGCCGTAGCGCTCTTCATAGTGGCTGCGCATGCGCAGTTCGATCGGATCGACGCGAAAATGCACGCCCGACCAGTGCAGGCCGGCGCCGCCGACGCCGGTACCCGGCAGGAACGCCGCCAGCTGGCGATAAGGCACCGCGGTCTGGCTGCTGTTGTGGCGAATGGTGACGGTGCTTTTCGACAGATCCTGGAACAGTTTGCGCCGGATGTTATAGGTCAGCTCGTCGATCACCTGCGGATAGGAACCGTCCGGATAGGTGTCGCGCATCGGGCCGCGTTCCAGCGCCACCACGTTGAGGCCGGCCTCGGTCAGCTCTTTGGCCATGATCGCGCCCACCCAGCCGAAGCCGACGATCACCGCGTCTACTTTTTTCATTACCGTTGCCATGATTAGCCCCTCTCCCCACGAATCGATACCGGTGGGAAGGGATAACGTTCCCCTCGCTCAACCCAGTCCATAAAATCGGCGCGCGCGCCCGGAAAATTAATCAGCTTCCAGCCAACCATGTCTTTGTTGCCGCCATGGATCGGATCGCTGAAGAAACCTTCACGGGTGTTTTGCAGCAGATAGGAGAAGAACAGTTTCGACGGCAACTGCTGGAATTCCGCCTCGCCGGATTCGAACTTTTGCAGCATGGCGTCTTGCTGCGCGCCATCCAGTTCGGCGAAGGGCTTGCCGGCGGTTTTTTTGCTGTAGGCGTCGGCGTCAGCGATGCCGAGGTTGTAGATCTGCTTGGGCACCAGCGGCAGCTGATAGCCCATCTCCTTCGGCACATCGGGGTTGAACGGCCCCTGCATGTACCAGATGGAGCCGGTGGCGTACGGGGTGTTCATCTGACGATCGATAAACTCCGGCACGCCGGCTTCCAGCGCGCCGGGGCCGCGATCGTCGGCCGGGATCAGGCGCGCGACGGCGGCCTTGATGAAGGCCCACTCTTCCGGGGTGAAAAAGGTCGGTTGGTAATCGTTCTGCGTTGAAGTGTTCGAGGCAGCGACCGCCGGTGTCGGTGCCGTCAGCGCGCCAACGCCGCTGCCACCAATTACCGCCGCAGGAATTAAGGTCATCGATTTCAACAAGAAATCGCGCCGCGAATTGTTGGTTTTATGATTCGACATGTCACATTCCATCCAAAGATAGTCACAACTATTTAACCGCAACCTTGCGATCGATACGGGTTTTTAAAATAATTTGTTACTTATTTGTATATTTATTGAAGGTCAGAATGCGCGCAAAAGCAAAAATGTTACCGGTAACTTATTGAATGAACGTAAAGATTTATCTGCTAACGTAAATTTAACTTTTTGTGCGGTTTTTTCGATAAGCGGTGAGGAAATAACGAAAAATGAGAGGTGTGTCGCGCTCTGAAGCGACAACGGAAAGCAAATCGGCCGCGTTTTGCGGCCGATTCGACAGGATGAAGGGTTACTGCGACATCGCCTGGTAGGCGGTGGTCACCTTCCACAAATAGCGCGGCGCCTGCGGGGCCGGGTGCTTTTTCTGGATGTGCTGATAAAACTCGTCGGGGCTCATCTGATTGATGCGATTAACCGCCACGCGCTTGTCCGAGGAGAAGGTGCGCAACATGGCGCCCGCCCCGTTCACGTACGAAACGATGGTGGCATAACGCAAAGTCTGTGGGTTGTTGATCCCGGCTAGCTGCTGGCTTTGAAGAATATTGATATAGGCCGTTCCCAGATCAATATTGACCGCCGGATCCTTCAGCTCACGCGAGCTGGGCTGCCCGCTTCGTCCTTTCATGCGATAGGCGTCGCGGCCGGCGGTAGAAGCCTTAAGCTGCATCAATCCCACTGCGTTCGAGGTGCTGACCACGTTCGGGTTAAACCCGGACTCCACCTGAATAATCGCTTTAATCAGCGTTTCGTCGACGCCATAGTTGCTGGCGGCCTGACGAATGTAATCGTTATAAACAACCGGAGTGCCTGTGCGGTTTACCGGTGCCTGCGGAGGGGGTTTTAACCAGCCGCCGCGCGTTGTGCCACTGCCTGAAATGTTGCTTGCCGTTTGCGGGTCTTTGGCGCACCCCGACAAAAGCAAAATTGCCGTAAGGCAACCTATTTTTGTTTTCACAGAATCCCTCACTCCTTTCAATGAGTTGCGTAGCATATACAACTTGTAAGGACACCTGCAGTAATTTTTTGGACTAATCTCAAGCTATCCATATACCAAGAGGTGATTTATGAGTCAATCTGCAACAAGCTGCTTTGTCGTGACTTTTCGCTATCAGGAAGAGGGATTGACCGACCTGGCCAAGCTGACCGGGCAATTGACGCGTGAGGGTTTTGTCACGTCGGTGACAGATGAAAATGGCGTTCACCACGAACTCGGCAGCAACAGTTTTGCGTTCATAACCGTTCTGGATCAAGAAGATGTACAGCGTCTGGCGCAGGGGTTCGGGCAGTTGGCATTGGGAAAACAGCCGGAGGTGGCGATCTGCACCTGTCAGGACTACCTTCAGCGGTTACATACTGATACATAAAATGCTATAACTCCCCGGACGGTATTATTTTTTCAGTTGGAGAAATACCCCGCCGGCGGTGGGCAAGTGACGCTTGACTTCGCTTCAATTGATATTGATAATCATTTTCATTTGAACCAGGAGACGTCATCATGCCTTTGATTAATTGCGTTTTTCGTCGCGGTCGCCTTCCCCGCGCCGCCGCACTGTTGCGCCCCTTCACGCTCGCCTGTTTATTGCTTGGCGCCACCTTGGCCAGTCAAAACGCGTTGGCGGAAAAAAAGCTGCGCGTGGTGACCACTTTTACCATCATTCAGGACATCGCCCAGAACGTGGCGGGTGACGCCGCCGTGGTGGAATCCATCACCAAACCGGGCGCCGAGATCCACGACTACCAGCCCACGCCGCGCGACATCGTCAAGGCACAGCACGCCGACCTGATCCTGTGGAACGGCATGAACCTGGAACGTTGGTTCCAGCGCTTCTTCGAGAACATCAAACAGGTGCCGGCGGCGGTCGTAACCGAAGGCATCACCCCACTGCCGATCCGCGAAGGGCCGTATAACGGCAACCCGAACCCGCACGCCTGGATGTCGCCGAGCAACGCGCTGGTGTATATCGAAAACATCCGCAAAGCGCTGGTGGAGCACGACCCGGCCAACGCGGAAACCTATAACCGCAACGCCAAGGCCTACGCAGAGAAAATCGGCGCGTTAGACGCCCCGCTGCGCGAACGCCTGGCGCGCATTCCGGCCGCGCAGCGTTGGCTGGTGACCAGCGAAGGCGCCTTCAGCTACCTGGCGCAAGACTATCAGTTGAAAGAGGTTTACCTGTGGCCGATCAACGCCGACGAGCAAGGCTCACCGCAGCAGGTGCGCCGGGTGATCGACGCGGTGCGCGCTCACCATATTCCTGTGGTGTTCAGCGAGAGCACCATTTCCGACAAGCCGGCCAGACAGGTGGCGAAAGAAACCGGCGCCAAATACGGCGGCGTGCTGTACGTGGACTCGCTGTCCACCCGCGACGGCCCGGTGCCGACCTATATCGACCTGCTTAACACCACCGTGCAAACCATCGCCAAAGGATTCGATCAATGAGCCATGAGCCGTTTGTCCGCCCTGAGCTGAACGTGGACGACGTAACCGTGACCTACAACAATGGGCACACCGCCATTCATAACGCCAGCTTCACCCTGAGCGGCGGTTCGATCTGCGCGCTGGTCGGCGTCAACGGCAGCGGCAAGTCGACGCTGTTCAAAAGCATCATGGGCCTGGTCAGGCCCACCGCCGGCCAGGTGTCGCTGAGCGACAAACCGGTGGCGGACGCGCTGAAAAAGAACCTGATCGCCTACGTGCCGCAAACCGAAGACGTCGACTGGAACTTCCCGGTGCTGGTGGAAGACGTGGTGATGATGGGCCGCTACGGCAAGATGAACTTCCTGCGCATTCCATCGCGTGAGGATCGGCTACGGGTCGACAAGGCGCTGGAGCGCGTTGGCCTGAGCGATCTGCGCGGCCGGCAGATCGGCGAGCTGTCCGGCGGCCAGAAGAAGCGCGTATTTCTGGCGCGCGCGCTGGCGCAACAGGGCACGGTGCTGCTGCTGGACGAGCCGTTCACCGGCGTGGACGTGAAAACCGAGAATGCGATTATCGAGCTGCTGCGCGCGCTGCGCGACGAGGGCCATCTCATCTTGGTCTCTACCCACAACCTCGGCAGCGTGCCGGAGTTTTGCGATCGGGTGATCCTCATCAACCGCACGGTGCTGGCCGCCGGCCCGACCGAAACCACCTTCACCCAGAGCAACCTGGAGCAGGCGTTCGGCGGCGTGCTGCGCCATATCAACCTTTCCGGCCCGGATCTGCACGACGATAACGATCCGCGCACCGTCACGGTGTTGACCGACGATGAGCGCCCGGCGGTGTTCTACGGCCATACCAAGAGCGATCCGCCGGCCAACAGCCAGGCCAGGGAGAAACAATCCTGATGCTGGACCTTCTGCTGCAACCTTTCGGTTATAACTACATGGTGAAGGCCATCTGGGTCAGCGCCATCGTCGGTGCCGCCTGCGCGTTCCTGTCCGCCTACCTGATGCTGAAAGGGTGGTCGCTGATGGGCGATGCGCTGTCGCACTCGGTGGTGCCCGGCGTGGCCGGCGCCTACGCCCTCGGCCTGCCCTACGCCGCCGGCGCCTTCTTCACCGGCATGCTGGCGGCGCTGGCGATGACGCTGGTGCGCCACATCACCCGGCTGCGCGAAGACGCCATCATCGGCTTTATCTTCTCCACCTTCTTCGCCGTCGGCCTGCTGATCGTGTCGCTCAACCCCACGTCGGTCAACGTACAGTCGATCATCTTCGGCAATATCCTCGGCATCGCCGACGAAGACGTGCTGCAGGTGGAAATCATCATCGGCGTCTCGTTGCTGATCCTGTGCCTGGTGTGGAAAGACCTGCTGGCGGTGTTCTTCGACGAAAGCCACGCGGTGTCGATCGGCCTGTCGCCGCTGCGGTTGAAGATCCTGTTCTTCACCCTGCTCAGCGCCTGCACCGTCGCCGCGCTGCAAACCGTCGGCGCCATTCTGGTGATCGCCATGGTGATCACCCCGGGCGCCACCGCCTACCTGCTGACCGATCGCTTCAGCCGGCTGGTGATCATCGCCATCATCATCGGCGCGCTGACCAGCGGCGTCGGCGCCTACCTGAGTTTCTTCCTGGATGGCGCCACTGGCGGCGTGATCGTTACCCTGCAAACGCTGGTGTTCCTGGTGGCGTTCCTGTTCGCGCCGAAACACGGCCTGCTGGCGGCCAAACGCCGCGTGGCGCAATCGCAAACCGGAGGCCGCTGATGGACACCCTGTATCAACTGCTCAGCGAACCCTTCGCCTACCCGTTCATGCAGCGGGCGATCGTCGCCGCCATCGTCACCGGCGTGGTGTGCGCCGTGCTCTCCTGCTATCTGGTGCTCAAAGGCTGGTCGCTGATGGGCGACGCCATCTCGCACGCGGTGCTGCCCGGTATCGTGGTGGCGTTCGTGGTCGGCATTCCGCTGGCGATTGGCGCCTTCCTCTCCGGCATCTTCTGCGCGGTAGCCACCGGCTACCTGAAAGAAAACAGCCGGGTGAAAGAGGACACGGTGATGGGCATCGTCTTTTCCGGCATGTTCGCCTTCGGGCTGGTGCTGTTCTCGCGCATCGACACCGACCAGCATCTGAGCCACATTCTGTTCGGCAACATGCTGGGCATCACCGACGGCGAACTGAAACAAACCCTGCTGATCGCCGGCATCACCCTGGCGGTGGTGTTGCTCAAGCGCAAAGACTTCATGCTGTACTGCTTCGATCCGCACCATGCGCGGGTGATTGGCCTGCCGGTCAAGCTGCTGCACTACGGGCTGCTGTGCCTGCTGGCGATGACCATCGTCGCCTCGCTACAGGCCGTGGGGGTGATCCTGGTGATCGCCATGCTGATCGCCCCCGGCATCATCGCCTTCATGCTGTGCCGTCGCTTCGATCGCATGCTGATGATGGCGACGGTGGTGTCGGTGTTCTCCTGCGTGCTCGGCACGCTGATCAGCTTCCACATCGACGGCGCAACCGGGCCTTGCATCGTCATCGTGCAGGCCGTGCTGTTCGTGATCGCCTTGTTGTACAGTAAATTACGCCCGTTACAGCGTAACCAAACCGCGCTCACCGGCGGTTAATTCCCCCGATGCGGCGAAGCCTTCTGCTCGCCGCATCACATTCCCCCCGCTCATTGCGTCGTTGTCATCAAGTTGCAATCGGTATTGCGCTTAAATTAATCAATAGGGTATATACTTTGAGCTGGCGAGGCGCTGAAAAAATCGCCGCCTTTGACGCCGGCTGTGCGCCGCGTCGTGTTTTCACCAAGGGAAAGACGCTAACCTAATGAATTATCAGGCAGCACAGAGGGGGAAATACCATGTGGCAAGCCGTTAGCCGTCTGTTAAGTGAACATCTTGGCAGCGCAGAGATACGCGAAAGGATTGAACTGCCCGGGGGCGACATTCACCCGGCGTGGCGCGTGAGTTACGGTGACAACGAGGTGTTCGTGAAATGCGACGCCCGTGAACAACTGCCGATATTCACCGCCGAGGCCGATCAGCTGGCGTTGCTGGCGCGCAGCAAAAGCGTGCGGGTGCCGGAGGTGTACGGCGTCGGCAGCGATCGCGACTACAGCTTCCTGCTGCTGGAGTATCAGCAGCTGAAACCCCTCGATGCCCACGGCGCCTACTGCCTGGGCCAGCAGCTGGCGCATCTGCATCAGTGGAGCGAGCAGCCGCAGTTTGGTCTCGACTTCGACAGCGATCTGACCACCACGCCGCAACCCAACGCCTGGCAACGCCGCTGGTCGGAATTCTTCGCCGAGCAGCGCATCGGCTGGCAGCTGCAGCTGGCTGCGGAGAAAGGCATGACCTTCGGCGACATCGACGACATTGTCGATCGGGTGTATCTGCGCTTGCAGCACCACCAGCCGCAGCCTTCCCTGCTGCACGGTAACCTGTGGCCAGGCAACTGCGCGATGACCGCCAACGGGCCGATACTGTTCGATCCGGCCAGCTACTGGGGCGACCGAGAGTGCGATTTGGCGATGCTGCCGCTGTATCCGGAGCTGCCGCCGCAGATCTACGACGGCTATCAGAGCGTATGGCCGCTGGGGGCCGGCTTTATCGAGCGTCAGCCGCTGTATCAGCTGTACTACCTGCTCAACCGCAGCAACCTGTTCGGCGGCCAACATTGGGTGGCGGCGCAGCGCGCGGTAGAGGCGCTGCTGCAGCCAGAAGCGTCGTAATCAGGTTCCGGGGTGCCGATCGGCGCCCCGTTCAGGGTTCAGGCCGCGCCGGCCAACTGCCCCAACAGGCGGATCACGAACCAGGCGATCACCGCAATCACGATGGGCAGAATGTACAGCGGGAAATACTGCAGGAAAATGGTGTGGTGCGGCAGCGTGATGCGTTCCTCCAACTGCTGACGCGTGTGCCCTTCGCTGCCTTTGGCCTGCTCCAGGATCATCTGATCTTCCAGCCCTTCGCGGATGAACTTGACCTGGCGCGACATGCGCGCGCCGGAAGCCTGCAATGCCAGCCCGACGAAGATCAGTATATAGATGATGATGAACATCAAATTGGCGCCGCTGAACAGGCTTTTATCCACGTCCGGCACCGGCGAGTTGTACCAGAAAAGGTTCAGGAACGGCGTATTGAAACGCACCATGTCCACCATCACGTGGACAAAATCCAGCATCACTGCGTTGATGCCTTTGGTTTTTTCACTGTGCTGATAGATAAAGCCCAGCACGGAAATCAGCGTCGACAGCAACGCCGGGATAAAAACCACCCATCCGAGAATGCGTTTCAAAATGGCGATACGCCCGGCCTGTTGATACGTCATGTGTTCCCCTTGTTAGCGACGTAACCGAATCGGCTAAGTCTACCTGCAGTTGGCGAAACTCGCCCACCGTTTTCTTCATTCCCGCTGTGCTACAAGCTTAGCCGAATTCGCCGAAATCAACTGCTTAACGATGTCCGGGCACTATTATTGAAAAGATAACGCTATCCCTTTGGGCAGAGGCCGTCATGATTCGACTGATTATCTTATTGCTGGGCGCGCAGGCACTGCACGGCCAGCGCCGCCTGCTGGTGCTGTTCGGCTGGCTGTGGATAACCGCAGGGGCGCTGATGCTGTTCGACATCCTGCAAGATGGCCGGTCCATGCTGGCGCTGGATGCGCTGGCGGTCATCCTGGCGCTGGAGGGGCTGGTGGCGATATCCGCCGCGCTGGTGATCGGTTCCTCCGCCAGCCGGCCGGTGCTGCTTAAGGGGCTGGGCTTCGTGTTTATGGCCTTTTTAATGTTGGACGTGCCCGCAGACGATAACATCGTCGCCACCGTGGTGTTTGGCAGCGCGCTGCTGCTTGACGGCGCCGTGCGCATCGCCTCCTCCACGGTGATCCAGCACAGCCGATGGAAGACCGTGGCGCTGGCGGGCGGGGGCGAGATCCTGCTTTCGTTGATGATTTTTATCGGCTGGCCGGCGCCGCATCGGATGACGGTGCCCTTTTGCCTCGGGGTGATGATGGTGCTTTCCGGCTGGGCTCTATTACGCATCGCCCGCAGACTGACGAGCTTCTCTCTGAATCAGCCCCCAGCGCAGCGGCCAGCGCCCCCGACCACGGAGGCCACGCCGCTCACGGTGTATGTCTGGACACCGCTTGGCGCGGCGAAAGATCCACGCCGGCGTTACATCGTCGATCGATACATCGCGGCGGTCGACGGTGGCGGCAATATCTCCACCGGTCATGTCGCCCTGGCGCTCGCGCCGGACGTGTATATCAGTCACTACCCGCTCAACGACATCAGCCATTCCGTTCAGGATTTCCGCCAGCTGCTGCACGCCGGCGAACAAAACAACGTCGACGGGCGTTTCCTGCCCGATCTGCCGGGCGAGATCGCCGCCTGGTGCCCGCCGGACAAAAAAATTCAGTTCTGTCGCTATAACCCGGCGGCGCTGCGCGCGTTCTGGCTGCGCTATCGGCAGGACGACACCTACAACCTGACACGGCGCAACTGCTCCACCACGGTCATCGCGGCGCTCGACAGCGCGCTGGAAGGCGTGCTGGGCGATAAACACCTGTGGCGCCGCTTTCTGCTGCTGGTGCTCGATCCCAATCTGTGGATGCTGGCGGTCCTGCGCAGCCGCGGTGAAAGCATGACCTGGACGCCGGGGCTGGTGCTGGATTATGCGCGCATGCTGCAACAGGTTTCCGAGCGCCAACACCAACGCTGGTGGCTTAAGCTGCGCGAGATGTGGACTATTCTGCGCTTTGGCAAAAACCCAACGCGCAGGCAAAGGTTTTAGTCTCTCCGTCGGCGATGATAAAGTGTCGGGCACATTCATCCATCCGCGCCGGCAGGAGTTAACCGCTAATGGCTTATTCGCAACGCATTGAAACCGCAATTTTTGATATGGACGGCTTGTTGATCGACTCGGAACCGCTGTGGCTGCAGGCCGAGTTGGATATCTTCGGCGCGCTGGGATTGGATCTGTCCGATCGTCACAAGCTGCCGGACACCCTGGGGCTGCGCATCGATCTGGTGGTGAAAATGTGGTATCAGGCAATGCCCTGGCAAGGGGTTTCGCTCGATGAGGTGTCGGCGCGGATCATCGAGCGCGCTATCGAGCTGGTGCACGAGACGCGCCCGCTGCTGCCTGGCGTCCGGCAGGCGCTGGAGCTGTGCCGCCGTCAGGGGCTGAACGTCGGCCTGGCCTCCGCCTCGCCGCTGCACATGCAACAGCAGGTGCTGAAGATGTTCGATCTTGAAGGCTACTTCGATCAATTGGTTTCCGCCGAATACCTGCCGTACAGCAAACCGCACCCGGAGGTCTATCTGATCGCCGCCGAACGCCTGGGCAGCGATCCGCTGCGCTGCATCACGCTGGAAGACTCCTTCAACGGCATGATCGCCACCAAAGCCGCGCGCATGCGCTCCATCGTGATCCCGGCTGCCGAATACCGCCACGATCCGCGCTGGGCGCTGGCTGACCACCAGTTGGAGACGCTGGAACAGCTTACTCCCGCCCACTTAGCCTGATCCTGCGGCGCCGGCCACCGGCGCCCTGGTTTTCCTCATCGCCGCCGGCCAAGAGATCCGTGCCGCAAAATAAACGAAACACCGTTTCATTATTATTGAATTGCCGTGACGTTCTCATTATGCTGGACGGCAGGGAAAGCGACGGTCCGCGCAGCGTTGTCACTGCCACGCAGCGCTGTTCAAGGCCGCCGCTTCCTCCCGCCGCACGCCGAAAAACCGCCCTCGTTGCTTTCCGTTTCATTCGCCCCAGCGCCGCCTTTTTGTTTTCGCCCGCCAAAATCGATGATTTGTTACGCATTGGCGTAACAAGCCGTTGTAAAACCGGGGAAAATAAACAATTGGTTACAGGGTAACTGCTTCCACTACTGGGAATTTTCCCATATACTGGATAAATTAACAGTTTACCAGCCGGAATCGCAACAGCATGACCGCGGAAGGACATCTTATATTCTCTGTCGCTTGCGCGATCTTCGCCAAGAAGGCGGAAGTGACGCCAGAGCTGGCTACCGGCGACTGGTGGCACATCATACCCGCTGTGCTGCTGACTTCGCTGCTGCCGGACATCGATCACCCCAAGTCGGTGCTTGGCCAGCGTCTGCGCTGGCTCGCCATTCCCATCGCCCGCGCCTTCGGCCACCGTGGTTTCACCCACAGCCTGCTGGCGATCGCCGGCGGCATGGCGCTGTTTCAGCTGGACGTGCCGCGCAGCTGGCCGATCCCAGCCGATGCGCTGCACGCCATGATCATCGGCTACTTCAGCCACCTGCTGGCCGATATGCTCACCCCCGCCGGCGTTCCGCTGCTGTGGCCGTGCCGCTGGCGTTTTCGTCTGCCGCTGCTCAACTCGCAAAAAGGCAACCAACTGGAGCGCGTACTGTGTCTGTGCCTGGTGGCCTTCGCCATCTGCTGGCAAGGTGATTTCACCCTCCCGGTGCAATCCTATGTCGAGCAAATCAGAAATATCAGGCTCTGATCACAAAAAATCGTTCAACCCATCACCCATGCGTATATAAAAAGAACAAAAACGCGCAAAAAGCTATATCAAATTCCATTTGGATATAAGTAGGCCACTCAGCAAACTGTTACGATATTTACATCGCGACATACGTGATGCGTAGTCGTTTTTATAAGAAAGATTATTGGAGACATTGGGGATGAATCTTCCGCTCGTGATTAACGTGCTGGTGTTTGTCGCGCTCCTTTTGCTGCTGGCGCAAACCCGCCACAAGCAATGGAGCCTGGCGAAAAAAGTGCTGGTCGGCCTGGTGGTCGGCGTGGTGTTCGGTCTGGGCCTGCAGCTGGTGTACGGCTCCGACAACCCGGTGCTGAAAGAATCCATCAGCTGGTTCAACATCGTCGGCAACGGCTATGTGCAACTGCTGCAAATGATCGTCATGCCACTGGTGTTTGCCTCGATCCTGAGCGCGGTCGCCAAACTGCATAACGCCTCTTCTCTGGGTAAAATCAGCGTTCTGACAATCGGCACGCTGCTGTTCACCACGCTGATCTCGGCGCTGGTGGGCGTGCTGGTCACCAACCTGTTCGGCCTGACCGCCGAAGGCCTGGTGCAGGGCGCGCAGGAAAGCGCGCGTCTGACGGCTATCCAAACCAACTACGTGGGCAAACTGGCCGATCTGACCGTGCCGCAGATGGTGCTGTCGTTCATTCCGAAAAACCCGTTCGCCGACCTGACCGGCGCCAGCCCGACTTCGATCATCAGCGTGGTGATTTTCGCCACCTTCCTCGGCGTGGCCTCGCTGCAGCTGCTGAAAGACGACAAGCCGAAAGGCGAGCGCGTGCTGGTGGCCATCGACACCCTGCAAGCCTGGGTGATGAAGCTGGTGCGTCTGGTCATGAAACTGACGCCATATGGCGTGCTGGCGCTGATGACCAAAGTGGTCGCCGGTTCCAACATTCACGACATCGTCAAACTCGGCAGCTTCGTGGTGGCTTCGTACATTGGCCTGGCCATCATGTTCGTGGTACACGCCGCTCTGCTGGCCTTCACCGGCGTTAACCCGCTGAAGTTCTTCCGCAAGGTGTGGCCGGTGATCACCTTCGCCTTCACCAGCCGCTCCAGCGCCGCCAGCATTCCGCTGAACGTGGAAGCGCAGACCCGTCGTCTGGGCGTACCGGAATCCATCGCCAGCTTCTCGGCGTCGTTCGGTGCCACCATCGGCCAGAACGGCTGTGCAGGCCTCTACCCGGCGATGCTGGCGGTAATGGTTGCGCCGACCGTCGGCATCAACCCGCTGGATCCGGTATGGATCGCCACCCTGGTCGGCATCGTCACCATCAGCTCCGCCGGCGTGGCGGGCGTGGGCGGCGGCGCCACCTTCGCTGCGCTGATCGTGCTGCCGGCGATGGGCTTGCCGGTGACGCTGGTCGCGCTGCTGATCTCGGTCGAACCGCTGATCGACATGGGCCGCACCGCGCTGAACGTCAACGGCTCCATGGCGGCAGGCACCATCACCAGCCAGCTGATGAAGCAAACCGACAAAGCCGTGATGGACAGCGAAGACGAAGTCGAATTGGCGCATCGCTAACGCCGTCTCATAACGAAAAAACCGGGGATTATCCCCGGTTTTTTTATGCCCCTCGTTCGGTCGTTACGGCCGCTCGCCCTTCGCCAACCGCCGGTTGATATCGGCGATCGCTGCCGGCAATTGCGCCAGCGTGTCTATCACATAGTGCGCACCCGCCGCGTACAGCTTATCGGCGGCCGCCGCGCGGCGGCGCTCTATCTCGCCCGCCGCCATCTGTCGATACTCCGGCCAGGTGGCGCCGAACTCGTTGCCGGACAGCGCCAGCCCGACGCTCCACATCCCGGCATTCAGCCCTTCGGCAATGCCCGGCACCGCGTCATCCACCTTCACGCAATGCGCCACCGCATCGATACCCAACGCGATCGCGTTCTGCAACGCCATCCACGGCCCCGGTCGGCCGCCGGCCGCGAGATCGTCGGTGGCGACCCAGTAATCCGGCGCGTAGCCGCGCTCTGCGGCGGCGGGCACCAGCACTTCCATCACCGCGCGCGGATAACCGGAGCAGGAACCGATTTTAATCCCCTGCTCGCGCAAAGCGGCAATCACCTGCGGCACGCCCTCGATGGGATCGGCGAAGTCGATCACTTTGGCGATTTGCAGCGGCATAAACGCCTGATACAGCGCGTCGATGTCCTGGTGGCTCATCGAGCGCCCCAGCCGCTGCCGCCAGCGTGCGTCGACCGCCGGCAGTTTCCCCAGCGCCTCGATATGCTGCCATTTGCCCAGCCCCATCGGAATACGCGCTTCCGCCAGGCTGATGTCGATATCGAAGGTCTGTTTGAACGCCTCGACGAAAATCTGCGTCGGCGCAAAGGAGCCGAAGTCCACCGTGGTGCCGGCCCAGTCGAGGATTACGGCGTTGATCTGTTTCATGGTCAATCCTTATTGATTCCAGTACATCGCCTGCCCGACTGCCGCCAGCAAACGTTCGATATCTTGCGGGTAGATCTCCCCGATGTTGCCGATGCGGAAGCAGTCGCTCTGCGACACTTTACCGGGATAAATCACGAAGCCTTGTTGCTTCAGGCGCTGATAAAACTCGGCGAAGCGATAAGTGTCGGCCTTTGGCGAATAGAACGCGGTGATGATCGGCGAATGCAACGCCTCATCGAGCAGGGTTTCAAAGCCCAGTTCGCGCATGCCCGCCACCAGCCGCCGCTGATTGGTCTGATAGCGACGGTGGCGCGCGGCAATGCCGCCCTCCTGCTCCAGCTCTTTCAGCGCCTGCGCGAAGGCCAGCACGGTATGGGTCGGCGACGTAAAGCGCCATTTGCCGGCCTGGTCTTCCATACAGCGCCACTGGGCGTACAGATCGAGCGACAGCGAGCGCGAACGCCCGGCGCATTTTTCCAGTTCGCTGCGGCGGGCGATGACGAAAGCGAAGCCCGGCACGCCCTGAATGCATTTGTTGGCGGAACTGATCAGAAAATCGATGCCCAGCGCGTCCACATCCAGCGGGATGCCGCCGAAGCTGCTCATGGCGTCGACGATAAAGGTCTTGCCGTTGCGCGCCGCCAGGCCGGCCACCTTCTGCAGCGGGTTGAGCATGCCGGTGGTGGTTTCACAGTGCACCATGGCGATATGGCTGATGCGCGCATCGCTTTTCAGCACCGCTTCCATCGCCGCCACGTCCGGTTCATTCACCTCGCCGCAGTCAAAGGCGTGGTGGTCGATATCCATCAGCCGCGCCATTTCGATCATCCGCGCCCCGTAGGCGCCGTTGTTGACGATCAGCAGCTTGTCCTGCGGGCCGATGACCGTGCCCAGCACGCCTTCTACCGCAAAGCTGCCGCTGCCCTGCAGCAGCACCGAGGTGTAGCCGGCGGACGGCGTCGCCAGCGCCACCAGCCGTTGACGGATGCTTTGCACCACGCCGAGGTTGTAATCTTCATCCCAGGTGCAGCTGTCGAACAGCATCGCCTCTTTCACCGTTTTCGAGGTGGTCAACGGGCCGGGGGTCAACAGCAGGTAGTTACGGTCGGACATGTTATTCACCTATTTGGTCTATACCAGATTACACTCATTGTGGCGGCAAATTCCTGCCCCGGTCAAACGACAAAGCGCGGTGAAACAAAAAATTCATCTGGCTATGTATAATAAGCGCGTGCCGGAATGTCGGGCCGATGCCATAGCGAGATGAAATGAAAGAACATCAGGGCGATATGCCCCACTACCTGCAGATCAAGGATCAGCTTCAGGCGCGCATCACCCGCGGCGCGCTGCAGGCCGGCGACAAGCTGCCTTCGGAGCGCGAGCTGTGTGCCATCTTCTCCACCACCCGCGTCACCATCCGCGAAAGCCTGGCGCAGCTGGAAGCCACCGGCGCCATCTATCGAGCCGATCGCCGCGGCTGGTTCGTCACGCCGGAGCGACTGTGGCTGGACCCGACGCAAAACACCAACTTCCACCGTCTGTGTCAGGAGCAGGGGCGCACACCGCGCACCGCGCTGCTGTCCGGCGAAAAAACCACGGTGCCGCTCGACGTCATGCAGCCGCTGGCGCTCGAACCGTTCGATCAGGTGTATCTGCTGCGCCGCGTGCGCTACGCCGACGGCCGCGCTATCTGCTACTGCGAAAATCACTGCCTGCCGCAGCGGGTGCCGGAACTGCTCAGCCACGATCTCAACGGCAGCCTGACCGAGGTCTATCAGCAGCATTACTCGTTGATTTACAGCAACATGCACCTGTCGTTCTACCCGACGGCCCTGCCTTACCGCGCCGCCAATGCGCTCGGCGCCATGGTCGGCCTGCCCGCCTTGTTGCTGCGTCGACTGAATTACGATCAGCACGGCCGCATCCTCGATTTCGATATTGAATACTGGCGCCACGACAGTCTGCGCATCGAAGTCGATACACTCTAACCTCGGCTATCACGGGGCCGGCGTCCGCCGCCCCGCCTTCCTCACCCACGCTCGATCACCCTTTTAAGACAAATATATTTTGCCGCTTTCATTTGTTTGTCATATTCGCCGATTAGCTTGGCCGCATATCTGGTGTATACCAGTTTCGCATTAACTTGCCACAGTGAGGCTGAAGCTATGAAACTTTCTCGTCTGGTCGTCATGACCGCCATCGCACTCGGTTCCGCACCGGCCTGGGCCGCCGATGCGGTGGTGACCGTCTACTCTGCCGACGGTTTGCACGACGGCGACCACAGCTGGTATCAAACCCAGTTCGACGCCTTCACCCAGGCGACCGGCATCAAGGTGCAGTATGTTGAAGGCGGCTCGGGCGCCATCGTGGAACGGCTGTCGAAAGAACGCAGCAACCCGCAGGCCGACGTGCTGGTGACGCTGCCGCCGTTCATCCAGCGCGCCGCCGCGGAAAAACTGCTGCAGGACTTTACCCCGCAGGCGGCGGCGCAGATCGCCGATGCGCAGCCGCAGTTCGTGCCGCTGGTGAACAACTACCTCAGTTTCATCTATAACGCCAAACTGCTGCCGCAGGCGCCCGCCAGCTACCAGCAGCTGCTGGACGCGCAGTTCCGCAACAAGCTGCAGTATTCCACGCCGGGACAGGCGGGTGACGGCACCGCGGTGATGCTGCAGGCATTTCACAGCTTCGGTAGCAAAGACGCCGGTTTCGACTATCTCGGCAAGCTGCAAAGCAACAACGTCGGCCCTTCCGCCTCCACCGGCAAGCTGACCGCGCTGGTCAATAAGGGAGAGCTGCTGGTGGCCAACGGCGATCTGCAGATGAATCTGGCGCAGATGCGCAGCAACCCGAACGTCAAGGTGTTCTGGCCGGCTGGGCCGGACGGCAAGCGCAGCACGCTGGTGCTGCCTTACTACGTCGGTCTGGTGCAGGGCGCGCCGCAAAGCGCCAACGGCAAAAAGCTGATCGACTTCCTGCTGAGCAAGGAAGCGCAGAGCAGCGTCAGCGCCATTTCCTACGGCATGCCGGTGCGTAAGGACGTCACTCCGACCGACGATAACTTCAGGCAGTCGCAGGCCGCTTTGCAAGGCGTGGACATCTGGGCGCCGGACTGGAATCAGGTGGTGAGCAGCCTGTCCGCCGACATTTCTCGCTGGCACAAGGTGACCGAATGACTCTGGCCATGCCTTCTCTTCTCTCACCTCGCGCCGAGGCGCGGGATAACAGCCAGGATATCGCCGGGCCGTCGGGCATTCAGCTCGACCGCGTCAGCGTGTCGTATCGCGGCACCGAGGTGCTGAAGCCCCTGACACTCACCATCGCTCCCGGCGAAGTGCTGGCGCTGATCGGCCCCTCCGGCTCGGGTAAGACCACCGTGCTGCGGGCGATTGCCGGCTTCGTGCAGCCCTCCGCCGGACGCATCGCCATCGGCGACGTCGATGTCACCGACGTGCCGCCCTATGAGCGCGGTCTGGGCATGGTGGTGCAGAACTACGCGCTGTTTCCGCATATGCGCGTCGAGGACAATGTGGCGTTCGGCCTGCGCGCGCAGGGCAAGCCGCGCGGCCTTATCGCCGAGCGCGTCGAAGAGGCGTTGGCCATCGTCGGCATGTCCGCCTACGCCAAGCGTTATCCCAGCCAGCTCTCCGGCGGCCAACAGCAGCGGGTGGCGATCGCCCGCGCCATTGCGGTGCGCCCCAAGGTGCTGCTGCTGGATGAGCCGCTGTCGGCGCTGGACGCGCAAATCCGCCACAGCATGGTGGAAGAGATAGCCCGCCTGCACCGCGAGCTGCCGGACCTGACCATTCTGTACGTCACCCACGATCAGGGCGAAGCGCTGACGCTGGCGGACAAGATCGGCATCATGCGCGACGGCCATCTGATCGCCCACGGTGAAACCCGCGCGCTGTACCATCATCCGACGAACCGCTTCACCGCCGAGTTCCTCGGCCGCGCCAACCTGCTGCCGGCTACCGCCCTGGAGACTACCGCGCAGCAAGGTATGACCACCGTCAGCTGCGCCGGCAAAGTGATCGGCTGCTTCACTTATGGCGCACAACGCGGCTTCGACAAGCTGCTGTGCATCCGGCCACAGCACATTGCGCTCGATGCCGATGCCCAGCGCAGCAACTGCATCATCGGCACGCTGCGCGATATTCATTGGCAGGGAGAGTTGACGCACCTGCAGTTCGACGCGGAAGGCCATCCGCTGCGCGTGGTCACCACCCATCGCAGCCAGATGCCGCAGATCGGCGAGCGCGTGCCGCTCTATTTCGCCCCCGACGATGCGGTACTGATCGAGGACTGACATGACCGACTCTACGCTTACTCGCCCGTCCCTGCGGCTGCGTTTGCCGCGCCGCCTGTGGATCCTGTTACCGCTGCTGGTACTGGCGACGCTGTTTTTCTACCCGCTGGCGCTGATCGTCAAACAGGCGTTTACCGACGACCAGGGGCTGTTCAGCGCCGCCGCGCTGCAACAGGTGTTCGAATCCCGCCGCTTTGTCGGTGCCCTGCTCAACACGCTGCAGATCGCGCTGCTGGCGACGCTGGGCTGCCTGGTGCTCGGCACGCTGCTGTCGCTGCTGCTGGTATTCACGCCGTTCCCCGGCAGCCGGCTGATCGCCCGAGTGATCGATACCTTTATCGCCATGCCGACCTTTCTGATCACGCTGGCCTTCACCTTTATCTACGGCTCCGCCGGCCTGCTGAACGGCACGCTGATGGCGACCTTCGGCTTCACCCTGCCGCCGGTCGAATTTCTTTACTCCATCTGGGGAGTGATCCTGGCGGAAATCACCGTGTTTACGCCGCTGGTGATGCGCCCGCTGATGGCGGCGCTGTCGCAGATCGACCGCAGCCAGCTTGAGGCCGCCAGCATCCTCGGCGCCCGGCCGGGGCGCGTGGTGCGCCAGGTGATTTTACCGGCCGCACTGCCGGCCTTGCTGGCCGGCGGCAGCCTGTGTCTGTTGTTGACCACCAATGAGTTCGGCATCGTGCTGTTTATCGGCGCCAAGGGCGTCACCACGCTGCCGATGATGGTCTACTCCAAAGCGATTCTGGAGGCGGATTACGCCGTCGCCTGCACCATCGCCGTGGTGAATATCGCGCTGTCGCTCGGGCTGTTCTCCCTTTACCGCTATGCCGCGGCACGCGCCGGGCTGAGGAACTGACGATGTTGATTTGGTCTCGCACCGGCCGCACCCTGACCTGCACGCTGACGGTCACGCTGTTCGCCCTGTTCTTCTGCCTGCCGCTGGCGGTGATCCTGATGTCCAGCCTCAGTGAACAGTGGAACGGCGTGCTGCCGAGCGGCTTCACCCTCAACCACTTTCGCCAGGCCTTCAGCGGCGCCTCCTGGGACGCGCTGGTCGCCAGTCTGGCTATCGGCTTCAGCGCCAGCCTGTTCGCGCTGCTGTGCGGCACCTGGGCGGCGCTGGCGCTGCGCCACCATCAGGGGCGCGGCCAGCGGCTGCTGGGCACGCTGTTTTTCATTCCCAGCGCGGTGCCTTCGGTCTCCATCGGTCTGGGGATGCTGGTGGCGTTCAGCCAAGGGCCGCTGCAGATGAACGGCACCTTCCTGATCGTGCCCGCCGCCCACTTCGTGTTGATTTCCGCCTTTACCTTCGGCAACGTGATGGCCGGGCTGACCCGGCTACCTGGCGACTACGAGAACGTCGCTGCCAGCCTGGGCGCGTCGCCGCTGTTCCGCCTGCGCCACGTCACCCTGCCGATGATCGCCCCCTACATGATCTCCGCCTTCGCTCTCAGCCTGTCGCTGTCGATGGGGGAACTGGGCGCGACCATGATGATCTACCCGCCAAGCTGGGCGACGCTACCGGTCACTATCTTCAGCCTGACCGATCGCGGCAGCATCGCCAACGGCGCGACGCTGACCATGATCCTGGTGGCCGCCACGCTATTGCTGATGTTGGTGCTGGAGCGAATTTCGCAGCGGCTGACGCCGGGCGTGAAATAGCAACAAGGCGCTGCCGTCGCAGCGCCTTGTTGTTTATTGGCGAAGGGTCAAAACGGGTAGTCGTGATAGCCCTGCTGTTCGGATATCCGCCGGGCGGCGACGTGCAGCAACGCCACATACTCCTCCCGCGCCGCGTCGGAAAAGCGCAACGTCGGGAAAGAGATGCTCAGCCCGGCGATCGCCACCCCGAACCGGTCGAAAACCGGCACCGCAATGCAGCGGATCCCCGCCTCTTGTTCCTCGGCGTCTTCGCCGTATCCCTGAGCACGCACCCGATCCAGCACCGGCAACAGTTCGGCGGCGCTGGTCAGGGTATGCTCGGTGCTGCGGGTAAAGTCAATCTGCGACAAAATCTGCGCCACCTCATCCCGCCCGCGCCAGGCCAGCAGCACTTTCCCGATTGCGGTGCTGTGCAGCGGGTTGCGGCGGCCGATGCGCGAATACATGCGCAGGTTGTACATCGCGTCGATCTTGTGGATATAGACGATGCCGTCCTCGTCCAGGGCGCCGAGGTGGATGGTTTCGCGAGTACGGTTCGACAGTTCGCGCATCTCTACGTCCGCGCTGCGGATCAGATCGACGTTCTGTAACGATTTGGCGCCCAGCTCGAACAGCTTGAGCGTCAGCGCATATTTTTCCGTCTCGCCTTCCTGCGAAACGTAGCCCAGCGCTTTCATGGTCTGCAGAAAACGGTAGACGGTGCTTTTAGACATCATCACCCGCTGGGACAGCTCGGTAATGCCGATCTCGCGCTCATCGCCGAGCGCCTGCAAAATGCCGAACACTTTCATCACGGATGAGACGGCATCCGGTTGCTTGTCTGAATCTACGTTAGCCATGGTGAATACCCTACTTAACGGTTTTGTTTCAGGAAATTTAAACAAGGGTTTCAGTATAATCGGAACAGATCGCGACGCGCAACGCACATAGGCGCTAAGCGATTGAAGCCAAATGGATAACCGCCGGCCCGCTCACCGCTATTTACAATTAAGCGGACAACGGGCATGCAATCGCAGGCGATTATGATTAGCATGATAATACTCTCCTGAATAAACACCGCTGAGACCAACATGCGTTCTTGTTCCGACGGCCTCCCCGTCCCGCAACGCTATGGGGCGATCCTCGCCATCGCCCTCGGCATTACCGTATCGGTGCTCGACGGCGCGATAGCCAACGTGGCGCTGCCCACCATCGCGCGCGATCTCAACGCCAGCCCGGCCAGCTCCATTTGGGTGGTCAACGCCTATCAGCTGGCGATCACCGTGTCTTTGCTGTCGCTGGCGTCGCTCGGCGATCTGGTCGGCTATCGTCGCATCTATCAGGCCGGATTGCTGGTGTTCAGCATCACCTCGCTGTTCTGCGCCCTGTCCGACTCGCTGCTCACCCTGACTATCGCCCGCGTGCTGCAAGGCTTTGGCGCCGCCGCCATCATGAGCGTCAACACGGCGCTGATCCGCATCATCTACCCGCAACGCTTTCTCGGCCGCGGCATGGGCATCAACTCGCTGATCGTCGCCTGCTCCTCGGCGGCCGGGCCGACGGTGGCGGCCGCTATCCTGTCGGTCGCGTCCTGGCAATGGCTGTTCGCCATCAACCTGCCGATCGGTATCGTCGCACTGCTGCTGGGGATGAAATTCCTGCCCGCCAACGGCCAGAAAAACGATAATCGCCGTTTCGATCCCACCAGCGCCGTGCTGAATGCGCTGACCTTCGGCCTGCTGATCACCGCCATCAGCGGCTTCGCCCAGGGCCAGAGCCTGACGCTGATCTTCAGCGAGATCGCCGCGCTGCTGGCGATTGGCGCAGTGTTTGTTCGCCGCCAGCTGCGTCAGGAATTTCCTCTGCTGCCGGTCGACCTGCTGCGCATTCCGATCTTCGCCCTGTCGATGGGCACCTCAATCTGCTCGTTCGCCGCACAGATGCTGGCGATGGTGTCGCTGCCGTTCTTCCTGCAAAGCGCATTGGGCCGCGATGAGGTGGCGACCGGGCTGCTGCTGACGCCCTGGCCGCTGGCGATCGTGGTGATGGCACCGATCGCCGGCCGGCTGGTGGAGCGCGTACACGCCGGCCTGCTGGGCTGTATCGGGCTGGCGGTGTTCGCGCTCGGGCTGTTCTCGCTGGCGCTGCTGCCCGCGGCGCCGTCGAATGTGGACATCATCTGGCGCATGGTGCTGTGTGGCGCCGGTTTCGGCCTGTTCCAGTCGCCCAACAACCACACCATCATTTCCGCCGCGCCGCGCAACCGCAGCGGCGGCGCCAGCGGCATGCTGGGCACCGCTCGCCTGCTGGGACAAACCTCGGGGGCCGCGCTGGTGGCGCTGATGTTCAACCTGTTCCCTGCCTCCGGCACCCACGCTTCGCTGATCCTGGCCGGGGTGTTCGCCACCCTGGCAGCGGCGGTCAGCAGCCTGCGCATCACCCAGTCGACGACGCAGACAGTGCAGCCCAGCCGCGAGATGAAATAGCGGACATAAAAAAACCCCGGCAAGCCGGGGTTTTTCATGATATTCAGCCGATTACTTCAGGTACTGGCCGGTACGCAGCGCTTCGATGCGCTTGTCGAGCGGCGGGTGCGACATGAACAGTTCGCTGAACGACTTGGATTTGCCGTTGATGCAAAACGCCATCATGCTGCCCGCTTCCTGCGGTTCGTAGCTGGTTTTCAGGCGCTGCAAGGCAGCGATCATCTTCTCGCGGCCCACCAGTTTGGCGGAGCCGGCGTCGGCGTAGAACTCGCGGTGACGCGAGAACCACATGGTGATGATGCTCGCCAGGATGCCGAACACCAGTTCCAGCACCATCGACACCGCGAAGTAAATCATCGGGTTGCCGTTGCCTTCCCCTTCGCCATCACCGTCGCGGTTGCCCAGGAAGCCGGCGGCGACCTGCGCGATCAGGCGCGAAATGAAGATCACGAAGGTGTTCACGATGCCCTGAATCAGGGTCATGGTCACCATATCGCCGTTGGCGACGTGGCTGATTTCGTGCGCGATGACCGCTTCCGCTTCGTCACGGCTCATGCTCTGCAACAAGCCGGTGCTGACGGCAACCAGCGAGGCGTCGCGGCGCGCGCCGGTGGCGAAGGCGTTGATGTCCGGCGCATGGTAGATAGCGACCTGCGGCATGGCGATGCCCGCCTGCTGCGACTGACGGCGCACCGTTTCCAGCAGCCAGTTTTCGGTTTCGTTACGCGGCTGTTCAATCACTTCTCCGCCGACGGAGCGCAGCGCCATCCACTTGGACATCAGCAACGACACGAAAGCGCCGCCGAAGCCGAACAGACCGGCCATGATCATCAGGCCCTGAACGCTACTGGATTGGATTCCTGTCAGGCTGAGCACCAGCCCGAAAACCAACATCACCGCCAGGTTGGTGAGCAGGAACAGAGCTATACGCATCATAAAATGTTTACTTCCTCATAAATGTTAACAAAACGCTGTCCAAGATACCCTAGATCGTATGGGCATTCGTCACAGTTTCAAGAGTCGCGCGTCATTAACCTACTAAAAATACGAAACTTTACAAAAACGGCGCGCGACCGGGATTTGGCAAATTGTAAACGATTGTTGCGCAAGGCGGAGGGATTTCTCACAAAAAATTCTTTGCCCGCGCAGGATCGCGGCGGGCGATTTTATCCACACCCTTTCTGGGTCAATATCCGCTGGGTGCGATCCGACGTGCCTGCAGCCGATTCATCGACGACGAAAGTTTGAATCTTACGATTAATTGTTACATTATAACATCACAATTAATCGTAAAGGGATGTCAATCATGTTATCGCGTATCGCCTGGATGCTGGCGACGTGGCTGCTTTTCTGCCACCTCGCACAAGCTGAAATTCACCTCACCGACGTTGAAGGACGTCGCGTCACCCTGACCGCCCCCGCACAGCGCGCCTATATCGGCTTTTACTACGAAGATTTTCTGGCGGTGAACGGTCCGGAGAGCTATCAACAGGTCGTCGCCTTTTCCAAAAGCGACTGGGCCTTGCGCACCAGCCAATGGGCGCGCTATCAGGCCGCGCTGCCGCGGCTCGCTCAATTGGTCGATGTCGGTTCGCTCTATAACCAGAGCTTCGATTTTGAACGCCTGCTGACCACGCGGCCGGACCTGCTGATCCTGGCGAAGTGGCAGCTCGACGGTTTCGCCAACTACCTGCCGGTGCTGCAACGGCTCAACATTCCTTACATCGTCGTCGACTTCAACCAGGGCGTCGAGGTCAAGCTCGCCAGCATTCGGTTGATGGGCCAGGCGATGGGCCACGCCGAGCGAGCGGAACGGCTGGCCGACGAATATCGCCAGAGCCTCGAAGATACCCGGCGGCGCATCCGCCAGGCGCAGCTGCCGCCGCCGATCACCTATATTGAACTGGGAGACAAGGGCCCCGGCGAATACAGCAGCAGCTATGGCGCCTCGATCTGGGGGCCGCTGCTGCAGTTGGCCGGCGCCGACAATATCGCCGCCGGCGTCGTCGGCAGCCCCTCTCCGTTGCGCGCCGACTATGTCCTGACCAAACGGCCCGACGTCATTTTTCTCGCCGGAGGCGACTGGGAAAATATGCCGAACGCCGTGCCGATGGGCTACGGCACACAGGCCGCCCCCATACAGGCGCGCCTGACGCAGTATGCCCGGCGGGCGGGATGGCCGCAGCTGCCGGCTATAAAAAACCAACGGCTTTATGCGCTTTATCATGGCGGCGCGCGCACGATTTACGACTTTATTTTTGTCCAGTATCTGGCGAAAGCCCTCTATCCCACCGCATTTGCCGACGTAGACCCCGCGCGCAACCTGGCCCGGTTCTACCGCCAATATCTGCCGATTGAGGCGGACGGCGTCTTCTTGCAACGCTGGCAAGGAGAGTAGTCGTGGCCCGCACAGGACGTGATTTTTTGCAACGGCGCAGGCTGCGCCGCGGGCTATTGACGCTGGCGCTGCTCGGCGCGCTGTTGGCGGCAGCCGCCATCGATCTGACCGTCGGCGCCGCGCATCTTGGCCTCGCGGATATCGTGCGAATGCTCCGGCCCGGTTCTACGCCAGGCAACGAGCTGCATCAGGTGGTTTTCTGGTCGATTCGCTTGCCGATGACGCTCACCGCCCTGGTGGTCGGCGCCAGCCTGGCGCTGGCCGGCCTGCTGATGCAGACCGTGCTGGCCAACCCCCTCGCCAGCCCCTATACGCTAGGGATCTCGGCTGCGGCGGGGTTCGGCGCGGCGCTGTCGATCATCACCGGCTTCAGCCTGGGCGGCGCGCTGGCGCTGGGCACGCCGTTGCTGGCTTCGCTGATGGCGTTGCTCGCCTGCGTGCCTATCTATCTGCTGGGACAACGCCGGGGCATGACGCCGCAAATATTGGTGTTGAGCGGCATCGTCGTGCTGTTTTTCTTTCAGTCGCTGCAATCGCTGCTGCTGTTTCTGGCCGCGCCGGAGGCCATGCAGCAAATCGTCTTTTGGCTGTTCGGCAGCCTGCTCAAAGCGAATATGCACGGGGTGGCGATCACCGGCGCCGTGTTGCTCTGCGCGCTGATCGTCAGCCTGCGGCAGGCCTGGCGCCTTACGGCGCTGTCCGCCGGCGAAGAGCAGGCACAGGGGCTGGGCATCAACGTCAGCGCGCTGCGCAAGCTGGCCTTTCTACTGGCGACTTTGCTGACGGCCGCCTCGGTCTCTTTTGTCGGCACCATCGGGTTCGTCGGGCTGATCGCCCCCCATTTCGCCCGTTTTCTGGTCGGGGAGGATCAGCGTTACCTGATCTGCATTTCCGCCCTCTGCGGCAGCCTGCTGCTGCTGTGCGCGTCGATCGTCGCCAAGCTGGTGATGCCGAACGGCGTGGTGCCCATCGGCATCGTCATCGCCCTGATCGGCGTGCCGGTGCTGTTTTACTTCGTCACCCGACAGGTTAAACGCCCATGACTCAACTGACCCTCACCGGCGTCGACGTCACGCTGCATCGCCGCCCGCTATTGGCCGACGTATCCCTGAGCTGGCCGGAGGCAAAACTCGGCGGCATCATCGGCCCCAACGGCGCCGGCAAGTCCACGCTGCTGAAAGCGATTAATCGCATGTTGCCGTACAGCGGCGAGATCGCCTACCGCGAGCGCCCTCTCGATCCGAAAACCAGCCGCATCGCCTATGTGCCGCAGCTTAATCGCTGCGATTCGGCACTGACCGCTTTTGACATGGTGCTGTTGGGCAAGGTACGGCAGTTGGGATGGCGCGTCAGCGCCGCCCAGGCCGATGCGGTCGAACAGGCGCTGGCGGAATGCGGCATTTCCGCGCTCGCCGATCGCCCCTTCAACCGTCTCAGCGGCGGCCAGCGACAGTTGGTGATGCTGGCTCAGGCGTTCGTCTCTCAACCGCAGCTCATTTTACTCGACGAACCCACCAGCGCGCTGGATATCCATCACCAGCTGCGCGTGCTCAATCAGATCGCCGACTACGGCCGGCGTCATCGCTGCATCACGCTGCTGGTGATCCACGATCTGGGGCTGGCGCTGCGTTATTGCCACTCACTTACGCTGCTCGAGCACGGACGCGTCGTTTGCCACGGCGAGACTCATCAGATGATGGGACACCCGATGATGTCTCGCGTATTTGGCGTCGGTATCGAAAACGGCGTCAGCCCGCAGGGCTACCCCTATCTGCTGCCGACACAGCTGTTACACGCACACGGAGAATCCCCATGTACACCCTGACCAAGGCGGACATGCTGGCGCAACTCGCCGGTTTGCAACAGGAAATTCACCAGCTACACCGCTCCGCCCGGCAAGATCGGCGTCATTTTTCCCTGCTGGAACGCCGCTTCAGTCGCCTGCAAGCCTTTAACGACGAACCACAGCTGCAGGCCTACCGTCGAAAACTGGAAAACGACCGTTTGATAACGGCGCAGATCGCCCAACTGCGGGCAACAGCCAATGCCGCATTGTGCGACTACGAGAAGCATCGCGTCTCTGCACTCTGTCGGCAACCGGCACAGACTAACGCCTACCTGAACAGTTTCGATCGCGCCCTGCAGTTGGAGATCGCCGCCGCCGGCATCCAACCGGGCGAGCGGGTGTTGCTGGTGGGCAGCGGCGCCTTGCCCACCACGGCGCTGGCGCTGGTCGCCAGGCTTGCCGCCACCGTCATTTGCTACGATTGCGATCCGGCGGCCCAGCGGTTTGCCCGCCGCCTCACGCGCCATCTGGGGCTGGTGCGGCAGATGCCCTGCATCGACAAGCTGAACGGCCTGACCCGCAATGACGTCGATCACATCATCATCGCCTCTCTGGTGGCCGACAAGCAGGGCTTGCTGAGGGAGCTGCGGCCTTTGCTGCCGCAACGCGGCAAATTGCTGGTGCGCTATGGCAACGGCCTCAAGTCTCTCTTTAACTGCCCTTACCATCACCAGGCCGCCGGTTCGCCGTGGCGCATCAGCGGTAAACCGCTCGCCACCCCGCTGTACGATCTGTTGATTCTGGAGCCTCTCCGCCATGAATAATGCCTTTTCCACCCTGATTCTGGGCGCCGGCCCGGCGGCTATCCAATTGGCGGCGGATATCAAGGCCGCGGCCAATGCGCGCATCGGCCTGTACAACCGCCCCAGCGAGAAAGGACAACGCCTGCGGCATCATTTGGCTCACGCGCCCAGCCTGTCTCTGACGGGCGCCGGTAAGGCGCAGCGCACCCAAGGCGATACGCAAGTGACGATCGACAGCTATTGCGATGACCTGTCACTGGTCGGCGGTGACTGGCACCGACTGATCCTTGCCGTCCCCGCCGATCAATATCATGACGTGCTGCGGCAGGTGCCATGGGCGGCGTTGCCCCAGCTGCGCTCACTGATCCTGCTCTCTCCTTCCATCGGTTCCGGCCTGATGGTGCAAAGCCTGCTGCAGGACGCCGGGCAATCCCACGTCGGGATCATCAGCCTGTCGAGCTACTACGCCGATACCAAATACCAGGATGCCGCGCAGCCTTACCGCGCCTACACCAAGGCATTCAAGCAGCGGATTTATCTGGCCGGACAAAGCCCAACGTCAGACCGCGCCGAACTCGATTGGCTTTGCGCGGTGCTGGCACGTCACGGCATCGATGCCCAGCGCTGCGACAGCCTGCTGGCCGCCGAACGCTTCAGCATCACCAACTATGTTCATCCTCCGCTGGCGCTGGCCGATACCACGCTACAGGCGATCTTTCAGCCGCAGGCGCCGATACAGTACCTGTATAAGACCTACCCCGAAGGCCCTATCTGCCCCGAGACGATCGCCGACATGCTGGCGCTCTCGCAGGATTACCGGCAGTTGCTCAACCGGCTCGGCGTCGAGGCCATCAACCTGCTGCGCTTTTTGAATGACGACAATTACCCGGTGCCGCCTCGTATGGTAAGCCGCCGCTGGATTGACCAATTCCCGCAGCTCGCGCCGGCGGAGCAACGCTACGCGCTGTTTGCGCGCTATACCGCGCTGCTGGTCGATCCCTATTCCGAACCGGACGCGCAGGGCCGCTACTATGATTTTTCCGCCGTCAGGGTCGCCCGCGTCTTCCAGGATGCGCAGGGGTTATGGCGACTGCCGCGCGTGCCGCAAGAGGACGTGCGCAAACTGCGCGTTATGGTCTTGCTGGCGCAGCGGCTGGGCGTCGAGATGCCCGCCGCCCAGCGCCTGTTGGCGCGCTTTCAGCAGGCGCTGCACAGCTTCGTCACCCGGATCGGCGCCGAGCATTGTCATCATTCGTTGCTGGACGATACCTGCCGCGAGCAGGCGGATATCACCTACCGGCAGTGGCGGAGGCAAGCATGAATCAGGGTGCGCTGCTGGCCATTTTCGCCTCGCTGATTTTCAGCGTCATGAACGCGCTGGTCAAAACCATCGCCGACGTCATTCCCACCGGAGAGATCGTGTTCTTTCGCAGCAGCATCGGCTGCCTGCTGGTTCTGCTGCTGATGTATCGCCACCGCGTCGCCTTCAGCCGTGAAGACCGGCCGCTGCTGGTATTGCGCGGCACCATGGGCGGGCTGTATCTGATCTGTTATTTTTACAGCATCGCCCACCTCACGCTGGCCGATGCCAGCATGCTGGCCTACCTGTCGCCGTTTTTCTCCATTTTGCTCTCCTTGCTGGTGCTGCGTGAGCGGGTCAACGCCAATACCGCGTTTTGGCTGGCGATGGTCATCATCGGCGCGGTGCTACTGGTGCGGCCGTGGCACTTCTCGGCCTATACCCTGGCGTCGCTGGTCGGCGTGATGAGCGCGGTGTTCGCCTCGATCGCCTATCTGTCGGTCAACAAACTCAGCAAACGCCACCACAACTACGAGATCGTGTTCTACTTCCTGTTCATCGCAACGCTGATCTCGCTGCCGCTGATGTGGCAGTCATTCGTCTGGCCCAACGCATACCAGTTTGCCATTCTGCTCGCCATAGCGCTGGTGTCGTTGCTGGGACAGGTCGTCTTAACCCAGGCCTTCTCTTCCGATAACCTGATCGTGGTCTCGGTGGTGCGCTATATCGGCATCGTGTTCAATATCGCCTGGGGCTGGCTGTTCTGGCACGAAGTCCCGCTGCTGCTGTCGCTGGTCGGCTGTCTGCTGGTGGTGGTTTCCTGCATCCGGCTCGGGCTGCGCCACCGCAAGAAAACCGTCTGAGCCGCGCATACCGCAGCCATAAAAAAAACGCACCCGAGGGTGCGTTTTTCATTCTGCCAACCGCCGCCTTATTTGGCCGGCGTCGGTTGCTGAGCGGGCTGATCCTTCTCCAGATGAGCCAGGTCCAGCGCGATATGCACGGTTTCATCCAGGTACGGATCCGGTTCCTGGTAATCCTTCGGCAGATCGTCGAGCGATTTCAGCGGCTTCTTGCCGGCGCGCTCCAGACGCTCGTTGATGCGTTTCAGACGGGTCGCATCGTCATCGTGGTTCTCTTTCTCGCGCACCGCCAGATTGAGGGACACGATGTTGCGTTTATCCTTCAGCGCCTTGTAATGCGCGATATCCTGCACGATGTACTGGAACTCCGGATTCTGCGCGATGCGCTGCTGGTGATCTTTCAGCAGCTCCGGCTCGAACGGCGTCAGATCGCCGGTCTTGCTGTAGGTCGCCGCATTGATGCTGTCCCACGGCATGGCGTTGTCTTCAAACGCTTCGCCGGTTTCCGCCGGATCGACGCCGGTCGGCATCAGAATGTCCGGGGTCACCCCTTTGCGCTGGGTGCTGCCGCCGTTGACGCGGTAGAACTTCTGAATGGTGTACTGCACCGACCCCAGCGCCGGCCACTCAGGGCGCAGCATCTGATCGTAGATGCGGTTCAGCGAACGGTACTGCTGCACGGTGCCTTTACCGAAGGTCGGCTCGCCGACGATCAGCGCGCGGCCGTAATCCTGCATCGCCGCCGCGAAGATCTCGGAGGCGGAGGCGCTGAAGCGATCGACCAGCACCACCAGCGGGCCTTTGTAGTAGGTCACGCCGTCGGTGTCGGCGTCTTCACGCACTTTGCCGTTGTTGTCGCGCACCTGCACCACCGGGCCGCTTGGAATGAACAGGCCGGACAACGAGACCGCCTCGGTCAGCGCGCCGCCGCCGTTGGTGCGCAGATCGATGATCACGCTCTTGACGTTCTGCTTGGCCATCTTCTGCAGCTGCACTTTCACGTCATCGGTCAGGCCGACGTAGAAGCCAGGGATGTCGAACACCGCCACCTTCTCTTTGCCGACAGTCTTGATGGTCATTTTCACCGCGCGGTCTTCCAGGCGGATGCGCTCGCGGGTCAAGGTGACCACGCGGGTTTTGGTGCCCTTGCCGGCCGGCAGGATCTCCAGGCGCACCTTGCTGCCCTTCGGCCCTTTGATCAGCGACACCACGTCGTCCAGACGCCAGCCGATCACGTCCACCATCGGTTTGCCGGCCTGGCCGACGCCGACGATGCGATCGCCCACGGTGATCGCCTTGCTCTTCGCCGCCGGGCCGCCCGGCACCATCGAGTTGATCAGGGTGTAGTCGTCATCCATCTGCAGTACCGCGCCGATGCCTTCCAGCGACAGGCTCATCTCGGTGTTGAACTGCTCGGTGTTGCGCGGCGACAGGTAGTTGGTGTGCGGATCGATTTCATGCGCAAAGGCATTCATCGCCAGCTGGAAAACGTCTTCGCTGTTGCTTTGCGTCAGGCGCTTGATGGCGAACTGATAGCGCTTGGTCAGCGTGTCGCGGATTTCTTTGTCGGTCTTGCCGGTCAGCTTGAGGTTCAGCTCGTCATAGGTGACTTTCGCATCCCACAGGCTATCCAACTCGGCCTTGTCTTTCGGCCACGGCGCTTTGCTGCGGTCGAGATCGATAGTGCCGTTGCCGGTAAAGTTCATCGGCTTTTCCAGCAGCGACAACGCATAGGTGTAACGCTCGAAACGGCGTTTCTGCGCCAGATTGAACAGCGCGTAGAAGGTATCCAGCTTGCCGGTTTTCAGCTCTTCGCCAACCTGATTGCGTTTGCCGGCGAACTGCGCCACGTCGGAGGCCAGCAACACGTTATGGTTGTAGTCCAGCATGTTCAGGTAGCGATCGAAGATCTTGCCTGAAAACTCCGCATCGAGCGCGAACTGGCGGTAATGAGAGCGAGTGAAGCGCGAGGTAACGCGCTCACTCACCGTAGCGTGCTGAGGTTCCTGTTGCAGTTGGGGCAATTGGCCGATGCGGATGTTGGCTGTTTCCGCACCGTAACTGACACCCGCCCACAGCAGCCCTGCAATCGCTGTTAATCTGACGAATTTGTTCATGCCTTGGTTGGCCTCCGTATCAGAACTGCAAGTGTTCTGCGCGCACAATCATCGCCAGACCGGAAGAGAGCTGCACACGTACGCCATCTTTAGCGATTTCGAGTACGGTAGCATCCATCGCGCTCTTGCCTGCTCTGACTTTGATTTCCTGGCCAATTTGCAGTGTAGAGATATCCGTGACTGGCGCATAACGCGGCTGGCTTTCCTCTTTTGCTGCACGAGGTTGGCGAGCGGGCTGCGGGCGAGTTTGTGGGCGCGGCTTGCGGGTTTCCGGCGCGGCTCCGCCTTCGCGACGTGCAGCGGGCTTTTTACCGGCTGGACGCGGACGGCGCGGAGCGGCATCGGCGGATTCGCCGGCGGCTTCACGTTTTTTGGCGTTTTGTTCGGCACGCTGTGCCTGAACGCGCGCTTTGGCTTCTTCAAGCTGCTGGCGAGCATGATCGACATGCTGCTGCTCCAGTTCACCGCACGGATTGCCGTCCAGATCGACGCGCTGAGCGCCAACCTTGACGCCGTACAGGTAACGCCAGCTTGAGGTGTATAGGCGCAGGGCAGAACGCAATTGCGTTTTGCTGAGATTCTCTTCCCCCTGCACGCGCTCTACCAAATCCTGAAAAATACCGATTTTCAGCGGACGAGCTTCGCCTTCGGCGCTAAAGCAGAGCGGAAAACGCTCGGCAAGAAAAGCAATGACTTCTTTACTAGAGTTCAACTTAGGTTGATTTTCCATGAAATTTCCTGATTACAACGGTATTGCCAACAAGCCACAGGCATGAACAGGCGTCATTATAATGACGCCATCGGTAATTGCCACGTTAACCGTCGATCAACTTGCCGCCACAGTCACATATTTCGCACTGTCGCACTGTTCCAGTTGCTCACAAAGCCCCGCCACCACTGCTTTCAGGCCCGCTTCGTCCTGTTCGTCGAAGCGTTGATAAACCGTGCTGTCGATATCCAAAACGCCGATCGTCCGGCCGCCAACCGCCAGCGGCAGCACGATTTCCGCGTTGCTGGCCGCATCGCAGGCGATATGGCCCGGAAACGCATGCACGTCGCCGACGCGCTGCACGCGATTTTCCGCCACCGCCGTGCCGCACACGCCCTTACCCACCGGAATGCGCACACAGGCGATCTTGCCCTGGAACGGCCCCAGCACCAGTTGGTCGCCCTCCATCAGATAGAAACCGACCCAGTTCACGTCATCCAGACGCTCGTTGATCAGCGCGCTGGCGTTGGACAGCGCCGCGATAAAGTTGGTTTCCCCGCCGAGCAACGCGCTCAGGTCACGTTTTAATTCCGCGTAGAATTGTTCTTTTGTCATGTGTTAACCATTGCAACAGTGAAGATGGCCAGAAGCCCAAAGCTTAGGCCCTATAAAATAAGCATTAAATGCGTATAGCCACAAGGTTAATCATCTGTTGCTTCACAAAACCCCGCCGCTCAGGGTATGTTTGCCGCTCAGAATCCCGGTTTACCTCGTTTTTACCGTCCGGCGCCCGATCGCCGGTGACGCGGCCGGTTTATTTTTCAGCTACGCTGACAGTTCCGGCGGGCTCAAGGGCAGCTACTTGTCAAAAATGAAAATACACGCGATCACCGCCCCCCTTTCCAAAGCGCGCCACCAGCGCTGCTGCGAGTGCGACCTGCTGTTCGTGCTGCCGCCGCTCAGCGGCAACCAGGCCGCCTATTGCCCGCGCTGCAACGCCAAGGTAGTGCACGGCCGCGACTGGTCGATGACGCGCCTGACCGCCATGGCGATCACCATGCTGCTGCTGATGCCGTTCGCCTTCACCGAACCGCTGATCAGCATTCGTCTGCTCGGCACGCGCATCGACGCCAGTTTGCTGGAGGGCATCTGGCAGATGAGCCGCCAGGGCGATCCGCTCACCGCCAGCATGGTGGCGTTTTGCACCATCGGCGCCCCGCTGACGCTGGCGCTGTCGCTGCTGTACCTGCGCTTCGGGCATGCGCTCGGCATGAACCTGCGCCCGGTGCTGTTGATGCTGGAGCGGCTGAAAGAGTGGGTGATGCTGGACATTTATCTGATCGGCATGGCGGTGGCGGCGATCAAGGTGCAGGATTACGCCGACATCCAGGCCGGCAGCGCGCTGATCGCTTACCTGTCGCTCACCCTGCTCAGCATCCTGACGCTGATCCACGCCAACCTGGAGCAGCTCTGGGAGCGTTACTACCCGCAGGAGCAGCCGGAAGGCCCGCCGGCGGCGCTGCACATTTGCCTGTCCTGCCACTATACCGGCTATCCCGACGCGCGCGGCCGCTGCCCGCGCTGCCACGTGCCGATGTGCCACCGCCAGCCCTACAGCCTGCAGAAGACCTGGGCGGCGCTGATCGCAGCGATGATCCTGCTGATCCCGGCTAACCTGCTGCCGATCTCCATCATTTACGCCAACGGCGTGCGGCTCGAAGACACCATCTTCTCCGGCGTGGTCTCGCTGGCCACCTCCGGCAACGTGCCGATCGCCGCTATCGTATTCATCGCCAGCGTACTGGTGCCCTTTACCAAGGTGATCGTGCTGATCACGCTGCTGTTCAGCATCCACTTCAAAACCTCGCACAGCCTGAAGACGCGCATTCGTCTGCTGCGCCTGGTCACCTGGATCGGCCGCTGGTCGATGCTCGATCTGTTCGTTATCGCCTTGATGATGTCGCTGGTGAATCGCGACCAGCTGTTATCTTTTACTATGGGACCGGCCGCGTTTTACTTTGGCTCGGCGGTCATTTTGACTATTCTTGCCGTTGAGTGGCTGGATAGCCGATTGATTTGGGATGCACATGCAACAGGAAACGCCGACTACACCGACTGAAGCGCGGGTCAAGAACAAGCGCCGCATTTCACCGTTCTGGTTACTGCCGTTCATCGCCCTGCTGATCGCCGGGTGGCTGGTCTACAACAATTTCCAGGAACGCGGCACCACCGTCACCATCGATTTCCAATCGGCGGCGGGCATCGTCGCCGGCCGTACGCCGGTGCGCTACCAGGGCGTTGACGTCGGCACGGTGCAAAAGATCAGCCTGAGCAAAGATCTGCGCAGCATCGTGGTGGAAGCCAGCATCAAAAGCGATCTGGAAGACTCGCTGCGCGAAGGCACCCAGTTCTGGCTGGTGACGCCCAAGGCCTCGCTGGCCGGGGTCTCCGGGCTCGACGCGCTGGTCGGCGGCAACTACATCGGCATGATGCCCGGCAGCGGCAAGGCGCAAACCCACTTCGCCGCGCTCGATACCCAGCCGAAGTACCGCCTGAACACCGGCGAGCTGATGATTCACCTGCACGCCGACGATCTCGGCTCGCTCAACAGCGGCTCGCTGGTCTACTACCGTAAAATTCCGGTCGGCAAGGTGTACGACTACACCATCAGCGAAGGCAACAAGGGCGTGACCATCGACGTGCTGATCGACCGTCGTTTCGCCAACCTGGTGAAGAACAACAGCCGTTTCTGGAATGTTTCCGGCTTCAAGGGCGATTTCAGCCTGTCCGGCGCCACGGTGCAGATGGAAAGCCTGGCGGCGCTGGTCAACGGCGCCATCGCCTTCGATTCGCCGGCCAATGGCCAGCAGGCCAAGGGCGATCAGAGCTATACCCTGTATCCGGATCTGGCCCACAGCCAGCGCGGCGTCAATATTCTGCTGGACCTGCCGAGCGGCAACAACCTGAGCGAAAACCGCACGCCGCTGATGTACCAGGGGCTGCAGGTCGGCACCCTGACCAAGCTGACGCTGCAACAGGACAGCAAAGTGATCGGTGAACTGACCATCGATCCTTCGGTGGTCGATCTGATGCGCAGCGGCACCCGCATCGTGATGCGCAGCCCGCGCATCAGCCTCAACGACGCCAAGCTCAGCCAGCTGCTGACCGGCACCACGCTGGAGCTGGTGCCCGGTGAAGGCGAACCGCAGCAGCGCTTCAACGTGCTGGACAGCAGCGAAACGCTGCTGCAACAGCCGGGCGTGCTGACCGTCACGCTGAATGCGCCGCAAAGCTACGGCATCGACGTCGGGCAGCCGCTGGTAGTGCACGGCGTGAAAGTCGGCCAAATTCTGAGCCGCACCCTGACCGCCGGCGGCGTGGTGTTCACCGCCGCCATCGACGCGCAATACCGCGCCCTGCTGCACAAAGACAGCAAATTCGTGGTCAACAGCCGCCTCGACGTCAAGCTGGGCATCGACGGCATGGAGGTGCTCGGCGCCAGCGCGCAGGAGTGGGTAGACGGCGGCGTGCGCATCATCCCCGGCAGCAAGGGGGAACCGGGCGGCCAATATCCGCTGTACGCCAACAGCGAAAAGGCCGAGGAAGGCATCGTCGGCAACGCCCCAGCCACCACCCTGACCCTCAGCGCCGCCAGCCTGCCGGACGTGCAGGCCGGCTCGGTGGTGCTGTATCGCAAGTTCCAGGTGGGCGAGATCGTCAACGTCCGGCCCAAGGCCAACGAGTTTGAGGTGGACGTCTACATCAGCCCGGAATACCGCAAGCTGCTGACCCGCGAAAGCATCTTCTGGGCCGAAGGCGGCGCCAAGGTGCAGCTCAACGGCAGCGGGCTGACGGTGCAGGCTTCGCCGCTCAACCGCGCGTTGAAGGGCGCCATCAGCTTCGACAACCTGCAGGGCGTGACGCTGAACAAAGGAGCCAACCGCGTGCTGTACGCCAGCGAAACCGCCGCGCGCGCGGTAGGCAGCCAAATCACGCTGAGAACCTACGACGCCAGCAAGCTGTCGGCGGGCATGCCGCTGCGCTACCTCGGCATCGACGTCGGCCAGGTGGAGTCGCTGCAGCTGGCGCCTGAGCGCAACGAAGTATTGGCCAAGGCGGTGCTGTATCCGGAATACGTGCAGACCTTCGCGCGCCTGGGCAGCCGCTTCTCGATCGTTTCGCCGGAGATCTCCGCCGCCGGCGTCAGCAATCTCGATACCCTGCTCCAGCCTTATATCAACGTGGAGCCGGGGCGTGGCCGCGAACTGCGCACTTTCGAGCTGCAGCAGGCCAGCATCACCGATTCGCGCTATCTCGACGGCCTGAGCGTGGTGCTCGACGCCGCCGAAACCGGCTCGCTGCAGATCGGCACGCCGGTGTTGTTCCGCGGCGTGGAAGTCGGCACCATCACCGGTTTCTACCTGGGCGCCATGTCCGACCGGGTGCACGTCGCGCTGCGCATCAGCAAGAAGTACCAGCATTTGGTGCGCAACAACAGCGTGTTCTGGCTGGCTTCGGGTTACAACCTGCAGTTCGGCCTGACCGGCGGCGTGATCAAGAGCGGCACCTTCCAGCAGTTCATTCGCGGCGGCATCGCTTTCGCCACGCCGCCGACCATTCCGCTGGCGCCGAAGGCCACGCCGAACAAGCACTTCCTGCTGAATCCGGAAGAGCCGAAGGACTGGAAAACCTGGGGCACCGCCATTCCACGCGATTAACTTTCGCGATTTCCTCAGGGCCCGGCAACGCCGGGCCCTGTTTTTTTCCGCTTTGTGATAAACTCTCGCCCTTGTCTTTATTGCACCCTGAGAGTTCGCCCCGTGGCCAAATCCACCGCCGTTTTTCTGCCCCCCGCTTTCCTTGACGCCACCCGCGCCATCATGCCCGCCGAGCTGGCGATGGAAGATTTTATCGCCGCCTGCCAGCGCCCGCTGCGCCGCAGCCTGCGCGTCAACACGCTGAAAATCAGCGTCGCCGACTTCCTGGCGCTGGTGCGGGATTACGACTGGCAACTGGAGCCTATCCCCTGGTGCGCAGAAGGTTTCTGGATCGAACGTGACGACGAGGAACTGCGCCTCGGCAGCGCGGCCGAACACCTGAGCGGCCTGTTTTACATTCAGGAAGCCAGTTCGATGTTGCCGGTCAGCGCGCTGTTCGCCGGCGGCGCGGCGCCGAATCGGGTGCTGGACGTGGCGGCGGCGCCGGGATCCAAAACCACCCAGATCGCCGCGTTGATGGATAATCAGGGAGGCATCGTCGCCAACGAATACTCCGCCAGCCGGGTGAAAGTGCTGCACGCCAATATCAGCCGCTGCGGCGTGAAGAACACCGCGCTGACCCACTTCGACGGCCGGGTGTTCGGCGCCGCGCTGCCGGAGAGTTTCGACGCCATCCTGCTCGATGCCCCCTGCTCCGGCGAAGGCGTGGTGCGCAAGGATCCGGACGCCATGAGCAACTGGTCGCCGGAAAGCGTGACCGAAATCGCCGCCACCCAACGCGAGCTGATCGACAGCGCGTTCCATGCGCTGGCGCCGGGCGGCGTGATGGTTTACTCCACCTGTACCCTCAATGCGCAGGAAAACCAGCAGGTGGTGCGCTGGCTGATGGACACCTACGGCGACGCGGTCAGCGTCGAGCCGCTGGGCGAGCTGTTCCCCGGAGCCGACAAGGCGCTGACCGCCGAAGGCTTCCTGCACGTGTTTCCGCAGATTTACGACAGCGAAGGCTTTTTCGTCGCTCGCCTGCGTAAACAGCGCGCCGTGGCACCGTTGCCGAAACCGACCTATAAAGTCGGTAACTTCCCGTTCAGCCTATTGTCCGGCAAGGAAACGGCGCAAGTCGCCCAGGCTGCCGCCGCATCCGGCTTAACCTGGGGCGATGACAGCCGGCTATGGGAACGCGACAAGGAGATCTGGCTGTTTCCGGCCGAGCTGGAGCCACTGTTCGGCAAGGTGCGCTTTTCACGCATCGGCCTCAAACTGGCCGAGCGTTTCCCGAAAGGTTTCCGCTGGCAGCATGAGGCGGCGATCGCCCTTGCGGGCAGCGACGGCAAACAGCATTTCGAGCTGGACGCCGCGCTGGCGCAGGAGTGGTATCACGGCCGCGATCTCTACCCAGAGCAGCCACCGACAGGCGACGAGTGCATCGTCACCTATCAGGGGCAACCGCTGGGCATCGCCAAACGCATCGGCAGCCGCATCAAGAACAACCTGCCGCGCGAGCTGGTGCGCGACGGGGTGCTGGATTTCCATCAGTAATTGTCCAGGCGCCGGGGGCTATCCCCCGGCGTTAAAATAACGCTAATAGTATTCTCATTCGTTATTATTCTAATCATTTCACCTCTCGCTATTGCGCCTCCTTATTCTCACCTCCACGCTAAATAAAAAAGTTTTTGGCCTTTGATCAAGACAATTTCGCGTTCTTATCCTATTAATTTAAATGTAAGTAAATTAATGCGTTCAACTCAGCTCTGGGTGGCGTTTTTGCGGGCTTTCTCTGACACGGCAAGGAATCACGATGAAAAAAATTCTGATGGTTTTGACCTCGGTAGCCTCTCTGCTGTGCGTCAGCGGCGCAGCTAACGCAGCGGGCACCATTCAGGGCACGGTAGGCGTGACGATTACCATCGGCGCCGGCTGCGTGGTCACCGGCGGCAACAGTTCCGGCACCACTAACGACTTTGGCTCCATCAGCTTCGGCACCTACTCGTCGCTGGCTAACGTCATCACCGCCAGCGCCACCGGCAGCGGCGGCACCGGCACCCTGGGGCTGAACTGCACCACCGGCACCAACTATACCGTGACGCTCGACAACGGCCTTAACGCCTCGGGCAGCCAGCGGCGCATGGCCAGCAGCGTGCCCGCCTACATCAGCTATAACCTCTACCAGGACAGCGCTCACGCCACACCCTGGAACAACACCACAAGTCCCTTGACCGGTACCGGCACCGGTTCGGCGGTACCGCTGATCGTCTACGGTCTGGTGCCCGCCGCTGGCACCACCCCGGCGGCCGGCGTGTACAGCGACACCGTCACCATGACCGTCACCTGGTAATCTCGCCGACCATGGAGCGCCATCGTGGCGCTCCTTTATTCATTCGAGTAATAATATTCCCATTCATCATTTTCATTATCCCAAACCCGTTCATCCAGGCTGACGCCTTGTTTGCATGAAACCTGCGACCCGCTTAAAAATAAATAAAGTTTTTAATCTTTTAGCGAGACATTCTCGCGTTCTTATTCTATTAATTAATCTGTAAATAGATTAATGCATTTGAATCATTTTTCGGGCTTTTTGGCAGGCTTCTCTACTACGGCAAGGAACCATGATGAAAAAGACTCTGGCGGCATTAACCTCGGCAGCTATTCTGCTGTGCGCCTCTGGTGCCACCTACGCGGCAGGCACCATTCAGGGCACGCTGGGCGTGACCCTGACCATCGGCGCCGGCTGCGTGGTCACCGGCGGCAACAGCTCCGGCACCACCAACAACTTCGGCTCTCTCAGCTTCGGCACCTACTCCTCACTGGCTAACGTCATCACCGCCAGCGCCACCGGCAGCGGCGGCACCGGCACCCTGGGGCTGAACTGCACCACCGGCACCAACTATACCGTGACGCTCGACAACGGCCTCAACGCCTCGGGCAGCCAGCGGCGCATGGCCAGCAGCGTGCCTGCCTACATCAGCTATAACCTCTATCAGGACAGCGCCCACTCCTTACCGTGGAACAACACGACCAACACGTTGACCGGTACCGGCACCGGTTCGGCGGTGCCGTTGATCGTCTACGGTCTGGTGCCCGCCTCGGGCACCACCCCGGCGGCCGGCGCGTACAGCGACACCGTCACCATGACCGTCGTCTGGTAACTATGGCGCGCCTGGCCGTCACCTGCATGCTGCTGTCGTTGGCGGGCGTTTGCCGCGCCGACGTCAGCACCGCGACGGTGGGCGTCAGCGCCACCCTGGTCAAATCCTGTGTCGCCGGCACCACCAGCGGCGGCAACACCACGTTCGGCACCTTCAACTTCGGCACGGTCTACTTCCTGAATACGGCGATAAAGGTAACCGGCCAGGCGAACGCCGGCGCGCTGCAGATCAACTGCAACAACGGCACCAGTTACACGGTGCTGCTCAGCGGTGGGCAGAGCGGCAATACCGCTGCGCGCTATCTGCAAAGCTCAGCGGGCGCCCGCGTGAACTACAACCTGTATACCAGCGGCAGCTACGCTACCGTCTGGGATAATGTCACCGGCGTGACGCAGACCGCTACCGGACAAAGCGTCTGGCTACCGGTGTACGGCATGATCCCGGTGCAGACGACGCCGGCGACGGGCACCTACACGGATACGGTGCAGGTGACGATAAATTGGTGATTAACGGAACGCTGCGCACTCTGCTGCTGACGGCGCTGATCGGCACCCCTGCGGCCCATGCCGACACCGTCAGCCAGGGTTTTACGGTCAACGCCTCGATCATCAAAGGCTGCGTGCTCGGCAGCGGCGTCACCAACGTCACCTCGTTCGGCAGCATGAGTTTTGGCCAGGTGGCGTCCTTAAGCAGCCCGATAAAAATTGTCTCGAGCGCCGGCGCCGGCTCGATCCTGATCCGCTGCAACCCTGGACTCAGCGTCAGCCTGGCATTGAACGTCGGCAATAATGTCACCGGCTCCATCGCCGGCGGGCGAAAGCTGTTGAACTCAGCCACCTCGGAAACGCTGGTTTATCAGCTCTACCAGGATACCAACTACACCGTTTTGTGGGGCGACGGCGGCAACGGCGGCGCCGTCCAAACCGTCTCCTCCACCGGCAGCACACAAGAAATAAAAATCTACGCCAGTTTAATGGCGAGCAGCACCTTGCCCACCAGCGGCACCTACAACGATACGGTCTTAGTGACAGTGAGTTATTGAGCTTTTAAAAGGATCACATTATGCGTAGTACTCTGCTCCGCCTGCCCCTGCTGGCAGGATTGCTGTTAGCCGGCCAGCCGCAGGCCTTCGCCGCCGCCTCCATTCTGATTTGGCCCATCGATCCGGTCATCGAAGACAATCAGCAGGCGACGGCCCTGTGGCTCGAAAACCGTGACAGCAAGCCGGTCTATATGCAAATTCGCGTGCTCGGCTGGCAACAAACCGGCGGCAAAGACGACTACCGCAACCAAAGCGAGGTGGTCGCCAGCCCACCGGTCGCCACCATTCTCCCCGGCAAACGCCAACTGATTCGTCTGATCAAGCAGACGCCGGTCGCCGCCGGGCAAGAACGGGCTTACCGGATACTGGTCGATGAGGTGCCGATCAAAGATAAAGACGGCGCGGCGCCCGATAAGGGCGCGCAGATGGGGCTGAAATTCCAGATGCGCTATTCGGTGCCGCTGTTCGTCAGCGGCAAAGACGTGTGGACCAAGCAGGACTTCGAACACCCGCGCGACTATGCCACCGCCAACCAACCCAAGCTCAGCTACCGCCTGCAGCAGCAAAACAGCCAGCGCTGGCTTGACGTGCGCAATGACGGCATCGTGCACGCCCGTCTGTCGCAGGTCAGCATCCAGGGCAAGCCGCTCAACAACGGGCTGCTGGGGTATGTGCTGCCGGGTTCGCAGATGCGCTTCGCCCTGCCGTCGTCGGGCAGTTTCGCCGCCGGCAAGCTGCAGGCGATAGTCAACGACAACAAACAACCCGTAACCATCCCGGCTTACTGAGCCTGAGGTGCAGGTGAAGCGGATGTCGTCGCCGGCCACCCGCGGCATGCAGCTCAAGCCGCTGGCCCTGGCCGTACTCTGTGTGGCGGTGGAACTGTGGCCGACGTTCGCCGCCGCCGACGATCTGCCGCCGCCGCCCAGCGCCATCAGCATGCCGGATACCACGCTGTATCTGGAGCCGGTGGTGAACGGCCGCCAGACCGGTAAAGTGGTGCCGGTCGCCTACCGCGGCGGCCACTATTATTTAACGCCGCAGCAGCTGATCGACGCCGGCCTGCCGGTGGCGGACAAGCAGGCGAAAGAGATCGCCGTCGATCTGCTGGATAAGGTCGAGGTGACCTACAGCGGCGAAACGCAGCAGTTGCTGATCTCGGTGCCCAACGACTGGCTGCCCAAGCAAACCCTCGGCGACACGAATCAGGAACAGCGTCTGCCGGCGCAGAGCAGCCTGGGCTTTTTGCTGAATTACGACGCCTACGTCAGCCAAAGCGGCGGGCGCGGCAATCCGGGCTATTTTTCCGCCTGGAGCGAACAACGGCTGTTCGATGGCTTCGGCGTTTTCGCCAACACCGGCATCTTCCGCAGCAGCTTCAACGGTGAGACCGCCGCGCAGCAGAACAATCGCTATATCCGCTACGACAGCAGCTGGCGCTACAGCGACGACGACACCATGCTCAGCTATACCGCCGGCGATCTCACGACCGGTTCGCTGCCCTGGACCAGCTCGGTGCGCATCGGCGGCCTGCAGGTGGCGCGCAACTTCGCGACCCGGCCGGACCTCATAACCTACCCGCTGCCGCAGTTCTCCGGCCAGGCCGCCGTGCCGAGCAGCGTCGATCTGTACATCAACAGTTATAAAAACACCTCCGCCAACGTGAACCCTGGCCCGTTCACCCTGAACACCGTGCCCTACATCAACGGCGCCGGTCAGGCGACGGTGGTGACCACCGATGCGCTCGGCCGCCAGATCAGCACCACGGTGCCGTTCTACGTCGCCAGTTCACTACTGCAGGCCGGGTTAAGCGATTTCAGCCTGTCGGCGGGCGCGCTGCGCCAAAACTACGGTTACCGCTCCGCTGACTATGGCCAGTGGGTGGCCAGCGGCAGCGGCCGTTACGGCGTCACCGACTGGCTCACGCTCGAAGGGCGAGCGGAAGGTGCGGCGGAGCTGGCGGTCACCGGCGCCGGTGCCGGGGTGCGCCTTGGGCAGTTGGGGGTGCTCAATGCCTCCTACAGCTACAGCCAGGCGGGCAGCGACGCCTTCAACGCCCCGCCGGTCACGCCGCTGTATTACGATCCGATCACCGGCCAGCCGGTACAGCAACCGGATGCCGGGCCGGTCTATCAGTACACCGGCCGCCACGGCGATCAAACCAGCCTGAGTTACACCTACAGCAACCAGTATTTCAGCCTCAACGCCCAACGGGTGCTGCGCAGCGCGGACTTTGGCGATCTTTCCACCTATAAGAGCAGCTACCGGCTGAGCCGCCGCACCGATCAGCTGACCGGCAGCATCGGCCTGAGCCGCTTCGGCAGCCTGGGCGCCGGTTATTTCGACGTGCGCGACGCCATCGGCCAGCGCACCCGCCTGATCAACCTTTCATACAGCCTGACGCTGTGGCGCAATATCAGCCTGTACGCCTCGGCAAACCGCGAAATTGGCGGCGACGGCTACAGCTCGCAGCTGCAGATCAGCATTCCGTTCGATGCCTGGGGCACCGCTAACGTCAGCACCGCGCGCGACGCCGGCAACCGCTGGAGCGAGCGCGTCGCTTATAGTCGCGCCGCGCCGACCGACGGCGGTTTCGGCTGGAACCTGGCCTATGCCGGCGGCCAGGGCAGCAACAGCGATTATCGTCAGGCGGACCTGACCTGGCGCACCTCGCTGCTGGAAACCCGCGCCGGGCTGTACGGCAGCCGTAACGACTACACTCGCTGGGGGGAAGTCAGCGGTTCGCTGGTGGCGATGAACGGCGGCGTGTACGCCACCAACACCATCAACGACGCTTTCGCCCTGGTATCGACCAACGGTTACGCCGGCATTCCGGTCAGCTACGAGAACCAGCGCATCGGCGTCACTAACGATAGAGGCTACCTGCTGGTGCCCACCGTCACCTCGTATTACCACGCCAAATTCCAGATCGATCCGCTCAACCTGCCGGCGGACGTCAATTTGCCGTCGGTGGAAAAAACCGTCGCCATTCGCGATCACAGCGGCTATCTGGTCGAGTTCCCCGTTCAGCGCCTTTCCGCCGCCGACGTGGAGCTGGTCGACGCGCAAGGCAAACCGCTGGCCAACGGCAGCCAGGTCGCGGTGATTGGCGGCAATCAACAGAGCTACGTCGGGTGGGATGGTATGACTTACATCGATCCGGTACAGCAACACAACCGGCTGAGCGTAATCCCGGCCGACGGCGGCCCGCCGTGCCAGGTCAGTTTCAGCCTCGCCAATCCGCAGGGGCTGCAACGCGTCGGCCCTCTCGTCTGCCAGTAACACACGGAGAAGAAGAATGATGTCTCGGCAAGTGAAAATCTTTTTAGCGGCGCTGCTGTTGATGTGCGGGCAACGCGCGCTGGCGGACTGCTCCACCGTCAATGGCGCGGTCACGTTGCCCAGCAGCAACTCCTTCGCCGTCTACAACGGCCAGATAAGCGCCCAGGGCACCGCCGGGCTGAACTGCACCGGCCTGGGGCTCAACCTGCTGTCGCAAAATACCGTCACGGTGCAAATCGCATCGACCACCAACACCATGGCTTTACTGAATACCAACGGCTCCGGCGATAAAATTTCCTACCTGATCTATCCTGATTCTAACTACCAGTACCCTTACAGCGTCGGTCAGACCATCAACTACAGTTCGCTGAACCTGCTGTCGCTGATCCTGATCTCGGCCAACGTCAACTTCCCGTTGTATATCAAAACCGTCGCCGGGGCGAACGTCAGCGCCGGCACCTATACCGACACCATCAACCTGGTGTGGAACTACCATATTTGCGGCCTGGGATTGCTCGGCCTGTGCGTGTGGTGGGACGGCACCAACCAGTCCAGCACCGTAACCGTGACCGCAGTCATCACCAAGAGCTGCCTGATCAATACCGCCAACAACGTCAACTTCGGCAGTATGGCGCTGGTGGGGCAATTCAACCCGATCAACCAAAGCATCACCCTCACCTGCACCAAGTCGCAGGCGTACAGCTCCTACTTTACCAACGGCAACAACCCCATTACCGGTTGGCGGCAAATGCTCAGCGGTACCAGCAACTTCCTCCAGTATCAGATCTACCTGCCCAATACCAGCACCGTGTGGAGCAGCACCAACGCGCAAAGCGGCACCGGCACCGGGTTGGCGCAAAGCATTCCCTTTACTGCCGCCATCAACCCGGCGCAGACCGAAGTGCCGGTCGGCACCTATCAGGATAACGTCAGCTATGTCGTGACCTATTAGGGCGGCCGCTAGCCGCTCAGGAAGAATGTTGCCAGAATGTATTTTTTATGTGGCATTTTTTGCTCATTTGGCTATGCTCATACCGATGGCCTTACTGGTCTAACCTCCTACCACATCATTGAGCAAGGAGTTTCCATGAGCAAAACCGTCGTAAAAATTGGCAGCTTCGAGGTCGATGACGCCCATCTTCACGCCACCGCCGATCGCGCCGGCACCCTGAGCATCCCTTGCAAGTCCGATCCGGACCTGTGCATGCAGCTCGACGGCTGGGATGAACACACCAGCATTCCGGCGATCCTCAACGGCAAACGGTCGCTGCTGTACAAGCAACACTACGATCGGCAGGCGGACGCCTGGGTAATGCGGCTGGCATGAAAATGCACCAGAGCTGCTGACGACGCGCTGCTTTCATCAGAAACAGCGCGTTTTTTTATGCGATGGCGATGCCGCGGCCGGCAAAGAAATGGGCGAAGCGGTTGAGGGGCAACCGTACCCGCTCCCGCGTCGCCGGGCTGTCGCCCGAAGGATTATGAAAGGTCACGCTCTGCGCGTCGGCGTCGGTGATCAGCACCAGATGCCCGCCCCGCTGCGGCGGTACGCTCTCGGGGCGACGAATCGAAGGATGCACCGAGGCGATAAAGTAGCAGCATTCGCTGAACAGTGCCGGTACCTCGGCGGCCTCCAGCCCTACCTTCACCGTCGCCCGCAGCGCGAACTGTTCGCGCACGTACTCGACGAACGGCGCGTAGATCAGCCCCTTTATCCGTTCGCCTTCGCGTACGTAGGCGCCATAGGGCAGGCTGCGGCGCGCCAGCTCCAGCAGCGACGGCGCTTCACCATCGCGATGGCCCAGCACCATTTTCAGGCACGCCATACCGCACACGTGGTTGGCCCACTCGACGTACTCCGCCCGATCGCGGGCGCCGCTGCGCGCCCAATTCTCGTCTTGCGCCAGCGTGGCGCGGCCGGCGATCAGATCGGCGGCCAGCTCCGGGCTCGCCCACTGGCACTCGTATGGAACGGCGCGCATGAGGTTAGAATTTGTCGACGACTTTGAAATTCATCAGCACCAGCGTCATATCCGGCGAGAACAGATCGTATTCTTCGAAGAAACGCTGCAGCTCTTTGCGCCAATGCGCCAGTGAGCGGTCGCCCTCACCTTCAGCATAGGCGTGCGCCTCATCCACCTGATCGTAGGTTTTCATTTCTACCGCGGTCAGTTCAACCGCACAGACCGGCTCGCCCTTGCCGTCCACCACCAGGAACAGATCGCCGGCCTGCGGGATCCCCTCGCCATCCAGGTTGGAACAGGTGGCCGTTTTGGTGCCATTCAGGATCAATTGCACCACTTCATCGGCCTGCTGTTCGGTATCGCCGAACGCCCAGCGCTCAAGGTGCTCGTATTTCTGTGGAATTGCCGTCGCCATGATTATACCTTTTGGAAAAATGCCTTAATGCAGACAGGATAGTACAACGTATTGCCGGCCGTCTGCATCCATCGCAAGCGCGACTGCGCGTTCCGCCACCGCCGCCTTTACGAGTTTTTACCGTTCTTCGCTGTGCCTGCCGCCCTGCCGGGCGCATACTGTGGTTATTATTCACCCAATGGCGACCCGGCAATGCGACAAGACGACATCGATGCTGACGATACCTTCAGCGATATACTCAACGGCGTCGCCTTGGCGACGCTTTTTCTCATCGCGCTCGTCGGCGGCTGGTATTTCAGTTAAGGAGGCGGCGTGGCGACAAAACGCATGGGCCACAAGCTCAGTAAAATGGTGGTGGTACTGCTGTTGATCTGCCTGGCGTTGCTGCTGTTGCGCTGGGCGGCGATAGCCTTCGGTTAACTCAGCGAAACGACGCCGGCCAAGCGCCGGCGCCCTGTTCACCGCCGCTGCGGCGCCGCGGTCGGTTCCAGCAATTCTCGCAGATAGGCCAGCCGCGCTTCTCCCTGCGGCAACCAGCGGCGACACAGCCAATGCTGCGTTTCACCCGTGCGGCTGAGGCGGTAATACTCCGCCAAAGTTTCGACCCAGTTCATGATGTGTCCTCCTGATTTCAACACCGTAAGTATTGGGCGTAAAAACCAGAAGAAATACTGATGGCTTGTTTTTTATGCTTCCTGTTTTAGGCGGCCGGTAGCGAAGCCGCAGTTCAACTGCTACATTGGGCAAAAATCAACCAGCCGAGGTAGGCCATGACGTTCTCGGGACAGGAGATTAAACCCGTATGGGATGAGGTCGCCCGCCTGATCGGCGACGGCGTGATGCAGCTGCGCCATCGCGGCGAAGCGCTGTCGGTGGAAACGCTGGAAAAACATCTGGCGCGGCAGTTGGCGGACAGCAACGATATCGAACGGCGTATCCTGCTCGGCGCCGCCATCCACATGCTGAAAGGCGGAAAATGAATCGCCAACCGAAAGGGTTGGCGATCCGACAGAAGCCCGAGGTATGCAAGCCCGGCCTTCTGCGCGCTACTATGTCACGCTAATATGACGGAATTAATAGGAATTGTCGGGTTTTTGCCCAAAACGCCCTATTTTTGTTGCCCGATTTAGGCCAGCACAAAATCGCCGGCATCCAGCGGCTGCCCCACCACCTTCACCAGGAAATCGCTGCCGCCAAAAGCGCCGCCCAGGTTGATCGCCACATCGCTGACATGATTTTGCGCGTCATAGCTCAGCTTCGCCTCGCCCGCCTTACCGCTGAACTGATCGACGAAGCGGATGCCGTCGGCGCTGCCGGTGTTGAACAATGTCAGATCGATCTTGTCCTCGCCGCGTACGAAGTCGCGGATCCAGTCCGGCGCCGCCGCCGTCGACTCATCCGCCGCAAAGTAGACGAAGGTGTCCTTGCCAGCGCCGCCCCACAGCTGATCCGCCCCTTTGCCGCCGTACAGCACGTCATCACCGGCGCCGCCCTTGAGCACGTTATCGGCGGCGTTGCCCACCAGCACATCGTTGCCTGAACCGCCAATGGCGTTTTCAATCGTCACGCCCGCCGCGATCGACACGTTGCCTTTCAGGCCGCCGACGTCCGAGAACGCTTTTTCGTTCAGGTTGATGCGCTGATTCTGGCCGAAACCGGAGAAGTCAAAGGTATCGTTGCCGCCGGCATCCCAGGCGGTGAAGATTATTTTGTCCTGCGCGCCGGTGGCGGTAAGGAAGTCGCGGTCGGTGTTGGAGTTGAAACCGTAAACCGTATCGCCGGTGCGGGTGTTCATGTTGGCGCCGTAGAAATGCTGGATCGCCGTGATGTCGTTGAGCAGCGGCCCGGACGAGTACGCACCCTTAAAGTCTTGCCCGGTGTTGCTTTCGCTGAAATAGCTCATCAGGCTGTAGGCGCGGCTGTCCTCGAAATAGGTCGCGTCTTTGCCGTAGGTAATGCTGACGCCCGGCGCGGCGTTATAGTCGCCCGGATGCTGCAACCCCAGCGCATGGCCGATTTCATGGGTAAAGGTCTGGCGACCGTATTCGTTTTCATGTATCCGGTTGTTGACGAAGGTAGAGTTGGTGGCGTTATACCAGGTTTGGCCAGCGACCGAAGGCGAGGAATCCGGGTTATACGCAAAAGCATAGGAGCCACGCGAGCTGTAGTCGAACAGGCCGAATTTGATGTTGGCGGCGGCGGTATTGCTGGTCTCGGTGAAGGTGATGTTGGCCACGTCAGACCATGACTGCAACGACAGTTTGGCCTGCTCGCGCTGTTCCGCGTTAAAGCTGCTGAAGCCGCTGATGCTCATGCTCGACATGTTGCCCGGCGCCTTTTCCCAGAAGCTGTACGTCAGGGCAACCGGCTGGTCGGTCACGCCCTTGTCGTGCCAGCTGCGATCGCCACGCACCAACTCCAGGCCGGCATTTTCGAACGTTTTCGACGGATGCAGCACGGTAATGGTGTCGTCTTCATCGGGTTTATAAGCGCCCAGCAGGGCTAATACGCCTTCGGCTTTAACGGAAGCATTACTTGATGACATAACCTTATCTCCATATTCGTCAATTCAATCGGGGGGATGCCCCAACTGGCGGATTGCCTGAACGGCAGCGGCCCGGTGTTGAATCAATACGGGGATATCGGTAATGCGCTGGCGCCTTCCCTCGGCACTCTGAATGAGAACGATAATCCCTTAAGAGAAAAGAATAGACACCTTTTCGCCGAGTACAGAATTTTCTTAGATAAAATACGGCTATGCATTTTCGCCACATGAATGATTTTCAAGATAATAATCAGCATTATCACGATCGGCGAAAAAGACGCATGAAAAAACCGGGGCAATCCAACCCCGGTTATCCATAAGAAACTCTGGACTCAGACTAACCAACCGAGCAGCAGCGTCGCACCAATGACCGTGGAAGCGCCGCCGATACGCGTGGCGATTTGGGCAAACGGCATCAACCCCATACGGTTCGACGCCGACAGGATCGCCACATCGCCGGTGCCGCCCAGGCCGCTGTGGCAACAGGTGACGATCGCCGCTTCCACCGGGAACATCTTCAGATAAGGCGCGATCAGAAAACTGACCAGCCCCATCGACAGCACTACCGAGCCGCAGACCACCACATAACCGACAGAGAACACCGCCACCACGCTTTCCAGCGGCACGTAGAGCATGCCCAGGCCGATCATCAGCGGCCACACCAGCGCCGTGGAGACGAACTTGTAGAAACTGTGCGCGCCGGTCTCCATCGAGGCCGGTATCACCCGACAGTATTTGCACAGCACCGCAAACAGGATCATCAGCACCGGGCCGGGGATATGCACGATGTGCTCGAACAGGCCGCCGACGATAAAGAAGGCGCAAATCACCAGCAGCCCGCCCCCCATCAGTTGAAAATCGACGTTGCCGCTTTGCTCCTTGATGGCGAACATCGCGTTCTCCTGCGCCGAACGGATCAGCATGCCGTCACCGCTCAGCGCCTTGCGTTGCATACCGATGCGCGCCAGCACCCCGGCGGTGACGATGGCGAAAATGTTGCCCAGCACCGCCGCCGGCGCCAACTGCGCGACATAGACGTCCGGCGTCGAGCCCAGGATCGCCGAATAGGCCAGCGACAGCGGTAAAATGCCCTCGCCGATGCCGCCGCCGATGATCGGCACAATGATGAAGAAGAAGGTGTGATAGAAGGTAAAGCCGAACAGTTTGCCTACCAGCAGCCCGGTGATCACCGCCGTGACCGTGCCCACCACCAGCGGCACGAACATGCGAATCATCCCCTGGATCAGGATCACCCGGTTCATGCCGAGAATGCTGCCGACCACCAGACTGGCGATAACGAAATAAAGCAGGTTGGCGTCTTTCATCAGCAGATGGACGGTGCCCATGACGTTGGGCTGGAACACGTTGAAATAGACCAGCACCGACGGCACCATCAAACACAGAATGGCCGGTCCGCCGATATCGCGCAGCACGGGAATGCTTTTACCCAACTGCGCCAATGCAAAGCCCAGCGTCATTATCACCGCCAGGCCGCCGATCATATTCTTCGGCAGGAAGTTGGCGTAGGCGGAAATCGCCACGATCGCACAAATGGTGATAAACAACGAGATCGGGACCGCACCGATATCTATTTGACGAAGTTGATTAATTAACCCTGAAGATTCGGACGAGGCCGTATTTTTATCACAGGCCAGTTCTGCATTTATCTGTTTCATTATTCACCCTGCTGACAAGCGTACAGTACGGTTAGGTTTACCTGGCGCAACAACCTGCCATAGCCAAGCAAAAACAAATGATTACGAAAAATCCTATTGCGGACTTCGCCTTTTCTAATAAGAAATAAAACAGTAGACAGTCCTGACGATATGATAAAAAATAAAAATGCAAAACTAAATTACGCGGGTGGAATTCAATATTGTGACCCTCCGCCAAGGTTGGTTTTAATTAATTATCGTCAGCATTTTGTAATTAAAGTAATCAAGTTTAAATTCGCTGCTATGCTATAGGAGGGCGAAAAAGCCCCCTGTTTTATTAATAAAGAACCGGAAACGCCATTAGCTGAATCCGGTCAGCTTGATCCGATCCTTAATCCTGCGCGCGGCACCGCGCGGGAAAAAGGCATAATATGACTCATAAGGAAGTAGAATATGTCTTCACGCGCTGTTACCCCACAAACCCTCGCTGGTTACGGTATCCATCAGGCCGCCGACATCGTTTATAACCCCAGCTATGAATTGCTGTTCGCCGAAGAGACCCGCGCCGACCTGCCGCCGCTGGAGCGCGGCACCCTCACCCAACTGGGGGCGGTCAACGTCGCCACCGGCGAATTCACCGGCCGTTCGCCGAAAGACAAATACATCGTGCGCGACGACACCACGCGCGACACCGTCTGGTGGTCCGACAGCGGCACCGGCAAGAACGACAACCAGCCGCTCTCGCCGGAAGTCTGGCAGCATCTGAAGACGCTGGTGGGCAATCAGCTCTCCGGCAAGCGCCTGTTCGTGGTGGACGCCTTCTGCGGCGCCAACGCCGACACGCGCCTCAAGGTGCGCTTCATCACCGAGGTGGCCTGGCAGGCGCACTTCGTGAAAAACATGTTCATCCGCCCGACCGAAGCCGAACTGGCGGACTTTGAACCGGACTTCGTGGTGATGAACGGCGCCAAATGCACCAACCCGGACTGGCAGCAGCAGGGGCTGCACTCGGAAAACTTCGTCGCCTTCAACCTGACCGAGCGCATGCAGCTGATCGGCGGCACCTGGTATGGCGGCGAGATGAAGAAAGGCCTGTTTTCGATCATGAACTATCTGCTGCCGCTGCAGGGCATCGCCTCGATGCACTGCTCGGCCAACGTCGGCGAGCAAGGCGACGTAGCGGTATTCTTCGGCCTGTCCGGCACCGGCAAAACCACCCTCTCTACCGATCCGAAACGCCAGCTGATCGGCGATGACGAGCACGGTTGGGACGACGACGGCGTGTTCAACTTCGAAGGCGGCTGCTACGCCAAAACCATCAAGCTGTCGCCGCAGGCGGAACCGGAAATCTATCAGGCGATCCGCCGCGATGCGTTGTTGGAGAACGTCACCGTGCTGGCCGACGGCAGCATCGACTTCGACGACGCCAGCAAAACCGAGAACACCCGCGTCTCCTACCCGATTTATCACATCGAGAACATCGTCAAGCCGGTATCCAAGGCCGGCCATGCGCGCAAGATCATCTTCCTGACCGCCGACGCCTTCGGCGTGCTGCCGCCGGTATCGCGCCTGACGCCGGAGCAGACTCAATATCACTTCCTGTCCGGCTTCACCGCCAAGCTGGCCGGCACCGAACGCGGCATCACCGCACCGACGCCAACCTTCTCCGCCTGCTTCGGCGCCGCGTTCCTGACGCTGCACCCGACGCAGTACGCCGAAGTGCTGGTGAAACGCATGGAGGCCGCTGGCGCCCAGGCTTACCTAGTGAACACCGGCTGGAACGGCAGCGGCAAGCGCATTTCGATCAAAGATACACGCGGCATCATCGACGCGATTTTGAATGGCGATATTGAACAGGCCGAGACCTTCACGCTGCCGATCTTCGGGCTGGAAGTGCCGACCGCGCTGCCGGGCGTCGATCCGTCCATCCTCGATCCGCGCAAAACCTACGCCGACGAATCGCTGTGGCGGGAGAAGGCGCAGGATCTGGCACAGCGCTTTATCGACAACTTCGCTAAATACACCGTCACCCAGGCGGGCGAAAAACTGGTGAACGCCGGGCCCAAGCTGTAACAGAAGCAGGGCGCCGCGGCGCCCTGCCATCAAGGGCCGAATTCTCGGCCCTTTTCTCACGCCGCCGATGGCACGAAGACACCGCGAAAACGCATGTTACCCGAGGCAAGCCGTTCATAAGCCTCCTGGGCTTGTTCCAGCGCAAACGTCTCGACAATCGGCTTCACTTTGCCTTTCGCCGCCAGGTTCAGCACCTCACTCAGGTAGTGCTGCCCGCCATGGGTCGACCCGATCACCCGCTGACGCATCATATGGAACGGCACCCCTTCCGAAGAGATAGCGAACGGCTTGCTGAAGTCCAGCCCGCACAACACCACTCGGCCATCAACCCGCAGGCCGTTCATCGCTTCCTGCGCGGAGTCGAAGTCATTGGTGGTCACCAGCAGAATATCCGCGCCGCCGCTCTCCCGCAGCGCCTTGCCGGAGGCGACGATGCGATCGGCGCCCAACTGCTTCGCCAGCGCGTGCTTGTCCGGCGAATGAGTGATGGCAACGGTATCGAAACCGCAGGCTTTCGACAGCTGCAGCGCGACATGCCCCAGCCCGCCGATACCCAACACCGCGACCGTTTCATGCGGCAACGGCGCCGCGTCGCGCAGGCCGCTCCAGGTGGTATACCCCGCACACATCATTGGCGCGGCGTCGATATAAGACAGCCCGTCCGGCAGTAACACCGTGCCTTCCGCGGCGATGGCGATATACTCGGCGTGGCCACCCTGGGCGGCAAAACCGGTGGTGCGCGGCGCCGGGCAGTTCATCGCCGTTTGCCCCGTCAGCGGCCGATTTTCGCGGCAGTACGGGCAGCGGCCGCAGGCCGATTGCACCCAGGTGGTGCCGACGCGATCGCCGATCTGCCGCGTATGCACGCCGGCGCCCACCTCAACCACTTCCCCCACCACTTCATGACCCGGCGTTTGCGGGTAAATATCGCCGCCGTATCCTTGCGTCGCCCACACGTCGGTGTAGCACATGCCCGAGGCGTGTACTTTGACCAGAACCTGACCCGGTTCTGCGCGGGGCATCGGCACCTGTCTGATTTCCCAGGGCCGGTTGGCGCCGGTCATAACTACCGCTTTCATCTTCTTATCCATCATCGATTCCTCGCTGCATTGTGGTGCGGGTTCCGGACGATTGCCCGGCGTCTCCTCATGAGCGTAAGGCAGGCCCCACGCCGCAACAATGCAAGCGAACCTCACTGTCGAGATGAAGGCGGCTCACTAATTGGCGTCGCCGAAAGAAGCACGCATCAGGACTGCGCCGCGCGCAGATACTCGATCAACGCCTTCAGCGCGCCCGAAACGTGACGATGGCCGGAGTAGTAGAGACACAGCCCCGGATAAGCCGGACACCACGCCTCCAGCACCCGCTCCAGTCGCCCGTCGTGCAACGCCTCTAGCGCCAAATGTTCGGGAACGAAAGCGATGCCGATACCGTCGATGGCGGCCTCCACCATCAGGGGTTGATCGGTCAGCGTCAACGCGCCGGTGACGCCGATCGACTCGCTAAGGCCATCGCGTTCAAATTCCCAACGATAAATCGTGCCGCTGTCGAAGCGAAAACGGATGCAGTTATGACGCAGCAAATCCTGCGGCGTCGCCGGGCGCCCATGGACGGCGAAATAGCCGGGCGCGGCGATGGCGGCGAAACGTACGGGCGGGCTGACGCGCATCGCGATCATGTCCTGCGGCACGGCTTCCGCCAGCCGAATGCCGACATCAAACCCCTCGGCGACGATATCGCTCAGCTTGCCGTCGCAAACGATGTCCAGATGGATATGGGGGTACTCGCGCAGGAAATCGGCCAGCAACGGGCGCAATACCAGCCTGACCGCCCCTTCGCTGGCGTTGATGCGCACGGTGCCGCTCGGCGTGGCGCGCCATTCATCCACTTCATGCAGCGCCTGCGAAATAGACGACAGCGCCGGGCGCAGCTGCGCCGCCAAACGCTCACCCGCCTCGGTCGGCGCCACGCTACGCGTGGTGCGGTTGAACAGCCTCACCCCAAGCCGCTGTTCCAGGTTTTTTATCGAGTGGCTGACCGCCGACGGCGTCACCTCCAGCTCCACCGCCGCCGCGTGAAAGCTGCGATGGGTGGCAACAGCCAGAAAAACGGTCAAGGCGAACAGATCGCCCTGCTTGAACGGGTAAGCAGCATTCATGTGGGCATCGCGAAAAAGTGATATGGATTGAACAATCAACATGCCACAGATGAATACGGCTCACAATGTGGCGCACTCCGCGTTTTCGCCGCGCAGCAACCCCGGCATCACCAGCGCCACCGCCGCCGCGATGCGTTCGTCGATCGCGCTGCCCGGCGGCAGCAGCCCCAACGTCATCTGGCGCAGCGGTTCGGCGATGGTCATCGCCAGCAACAGGTCGCTGGTTTGCGCCCAGTCGCGGGCAAGCAACCAGCCGTATTGCTGCTGGCGCCGCAGCCAATCCGCCACCGTCGCCCGCCCGCGCTGAATGCCGTTGCGCTGGTAGCTGTCCAGCAGCGCCTCACGCCCCGGGAAATCGCTCTGCAGCAGCCGAAACATGCCCACCGCTTCGGCGCTCAGCACCTGCTGCGCCACCGCCTTCAGTCCCGTTTCCAACAGCGGCGCTACCGCTTCCCGCCGCCCGGCATCCTGTGCGAAGGCCGGCTTAAACGCCTCGGTCCAGCCGCTCACCGCCTGCGCCACCAGCTCATCGCGATTAGCGGCAAAGCGATACAGGGTTTTTTTAGCCACCCCGGCACGTTTCGCCACCGCATCCACCGTTGCCGCGGCGTATCCGCCGTCGAGCAGCAGCGCCAGCGTCGCCTGCGTCAGCGCGTCGCGCAGCGCCGTTTCCGGCGTGGCCGGCCGGCCACGAGCGCGCAGCGGTTCTTCATTCGGGTTCGCCATATTTGTTCCTCACAAGCGTTGACAGACTCAGCATAACGGCATAGCTTTATTTTGGAAACAAATATCGTTTCCAAAATAAAACAGGAATCCATTATGACACATCCTTCCCTGCTGGCGCCCTGGGGCGTCAACGATATCAACGAGTTGCTCAGGCCCGAGCCGCTGCGGCTGGAAATGGGGCTGAGCCGCAGCGCCGACGGCCTGCTCACCGTAGCGGTTCGAACCGATCTGCACGGTTGTAAAGGGCGCATGCTGGACTGGTGGTTCACCTTCTTCGAGAGCACCCAGCACATCAACTGGTGGCACCCGCACGATCACGTCGAACATCGCGGCTGGGATCGCCACTGGAAAAAAGGGGAAAGCTACGTCGGCGCCAGCATCGAAGCGGTCGAATGGCTGGCGGAGCTGCCGCCGGTCGCGGCGCGCCTCAAGTTTCACGCCGCCGAGGACTTCTTCGCGCCGCAGCCGCTGCGCCAAGCGCGCGACGCGCAGGCGCTCTCCGCCGCCGTTTGCGCGCGCATCGGCTTCGGCGATCAGGTGGCGCTGGATGACAACGGCGATCCCTGCGACGGCGAAATGCTGCATCTGGTGCGCGATACGCCCTATGGGTGCGTGCTGCGCAGCCGCTTCCTGCTGGGTAAAGCCTGCGCCAACGCCCACGACGAACTGGCGGACGACATCGGGTTTAACCTGATGCGCCACTGCTACAACGAGTTCAGCTATTTAGCGCAGTTCCTGCCCTCGCTGTACTACGCCGAAAATGGCCGCGAGCCGGCGCCGTTGCTCTGGTAATCGCCCTGTGGAGGCCTGTTATTTTTTCGCGATATGGCTATAGTGATTTTCATCGTTTCCCCCGCGCTGATGACGGAGAAATCATGCAAAATCCACGCTATAGCGGCGGCTGCCTGTGCGGACATATTCGCTTTCAGGCACACGGCATGCCAGGCAACCCGCACAGCTGTTCCTGCGATTTTTGCCGCCGCCACTCCGGCGCGCCAACGCTGTGCTGGGTCGAATTCCCGCGTCAGGCCGTCGAGTGGAACGGCCCTGGCGGCATGCCCGCGCTGTACCGCTCCTCCCCCTACTCCAGCCGCGCCTTTTGCCCGCGCTGCGGCAGCACGCTGGGAGCGGTAGACGACGAACCGACGGTGGCGCTGGCCACCGGCAGCTTCGACCGCGCCGATCTGCCGGAGCTGCGCCCGGTCTCACATGCTTTCGCCGATGTGTGCCCCGGATGGTGGCGCATCGACGGCATGCGCTGAGTGCCTCACAGTTCCCGCTGAAATCAATTGATTGTTTTGTCGTATAAATTTAGAACTGACGAACAATAATTCAAATGTATGGGAACGGGGATGAATCAACAGACTCTCGACGCGCGCCGGTCGCGTCAGGCGTTGCTGGCCGGCTCGGTCGGCAACTTTATCGAATGGTATGAGTTCGGCGTATATGGCTTCCTGGCCACCGTTATCGCCGCCAATTTTTTCACCCTGCAGGGTGAAAATGAAATCACCAGCCTGATCCTCACCTACGCCGCCTTTGCGCTGGCGTTTTTCTGCCGACCGATCGGCGCGGTGATCTTCGGCCGCATCGGCGATCGCATCGGCCGCCGGCCGACGCTGATTGCGGTACTGCTGTTGATGACGCTGGCCACCGCGCTGATCGGCGTCATGCCAACCTATGCCTCTATCGGCGTCGCAGCCCCGCTGCTGCTGACGCTGCTGCGCATGTTTCAGGGGCTGTTCGCCGGCGGCGAATTCGGCGGCGCGGTGTCGCTGATGACCGAGTTTGCTCCCAAGCGCAAGCGCGGGCTGTTCGGCGCCTGGCAATCGCTGACCGTCGCGCTCGGCCTGTTGGCCGGCGCCGGACTGGTGGCGCTGCTGGCCGCGCTGCTCAGCGCGCAGCAGCTGCATGACTGGGGTTGGCGCATTCCGTTCTTGCTGGCGCTGCCGATGGGCGCCGTGGCGCTGTGGCTGCGGCTCAAGCTCGAGGAGACACCCACGTTCACCCAGGCGCAGCAACGCGTGGAACAGGCCGCCACACCGCAGGAAGCGAAACTGAGCGGCGTGGTGAAAACCATTCTGATCGGCATCGGTCGCATGATGGGCTGGTCAGCCGCCGGTTATACCTTCCTGGTGGTCATGCCTTCCTATTTGCAAACCTCGCTGCACGCCACCTTCCAGCAAGCGCTGGTGGCGACGGTGCTGGCCAACGTCGGCTTCGCCCTGACCATCCTGCCGGCGGGCATCATCAGCGACAGGCTGGGGCGTAAAACGGTGATGCTGACGGCGGTGGCGGCAGTGATCCTGTTCACCTTCCCACTGCTGCATCTGTTGCAGGATGCGCAGAGCTCACTGTGGGTCAAAGGGCTGGCGGTGCTGATCGCCGGTGCGGTGGTCGGGCTGCTGGCCGGTCCCGGCCCAGCGATGCTGGCGGAGATGTTCCCGACCCGGGTGCGCTATACCGGTCTGGGGCTGGCTTACTCGCTGTCCAATGCGGTGTTTTCCGGCTCGGCCGGGCTGATTATCACCGGTCTCATCAAGCAGACCGGCAATATCGACATTCCCGCCTACTACGTGGTCGCCACCTCGGTGGTCAGCCTGTTTGCGCTGATGACGCTGCGCCGCGACGACCATCTGCGCTCGCTGAACGATCGTTAATCCTTCGGGGGCACATCGCCCCCTTGCCAACTCGTGACCTCGATCACAACGCCGAAATGTTAACGTTAACTTTTGTGATTAACATCGCACGCGTGATATCTGCTAGCTTCATCCCTTTGCGAGTTAACGTTAACAATAGAGCTAACTTCACTCACCGGGGCCCTACCCATGAACCGCGAGACTAAAAAATATTACGTGCTGCTCAGCGGCCTGCTGTTCTTCTTTTTCTTCACCTGGTCTTCCAGCTTTTCGCTGATCTCGCTGTGGCTGAATCAGAAGATCGGCCTGAAAGGCGCCGAAACCGGCCTGATCTTCTCCGCTATCTCGTTGGTGGCGCTGTGCGCACAGCCGCTGTACGGGTTTATTCAGGACAAACTTGGGCTGCGCAAGCACCTGCTGCAGTTTCTCGGCGTGATGCTGTTGCTGACCGGCCCGTTTTTTATCTACGTATACGCTCCGCTGCTGGCCAGCAGCCTGCCGCTCGGCGCGCTGGTCGGCGGGGTATTTATCGGCGCCACCTTCTTCGCCGGCATCGGCGCGCTGGAATCTTATACCGAGCGAGTCAGCCGCATCAGCGGTTTCGAATTCGGCCGCGCCCGCATGTGGGGATCGCTCGGCTGGGCCAGCGCCACCTTTTTGGCCGGTTTTATCTTCAATATCGATCCGAACATCAATTTCTGGCTGGCCTCCGCCGCCGCCATAGTATTCCTGTTGCTGCTCAGCCAGGTGCGCGAGCTGAAGCCGAACGCGATGGCCGGCCTGGCGTTCGGCAAACCGGAAAATCTGCGGCTGCAGGATGCGCTGGCGCTGCTGCGTATGCCGGGCTTCTGGGCGCTGGTGGTGTTTGTGCTCGGTATCAGCGTGTACAACGTTTTCGATCAGCAATTTTCGGTCTACTTCGCTTCGCAGTTCGCTTCTCGCGAACAGGGCAACGAGATGTACGGCTTCCTCAACTCGCTGCAGGTCTTCCTCGAAGCCGGCGGCATGTTCCTGGCGCCGCTGCTGGTGAACCGCATCGGCGCCAAACAGGGGCTGTTGCTGGCCGGTGGCGTGATGGCGCTGCGCATGTTCGGCTCAGGCTTGGTCAGCGGCGCATTGATGATCTCTGCCATGAAACTGCTGCACGCCGTGGAGTTGCCTATCCTGCTGATCGCTATCTTCAAATACATCGCCAGCCGCTTCGACAGTCGCCTCTCCTCAACGCTTTACCTGGTGGGCTTTCAGTTCATCACCCAGGTGATGGCCAGCTTCCTGTCGCCACTGGCGGGCTACGGTTATGACCGCATCGGCTTTGCCGACACCTATCTGCTGATGGGGTGCGCGGTCGCCGCCACGACGCTTGTCTCCTGTTTCCTGCTGCGCGGCGAACGTTCCGCCAGCGCAACCCCCTTTCAATCCGCCATTAAATCAAGTGAGTCTGTCCAATGAACACTGCCTTAGCTCAAGCCGACCATGCGGTCGAAGCCCTGCGCGCAGAGCGCCGAGACGAATACTACCCGCAGTTCCATCTCGCGCCGCCCGCCGGCTGGATCAACGATCCCAACGGCCTGATCTGTATTGACGGCGTCTATCATGCCTTCTTCCAGCATCACCCCTATAGCGAGCACTGGGGCCCCATGCACTGGGGGCACGCGACCAGCCGCGATCTGATCCGCTGGCAGCACCAGCCCATCGCCCTGGCGCCCGATGCGCCCTATGACAAAGACGGTTGCTTTTCCGGCTGCGCCGTGGATGACAACGGCGTGCTGACGCTGATTTATACCGGCCACGTGTGGCTGGGCGAGCCCGGCGACGACAGCCAGGTGCGGGAAGTGCAATGTCTGGCCACCAGCGAAGATGGCATACGCTTCGTCAAGCACGGGCCCGTGCTGGCCCCGCCGGACGGCATTCAGCATTTCCGCGATCCGAAAGTCTGGCGCGAGAACGGCGAATGGTGGCTGGTGATCGGTGCCAAAGAAAACGGCCTGGGCCAGGTGCGCCTGTACCGTTCTGCAGATCTGCGCGCCTGGTGCTTCGATCGGGTGCTGGCCGGTGCGCAGGCGGCGCATCAAGGGTATATGTGGGAATGCCCGGATTTCTTCCCGCTGGGGGAACAACACCTGTTGTTGTTTTCCCCGCAGGGACTGGCGGCACAGGGCTACCGCTACCGCAATCGCTTCCAGAGCGGCTATCTGCTCGGCCACTGGCGGCCTGACAGCGACTTTAGGGTGACCCAACCCTTCTGCGAGCTGGATGCCGGCCACGATTTCTATGCGCCGCAGACCTTCACCGCCGCCGACGGCCGTCGGCTGCTGTTTGCCTGGATGGATATGTGGGAATCCCCAATGCCCAGCAAAGCGCACCGTTGGGCGGGCGCCCTCACCCTGCCGCGTGAGCTGACGCTGGCCGCCGACGGCAGCGTCCGCATGAACCCGGCGCGTGAACTGGCGGCGCTGCGCCGAGAATCGCACACGTTTTTGGCACAGACGCTGACCAATCAACATCTGCCGCTGGCGGACGACGTGCAGGAACTCACCCTGACGTTGAGACCGGCCGACAACGACGCCGAGCGCTACGGGCTGGCCATCGGGAGTGCGGCGCGGCTGTTCGTCGACAATCAGGCGCACCGGCTGGTGCTGGAGCGTTTTCATGAAAACCGCGCCCTGTGCACCTGCCGCAGCGTGCCGCTGCCAGAAGGTGAGACCCTGTCGCTACGGATCTTCATTGACCGCTCATCGCTGGAGATCTTCGTCAATCAGGGGCAAGCCTGCCTGACCAGCCGAATTTATCCGACGAAGGGCGATCGCCGCCCCAGCCTGTTCGCCGAAGGCGGCCGGGCAGAGTTCGAGCCCATCACGGGATGGCAGTTGGCAAGCATCTGGGGATAATGGGAATAAGCACCGGGCGCACAGCGACGCATCCGGTGCGCTTACAGCGAACCACGCTCCAACAGTGGGCAAGGCACTTTCACCGTCTCATGCTGCTCCCGCTGCTCAATCACATGCAGCGCCGCAAGGCGGCCCAGCTCGTAATGCGGCAGCTGCACCGTCGTCAATGCCGGCAGGAACAGCTCGCCGGTGCCGACCATATTGTCGTAACCCAGCACCGCTACCTGTTGCGGTATGCGCCATCCTTGTGCCAGCAATACCTGATACACCAGAAAGGCTATCCGATCGTTCCCGCACACCACGACATCGCAATCGCGCCTTCCTGCAGAGAAATGCCGCTCCAGCAGCGCGACGCAGTCGCGATAGCTTTGGTCGCCGCCGCTCAGATCGAGATGATACTGCCGCAGCTGTTCAACATCGCGCCCCGCTTCGCGCCAGGCGCGTTCCAGACCGCGACGGCGCAGGCCCGCCGCCAGCGTATCCGCCGGTAAATGAATGCACAGTGGCGCGCGATAGCCTTTGGCGATCAGCGCGCGCGTGGCGTCATACTGTCCTTGCTCGTCATCAGGAATATAGCTGGCGATCGCATGCGTCGGGCTAACGCAGTTGGCCAGCACCAGCTTTTTGTCCAGCAGTTTGGCCGGCAATGTCACCTCGCGCAGTCCCATCGTGGTGAATATCACCCCATCCGGACGATGCGCCAGCAGCAGATCGACGGTCTGTTCGGCGTTGTCGTCGGCGAACAGGTTGACGACGAAGCTGTTCCAGCCTCGCTCGCGGGCGGTTTTCTCAATCGACAGGATCATTTCCACCGAGAACGGCGTCGTGGCTGTGTCCAGCGCCAGCACGCCGAGCGTCTGCACGCGATTTCCGTCACCGCGAATACGCCGCGCCGACAGATCCGGCACGTAGTCCAACTGGTCGATAACCTGTTTGACGCGGCGGTAGGTTTCCGGCCGCAGCTTGCCGGGTTCATTGATGGCGCGGGACACCGTCATCAGCGAGACTCCGGCAAGTTTTGCGACGTCTTTCAGCGAAGCCATGCGCCCTTCTTTATGATTAATGGGGAAAAGTGAATAATCCCATAACCGGGCGCAGGACTCTACCTTGCGTTAGCAGGCTGTGATGTTCGCCCACAGGATAGCGCCGTCGGCGGTCAACGGCTTCACCTCGCCGCTCACCGCCTGCGCCGCCCACCAGACGCCCTCGCGCGCGCTCAGTTCGCCGCCCCCCGGCAGCGACCAGACCCCGCTCAGCACATACAGCACGCCCGCCCGGTTGGGTGACAGGGTGACGGGCGCCGTGCTGCGCCGCACCTCGGCCGCCTGCCGGCCGCGGCGCGTCATGATGTTGAAATCCTGACTGGCGCCGCCCAGCAGCGTCGCCTCCAGCGCCACGTCGCCCGAGAATGCGAACGGCTCCCCAACCTGCGCCAGCTGATGATCGATATGCCCGGCGCTGTACAACCGCACGCCGTCGCCTTCCAGCAGCGTAATCGAACGGTCGATGCCCGCAAAGGCGGAAAACGGCCCATCCTGCGCGATGGTGGCGATGCTGGCGCGCCAGTCGAAATTCTGCTCGCCCGGCGGCCAGCTGACGATTTCACGGGTTTCCCCGCCGCCATTGCGCCATGGGCTGACCGGCAACGCGGCGAAGTTGAAACGGTTCAGGCTCATTACGCCTCCTGCTGGAAGGTTTTCAACACCTGCAGGAACTCGGCGCCGCTCTGCTGCTGCAACGCATGCCGCCCCTGCTCGATCACCTGTCGGCCGCCGACGAACACGTCGCGAATTTGTTCCTTGCCGCCGGCGAACAGCCAACGGTTGAGGATCGAGGCGTCAGGCGCCGCCGCCAGGTACGGATCGTCGCCATCCAGCACCAGCCAGTCGGCGCGATAACCGCTCTGCAATCGGCCGATCGGCGCGCCGCACGCCTGCGCGCCGCCCTGCAGCGCCTGGTGGTACAGCACATCGCCCACCGCCGGCTGCTGCGGCGTGGTCAGGCGGTTGCGGCGCTGATCGCGCAGCCGCTGGCCGTATTCAAACCAGCGCAGCTCTTCCACCACGTTGAGCGAAACATGGCTGTCGGAACCGATGCCCCAGCGCCCCTCCTGCTGCAGATAGGCGTCGCCGGGGAAAATGCCGTCGCCGAGGTTGGCTTCGGTGGTCGGGCACAGGCCGGCCACCGCGCGGCTGCGCGCCAACGCTTCCAACTCGCTGCGATCCAGATGAGTGGCGTGCACCAGGCACCAGCGCTGATCCACCGGCAGATGGTCATACAGCCAGGCCACCGGGCGTTGTCCGCTCCACGCCAGGCAGTCATTCACCTCTTTTTGCTGTTCGGCGATATGAATATGCACCGGCAAGGTGCGATCCGACGCGGCCAAAATCTGCTGCATCTGGCCGAGCTCCACCGCGCGCAGCGAGTGGAAACACAGCCCCTGATTCTGCAGCGGACGATCCGCCAGCTGGCGGGCAATCACCTGCTGCTGTTGCAGATAGCCTTCGGTATCCTGGATAAAACGTTTCTGCCCCGGCTGCGCCGGCTGCGCGCCGAAACCGGCGTAGCTGTACAGCACCGGCAGCATCGTCATGCCGATGCCGGCCTGATGCGCGGCCGCGCTGAGGCGCCCGGTCATCTCACCGCGATCGGCGTAAGGCTTGCCGTCGGCGTCGTGATGCAGGTAGTGGAATTCGGCCACCTGGGTGTATCCGCCCTTGAGCATTTCGATATACAGTTGACGAGCGACCACCTCCACCTGCTCCGGCGTCAGGCGCTGCACCAGGCGATACATCAAATCGCGCCAGGTCCAGAAGCTGTCCTGCGGGTTGCCCGCCACTTCCGCCAGCCCGGCCATCGCGCGCTGGAAAGCGTGCGAGTGCAGGTTCGGCATGCCCGGCACCGCGTCGCCGTGCAGCCGGGTGCAACCTTGCGGTTCTGCGTTGGCGGTGACTTGAGTCAGATAACCTTGCACATCGACGTCCAGCCGGACGTTATGCGCCCAGCCCTCAGGGAGCAAAGCGCGTGGGGCAAAATAAGCAGGCATGGCAGTATTCCACTGTTGGTGTAACGGTGAATGAGGCGCGGCGATGGCGCGCATTCAGGAATTTTTTGTCGGTCGTCGGCAAGTTTCTGGCGCGACGGCCCCTAGTTGTATATACATATACATACGCCGACATCAACAGTAAACTGGTGTTATTATTTTTTTATTTGACGAGGTTAACGTCGTGGCTGAACAACAGACCGTGTTACAACTGGCGGCTGCAATGAGCGATGCCCCCGCCCCGATCTACCAACGGGTCAAACAGGCGATCGTGAATCAAATTCGTGCGGGGCATTGGCAACCGCACCAGCGCGTGCCCTCCGAAAGTGAACTGGTGGCGGAACTGGGCGTCAGCCGCATGACCATCAACCGCGCGCTGCGCGAGCTGACCAGCGAAGGTTTTTTGATCCGCATGCAGGGCGTCGGCACCTTCGTCGCCGAAGCCAAGGCGCATACCGCGCTGCTGGAAGTGCACAACATCGCCGACGAGATCGCCGCGCGCGGCCATCGCCACAGCAGCAAAATCCTCGAACTGAAGGCCCGGGCGGCCAGCGATGAAGAAGCGACGGCGCTGGGCATTCAGCCCGGCCAGCGGCTGTTCTATTCGCAGATCGTGCATTACGAAAACGACGTGCCGGTGCAGGTGGAAGACCGCTGCGTCAACCCGCTGGTGGCGCCGGATTACCTTAAACAGGATTTCGACCGTGTCACCCCTTACACCTACCTGACCCAGGCCGCGCCGCTGACCGCCGGCGAACACATCGTCGAAGCGGTGATCCCTACCCGGCGCGAGCGCGAGCTGCTGCAGCTGGAGGATCACGAACCCGGCCTGCTGATCCACCGCCGCACCTGGTCCGGTAAAACCGTGGTGACCTCGGCGCGATTGCTGTACCCCGGCAGCCGCTATCAGCTGTTCGGCCGCTTCACCAGCGAAGTCTGACCCCCGGCGGGCGCGCCCTGCGCCCGCATCTCCGCTGTCGATCACATCCTGATAACAAAATCTCGCCCGCCTCTTGTGACATCCCGGTGAATGCGTTAGGTTGTTTTTAATTGTATATACAACCATGTGGGAGCTGCGGCTCCGGCGGAGGAAAGCAATGACGTCTGAGATTCACTGCGACAGCCTGTGGCACGGCGCCGATATCGTCACTATGCGCGACGGCAACTATCACACCCTGACCGACGGCGCGATCGCCGTGCGCGACGGCAAGATCGTCTGGATTGGCGAACATGCGGCGCTGCCGCCAGGCCTGATCGCGGACGAAACGGTGAAATTCGACGGCGGCATCATCACCCCCGGCTTTGTCGACTGCCACACGCACCTGGTGTTCGGCGGCAACCGCAGCGGCGAGTTCGAACAACGGTTGAACGGCGTAAGCTATGCCGACATCGCCGCGCAGGGCGGCGGCATCATCTCCACCGTCAAAGCCACCCGCGAAGCCGACGAAGCGCAGCTGCTGGAGCAGGCGCTGTTCCGCCTGCGGCCGCTGCTGGCGGAAGGCGTCACCTGCGTGGAAATCAAATCCGGCTACGGCCTCAGCCCGGAAAGCGAACTGAAAATGCTGCGGGTGGCGCGCAAATTGGGCGAGCTGCTGCCGGTCGAGGTGAAAACCACCTGTCTGGCGGCCCATGCGCTGCCGCCGGAGTACGCCAACCGCGCCGACGACTATATCGATCTGGTCTGCGACACCATCATTCCTCAGGCCGCGGCCGCCGGCCTGGCGGATGCGGTTGACGCCTTCTGCGAACATCTGGCGTTCTCGCCGGCGCAGGTGGAGCGCGTCTTCGCCGCCGCCGAAGCCGCCGGTCTGCCGGTCAAACTGCACGCCGAGCAGCTCTCCGCGCTCGGCGGCAGCACGCTGGCGGCGCGCCATCACGCGCTCTCCGCCGACCACCTCGAATACGCCACCGAACAAGACGCCCGCGCCATGGGCGACGCCGGCACCGTGGCGGTGCTGCTGCCCGGCGCCTATTACCTGCTGCGCGAAACCCAGTGCCCGCCGGTGGAGCTGTTCCGCCAGCACCGCGTGCCGATGGCGATCGCCAGCGACGCCAACCCCGGCACCTCGCCGGCGCTGTCGCTGCGCCTGATGATCAACATGGCCTGCACGCTGTTCCGCCTGACGCCGGAAGAAGCGCTGGCGGGCGTCACTACCCACGCCGCCAAAGCGCTGGGGCTGCAACACAGCCATGGCACGCTGGAAACCGGCAAGGTAGCCGACTTCGTTCACTGGCCGCTGTCGCGGCCGGCGGAACTGGCTTATTGGTTGGGCGGCCAGCTGCCCTGTACGGTGATTTTCCGAGGAGAAGTACGTCAATGACCATTCGCGATCCTTTTAGCTTCCAGACCGGCAGCCTGCCGCTGCTGATCAGCATCCCGCACGCCGGTACGCAACTCACACCGGCGGTCGAAGCCGGGCTGACCGACGACGCCCGTCCGCTGCCCGATACCGACTGGCACATTCCGCAGCTGTACGATTTCGCCCGGGCAATGGGCGCCAGCGTGCTGGTCGGCAACTATTCGCGCTTCGTCATCGATCTGAACCGTCCGGCGGACGACAAGCCGCTGTACACCACCGCCACCACCGGCCTGTATCCCGACGTGCTGTTCGACGGCCGCCCAAGTTTCCTGCCGGGCCAAGCGCCGACGGACGAAGAACGCGCCGGCTATCTGCAGCAGATTTGGCAGCCTTACCATCAGCAGTTGCAAAACGAACTGGCGCGCCTCAAAGCTCGGCACGGCTATGCGCTGCTGTTCGACGCGCACTCCATCGCCTCGGTGATCCCGCGGCTGTTCGACGGCCAGCTGCCGGATCTCAACCTCGGCACCAACGGCGGCGAAAGCTGCGCTCAGGCGCTGAGCGATCGACTGGTCGCCTGCTGTGAGCAACAACAACAGTACACCCACGTACTGAACGGCCGTTTCAAGGGCGGTTACATCACCCGCGCCTACGGCCAGCCGCAGCAGCAACAGCATGCGATCCAGCTTGAACTGGTGCAGGTGAACTACATGTCCGAACAGTATCCTTACGCGTTTGAACCGCAGCGCGCCGCCTCGCTGCAGCGTCTGCTCAAGCAGATGATTGAAAGCCTGTTGGACGGCGCCGCCAGACTGAATTAATCCCCCTTTACAGGTGCCGCAGGGCGCCTGTTTTTCTCCCGCCTTAACCGCAACGCCGCCAGCAATCTGCGCTCTATATCAAAGTTTCGCGTGATTCCTCGCTAACTGGTCTAAACAGCGCACAAAACAGCGGCCGACGAAAAACGCACTGCGCCACAATCAGCCGAAAAGCCCGCGCTCTTCACCAGCACCGGGCGGCGTGTGGCCGAGCTGGCCCGTTTCGAACCATCACTCTGGAGGCCCTATGTCTGTAACACCGTTAAACTGGCGCGCTGCCGGCGCCGTCGCCGAACAACTGTTGGCCGGCTGGCAACGGCGTGGTGAACCCGGCGGCGCCATCACCCTGTTTGACGCCGAACAACTCCGCGCCACCGCCTGCGCCGGCCTGGCCGATCTGGCGCAAAATACGCCCTTCACCGCCGACAGCGTGGTGCGTTATGCCTCAGTGACCAAGCACATCTTCGCCGCGCTGGCGCTGAACGCCACCGATCGCGCCATTCGGCTGGAGCAGCGTCTGGGTGAGCTGTTGCCCGCTCTGCAGCCCGCGTTGGCGGACGTCACCGTCGGCCAGGCGCTGGACATGACCGGCGGCCTGCCCGACGTGCGCGAAACGCTCGGCTTGCTCGGCATATCGCTGCACGCCGTCAGCGAGGCGCAGCCGGTGATGCAGTTTGTAGAGGGGCTGGAAAAGCTGAACTATGAAGCCGGCAGCGAGCTCGCCTACAGCAATACCGGCTATCGGCTGCTGGAAGCGGCGCTGCGCAGCAAGGGGTTTGATTTCGACCAGCTGGTGCAACAGCGTATCGCCCAACCGCTGCAGGTGCAAATGCGGGCGCCGGAAAGCTGGTTCGACGTGGTGCCGGGGCTGGTGCCGGGTTACTGGCGGGCGCCGCAGGGCTGGCAGCACGCCAGTGCCGGCCTGCACCTTTCCGCCTCCGGCAGCCTGACCGGCAGCGTCAACGCCCTCACCCGCTGGCTGCAGACGCTGCTGGCCGACGAAGGGCCCGGCCAGGGCGTGCTGGCGCAACTCAGCGCACCGCGCCGCCTCAATCAGGGCCAGCTCAGCGCCTATGGCCTGGGGCTGGCGCAGACGCCGCTGGGCCGCCGCCGCTTGCTGGGCCACGGCGGCTCCCACGCCGGTTACAAAACCTATTTCCTGCTGGCGCCCGACCGCCAGGCCGGCGTGGCGCTGGTGGCCAACCGCGAAGACTGCGACAGCTTCGGTATGGTCTTACAGGTGATGGCGACGCTGCTGGGCGAACCTTTGCCGCAGCGCAGCGCGGCGATCCCCGATGGCCTCTACGCCACGCTGGCCGAGCCGCACTGGCTGGAGGTCAAAGACGGCAACCTGGCCTATCTGGGCAGCGGCGAACCGCTGTATCAGGGCGAGGACGGCTATGCGGTGTCGCTGTCCGCCCATATGCCAATCAAATTGAAGTGGACCGGCGAAGCGGTCGAGGGCGAGGTCGGCCACGTGGCACGCCGTTTCCTGCCGGTGACGGCCAACGGCGACTGCCTGAAGCATGTACAGGGGCTGTGGTATCACCCGCACTATCGTACCGCCTTTGAAATTTGCGGCGATCGGGTGCATATCGGCGTCGGCCCGGCGGCGCAGACCGGCACGCTCAGCCCGTTGGGCCAGGGGCGCATGCTGGTCGAGTGCCAGGACGGCCCGTGGTTGAAACGCTTTTGCCTCTATTTCCGCGGTTACAACGTGGATCTCATCGCCAACCGCAGCCGAATGCTGACCTTCCGTCGCAGCACCGTCGGCCGCGACTGACGCTCAGCGTGCGCGCGCGGCTTTGACCGCCAACAGCGCATCCGCCAGCCGCCGTTTGTCGGCGGCACTGAGATTCATCTGATCTACGGACGCCATAAACGCCGCCCGATCCGCCTCGTCGAGTGGGCCGGCGCGCAGCCGCTCCGCCAGACGCTGCAGTATCTGGCTGCTCAGCTGCGCGATCTGCGCGCGCACCTGAGCCAACGGGCGCGGTTGCCAACCGGTTTCCGGGCTCGCCAGCCAGTCGGCACGATAGCGGTACTGAATCGCCTTGGCGGCATCCATCTGCGCGGCGATAAAAGGCCGCACCGACGCCGGCTCCAGCCCCAAACGCCCCGCCTCCGCCTGCGCGCTGGCCAACACCTTCGCCTCTTGCGCCAGGTCTTCGATCGGCAAATGCTGCTGCGCCTTGTAACCGGCGACGTCTTTCATCAGCGACAAACGTTGGTTCACCAGCTCGCCGAGAGCGGCGGTGCCGTCCGCCAACGCCGGAAAACTGGTCAAACAACAAGCTATCAACAACGCCCTGAACATGGCATCTCCTTATCATCATGTCATGCAGTGAAAACGTCAGGCACAAAGTTCACCACGTCAGCCCGACGCTGGCAAATAAAAAGGCCCCGCCGCAGCGAGGCCTGATCATGCTCCACAGGCGTTAGTTGAACACGCCATTGATCACGGAAGCCACAATCGCGGTGCTGAGCGCAACCAGCACCAGATCATCGCCGGCGATACGCCACTCATAACCCGGGTACTGCGGCAGTTCACGCAGCATCGAGTACGGCACCACTTTTTTGGCGATGCCCGGCGGCAGCGGCTTGCCGCGCGCCAGATTCTTGGCGATGCCCGGCGGCAACGAACGGTAGCCGGTCAGCCCATGGTTGTGCGCCAGCGAACGGGCGCGATCGCGCGAGAGGGTGACGGTGATCAGATTGTTGTCGTTGCGATAGACGCCGTTATCGTATTGGTCTTTATTGCCTTTGTTACCGTGATTGCCATTATTGCCGTGATTACCGTTATTGCCATGGTTACCGTTGTTACCGCTGTTGCCATGGCCGTTACCGTTGCCGTTACCGCCTTTGTCGGCCAAAGCCGGTGCGGATGACAACCCCAGCGATGCAATCAGCGCTAACACCGTAAGCGTCGTACGACCTTTGTTCATGTTCTGTATTCCTGCATGGGTGACTCTGTTTACTATAGTTGGCCTTTTCCAGACAAAGTATAAGGAAAACTCCGAGATGGCGGTGCGGTTTTACGGCGATCGCGTCCAAAGCTTGCTCTGACGCAAAATCCCTCGAAAATTCCGAAATCAACTTCGGATTTTTCTTGAAGAAAAATAAGCCTTTCGTTAATTTGGCAGAGTAACAAGAAAGAGTTAACGTACTCTTTTTCGTCGCACCTCAAATCTTATTCTTATCATCCATAATGATAATAGCGAACACTTCCCGCCTCTCCGTGCGGGACTCTTTTTACCCTTTCCGCCGCACCAATGTGGTGCTTTATGTTGAGATTTAGTTGCCGATAATTTACATTCGCTGTCTGAGAAACCTCAACCTCCCGCGGTGGCCAGTCTGGCAACGGGTGGGCGTTCAGGAGCAAGAGACGTGCAAATGACCCTCATGGAATACATCACTCGGCACTTTAACGGCGATCTTCATCGTTATGCGCAGTCGGAAGGCGTCAGCCGTGAACAAATCATTAGTTGGATAAATAATGAATGTCACGTGATCAAAGGCAGGCTGTTTATGCCGGTGAAGCATCTCCCGGTTGAACAAGCCCAGTGATGACGAAAAAAAACCCCGCCAGGCGGGGTTTTCTGTTTCTGATAACACGGAAAATCAGAAGTTATAGCCAACCACGAGGTAATAACCCCAACCGGTAGACTTGATCGGGCCCTGCGGCGTACCGATATCCGCGCCATCCTGCCACTGGCCGCCGTTATGGAAATAACGCGCCACGAAAGAATAGTGCCAATGATCGTAGTTCAGCGCCAAAATGTGGCTGGAGGCGATCGAGTTGCCGGTGCGCACCTGTTTGCCGGTGCCGTCAACCCAGTGGCTGTCCTTGCCCAGATCGGAGCCGAAGTCGAAGTTGGTGAAGCCGATGTAGCTCAGGTTGCCGCCCCACACCTGGGTCAGCGGCACGAAGTACTTCACCTTGAAGCGGTAACCGTCCCAGCTGTTCTCATTGGCAGCCTGGTAGTTTTCCCACTGGTATTTGGCATAGATGTTCATCGACAGGCTCATCGGCAGGCCGGTGTCGATATCGGTGCCCAGACCCATGTACCAGGTGTTCTGACGGCCGTCGGCGTTATGGCCCAGGTCATAGATGTAGTTGTTGGCGAAGTACCACTCTTTGAACGGACCGAAGCTCAGATCGGTGCCGGTCAGCTTGTCGATGGAGAAGCGCGGTTCGATCTCCATAAACAGCGGCGAACCTTTGTTCCAGATGCCGCGATCCGGCGTGTTGCCCACGCCGAAGAATTTCGGCACGTCAACGTAACCGTAGAAATCGAACCAGTCTTTCTTGGCGAAGGCTTCATATTCGAGATACACGTCGTTGTTCAGCTGCGGTCCGAAGCGGGTGTGGTAGCTGCCCACCACGTTAACGCTCTGGTGCCACCAGTCGGAGACATATTGACTGTCTTTGCTATCAGCCATTGATGATGCACTGTAAGACGCTGCGAGCAGTACACCTGCTGCGAGAGCTATTTTTTTCATTTTATTACCACATGCTTAAAGGGCCATTTCCTGCCCGTTTAGAAAAGATGACAATGAGTCTGCCGACACCTGGCGTTGTCTTCACACAGAAACTCGGATGACGCGCGCATTATAGAAACCACTGACTGTAAGAATCTGTGATCCAGTTACGCATTTCGCGAATAGGTAATCGATTGCGTTCACATTTGTCAAATTATGTTTCATGCAAATTCACATTCGCTGTGATTTTTGTCATGCACATCGATTTTTAGCGCAGTTTTTGAGCCAAATGTCATCAGGGCGTCACCCTGCTCGTCATCGCAACGTGGAAAAGAAAAAGCCGACGCATAAACGTCGGCATTCATCAGAATCGGGGGAAAACGCGCACAGCGAAGTCAGTTCACCGCCGGCACCGCCTTGGCGATGTTTTCCTGGCGGAACGCCACCTCTTCGCCGTTTTTGACCTCCCAGCTGGCGACCGGAATATCGGTCTTGGGCGCCGCCGCGACGACCGAACCGTAAATCAGCTTGTCGTCGCGGCGCAAAATATACACATCGAGCTGATACTCGTGCCGCAGATTCGCCGTGGTCAGGCGCACGGTATCGCCGCGCTCATAGTGATGCGCGTCGATATCGGGTTGTTGAATAAATTGAATGTCGCTTCTCATCATCGTCGTTCCTTCAGGCAACATGGCTAGTTAAATTCTAGTCCAACATTGCGCTGACGGCAGATAATTTCCGTTAATTTCCGCGAGTTGCCCGCCAACAGATCAGTGAACCGAGGATGACCATCGCCACGCCCTGCCAGAAATTGACGGTCAGCGAGGTGTGCAACACCAGCGCGGCGAACACCGCTGACAGCACCGGGGTAAAATAGGAGACGGTAGCCAGCAGCGTCATGTTGCCGTGCAAAATGCCGACGTTCCAGGCGGCGTACCCCGCGCCCATCGCTACCCCGGCGCACAGCAGCGTTACGGTCACCCCGACGTTGAACTGCATGCCGTTCTCCGTGCTGAAGGCGTACTTCAGCCACAGCGCCAACGCGGTCAGCACGATAAACAGCACCACGCCGTTGCTGCCCTGAGCGATCTTCTTGGTCAGGTTGCAATACAGCGCCCAGATCACCGCGCCGCTGAACGCCAGCGCGTAGCTGAGCGGGTTGCTGCGCACGTTGGCCAGCATCTGCGCCGGCGACCAGCCGCCCTCGCCGCTCATGATCCAACCGATGCCGAACAGCGACAGCAACAGCCCCGGCAGCAGCCACCATTTCGCCCGTTGCCCGTTGAGCACCAGCGCCATCAGCACGGTGAAACAGGGCCACAGGTAGTTGATCATGCCCACTTCTATCGCCTGCAGGCGGGTATTGGCATAACCGAGCGACAGCGACAGGCAGATCTCGTAGCTGACGAACAGCAGGCTGCCGACGATCAGGTAAGGCCGAGGAAAGCTGCGCCATTTCGGTACGCCGAGCGCCACCAGCAAGAACGCCGCGCTGACGCTGTAGATCATCGCCGCGCCGCCGATCGGCCCCAGCCCTTCGCTGACGCTGCGGATCAGGCCAACGACGCTGCTCCACAGCACGATAGCCAACAAACCGAACAGCGTGGCGCGGGTACGCGAGGGCAAAGCGGGCATAAGACAGGTCCAATGGGTTATTTTTTATCGAGTTTTTCACTCTACTGCCGCACACGCCAAAAAGAAAGGCGGGAAATTCCCGCCTGTGATTTTATTGCTGCGGCTGCCGCTCGAGCTGCGGCGGCGGCTGGCGAAAACGCCGCGTCAGCCAGGCCAAATAGCCGAAGCCCAGCGTCGCCCAGATAAGCCCCATGGTCAGCGAGCTTTTCTCCAGGTTCAGCCACAGCACCCCCACCGTCAGCGCCCCCACCAGCGGCAGGAACAGGAAGTTGAAGCGATCCTTCCAGCTTTTGTTGCGCCCTTCGCGGATAAAGAAGTGGCTGATCACCGACAGGTTGACGAAGGTGAAGGCCACCAGCGCACCAAAGTTGATCAGCGCCGTGGCGGTGACCAGATCGAACGACAGCGCCGACAACGCCACCAGCCCGACCATCAGCACGTTCAGCGCCGGCGTGCGCCATTTGGGGTGGATATAGCCGAAGAATTTCTCCGGGAACACGTTATCGCGCCCCATCACGTACAGCAGGCGCGACACGCTGGCGTGTGACGCCAGGCCGGAAGCCAGCGTGTTGATGAAGGTCACGCACAGGAAGATCGACTGGAACAGCTTGCCACCGACGTACAGCGCGATCTCCGGCAGCGCGGCGTCGGGCTGGTGGAAGCGTTGAATGGACGGGAAAAACAGCTGAATGAAGAACGACACGCTGATAAAGATCACCCCGCCGTACAGCGCGGTCAGGAAGATGGCGCGCGGGATCACCCTGGCGGCGTCGGGCGTCTCTTCGCACAGCGTGGTGACCGCGTCGAAGCCGAGGAACGAGAAGCACAGAATGGTGGCGCCGGTAATGATCGGCAACAGGTGGGCGTTCTCGCTGAGGAACGGCCGCAGGCTCCACACCGTGCCCATCCCCTCGCCGTTGTGCAGGCCGCGCACCACCAGATAGATGAACACCAGAATGATCGCCACCTGCGCCAGCACGAACAGGGTATTGAAGTTGGCCACCAGATTGACGCTTTTCAGGTTGATGGCGGTAATCAGGATAACGAAGCCCACCACCCACACCCAGGGCGGCACTTCCGGGAACAGCGCGGTCAGGTAAATCTTCGCCAACAGCGTATTGATCATCGGCAGGAACAGATAATCCAGCAGCGACGACCACCCCACCAGAAAACCGACGTGCGGGTTGATCGCTTTCTGCGCATAGGTGTAGGCGGAGCCGGCGGTGGGAAACTGGCGCACCAATTTGCCGTAGCTGATGGCGGTGAACAGCACGCCGGCCAGCGCCAGCAGATAAGAGGTCGGCACATGGCCGTCGGTGAGGCCGGAGACAATGCCGAAGGTGTCGAACACCGTCATCGGCGTCAGATAGGCCAGGCCCATCATCACCACCTGCCACAGCTTAAGGGATTTGCGCAGCTGCGGTTTGCCCGCCGGGCCGCTGTCGATGGCTTTAATCGTCATGGCAGTTCCCCTCTTGGTCCTCTGCTGTCAACCGTGCAACGTGATTCAGAGAGGCCGCGGGGAAACTGCTGTTCAGGCGGCGGGAAAAACGGTTTGGAGTCACTGTCGGGCGGCCGGCGACCGGCCCGTAGGCACTGCGGCACAGGCAAACGCCTGCGCATGGGGATGACTGAGTCATGGTTATTTCCTCGTCGGCGTCCTGTACGCCGTGATAGAAGAAATTCTGTACCGCAGCGCGCAGCCTCACCGGCCACAGGAGAGCCGATGAAATGCGCCGGACGCGCGCGGTAGTGCCAGGTGAGCGGGATCAGGCGTTTTTCAGCATCCACTCGATTTCGGTTTCGGTGATCAGGCGCTCAAACTGCACCAGCTCATCGGTTTTGCAGGCCAGGTAGACGTGGCTGAAGCGTTCACCCAGCAGCGCATTGAGCACCGGCTGGTGTTCGAACTCGTACAGCGCGTCGCTCTGGCGGATCGGGAACGGCAGCCCATCCTGTTCCAGACCGTTGCCGGTCACCGGTTCAGGCAGCGGCAGCGCGGTTTCCAGGCCGTAAACGATGCCGGCCAGAATGGTCGCCATCACCAGATACGGGTTGGCGTCGGCGCCCGCCACGCGGTACTCCACCCGGTGGTTGTCGCGATCGCCGCAGGGAATGCGCAGCGCCACGGTGCGGTTGTTATGCCCCCAGGAAGCCTGCGTCGGCACATACATGCCGGGCTGGAAGCGGCGATACGCGTTGACGTTCGGCGCCAGCAGCGCCATCGAGGACGGCATCAGGGCGATCATGCCCGCCAGCGCCTGTTTCAGCAGCGCCGAGTCTTCACCGTCGTCGTCGGCGAGCACGTTGTCGCCTTGCGCGTTCAGCATGCTGATGTGCACGTGCATGCCGCTGCCGGCGTGCTCCTCATACGGCTTGGCCATAAAGGTCGCCTGCATGTTGTGGTTCTCGGCCACCATGCGTACCAGCCGCTTCAGCGCCAGCGCGTGGTCGCAGGCTTGCAGCACGTCGTCGGTATGATGCAGATTGACCTCGAACTGCCCCGGCGACGCCTCCGCCACCGCGCCGTCCGCAGGAATGCCCTGCAAACGCGCCAGTTCGTCGATCTCGCTCAGTACGTCGGCGAAATGGTTCAGGTTATCGACGGAATAGACCTGGCTTTGGGTGTTGCGCTCTTGGGTGCCCGGCGCACACGGCGGCTGCAGATAGCCCTCCGCATCGCGCTGACGATCGATGAGATAGAACTCCAACTCTACCGCTACCACGGGGGAGAGCCCGCGCTGACGCAAACGCTGCCACACTCGGTTCAGCACATTGCGCGGTTCAACGTCAAAGGGAGTGCCATCTTCATCCAGCATGGTGAGCAGCACCTGCGCAATATATTGCGGATCCGCCGCCGACGGCGTCAACGTGCCCGGCACCGGCACGCACACGTGATCCGGCTCGCCCAGCTCCTGCCCCAGCCCGGCTTCTTCCACCACGTTGCCGAGAATATCCATCGCAAATACCGACGCCGGGAAATAACAGCCCTTCTCCAGCTTGCTCAGGCCGCCGACCGGGATGCGTTTGCCGCGGAAGCTGCCGTTCAGATCGGTCAACAGTACGTCGACATGTTGCGTTAATGGATAACGTTCCAGGTACTTCTTCACTTCGCGCTGGAACGCGCTACTTCGTCTCTCTTCACTGTGCTGAACAAAGTTTTCCACTTCTACGATGTTGGTCTGCATGGTTCACCCGCCGTTTGTGTTTTGCTGTCGTCGATGTTTATTGACCGTATTGTTCAATATAATGCCCACAAATGAAACGTAGATGAAACAAATTTGTTTTGCAAGTGTTACTTTTGGTTTGAATATTGGCCAGTCGACTGCTAGATTTATAGAATATTGAACGAAATAGGCGGTATGGCAGCTTGTCGTTCATAATTTCGAACGTACCAAGGGGATAGCATGGACAATATATTTAACAGACCAGTCATCGGTGTCGTCATGTGCAGGTATAGGTTAAACGGGCACCTCACACAGACCTTGCAAGAAAAGTACCTGAATGCCGTTATCACCGCCGGCGGTTTGCCGATCGCCCTGCCGCACGCGCTGGCGGAGCCGGAAATGCTGGCGGAACTGTTGCCGCGCCTCGACGGCATTTTGCTGCCGGGCAGCCCCAGTAATGTGCAGCCGCACCTTTATGGTGAAAACGGCGATGAGCCTGACGCCGATCCTGGTCGAGACGCGTTGAGCCTGGCGCTGATCCGCCAGGCGTTCGACAGGCGCATTCCCCTTTTCGCCATTTGCCGCGGCATGCAAGAGATGGTGGTCGCCACTCAAGGCACCCTGCATCGCCGCCTGTATGAACTGCCCGAGCTGCTGGAGCATCGTGAAGATCACGACCTGCCGCTGGAACAGCAATACGCCCCCGCCCACGAAGTGATCGTTCAGGAAGGGGGGCTGCTTTCGCAACTGATACCGGATTGCAACAGATTCTGGGTGAACTCGCTGCATGGCCAGGGTGCCAAAACCCTGGGCGCCAGTATTCGCATCGAGGCGCACGCCGCCGACGGGCTGGTGGAGGCGATCAGCGTGCGCGATCAGCCCTTCGCGCTCGGCGTGCAGTGGCACCCGGAGTGGAACAGCGACGAGTACGCCCTGTCGCGCCTGTTGTTTGATGGTTTCATCACCGCCTGTCGGAACTATCAAAAGGAAAAACGCCCATGAGCGACGTCAGCTTGGCACCGGGAAAACGTCTGTCGCAGATCCGTCAACAATTGGGGTTGTCGCAGCGCCGGGTCGCCGAACTGTCTGGGTTAACCCACAGCGCCATCAGCACTATCGAGCAGGACAAGGTCAGCCCGGCCATCAGCACGCTGCAAAAGTTGCTGACGGTATACGGTCTGTCGCTGTCGGCGTTTTTCGCCGAGCCGGAAAAACCGGCAGAACCGCAGATCGTGATAAGCAGTGACGATCTGATCGAAATCGGCAGCCAGGGCGTTTCGATGAAGCTTATCCACAACGGCGACCCGAACCGCACGCTGGCGATGATGATCGAAACCTACGAACCGGGCACCACTACCGGTGAGCGCATCAAACACCAGGGGGAAGAGATCGGCACGCTGCTGGAAGGCGAAGTGGTGCTGCAGGTCAACGGCCAGAGCTATCACCTGCTGGCCGGGCAGAGCTACGCCATCAATACCGGCATCCCCCACAGTTTCAGCAACACGTCGGCGCGCATTTGCCGGATTATCAGCGCCCATACGCCGACGACATTCTGATCAACGGAGCCAGGCATGAACTTTCACCATTTGCAGTATTGGCAACAACGGGCGCAGGCCCTGAAGATTGAGCACCAGCTGTTTATCGACGGCCGCTACCAGCCGGCCGCCGCGGGGAAAAGTTTCGCCGTGGAAGATCCTGCCGGCCGCCGTGAGCTGGCGCAGGTCGCGCGCGGCGAAGCCGCCGACATCGATCGGGCGGTCAACGCAGCGCGCGCCGCCTTTGAGCGCGGCGACTGGGCCCAGGCCGCGCCGGCGCAGCGCAAGGCCACGCTGCTGCGCTTCGCCGAGCTGATGGAGCAGCATCACGAAGAGCTGGCACTGCTGGAAACGCTGGACACCGGCAAACCGATTCGCCACAGCCTGCGCGACGACGTGCCGGGCGCTATCCGCTGCATCCGCTGGTACGCCGAAGCAATCGATAAGGTGTACGGCGAAATCGCCCCCACCGGTCGCGACGCGCTGGCGCTGATCGAGCGCGAACCGATCGGCGTGGTCGGCGCCATCGTGCCCTGGAACTTCCCGCTGCTGCTGGCCTGCTGGAAACTCGGCCCGGCGCTGGCCGCCGGCAACAGCGTGGTGCTCAAACCCTCCGAAAAATCGCCGCTGAGCGCCATCCTGCTCGGCAAACTGGCGCAACAGGCCGGGTTGCCGGACGGCGTGCTGAACGTGGTGCCCGGCTATGGCCACGACGCCGGCAAGGCGCTGGCGCTGCACCGCGACGTCGACGCCCTCACCTTCACCGGCTCCACCCTGGTGGCGAAGCAGCTGATGATCTATGCCGGCGAGTCGAACATGAAACGCGTCTGGCTGGAGGCCGGCGGCAAAAGCGCCAACATCGTCTTCGCCGACTGCCCGGATCTCGATCAGGCCGCCCGCAGCGCCGCCGCCGGCATCTTCTATAATCAGGGGCAGGTGTGCATCGCCGGCACTCGCCTGCTGGTCGAAGCGAGCATTCAGCAAGAATTCCTGCAGGCGCTACGCAAGCACGCGGCGGCCTTCATCCCCGGCGACCCGCTCGATCCCGCCACGGTGATGGGCACGCTGATCGACAGCGGCCACTGCGAGAAAGTGGCCGGCTATATCAATCGGGGGCTGAGCCAGGGCGCCGCGCTGTTCCTCGACGGGCGCGACCATCCGCAGGGCGACCACGCCGGCTATCTGGGGCCGACCATCCTCACCCAGGTGAACAACGCCATGAGCGTGGCGCGCGATGAAATTTTCGGCCCGGTGCTGGCGGTGACGGCGTTCGACGACGAGCAACAGGCGCTGCAGCTGGCCAACGACAGCGACTACGGCCTCGGCGCCGCGGTCTGGACCCGCGATCTGGCGCGTGCGCACCGCATGGCGCGCCAACTGAAAGCCGGCACGGTGTTCGTCAACAACTACAACGACGGCGACATGACCGTGCCGTTCGGCGGCTATAAGCAGAGCGGCAACGGCCGCGACAAATCGCTGCATGCACTGGACAAATTCACCGAATTGAAAACCACCTGGATCTCGCTGGAATAAGGGTTACATCATGACTGAACACGTAAAAAGCTACTATGCGGCCACGGCCAACGCTCATCAGCCCTATCCGCAATTGAATGAATCGATCGAATGCGACGTCTGCGTGATCGGCGGCGGCTATACCGGCCTCTCGTCCGCGCTGTTCCTGGTAGAGGCCGGTTACGACGTGGTGGTGCTGGAAGCGGCGCGCATCGGTTTCGGCGCCAGCGGCCGCAACGGCGGCCAGTTGGTTAACTCTTACAGCCGCGACATCGATGTGATTGAAGAGCGCTACGGCGCGGAAAGCGCCCGCCTGCTCGGCAGCATGATGTTCGAAGGCGCGGAGATCATCCGCAGCCGCATCAGCCGCTACGCCATCGACTGCGACTATCGCCCCGGCGGCATCTTCGCCGCGCTGAACAACAAGCAGTTCCATGCGCTGATCGAGCAAAAGCGCAACTGGGAACGCTACGGCAATACTCAGCTCGAGCTGCTCGATGCGGATCGGCTGCGCCAGGAGGTCGCCAGCGATCGCTACGTCGGCGCGCTGCTCGATCACAGCGGCGGCCACATCCATCCGCTCAACCTGGCGCTGGGCGAGGCCGAGGCGATTCGCCTGCAGGGTGGGCGCATCTTCGAGCAATCGGCGGTGACGAACATCCGCCACGGCGAACCGGCGCTCATCAGCACCGCCAACGGCCAGGTGAAAGCGCGCTTCGTCATCGTCGCCGGCAACGCCTATCTGGGCGACAAGCTGGAGCCGCGGCTGGCCAAGCGCAGCATGCCGTGCGGCACCCAGGTGGTGGCCACCGAACCGCTGGCGCCGGAGATCGCGCAGGCGCTGATCCCGCAGAACTACTGCGTGGAGGACTGCAACTACCTGTTGGATTATTACCGCATCACCGCCGATCATCGCCTGCTGTACGGCGGCGGCGTGGTATATGGCGCGCGCGATCCGGACGACATCGACAACCTGATCCGGCCAAAGCTGCTGAAGACCTTCCCGCAGCTGAAAGGGGTGCGTATCGACTATCGCTGGACCGGCAACTTCCTGCTGACGCTGTCGCGCATGCCGCAGTTCGGCCGGTTGGAGAATAACGTATATTACATGCAGGGCTACAGCGGCCACGGCGTGACCTGCACCCATCTGGCGGGCAAGCTGATCGCCGAGCTGATGCGCGGCGACGCCGAACGCTTCGACGCCTTCGCCAAGCTGCCGCACCTGCCGTTCTTCGGCGGGCGCAATCTGCAGATCCCGTTCACCGCCATCGGCGCGGCCTACTACACGCTGCGCGATCGTATCGGCGTCTAAAATAGCAGGCCCGGTCATCCTGGCCGGGCCTGTGGGTTAACGCTTAGACGATCTTCGGTTGGCCGTCCGAGGCGGTCGCCCCGCCATCGACCGGAATGTTGGCGCCATTGATAAAGCTGGCGTCGTCGCTGGCCAGGAACGCCATCACCGCCGCCACTTCTTCCGGCTCCGCCGCACGGCCTAACGCGATGCGCTCATTGAACTTGTCGCGGATCTCCTGCGGCCAGCCGTTGGTCATGTTGGTTTTCACCAGGCTCGGGCAGACCGAGTTGATGCGCACGCCGTCACCACCGTGATCCAGCGCCATGGCGCGCGTCAGGTTGACCACCGCGCCTTTCGCCGCGCAGTAATAAGCCGCGCCCCAGTCGCCGCCCAGGCCGGACACCGACGCGGTATTGACGATGCAGCCTTTGGTTTTCAGCAGGTGCGGCAAGGCAAATTTGGAACAGAACACCACGCCGTCGATATCGACCCCGGCGATGCGACGCCAGTCGTCGATGCTGGTTTCCAGCACGCTGCCCGCCACGTGCACGCCGGCGTTGTTCAGCAGGACGTCGATGCGGCCCAGCTTTTCCGCCACCTCATTCATCATTTTTTCAACCGCGACGTGATCGGATACGTCGATATGCACCGCCATCGCCCGGCCCTTCGGCAGTGAAGCGGCGACTTTGTCTACCGCTTCCTTGGCCCAGTCGGCCAGCACCACGATCGCGCCCTCGGCGGAGAAACGCCGCGCCGCCGCTTCCCCCATGCCATTGCCCGCACCGGTGATAACCACGACTTTATTGTCAAAACGCATGAGACCTCCTCCATGTGAACGTATTTATATAAGTCATACAAATCTCATGACCCGAGGATAAGTCGCAGTCCCCCTGAGAGCCAGTCAAAACGTGCGGTTTATTAACCAAAAGGAGGTATGTCAGCTATTTCAATGCGCTGGGTTAACCTTTATCGGATTTTGGCCAACATACTGATAGAGAAAATAAAATTACGGGAAGTCACTATTCACAAGCCGGATTGTCAGCCGGCGGAATTATTGCGAATCAGCGGTTATGGTCATACAGAGATAAGCGATGCGAATGAAAAACGGCAGCCGCCCAGAGGCGGCCGCGACTATTTTTTCTCGATGGGGACCACCAACAGATCGACGTTCAGCTCGTTGATCGCCTGGCGAGCCGAAGAGACCAGCCGGCTCCAGACATCGTGATGGTGGCCGAAAATCACCAGATCGAACCCTTTTTCCTGTGCCACCCGGTTCAGTTCTTCCGTCAACGCGCCGCGGCTGACGATCACTTCTTCGACCGGATAAGACGACTGCCCTTTGATCGCATTGAGCATGTTCTTCACCCGCTCCGAAAAGGTGCGATCGGTGTAGTTATAATCTCCCACGCCCAGATCGACGTAATAACCGGCGCGATGAATGTCGATGTAGATCAGGGAGAGTTTGGCATTGAGCGCGGCGGCCAACCTGGCGCCCTTGCCCAGCAGGAACTCGGCGTCTTCGCTGAGATCCGTGGCGACAACGATATGCTGATAAGCCATAGTGGCGGCCCTCCGCATCAAAACCGTGAACAGGATGGCGCTCCTTGCCGCATGTTTCTTATGCACCTTAAGTTTAGCCCAGCGCCGGGTCGCTCGCCTGCCCCCTCGGCAAACGCTCGACGGGCGCTATCACCTCGGTGCCCCAGGCATGCGCCGCATGCGTAATTCTCCCCGGCCGCCATCGGGACGCCGGTGCAATTGGTCGAGTGGATTCTGTGCGGGATTCGTTATAAAACTAACGGTACTCTTGTTGTAACAGGCAATCTTTCATGGTCGATATGTCCGCCGTACTCGCCGTTTTCACCGTGTATATTGTCGGCGTGGTGATCCCCGGCCCTAATTTCGTCGCCGTCGCTCACAAAGCCGTTTCCGCACGCCGGGCAGAGGCGTTTGCCTTAGTGGCCGGCATTGTGCTGGTCAATCTGTTCTGGGCGAGCAGTGCCCTTCTGGGCATCGGCGTGGTTTTCGCCCTGTTCCCCTGGTTGGCGGTGGCGATTAAAGTCGCCGGCGCCGGCTATTTAATGTGGTTCGGCTATCGGCTTATCGCCCAGGCGGCGCCCTCTTCCGGCACCCCAGCGGCCGCCGGAAAAAGCGGTTTTCGCGCCGCCTTTTTGCAGGGTATCGCCACCAACATCGCCAACCCCAAATCCATTGCGTTTTACGCCGCCGTCTTCTCATCAGCGGCACCCAGCCATGTTTCTACGCCGACTTTTTTCGCCATGCTGCTGGAAGTCGCGGTGATAGCCAGCTTGTGGTACGGGCTGGTCGCCCTGGTGTTGTCGCACGCGCCTGTCGCCGGCGCCTACCGCCGCAGCAAGGCTTGGATCGATCGCGCCTGCGGCACCTTGATCATCGCACTGGGGCTGCGGCAGTTGCTCAGCCGATGATCGCGATCCCCAGCCGCTCCAGCAGCTGCGCGGCCTGGTGGCTGTCCATTTTGACGCCCTGCAGATCGGTGGTGCGCAAATCCAACTCGCCCAGTTCGGCATTGCTCAAATCGCATCCGGTAACGTCGGCGGCACGCCAGTTGAAACCAGAGAACTCGCCGCCGGACAGATCGGAGCCGCTGAAGTTGGCGCCGAGCACCTGCGCGCCGTGCCAACGGTTCTCCCACAGCTCGCACTTCTCCAGCACCACCTTGGCGAAGTTAGCGTAGCTCAGGTTGCTTTTGGTGATATAGGCGCTGCAAAACCAGGTGCGGCTGGTGATCATATTCATAAAGCTGGCGCCGCGAAAATCGGCGCCCTGCGCGCGGCACTCGCGGATCTCGACGCCCAACGCGTCGGCGTGACGGAAATCCGCCATCGATAAATCGCAGCTTTTAAAACTTGCGTCTTTCAGTATCGCGCGGCTGAAATTGCCCCCCTGCCGGCTGTCGCTATCGTAAAACTGGCAGCCGATAAACTCGGTGCCGGTCAGATCGGCGCCTGAAAAATCGCACAGCATAAAGCTACCGTTTTCAATCTTCGCGCCGGTAAAGCGGTTACGGTCAATCTTTTCACCCTTCAATATCAGACTCATCGCAGCACACCTGTTTATTTATACAGTCAGTGCGGCATTTAATCCTATTCCGGCAGGGTTGGCAACCGGCGTCGATCAGCGTGCCTTTGGCGCAGGCTGTTCTAACGCAACCTTGACGATGCTGAACGTTCTGGTTTTCTCCGCCTGAGCGACGTCGGCAAACAACCGGGGATAACGGGAATTGACCACCCACACCTCGCCATCGCGCAGCGCGGCGCCGGTCGGCCCATCCAATTCCGGCGGCGCGGCAACCGCGGCGGTACGCGCGCTAGCCCAGCCGTCGGACGAGGAGAGCAGCGTCACGTCACCGGACATGCTCCCCTTTTCCCCCGGAAAAGACTGTACGATCACCAGTTCGTTGGCGTTTTTGAGCCGCAACCCGTCCGGCCCTTTTAAGCGTTGCGGCAACCTGATTGCACTTACCGCAAGCGCGTTATCCAGCGTCACTTTCCACAGCAGCCCCCGGGTGTAGTCCGCCGCAATCAGGAAGCCGTCCGGGTGATAGACGATGCCATTGAGATAAGGCTGCGTACCCTGCGCTGCGGCGGGTACGTCGGCTGGCATCAAACGCGCCGAACGCACCAGAATCGACACCTGGCGCGTTGCACGGTCAATCTTGTAAATCTGCGGCTGGAAGCTGTCGGTCACGTAGATATTACCCTGCGCGTCGAGCGTCAGATCGTTGGCCAACGTCGGGCCATGGCTTAGCGATGAAAGATCGTACCTCTGCTGCAGCACGCCGGTATCGAGGCTGAACTCCAACACCTGCGCTACGCGATTGCGCGTGCCGGCGGCAGAGTGGAGGGACACGCCCACGTCTTCGTTGCACACCAGCACCCGGTTGCGCTCGGCGTCCACCAGCATGCCGGAGGTAGTGATTAACCCCTTGCCGATGGAAAAACGCCGATAGCGACCATCCGGATAGACTAACCCAAGTTGGCCACCGCGCAGGGAGGACACCAGAAACGCGCCGGCGCGCGCATTCCAGGCGATGCCCTCAGGGTAGGCGCCGGCGGGATCCGGCGAAAACTCGATGCGTTGCGTCGCGTTTGCCGGCGGCACGCCGCTGAAAAACAGCGTTACGCCGGCCAGCAGGGTGACGCGCCGACTGAGCGGTAATAAGACAGAAAATAGGCTGAAGCGAAACATGGGCGGGCACCTGATGATGACTGGGATCTTCAGAGTAGAGCCGCGCCGGCAGCCGCACCAGCCGGTAAAAAGGCAATGCGCTACTAAAAAAATCGCAGTAATCAGCGCAAAAAAAAACCGCCCGGTATGGACGGTTTAGCTGGCGACAAGCCGTTATTTCAGGGCTTCCTGAATGGCGTCGGCCATCGGACCGATATGCTTTTCCGCCGCCTTCAGCTGAAAGTCCACGCCGTTGCCGTCGTTGGTGTCCGACAGCGTGGCCTTGATCAATTCCAGCGCCGCCTGTACCGCCACCAGCCGTTTGTGCTGCTCGTCCGTGACCGGTTTGGCGCCCATATTCGCTGGGTAGTAATGTTCTAACATCGCGCTCTCCTTTTGATGACGTTAATCTCTAACCTAACAGAAAACCGCGCATTTACTAAGGAAACCGCGCCCGGCGCGGCCGAGTGACGATAAATTGCACTATACTGGGCAAACACTCTCCCCTGTCACAGGATCATCGCCATGTCATTCCAGGGAAGCTGCCACTGCGGCGCCGTCACCTTCTCCGTCGACGCCGAACTGCCTACCGAAGCCCTCAGCTGCAACTGTTCGATCTGCCGCCGCAAAGGGCTGCTGCTGTCCTTCTTTCCCGTCGCAGCCTTCACGCTGAACAGCGGCGAAGACCAGCTCAGCACCTACACCTTCAATCAGCACAAAATACGTCATCAGTTCTGCCGAGTCTGCGGCGCCCAGCCCTTCGCCTACGGCACCGCGCCGGACGGCGCCGCGATGTGCGCCGTTAACCTGCGCTGTGTGCCCGCCATTGCGCTGGATACGTTGCAGATCCACGCCTACGACGGCGCCAGCGTCTGAGATAGCGTGTTTTCAGCGATAGACGGAGAATTTCTTGGTCAGCGGCTTAAGCTGCTCGGTATCCCCGTAGAGCGCCACCGCCACGAAATCCAACTGCTCGTAAGGCGTGTTGGCGGTGTCGGCGATCTGCTGCTCGGCGGAATGCGACAGCATGGTGGTGGTGAAGAAGTTGGACAGCACGCCCTCTTCCTTGCACTTCAGGATCAGGTTGCTGAGCTGGCTGCTGTTCTTGGCCTGCAGGATCACGATCGGATAATGGCTCATGTTGGCGCTGACGCCGTCGAGGCTGCTCGGGTAGTGGTGAAACTCGCGCTGTTCGATCAGATCGGTGATGCCCGCCGTCAGATGGCAGGAGGCGTTAAACAGCGTGGCCGGTTCGTGATTGCGGTTGAGGATGATATAAAACTTTTTCTCGTTGTCGCTGTACATACTCTTCTCCTTGAATAGGCAGCCAGTTTTACCCAACCGGCGCACGGTTTCAAGGCGCGATAAGGGGCCGCGTCCGGCCCCGTGGTAGCACTGCCGGCTCAGACCGCGCCTTCGCCAGGCCCCAGCGGCTGGGCCACCTGATGCAGCACGGTGATGTTCTGCAAAATAGTGCCGCCGTCGATAGGCTTCATCTGGCCGTCGCGATCTTTATAGTGCGTCGGCTTGGCGCCGTGGAAGAACAGGCCGGCGTTGACCTGCACCCCCAGATAGCCCGCGCTGGCCGGCAGGCGCTGCACGTCGGTCCAGGGATTGGAAACCGGCACGAACTGGAAGCCCTCGCTGGTCTTGGCATACAGCGGGCGCAGCAGCGTGACAAAGGCCATGATCGGCGACAGCGCCTCTGTAAAGATCTGCACCGGCCGATCGACCGTCATCAGAAAGCCCTGCGGCTGCTCCTCAACCGTGTCGAGGCTCAGGCTGCTGCTGATATCATCGCCCCGGCCGCCATAGCTCCATTCAATGGCCGGCGCTCCACTCTCGTTCATCATCTCTGACATACACTGCTCCTTATAAAATGAATTCAACACGCCTGCTGCGTGCCGGAACAGTAAACCGCTGCAGGGGGGCGAGCGTCCACGCCGGGCGGCACGCTGGCGCACCAAACAACGAAGGCGTACCGTCAATAAAGCTCGAAATGAATAGTTTCCCCACGTGATAGCGCAGCATTTGAACGGCCTTTGCCGTAGCGCAGAGGCATAGTGATGACGTTGCCGCTACTGGAGAGTGTTATGACCGCGATTAAACCGGACGCCATCGACCGCGTTCTCCCCGCCGCCACGCCCTGGCTGGCCGTCATCAACGTGCTGTTCGCCGGCATCGCCGCGGCGCTGCACGTAGGCAAGGCCACCATCGCGCTGCCGGCGCTGCAGGACGAGTTCGGCCGCTCGCTGGAGGCGCTCAGCTGGGTCATCTCGGCCTTCCCCTTCGTTGGGGTGTTCGCCGGCATCGCCGCCGGGCTGCTGGTGCGCCGCTGGGGCGACCGGCGCCTGCTGGCGCTCGGGCTGCTGATCATCAGCGCCGCCAGCTTCGTTGGTGCCACGCTGCACGACTTCAGCGGGCTGATCGTCAGCCGCTTTGTCGAGGGGCTCGGCTTCGTGATCGTGGTGGTCGCTTCGCCGGCGGTGCTGAACCGCATCGTCGCTCCGGCGCAGCGCAGCCTGGTATTCGGCATCTGGAGCACCTTTATGCCGGCGGGCATCGCCATTTCGCTGTTTTTCGGTCCACATCTGGCCGACTGGCAGCAGAGCTGGCAGGCCGGTGCGGCGCTGACGCTGCTGGCCGCCCTGCTGCTGCCGCTGACCACATCCCGCCGCGCCGCCGACGCGCACTCGCCGTCTCTGCCGCTGCGGCAAGCGCTGGGAGCGATGCTGCGGGCGCGTCAGCCGCTGTTGCTGGCGCTGATGTTCACCACATACAACCTGCAGTTTTTCTCGGTGATGACCTTTCTGCCGATCTTCCTGATGCAGCGCATCGGCCTGTCACTGGCGGCCGCCGGCGGCATCAGCGCGGCGGCGGTGGCCGCCAACATCATCGGCAACCTCGCCGCCGGCGTGCTGCTGTCGCGCGGCCTGCCCGCCAGAACGCTGCTAGCCGCCACCAGCCTGTTGATCGGGGTCTTCGGCATCGGCATTTTCCTGCCGATGACGCCCAACGGCCTGCTGATCCCGCTGTGTTTCCTGTTCTGCGCCATCGCCGGCATACTGCCCGCCACCATTCTGGCCGCCACGCCGGTGGCGACGCCGGAACCGACGCTGCTGCCGCTGAGCCTCGGGCTGGTGATGCAGGGAAACTATCTCGGCCAGGTGATCGGCCCGATCGCACTGAGCGCCATCGTGGCCGCGGCCGGTTGGGCGGCCCCGGCGTGGCTGGTGTTGGCGGCGGCGGTGTCTGGAGCGGTATTGGCGCTGGCGGCTACGCTTTCGTCAGGAAATCGATGAATTTCCGTACCTTGAGCGGGACGAAGCGCGCATAGGGATAAAGCAGGATGAAGGGACGCGAGGCGCCGGCGTAATCTTTCAATACCTCGACCAGCACCCCGCTGCTCAACTCTTGTTCGACGGTAAAGCGATACACCTGCATCAGTCCAGCGCCGCTTTTCACCAGCGTCAGCGTAGCGAGGTAATCTTCCTGGCAAAGCCAGCGTCCGGCAGTTTCCACTTTGCTATTTTCGCCCTGAACCTTAAACGTCCAGGCGGTTTTTCTGCCGGTGCTGGGCAACGCATACTGAATGCAATCGTGCCGGGCCAGATCCTCCGGCGTGAGCGGCGCAGGGTGGCGCTGCAAATAGCCCGGCGTCGCCACTACGATCAGTTCAGCCTCCTCCAGACGCCGCGCCGCCAAGCCGGAGTCGTTCAGCTCGCTGCCGCGAATGGCGACGTCGAATTTATCTTCGGAGAAATCGATATTCTGATTGCTGACGTGCAGATTCAGCTTGAGATCGGGGTAGCGATGCGCAAACTCGGGCAAGCGCGGCAACAGCCTAAAATGCGCATACAGCGTCGGCACGCTGATACTGAGCGTGCCCACCGGTTTGTCCCGTTCGCCGGAAATTCTCGCCTCGGCCTCCATCAGTTGGCTCAGCGCCCGGCGGCATTCCAGGTAATAACGCTGGCCGACATCCGTGACGCGCATCTGGCGCGTCGTGCGGATAAACAGCTTCGCCTGCAATCGCGCCTCCAGCCGCGCGACCGAGCGGCTGACCGCCGCAGGGGTTATCCCGGCGGCATTGGCCGCTGCGGTGAAGCTGCCGGTTTCTACCGTCAGGCAAAACAGCTCGATACTGCCCACCTGAACGTCATCAAAATGGCGTTGCATATCTCTCTCTGCCGATTCATTACATAAGGTATAAATTAAAGTTCTTTCCCCCTCATTTTTCAACCAACAGGTATGGATTACCGTTCACATACGGTCAATCACTATCCTGTCGAGGAGAGAAAATGAGCAAAGTAAAAACGGTCATCGTCACAGGCGCATCAAGCGGTTTGGGATTCGCCATCGCGCAAGCCTACCTAGCGCGCGGCTATCAGGTTGTCGCAAACGCCCGTTCGCTTGAACGGCTGCAAGCGGCGGCGGACAAACTCGGCCGCCCGGCCAATCTGCTGCTGGCGCCGGGAGACATCGCGCTGCCGGAAACCGCCGAACGGTTGTTCAGCCTGGCAATACAGGCTTTTGGCCAGGTGGATATTCTTATCAATAACGCCGGCATATTTATCGCCAAGCCGATTGCCGACTATACGCCGAAGGAGGTCGACGCGATGGTGGCAACCAATCTGAAAGGCTTCTTCTACCCGGCGCAGGCCGCCGCCCGGCATATGCAGCAACGCGGCGCCGGCCACATCGTCGCCATCACCGCGTCGATCGCCATGCAGCCCAACAGCAAAGTGCCCGCCTTGCTGCCGGTGCTGATCAAGGGCGGCCTTAACCACGCCGTGCGCGAGCTGGCGTTGGAACTGGCGCCGCACAACGTGATGGTCAACGCCGTGGCGCCCGGCATCATCGCCACGCCGATGCATCAAAATGATGAACAGAGTCTGGCGCAGATGCGGCAACTGGCGCCAACCGGCCGCGTCGGCCAGCCGCAGGACATCGTCGATGCGGTGCTGTATCTGACTGACGCCAATTTCGTCACCGGCACGGCGCTCGCGGTTGACGGCGGCGCAACCGCCGGCGTCTGGTAAAACAGGGGAGAAACGTCATGCCATACGTCAACATTAAAGTGACCGACGAAGGGGTCAGCGCCGCGCAAAAGCGCATGCTGATCGAGGGAGCCACCGCGCTGCTGGAGCGGGTGCTGAATAAACCGCGCCACACCACTTTCGTGGTGATTGACGAGGTGGCAACCGACAACTGGGGCGTCGGTGGCGAGAGCGTCACCGCCCTGCGCACCAAAGAACGAGGCGAATGACGGGTGATTTATTCTGTGCGTCCCATGTCGTAGGGTACAGCCGCTAGTTATCGTTATCGGGTCTGCGTGGTGGGATCAATCACGCTCAGCGCGAAGGGTAAGGCCAGTGATGGTCCAGACCCGATAATGACAAGGCACCGGTCGCGGCAAGGTAAATCAGCACGCCGGCGAAAACGATCAGCAGTGCCTTTTCGATAACGGCAAGTCTTTTGTGTTCAGTCATTTGCATGCTCCTTCGTGGTGTCGGGCGAACGGCCGCCCTCATCAACACTAGGAAAGCCTGACGCAGGCGACAAGCGTGGCTCACAAAATGAAACAAAATCCATAAATTTTGTTAATTATTTAGCCCTCTTTCTTTTCTCGCGCTGCCACCTGTTCACCCTGTGGTGCCCGCCTTGCCCTTAATAACCCTATGGAATACGCCACTAAAAATCCCCTACCGGTTAAGTAAAGGTGATGATAGTGTTGTTTTCATTCAGATCATCTATGCTGAAAATTCATCTTTTGAGGGACGACTATGATGTCTAAAGGCATTTCCAAAGGATTCTTTATTCTGATCCTGTTTATCGTTACCGCCGCCTTTCTCGACGTGCTGGGGCCCTACTACTCCTCGGTGCTGTGGGCGATTATTCTGGCGGTGATTTTCCACCCGGTGAAAAAGAAGCTGAAGCAGTACGTTGGCGAACGCAACGGCGTGGTGTCGCTGCTGACGGTGGCGCTGATCTGCCTGATCGTGTTCACGCCGCTGGCGATCATCGCCTCGTCGCTGGCGATGGAATTCAACGTGATCTACACCAAGCTGCAGACCAACAACAGCCAGTTGCCGACCATGCTGGCGGACTTTATGCGCCACCTGCCCGGCTGGGCGCAGCGCTTCCTGGCGGAGCATAACCTCAACAGCGCCGCCGAGATCCAAAAGCAGCTTTCTGACGTAGCGCTCAAGGGCGGGCAATACCTGGCGGGCAGCGTGTTCCTGATCGGCAAGGGCACCTTCAACTTCGTCGTCGGCTTCGGCGTGATGCTCTACCTGCTGTTCTTCCTGCTGAAAGACGGCCCCTATCTGGTGAACCTGGCGCTTGAAGCGCTGCCGCTCTCCCAGCACGTGAAACACCATCTGTTCGTCAAGTTCGCCGCCGTTTCCCGCGCCACCGTCAAGGGCACGGTGGTGGTCGCCGTGGTGCAAGGTGCGCTCGGCGGGCTGGCGTTTTACTTTACCGGCATCGACGGCAGCCTGCTGTGGGGCGCGCTGATGGCGTTCCTGTCGATCATCCCGGCGGTGGGCTCCGCCATCATCTGGGTGCCGGCGGTGATCTACTTCTTCGCCACCGGCATGCTGTGGAAAGCCATTTTCCTGGTGGTGTTCTTCGTGGTGGTGATCGGCCTGGTGGACAACATCCTGCGCCCGCTGCTGGTGGGCAAAGACACCAAGATGCCGGACTACCTGATCCTGATCTCCACCCTGGGCGGCATGGAGATCTACGGCATCAACGGCTTCGTTATCGGCCCCTTGATCGCCGCACTGTTCATCGCCTGCTGGAACATCCTGTCCGGCCGCGACAGCGAGGAGAACATCGAAGAGATCGACGAAGAATTCATCGAGGAAGGCAAAAATCATCCCGACGCGGCGGAGTAACGCTCTCGCGCCGTATCAGGCAGGGGCCCGTTTGGGCCCTTTTTTTCGTCTGTGGTATCCTTGCCCGGCTCACAAGGAAGAACGGGTTTCGTTATGCTTATTCTCTACGCCACGTTGGCCATCGCCTTCACCCTGCTGTGCCTGTTGGCCTTTATTTATTGCGCCTATCAGCTGTCGAAGCACGGCGACGTCAAGTTTTTGGCCTCGCTTTCCGTACTGCTCTTCGCGTTGCTGGCCTTCTATGCCGCTTACGGCTACGTCAGCACCTGGCTGCAACAACAGTCGGTGGATGTCAGGCTGTATTAACGCGCTGGGATAAAAACATCTATAGAGTGACTAAAACACACGCCAAGAAAGGAAAGTATTTCCCGATGAGATTACCGCCAACATCCGTTATCCCCCTGCTGTTTACCCTGCTGCTGGCGGGCTGCCAGTATCACAAAACCGTGTCCCCGCCGCCGTATATCGGCGCCCCGCAAGAGATCAGCACCTACGAAGTGAAAGGGCTGACGTTCGTCACCACCGTCACCTTCAGCGGCCTGTTCGCCGAAGAACTGGTGCGCGAATACGCACAGAAACATCACTATCGCTACTATGTGGTAACGATGCGCAGCAACGGTTTTAAAGATCGGGCCGAACGCGTGAGCGTGATGATGTATCGGTAACCCTGGCGATATATACCGTGAAATAGTGCCAAAAATCCAGGTTCAGCGTAGAAAAGCGCGATACGGAACGTGGCAAAGCCGCAAAGTCACGAGCCGCATGAAAGTGCGACCCGTGACTTTGGTTTAATTATCTAGCATCGCAGTTACCGCCCTTTATTTCACTGCGGGTGAAATTCCAATGTGATTATTTGGAACGCATTATGGATCTCTGGCGTTGGCGGCTTAGGCAGACGCGCATCGGTAACCGCCTTCATCGCCGCACGGCAAAGAGCCGGATCGCCACCTTCAGTTCGAACACCGATTGGCAGGCCGTCCGGCGCCAGCGTGATACGCAATGTACAGCGTTGGCCTGAGTAGATGGCGGCGTCTTTTAAATGACGTTGAATCTCAGCTTGCACCTGAGCCATGTAATGTAATTTCTCTTTCCCGGCGCAGGCGTCTTTGGGTCGCCGAGGTTGGCGAAAAGATCGTCAACCTCTTTATTTACCGGACCGTTTTGGCTGGGGGTAGTATGCTTGGCACACCCCGTTAATGTCAGCGCGGTCATCGCCGCCAATAATGTGGCGACGCCGGTTTTGTAGCCTGAGTGCATTATTTTCATATCCCTGTCCTTATGGATAAATCGGTGGATAATTGGCCCGCCAGCGTTATCAGGTCAATCGAAATTATCGAATTGCCATAAGCCTTGATAAAGGTGTATCTGCGTCAACAATGCTTAAACATCCGTCATTTACTCCGAATTAACAGCAGCATATTTATCCCGACGTCAACATGGCTAATGTTAGAATAACCGCCAACATACCTATTTTGATGAGGCATTATGATCATCTCCCACACGCCGCGGCTCATCATCCGCACATTTCAGAGCAAAGACGCCAATGCGCTCTTTGACTATCTGTCATTACCCCGAACACCTTGTTTTCATGATGAGAAACTCGCGTCCCCCGCAGAGGCGGTCGAAGAAGTCAAAAAACGCGCTTTCGATGCCAGTCAATTCGCTGTCTGTCTTAAAGAAAACGATGAACTCATCGGTCATCTGTTCGCCGATAACAGCGAAGAACCGGACCCAAATACCTGGAGCGTTGGCTGGCACTTTAACTCGCGCTATGAAGGCCAAGGTTTTGCCACTGAAGCCGTCGCGGCGCTGTTTGATTATTTGTTTACGCAAAAAGATGCCAGACGCTTGTATGCTTACGTTGAAGACTACAACACGGCATCGCAAAGACTTTGCGATCGTCTTCATATGCGCCAGGAGGGCTGCTTCAGGGAGTTTGTCTCGTTTGCATCGGAAAATGACGGCGAAGAGAAATATGATAATACGTTCGTCTATGCGTTGCTTGAAAAAGAGTGGCGGGTTCACACTTAGTCACGGATGTTCAGGAACGCAAGTAAACGCGGCTGTAGTTTTCTGGGCGTTCCGGCTCGTGCTGGCCTTCCTGGCAACCCGACTTCTAACCTATTGCCACAACAACGATTTCCGCATACTTTACCTTTTGGCGGCCAGTTTCTTTGGTTCTGCCATACCGATCGCCGTTTTCCTGGCGTCGGGCAGCTATAATCTGAGAAGTGGAGTTATTTGAAAACGATAAGGAGGGAGTATGTACAAAACTATCTTGGTTCCCGTGGACATTACCGAGCCGGAATTAACGCAGCAGGTCATCCCACATGTCAACGCGCTCGCTAAGCTCGAAGACTCCCACGTCCATTTCCTGGCAGTGATCCCGTCACGCGCCACCTACGCCGCTTTCGGCTTTGCCGCCACGGCAGCGATAGAAACCAAAGATGAAACCATTGCGCTAGCGACCGAGGGGCTGGCAAAAGCGGCAAAACAATTCAGCGTGCCTGAAGATAGAGTGACCACGCATGTTGCCGTCGGCGATCCTAAAGATCAGATCCTGGAACTTGCTGATGCGCTTAACGCGGAGATTATCGTGATGGGTTCCAACCGCCCTTCTGCGATCACTTATCTCCTCGGTTCCAATGCCACCGCCGTTGTCCGCCACGCCAATTGCCCGGTGCTGGTGGTGCGTGAATCGGCTAACGCCGCTCAGTGAGCCTGCCCAATACCTCGCTCATATTTAAACAATAAAAAAACGGGAGCCCTAAGGCTCCCGCTCTCATTCAAACGCCAAACACCCTTACATGTGCTTAACGATAGCGTCGCCAAACTCTGAACATTTCAGCAGCTTAGCGCCTTCCATCAGGCGTTCGAAGTCATAGGTCACGGTCTTGGCGGCGATGGCGCCTTCCATGCCTTTAACGATCAGGTCAGCCGCTTCGAACCAGCCCATGTGGCGCAACATCATCTCTGCGGACAGGATGATAGAGCCTGGGTTCACTTTGTCCTGGCCGGCATACTTCGGCGCGGTGCCGTGAGTCGCTTCGAACAGCGCGCAGTCGGAGCCGATGTTGGCGCCCGGTGCGATACCGATGCCGCCTACCTGGGCCGCCAGGGCGTCGGAGATGTAGTCACCGTTCAGGTTCATACAGGCAATCACGTCGTACTCCGCCGGGCGCAGCAGGATCTGCTGCAGGAAGGCGTCGGCGATCACGTCTTTAACCACGATCTCTTTGCCGGTGTTCGGGTTCTTGATCTTCAGCCATGGGCCACCGTCGATCAGCTCGCCGCCGAACTCTTCGCGCGCCAGCTCATAGCCCCAATCCTTGAAGGCACCTTCGGTGAACTTCATGATGTTGCCTTTGTGAACCAGGGTCACGGAGTCGCGGTCGTTGGTGATGGCGTATTCGATCGCCGCACGCACCAGACGCTTGGTCCCTTCTTCGGAGCATGGCTTCACGCCGATACCGCACTGCTCTGGGAAGCGGATTTTCTTCACGCCCATTTCGTCGCGCAGGAATTTGATCACTTTGTCCGCTTCGGCGGAGCCGGCTTTCCACTCGATGCCGGCGTAGATGTCTTCGGCGTTTTCGCGGAAGATCACCATGTCGGTCAGCTCAGGCTGTTTCACCGGGCTTGGGGTGCCCTGGTAGTAACGCACCGGGCGCAGGCACACGTACAGGTCCAGCTGCTGGCGCAGGGCCACGTTCAGAGAACGGATGCCGCCGCCGACCGGGGTGGTCAGGGGGCCTTTGATGGCGACGCGGTAGTCGCGGATCAGGTCCAGAGTTTCGTCCGGCAGCCACACGTCTTTACCGTAAACGTGGGTAGATTTTTCGCCGGTGTAGATTTCCATCCAGGAGATTTTACGTTCGCCGTGGTAAGCCTTTTTAACGGCCGCATCAACCACGTGGATCATGGCAGGAGTCACGTCAACGCCGATGCCGTCGCCTTCGATGAACGGGATGATCGGGTTATGAGGAACAACCAGTTTACCCTGGGCGTCAACCGTGATTTTTTTACCTTCTGCCGGAACAACTACTTTGCTTTCCATCAACCTCTCCTTCAAGCGCAATTTTTGTTAATGCTTTGTAAGATGCGTGTAGATACTACTTGAATATTCGGTCCGCGCCAATCCGAAACGGATTCGGTTATAATGCGCTTATCATCCGTAATCTCAACTGTTATGAAAAAATTCTCTGTTAGAAATCACAACGTTAAACGATTCAGCAAGCCGAATACCGCCAAACCCGCCGCGCCGAAGGGGCCGCGTCGAATTGTGTTATTCAACAAGCCCTTCGACGTGCTGCCGCAGTTCACCGACGAAGCCGGCCGCGCCACGTTGAAAGAATATATCCCCTTCCCCGACGTTTATGCCGCCGGGCGCCTGGATCGCGACAGCGAGGGGCTGCTGGTGCTGACCAACGACGGCCAGCTGCAGGCGCAGCTCACCCAGCCGGGCAAGCGCACTGGCAAAATCTACTATGTGCAGGTCGAGGGCGCGCCACAGGAGAGTGATTTGGCGCCGCTGCGCAGCGGTGTCACGCTGAAAGACGGGCCCACGCTGCCGGCCGGGGTGGAGTTGGTCGCCGAGCCGCAGTGGCTGTGGCCGCGCAATCCGCCGATCCGCGAACGCAAATCCATTCCCACCAGCTGGTTGAAAATCACTCTGTTCGAAGGGCGAAACCGTCAGGTGCGTCGCATGACGGCGCATATCGGGTTCCCTACCCTGCGCCTGATTCGCTACAGTATGGGTAATCTTTCGTTGGGTTCACTGCTGCCCGGTGAATGGAAAACCATCGATTCCCTGTAGACCGACAGTTGATGGAGGCGTTATGAAACACACTCCGATCGCGCTGCTGCTCGCCGCTCTGGCAGCCCCGCTCGCCGCCCAGGCCGCCAGCTTCGACTGCGCCAAGGCGGCCGGCGGCGATGAGCGCGCCATCTGCGCCAACCGCACGCTGAACGATCTGGACGTGCAAATGGCCACCAAATACCAGTTCCTGCGCGGGTTGTTCGCCATGGGCGCGCGCGGCGCGATGCAGGACAGCCAGCAGGCCTGGCTGACCAAGCGCCAGCGGTGCGGCGGTGACACCGCCTGCCTGCTGCAAAGTTACCGCACCCGCATCGCCGAGCTGGACGAGATCTACCGGCACATCGACAAACCGCTGTAAGGAGAGCGCATGTTCAAACCGCACGTCACCGTCGCCTGCGTGGTGCACGCCGCCGGCAAATTTTTAATTGTCGAAGAAACCATCAACGGCAAAGCGCTGTGGAATCAGCCGGCCGGCCACCTGGAGGCCGACGAGACGCTGGTGCAGGCCGCCGAGCGCGAGCTGTGGGAAGAGACCGGCATCCGCGCCGCGCCGCAGGCGTTCCTGCGTCTGCACCAGTGGATCGCGCCCGATCGCACGCCGTTTCTGCGTTTTTGCTTCGTTATCGAGCTGGAACAACCGCTGCCGACCGAACCGCACGACAGCGACATCGATCGCTGCCTGTGGCTGAGCGCCGAAGAGATTTTGCAGGCGCCCAACCTGCGCTCCGCACTGGTGGCGGAGAGCATTCGCAGCTTCCAGCAGCCGGAGCGCTACCCGCTGTCGCTGGTCGGCAGCTTCGCCTGGCCGCATTAAGCGCGCCGGGCAGCACAAGATGAACAGTGCGCCGGCGCGGCCAACGTGGTAAAATCCTGCGCTTGTTTTTATCAGCACGGTTCGTGTTCAAGTTCGTGAGATCCCCATGTCAGACAACAGCCAGAAAAAAGTAATCGTCGGTATGTCCGGCGGCGTCGACTCTTCCGTTACCGCCTATCTGTTACAGCAACAGGGCTATCAGGTCGCTGGGCTGTTCATGAAGAACTGGGAAGAGGACGACGACGAAGAGTACTGCTCCGCCGCGACCGATCTGGCCGATGCGCAAGCGGTCTGCGACAAGTTGGGCATCGAACTGCACACGGTGAACTTTGCGGCGGAATACTGGGACAACGTGTTTGAGCTGTTCCTGGAAGAGTACAAGGCCGGCCGCACGCCGAACCCGGACATCCTGTGCAATAAAGAGATCAAATTCAAAGCCTTCCTGGAGTTCGCCGCCGAAGATCTGGGGGCCGATTTCATCGCCACCGGTCACTACGTGCGCCGCCAGGACGTGGACGGTAAAAGCCGCCTGCTGCGCGGCGTCGACGGCAACAAAGACCAGAGCTACTTCCTCTACACCCTGAGCCACGAGCAGGTAGCGCAAAGCCTGTTCCCGGTCGGCGAGCTGGAGAAGCCGGAGGTGCGCCGCATCGCCGAGCAGTTGGAGCTGGTCACCGCCAAGAAGAAAGACTCCACCGGCATCTGCTTTATCGGCGAGCGCAAGTTCCGCGACTTCCTCGGCCGCTACCTGCCGGCGCAGCCGGGCCCGATCGTCAGCGTCGACGGCAAGACCGTCGGCGAACACCAGGGCCTGATGTATCACACCCTGGGCCAGCGCAAAGGGCTGGGCATCGGCGGTCTGAAAGACAGCAGCGAAGACCCGTGGTACGTGGTGGATAAAGACGTGGCCAACAACGTGCTGGTGGTCGCGCAGGGGCACGATCATCCGCGCCTGATGTCCACCGGCCTTATCGCGCAACAGCTGCACTGGGTGGATCGTCTGCCGCTGAGCGGCCCGTTCCGCTGCACGGTGAAGACCCGCTATCGCCAGCAGGACATCCCTTGCACCGTGACCCCGCTCGACGATGAACGCATCGAAGTGCGTTTCGACGAGCCGGTTTCCGCCGTCACTCCGGGCCAATCGGCGGTGTTCTATCAGGGCGAAATCTGCCTCGGCGGCGGCATCATCGAACAGCGCCTGGCGTAATTGGCCGGCAACGAAAAACGCTGCGTTATCGCAGCGTTTTTTTTATTCAAAATTCCACCTGCGCCCCCAGTTCGATCACCCGGTTCGGCGGGATTTCGAACAGATCCGGCGCCCGCAGCGCGTTGCGCTGCAACAGCTGGAACACCTTGCCGCGAATGCGCAGATACCAGGGCCGTTTGCCCAGCACCAGCGTATCGCGCGACATGAAGAACGAGGTCTCGTTCATGGTGAAACTCATCCCTTCCAGCCCGCAGCGGTAAAGAATGTCCGTCACGTTGGGCGTCTCGCGCCAGCCGTAGCTCGCCACCACCCGCCAGAAGCTCGCCGACAGCTGTTCGATCGTCACCCGCTGCACGTTGTGTACGTACGGCATGTCGGTAGTGACGATGGTCAGCAGCACCACGCGCTCATGCAGCACTTTGTTGTGCTTCAGGTTATGCAACAGCACCAGCGGCACCGCATGCGGCGTGCGCTCCATAAATACGGCGGTGCCCGGCACCCGTTTCGGCGGCGCCTTCTCCAGCGATTCGATCAGCGCGGTCAACCCCTCCTGATTGTCGCGCAGCCGGCGGATCAGGCGCGAACGCTCGGTCTTCCAGGTCAGCATGATCAGCAGAATGGTCAACCCCAGCGCCACCGGCAGCCAGCCGCCGGTCGCCAGCTTGATCAGGTTGGCGCCGAACAGCGGCACGTCGATGCACAGCATGACCAGCAGCATCAACCCGCCCAGATAGCGCGGCCATCCCCAGTTTTTCACCGCCACGATGCTCAACAGAATCGATGACAGCAGCATGGTGCCGGTCACCACGATGCCGTAAGCCGAGGCCAGGTTGCTGGAGTGTTTGAAGCTGATAATCACGATCAACACCGCCGCGAACAGCAGCCAGTTCACCACCGGGATGTAGATCTGCCCGGACTCCTGATCGGAGGTATAGATGATGCGCATCGGCGGCAGATAGCCCAGCCGCACCGCCTGGCGCGTCAGCGAGAAGACGCCGGAGATCACCGCCTGCGAGGCGATCACCGTCGCCAGCGTGGCGATCACCAACAGCGGGATCAGCGCCCAGGTCGGCGCCAGCAGGAAGAACGGGTTGTTGATCGCCGCCGGATTGGCCAGCAGCAGCGCCCCCTGGCCGAAATAGTTAAGCACCAGCGCCGGTGCCACCAGCGTAAACCACGCCAGGCGGATCGGTTTTTTGCCGAAGTGGCCCATGTCGGCGTACAGTGCTTCGGCACCGGTGACCGACAGCACCACCATACCCAGCGCAAAGAACGACACCGTCTTGTACTCGAGGAAGAAATTCACCGCCCAGTAAGGGTTCAGCGCCCGCAGCACGCCGGGGTGCTGCAGAATGCCGCCGATGCCCAGCAGCGCCAGCGTCAGGAACCAGATGACCATCGCCGGGGCGAACAGTTTGCCGACGCTGCCGGTGCCGTGCTTTTGGATCGCGAACAGCGCGGTCAACACCAGCAGCGACAGCGGCACGATGAAGCTGTCCAGCTCGGGGGCGATAATCTGCAGCCCTTCGATGGCCGAGAGCACCGAAATGGCCGGGGTGATGACCCCATCGCCGTAAAAGAAGCTGCCGCCCACCAGCCCGATCAGCACCGCCGCCGGTACCCAGCGCGCATCCAGCTTGCGGATCGCCAGCGACATCAGCGTCAGAATGCCCCCTTCGCCGTCGTTGTCGGCGCGCATCACGAAACAGATGTATTTAATCGACACCACCAGCGTCAGCAGCCAGAAAATCAGCGATAAAAAACCGTAGATCGAGGCCGGCGTCATGGTGATGCCCTCCTCTGCCGTCAGGCATTCGCGCAGGGTATACAACGGGCTGGTGCCGATATCGCCATACACCACGCCGATGGCCGCCAGCGTCACCGCCGGCAGTGGCTGCTTGTTTTTTACGTGCATATAAAGGTCTTTATTTGAGGGTTCACGTTGGCAGTATAGATGCAGCCGCCGCACTTTATTTGCCGCCGCAACAATAAGTTCGCGCCGCCGCGCCGGCGATTTTCGTCGCCTATTTGCGCAGTTCTGCGCCGCACGGCGCCTCCGCCTCACCGCAGACGTATTAGACGCTGGGTTTACCCTCGATTTTGTGGCATGATCCGCGGCATTCGTTGTCATCGTTGTTACAGCCACGCCCGATCGTTCCCGTTCGCGGCCGCCGCCGTTACCCTGGCGATACACACAACCTTATGCAGTAAGCCATGTACCGTTCACAGCGTTTACAGGAGTAATCGTGGCGAAGAATTATTATGACATCACGCTGGCCATGGCGGGTATCAGCCAGGCGGCGCGCTTGGTTCAGCAGCTGGCCCATGAAGGGCAATGCAACCGCGAAGCGTTTCAAACCTCGCTGAAAAGCCTGCTGCAGATGGACCCGCCCTCCACGCTGGCGGTGTTCGGCGGTGAAGAACGCCATTTGATGGTCGGCCTCGAAACCCTGATGGGCGTGCTTAACGCCAACAACAAAGGGCCGGGCGCGGAACTGACCCGCTATACCATCAGCCTGATGGTGCTGGAGCGCAAGCTCAACGCCAACAAACAGGCGATGAACACGCTCGGCGAACGCCTCGGCCAGCTCGAACGCCAGTTGGCGCATTTCGATCTGGAGTCGGACACCATCATCAGCGCGCTGGCCGGCATTTACGTCGACGTGGTCAGCCCGCTCGGGCCGCGCATCCAGGTGACCGGCTCACCGGCCATCCTGCAGAACCCGCAGGTGCAGGCCAAGGTTCGCGCCGCACTGCTGGCCGGCATTCGCGCCGCCGTGCTGTGGCAACAGGTCGGCGGCAGCCGCCTGCAGTTAATGTTTTCCCGTAATCGTCTGTTCAAGCAGGCGCAAAATATCGTTGCTCATTGTTAATCGATCCCAGGAGTTGCTACCGATGGAATTATCCTCACTGACCGCCGTTTCCCCCGTTGATGGACGCTACGGTGATAAAGTCAGCGCACTGCGCCCCATTTTCAGCGAATACGGTCTGCTGAAATTCCGCGTACAGGTTGAAGTACGTTGGCTGCAAAAACTGGCGGCCTGCGCAGAAATCAAGGAAGTTCCCGCTTTTGACGCCGACGCAAACGCTTTCCTCGACAAAATCGTCGCGGAATTCAACGAAGAAGACGCTCAGCGCATCAAAACCATCGAGCGCACCACCAACCACGACGTGAAAGCGGTCGAGTATTTCCTGAAGGAAAAAGTGGCGGCGGTGCCTGCGCTGCACGCGGTGTCCGAGTTCATCCACTTCGCCTGCACCTCCGAAGACATCAACAACCTGTCGCATGCGCTGATGCTGCAAAGCGCCCGTCAGGACGTGGTGCTGCCTTACTGGCGCAAAATCATCGACGCGCTGAAAGGGCTGGCGCTGGAATATCGCGATATCCCGCTGCTGTCGCGCACCCACGGCCAACCGGCGACCCCGTCGACCGTCGGCAAAGAGTTCGCCAACGTGGCTTACCGCATGGAGCGCCAGTACCGCCAGCTGGAGCGCGTGGAGATCATGGGTAAAATCAACGGCGCGGTCGGCAACTACAACGCCCACATCGTCGCTTACCCGGAAGTGGACTGGCACCAGTTCAGCGAGGCGTTCGTCACCTCGCTCGGCATCACCTGGAACCCGTACACCACTCAGATCGAGCCGCATGACTACATCGCCGAACTGTTCGACTGCGTGGCGCGTTTCAACACCATCCTGATCGACTTCGACCGCGACATCTGGGGCTACATCGCCCTGAACCACTTCAAGCAGAAGACCATCGCCGGCGAAATCGGCTCCTCCACCATGCCGCACAAGGTCAACCCGATCGACTTCGAAAACTCCGAAGGCAACCTGGGTCTGGCCAACGCCGTGCTGGGCCATCTGGCGGGCAAACTGCCGGTTTCCCGCTGGCAGCGCGACCTGACCGACTCCACCGTGCTGCGTAACCTGGGCGTGGGCCTGGGCTATGCGCTGATCGCCTATCAGTCCACCCTGAAGGGCATCAGCAAGCTGGAAGTGAACCAGGCGCACCTGCTGGACGAACTGGATCACAACTGGGAAGTGCTGGCCGAGCCGATCCAGACCGTGATGCGCCGCTACGGCATCGAGAAGCCTTACGAGAAGCTGAAAGAGCTGACCCGCGGCAAGCGCGTGGACGCCGCCGGCATGCAGGCGTTCATCGACGGCCTGGCGCTGCCGGAAGAAGAGAAAACCCGTCTGAAGGCGATGACCCCGGCCAACTACATCGGCCGCGCCACCACCATGGTCGACGAGCTGAAGTAAGCGCTTCAGCCCGATAAAAAGGCGGCCCGCGGGCCGCCTTTTTGCTTATTATTCGCCGCGCAGCACCTGCAACCGGGCGATCTGCTGCCCCTGCGCATCGAAGTTGTCCGCGCTCAGCCAACTCGCCAGCGCCTGCCGCACCACCGGCCAACGGTCAGCGGTGATAGCGAACCAGTCGGTATCCCGGCTGCGCCCTTTGACGATCACCGCAAAACGGAAATTGCCCTCATAACGGAAGCCGAAGCGCAGCGCGGCCTGGCGGGACGGCGCGTTGTGGCTGTCGCACTTCCACTCGCAGCGGCGGTAGCCCAGCGTGTCGAAGGCGTAGCGCAGCAGCAGCGCGATGGCCTCGGTGGCGCTGGAGCGTTGTTTCATCAACGGCGACCAGCTGACGTGGCCAATCTCCAGCACGCCGTTGGCCTCGTCGATGCGCATCAGCGCCACCGTCCCCACCGGCGCGTCGCTGGCGGCGTCGAACACCGTCAGATTGACCAGCGTCGGGTTGGCCTGCAGCGTCTCCAGATGCTGCAGCATCGCCGCCGGCGTGTCGGGCCGTTCGATAGACAGATAGGTCCAGTCACGGCCGTCCGGCGCCTGCTGAAACGCCTCAAACAGCGCGGCGTAATCCCGCTGCGGCTCGAGCGGCGCCAGCGAGCAGAAACGCCCGCCGAGCGTCGCGCCGCCCGGGCGGCGAGCCGGTTGCCAATCCGGCATCGGTTCGCCAACCGGCTGACCATAACGATTCATTGCCATACACGCCTCCTGCGGTTAACGGGTATACACGATAAACGAGCTTCTTCTGCCGATTTTGTCGTACAGCGAGCGCGCCGGCGCGTTGTACTCCTGGGTCATCCAATACACCCTATCGCTGCCGCGCGCCTCCGCCAGCCGATACGCCTGCTCGAACAGTTTTTCCGACACCTTATGGCCGCGCGCCTGCGGCGACACATAGAGATCTTCGATATAACAATAGCCGACCGCGCTCCAGGTGGACGGGTGGAACACCAGATTCATCAGCCCCAACAGCCGGCCTTCGGCATCCTCCGCCACCAGCCCGAACACCTGTTCATCCTGCCCCAGACGTTCAAAGGTGCGATCGGTCACCTGCGGCGCCACGTCGGCGCGGTAAAAGTCGAGATAGCCCTGCCACAGCGCCAGCCATTGCGCTTTGTCATCGCCATTGATTCTGCGGATAGTCACTTCAGGGTTTGATGGATTCATAGCGCCTCACGGGGTTAAGATATTATTTCCATTAGGGAAACAATCGGATAGCGGCAGAATACACCGCGCGACGGCGGCGCAATACGGACCAATTCAAAACAAAGAGCAGACCAATGCTAGCCGTCGCTTTCCACCGGCAGCGCGTTGAACACCTGCGCCAGCGCGGCGATAAAGCGCACGATCTCATCCGGCGTATAGGCCGAGAAACCGAGCACCAGCGCCCCGCGCTGCGGCGCACCGGTGTAAAAGTCCGCCAGGCCGTACAGCCGCATTCCCCGTTCGGCAGCGGCCGCCACCAGCCGTCGCTCCGTCGCCGCATCCGCCAACGGGCAAACCAGCTGCAGGCCGCCCTGCGGCAGCGCCGGGCGCGTCCAGGCCGCGAGATACCGGAGTACCGCGCCGTACAACACATCCAACCTTGCCTTGTACAGCGTGCGCATATTGCGCAGATGCTCGGCGTAACCGCCCTCATGCAGAAAGTGGAATAGCGTCATCTGCGCCAGCGCCGACGTGTAGCCGTCCTGAAACTGCCTGGCGGCGACCAGCGGGCGCACCAGCTGCGGCGGCGCGATCATGAAACCGATGCGCAGCCCCGGAAACAACGTCTTGCTGAAGGTGCCGATGTACAGCGTGCGCCCACCGTTGTCCAGCCCCTGCAGCGCCGCCTTGGTTTGTCGGTCGTAGTTGAACTCGGCGTCGTAATCGTCTTCGATGATCCAGGCCCGCCGGTGCTGCGCCCACTGCAACAACGCCAGACGCCGCTCGAGGCTCAGCGAATACCCCAGCGGATAGTGATGGGACGGCGTGATGTAAACGCCCCGCCCGCCGCCTGGCGCGCGCGTCAATTGCCCGACATCCAGCCCCTTCTCATCGATGCCGATCGGCCGCGCCTGCAGCCCCGCCGACTGCACCAGCTTTTTCGCCCCCTGGTAGCCCGGTTCTTCGACGAACACCGCATCGCCGGGATCGAACAGCACCTGGGTACACAGCGCCAGCGCCTGCTGCGAGCTGGTTACCACAATCACCTGCTCCGCCGTCGCCTTGACACCCCGCTCCCGCTGCAAATAGAGCGCGATCTCCGCGCGCAGCTCCGGCAGCCCCTGCGGATCGGCATAGCCCAACAGCCGCTCGCCGTGCCGCCGCAGCGCCTGCTTTTCCCACTGCAGCCACGCGTCGATGGGAAACGCCCGCAGATCCGCCAGCGAAGGCGTCAGCGACGCCTGGCGGTTGGTATGCGGCGTATGGCTGACCGCCAGCAGCGCCCGGCCGCGATCGCTCAGCTCGCGCTCCGCCAACTGCGCCTCCTGACTTGTCTGCGTCGCCAACAGTTCACGGCCGAGCAGCGTGTCGCAACGGTAGCGAACAAAGCTGCCGCGCCCCACCGCCCTGCTGATGTAGCCCTCCGCCTCCAGCCGCGCGTAGGTCTGCTCCACCGTATCGCGCGCCACCGCCAGCCGGGCCGCCAACGCGCGGCTCGGCGGCAACTGGGTTCGCCAGGCCAGCTCCCCGGCGGCGATCAGTTGCAGCAGGGCCTGATGCAGCGCCGAACGCCGGGTCAGGCCCTGCTGACGCTGCTGCGCGAAAGCGGCCAGGATCGCCGCGTCGTGCATGTAGGATGGGTTGTCGCTCATGGGCAATCTGTTTCTCCGAACTCGGGGCGATGGCACTCTACTCTACCTCATTTCACACCCTCGGCGGCGGCGGTTGCGCTGCCCGGCGAAATCCCCTTAAATAAGCCATCGCATTGAGGCTACAGGACGGCTATGAGCAAGGAGACCAACCAGCGCCTGCTGGACAAACTGCAGCGAGATCTGGCCAGCGCGGGCGCGATGCCGCTGTATCTGCGCTTCAACGCCTCGGTGCGCCAGGCCATCGAGCAAGGATTGCTGAACGCGGGGGACTTCCTGCCCAGCGAGCGCCTGTTCACCGAACAGCTCGGCATCTCGCGCATCACGGTGCGCAAAGCGCTGGCTTGTCTGGAGCAGGACGGCATCATCGGTCGTTCGCGCGGTTACGGCACCTTTATTCAACCGCAGCGGCCCGAGCCGAAGCTGTGCTATTCGTTGGCGGACGTCAAAGGATTCTCGGGCGAGGTGATATCGCAGGGGCGCCGGCCGGATACGCAATGGATCAGCCGCGAACGGGTTCCGGCCAGCGTCGAACTGGCGGAAAAGCTCCAACTGGCGGCCGGAACGCCGATCTACCAACTCAAACGCATTCACTTTATCGATCGACGGCCGATGTCGGTGGCGGTGTCCTACGTGGTGACGGCGGCGATTGCCAACGTCGACGAGATCGGCATCTCGCTGTACGACTACTTCCGGCGCAATAACGTGGGGATGGGATCGCTGCGCAGCCAGGTCAGCGCGGCGATGGCCGACGACGAGACCCGTCAGGCGCTGCTGTTGTCAGAACCGATGCCGCTGCTGATCGTGCGCCAGACGCTGTTCGACCACCATAAAAAGCCGATCGAATACAGCGAGAGCTTCTGCCGCAGCGACATGTACGAGTTTACCAGCGAAAGTTAACCCGTTGACGCTTCGCCCTGCCGCCGACGGCGAAAACGCACCAACGCCTGGGCATAAGCCTCGACGTCCAGCGGGTTCACCCGCCGCAACTCGGCCAGCAGCGCAGGGTCCATCGCTTCGGCGCCGTGCAGCGCGCCGCAAATCGCCGTGGCCATCGCGCCAATGGTGTCGGTATCGCCGCCCAGGTTGGCGCACAGCACGGCGCAACGGGTAGGATCGGTGTGCGCCAGCTGCACCATCGCCAGCGCCGCCGGCACCGACTCGATGGTGCTCACCCCGGCGCCGATCAGCTGATACACCCGCTCGGAGGCCTGCTCGGGATCGCCTGCCTCATCCACCACCTGAAACGCCAGCTCAATGCGTGCCGCCAGCGAGGGGCTGAAGGTCGTTTCTTCGCGGCGCTGGGCATATTCCGCTACGTCCGGCAACGCCTGGCGAATCGAGGCCCAATCCGCGCCCTCTACCGCCCGCGCAACCGCCCAGGCGATCGCCACCGCACCGGCGACGGCGATGTCGGATTTGTGCGTCGGGCTGGAGGCCAACCACACCTGCCGGCAAAAATCCTCCAGCGGTGCAGACGGCAGCACGCAGCCCAACGGCGAAATGCGCATCGCCGCGCCGTTGGTGACGCCGTTGTTTTCCAACTCGGCGATCGGCGTTCCCGCTTTCTGCTCGCTCAACGCCAGTTTGGAACTGGGGCCGAGAATGTTCTTGTTGAAGGCATCAAAACTGTCCACCCAGCGGATTACGTTGCGGGCGATCAGCGCCGGCACCACCTCACCTTCCGCTTCCAGCAGCGCATCGGCCAGCGCCAACGCCATCGCGGTATCGTCGGTATATTGCCCGGCCTTGAAGTAACAGGCGGCCGAGTTCTCCGCCGGCCCATCGAGAAAGCCGTCTATCCAGCCGAAGTGGCGCTTAACCCGCTCGCGCGGCCACAGCTCGGAAGGCATGCCGAGCGCGTCGCCCAGCATCTGTCCGTAAAGTGCGCCCGCTACGCGTTCTGCCTGGGTTAACTGCTTCATCCTTCGCTCCTGAAAAGTGTGCCGACACATTAATAATACCTTATTAGTACCTTTAAAGCTTTTCAAGCGCGCCGGTTCATACTTTCTCCTGTCGATAATGCCCGACGTGTTTAAGTTGCGTTTAACGTTGCCCCGCCGCTGTTTATCCGACGTTTATCAGAACTTGTCGATAATGGCGGCGAACAAATTGATAGCGCTTATTTTAATACATTGCTTCGGCTCTCTTGCGGGCCGGGCGGGTTATACCTACCATAGCCTCAGCACTTTTTGCCAAAATGGTTCAGGTGGCCGCGCGCTATCCCCTGACACGCCGCAGAGCGTGTTCCTTTTTATCGCGTGGGTGACAGGACGTTCACCCGCATAGTCTCAGGAGTTCGCCATGCGAGTACTGGTTGTTGAAGATAATGGTTTGCTGCGCCACCACCTTTCCGTTCAGATGCGCGAGATGGGCCACCAGGTTGACGCGGCGGAAGACGCCAAAGAAGCCGATTATTTCCTGCAGGAGCATGCGCCGGATATCGCCATCGTCGATCTCGGCCTGCCGGGTGAAGATGGCCTGAGCCTGATCCGCCGCTGGCGCGCGCACCAGACCAAGCTGCCGATCCTGGTGCTGACCGCCCGCGAAAGCTGGCAGGACAAAGTGGCGGTGCTGGAAGCCGGCGCCGACGACTATGTCACCAAGCCGTTCCACCTGGAAGAAGTGATCGCCCGCATGCAGGCGCTGATGCGCCGCAACAGCGGCCTGGCCTCACAGGTGATCGTGCTGCCGCCATTCCAGATCGATCTGTCGCGCCGCGAACTGAGCGTCAACGATCAGCAAATCAAGCTGACCGCTTTTGAATACACCATCATCGAGACCCTGATCCGCAACGCCGGCAAGGTGGTGAGCAAGGATTCGTTGATGTTGCAGCTCTACCCTGACGCCGAACTGCGCGAAAGCCACACCATCGACGTGCTGATGGGCCGCTTGCGCAAGAAGGTGCAGGCGGAATACCCGCATGAAGTGATCACCACGGTACGTGGCCAGGGCTATCGTTTTGACGCGAAGTGAACATGATGTTCAACAAGAATAAAAAACCGTTTTCGCTACGCGCCCGTTTCCTGATGGCGACCGCCGGGGTGATCCTGGCGCTGTCGCTCTCTTACGGTTTGGTGGCGGTCGTCGGCTATATCGTCAGCTTCGATAAAACCGCCTTCCGCCTGCTGCGCGGCGAAAGCAACCTGTTCTTCAGCCTGGCGCAGTGGAAAGACAACAAGCTCACCATCGCCATTCCCCCCGACATCGATCTCAACTTCCCCACGCTGGTGTTTATCTACGACGATAAAGGCAACCTGCTGTGGAGCCAGCGCAAGGTGCCGGAGCTGGAGAAGCTGATCAACAAAGAGTGGCTGGAGGAGTCCGGCTTCTACGAAATTGACACCGATACCCGCATCAGTAGCGAAGTGCTGGGGGACAACCCCAAAGCGCAGGATCAGCTGAAGAATTATGATGATACCGATCAGAATGCGCTGACCCACTCGGTGGCGGTCAACACCTATGCCGCGACGGCGCGTCTGCCGGCGCTGACCATCGTGGTGGTCGACAGTATTCCGCAAGAGCTGCAGCGCTCCGACGTGGTGTGGGAGTGGTTCAGCTATGTGCTGCTGGCCAACCTGCTGCTGGTGGTGCCGCTGCTGTGGCTGGCGGCCTATTGGAGCCTGCGGCCGATCAAGGCGCTGGTCAATCAGGTGGGCGAGCTGGAGAACGGCGAGCGCGATCAGCTGGATGAGAATCCGCCCAGCGAGCTGCGCGGGCTGGTGCGCAATCTGAACATTCTGGTGCGCAACGAACGCCAGCGTTACACCAAATATCGCACCACCCTGTCGGATCTGACCCACAGCCTGAAAACGCCGCTGGCGGTGCTGCAAAGCACCCTGCGTTCACTGCGCAGCGGCAAGCAGACCACCATCGAAGAAGCCGAGCCGATCATGCTGGATCAGATCGGGCGCATCTCGCAGCAGATCGGTTACTACCTGCACCGGGCCAGCATCAACTCCGGCCAGACGGTGTTGACGCGCGAGATCCACTCGGTGCCGGCGCTGCTCGACAGCCTGGTGGTGGCGCTGAACAAGGTTTATCAGCGCAAAGGGGTGGTGATCACGCTGGACATCTCGCCGGAAGTGACCTTTATGGGCGAGAAGAACGACTTTATGGAAGTAATGGGCAACGTGTTGGAAAACGCCTGCAAATACTGCCTGGAGTTCGTGGAAATCACCTCGCTGCACTCCGAGAAAAACCTCACCATCGTTATCGACGATGACGGCCCGGGCATCCCGGAAAGCAAGCGCCAGCTGATCTTCCAGCGCGGCCAGCGGGTGGATACTCTGCGGCCCGGTCAGGGCCTTGGCCTGTCGGTGGCGGCGGAGATCATCGAGCAATACGACGGCGAAATCGTCATCAGCGACAGTCCGCTCGGCGGCGCGCGCATGCAGGTTACCTTCGCCCGCCAGCACGACACCCACCACAACGAGTAAATTATGCCTCTGCGGCCCCGATCCACGGGGCCAAACTTCCGTTATAATCGCACTCAGGCTCACTCCTCTATCCTGGAATAGAACATGGATTATCAATTAGATCTGGACTGGAACGATTTTTTGCAACGTTATTGGCAAAAGCGTCCGGTGATTCTGAAGCGCGGCTTCAAAAACTTTATCGATCCGATCTCCCCGGATGAGCTGGCCGGGCTGGCGATGGAAAACGAAGTGGACAGCCGTCTGGTCAGCCACCAGGACGGCCGTTGGCAGGTTGCGCACGGCCCCTTCGAGAGCTTCGACCACCTGAGCGAAAACAACTGGTCGCTGCTGGTGCAGGCGGTGGACCACTGGCATGAGCCTTCCGCCGCGCTGATGCGCCCGTTCCGCCAACTGCCGGACTGGCGGATGGATGACCTGATGATCTCCTTCTCGGTGCCGGGCGGCGGCGTCGGCCCGCACCTCGATCAGTACGACGTGTTCATCATTCAGGGCACCGGCCGCCGTCGCTGGCGCGTTGGGGAAAAAACGCCGCTGAAACAGCACTGCCCGCACCCGGATCTGCTGCAGGTGGAGCCGTTCGACGCCATCATCGACGAAGAGATGGAGCCGGGCGACATTCTCTACATTCCGCCGGGCTTCCCGCATGAAGGCTACGCGCTGGAAAACGCGCTCAACTACTCGGTGGGCTTCCGCGCGCCGAACGGCCGCGAGTTGGTGAGCGGCTTCGCCGACTACGTGCTGGCACGCGAGCTGGGCAGCAAGCGCTACAGCGATCCGGACGTTACACTGCGCGAACACCCGGCGGAGATCCTGCCGCAGGAAGTGGACGCCTTACGGCAGATGATGCTGGATCTGGTGCAACAGCCGGAACACTTCCAGCACTGGTTCGGCGAGTTTATCTCCCAGTCGCGCCACGAGCTGGATCTGGCGCCGCCGGAGCCACCGTATCAGGCCGGGGAAATCTACGAACTGCTGCAACAGGGTGAAGCCCTGCAGCGCCTGGGCGGGTTGCGCGTGCTGCGCATCGGCGATCGCTGCTTCGTCAACGGCGAGCTGATCGATACCGACCAGCTGCAGGCCGCAGACGCCCTGTGTCAGCACTTCAGCGTCGACGCCGCCCTGCTCGGCGATGCGGTGGACGATCCGTCGTTCTTGGCACTGCTGACCGCGCTGGTCAACAGCGGCTATTGGTACTTTAACGACTGATTGCCGTCACGCGAACAAGCCACCCTTCGGGTGGCTTTTTTTATGCCTGCCGCGCCTGCGCGCGATAATCCGCCAGTTCCCCCGCCGTCATGCCGGCCTGCTCCGCCGCAGCGCAAATCTGCTGCCAGGTCGTGGCGTCGATCGGAATGCCCTGCTCCAGCCGCGCCGCGCGGTTGGCCTCCTCCCACTCTCCCGGCACCGCAATCGGCTGTTCGCCGCTCGGCGGCGAAGCTTTGACCCAGCCGATAAACGCTTCGGCTTCGGCCTGCATTTGCGGGGCGTCGAAAGCCTGAGGATCGAGGATCAGGGTCGTCATGCAGTTGAAGATGGCGTCGCTGTCGGCTTTCAGCGTAGCGTCATGGGTGGTGCGGCCGCCGGAGAGCGCGCCGCCGAGGATTTCGCACATCGCCGCCAGCGCGTAGCCTTTGTGCAAACCGAACGGCAGCAGCGAACCGAACGGCGCTTCGTGCATCACTTTCGGCTCGGTGGTCGGCTGACCGTGTTCGTCAATCAGATAGCCCGGCGCCACCGACAACCCTTTGTTATAGGCCACCCGCGTCTTGCCGAAAGCGATGCCGCTGGTGGCGAAGTCCAACAGCAGCGGCGTGCGGCCCGGCCGCGGGAAAATGGCACAGAACGGGTTGGTGCCGAAGCGGCGATCGCTGCCGCCAAACGGCGCCACCATCGGATCGCCCACCACGTTGACGAAGTGAATCGAGATGAAACCGGCGCGGGCGCACTGTTCCGCCCAATGGCCGATGCGGCCGATATGGTGTGCGTTGTGTAGCGCCACCGCCGCCAGACCCAGCTCGCCGGCGCGCTCAATGCCCAGCGCCATCGCTTCGCTGGCCACCACCTGACCGAAGCCGCGTGCGCCGTCAAGCGTCAGCACTGCGCCGGCGTCGCGCACCACCTCGGCATGTTGATTAAGCTGCAATTGCCCCTGTGCCAACGACGCCATGTAGCTGGGGATCATGCCGACGCCGTGCGAGTCGTGCCCGGCCAGATTGGCCTGCACCAGATGGTCGGCCACCAGCTCGGCTTCACGCGCCGTGCTGCCGGCCTGGCGCCAAATCGCCTGAACGAACTGCGCCAAATGCGGGCTGGCGATGCGGTATTCGGTGCTCATCATGCGGTCCTTATACGTGGGGAATAGGCTTCCACACTATGAGCAACGCCTTGTTGCGGCAAGCGATTATGCCGATCGCAAGCGTGTTTACCGCGCCCGTTCGGCGGCCAGCGCCGCGATGCGCATGATTACCGCTACCGCTTGCTCCATGCCCTCCAGCGTCACGAACTCGTGCTTGCCGTGGTAGTTGTAGCCGCCGGTGAACAGGTTCGGGCACGGCAGGCCGCGGAACGACAGCTGCGCGCCGTCGGTGCCGCCGCGGATCGGTTTCATCACCGGTTCGATGTCGCAATCGCGCATCGCCTGCTGCGCCAGCGCGATCACGTGCGGGTGCTCCGCCACCTGTTCGCGCATGTTGTAATAACTGTCTTCGATGCTGACTTCAATATAACAATCGCGCGGCAGGCCTTTGCCGACCTCGCGGGCAATGTCCACCATCTTGCGCTTGCGCGCCTCGAACCCCTCGCGCTCGAAGTCGCGCAGGATGTAGTGCATTTCGGCGCGCTCTACGCTGCCCTTGATGCTGCTGAGGTGATAAAAGCCCTGGTAACCTTCGGTAGTTTCCGGCGCTTCGTCCGCCGGCAGCGCCTGATGAATGCGGGTGGCCAGCGACAGCGCGTTAACCATCACGCCCTTGGCACTGCCGGGGTGCACGCTATTGCCAAGGATTTTGATCGTCACCGAGGCGGCGTTGAAGTTTTCGCACTCCAGCTCACCGACGCCGCCGCCGTCCACGGTATAGGCCCATTCGGCATTGAAGGCCGCGACGTCGAACAGCTGCGCCCCCTTGCCCACCTCTTCATCCGGGGTAAAGGCCACGCGAATGTCGCCGTGCGGGATGTTGCGCGCGCGCAAGCGCGCCATGGCGGTGAGGATCTCGGCGATGCCGGCCTTGTCATCGGCACCCAGCAGCGTTTTGCCATCGGTGGTGATCAGCGTCTGCCCCAGCATCTGATGCAGGATTGGGAACATCACCGGCGACAACACCTCATCGCCGATGCCCAACGCAATGTCGCCGCCGCGATAGTTCTCGACGATCTGCGGATTGACGTGTTTGCCGCTGAAATCCGGTGAGGTATCCAGATGGGCGATAAAGCCGACCGCCGGCACCGGCCAGGCGACGTTGCCCGGCCAGGTGCCCATCACGCAGCCGTGTTCGCTGAGCGACACCCGCTCGAAACCGAGCGCGATCATTTCCTGCTGCAACGCGCGCGCCAGCTTCAACTGCCCGTCGGTGCTCGGCACATGCTTTACATTCGCTTTGGACTGGGTGTCGAAAGAGACGTAGTTGAAAAATCGGTCAAGTAATTTGTCCATGGTAGCGGCCCCTCAGAATATCGCGTTTCATTATGCGGAACCGATCAGGATCAAATATTGCGTCAGGTCATTTTTAACCAGAATTCGCCAATATCATTAATCTTTGTGATGATTTCAGAGGGAAATAACACTGTCATCGCAGGGTCATTTGTCGCTATCATGATGAAAAACGCGGCATCTGGGCCGGATCGGCTTTCAATTCCGGCATTCAGCGTCTATCATGCGCGCTCGAAAAATTTCCATTGGCGCAACTGGTTTGAGCTTCATTTGATCAGCGGGCATTCCCGCAAGCTCCGGCAGTCTTTTCCAGTTGCGGTTCTATCTGCATTAGCCCACGGGATAGAGTAAGACGATAAATGACTGAGACATCCTCTCGCGCCCCCCTTGTTGAACTGCATGCCCTGAGCAAAGCGTTCGATGGCAAAACCATCATTGCCGATCTCGGACTGACCATTAACCACGGCGAATTCCTCACTATTCTCGGCCCCTCCGGCTGTGGCAAAACCACGGTGCTGCGCCTGATCGCCGGGCTGGAAGACGCCGATCGGGGCCGCATCGTGCTCGACGGCCAGGACATCACCGCAATCCCGGCCGAACATCGCCACGTCAACACCGTGTTTCAGAGCTATGCCCTGTTTCCGCACATGTCGGTGTTCGATAACGTCGCCTTTGGCCTGCGCATGCAAAAGGTGCCAGCGGCCGAACTGACGCCGCGCGTCGAAGAAGCGCTGCGCATGGTGCAGCTGGACGACTTCGCCCAACGGCGGCCGGGCCAGCTCTCCGGCGGCCAACAGCAGCGCGTGGCCATCGCCCGCGCGGTGGTCAACAAGCCGAAGGTGCTGTTGCTGGACGAATCGCTGTCGGCGCTGGACTACAAACTGCGTAAGCAGATGCAGAACGAACTCAAGGCGCTGCAGCGCAAGCTCGGCATCACCTTCGTGTTCGTCACCCACGATCAGGAAGAAGCGCTGACCATGTCGGATCGCATCGTGGTGATGCGCGAAGGCCGCATCGAGCAAGACGGCACGCCGCGTGAGATCTACGAAGAGCCGAAGAACCTGTTCGTCGCCAGCTTCATCGGCGAGATCAACATCTTCGACGCGGTGGTCCTGCAACGCCTCGATCCACAGCGGGTGCGCGCCAACGTCGAGGGCCGCGAATGCGACATCTACGCCGATCTGCCGGTAGAACCGGGCCAAAAACTGAAGGTGCTGCTGCGTCCGGAGGATCTGCGGGTGGAAGAAGTGAACGACAGCGCGCAACACGACGGGCTGATCGGCTACGTGCGCGAGCGCAACTACAAAGGCATGACGCTGGAATCGGTGGTCGAGCTGGAGAGCGGCAAGACGGTGATGGTCAGCGAGTTCTTCAACGAAGACGATCCGGACGTCGATCACTCGCTCAATCAGAAGATGGCGGTGACCTGGGTCGAAAGCTGGGAGGTGGTGCTGGCCGATGAAGAAATCGCGTAAAGTCTTCCAGAATGTGGTGATCGTCGGCGTCGTCGCCTGGCTGCTGCTGTTCGTTTTCATGCCGAACCTGATGATCATCGGTGCCAGCTTCCTGACCCGCGACGACGCCAACCTGGTGCAAATGGTGTTCACGCTGGACAACTACCGCCGCTTGTTCGATCCGCTGTATGCCCAGGTGCTGCTGCACTCGCTGAACATGGCGCTGATCGCCACCCTGTGCTGCCTGGTGATCGGCTACCCGTTCGCCTTTATCCTGGCGCGGTTGCCGCAGAAGATGCGGCCGCTGCTGCTGTTTCTGCTGATCGTACCCTTCTGGACCAACTCGCTGATCCGCATCTACGGCCTGAAGCTGTTTCTCAGCACCCGCGGCTATCTCAACGACGCGCTGCTGTGGATCGGCGTCATCGACAAGCCGCTGCGCATCATGTACACCTCGGAAGCGGTGATCCTCGGCCTGGTGTATATCCTGCTGCCGTTTATGGTGATGCCGCTCTACTCCAGTATCGAAAAGCTCGATAAATCCTGCCTGGAGGCGGCGCGCGATCTCGGCGCCAGCAAGCTGCAAACCTTTGTCCGCATCATCGTGCCGCTGACCATGCCGGGCATTATCGCCGGCTGCCTGCTGGTGGTGCTGCCGGCGATGGGGCTGTTCTTCGTCGCCGATCTGATGGGCGGCGCCAAGAATCTGCTGATCGGCAACGTGATTAAAAGCCAGTTCCTCAATATCCGCGACTGGCCGTTCGGCGCGGCCACCAGCATCTGCCTGACGCTGGTGATGGGGCTGTTGCTGCTGGTTTATTACCGGGCCGCACGCCTGCTGAACAAGAAGGAGGATCTGGCATGATCGGACGTCTGCTGCGCGGCGGCTTTATGACGCTGGTATACGCCTATCTGTATATCCCGATCGTCATTCTGATCGTCAACTCCTTCAACGCCTCGCGCTTCGGTATCAGTTGGCAAGGGTTCACCACCAAGTGGTACAGCACGCTGCTCAACAACGACAGCCTGCTGCAGGCGGCGGGCCACTCGCTGACCATGGCGGTGCTCTCCGCCACCTTCGCCACGCTGATCGGCTCGCTGACCGCGGTAGCGCTGTACCGCTACCGCTTTCGCGGCAAGCCGTTCGTCGGCGGCATGCTGTTCGTGGTGATGATGTCGCCGGATATCGTGATGGCGATTTCGCTGCTGGTGCTGTTCATGCTGCTCGGCATTTCGCTCGGCTTCTGGTCGCTGCTGTTCTCGCACATCACCTTCTGCCTGCCGTTTGTGGTGGTGACCGTCTACGCGCGCCTGAAAGGCTTCGACGTGAAGATGCTGGAGGCCGCGCGCGATCTCGGCGCAAGCGAGTTCACCATTCTGCGCAAGATCATCCTGCCGCTGGCATTGCCGGCGGTAGCGGCCGGCTGGTTGCTGAGCTTCACCCTGTCGATGGACGACGTGGTGGTCTCTTCCTTCGTCACCGGGCCGAGCTACGAGATCTTGCCGCTGAAGATCTATTCGATGGTGAAAGTCGGCGTTTCGCCGGAGGTCAATGCGCTGGCCACCATTTTGCTGTTGCTGTCGCTGGTGCTGGTGATCGCCAGCCAGTGGGTGATGCGCGATCGCTCGCCCAAGGCCGAGTAATCCTTCCCGCCGGGCGCTGCGGCGCCCGTCTCTTTCATTGGCCGCAGTGATATGCCAGCGGCCGTTTTTGCTCGCCCCGACTCGGTTAACCCGCTGATTTGCCGCTGGGATAACCGCCTTTACCCACCCCGCCCCGGCCCCTATAATGGCCCCTTTCTGGGGTATGGCGCAGCCGACAAACGGCGGCTCATACGGGTTCGGCTCACTACTGCTGAAGGATACGCTGCATGAAAAAGTGGTCACATCTGCTCGCAGCCGGGATGATGGCGCTGAGTATCTGCTCTGCAAACGCCTCTGACGGCAAAACACTGTACTTCTATAACTGGACTGAATACGTCCCGCCGGGACTGCTGGAGCAGTTCACCAAGGAAACCGGCATCAAGGTGATCTATTCCACCTATGAATCCAACGAAAGCATGTACGCCAAGCTGAAGACCTACAAGGACGGCGCGTACGATCTGGTGGTGCCCTCCACCTACTTCATCGCCAAGATGAGCAAGGAAGGCATGCTGCAAAAAATCGACAAGAGCAAGCTCAGCCACTTCAAGGATCTCGATCCTACCCTGCTGAACAAGCCGTTCGATCCCAACAACGACTACTCCATCCCTTACATCTGGGGCGCCACCGCCATCGGCGTCAACAGCGACGCGCAGGATCCGTCCACCGTCACCGCCTGGGCCGATCTGTGGCAACCGCAGTACAAAGGCCGCCTGCTGCTGACCGACGACGCGCGTGAAGTGTTCCAGATGGCGCTGCTCAAGCTGGGCTATTCCGGCAACACCACCGATCCGAAAGAGATCGAAGCCGCCTACCACGAGCTGCAGAAATTGATGCCGAACGTGCTGGCCTTCAACTCCGATAACCCGGGCAATCCATTTATGGAAGGGGAAGTCAACGTCGGCATGGTATGGAACGGTTCTGCCTTCGTGGCACGCCAGGCCGGCACGCCGCTGGAGATCGTCTGGCCGAAGGAAGGCGGCATCTTCTGGATGGATAGCCTGGCCATTCCGGCCAACGCGCGCAACGTAGAAGGAGCGCTGAAGCTGATCGACTTCCTGCTGCGGCCGGAAATCGCGGTGCAGGTAGCGGAAACCATCGGTTACCCGACGCCGAACCTGGCGGCGAAGAAGCTGCTGTCGCCGGAGATCGCCAACGACCCGTCACTCTACCCGGATAAAGCGGTTATTGAGCACGGCGAGTGGCAAAACGACGTCGGCGACGCCAGCACGCTGTACGAGAGCTACTTCCAAAAGCTGAAAGCCGGGCGCTGATCGTTAGAAAAGCACTATTATCTTCGTTATCCGCCATCATAAGTCGGATAACGAAGTTGCAATAGCTTATTGATGTATATAATGAAGCACTACTCCCTGTAATTATGCGCTAATCTTAACGCATGGAATACCCCTTGTAATTACACATGGATAGCGGTATATTGCCCGATCATTGCATTTTTTAATTATCATGAGGTGGTGAATGCGCATCGGAATTGCGAGCAATGGATACCCTGAAAAGCGGTGTATTACTGGAAACAAAAGTAATAATTTCATCAACTTTGATAAAAGCAATCTATTTAAATACATTAACTTTCTGAACAGCAAACTGCTAAAGAAAGCCCCATCATTTATTTTCAAACCACTCATAGATAGACCCTTAGATAACATTGATGCGCTTCATTTCTTCAACCATACCGGATTAGTAAAAAACAAATGGATTTCAACCTTTGAAACGATTATTCCGAGAGTGCCGGAAGTAATGGATACGCATAGAAAACCGGATGAAAAAATAATTATGAAAAAAACGAAAAAATTGAGGCATTGCTGTCAGCCATCGCAGAAAGTAATTGCCTCAGTATTTTAGCGTTATCACAATCCGCTTATAATATTCAGATGGCTATACTTGATGAATACCCCACTCTTGCCGATTCAATAAAAAGCAAGATGCGTATCGTTCATCCGCCTCAGCAATTGTTAGTGGCAGCGGTAACTGACAAACCAATCGATTCCGACAGGGTAAAGCTTATCTTTGTCGGTCGGGATTTTTACCGTAAAGGCGGTGCAGAAATCGTTCTTGCCGTTAGCGAGCTGGTTGAGAGCGGGACTATTTCAGCAGACGACATTGATGTTACCTTGATCGGCGATCTGAGCAAAAGAGATAATTATGTACATGGGGAATTCAAAGATGATATGCAATTCTATGAGCACATTGAATCCCTTGTAAAGGATCTATCATGTATTTCCCATTTTGCATCGCTTCCTAACGAGCAAGTAATGGAAAAATTCATTAGCAGCCATATTGGCTTGTTGCCAACATGGGGTGACACTTATGGTTATTCCGTATTGGAAATGCAAGCCTGTGGATGTCCAGTGATAACAACTAGCGTTCGCGCACTGACAGAAATAAACCCCTCCGAATCAGGTTGGATGATCGACGTCCCATGTAATAAGTTCAGAGAAATTGTCATCAGTAATTATGATGACAAAAAAGAAATTCGCAATACCATTATAGCTGGCATAAAGAAAAACATAGCCAATGCCGTTGCTGATAAAAAAGCAATCAGTGATAAAGCACAGGCATCAATCGAAAGAATAAAAAATGCACATGCCCCCGACGCCTATTTCAAACTAATTAATTCTATTTATAAAAGTAAATAGGAAAACCCCATTATTATCGTATTAAACTCTAAATGCGTTAATATCTGCGAAAAGCTCAGGTGTGATTAAGTTTTCACCTGAGCTTTTTCATCCCCAAACACACCACTAAGGCCGGTCGGCCCGCGCCACCTTGCCTACCAGGAACTTGTGCACAAAACGCGGCACCACTTCGCTGGCCAGGCCGTAGTGTTTCTCGTCGAACTGGCTCTCCACCTGGCTCGGTTCCAGGTTCAGCTCCATGGCGTAAGCGCCGCCCAGCCGCGCCTCATGCACGAAGCCGGCCGCCGGATAGACGTGGCCAGAGGTGCCGATGGCGACGAAGAAATCGGCCTTGCTCAGCGCCTGGTAGATGTCGTCCATGCCCAGCGGCATCTCGCCGAACCACACCACGTGCGGCCGCAGCGGCGCCGGGAACTGGCAGCAGTGGCAACGGTCGTCGACGCTGAGATCGCCGGGCCATTCGAACACCTGGCCCGACTGGGTGCAGCGCACCTTCAGCAATTCGCCGTGCATGTGCAGCACCCGCTTGCTGCCGGCGCGCTCATGCAGGTTATCGATGTTTTGCGTGACCAGCAGGAAGTTGTCCCCCAGCCACTCTTCCAGATCCGCCAGCGCGCGGTGCGCGGCGTTCGGGGCGATCTCTTCCGTCTGCAGCTGGCGGCGGCGTTCGTTGTAAAACGCCTGCACCAGCGCCGGATCGCGCTGAAACCCTTCCGGCGTGGCGACATCCTCCACCCGGTGTTCTTCCCACAGCCCATCCGCGGCGCGGAAGGTTCGAATGCCCGATTCGGCCGAAATGCCGGCCCCGGTCAACACCACCACAAACGGCTTTTTCAGCTCGGCCGCCGCCATGGTGTCACGGTGAAAAATGCGTGAACGAAAGCGCTGATGCAGCACATGCTTACTCTTGCGAAACTGACACAGCCGATGGCGAGTGTGCATTAACTCTCTCCTTACTTTTCCCTGTTTACCCTTCTTACTGGACGTTGAGGCGTTGTTGGCTGCATACATTCACGCCTGGCCTCAATGCCCATTACGTTGGGCGAGCCAAATTGAGGAACGCCGCGCCGCGCACGCCGCCGGCGTCGCCATAGCGCGCCTTCTCGATACGCGGCAGCCGGGCCACCCGCAGCAGGTGCGCCGGCAGCCGCTGCGGCAACGCCTGGTAGATGGCGTCGAAGTTCGACAACCCGCCGCCGATCACCACCAGGTGCGGATCCAGCACCGTCAGCAGGTTACCCAGGCAGATTGCCAACACGTCCATAAAGCGGTCTACATGAGCCGCCGCCTGCGGCTCACCCGCCTGATAATGCGCAATGATCTCGGTGGCGGGCAAGCGCCGGCCGTAGAAATGAGCGTACATCCATTCGAAACCGCGGCCCGATATATAGTTTTCAATGCAACCCTGATGGCCGCATCCGCAGGCAACGCGAGGCACATCACGCCCCAGTACCTCAAGCGCGTCCACCGGCAGGCGCAAATGACCGAACTCGCCGGCGATATAGTTGCGCCCCGGCACCGTCTTGCCGTCGACGATCAGGCCGCCGCCTACGCCGGTACCGAGGATGATGCCCAACACCGTCGGGTAGCGGCGGAACTCCTCGTCCCAGGCCTCCGACAGCGCAAAACAGTTGGCGTCGTTGTCGACCCGCACCTCGCGCCCGATCAGCGCCGCCAGATCGCGCGGCAGCGGCCGCCCCATCGCCGCCGGCACGTTGGCGGTAAACAGCGTGCCCTCATCGTCGTTGGGCAAGCCCGGTATGCCGATGCCGACGCTGCCGCGCCGGCCGCAAAACGCATCCGCCTCAAGGGTCAGATCGCACAGCGTGGCCAGCAGCTGCCGGTAATCTTCACGCGGCGTCGGCACCCGCTTTTGCCAAATGCGCTGCAGGTTATCGTCGAACACCCCCAGCTCAATCTTGGTGCCGCCCATATCGAAACCGTAGTACATAACCGATCCCCCGGCTAAAAAAACGGGGCGGCATCGCTGCCTCCCCGTGGGTTTTATTGTCCGCTCAGCACTCGCGCCGGATCGATGCGGCTGGCGCGCCTGGCCGGATACCAACTGGCCAACAGGCTGAGCACGATGGCGGTCGCCAGCACGATCAGCACGTCCAGCCAATGCAGCTCCGAAGGCAGGAAGTCGATGAAGTAGATATCGCCCGACAGGAAGGAATGGCCGACCAGCGTCTCGATGCCGCGGATAATGTTGGTCAGCTGCAGCGAAGCGATCACCCCGATCACCACGCCGCTCAGGCTGCCCAGCAGCCCGGCCAACAGCCCGTACCAGATGAAGATGGCGCGGATAAAGCCGTCTTTGGCGCCCAGGGTGCGCAGCACTGCGATGTCGGCGCTTTTGTCTTTTACCGCCATCACCAGCGTGGAAACGATGTTGAAGCAGGCCACGCCGATCACCAGCACCATCGCCAGATACATGATGGCGCGGATCATCTGGATATCGCGGTACATGTAGCCGTACTTGCCGATCCAACTTTTGATGTAGATATAAGAATTGGTCACTTCGCCGGCGTCGCGCACCAGTTTATTGGCGGCGAATACGTCGTTCACCTTGATGGCGATACCCGTGACGCTGTCACCCATGTCGAGATACTGCTGCGCGTCGGCCAGCGGCACCAGCGCCAGGCTGTGATCGAGCTGGCCGCTGAGCTGCAGAATGCCGGTCACGTGCAGGCGAATACGCTTCGGCGACTGCAGCTTCATCTCCGGGTCGCTGTTGGGAATCATGACCGTCACATAAGCGCCCTGCTTGACGCCCAGCGCGTCGGCCACGCCTTTGCCGAGGATCACCTGCTGCTCGCCAGGTTTGAAGTTGGCCCAGGCGTCGCCCTGCACATACTGCGGCAGCGCGCTCAGCCGGCTCTCCTGCTGCGGATCAACGCCTTTGACTTCCACCGCGCGCAGTTGCGCGCCGTTTTCCATCAGGCCGGTGAAATTGATGTAAGGCGCGGCGGCCAAAATGCCCGGCACCTTTTCCACCCGCTGCAGAATCGACGGCCAGCCGCTGAACGGCTGATTGACCGGCTCCAGCTCGCCGTGCGGCACCACCGCCAGAATGCGGTTCTTCAGCTCGCGCTCAAAACCGTTCATCGCGCTCAGCCCGACGATCAGCACCGCCACCCCCAGCGCAATGCCGATGGTGGAGATAACCGAGATCAGCGACACCATGCCGCCGCGTTTACGGCCGCGGCTGAAACGCAGGGCCGTCAGGAAGGACAGTGAGGCTCCCGCCATTACTCGGCCCCCATCAGGGTCAGCTGCGCCTGCAGGTGGCCGTCGGCCATTTCCAGCTGGCGGCTCAGGCGCTTGGCCAGCTGCAGATCGTGCGTCACCACCAGAAATGCGGTGCCCTGGCGCACGTTCAGCTCGCCCAGCAGATCGAAGATGCTGTCCGCGGTGCGTTTGTCCAGGTTACCGGTCGGTTCGTCCGCCAGCACCAGCGCCGGGTTGTTGACCAGCGCACGCGCGATCGCCACGCGCTGACGCTCGCCGCCGGAGAGCTCTGACGGGCGGTGTTTGCTGCGTTTTTCCAGACCGACCGCCGCCAGCATCTCCCGCGCCTTCTCCTGCGCCTGCGCCGGTTTGGCCCCGCCGATCAGCAGCGGCATGGCGGCGTTTTCCAGCGCGGTGAAGTCCGGCAACAGATGGTGGAACTGATAGATGAAGCCCAGCTGGCGGTTGCGCAGCTCGGCCTTGGCCGCCGAAGACATGGCGTTCAGCGATTCGCCCTTGAAAATCACCTCGCCAGAGGTCGGCGAGTCCAGCCCGCCCAGCAGGTGCAACAGGGTGCTCTTGCCGGAACCCGAGCTGCCGACGATCGCCATCATCTCGCCCTGCTGCATGGCAAAGCTGACATTGCGCAGCACATCGGTGTGCAGATTGCCTTCCTGATAGGTCTTGCACAGGTTGTCACACTGCAGCAAAAGATGGTTACTCATAACGTAAAGCCTCAGCGGGTTGTACGGCGGCAGCGCGCCATGAAGGATAAAGCGTGGACAACAGGGAAACCGCCATCGCCACTACGGCGATGATCGTCACCTGCAGCGGATCGACCGCCACCGGCAGCGAAGCGCCGTCGATCAAGGCGCCGAGGATCGGCATCAGATTGTTCAGATTGGTAGCCAGCAGCACGCCGAGCAGCGTGCCGAGCAGCGAACCGATGATGCCGGCGCTGGCGCCCTGCACCATAAATACCGACATAATCTGGCGGCGGGTCAGCCCCTGGGTCTGCAGAATGGCGACTTCACCCTGCTTCTCCATCACCAGCAGGCCGAGCGAGGTAATGATGTTAAACGCTGCCACCGCCACGATCAGGCTGAGCAGCAGCCCCATCATGTTCTTCTCCATGCGCACCGCCTGGAACAGCTCGCCCTTGCGATCGCGCCAGTCTTTCCAGACGGTGCCCGGCGGCAGCGCCTGTTGGCTGAGCGTATCGACCGCCAACGGCTGTTGCAGGAACAGGCGCCAGCCGGTGATATTGCCGGCCGGGTAGCGCATCAGGCGCGAAGCGTCCTGTTGGTTGACCAGCAGCTGATAGCCGTCCACTTCGCTATTGGCGTGGAAGGTGCCGATCAGGGTGAACAGACGCTGGCTGGGAATGCGGCCCATCGGCGTGAACTGACTGGCGCTCGGCACCATCACGCGCAGCGAGTCGCCGCGCTTGACGCCGAGTTGCCCCGCCAGCTGTTCGCCGATGATGATGTTGTATTGGCCCGGCTGCAGCTGCTGCTGCTTGACGTTGACCAGATACGGCGTCAACGGATCGGTTTCGTCAGGATTGACGCCGAGCATCACGCCGACCGCCACGCTGCGGGCGCTTTGCAGCACCACGTCACCGGTGGTCAGCGGCGCGACGCGCGTGACGCCCTGCAGCTTCTGCACCTCGGAGGCCGGCAGCTGCTGCGGGTTGACCGATCCTTGCGGACTGGTGACCAGCGCCTGCGGCATCAGGCCGAGGATGTTGTTCTCCAGATCCTTTTCGAAACCGTTCATCACCGACAGCACGGTGACCAACGCCATCACCCCCAGCGTAATGCCGATGGTGGAAAGCCAGGATACAAACCGCCCGAAGCGGTCTGAGGCTCGCCCGCGCATGTAGCGCAGGCCAATGAATAACGCGACAGGTTGATACATGAAATCCGTTTGATAGCCGTGGCTTAAGCAAAGTGATCATGGATAATAAAGGCTCTCCCTCGTTTAGGGAACACCCGACGGCCTTTTATTGCGTGGCGGCGAAGAGGGAGACGGCGGCAGCTTCGCGCGCTCTTTATCCTCAGCCGCAAAAAACCGGCGGCATTAACCGGTTAAATAACCGGCAGAAAATTGATGGGCAGCGCTTTTTGCTGTGTCAGTTTGCCGGCCGCTGGGCTACTATAAACAGCATAAAGGCGCTGGGTTATCCGTGCCGGGACGCCATCCAACACATTGATTAAAGATACCTGAATGAGCACTTCCGATAGCCGTAACCGTTCCTCATCCCCCCGTTATTCTCTGCCCGATCGCGCGGGCGATCTGCGCCAGCTGGGGCAACTGACCGGCGCGGCCTGCGCCGTGGAGTGCGCCGAGATCGTCGAACGCCACAATGGCCCGGTGATGCTGATCGCGCCGGACATGCAAAACGCCCTGCGGCTGCGCGACGAGATCCAGCAGTTCACCGACCAGATGGTGACCACCCTGTCCGACTGGGAGACCCTGCCGTACGACAGCTTCTCGCCGCACCAGGAGATCATCTCCGACCGTTTGTCGAGCCTGTATCATCTGCCGACCATGGCGCGCGGGGTGATCATTCTGCCGGTCAACACCCTGATGCAGCGCGTCTGTCCGCACGAGTTCCTGCACGGCCATGCGCTGGTGATGAAGAAAGGCCAGCGCCTGTCGCGCGACAAGCTGCGCGCGCAGCTGGAACAGGCCGGATACCGCAGCGTCGATCAGGTGATGGAGCACGGCGAATTCGCCACCCGCGGCGCGCTGCTCGATCTTTACCCGATGGGCAGCGACGAGCCTTACCGCATCGACTTTTTCGATGACGAAATCGACAGCCTGCGCATCTTCGACGTCGACACCCAGCGCACGCTGAGCGAAGTCGAAGCCATCAATCTGTTGCCGGCCCACGAGTTCCCCACCGACAAGAACGCTATCGAGCTGTTCCGCAGTCAGTGGCGCGAACAGTTTGAGGTGCGCCGCGACGCCGAACATATCTATCAGCAGGTCAGCAAAAGCGCCTGGCCCGCCGGTATCGAATACTGGCAACCGCTGTTCTTCAGCCAGCCGCTGCCCTCGCTGTTCAGCTACCTGCCGGCCAATACGCTGATCGTCAACACCGGCGATCTGGAGAGCGCCGCCGAGCGCTTCTGGCAGGACGTCAACCAGCGTTACGAAAGCCGCCGCGTCGATCCGATGCGCCCGCTGCTGGCGCCGGATACGCTGTGGCTGCGCGTCGATGCGCTGTTCGGCGAGCTGAAGGACTGGCCGCGCATCGCGCTGAAAACCGATGAGCTGCCGGCCAAGGCCGGCAATACCAATCTGGATTACCATGCCCTGCCCGATCTGGCGGTGCAGGCGCAACATAAATCCCCGCTGGATAACCTGCGCCGCTTTATCGAAGGCTTCGACGGCAGCGTGATCTTCTCCGTCGAAAGCGAGGGGCGGCGTGAAACGCTGCAGGATCTGCTCGGCCGCATCAAGCTGGCGCCGGCGCTGATCCAGCGTCTCGATCAGGCGGAAACCGCGGGCCGTTACATGATGGTCGGCGCCGCCGAACACGGTTTCCTAGACGGCCTTCGCCAGCGGGCGCTGATCTGCGAAAGCGATCTGCTCGGCGAACGCGTCAGCCGCCGCCGACAGGACAACCGGCGCACCATCAACACCGATACCCTGATCCGCAACCTGGCGGAGCTGCATCCCGGCCAGCCGGTGGTGCACCTGGAGCACGGCGTCGGCCGCTACGTCGGCCTGACCACGCTGGAAGCCGGCGGCATCAAGGCCGAGTACCTGATCCTCTCCTACGCCGGCGAGGACAAGCTGTACGTGCCGGTCTCATCGCTGCACCTGATCAGCCGTTACGCCGGCGGCGCAGACGAAAACGCCCCGCTGCACAAGCTGGGCGGCGACGCCTGGACGCGCGCGCGGCAGAAAGCGGCCGAACGGGTGCGCGACGTGGCGGCGGAGCTGCTGGATATTTACGCCCAGCGAGCCGCCAAGGCCGGTTTCGCCTTCAAGCATAACCGCGAACAGTACCAGCTGTTCTGCCAGACCTTCCCGTTCGAAACCACGCCGGACCAGGAACAGGCGATCAACGCGGTGCTGAGCGACATGTGCCAACCGCTGGCGATGGACCGCCTGGTGTGCGGCGACGTCGGCTTCGGCAAAACCGAAGTGGCGATGCGCGCCGCCTTCCTGGCGGTGGAAAACGGCAAACAGGTGGCGGTGCTGGTGCCGACCACCCTGCTGGCGCAGCAGCACTTCGACAACTTCCGCGATCGCTTCGCCACCTGGCCGATCCGCATCGAGATGATGTCGCGCTTCCGCAGCGCCAAAGAGCAGCAGCAGGTGCTGGACGACGCGGCCGAAGGCAAGGTTGACATCATTATCGGCACCCACAAACTGCTGCAGAGCGATCTGCGCTGGAAAGATTTGGGGCTGCTGATCGTCGATGAAGAGCACCGCTTTGGCGTGCGCCACAAGGAGCGCATCAAGGCGATGCGCGCCGACGTCGATATCCTGACGCTGACCGCCACGCCGATCCCGCGTACGCTGAACATGGCGATGAGCGGCATGCGCGATCTGTCGATCATCGCCACTCCGCCGGCGCGCCGGCTGGCGGTGAAGACCTTCGTGCGCGAATACGACAGCCTGGTGGTGCGCGAAGCGATCCTGCGCGAAGTGCTGCGCGGCGGCCAGGTTTACTACCTCTACAACGACGTGGAGAACATCGAAAAAGCGGCGCAGCGTCTGGCGGAGCTGGTGCCGGAGGCGCGCATCGCCATCGGCCACGGCCAGATGCGCGAGCGCGATCTGGAACGGGTGATGAACGATTTCCACCACCAGCGGTTCAACGTGCTGGTGTGCACCACCATCATCGAAACCGGCATCGACATCCCCAGCGCCAACACCATCATCATCGAGCGGGCCGATCGCTTCGGCCTGGCGCAGCTGCATCAGCTGCGCGGCCGCGTCGGGCGTTCGCACCACCAGGCTTATGCCTATCTGTTGACGCCAAACCCGAAAGCCATGGGCACCGACGCCCATAAACGGCTCGAAGCCATCGCGTCGCTGGAAGATCTCGGCGCCGGTTTTGCGCTGGCGACTCACGATCTGGAGATCCGCGGCGCCGGCGAACTGCTGGGCGAAGACCAGAGCGGCCAGATGACCACCGTCGGCTTCTCGCTTTACATGGAATTGCTGGAAAGCGCCGTCGATGCGTTGAAAAACGGCCGCGAACCGTCGCTGGAAGATCTCACCAGCAACCAGACCGAAGTGGAGCTGCGCATGCCGGCGTTGCTGCCGGAAGACTTCATTCCCGACGTCAATACCCGCCTGTCGCTGTACAAGCGCATCGCCAGCGCGAAGAACGAGGGTGAACTGGATGAGCTGAAGGTCGAGCTGATCGACCGCTTCGGTCAGTTGCCGGATGCAGCGCGCAACCTGTTGCAGTGCGCGGCGCTGCGCCTGCATGCGCAGAAGCTGGGGATCAAGCGCATCGAGAGCAACGAGCGCGGCGGCTTTATCGAGTTCGGCGATAACAACCGCGTCGATCCCGGCTATCTGATCGGTCTGCTGCAGGGCAATCCGCAGGTTTACCGCCTGGACGGCCCAAGCAAGCTGAAGTTCACGCTCGATCTGGCCGACCGTCAGAAGCGCCTGACGTTCACCGAAGAGCTGCTGAACGCCTTCCGCGAACACACACTGGCGGCCTGAGGCAACGCCCCCGCCATCACGGTGGGGGCGGCCTATTCGCGCGGGAAACCGGCGCCCAGCGGGGCCAGCTGCATCACGCGACTGGTCACCACCCGGTTTTTACCGCTGCGTTTCGCCTCATACAAGGCTTCATCGGTCATGGCGATCGCTTTGTCCACCGTCATGCCGGGCAAATACAGCGACACGCCGATGGATATCGTGATGTGCGCCTCGTCGTGCGCATTCAGCAAGAACGTCGAACTTTCCACCGCGCTGCGAATGCGCTCCGCCACCCCGCCGATGACCTGCGGATCGTAGCTGGCGGTGATCACCATAAATTCCTCGCCGCCGTAGCGCCCGACGAAGTCCTCGTTGCGCACGCTGTTTTGCAGCAGCCGGCCGACGCTGGCCAGCAGTACGTCGCCTGCCGGGTGGCCGTAGGTGTCGTTAACCTTTTTAAAGTCATCCAGATCGAGGATCATCAGCCCGCACGGGCGGCGCTCGACGCGCTGCAACATCAGCTGGTAATCGACGCTGGCGCGGTTGTTGATATGGGTCAGGCTGTCGGTGGTGGCACGTGCGCGCATCGCGAAATAGGCGTAGATATGACGCTCTTTGAAATTCAGCGCATGGTAACAAATCGCCAGACAGAGCGCGGACATCGCCTGATACAGCAGCACGTCCAGCCACAGCCCGCTCATATCCATCAATACCCACACCACGGCAATGCGATACAGTGCAATGGCGCCGATCGTCAGATAAAACGTCCAATGGGATTTCTTCAGCCACACCCGCGACAGCAGCAGCGGCACCAGAATCGAGGCGATAAACAGATTATCGACGGTGAAACCGCCGGTCAGCGCCATGGCGAACAGAAAGCTCACCAACCCGCTGACGCCGCCGCCGAAGAAGGTCACCAGCACCATCGGGATCATCGCAAAGCTGTAGTGCACCTTATCGTTTAGCAGCAGCCGGTCCTGGCTTAAATAGAGCACCGCCACTCCGGCCAGCAGGCCGAAAACGATGCGTTTCCACAGTGCGGAACGGTAGGAGAAAGGGGCGTTTTTACTGAGGACGAAATAGCTTATCGACAACGTGGCGTAGGTAATGCAAGCGTCGCTGTAAATGGCGGGAATAGACACAATGTAAGTCATAAAGAATCAGCGCGCTCCTCGGGATCGCCAGGGGTGTAATGTACAGACGTTGAATAACGCATCCCTGTCGTCTCCGCTTCGGCGGCGGGTATTTTACACAGTCTAATAATAGAGTAGCAGTTCTATCTTATCACCAAGCCGTCTATCTCACGGCGAACGCTTCGGGCTACTCTGTGCAGGGTGTAATCAGGGGAGAACCGCATGAATATCGACGATGAACTGCACGCGCTCAGCGAACAGGAAGCGACGCTGGCCTTTACGCATTTTGACGCCGCTACCGCCTGGGAGCTGGGCGCCGCGCTGAAAACCGCCGCCGAACGGCGCGGCCTGAGCATCGCCATCGAGATCCAACTCGCCGGGCAGACGCTGTTTTATTACGCCATGCCGGGCGCAACGCCGGACATCGCCGACTGGGTGCGGCGCAAACGCAATTTGGTGAACCATTTTCACAAAAGCTCTTACGCCATCGGCCTGCGCCTGCAGCAGCGGCAAACGTCGCTGGAGGAGCGTTACGGGCTGAGCGTGCGCGACTATTCGGTACACGGCGGCGCCTTCCCGCTCAATCTCGCCGGCCTCGGCTGCGTCGGCAGCATCAGCATTTCCGGCGCGCCGCAGAAAGAAGATCACCAGCTGCTGGTGAGCACTTTAGCCGATTTTCTCGACTTACCCTTGCCCGCCCTTCACTAACCGTTAAAACCTCGCGTATTCCTGTGCTGCACAGCCGCAGAATCTGCGGCTGACTTACCCGACAACGGTATTTAGCGCCGGATAAAACGACGACTCTCTGATTTCCTGCCCCAAATTGACACAGGTCTGGTAATCCGCTGAACAAAAGGCGTATGGTATCTGTCACGTGACAAGACGGACCTCATCGGGCCCGCCATTCCTTTCACTTTTGAAGATTTGGTACGCACCGTAGATGAAAACGCATGAAATAAACAGAATTCGCCCCTTCAGCGCGCTGATAGACGCCTGCTGGCGGGAACCTTATAGCCTGGCGCGGTTGCTGAAAGACGCCATCGCCGGGGTGACGGTCGGCATTATCGCCATCCCACTGGCGATGGCACTGGCGATCGCCAGCGGCGTGCCGCCGCAGTACGGCCTGTATACCGCCGCCATCGCCGGCATCGTCATCGCCGTCAGCGGCGGTTCGCGCTACAGCGTCTCCGGCCCCACCGCCGCCTTCGTGGTGATCCTCTATCCGGTCTCGCAGCAGTTCGGCCTGGCCGGTCTGCTGGTCGCCACGCTGATCTCCGGCATATTTCTGCTGCTGATGGGGCTGGCGCGTTTTGGCCGGCTGATCGAGTACATTCCGCTGCCGGTGACGCTCGGCTTTACCTCCGGCATCGCCATCACCATCGCTACCATGCAGATCAAGGACTTCTTTGGCCTGCAGCTGGCGCACACGCCGGAAAATTACGTCGGCAAGCTGTACGCCTTGCTGCAAGCGCTGCCAACGCTGGATCTCGGCGATACGCTGATCGGTACGGTGACGCTGCTGATCCTGATCTTTTGGCCCAAACTCGGCCTGCGCGTGCCCGGCCACCTGCCGGCGCTGCTGGCGGGCACTGCGCTGATGGGGTTGCTGACCCTGTTTGACCACCCGGTGGCGACCATCGGCTCCCGCTTCAGCTACCTGCTGGCCGACGGCAGCAGCGGTCAGGGCATTCCGCCAATTCTGCCGCAGCTGCTGCTGCCCTGGCATCTGCCGGGCGGCGGCGGGCAACCGTTCAACCTGAGCTGGCAAACCGTTTCCGCGCTGCTGCCGGCGGCATTTTCAATGGCGATGCTCGGCGCGATTGAATCGCTGCTGTGCGCGGTGGTGCTCGACGGCATGACCGGCAAGAAGCATAACTCCAACAGTGAACTGATCGGCCAGGGCGCGGGCAACATCATTGCGCCGTTCTTCGGCGGCATCACCGCAACCGCCGCGATTGCCCGTTCGGCGGCCAACGTGCGCGCCGGCGCCACCTCGCCGGTGTCCGCCATCATCCACGCGCTGCTGGTGCTGTTGGCGCTGCTGGTGTTGGCGCCGTGGCTCTCGTATCTGCCGCTGGCGGCGATGGCGGCGTTGCTGCTGATGGTCGCCTGGAACATGAGCGAGGCGCACAAGGTGGTTTATCTGCTGCGCCGGGCGCCGAAGGACGACATTTTGGTGCTGCTGCTGTGCATGTCGCTGACGGTGCTGTTCGACATGGTGATCGCCATTACCGTCGGTATCGTGCTGGCTTCGCTGCTGTTCATGCGCCGCATCGCCCGCATGACGCGGCTGAGCGAGCTGAGCGCCGGCGACGGCCGTCTGGTGCTGCGGGTGAATGGCCCGCTGTTCTTCGCCGCCGCCGAGCGCATCTTCACCGAACTGCTGGCGCGCAGTGAGGGCTACCGGACGATCGTGCTGCAGTGGGATGCGGTGCCGGTGCTCGACGCCGGCGGCCTGAGCGCCCTGCGGCGCTTTATTGACGTGCTGCCGGCGGACAAGAAACTGGTGATCACCGATGTGCCGTTCCAGCCGCTGAAAACCCTGGCGCGCGCGCGGGTGCAGCCGATCGAGGGCCGCCTGCAGTTCTACCCGACGCTGCCGGAAGCGCTGGCGGCCACCGAGGCCTAAACGTAAAAAAGCCCGACGAGTCGGGCTTTTTTTATGGCGCGGAGCGCTTAGTTGCTGGTATCCAGCTCCGGGAAGCTCTTCACCAGGTCGTCGATGGCTTTCATCTGCGCCAGGAACGGTTCCAGCTTGTCCAACGGCAGCGCGGACGGGCCGTCGCACTTGGCGTTGTTCGGATCCGGGTGCGCTTCGAGGAACAGCCCTGCCAGGCCGACCGCCATACCGGCGCGCGCCAGCTCGGCCACCTGAGCACGACGGCCGCCGGACGCGGCGCCGAACGGATCGCGAGTCTGCAATGCGTGGGTCACGTCGAAGATCACCGGATGGCCGCCTGTCACGTTCTTCATCACGTTGATGCCGAGCATGTCGACCACCAGGTTGTCATAGCCAAAGTTGCTGCCGCGATCGCACAGGATCACCTGATCGTTGCCGCCTTCTTTGAACTTGTCGACGATATTGCCCATCTGCCCCGGGCTGACGAACTGCGGCTTCTTGACGTTGATCACCGCGCCGGTTTTCGCCATCGCTTCCACCAGATCGGTCTGACGCGCCAGGAAGGCCGGCAGCTGGATCACGTCAACCACCTCGGAAACCGGCTGCGCCTGCGCCGCTTCGTGCACGTCGGTGATGATTTTCACGCCGAAGGTTTTTTTCAGTTCTTCGAAGATCTTCATCCCTTCTTCCAGGCCCGGACCGCGGTACGAGTGAATGGAAGAACGGTTGGCCTTGTCGAAAGAGGCTTTGAATACGTAAGGAATGCCCAGTTTTTGCGTCACGGTGACGTAGTGCTCGCAGATGCTCATCGCCAGATCGCGCGATTCCAGCACGTTCATACCGCCAAACAGCACAAACGGCAGGTCGTTTGCTACGTCGATGTCGCCAATGCTAACCACTTTCTGTTTCATGCTTTCGCCTTTGTTAAGGTTGTAACCGTCGCCTTGCAAACTGCACGGAGTCATTGAATTAATGCAGCGTCACCTGTTTCGGCTCAATCGAGTGGATCTGTACTTTGATCACTTCGCTGACCGGGTCTTCAGGACACTGCTCGACAAAATAGTTGAGATCGGAAATCGCGATGTGGTTGCACTCCAGCTGGGCGTAAATCAGCCCACGATCGCGGATCTCGTAGGGATCTTCCGGATCGAAGCACAGCACCGTTTCGCTGGTGCGCAGCGCCATTTCCAGCTGTTTTTCCTCCATCAGGGCAGCCTTCAGCGTATCCAGCATCTTGCGCACCACCATGATGTTCTCCGACTCGTCGAGATCGTCGTCTTCCAGTTCGGCGCCCAAGCCCAGGTTGCCCTTGATCCACACCTCCAGCTGGTGCTCGCTCAGGGTTTCGCCGTTCAGCGGGTTGATCAGCCACAGCTCTTCGTCCAGCCAGTCGGCGCGCAGGATCAGCTGAGTGGGGAAAATCACCGGCAGCAGCGGCAGATCCAGCGCGTTGGCGATGTGCAGGAAAATGGTGCCCAGCGAGACCGGCGTGCCCTGCCGCCCCTCCAGCACCTTGTCCAGCCAGATGGCGTCCGACAGGCGGTACACGCCGCTGGCGCCGCCGAATCCCCAGGTCTTGTAGAACAGTTCAATGAGCGCATCCAGTTGCTGCTCCTGAGTGATATCGGCCGGCACCACCGCACGCGCTTCGTCCACCAGCTGTTGCAGCTTGCGCTCCACGTCGGCAGCGGGAAAATCGCGCCGCACCGACTGCGACACCAGGATCACACCTTCGCTCAGCGGCGAGGTGTTAAATTCAAAATCAGCAATGCTACTCATAGGTATCCCATCAGAAACGGTATTTTCGTCGTGGCAAGTTTAATTATCAGATACAGACAGCCCAAGGCCAGCACGAACGCCACGGTTCGCAGCCGCTGACTTTTGGTCTTCTTGCCCAATGCGACGTAGCCAAGCAGGATATAGATAATAACGCCAAACAGCTTCTCGGTCAGCCATGAGTCCATACCCAGCAGCGGATAAAACCCGAACGTCACCACCAGCGCGATGCCGCTGACGAACAGCAGCGTGTCGTTCAGGTGCGGCGCTATCTTGACCCAGCGGCGGCCCATGATCGGCGAGCGGCGCCACTGCCAAAAGAAACGCAGCACAAACAAGGTAATACTGATGGCGACCGTCAGCAAATGGAAATGTTTCAACGCGGTGTATGCAGTCATGATGCTCCCTTAAATGGCTCGGACGTCGTTATTATCAGAGGCGCTATCCCGGCCATTGGCCGAGCGTCACACGGTCGTTGTCGCCGTAATCACGGTGGGTGGCGACAGCGGAAAATCCGGCGGTCTGCAGCAGCGTGCGCACGCTCTCACCCTGCTGCCAGCCATGTTCCAACAGCAGCCAGCCCTGCGGCTGCAGATAGTGCGGCGCCTGGCGCACGATGGCGGCCAGATCGGCCAGCCCGTGCTCGGCGGCCACCAGCGCACTGCCCGGCTCGAAGCGCACGTCGCCCTGCGACAAATGCGGATCGGCGGCGTCGATATAGGGCGGATTGCTGGCGATCAGCGCGAAGCGTTGCCCCGCGACGGGCGTAAACCAGCTGCCCTGCAAGAATCGGACGTTGTCGATCTTCAGCTTGTGCGCGTTGTGCTGCGCCAGCGCGACCGCATCCGGCTGCACATCGACGCCGACTGCCGAACAATCCGGGCGCTCGCTGGCCAGCGCCAGCGCAATGGCGCCGGTGCCGGTGCCGAGATCGAGGAAATGACAGGGTTGCGGCGGCAGGCGCGCCAGCGCCAGCTCCACCAGGCATTCGGTATCCGGGCGCGGGATCAACGTTGCGGGCGAGACCGACAGCGGCAGCGACCAAAACTCGCGCTCGCCCACCAGATAGGCCACCGGCTCACCGCATTCGCGGCGCGCCAGCAGCGTTTCCAACTGCTGTTGCTGCGGCGGCGTCAGCAAGGTTTCACCGAACGCCATCAGGAAGGTTCTGGCCTTGCCGGTCACGAAACCCAACAGGATTTCCGCGTCGCGCCGGGCGCTGTCGCTGTGGGTCAAACGCGCGGCGGCGGCTTGCAGCCAGTGTTGATAATCCATCACTCTTGCTCGGCGGACAGCGCCGCCAGCTGATCGGCCTGATACTCCTGCACGATCGGCTGGATCAGCATGTCCAGTTTGCCTTCCATCACCTCGTCCAGACGGTAGAGCGTCAGGTTGATGCGGTGGTCGGTCACCCGCCCCTGCGGGAAGTTATAGGTGCGGTTGCGATCGGAGCGATCGCCGCTGCCCAGCAGGTTGCGGCGCGTGGACGCCTCGGCCTGCTGGCGCTTGGCCATCTCGGCGGCGCGAATGCGCGCGCCCAGCACCGACATCGCCTTGGCTTTGTTTTTGTGCTGAGAACGCTCGTCCTGGCACTCCACCACGATACCGGTCGGCAGGTGGGTGATGCGGATCGCCGAGTCGGTGGTGTTAACGTGCTGGCCGCCGGCGCCGGAGGAGCGGAAGGTGTCGATTTTCAGATCGCCCGGGTTGATGTCCGGCAATTCGGCCTCCGGCACTTCCGGCATCACCGCCACGGTGCAGGCGGAGGTGTGGATGCGCCCCTGGGATTCGGTTTCCGGCACGCGCTGCACGCGGTGGCCGCCGGATTCAAACTTCAGCTGGCCGTACACGCCGTCGCCGGAAACTTTGGCGATCACTTCTTTGAAGCCGCCGTGCTCGCCTTCGTTGGCGCTCATCACCTCGACGCGCCAGCGGCGGCTTTCGGCGTAGCGGCTGTACATGCGGAACAGATCGCCGGCGAAGATCGCCGCCTCATCGCCGCCGGTGCCGGCACGCACTTCGAGGAAGCAGCTGCGCTCATCGTCCGGATCTTTCGGCAGCAGCAACACCTGCAGCTGTTGTTCCAGCTCTTCGCTGGTCGCCCGCGCCTGTTTCAGCTCTTCCTGCGCCATCTCGCGCATTTCCGGATCGTCCAGCATCATTTCCGCCGTCTCCAGATCCTCCTGCACCTGACGCCATTCCAGGAAGCAGCGGCTGACGTCGGTCAGCTGCGCGTATTCTCGCGACAGCGCGCGGAACCGGTCTTGGTCGGCGATAACGCCGGCATCGCCGAGCAGCGCCTGCACTTCTTCATGGCGCTCTTGTAACGCTTCCAGTTTGGCAACAATAGAAGGCTTCATGCGTGGTAATAAACCCTGTTAATAGAGAAAACTAATGCTGATCCAGCCCGAGGCTGTCGCGTAATAACTGCAACCGCTCCACGTCGCCGTCGCCGGCGGCCTGCTGGAGGGATTTGGTGGGGGCATGAATAAGGCGGTTGGTCAGTTTATGGGCCAGCTCGTGAATAACCTGCTCCACGTTGGCACCCTGCGCGATGGCGGCCAGCGCTTTGGCCTCCATTTCTGCGCGGATCTGGTCGGCCTGCGAGCGGTAGTCGCGGATGGTTTCCACCGCGCCCTGCGAACGCAGCCAGGCCATAAAGTTGGTGCTTTCCTGCTGCACGATCGACTCCGCCTGCACCGCCGCCGCTTTGCGCTGCGCCAGGTTGCTTTGAATGATGGCGTGCAGATCGTCCACGCTGTACAGATAAGCGTTGGCCAGCTTGCCGACCTCCGGCTCGATATCGCGCGGTACGGCGATATCCACCAGCAGCATCGGCTGGTTGCGGCGCGCCTTCAGCGCGCGCTCCACCATCCCCTTGCCGATGATCGGCAGCGGGCTGGCGGTGGAACTGATGATGATGTCGGCGTCCGCCAGGCGTTCGTCGATCTCCGGCAGGGTGATCACTTCCGCGCCGACTTCGTCCGCCAGCAGCTGCGCGCGCTCGCGGGTGCGGTTGGCGATGATCATGTGCCGCACTTTGTGTTCGCGCAGGTGGCGCGCCACCAGCTCGATGGTTTCACCGGCGCCCACCAGCAAGACGTTGAGATCGGCCAGCGATTCGAAAATCTGCCGCGCCAGCGTACAGGCGGCGAAAGCAACGGAAACTGCGCTGGCGCCGATTTCGGTTTCGGTGCGAACGCGCTTGGCGACGGAGAAGGATTTCTGGAACAGGCGCTCCAGCTCGCCGGACAGCGACTGGCCGCGTTGCGACTCGGCGAAGGCCTTTTTCACCTGGCCGAGGATCTGCGGTTCGCCCAGCACCAGCGAGTCCAACCCGCTGGCCACCCGCATCAGATGGCTGACCGCGTCGTTGCCCTGATGCCAGTACAGGCTTTTCTTCACCTCTTCCGGGCGCAGGTTGTGGTAGGCGCACAGCCAGGCGACCAGTTGCTCGTGCATGTGTTCCTGCTGCTCCACGCTGAGATACAGCTCGGTGCGGTTGCAGGTGGACAACACGACGCCGCCCTGCACCAACGGTTGTTGGAGCAAGCTGGTCAGCGCCTCATCGATGGACTCTGGCGAGAAGGTCACCCTTTCACGCAGAGAAACCGGAGCGGTTTTGTGATTTATACCTAACGCCAGCAGGGTCATTGCTTCGAGTAATACTTCTGTTGGTATGGGTTCTCGTTGAACGGCATTCTACTTGATGCGCGGGATCAATAAAAGTAACAACCGCATCTTCCGTTCAATCGCTGTCATAGACGACATCAATTAATGAATAAGTAATAAATACAGTGGGATGATTTATAATTTGACGGCATAGCATACTGAATTTTAGCGCAAGATGCGGTATCCCGCGCAGGATTCGGTAAAACCTGCAGGCTATCCGCTTATAATCCGCGCGTTTACCACCCCAGCGTGCCGCAACGATAGGATGGATCCAAGATAAAAGAGACCTGCTGGCAAAAAACCTGCTTGGCCTGAAAATAAAAAAATACCGCACCGGCAAAGCACAGAAGCGAAATGATTATTCGCACCGCTATCTTCATTCGATTATTTCCCGCAACAAAAACCCCCGGCAGCATACCGAGACAAACATCAACCAAACGCTAACGGCGGCCCCCTGCCGTAACGAAAATTGTTGCACCCGGGCAGCGCTACGAAACGATTGTGTTAATCTTAATGGCGACCCCGACGCGCGCGCCGGGTTGGTATTGCGCCGGTAAAAGCGGCAAGATTCAACGCGATGCAGCAAAAAATTGACGCGTCGCCGCCGCCCCGTTAGCGTGAGCGCTGAATCCGGGTTTCGTCGCGCATGCCCGCAAGGACAAAAGGACAAGAGAAAGTTATGCCAATACGCAAAGTTAGTTTGCTCCGTCTGATCCCGCTGGCCAGCCTGGTGTTGGCCGCCTGTACCACCACCAGGCCGAGCGGCCCGGCCACCAGCCCGACCTCACCGCAGTGGCGCGCCCATGAGCAGGCGGTGCAGCAGCTCAGCACCTATCAGACCCGCGGCTCCTTCGCCTACTTGTCTGACCAGAAAAAAGTCTACGCCCGCTTCTTCTGGCAGCAGTTCTCGCCGGAGCGCTACCGCCTGTTGCTGACCAACCCGCTGGGCAGTACGGAAATGGATCTCAACGTGCAGAAAAACGTGGTGCAGTTGACCGATAACCAGGGCAAACGCTACGTCAGCGATAACCCGGACGAGATGATCCGCAAGTTGACCGGCATGGCGATCCCGCTGAACAACCTGCGTCAATGGATGCTCGGTCTGCCGGGCGAAGCCAACGATTTTGCGCTGGATGACCAATATCGTCTGAGCAAGTTGACCTACCAGCAGGGCGGCCAGACGTGGAAAGTGGATTACCAGGGCTACAGCACCGAGGTGCAGCCGACGCTGCCGAACCGCCTGGAGCTGCAGCAGGGCGACCAGCGCATCAAGCTGAAAATGGATAACTGGACGCTCAAATGATCCGCCAGTGGCCCTCCCCCGCGAAGCTCAACCTGTTTCTGTACATCACCGGCCGTCGTGAAGACGGCTATCACCTGCTGCAGACGCTGTTCCAGTTTTTGGACTACGGCGACACCCTGACCATTGACCCGCGCCAGGACGATCGCATCAACCTGCTGACGCCGGTCGACGGCGTGCCGGACGAGCAGAACCTGATCGTGCGCGCCGCCCGCCTGCTGCAGCGCTATTGCGATGAGCGCGGCCTGCAGACCGCACAGCGCGGCGCCGACATCAGCATCGACAAGCGTCTGCCGATGGGCGGTGGTTTGGGCGGCGGCTCCTCCAACGCCGCTACCGTGCTGGTGGCGCTCAACGAACTGTGGCGCTGCGGCCTTGGCGACGACCAACTGGCAGAGCTGGGGCTCAGCCTCGGCGCCGACGTGCCGGTGTTCGTGCGCGGCCACGCCGCTTTCGCCGAAGGCATCGGCGAGCGCCTGCAGCCGGCCGAACCGCAGGAAAAATGGTATCTGGTGGCGCATCCCGGCGTCGGCATCCCGACGCCGGTTATCTTCGGCGACGCCGAATTGAAAAGGGATACCCCGGTTCGCTCCTTAAATGAGCTGTTGCAGGCGCCGTACGCAAATGATTGCGAACCGATCGCAAGAAAACGTTTTCGCGAGGTTGAACAGCTTCTTTCATGGCTGTTAGAATACGCCCCGTCACGCCTGACTGGCACAGGTGCTTGTGTGTTTGCTGAATTCGACACAGAAATCGCCGCCCGTCAGGTGTTAAATCAAGCCCCGGAGTGGTTGCGTGGCTTTGTAGCGCGCGGCGTTAACGTCTCCCCACTACATCGCATTCGTTCCGGGCGGTTTGAGTCGTAGCTCAACGTTTCGCTGCGCAGGGTCATGCACACCTGGCCCTGTTATCCCTGCGCTGCCTGCGGTCTCAATTTTAGTTTTACATACCCGTATGTATATTGCGCCGGCGTCGCCGACTGCCCCTTGGCGATGTCGTATGACAATATCTTCTCTGGACGCAAGCCTGAGGTTCTTCTCGTGCCTGATATGAAGCTTTTTGCTGGTAACGCCACCCCGGAACTAGCACAACGTATTGCCAACCGTTTGTACACCAGCCTTGGTGACGCCGCTGTAGGTCGTTTTAGCGACGGCGAAGTGAGCGTGCAAATCAACGAAAATGTACGCGGCGGTGATATTTTCATCATCCAGTCCACCTGTGCCCCGACCAACGACAACCTGATGGAACTGGTTGTGATGGTCGACGCCCTGCGTCGCGCCTCCGCAGGTCGTATTACCGCCGTTATCCCTTACTTCGGCTATGCCCGCCAGGATCGCCGCGTGCGTTCCGCGCGTGTGCCAATCACCGCCAAGGTTGTCGCCGATTTCCTCTCCAGCGTAGGGGTTGACCGCGTTCTGACGGTGGATCTGCATGCTGAGCAGATTCAAGGCTTCTTCGACGTACCGGTAGACAACGTGTTCGGCAGCCCGATCCTGTTGGAAGACATGCTGCAGCAGAACCTGGAAAACCCGATCGTGGTTTCTCCGGACATCGGCGGCGTCGTGCGCGCCCGCGCCATCGCCAAACTGCTGAACGACACCGACATGGCTATCATCGACAAACGCCGCCCGCGCGCGAACGTTTCTCAGGTGATGCACATCATCGGTGACGTGGCAGGCCGCGACTGCGTGCTGGTCGACGACATGATCGACACCGGCGGCACCTTGTGTAAAGCGGCTGAAGCGTTGAAAGAACGCGGTGCCAAGCGCGTATTCGCCTACGCGACGCACCCGATCTTCTCCGGCAACGCCGTGGACAACATCAAGAACTCGGTGATTGATGAAGTGATCGTCTGCGACACCATTCCGCTGTCGCCGGAAATCAAGGCACTGAAAAACGTTCGCACTCTGACCCTGTCCGGCATGCTGGCTGAAGCCATCCGCCGTATCAGCAACGAAGAGTCGATCTCTGCGATGTTCGAGCATTGATGCGTCGTCTTTCCGGTGCGGCGCCCACCGTGCCGGAAAGATAACGTGCCCGACAGCAGAAAAAGAAAAACCCGTTGGTGCGTACGCAACAACGGGTTTTCTACTCGTAGTCCAACATGACCTCAGACCTTAATGCACGGCAGATATTCCCTTGCCCTGCTCTCGCTTCCCTTCTGATTTTTTAATCAATGCGACGAACGATGTTGGTCGTTACGGCACCGTTTATCAAAGTGTTTTACCCACCAGTAGCGATCCGCCACCTGCTCGCGGCCGCCGATACGCGCGCCCACCAGCCACAACAGCGCGCCGACGAAGATGCTCATGATGGCGCCGTGGGCGAAAAATTGCGGTAAATTGAACTGGGATACTTCAGCAATAATGGAGTATCCGACGCCGCCGATCATCACGACCAGCCCCAGCCCCATAAAAAAGTTGCCCATTCTGTCCGCGTTTCTACGTTTCATATGCCACCTCCATGATTGCCATGTGCCAACCGGGATAACGCTGCAACTTGTTAACCCACTTTGATAAGTTAAGTATAGTCCTTGTGGCGGCAAGGGGATTGCGGAGGCGATCACAAATGGTAAAGAATTATTGACACTTCTTAACACGGCGCTGAAAATTAGCGGACAAATTGAATTATTCAGCTAATGAATCATTCGTCTTTCTTACCTAAGACGATGGCGGAGATCGGATTTTGTCATTCGCCGCCCCGACAGGTAGACTAAGGCCCTTTCCATTACCCTGATCATAGCGAATCTCCCAGTGAGCAGTATTAAATTGATAGTCGGCCTGGCCAACCCGGGCGCGGAATACGCCCAGACGCGCCACAACGCCGGCGCCTGGTACGTCGATCTGCTGGCCCAGCGCCACAATCAGCAGTTGAAAGAAGAGAGCAAGTTCTTCGGCTACACCGCCCGTTTGAACCTGGCGGGCAACGACGTGCGCCTGCTGGTGCCGACCACCTTCATGAACCTGAGCGGCAAAGCGGTGCTGGCGATGGCCAACTTCTACCGCATCGAACCGAACGAGATCCTGGTGGCGCACGACGAACTGGATCTGCCGCCCGGCGTGGCCAAAATCAAGCTCGGCGGTGGCAACGGCGGCCACAACGGCCTGAAGGACATCCAGAACAAGTTCGGCAACAACCCGAACTTCTATCGCCTGCGCATCGGCATCGGCCATCCGGGTGACAAGAACAAGGTGGTGGGCTTCGTGCTCGGCAAGCCGCCGGCCAGCGAGCAGAAGATGATTGACGAAGCGATCGACGAGTCGCTGCGCTGCACCGAAATGCTGATGAAGGACGGGCTGGAAAAAACCGTACAGCGCCTGCACAGCTTCAAGGCGCAGGCCTGAGCCTTGCCGCAGCGGGCGCCCTGCCCGCTGCCTGCTTTTAGCCGCGCGGGTTGAAGGTTTCCTCTCCCACCCGGCGATCGTCGGCGGTGAAGCCCTCTTCCGCCACGTAATACTGCGGATCGTCCAGCTCATGGCTGCAGAACGGCCCGGCGCGCTTGAGCAAGCGCACGCAGTCACCGCTCAGGTGGCGCAGGCGGATGCTTTTTCCCGCCGCCAGATAACGCGCCGTCAGCTTATCGATAGCCTCTACGCCGCTGGAATCCATCACCCGGGTGCCGGCAAAATCCAGCACCACATTCTGCGCATCGCTCTGCGGATCGAACAGCTCGGCGAAAGCGGCGGCGGAGCCGAAGAACAGCGGGCCATCCAGTTGATACACCGCCACGTCGCCCGCCACCTGCCGCTGGCGCACGCGGATGCGCGCCTGCTGCCAGGCGAACACCAGCGCCGAGATAATTACCCCGCTGATCACCGCCACCGCCAGATCGGTAAAGATGGTGATCAGCGTGACGACGATCATCACCAACGCATCGGCTTTCGGCATGCGGCGCAAACGGCGCAGCGAGCTCCACTCGAAGGTGTTGTAACACACCACCAGCATCACCCCCGCCAGCGCCGCCACCGGCAACAGGCCGATATAGCGCGACAGGCTGACCACGAACAGAATCAACAGAATGGCGCCTACCGTGCCGGAAATGCGCCCGCGCCCGCCTGAGGTGAAGTTGATGATCGACTGGCCGATCATCGCGCAGCCGGCGAAGCAGCCGAACAGGCCGCATACCGCGTTACCGGCGCCCTGCGCGATGCTCTCGCGGTTGCCGTTCCCCTTCTTGCCGCCCATTTCATCCAGCACCGTCATGGTCAGCAGCGATTCAATCAAACCGACCAGGGCGATCACCACCGCGTAGGGCAGCACTACCCGCACCATCTCCAGGGTGAACGGCGCCGTCGGCAGGCTGAAGTGCGGCAGCGCGCCGGAAATGTCCGCCAGATCGCCCACCCGCAGCGTGTGCAGATTGAGACCGATTGCCAACGCCGAGACCACCAGCAGCGCCGCCAGCGAAGACGGAATGGCTTTGGTCAGGCGCGGGAACAGCACCACCACCGCAATTGCCAGCGCCACCAGGCCGTACATCAGCGGCCCCTGCCCGGCGATCATCTTCAGCTGCGCCAACATGATGACGATCGCCAGACCGTTGACGAAGCCGTGGATCGCCGGCAGCGGCACCAGACGAATGAACTTGCCCAGCCGGAAGGCGCCGATCAGGATTTGAATCGCCCCGGCGAACAGCGTGGCCCACAGCACGTAACCCATGCCGTACTGCGCCGCCAGACTCATCAGCACCACCACAATGGAGCCGGCGGCACCGGAGACCATGCCCGGCTTGCCGCCGAACAGCGCCGTGACCAGGCCGATAATAAACGCGGTGTGCAAACCGACGATCGGCGAAAGACCGGCGACCAGCGAAAAGCCGACCGCCTCGGGGATCATCGAAACCGCCACCACAAAGCCCGCCAGGACTTCATTTTTAACGTCCGCGATCCTGACGTTACTCAGATTAAACATGCATTATTCACTTATGACAGATGACATCATCTCCCCGCGTAGCGGGTATGGGGAGCCGCAAGGGGCGGCAGACTGCAGGCGGGCACAACTCAGGGTGGCGTAGGCAAGAAATACATCCGGCGCGTTTCCTGTCGGTTAATCGGAATGGCCAGTATGGGTAAATGTGATCCAAATCTCAAATAAAAACCGGCCGCCCGCGCTGCGTTCGCCCCGGCCAAGCAAGTCTGATCGAGATAAACGCCCATTACGTGTATAATGGCGGCATTATTTTGCCCTTTATGCAGTCGATTAAACCTAACCGGCTGATAGTTAAGATATTTAAGGTGATTACAACATGGGATTCAAATGCGGTATCGTCGGCCTGCCTAACGTAGGCAAATCCACCCTGTTCAACGCGTTGACCAAAGCGGGCATTGAAGCAGCCAACTTCCCGTTCTGCACCATTGAACCGAACACCGGTGTGGTGCCGATGCCCGATCCGCGTCTGGATAAGCTGGCCGAGATCGTCAAGCCGCAGCGCATTCTGCCAACTACTATGGAATTCGTCGACATCGCCGGCCTGGTGAAAGGCGCGTCTAAAGGTGAAGGCCTGGGCAACCAGTTCCTGACCAACATCCGCGAAACCGAAGCCATCGGCCACGTGGTGCGCTGCTTCGAGAACGACAACATCATCCACGTCAACAACAAGGTCGATCCGGCCGAAGATATCGACGTGATCAACACCGAGCTGGCACTGTCTGACCTGGACACCTGCGAGCGCGCCATCCACCGCGTGCAGAAGAAAGCCAAAGGCGGCGACAAAGACGCCAAGGCCGAGCTGGCGGCGCTGGAGAAATGCCTGCCGCACCTGGAAAACGCCGGCATGCTGCGCGCGCTGGATCTGACCGCGGAAGACAAAGCGGCGATCAAATACCTGAGCTTCCTGACGCTGAAGCCGACCATGTACATCGCCAACGTGAACGAAGACGGCTTCGAGAACAACCCGTACCTGGACACCGTGCGTAAAATCGCCGACGCCGAAGGCTCCGTGGTGGTCGCCGTGTGCGCTGCCGTGGAATCCGACATCGCCGAGCTGGAAGACGAAGAGCGCGACGAGTTCATGGCCGAACTGGGCCTGGAAGAGCCGGGTCTGAACCGCGTGATCCGTGCCGGTTATGAACTGCTGAACCTGCAAACCTACTTCACCGCCGGCGTGAAAGAAGTGCGCGCCTGGACCATCCCGGTCGGCGCCACCGCCCCGCAGGCGGCCGGCAAGATCCACACCGACTTCGAGAAAGGCTTTATCCGCGCCCAAACCATCTCCTATGACGACTTCATCACCTACAAGGGTGAGCAAGGCGCCAAAGAAGCCGGCAAAATGCGCTCCGAAGGTAAAGACTACATCGTCAAAGACGGCGACGTAATGAACTTCTTGTTCAACGTCTAAATAAAATTTGTTGTCTCGCGAGGTCTTAATTAACCTCATGAAAATCACAAAACACTATAAAATCCACGCAATTGCGTGGATTTTTCATTTCATAATGTCTCAACTCATCTCGTAAAAACGCTGTCAAAAATGAGTACATTGATGAGTACAACATTCTTCCACCTTCATTTTAAGTGAGTACAATAGCGGTATAAGAAATAGACAAGGACTCGCTATGCTCACTGATACGCAATGCCGCACTGCTAAGCCGAAAGAAAAACTCTATCGACTCAATGACTTCAATGGTCTCTACCTCGAAGTGAAACCCAACGGCAAAAAGGCATGGCGCTATCGGTTTAAACTCAACGGCAAATCCAGCATGTTCGCGTTGGGTGAGTACCCAACGGTCAAACTTGCCGAAGCTCGCGAAAAATGTGAGCAAGCGCGTAAACAAGTCGCGAATGGAGTTAGCCCGACACAGGCTCGCCAGTTAGATAAGATCCGCAAGGTCAACGACGCATCCAACACCTTTGAGCTGATCGCCAAAGAGTGGTTGCAGATGAAAGACTGGGCCGAAATCACCAAAACGCGGCGACTGGATATGCTTGAACGTGTGGTTTTTCCCGCCATCGGTAAGCTCCCTGTCAGAGAGATCACTCCACACCATATACTTAAAATTCTTCAGGAAACCGCTAAACGAGGAGCACCAACAGTTGCCGCTGAAGCCCGTCGCACCATTTCATCAGTTTTTGAGTTGGCAGTCGCGACGCTTAGAGCTGATAGCGATCCCGTATGGCCTGTGCGCAAGGCCCTTCCGGCTAATAAGACACAGCACAAACAGGCACTAAATCCTCAGCAAATCGGAAAGTTACTAAGCTGTTTTGACAATAGTCGTGGCTCGTATCAGGTTAACTATTGCATGTGGCTTATGTGGTGGACATTGGCGCGTCCTGCAGAAGCCACCGAAGCAGAATGGACAGAATTCGATCTTGATAACGCCCTGTGGACCATTCCGGCAGCGCGGATGAAAGCCCGCAGAGAACACGTTATTCCCCTGCCCTTACAAGCTGTCAAAATGCTCAGAACACTACAGGGATTAACCGGGCATCGACAGCACCTCTTTCCGGGCAGGGATAATCCGAAAGGTCCAATGACATCGCACTCCCTGCGCCAGCTACTAAAAAGCCTCGGCTGGAGTGGCATTTATAGCCCCCATGCAACCAGAACTACAGGAAGTACGCGTTTAAACGAAATGGGCTATCGACCTGATGCTATTGAGGCCCAACTTGCACACGCTGATATCAACAATGTTCGTCGCACTTACAATCATGCAACTTATCTTGATGAGCGTAAGCTGATGATGCAGGAGTGGGCTGATATGCTGGACAAATGGGTAGCAGGATTCGAGTAGAACTTACTGCACTTAGTGAACCACGAGGATAGAACTCATTCCTCAGGGTCCACTTTGTGCCAAGAGCGGATAGTGGATACTCCCAGCCGGTGATGGAAATAGTTCTACCCCAAGTAAAGGATTTACATTCTAATCACAAAAGATAATTATACCTCAACAAGAAACCCCGAAACTGCCCCAGATGGAAATAATTGAAAATTTAAGTTCATAAAAAAGGTCACTGCAGATTTTCCATCTTTTTATGAGGGCAGTATGCGCAGTTAGGCGTTCAGATTACTTTGCCATTATAGGGTTGGCCATGTTTTCATTTTCAAATTGATTGATTATTGCCTTGGATATAATCCCCCTTGTGATAACTTCATGATTCCATGGTGAGGCAAGGTGCATCTCCCAATATCTGAAATTAAAGTTTTTATGTTGAAAAAATAAAAGATCATTGGTTTCAGGATTCACAAATGGAACTTTGATATCAGTGATGATTAATATGGTTTTCTTATGCTTATTGAAGTCCCAACACCGTTTTATAATTTCTAACTCTTCATTCGCTAAATTTAACACATAGCTTGTTATATCATCTAGTTTAGAGTTTAATATCCCACTCTTCATTTTTTCCCAGATTATTCGACTCAAAGATATACATACCACACCTGAGTCGGATGGCGTTCCTCTATTATTAATCTGCTTGAAAGCCTCTAACGTGTTTGTTAGCAATGTAGATTCTAATGCTGGTCTTTTACACTCAAAGAAGACATTACCAAATGGGGTGGCAATATTGAAATCTGCTTTGGAATCGAATCGAATATGTATTTCGCGTTTAATGAAGTACTCAACCATCGACAGCTCAAACATATAATTTCGGCCATTGTTAGCTGTGCCTGATATTACTTCGTCCTTAAGAAATAATTGACCCTTTATGATTTTCTTTAAATTTACACGAATGTTCTCATGTAGTTCCGGAAGCTCAGAAAATGTTTTATATAACTCATGAGCTTCATGTAACTCCAATGATGACCAAACCTCATCGGGACTCAACTGCTCTTTTTTTGATTTTATTACTCTCTTATAGGTTTGCATCAGCCTACTTGCGTCTATTTTCACTCCTAGATCATTGAGCCATGAGAGTGCTGCATAATACTCTTTCTCTGTATCTTCTAAAAAGTCGATTCTGATAATTTTATTCACAATCATTCATTCCTTAATAAATTGCACCTTGCATAAATTCTTTTGACAATAGAAATCAATAATTAATTTTTCGGATCTCGATACATTCTTAACTTTATAAACCTAAAAATTTCAACGCTATTGTAGCCCACTCAACCATCTATAATCTACGATAATTATGGCGTACGTTGACCCGCATCAAATTGCACTTAGTTTCCGGAAACCGATGATTTCCAGGCTTTCCACCACGAAGGCTGACTAACCGTGCAGCATACGATTCACTAAAGCGGTTCATAAGTCGCTGGGTTTTACGCTCAGTTAGCTCCAGCTGGTTTGCTGCATTACCGAAAGGGAAAAGTGCAAATATCCGCTCAGTTTCATTAGTTGACATTGCAGACTTTACCTCTGCTAATCGATGGTAAGCAAGCTTGGGCTAAATGGCCTTTAACTATAATGTGCAAATCCCTCGGTACTAAAAACTTATTAGAGGATACTTATTCTGTTAAGTAGGTTTGATTTTAGCCAATAAATGGCGAGGAGCTTGTCACGATTTATCAATCTCCTCATTTCCTCTTCGCTCTTGTAAAACCAACATAACAAAAAATTAGATTACATATGATATATATCTAGTCAAGAAATTTGTGCATACTTAATCCGTTAACATTTTTAAATTTATACAAAGCCATTTTTTCAGCCTCTTCAATTATGAAATGCGTGTCAATATTGAAAGTATAATAGTTAGCTTCAGATATATGTTCACTTATTATTCTACGCCTCATGATTGTGGTTTTCTTCTCACGTTTCTCAATGCTTACGTTATTTTTCTTGAATAAATCCCCAGTATATCCAAGTTTAAAATCCTCAGCAAAACTTCCTGCGAGAACCATTATCTCGTAAGGAGGTGAGCATTTAATTAATGATGCTTTCAGGTTGGTTTGAGAATCAAAGGTAAATGCACCATCAATTTTTCTCGCAAAGATATCTATATTAATGGCATTTAATACGTCTTGAATTTTATCAAGGAACACATCATATTGCTCCTCTTGACAATCACACAAATTCCCTCTGCTTTCATTTTTTATATTCAAGACATGGTATTTCAACGAAATTTTAGCTAACTGAATTAAATCACTTTCAAGTTTGAATATTACATCAAACGAAGGCATTCCGTAGAAAATTATCAACCCTTTATTCCAATCATCCTTCTCCCTATGGTGTGTTTTTATTCTTATCATTCCCGTATCAGTCTGACCAATATATATTTCATTTTTATTAATGCTTCGGTCATAATAATCGTGATAAAGAATGTAACACATCGGTGTTTTATTAATGACATTTAATTTATCAAGCGCATCAATATTATCTCTGTCGAATGCAAAAATTTCCCCATTAAGCTCAGGAGTTGTGATTTTCTTTGCAACGTTATTATTTAAAACCTCTACCTGTATCTTCATTGACTTACCATTACCTGGTTATGATTATACCGAATATACCAAAGTGGCTTGTTCCCACCATGAGTTGCGATTAACTCTTATTGCAAGCACGTTACATTGCGCATTCTTTATCTCACCTGTTAAAGCAGAAAGCAATATCAGAGTACGCTAGGTTGAGTATCTTTAATTGAATGATACTTGAGCAGATCATAATGGAGTGACCCCAGATGACTGTGGCGCCGGGCCCGGTTGTAAAACACTTCGATGTAATCGAAGATATCCGCCCGGGCCATGTCCCGGGTTTTATATATCCGCTTCCTGATGCGCTCTTTTTTGAGTGAACTGAAGAACGATTCTACCACTGCCTTATCCCAGCCGTTGCCACGACGGCTCATGCTCGGAGCCAGATTATTAGCCCGACAGAACCGCTGCCAGTCATCACTACCATACTGACTGCCCTGATCGCTGTGCACTATGACGTTTTCTGCAGGTTTGCGCCGCCAGACCGCCATCAGCAGTGCATCCAGTGCCAGCTCCTGTGACAGTGTCGGCTTCATCGACCAGCCCACCACATTACGGGAAAAAGATCGATCACCACTGCCAGATACAGCCAGCCCTGCCAGGTGCGGATGTAGGTGATGTCCGTGACCCACACCTGATCGGGCTTCACAACAGTAAACTCACGCCGCACGCGATTAGGCGCTATCACTGACGGTCTTCCTCGGGCTCCGCGTGGCACTTTATAACCATGTATGGCCTGTATCCTGTTTTTCCTCATTATTTTGGCAACCCGGTTTCGGCTGCACACTTCACCAATTTCACGAAGATCGCCATGGACCCTGCGATAACCGTAAACTCCGTCACTCAGTGACCTGCCCCTCGTTCCTATCAGGGCCTCCGCACACTTCGCTTGATCGAAGGGCCAATAGCAGACAGGACCGTAGCCCTTCATTTCAGAATGATGCCAAAGGAATATACGGATATGTCACTGACTTGTTACGAGTTTCGTCGATCTCCTGATTGAAATCATCAATACATATCTTCTTGAAAGTCACACCAAGAAGAACCTCGTAATAACCAACTAGTTGAGTGAATGTACGAGCACCACCATGACGACCATCCTTGAGCGCTTTGTACAGAGTGGTATTTACTGATCTAATATTTGAGGTGCTGGGGCCTTCTTTTGACGCTTTTATTAGCTTCTGTAGGACAGCCAGTGTGGTTGACTCGCCTTTTATTTTCCTTTTCTCATCGTCCGTCAGAGAAATGAACGTCTGGAGTACGCTGATAAGACGTTTCATTCTTGGGTCTGATTCAGCTTTCAGCGGTTTAGTAATCCCGCAGCCACTCTTTTTACTACCACCGGAGGACTCGCCCGTAAGGGGGTTGTATGATGGAATTTCCTCAGGTCGCTGTCCGTTCAGCTCGAACCACCCCTTTGCTGCATACAAGCCACAGGTAAAATACCCTGTAAGCTTCGGATTATCCCTGCTGGTGAACAGGAAAAGGTAATAATCCGTCGTTAGTAATCCATCGTGATAAGCGGTTTTCACCTGTCCCGGTAGCAGAACCGACCGGGTGATTGCTTCAACAAAGTAGCGTTTATACGCCGCATCTCTTACTGCTTGAGTCGTCTTGCTGTACTCCTTTGGCCAATCCATTTAGCCCTCCAACTTGATGTTTTAACTGTAACAAAAGTAATAATGTAACAACGTAACATGCAGTCATATCAACGATCTCAGTGTTACCGCTCATTTTGAGCAATCGTATCAAAGTAACAAAAGGGAATATATTGTGGTTCGTCGCCCTCTTAACGCTTTCCAGCCCACAGCCTGTACCTCTCGGCGAACAATAGTTTCAATTTCTGTCGGGTGCAGCTGTGGGCGATTTTGCAGCGGAGACACTGGTAATGAGGAATTGTGGTGGATTGCTGAATGTCACCACCTGAAAATAATATAAATTAAAAGCCAGTTACTCGCTGAAAGCAGGCCAGGATCACCTGCTGGCTACACGCATCATGAAAGAGCTATTTGTCCTGTCAAGTTTATCAACCGGGATAGGTTTTAATTGACTGAATGGTTCCTTTAATGCTTTTTCTCAATCAAAAGATATGGATGGGACCAGTCCGTTACCTCTTCATAAGAAACAAACCCATCGTGCTCCAGTGCACAAACCCCCTTATGACTGGCAACGTAATCGTACACCGCCTGACTTTCCAGACCCTGTAATATGTGCGACAACAGCTTTCGGCGCATCACATCTGACTTCCTGCGTTTACGCGCTGCCACATCTTTGTAGGTAATGTTGAAAGATTGCCCTACCGCGTTGGTAACGCATTTACCGTAACGATTGGTTTTAGCAGTGCCTTCATAATGATCCAGCAGTAAAGCCAGATCTCGCCTCAGGGGTTTCAGAAGGTGCTTCCAGCGTTTCAGTACTCGCTTTGCTTCTACCTTACCTAGCTCACGGTTCAGCAAGCGTCGGGTACTGGATTTAAGCGATAGCGTAACGAACCCAGCGTTGAATACACTGGAAAACCGGAATTGCTTCACCAATTCCTCAGCAATACGCAATACCCGGCAGATATATTGAGTTTCCAGCACCTCCAGCGACTTGGCCGAAATGCCAATACTCAACAGCTCATGTCGCAGTATCTCAAGCTGGCATCCCTTGATGTCATAATTCACACCACGTGCCAGACACGCCCACTTCATTTTAGACGGTAGAGTCTGGAAGCCTGTGCCAACCTCAAAGGATCTCCCGCCGATGTACGCTGTTTTATACGACTGCCTGTAAGAAACCGTTAGCGGTGATTCCTTCACCAAATCCACACCTGTTTCAGCCAGTCGCGACAGGAAGTTGAAAATGAATATTTTGTTCTTCTTGGTGGGATACTCGTTATAGTAATCCAACAGTGCATCCAGATTGATTTCAAGTGGCTCAAGGTTGTTCCAGACACTCACCGCCAGTTCCCTGAAGGCAGCGTTAGGGATATCGCGTTTAGACTGCTGATGTTTGGCATGCTGCCCACGATCAATGGCAATCCCAATCAGATCATCAAATGAGTAACTTTTACGCTTGGTGAAAATATCAGTCAGATAATGGTAACGATCCTTGCGGCTAAGGTATGCCTCTCTGTCGGAGCCAAACAACTTACGCAGAAAACGTTGAGAAACAGCATATTCCCGGCATGAGTGCTGAACATTGGAATACCCGGTTAGTTTGATGATTCCCGCGTTTGCCAGTGCCTCCATTGCACGTTCATAGGCTGGCCCACTTTTCTTAAATACTCCGGGAAGTTTATCCCTACCCAACTCAAATGGTACTGGCACAGAATAAGACCATTTTTTATTCGCCTTAATCTTTGCTTTCTTCTTGTTCTTACGACTACAGGTAGCGACACAAATAACATGCTGAAGGAATACTGCTATATTACGATAAAAGGGGCGCCGTAAACTTGGCACACCATTATAAGGAATATTGAAAACAACTTCTTTGAAATACTCCAGCGTTGAATCTGTAACAAGGATATTGTTATGCGTAATGTATGGTTTCATAATTCACCTGTATATATAAGCAGAGCACCATGCCCTGCCCCCATTTATTTACAACTGAATTACGCAAATCTTGTGTGAACCCATCAAGGTTCAGATGCTGGATAATGATCATAATATTGGAGGCTGGAGCCTCATGATAGCTGATACTGGATAATGGCTATAGTATGTAATGACATATATACAGTAATATAGAGATAGAGTGTATAAAGAGTATAATAGATACGTCTATATACCTTGTAGACGTAAATAGCGATTAAATATCAGCTTGGTCAGAATGGGATTAGCGGATACGTAAAACGTTACCGGTTATTAAGCGGTGCAACTTCCTCCCAGTGATATTCAATAGCGGTTGTAGACACATGTTATTCTCTGGTTTTATTCTTTTGAAACCTCGAATTTGCTCAAAACCGCCGCTCCTTGCAACCATCAGAATAAGGGGAAACCATCGCCGATTTCCCCCTACCATTGTACGAGATGCGAATCGGACACTAAACAGCAGCGGTAGTTAGCTGGTCTACTAGGTCAAAATCCGGCAACGTTGGGCGGTCTGGAAGGGTGTTTTTTTGCAGGTCACTCATTTCAGTTCTGCCTGTTAACCGATTAATCAGTGAAGTAACTGGCCTCTGAATCTGCCGGACTGGCCTCCGTACAACAGGCTGATGACGAAGCGGACTGCCCCCTTGCTTAGGGATGAATTGCTGATGATGAACCGCAACCCGACTCTGCGTTGAATGCAGAATTGCACAGCCAGAAACCAGGTTCGCCTACAAAGCCGCAATCACTAAATCACTAAATCACTTTTTTCAAAGCGCTAAATGTTTTCATCATAGTTAGCCTGCCAGTGCTGAGTAGTGTTGATCACCCATTTTCAGCAACTAGGCGAGTTAACGCATCTACATACCCTCCCGATATCCTCTTTGAACGATTTCAGCGAAAAGCTCATCAACAAACCTTGTTGCGATTATGGGTATTCAGCGACAGAATAGTCATCACAATCGATCCGCATTTCAACAAATTGCGATCACTTACAACGTAAGGTTAAGAGGCCTATGAATACCGATTTGATGCCCAATTTCTGGAAGCTGTCACATGGCTGGAAGGAGTTCTCATTCCTGGATATGGTCGAATGTATTGATGAAAAGCTCGTCTACATTCACCGCACGACCGCTGGTAAAGGGCAGTCTTCCGTCAGCCAGGCAGAGGAGTTTGTAAACGCTCCGATTGGTGATTACTTCTACCTGACCCACGGTAATCAGGGTGTATACCTGCTTGGTCAGTTCACTGGCCCGGTTAACTATTTCACAAAACACAGTGATGGTTGGATGGACAGGCCATTCCGGCTGATCCACAAAGCTAATGCCAGAGAGGCGTATTATGGTGTCGAGAAATGGTGGACACCTAATCACAACTCTACCTTTGTTAAGGTTCCGCACCACGAATATGATTTATTTGAAGAACTGATATTGACGCCCTATTTCAATATTAACCTAAAAGATTTTTAGATAAATCTCAAGGATGATTCTCCAAAAAGAAAATCACTAAGCAATCACTTTAAAATAATAAGGGATAATGATGATTTATCAATGCTATTCATGTTCTAGAACAACCTTCGAAACAAGCTGTCCGTGGTGCTCTCCAGATGTATCTGGAACATTTCGGCAAATGACGCCATTAGATCCATCCTATTATCCTGATTTCCAGTACCAGTCTAAAGGCATCATAAAAGATTTATTTGGTAAGAAGAAAGAGCAGTCTCAACTCAACGCCCTACTTGAAAATGTTCTTTTGAAATATGCTACACTGAAAGACCCCTACTTTACTAATTTCATTCACACATCAAGATTTTCGTATAACAATCAGGATAGCAACAGTAACATAGATAGTGAACGCAATAGTGATTATTCAGAGATAAGATTATTCCAGGAAGTACTGATTAGAAAAGGGTTCAACGAACTGGAGCAGTTACCATCATTGTTAGATAAGCTATTGCTGACAACTTCATTCAACTCTATTTATTCAGGGTTTGCCCGTGAGGTTAAACGACATATCAAGCCAACCCTTACCGAGACATTAAAATCATGGATCGAAGAGGCTGGTACAACTTATCGTGCAGATCTTTCGTTATTTCTGTATTACCTTTGGAGTAATGAAATCCATTATCCGGATATAACCTTTAACGAACACGCGGTAAAGACACCGGGCACTCCGTTATTATCATTTGACACTATCGATAAGTTCCTTGCTATCTGCGAGAGTATCTATTTTGATATTTTAGTAGACAGATTAGCTACCCGCCTTGAACATTTTAATCCAAACAAATTTGTCACAATGTATCTTGTTGATGCAATGGATGGGTTCCAGTTTGAGGCCTTCTTGGTTGAAATATTCCAGACTATAGGATATGACGTTAAAGAAACAAAGAAAACACAGGATCAAGGGGCAGATTTATTCGTTACCCGCTTCGGGAAGAATATGGTTATACAGGCAAAAAATTATTCTGGCTCAGTTGGCAATTCGGCAGTGCAGCAGGCAATTTCAGCAAAAGCATTTTATGGGTGTGATGAAGCAATGGTTGTGACAAACTCTTACTTCACCCGATCCGCTAAGGAATTAGCTGATTCCGCAATGGTTCGTTTGATTGATAGAAAAGAACTTCAAAACTATCTGGATGATTACAATCAGAAAATAATTGAAGATTTCCAGTCAGAATCATGAGGTAAAAATGGAGTGGTTATAAGCCACTCCATTAAGCCCTTACCATATTGTAAAATTATTCTTCAATAAGCTTCTCAAGCTTTTTGCAGATAAAACAGTAGCGACGACCAACTTGCTTACGTTTATAGACAATCTGAATAGTACTGTACTCCTTATTCGCATCGGATAATAATACCCCTTGCTTTGTTAATAGCATCAGGATGTCTTTGCGCTGAGATTTCGGCAAGCAGTTATGTACCAGATCCTTATCAACTGCATATACCGTACGTCCTTTAACTTTGTGGATAATGACCGGTGCCTTTTTAATCGCCGTTTGGGTTACGCGATCATTTCCAATCAGATTTAAAAGATTATCCTTTTTGATAAAATCAATAATTGCATCAAACGAACGACCTAATGGTGACTTCATTACCTCAGGTTCAGATAAAACCACCCCAAGGGAGTCCAGGTAGCAGGTTGAGATCCCCTTCATAACATCCTGCTTTGTAAAGGGTAAAACACCATATTTCACAGCCATGGAACCTGCTACATAAGCGATGGCAAAACGTTTGGCGATACGTACCTGAATGCCGGAGTTACGATCGACCTGATGCTTGTTGAGGAAGAACTCAATGCCTTTTTCAAGCTTCCGTTTCACACTCTCACGATCATCCTGAATATCCGCTACCAGGCGCTTGAGAAAGGCAGGTTTGGCACTGCCGTAATATCGGTGAGTTGCATCCTTGATCGCATGAACAAGTTCATTGCTGGAATTAATACCATCTGGCAGTGATTCAAAGATCCCCATTTCAGCACCAGCATCTGCATTAACGTCGATTACACGCACATTTTCGCCTTCAAGGCGCTCAACGTTCCCGGAAGCAGCAAGTTGTTGAAGGCTGCACTCACCCGTACTGAAAATACTTACCTGCCATTCAGCAACTTTGTTCTCATACATTGCAGAGCGTGTTTTCCCTTTCCCTCCTGAAAGCGTATACACACGGTTTTGCATAATCTTAGCAGCTGCCAGTACGTCTTTATCTAACAACTTCGACTCATCAAGAACCAAGTAGCTGTCGTTATGGGCCACGGCAATCTCCTCAAGCCCCTTATCCGTATTGTTCCACAGTACGACAACATCTTTAGGTGATCCTGCTAATGATGCAAGCATGTAGGCACTGGACGTTTTTCCTATACTACTCATCCCCCACAAATGAAACCCGCCCCCTTCCATACCTGAAAGCTTAAGGAGAAAACCTGAAAATCCACAACACAGAGCCAACATAATACGCGAGCTATGTAGCGCATATGGAGCGACATTCATTTTCCATAATTTTAATGTCTCCTGTTTATCCTCGACTGGTAAATGATTTTTAGCACCAGGATGCAGTACAGGCTTATCCCCTTTAACTTTGCCAATAGCTATATCGTTAACACGCAAATAAACATCACCATAAAAACCTGGCTTATAGCACAGTGTGATTATCTTATCGGCTTCCTTAATTACTTCTTGATGAGCTTGAATCCAGTATTCTTTAGTCACATTGGGATTATGTCCGCACGTTAATAACGTTTTTTTTAACTCCAATACACTGACAAGTGCCTTGGCTGGTACAAGCACACGGGTCGACTCCATCTCTTGAAAATCAGTGATTTTAATAAGTCGGTATGCAACTGGACATGATTCGGAAATTTTTGTACGAGCCAACAATGTAACAAATAGCTTTTCTTTTTTATTATTCAATATCTCTTTATATTCTTTCATTTATAGTTCCTTATCGTATTTAAAGATTACATCATAGTTGCAGTAATAAACATCATAATTAATGCGTAAAAGTTCCCTTGTATGATTTTTCACACAACACTATTATTTTATTTAAAATTGCAGAAATAGTTTACAGCTGGTACATATCGCTAATAGTTCATGACATTATTTTAATATCAAATGGTCACCATACTTCCTTACTTTATACATAAAGGTTAATGTCTGTATTCCCTGCTTATCCATCATAACTAAAGAATGAGCATGCTGTTTTGGGCATAATCTGAACTTCTTAGTTCGGCGCTTAGGTTTAATACTCTTATTGTTGATAAGTATAGGCTTGTTTTCTTTATACGATTCAACGCGCCACCATATAGCCTTGAACAAGTAACTTATTTGTTTCTCCGGGTTGTCTATTCCTGTATCAAACATTGGTCTGGAAATGACACTCTTTCTGGCCGACATATTGCGCTTGTTTTTCATTCTGTTCCGAAGTTTATTTAATGCCTCCTCTTCATTGAAAGTGATTAAGTGAAAATGAGGTAGCCACAATCCAGTGCCTATGTGGTAATCCATTTCGAAACCACCAATCACCATATACTTGAATCCACATTCTTTTAACCACCGCCGGAGACGTGCAATCAGTGCATCTGGCGACCATATGGGTGCTTCTGCATCTGTGAACGCATCCTGGTAGAAAATCAAGGTCACACTACGCCATTTATGTGTCTTGTTGCATAATCGCAGGACTTCCCTTGTCATCTGTAGCCGGTATCGCCTATGGCATTCCGGGCATGCTGCGCTGTTACAGGGGTATTTCGGGTGGCATTCCGTTAATCTTTCACAGAGCGCTTTGTAACATGCTCCGGTATATGTGGATAAACTGGCAATCCTGAACACCCTTTCCTTCCTTGCCTGCTCTGGTGTTTCAAAGCCCGGTATAGATAATGCCAACATTTCAAGCTCCGGAGACAGACCGGCCAACGGGATTCGCTTATTCAATATCAACATTATTCCTCTTTTTTTGATGGCCTCTCATTAATCCATTTATAAATATCGGCCTCATACCATGCAACAGCACGGCCCCCTGTTACTGATACCTGAGGAGGAAAATTGTTGCTGGCGAGCAACCTGTATAATGTCGCGCGGGACATTGCACACAACCTCGTTACTTCATCTGTTTTAATTAACCGACCTTTATTCATAAGTCCTCCTGCGTTTCGTTGAGAACATAATAGCGGATTGAATTTCGGTGGCAATATGCCTACCTAGTGCGAAAATATATGTGCTTCTCACTCTTTTTTCTGAAAGTGAATAATGATTGCTTTAAATCGGAAGATGGATTATTTATGTGAGAAGCACGTGGATGTTTTTTACGCAAACACAAAAACAATCATTTATTTTAATCTGGTAAGATTAATAATCACGGAGTTTTAAATGGAAAATAACAATTCTGACACTAATAAAAACAGAACATCAGTTAGTTATGCTAAAAATTCAGAAGATCCGTCTAATACCACTCACACCAAGAAGACAAGAAAGTCCCGAAACGCCCGCTACAAGAGTAAAACGGAGTCAATTCATGAGAAATCGGGGTTCACAACGCTAAAGCTGCGTGTCGGGCAGGATGTCATGCAAAAGCTGGAGGAAATCTACCGGGATCATCGGGGCTATGAACTGAATGAAACCCGTAAAGATCTGGATGCCCTCAGCAAAGTTGTCAGCTACTGCGTGAGTAAGTTCTATAAAGAAATGTATTTGCAGAAAAAAAAGGGGGCATTGCCTGACATTCTTCCGGCAAAAACACCGCGCGCACAGGAGCTGTACGACCTGTACCAGGCCGTTACCCACAGGGCATTGTCTGGTATACCCCATCAAATGATTGCCATTGAGATGGAACACGACAGATACCAGTCTCCTGCCAATATCATTGCCAGTCGACGGGGTTTACGCAAAACGCCATTACCCTGGGATGTTTCTCAGGTTGATGATCTGCTGAGCATTCAGTGGGTAAACGATGAAATCAAGAAGCTTAATAAGAAAGAGATCCATCATCCCCCTATCCAGCCTGCTGCCGTGGATAATCCGAGTGATTCTGAAAAGTGACTGGTGGTGGATTGCCTCAGAACGTGTAATGTTACTGCAACAGCGACTAACGGGGGAGATAAACAATGACATTTGATATCGACTATGACGCACTTCGGGCCTCAGTATTCAAACAGCATTATGTTCCTGCTGTTGAGTCTATCGGAAAAATTGGGCGTTACTGGTTTGGAGGAACAAGGCAGGCTGCCTCAATGGTGGCATCCTTGCTAAGAGAAAGTGGGATGTCGATCATCTTGCATAATGCACCACCTCGCTGGGAATTCGTGGTTTACCTGACAGAAAGTGACGTCGATAGTGACGACTTAGATGAAATTGCGCTTCGTCGACATGAGCTGATTGAACAAGGTGTTGCAGAACGGGATTTACCTCTTTAATCATCACCAGCACCGTAAACTCTGTGATGCTTTGGCTTTCATACCCTCACCACGATAGTCATAGCGCGTCGTCGTGGATATGTCGCTGTGGCCTGCCAATTTGCGTACGGTGTTGATATCCACGCCCTGCTCCAGTAAACGGGTGATGAAGGTGCGCCGCATATCATGGGGGGTAAAACGCGCTATGCCTGACGTATGCTGTAACTCAGCCAGGATACCCGTTAGCCCGGTTGTTGTCAGAGGCTGACTGGCAACCTTACCGTTGCGCTGAATTCGGCTGAACAATGCGTTTTCAGCTTCGTTTGCGCTGACTTTAACCAATGCGCGGATGGCCTTATCCACTGCATCCGCCACATGAATTTCACGGTATTTACGCCCCTTCCCCTGCTTCACAGTCAGGATGCCGTTGTCATAATCCCGGCGCTCAAGTTTGACCAGTTCCCCGGCCCGCAGGCCCGTTCCGCAAAGTGTCAGCACAATAGCGGCATCACGACAGCGCCGTACCTGGTGCGGATGTTGTTTTGCTGCCTGAATCAGTGCTCTGATTTCCTGCTTGTCCAGCGCCCTTCCCTTGCGCTGGATATCGCCGCTCACGCGCTTAACTGACCGGATACGTGCCAGCGTTTCGGCATCCATGCAGTTGAGGTTAAAGGCCGTCTGTGCTACACCCCGGAGTGCTGACAGCGCCATGTTGACCGACGACACGGCGTAACCATCATCCAGCAGTGCCGCACGTACTTTGGCTACGGCGGCGTAGTTAAGTTGTTCCCAAGGATAATTGTTTGCATCCGCACCGCGTTTAAGTATGCCGGCACTACGGTTTAACAGGCTGGTGATGCCCCGCCGTCCCGATGGTGCAAGACCGCCAATATACGCATCAAACACGGTGGTTTGCACCACCGGCACGACCTGACGCAACGCAGCCCGGCTCATGCGCGTAACCCGCAATAACGTACATTAAACCAGGTAACTTTCAGCATCACACCAACCCCCGTTCAGCCATCGACACCGTTTCAGTTCCCGCCACAATAAAGTGGTCAAGCAACCGCACATCCAGCATTTCCAGCAGCTCCTGAAGTTTTTTGGTCAACTTGATATCGCAACGGCTGGGTTCAGGCTCGCCGCTGGGATGGTTGTGGACAAGGATGACTGCGGCGGCGTTATGTTTCAGTACGCGTTTGATAACTTCGCGGGGGTGAACGCTGACCGAGTTTAACGTCCCCCTGAACAGGATTTCGCGGTGCAGCAGCTGATTCTGGTTATCGAGCAGGATGATGCCAAACTCTTCATGTTCAAGCGGTGCCAGCTCAACCATCACGCACCGCCGTACATCATCAGGGGAACAGGGCTGAACCCCACGCTGGTAGTATCTGCTGATAATGTCACGCGCCTGATCGAGGATACGGGTTTCGCGCCGGGTAAATAGGGTCATGTCAGAACTCCCGTTCAATGAAGTAAATGGCGTCGGGAAACAGCTGGCGGCGGGTTACGCCAGTACGCAGGGAAAAAGCTTTACGGGGCATGGTGGTTCGCCCGTTACTGTCGAAGAAGCAGAGTATTTCTTCATCCATTTTGACCAGAAGGGACCAGTGAAACTGGTCGCTGAGCATAATCAGGCGGGAGTAGTCAATGACGTCCAGAAACCGCTGTATTTCCCTGAAAAGCCGCCCGTCTGATAATCCCCGCTTCCCGGCAAAGGGTCTGGTGATTTGAACCGGGAATTGACGGCTGTAATACCCTTTCTGCAACACTTGAGCCATCAGCCAGTCTAAACGGTCTTCTTCAATCCCTTCAGTCAGCCATTCATGCAAAGGCCAGCGCTGCTGATAAACCTGAATAAGCCGGTTCATTAAAGGGCGTCGTTTCACTCTGCCGTCATACAGCCAGCTCAGCATATTGACCACGCAATAAGCACCGCAAAGACAGTCCAGTTCTCCCTGTTGAGACGCACGTATCCCTCTGTTATCAGTCACAGATAATTCCCCATAAGGTAGTGATGATTAGTGCGGCGGGATTAGCTTTCCCACAGGACGGTAATGGTGTAGACGTTCATGGCGTGATACTGAATAAAGTTGTATTGCCAGAGTTCAAATAACTCCCTTCCGGCGTTAACAGGCAGGTCACCAACATGAGCAAGAAAGACATATTGCTGACTCCAGCTAATATCAATTTCCTTTTCCAGTTCGGGGTAAACCACTCCCATATAACTGAAGTCGGTGATGTAATCGAAATACCATTCATCATTGCATGAAATAAGCCGTATTTCGACGGGATGGAAACCGCCCTTTTCAGCGCTGTAACTCAGGTCTTTAAATAACAGACTGACGGCTGTAATTTGGGCTTTATGCGGCGGTGGATTTCCCGCTTCATTTAATATGATATTTATTAATTCCTGATCGACGGGCATAGCCAGCCCTTCCTGATGGATAACACTCATCACTTTCATTCCGAAAAATATGCATTTGGATTGATGATACAAACCAATAATTGACCATTTCCCATACTGACTGTTTAGACGATAGACGTCCTCCCATCAGAATGGGATAATAAAATGAAATGCTAAGTTGGCAATTAATTTGTATCAGCCACTGGACAATATGACACTATCCAGCAATGTTATTTTACCAGGGCCATGCTTTTAATGCAAATAGTTTCACTCAGGAACTAATTTGGTTGTTATTTTATAAACTCATCTAAAAACATAATCAAGCTTTTTCTCTTAGTGTTATCTAGCTTATTCCAGACTTGCTCGAGACGTTGTTTTAATTCAACGTCAAGCCCAGTGGCATAGTTAATCGGGATATCAGAAACATTTAAATCCTCCATACAATCAATAAAGAACCAGCTGATTGGAGTTTTTAAAGCAACGGCAATTTTGACTAAATGAGCAATATTGATCTTATTCGTTCCGCGTTCATAGCGGGAAAGTTGTTGTTGAGAGATATCGATAGTCTCTGCAAGATCGGCAGCAGTTAGCCCTGCTTCTTTACGTCTGGCCTGAATACGCTGTCCTACCAGCTTATCAGCTGAATCTGCCATCAGTTTAACCATCATTTTATCTCCAGAACGTCCATAAGAGGAATTCTGGGGCCTTTTTACTCTTGCATGAACATCCCTAATGGACATAAAATTGATATTTACGTCTTTTATAGACAAAAACGGCTGCAGCCGATCAACCAGGCTGGATTGAAAGCCCCATCTGTTGAGCAGCAGAGCAAAGGTGGACAAAAAGGAGAACATTGTGGCAACCACCATTACTGAGATAACGGATTGCTTTGAGTACTTTTTCAGCTCTCTTTACCGGCGAGAATTTGTCAAAACACTGCGTCTGAACGAATGTAGCGAGCGGGAATTACTGCCTTTGGTACGTTGCTATTTGCTGGGTTGGTTTGCAGACAACGTCTCGCCTGAAGTCAAAAGCAGGCTACCAGGAACGGTATCCGGGCATGGTTTCATTGATTTTGTGATTGACGATGTGGCCGTTGAGTTTGCAGTCCGTAAGCCAACAGCTGCTCGTTCCAATGTCTCCGCAACCGTCAACAACACGGAGGTAAAGAAGCTGATGAAGCACGACGGCAAAGCCCTGCTTGTGCTATTTGACTTCTCTGACACACCCTATTCAGAAGAACAGATCGAATCTTTCCGTAACTGGCCCTCCCTGGGTCGGGGGAATCACCGTAAATCAGCTTTCAACGTTGTGTATTTCTTTGTGGAAAAACGCAGACCTCTGGCACTGGGGAAAATCACCAAAAACATTCGTATCAACTAACAAGGAATTTAATGATGGAAAGAACATTTGTTGCGTTATTACTGGCAGGCGTTGCCCTTCCGACAATCGCTGCTCAGTACTCCAAACCCGGCGCTGTTTTAGCCTTGAAACCAAGTAATAGTAATGCGGAGTTCAGTATAAGTGCATCAGTCAGGGATGGCTCAGGGACCTGCAATATGGAGGGGACAGCACAACAAATAGCTGCTGGCGAGAATCAGAAGCACCGTTGGGTTTGGAATGATAGTTCCAGCCAGTGCGTTGCAGTGTTCAGTGAAATGAATAATGGGAAAGCCGGCGTTATGACGCGTGGTTGTGAAGGATACTGCGGTGCTTCTGCGTCGGGTTTAATGGATGGCCAATACAACAAAAAAATAACAAGACAACAACTTTGAATTGAAGGAAAACAATAAATGAAAGTAAACATGCTTCTGGTGTTGATTGCAGCGGGTTTAATGGTCGGTTGCGGTGATAAGACGCCCAAATGCAACAGTGATGATGCCAAGAATCTGGTCGTTGATATAGCGAGGAAAACGATAGAGAAAGGAATGACGTTTGATAAGGATGTCCGAATTTCTGTCGATAATGTCAGGACTTTAAGTCATGAGCCAGGTCTTGAAGTTTATCAGTGTGCTGCTGATCTAACTTTCGCCAAACCAAACATGAAAGACTCGTTGCCAATTTCGTATCGGATACAGAAAACAGAGGATGGCAAGGGACAATTTTATATAAATGTGTATGGTTTATGATAGTTAAACGGCAAAGGATGCCAGTCGACAAGAAGAGGATTTTTTTAGAATTTGACCGGTGGATGGGATTGATTCAGATTGGCACAACAGCCGAAGACATTCATGCTACACATTAGTATTGTTAGGGACTGTGACCAATCAATGACCGCCGCCGTTGTTCCGACGCGCTAACTTAATTGACTCTATATGTGCGCTCCGTGCCATATGCAGACATTAAAAAGAATCGCATGTATTAATCAAAAGGGAGCAGGTCACAGGCTGAGCTCACGGGCAGCGGCAGCGATACCAATACGCTCAGCCAGTTTCAGGGCTTCATCGAGGAATTAGGGTGTGTACTGCTTACGGGCCATTTTGCTGGTCGATGCTGGTTTTGTCATGAGTAATCACCGCTGGCTGAGCGTCAATATATTACGGGTAAGATCATCGAGCGTTGTTTAAGGTAAGCGTTTTCTCCAGGTCTAATTCTCTCCTTCACTCTGCCAGTGAAACTGAAACGCCGATCTTCTTGTATCCTGCATATTGATGACGTAGAAGTTGCGGGGAAAATACTCTGTTGGTGTCTCACTGAAGGTGTTTAATCCGTACAATGCAATTTGTTTTCCTGTTATTTCCGTTGGGTCTGGGATGGAGCAGGAAGGCACACGAAAGACCTTAACAACTGAATTATCGGGTAGCAGGATCTTCAGCGTAAGAAGATGATCGTCACTTTCCGCATCAAGTAATTTTCCACTGATATCGATTCCGCCATGCTGATGCTCAGAAAGAGACGGTTGCATCTGCTTGCGTAGCTTTTCTGTCCAGGCCGGGCACGAGCAACGGCAGGAACAATGGGAGCAGTACGTGCCTGGACAAGCCAACTCATATACTGAAAGTGGGATATTCCGTGGCAAAAGTCGATTAATATTTTTGATAATCGTAGTGACCCGTTCAATCAGGTCTGTATTCAGTATCCCTTCCCAACTATCACGGCTCCCCGTCAGAACTAACCCAATGTTCATATCAGGTGCTCGCTCTCTTACCATTATGCCATAGGCCGCAATCTGTAACAGGTTAGTTTCTTTCGGCCGGTTTAGTTCGTCTGTTACCTTTCCGGTTTTCAAATCAACTACGTTTAACCGATCGGGTCGCTCCTGATATATGAGGTCGGCCCGCCCATGCATATCGAAATCATTGCTGGTCAGCATAACCTCCCGGCCAACGGGTAATGTTTTTTCGTGTGCAGGGCCCCCTTTTACGAAAACAGGTGGCATAAGCGATCTGACGTAGCGGATCTGGGTAACAAGCATTTGGCGTGACACCAGCCCGGCAACGCCGTGACGGTCATATATCCAGTTTGCTACCGGCCCGGCACGTCTATTGGCTGTCAGCTCGATCGAAAAATCATTTTCCAGTTGCCTGAGGGTATAATTCCCAAAAGCGGCCTCCCTGCGTATCACTGAATTGACCCGTTGATGTATTACCTGGCCCAGAATCACTCCCGGGTGCAGCGGTAAACGAGCGTAAGAATGAGCTTCACTTTCCAGCAGGTATTTCGCCGGGCAAACGGCGAAATAACCCAACAAGGAAGGAAGCACCGGACGAGTACGCGATAGCGTCATTTCATTCATTGCATTATCACTCCTGAGATGAGGACGCCTGAGTCCGTAATTTCGCCATTTCAGTCCCCATGCGGCGGGACAACGCAAAAGTATTCGTCGCGTCTACGTCCACCTCATATGAAAATGCCTCAAGTTCGGGGTTTGCAGCAAATGCAGCATCGGGATCCCAGAATGGATGTAGTACGGCGGCCCACCGCCCGTCACCGGTGCGAATCACGGGTATATTCCCCATCACTTTTACGTCACTGTCGCTGTATAGCGAAGCGGCCTCTTTAGCTAATCGTAGGGCATTTTCCGGCCAGTCAGACACGCTCGGAGATGTAAAATCACCGTTCAGCCCTGCGTTATAGGTTTGATCCAGAAGAAGTTGAATAACATCCAGTCCCAGACGCCAGTCCAGCAACCCGTGATACGGCTGGTTTCCGTATCGGTGCAGGCAATGATAACATCCTTGAAAGCATCGTTCGCGATGATCGGATTGCAGGAACTCAGCCAGCGGGTAAGCCGATTTGTTATTTAAAATCTTCTTCATGACCTCAAGTATAATGAGAGAACCGGATGCGTCCTTCTGCTGCAGCCGTTCACATAACCCTGAACCATTAACCAGACGATCGGCCATTTGCAGAACTGGTACCGACTTACCGTTTTTCAGCATTTGAACGCGGGGTTCCAGAATTTCAATTTCTTCAGGATCAATATCCAATAGCTCTTTTGATGCATAGTTAACAATGATAAAAGACGCCGAGAGCGCAGCAGCTCTGAATGCCGGAGTTAGAGTGGAATACTGTAGCCGGAGACCCGGCGGGGTTTGGGCAACCATCAGCGCAAGTAGATCAGTCACTTTAGGCGCGGCAAGATAAAATGTGTTTCGGGTTTCTCCCCGATCGTTAAAGCGGTTTTTAACTAACAGGTCGGCCTCAATAATTTGACTATCCATCCAAACCCGGTTAGCCCAAAGCGGCTGGTAGGTCCCCTGCTTTCTGAAAGGGACCGTTAGGCTCCCCTGTGTTGCGCTGAAACCACGCCATGTTTTATCGGTATAAAGTCCCCGATTCAGGCGGTGCAGACATGTCTGCGGCTGAAGCTGTATCGCCACATTAACGTCAGGCTCTGGCGTGGCAGAAAAAGTGTAGGCTTCTGCAATTGATACACGACTGGCCGTGGTCAGGATCTGATCAAAATCCTCTTTGGCCGATTTTGGCTCCAGCGTGGTGATAAATCCATAAGGAACATAGCATTGATAGCGCTCTGCCTTATCCATAACGGCACCGCAGATGGTACATTCGGTGGCCAGAGAGTTTGCCGGAGCCCAGATGTTGCACACCGGACAGGCGGTCATTGTTCTGAGTTCACCCGGTTCGCAGGCATTTGAATAAAATGATCGTGGATTTTTTCTGCTCTGTTTAAGCAGTCCACTATAACCTGCTGTAAAGTAGCGTCGTTTATCCTGAACCAGAATTTTTCCGGGGGCAAATTCCTGTATCGCAATATCCAGATCGCGGTCCATGCTGGCGAATTCGATTTCTTTTTCACCTGTGCTGACTGGCCTTGTCAGCAAAAGGCGTGATCGGGTCGGCATGCCATACATTGGGAATTTACCGTGTTCCGCCAACGCTTCTGCCAGTCCTTTCGCCTCCATCGCGCTGTCGTTCAGTACGGCGTTGATATCCTGAATCAGCTGTTCCGGCGTCAAAGGCTGAATAATTTTCTGGAACAAATAGGGGTTTTGCTGTGTGCTGGTCCGGGCAAATTCATCGCGCGCCAGGATGGTTGCTTCGATAGCCTGCCGGATTTTTGGCAGCCAGTCCGTTTGGTTTTCTTTCAGCCAGTGCACCGGGAAAAACTCACCATGGTTATCAGGGACATGTGCGTAGTCGTCAACCGGCCATGGGTGATCGGCTTTTTCCGTTTGCTGCCTTAACCATTTGAATGCCGACACCAGCCAGATTTTTCGTACCAGTCTCTGGCAGATCATTTCCAGCTTTGTGGTCAGAAACGGTGGCGGAGGGAGATCGCCAGTAATTTTTTCCGGGTGGCGGAAGTAGAACAGATCGTGGCTCTTGCTGCGACACGCGGTTAAGACGAATGAAAACGCCTGTCCACGTCGTCCGGCACGTCCGACACGCTGTTGATAATTAAAGCGCTGTGGTGGCATGTTGGCCTGAAAGACCGCGCGTAAATCACCGATATCAACGCCCACTTCCATGGTGGTGGTTACGGAAAGCACATCGACCACGCGAGCTGCCCGGTCAAGGTCTCTATCGGGCGCAAAATCTTTCATTCCTTCCGGTAAAATATCATCGTCGTCGGCAATCAGAATACCTTTAAACCGGCGTAGCCTTGCCGCCGGATTTTCGGTCATTCCAGTCAGTTCCTCTGAGCGCATCCTGTGAATACCAGAAGAATGTGAGAGACGTTTGCCGAGATAGTGTTGCATCTGGAGCGTTTTTGCCTCACTGCACGGCGTTTCTGGTAAAGGAGAGTAGCAGCGAGTACAGATTCCCGCGCCGGTGTGCATGTGTATACGCCCACAGCGGGAGCAGCGCCAGACGCGATCTGTAGGTTCCGCCAGGCGAAAATGCATTTTACCAATATCAATAATACCGCCCTGATGACCCGCCAGCTCTAGTCGCCGGAGAAAACTATCAATTAAAGATAAAGGCTCGCCTCCTGAACACTGGCATATCTCCTGTGTAAAACGGTACAGGCGGTTTCTACGATTGACATCGCGCGCTGAACTCCATGGAGTTTCTGGCTTTGTATATTGTGAAGGGGTAACCCGGTATGCGTCCGCCAACACACGAAACATTGCGTCATAAATCGCGAGATGTTCCCGTGAGTCGTTTCCGGTAATGGGAAGGCAGGGATAACCCCAACCGGACTCTTCCAGCGCGAAGTAGGTTTTACTGAATACGCTTTCCCCCACCAGCCGTTTCAGATCGCGTGAAATCTCCTGTCGTGCCACAAGCAGGTTGTCTTCATAGGATGGAAGCGCCTTCCAGCACCACTCCCCCTGCGTGTTCTTTTCAAAGAGTTGTTGCCATGCAAAGGTCAGCGTGCCTTCTTCATGTTTTTCTGGATCGGGAACAGGCGCGATGCCAGTACGATCGGAAGGGTGAATACCTGCATCTACCTGCGCCCTTAACAGCGGGCCAAGCGGTTGACCTGCATCCGGTGATTCAGGTTCGAGGATTTCACGCAGAGGTATGCTGTCAGATTCAGGCTTTGATAATAACCCTCTGATTTTCTTTCGTTCATCAGCAAGTTGATCCAATTCATCCTCTTCCTCATCCGACCTTACGCTGAGGTTAACTAGTGTTTTGTTCCGGTTCTCTATCTCTGCCTGGCGTATTTTTAGTTGGTTATGGGACGGTTTATCAGCCGCAATAGTCTGTAGCGAATGGACAACAATTTCTCGTCTGACGTCGTCATGGTGACCCGATTCCAGATCGAGCGCCGCCCTTGCGGCATCTTGACGACTGTCTGAAAACGTTACCAGTTGCTCACGGTTACCCGATCGCTGTAGTTCCGCCATTAGCGAGCTGGCCAGTAGTTGTGTCGTTTTCGAAAAACCGACGCGAAAGCTACGGATTGGGGAGAGCTTACCTTTGCCGTATTTATAGGACGTACCACACGCCGGACACTGAAAAGGTAGCGCCGTTCCCGGTGACTGGCTGGATGACTGGCCTCTTTCCGAGGAGGCAAATTCACCGGGTTTGACGTAATAGAACCAGCCCGCTATATGGTTTTCCGGTAGCGGTTTTAAGAGCGATACTGGGTGTTGAATAGTGGCGGTAAATGGATCGTAGCTGGCTTTTACCCAAGTACCAAAAGTATTGTCATTATCGCTGTTTAGCTCCTCATTTCCTTTCGGCCAGAAACGTTCGACAACGGGCATAAATAGCGCATATTCTTCAGCAGATCGGCGTTCTACCATGACTGATTTTGCGTGTTCGGGCAGTTGTTCCGTATCAGGGTCGTTGGGTAAAAGTTCAATTCGACTTTCTGAACCGGAAAAGACCGAAGGTTTACCCCCCCAAAAGAGATTACCGCAACATTCACAATAGAGTAATTCGACACGCCGCGATTTTTTATCTTTGCCGTAACGTAAGCCGGACTCCACGGTAAGATCGCCAAAATATCTTTGATTAATTTCTTGCGCAGATGCAGCGCTAGGGACGGGCAATGGCGCGACATATAACCCCTCAAGAGCGCGCAAAAAAGCATGAGCGCGGAAACGTGGCGCACCGATATCATCAGGAAAGGCATGTGAAAACCATTGCGGCCAATCTCCCTCAGTCGAACGTAACCAGATTAATGCCTGGAGCGCTTTGTCACTATGGGGTTGGGCGTTAAAAAGGCGTGAACTAAGCATTTTGATTGACGTAGCTCTCGGAGAATGATCGTCCGTATAGCAGCCACTTTCAAGCAGGTTGCTCGCCTGTAAAACGACACGTTGCGCTAGTTGTTCTGTAGAGGCTTCACTGGCTGTCATTTCCATGCTACGGGCGACATTCTGCCAGTGTTGTAATGAGGTAAGTGGTGCTTGCTGTAACTGAAGCACTGCGTGATAAAACGCCTCCAGATCCCCCTGGAAAAGAGACATATTGCCCGGGGGAAGGGGGTCACCTTTAATAATACATTCTCTCCAGTCGCTGGAAGAGGCACCTGCGGGTAATCCCCGCTGACCGAACATCCCCCATAAATATTCGACGCTTTGATCACCTTCAGCACCTTCAACGGGTAAAGAGGCGCTGGAGGCCAGAATGCGCAATTTGTGTCGGTGTTTTTCCTGATCCAGCCCCAGCCGGCTGATCAAATGTTTAAGCAAGTAGCTGACTTCAGTACCAGCGGTTCCTCGCTGTAGATGAAGTTCGTCAAGAATAAGATAAAAATAGGCATCAGGATCGCGCTCAATCCACTGTCGGGTTTGCTCAAAAATAGGATCGTCCACCTCGCGAACCAGCATCGTTGAGAGCATGCTGGTGTTGGTGATCAGAATATCGGGCGGTGTCTTTTGCATTTCCCAGCGGCTGAGAACCTCTCCGCCAGCGGTTCGGGGGAAATTAAACGATAATTCGTTATCCTTGTCCTGCTGCGCTTGTCGTACCGCCTCCTGATGGGTCTCTTCCGTTAATTGCATATATTCACGCAGCTCGGTGATTTTTTTAGCCACGCGCTTTTTCTCATTTTTTTCTTCACTGAGTCGGGGATGTTTAAGCCAGCCAGTTACTTTAGTTGCGCTGGTATAACGGCCAAAGAAGATCCGGTTGCCGCCGAAATGCGTATCCATGACATCATGAGCTTCGCTGGAATCCAGCGCCCGTCGCATACGTACCAGTTGATCCTCTACCAAGGCATTCATCGGGTAGAGGATCAGCGCGCGTACCGCTTTCGGACGAGCATCGGCTTCATGCTCGCGCATGAAGCTGGGCTGTTTATCCGCTACCTTATGCCACCACGGTTGCCAGCGCTTCAACGCCGGGCTTTGCGGCCAGCCGGTAGCTTCTTTTGCGATCTGTGCTAGAACAGGCAGTAAAAATGATTCGGTTTTACCGGAACCGGTCCCGGAGGTGACAATGCCCGGTTTCCCTGGCTGTACCCCTCTTTTCAGCATGTCCAGTTGATGGGTATAAAGATTAAAACGTCCCTTAGTTGAATCCGTTTTATTGCGGGGCAGAAGTCCACCTAAACAGAGGTCGATGAATGCCGCCCTTTGTTGCGCATTAAACCCTGGCAACCATGTCTGACCATGAGCATCATTTCGTAATTCACTGATAGTTAAGCCATAGTTCTGATATCGGGACATAGGCTCAAGAAATAGATCGGCGCATAATGTCCCTTGCTGTTCCAGTAACGCTCGCCGTTCGGTCTGTATGTCTGATGAACCAATACGGAAGGCCGTTTCAAGGTACGAAATATAAAAATCTCTTATTGATTCAAATGTTTCCAGTGGGTTATTCATTATTAATCCTTTGCTTATAACTGGAAAAGGGTCTCAAGTACGCTTGCAGATTCACCGGTAGTCATTTCCTGAACATATGGCCCTAACTCCGGGGCAAGAGCGTCAATCGTGGTCGCAATATCTTGTGCCGTACTACGGCCTAGGCTATAAGCCAGACGGGCAACAGCTTGTGCTTGTTCATCAGGAAGTAAAGAGAGTAGCGCTGCTTCTAGCACTTCCCTTGGGGCACAAGCTTGGTACTCTGGCTGGGGGTTGTCCACATAGATTGTCTGCCATAGTTCAAGGGTAATACGAGAAGGCGTGATGTCAGTATTTTGCTCAAATGGCCGCTCATCCGACCATATATTTTCTGCAAGAAACAGGGGTAACTGGTAAGCAAGAGGTGCCTGTAATGGAAACGTGCTTTTCCCGGTGGTGAATGTGAGTAAAAAAAGTATCGGGTGTCGGATGGGCAAATGTCGTAGAGCCTGCCGCCGATCCGTCCAACTGCATGCGGCAGGATGGCGAGTTCTGAATAAGCACTCCTGGAGTTCAGGGAGCAGCGTTTCTGGAGGAGTGCGGTTAAAACCACGCAATTCAACGATGCTCGCCAGCCCTGCCTCTTGTTGATGGGTCAAAAAATCGCCTAGCGTCATGGTATTAGTATCGCCGGATAAACGGATCAATGTGGGGGAGTTCATTAAATCACTGAAGCTAAAATGATCGCTATGTACCGATACTTCACCCCAAACATTCCCGGCTAAGAGGTTCGCTAGTGAGGCGATAGTCTCTTTCGTCTCTTTTCCCATCAATCCGACTGCGGGTGTAACACTCGCAGCGGCAATCAGGCTGGATAATAAAGATTCACTTAGTCCCGTCGCCAAAGCCTGTTTTTCGATAGCCGATGATAGTTGATGTTTGCGAGTCAGGGCATTCGTCTCTGCCAATGGAAAATTAGAATTTACTGATTCGGCTACAGATTCTGGTGCTATTCGTCGTTGGGCAGGTTGTTCCTGCACTGTTTCATTTTTAATTACCGCCCTCAGTAACGCTGTCTGGGCCAGCGTTTCAATTCCCGCTTGAGATGCAGCTTCGAAGGTCTTTTTAATCCGTTGTTCAAGTTCATTTTCTTGCTGACGTAGCGCTTTATTAATACGATCGGTCTCTTTTTTCAGTTTTTTCTTCTGGTCGTCAATTTCATTTTCAAGCTGTATTTTCTTTTCAGATAATACCTTTATTGATTGTTTAATCTGGTACTGTTCTTCTTCGTAACGAGTCAGTATTTCTTGTTTCTCAATATTAATTTGCGCTTCAACCTCAGGTAAAGCCAATAACTGTTGAGTCGTATCGTTAAGAAAGGATCTTGTATCTGCTATCTGTTCCAGGTGAGATACTGCACGAAGATAGGATGCCTCATTATCAGACTCATGTTCAGCAATAAAATGGGTTAAATTTTGTAGCTGTCCTTTACTGAACTGAGGGAAATCTTTTGCTGAATCAGTGCGTTTAAGCAGGCGTTTGATCCACGTGCTGGCTTCAGCGCAATCATATTTTTTACTCACCTGAGGGAGTTCAGTGATCACCCTGAGGGCATGAGAACCAAGTAGTGTCTGAGAAACCTGACGATAACTCTCTAGCGGCATATCAAAGTCATATTTTTTAGGATCAGACAAGTCACCCGGTAATCTTAGGGATACGCCATCACTTAGGTGAAAAATGACCGCCGTATCGTTTTGCGGCTGGTACCGGGTCAGTAACCACTCTCTGACAGCATCAGGCTCATCAGAGGCATGAGGCAGCGCAACGACAGGATAAACGCGCGACAGGTAGTCAGTAATAACATACTGCGCGGGTTTATCAGACGGCTGATATCGGGCTTTCCATATTGCTATTTCATCCCGAGTAAATTTTTTGCTGAAATAGCTTTCAAAACCAATGGCTTCACCTCCATGGGGGAAAAAATCTTTTACCAGTTCCTCCGGGAGGTCTCGTAGGTTGCCATTAATTAACAGACTAATCGGCATAACAAAAAAAGCGCCGGACGCGGTTAACGCTAACACTTTTCCAATGAACATAACTTCGTCCATCGAACTGTCGATTTCTTTGGAAACAACGGGAGGAGCCTGTATTACACTGGTACCATCCATTTTTTTAAGGTCGTGACTGGCTTCAAACTGATCGATAAGTTCACCCAATTTTCGCGCCAGCGGTAAAGAATGTTCTGATAGCTTTGTCCGCCATCGATTATCGGCTGTACGCGTTCCCCTAAGTGCGTCAACCAATCCCCCAACAAACAGTGGAATAGTGCGCTCTGGCATAGAAATTTCTTTACCCTGACTAATTAAGGCACATTGTTCAATGTCTTCGTCAGTGAAATTAATTGTCGAAGAGTCAGAAACACCATGTTGGGGTAAATCTATTTCTTCACCATTCAGAAATTTCGTTATAATTTCAGGGCAGTCAGAAGAAATATAGAATCCCAGAATAGTGCGCCATAACGGTTTACAGAGTTCAATATCTTCCGCATTACTTTCTGCTTCTAACAGATCTCTAAGAACATTTTCTGGGTCATTTTGTTCAGAAAACGTTAAATTTTCACGAAGCCAATCAGACACAACAAGTTTGGCCTTAGGTGGTAACGTACGGAGAAAATGTAACCTTTTCTCTGGTGCTTTCGGTAAATTATCTGCTTTAGCGCCATTTCTGGTGAGCCTTTGCTTGCACTCTTGCAAGCATCTGATCAATTCATGAGATTCTGTACCGAAGCTGTACATTTGGCCCAGCCGGTCGCTGATAATACTTTTCTTTTTAGCCATGTTAAACGTTCTCCTTACCACCTGATTCTGTAAAATTACTGTAAGGTTCTACGCAGTTTGCGTGTTGTTAGCGCTCTGTTACGTCGTTCCAACGCGCGTTGGCACGAAGGGGAAACCATTACATTGTCCCAGAGTGGAAATTTCCCCCCTGCAAATAAGTAACCACCATTATCTGTTATCGACAAGCATCCATGGGCAACATGGATCCACCACTGTAAAACGGAGGGCGGTAACGCAAAGATTTTCTTTGACCAGCACCAGTCAGTATCGCCTTTTTGCACGCCAACCGTTTCTCCTGTACATATCATCTGAGCCATTAATGCCCAGGAGAAGCTATCAGTTTGCCAGTATCCGGTGTTCTGCCGAATAAAATAACGATAACGCTGCTTTTCCTGACACCGTATCAATAGATTATTAGCCGTTTGAGTAAGCCGCTGTTCTTCTGACCATTGGTATTTTTCAGCTTGCCATAGCGACACATAGAGTTCCGGGGGTAAAGCCGGGATAAACTGCATTTGAGACAGTGGTAGCAATACTCCGCTCAAAGCATTTACGGGGAAATCGTCGTGACTAACCAAACGTAACCCAAACTGTTCAATGAAAGCATGAATACGCTCTCTGGCTGATAGATGCAATTCAATACAACCCATTGAACAACCTTTATCCTCAACCAACCGACGCCCTATTCGCTCACCGTTATTAAGTGCTTCTTGGAGAAGATTACGTTCACTTCTTGTAAACATCCCCAGAATTCGGGCAACAACTCCCTGCTCAGTGACATCAACGGAAATGGTTCTTTCAGCTAATGAGACTAACGAATATGGCGCATGACGTCGTTGTACTACACAAAGCCAGCCAGCAGCAAAGAGCATGCGACGCAATTGCCACTCGGGTATCCTCGTTACCTGTGATACGGGGTCAATATGTTGTTTTAATTCACCAAAAGGCAATGTGCTACGACGTTGAAAACGCAATGCCAGCGCCTCAGCGAGCCAGTCAAATGCTGCGGGTATATTATGTAACTCGGTATATTGGCATGTTACAGGAAGGCAATTTTCATACTGCCATAACATCTGAGCACCACTCAATGGTGTTATTTTTTCGCGTTTTAGTGGGCGGAGCACTGCCGTATCCCCTAACGCCATTAATACTCCCGATGGTCCATCAATAAGCCAATCATGTGGCTCTGTGATTTTACAATAAGTGGCGTAAGGCGCATGATCTAACACGTGTACATCAAAATTTACTGGGATATCTGAATGCGCTAACGTAAGTTCGTAGCGACAAAATGCCTGACCAGATATTTCCATCAACTCCTCTGGTGGAATGAATAATCCTTCAGCTCCCTGAGATAGCGAGCCATGAGTTAATTCTTCTCCGTCTTTATTGCTGATGACATAGCATCCTCTTAGTACTTCAGGCATATGAATTATCGGTGTACTGGCAGGGTTAAGCAGTATAGCCTGTCCAAATCGTGCTGCACCTGACATACGAGGTTGAGCAGGCTGCCATCCCTGTATTAGAAAACGACGGGCTTCTTCTGGTAACAAACGGGCAATCTTATCCAGCGTTTGCCTGCCAACTTTATCGGAAGAAACTATCGACCATTTGGTAGATTTAATATCCCGACGTTGTACTCTTTCGCCAACCTTCTTCAAGACAGTGAAAACACTGTCTGCATATGTATGATGAAGTATTAAATAGGTTGGAGAATCTTCATAATATTCTCCTTCTGAACTAATATGACAAAAATCATCACGAAAAAGCGGCAAACACCCAGACCGCAGTGCGACTCCCACTCGTGATTTATAGAAATAACCCTTCCGTTTTTTTAATAATAAATCCAAGGAATTTAATGTGGTGCCTATGTCTCGTTCGTAATATATATTATTATAGTTCTCTATTTCATTAGGCAAGGAGTAATAATGCTGGATTTCTGAGGCTGTAGCAGCAGCGTCATCCATAAGAAGATAAATCTCCGGATTACCTGAATCATTAAACTCCATGTGAATACAATACTTACCATTCTCTTTGAGTTGTTCTCTCTCCGTATGTACAGTGATATCACGAACAGCGCCCCAAAAAGGAGAGTCATAAGCCTGCTGCATGGCAGCCTTTGAAAGTAATGTTCTGAACTCAATAAACTCTTGGTTAAAAACCTCGCTAAAATAAGATATATATTGATGTACTACCTTATTAACTGATTCAAAAGTTGAATAGTTATCTAGTTTATTATCGATGAGAATATTCCGTAAAAAGACCTCATCTTTGTAGCAGGGAAAAGCAATTCTCTTGGAATACCCAATCAATCTTTCATGCTTTGATGGCCTTGGCAAGATTAAACGGGTACAGTTTTGTCTTTTACTACTCCATCTTTCTAACCTTTCCCATAAGTTGGGTAATTCAGTAAAAACAAATTTTTTATTTTTATCAAAGCCAAGCAGCACAGAAAATCGAACCCGAAAATCTCCTTCGTCATGTGTTTCATCATCAGCACTGGCAGCAAGTAATGTTAAATATAAAACGGCAAAATAAGTAGGGTATCCTTTTATTTGCGCTAAAATGTCTAATCGCGACTCATCTCTGAGAGCATCCTGGATTTTAGACGCTTTTTTTCCAAACGAAATCAGGAAACTTCGCTTAGCATCCTCTTTGCTACGTGGACCTGCAAGTTGCTCAAAAATGCGGCCCGTAGTATCAATTCGGCTTAAAGTCGAGCCCGTATGCGAAGACTCAAGAAAGACGATCTTTACTAGTTCAGCATTCCATTCTTCTAAAGTAACCGGGAAAGAATCATCCATACTCACCGCCTAATTACCGTTCGCTGTCATCATTTTCAAACCAGTACCAGAAAATAAATGCCGAAAAAGTACCTCAGCCAGCAATGGAGGAACAGCATTACCAATTTGGGTAAATTTTGACTCGACGTCTCCTACAGGCTCAAAACCCTGTGGAAAAGTTTGTATTCGTGCACATTCCCGCCATGATAACCGCCTTGCCTGTTCCAGTTTGGGACGAGAAGTATCAACAATTAGATGCTCATATTCATCAGAAAAGTCCCAGCGCTGCTTCCAGCCATCCTCCAGGTTTGACCATGTTAACTTCATCACCGGGCTGGCAGGATGTAATGTAACATGACGCCAGTTAGCTACGACGGTGTAAGCAGGGCTGTCCCATAGAGCTTTACGATTTCGGGACATGAAATACCATGAGAAATGCCCATCAGGATCATGTGGTCGTTCGTAAAACTCACCTTCAGGCCATAGTGGTAAATCCCTAATAGCCTCACCATGTGAAACATAGGGTTTTAAATGAGGATTCTTTTTTGTCGCTTTGCCATGTGTTTCAGCAGGAAATTCAAAGTATTGCCCCAGATCGTTTCTGACGCCAATAATAAACAAACGCTTGCGCGACTGAGGCACGCCGTAAGCCCTCGCGTTTACCATATGATAGCTGACTTGGTACCCGGCAGCTTTATATGCCGTGAGCTGTTGTTCCAGAAAGCTACCTGCCCCTAAATGTTTCAAGCCAGAAACATTTTCAGCAACAAAATACTTCGGCTGAACAGTCTCTAATACCCGTAGAAAGTGTTTATAAAGGTTTGTTCTGTCGTCATTGTTAGGTTTTCTGTTACCTGCCATTGAAAATGACTGGCAGGGATAGCCTCCAACAACAATATCAACATCCGGAAAAGACAGAATTTGAGAGATATCACTATGCCTGATATCACTATCGGGGAAATAGTTCCCTAATGTTTTGCAGGCATTCTCTGCAACATCGTTGGCAAAGACGATGTCTCCACCAGCTGAGGTAATTCCAAAATCCATACCACCACAACCGGAGAAAAGTGAAAGTACCCGAATATTATCGTTCTCTCTCTCAAAAACACTGCTCATACGCCCATACCAAATATCTTCTTCTAACAAACCGTAACTGGTTGTTAATTTGCCATAAAATCATAGAGAAAGATTATACCTCTCTGTAAAGAATCTTACATCAATATACTTAGCTTTTGAGGGGGGAGTGGTGTTTTTGTTGTTAAGGTATTACTAAATGGCCGTTCTTAAGATAGTGCTTCCCACCAAATCCCCCATCAGCAAAATCGGATCCATCGGCAACGGCTCAAACCCCACCCGCAGATAAAATTCCCGCGCTTCGTCAGATAACGCATCAACCAGCGTCCCGCGAATACCGATGGTTTCCGCCACCTGTATTACCCGCAACTCGGCGTCACGTATCAGTGCCAGCCCCAAACCTTGCCTATGTAGCGATTTATCCACCTCTAGGCGTCCCAGCACTAGAAGGGGATCGGGTAAGACATATTGCGACAAAAGCGCACGGGGGCAGTATTTGTTGTTACAGCGCTGGAAGCCAGCGAGTAGGAAGACATCACCTTAGCATCGTCGAAGCAGACAAACGTGCGGGATGCGACGGAAAGCTGGTTCTTCATCGCCCACTGTTTTAGCCAGTTATCCATAGAATCCACTCCACAACAGAACGAGGTAAGAATATGCCCTGTATGAAGGGCAAAATGTATTTATTGAAAGCCTCCAGAATGTCAGAGGCATATCCTTCAGACCGTCGACCAACTCTCGTCGCATGCCACTCAAGTGCCACAGTCTGGAACGTGTTGTTGAGTTGTACATCGCAAACCAGTTTCTCTTATTTCTTTGTTGTTGATGGGTGTAAGCATACCCGTTTTAGTTCCACGCACTTTTTGAGACCTCCGGGTTTTCAGCCATCAGCCGGTACTCTTCCGGCGTCAGGTTATTCAGGGATTCATGAGGCCGCTCGCTGTTATATTCAGCCAGCCAGCGCTCCGTAATTTCCCGTGCTTCATTCAGGGTTCTGAACAGATAAAAATCCAGTACTTCTGTCCGGTACGTCCGGTTAAACCGTTCAATAAAGGCATTCTGTGTCGGCTTAACCGGTTTGATAAACTCCAGTATCACCCCGTGTTCTTCCGCCCACTGCGCCAGTGCCAGCGACACCAGTTCTGGCCCGTTAACCATCCGCATTTTCAGCGGATAAACTCATGGCAAATTGCGCCGTCAGATAGCTGACCAGCTCACGCTTTATCGCTGGTTTTAAAGCTTTTTTTCAATGACGGCTTTCAGGGCGCGGCACTCGAGACTCAGGTCCGCAAACATCTGTTTCAGTCGACGGTTTTCATCCTCAAGATCCTACATCTTTTTGATATCAGAGGCTTCCATGCCGCCGAACTTCGCTTTCCAGTTGTAGTACGAGGCTTCAGAGATCCCGGCCTCGCGGCAGACATCCTTAACGGTGCGTCCGGCTTCGACGGACTTCAGAACGGCGATGATCTGGTGTTCGGTGAATCGTGCTTTGCGCATGGCGATCTTCTCCGGGGACATAATCAGTATGCCGGAAGATCTCTAAATGTGAATGGTCCGGTTTGCCGGGATACTTACAAACTCACAACCCAAAGCTATCTTTTTCTAACGACGGGCGAGGGATGGTCTGAAGTACTCGACTCCTCAGCCTCAGCCGGTCTGAAATAAACTAGCGAGAAAAAGGCGGCAATCATAACGCTTTAGAATATAATTCTAGAACGGATCCAATTTGCCACCTTGGACGGTAATCAACTCAGACGAACATATTCATCTTAGAGTCAGATGTTCAACTGGGAATTCATAAAGTACAGCACACTTCCATCATCGAGCTTGACCTCATCTCCAAATGCTCCCTTAAAAAGGGCAACACTGCGACTGTCCACCTTTAAACCTTCTTGTGACAAGTAGTGATAAAATGACGGATGATAGTCCAATCCTTCGCGAAAGCGGTAAGGATCATCTTTGGTTCCAACTCCAAAAATATCCCTTCCAAATTTCAATTTTTGACCTTCAAGTATTCGCTTCGCCTTGATACTTTTTCCGAGGTCAGTTGATTTTTCTCGCAGCGAGTCGAGCCAAGATCCGGTCAGCATAGAGGCTACTTGGCGATCCATCATCGCCTCAATCCCACATAGCGTTGAAAGCATAAGTGTCAATTGCGCCAGAATTATCTTATGACCTGACTTCCATCCTTCTCCCCCGCCCCCCAAAAGATCACCTCCGGTAGCAATTGTACCGTGCGCAACATGGGACAAGAAACCGTACAAGCTGAGCACCCCTGGTTGTTTTGAATTCATTGTCCCTAGTGGAGTTAGTATGTTATACGGCTTTTTGATAGACTCTCGCCACAGGTGCCGCCACTCGGACGTTGCACCAGACAAGTTCGAGCTTCCCGCAAGAACTCGTGCCAATTGTTTCTCAGCGTTCGCCAATAATTCCGAAATTTTTCCGGAGTTAGGGGCAGACTTTTCCACCTCATTTTTAGCTTTGGTTAATTTCTCCCCTAACTCGAATGCCAATCCATGATGCTCAAGCATTGAGCGCACAAGTAGCGTCACCCCGAGAACGCTGTCTGCGTTAACAAGTCTCGCCGCTTGACGAGCCATAGACCACATCTTGTACTCAATTACCTCGATGCTGAAGCTCAAACTCGGAACTAGGATCGAGAGCTGCTCATTACCCTCATACGACCCATTCGGTATAGGTAAAGAATTAGCAGCTTGAGCAAGTCGAAGTTCTTGTTGAATTAAGAACGAATATCGATTCTGCCCTGAAATTGTCTTAATTGAGTCAGGCCAAAGACTTGGTGAAAGCTGGCTCTCTCTCAAAGCCTTGATTGCCTCAACATCTGTTGACCAAGTCGGCGGAGTACCAAAAGCGCTTTCCCAGTTAGACTCGCAGTTAGCAAAATGGTGAAAAGTCCCCTCTGCGTCCTTCCAATCTGCTTCTCTATGCCCCATTTCCACAGAGTAAGTCTTTTTGAGGATAGGTAAAGTGACATCCGCCAAGATACGGAAAGGATCATTTGAGGATGTCTGATTCAAAGGTAAAAAAACAATATGATCGCAATTGTCATTTTCAACCCATGGCAATTGAAAAAACGCTTCATAAATCACGATAAAAGCGTCAGCTACAATAGTTGCGGCCTCAGTAGAGTGAGGCCTCACAGATAGAATGTGGCTACCATAGTTAGGATGGACATATTCACTAAGTTGGTTGAAAGCCAGCTTCAGACTTTCATGACGTTTATCGGCTATCTCTTTATCTGAAGCCTGATTAGTCAGCTCCTCCCTATTTTTTAATTCCAGCCTAGGTAAGACCCGACTTTGGAGAAAACGAATTTTATCCGCCACAGCCTCACTGTCAAATGGAGTCTTTTTGCCAAATTCAAAGAGTTCCGCAACGACATTTAATGCATCGAGTTCTTCTATCTGGGTTCGAAGCACTAGAGCAGCCAAATGTAGGTCACCTGTGGTGGAGGCTTGGTCTAACGCCTCTTCCAGGAGCAACCAGCGTGGCCAGACACATGCCAAAAGCAAAGGTTCGATTTTTTGGTGCAATATCTCAGGGGAGTCCAATCGCGCCCGTGATAAATTAAGAGCAGCAAGAACCAGGGTGTGATCACTCAGACCCTCAAGTGCTGGAGGTCTTTGACGCCCTCGCTGCCTCCGCGCGGCAATAGCATCAAGCTTAGTCATCTTATCGCTGAGTTGAGAGTCCCAAATCGAGCGCCATGGGCGGAACACTGGAATGTTAAGCATAGTTAATCGTTAATTCCTTATAGTAATCTGCGCAAAGCAATTTAAAAACTTAGCATGCTTTGCTTCCCTTATCCGCATCACTATCACAAGCAGTGCCAACAACACCGCGGTGCAATCCACATTATCGCCTCCCTAGCCGTAAACTCCAGTCCCATAATATGTAAACCACCATAGCCTTCTACCCATTGGCTCACCTTTGTTCCGTGCCATTCAAGCGCCACAGCCTGAAGCGTGTTGTTTAGCTGCACATCGCGAACCAGTTTTTCTTCTTTCTTGGCAAAAGATGTAAACACCAAAAGCCATACGCTTCTCTTTTCCATTGAAGCAATATTTCATCCGCCAGTACTTGGAACCAGAGGAAACGACTTCAAGATACAAACTAGCACCGTCTACCCACTTGTAGGCTTTCTCTCTGGGTTTAGCAGTGTCTACCTGTCACGCATTAAGCTTCATTGGGGGCATCTCCCTGGACCGAACACATAATGCCCCCATTTATACCCCCAACTGTGACTTGATTCCGGTTAAGTCCAGTTGATAACAGGAGATAAGACACAGGCCATAAACCACTGTATACGGGCTTTGTGTTGATTTCGATAGACTTGAGAAGCGTTTGAAATGGTGTCGATAATAGGAGTCGAACCTACGGCCTTCGCGTTACTAATGCGAGCAAACTCCAAAATGAGTACAATGATAAGTACATACAAAAATATGAATAAAATAAAACATTTATATCAATAAGATAACTGTTAAATCACGGTTCAACGTCCAAATAAAATTTGTTGTCTCGTGAGGTTTCACTGAATCTCATAAGAATCTGAAAAAACTATAAAATCCACGCAATTGCGTGGATTTTTCACATAGCATGATATTAAAACCGATTACGCTTTTAGCTTATTTTCAATCAACGTCATAAAATAAGATGTATCGCTAACCGTATCTTGGTTCTTACTGTGATCGGCTTCATCAACAAGCTTCATATAGTCAAGAAAGTGGGACTCATCGAATTCTATATTTATTTGCTCCCGAAAAATATTCAATTCATCGAAACGTTCTAACCTTCTAATATAAATTTTAAAACGCTCATTTTGTCGAGTTAATCCTAAAGTGCGGTCAATAAACAAAGGGCAAAGTGTTAGAACGAGAAATGTAAGGAATCCATAAAAAACCTTATATTCAGTATTATAAATATACAAAAACAAAAAAACAAAAGGAATAACTAGTACAATCTGAGCAACGAACTTGTAATTTTCTCTAGGAATCTCAAGCACATTATTCGCAGACAGTAAACTGTATTCTCTGTTGAAACACCGCCATTGTGCAAACAACACCGCAGTAAAAAAACCAACTACCAAGAGTAGATAACCTTTAGCTGGTACGTGTTGAGCTCCGAGCATAGCATTAACTCTGTCCAACCCCACTTTCTTCGTCAAACTTAAGCAAAAGAAAAAAGTGAAGAACATAAGAAACGGAATAGCATAAAGCGAAATTCTACGTATCATAAAGCGAGGCCAATACGACATATGCTCTTTTTGCCGTAAAATTTTCAACTCGTCCTGGAGCTTAGGTTGTAACCCATTGGGGTCCGTATATTTTAAGTCAGGCGATGTACCACTCACGATAAAATCCTCTACTCAATAACTTCAAATACATTTAAATGATTACGCTGAAACTGTTCAAGTCCGTACTGGCGCAGTCTTTCCAGCCAATATTCAGCCATCGTTCGGCTAATGCCACGTTCAATCGCAGCTTCTCGTAGCAGTAAGAACTCCGTCCGTAATGTCGTTGGCATAATTCCGGGATCGTCAGTATTGACCAGAACCTTTACAGGCCCTCTGCGCAAACCATGGCGATTAAATTCAGCACCTGGTTTTAAGAGTTCTTCATCTGGCGGGTTCCAGCGAAAAATTGGATGCTCCACGTGCTTTTTGAACCGCGCGATATAAACGTTTGACGTCGGGTTTGATTCGATAATTAACCCTTTGCGATCGTAGCGATCGAGCAAATAATCCTGCAATGCATGAATAAATTCCAGCTCTACTGGCGTATCAATATCCTGGAGGATATCTTTACCACCGCTTGACTGCTGGCTCAGTTTTTCGGGGGTTCCCAGTCCAATTAGCTCTTGCGTGCTCCATTCGTCCGCAACCCTCACAACCACCAGCTGTGGAGGGAGATCGTCAAGCAGGCTAGAGTGTCTTTGCTGATAAAGCTGCGCAGCCACACTGTCTTTATCACTTAACGTTGACCAATCTGGCAGCGCGCATTTCTCCTGCGAGGTTAACGGTGCTCCACCGTGGAGTTGCTGAAGACGATACGAGCAATTACGCCGCAGTAGCCAAGCCCGGTAGAGCGAATCAGGCGTGATGTTTTTTAGAGGTAGTTCATCAACGCTAGCTCGTTTACCCGCCATGCTATTGTCTATTTTAGGTGGTCTTTCCTTGCACCAATCACATCGCGCAACAAAACGCGCAATGCGCCGCTCAAGAAGAGGCAATACCGCCTGAGCAAGTGGCAACGAACCCGACAAAACTGTGGCATAGTGCCACTGCCAGACAAGATTATCTAAATGTTCATCCAGCGGAAGTATCATTTCTCCATGCCGCTTCGCCCAGAGCGCAGGTTCAATTCCCAAAGCGAGTGCATGGCCTAACCGGTCTCCCTCTCGCATCTCGCAGAAGCGTACCGTTTCATCGATATGACGCAACCCCGACGCCGGATGCGCGTAATCCTCCCCGGCATGGATGCTGAAATGGAAGCCCGTGCTTGCACGAAGTCCGTCAGGCACCGGATATAGTCCGCTTCGCAGCCATCGTAGCATTGGCGCAAAATCCGCAATTTTCAGCGCATTTTCGTCCCCTGCAACATCCAGGCCCCGAAACCAGTTCGACGGCTGAAAATGGAAGTGCGGGTTCCGTTTCCCCCCTAAAAAAACTGGGTGATTCCAGCCATTGTGGCTGTATAGTCTCTGCAATAATTTCTCTGTTTGTGCCCAGTTATTCTGCAAATCAGCCGTTGGTCGCTTACCGCGGCTTGCGCTTTTAGAACGCGAAAAGTGTCCACAAAACTGCCAGCGCTCAAGCGCTTCAATGTAGCGCAGCGTGCGTTCGTCTAGCTTAATCTCATGTTCACCAAAAACATACGGTGGAGAAATGGGGGGGACACCGAGGGTGTTGAGCAGTCTTGAGGAAAAACCTGTCACCATTTCATGGCTGAAAGCATTCGGGGATGCCTTCACTTCGGCCACATCATCTTTGCCTACAAACAGGTAACGCATATTGCTACTGTCACTTTTCTTACCTAAACGTAACGTGCCGCCAAAATAGCGTTCGGTAAAACGCGTAAGCCCCTGTCCGTCCATAATAATGCGACGCCGTAGTGCATTAACTGTAAGCCAAAAACAGAGTATTGCCGTGCGCTCGAGCGGATGGGTGTCTTTCAACTGATAAGAATGACAAAGGTAAAGCTGCAGCCACAGCCAGCGTGAAGGATGTTTTCGGTCTGAGGCATGTGCGAGCTGACTTAATAGCCAACCAGGACTTACGTTTTCAGCTCCACGATTCTTTTTGGCGAGGATTATCCAGTCCGGCAGATTTTTGTTTTTCTTCATCGGGTCACTTAAGGTCGCATACTTCCCGTAAACCCTTTCATGATGCTCCGCAATATTCTGAGATTGCTCAGAAACCGTTTGAGGAGGGCCTGAAAGTAACAATGCAAGCAAGGACTTCGCTCGATTTAACAGCGGCGTTAAATCATCATGCTCTTCATACGCCCACAACGATGTTTTATTGCTCTTTGGCAGTTCAATCTTTTCAAAAAGATAACCATCCAGGATTGTATCTCCCGCCGTCACCCCGCCCAAATGGACGTGCCCCTCCGCAAAAGGCTTCCCCGCACTGGCTGGCGGCGCGAAAAACGGACTCTGTGCTATCACCACCCGGGTGATGTCCGACAAGCGCGGAGGAGGACTTTGCCGCAGCCAGTCGCCAAGACGCCATCCTGCAAGCAGAGTCGGGTCCAGTTCTGCCGCTATCCGCACGTAATCCTGTACCTTATTTTCACGGTAGTAGAGCAAATCGCCATTACGCAACAGTAGCTGTTCTGCAATGATGTCAAGCCAGGGCAGTTCCGGGCTGATCAACAAGCCATTGTCACAGATGTTCCCCATTAGCTGGCGCACGTCGGTCAATCGATAAGTACGAGGATAGCGGCTATCAATGCCCTCTACGAGCAGCTGATAGCATTCCTCCTGCAATGACGACCATTGCTTAAAATCCGTCGGTGGTGATACCAGTATCCTCCAAAAGCGCCGTGACAGGCGCTCGTCGGTGAAAAAACATCCTGCAGCATGTTCACTCAGCGATCGAGTTAACATTATTTGTCACCTTCAGGGGAGAGTTCACTGTATACCTCTAGCAGAATTTTCACTGCATTATCGTTAAGAGATAACTGTTGTTTAACCGAATTGATAAATTGCTCAAGCTCTTGAGATTGACGTAATATCTCTAGCCGCTCTTTGATGATTTCTTTCGTCAAATTTTGCATTTCATCGATACCTAATTTATCGATGATAAATCGCCGAGCTTTAGACAATCTTCGTTTAGGCGTTGTTTTTTTTACAGTACTTTGATTTTTTTGTGGCTGTTTAAAATCTGCTAATAATACTGCATCGATCCATCTTTTGAGAGGATGTGAACTCAACACATAGCTTGCAGTTCTGCTCATTTCGCCAAAAATTTTTCGGTTCTGAGCACTCCGGCTTGTCGGTCCATCTTGTAAGTGCTGTTCAGGTGTAAAGGGGCCGAGATTGGTACGGAAATTAGCATGTTGATAGAAATTTCTTGAAGAGTTAATATTAGTCGTCGCTACCACATCAGGTAACCCGAACAACTCACCTTTTTCAAAACTACCAAATGCCGACCATGTTGAATAGAATATACGACCTACAATGTTAATTGCTTTAGTAATATCCTGCATCCCCTTTTGATCAATAGCATTACTTGCAACCTGGCTATAGACCTTGTTGAATACCTTATATACTAACCATGGAGATATTTTTAATTTTTCAACATTGTTTTCTTTACGCCATTTTTTAATATCGTCATGAAGCCACACCAAAGAATTTTCTAATTTATCTTCTCGATCATATGTTTCTTCTTTTTCAATATCATCCGGATTATTTACAGAATCCTCCCCCTCAGGTTCATTGATTTTTAGTTTTTTTGTTGGCGCAAGGGCGCTGGCTGAATAAAATGGTGATCTCTGAAGAATTCGCTGCAAATCTGATAAATCCAGATCTGATATCAAGCTGGCGATTATAATTTCAAAAATTCGTCCGATATTGAGAACAATCGACTGTCTGGCATTAGTGTAGAAATTTCTCTGCGTCAAGGCACTGATGAGAAAAATTGCCTTATCCTTTAACTCTTCATTAGCGTCATTGCTATCAACATCTTCCCAATATTTCCATCTCAAGCCCGAGTTAATTCCCGTTTCTGCAATAGGATAAGGCAGAATTGTCATCTTCCCTTTAATCACAGAAAGCCAGCCTTCCGGTAGGCTTTTTGATAATTGAGATTCCCAATCAGCCAAACTTTCTTCTGCATTAAAAACGGAATATTCAGGCTGCTCCTGCAGCAAAGGTTGGAAAAGTGCAGTGTCAAATATTGAAATGTTACGATTTTTACCACTTCGCCATTCAGTCCAATTTAAATGAGACTCAAGAATTAAATAAACAGCCCCAGCCTTAGGCTCGAACCTAAAATAGCTAAGCAACTTGTTAATCCACTTCATGTCATCTAGTAACTTACCATTCTCCTTATTTTTCTCTCCTGCTTCATAATATTGAGAGCTCCAAGCTAAGTACTTTTCGGCGAAGATTTTATAAGCATCAGCATAATCGCGCTTAGTTTCTTTACTGAGCTCTCTGTGTTGCAAAGCAAATGCTTCGAGCACTGTTTGTGGAACATCAGGCATCTGCCACCAGCGGCGAACAGAAAGTGGTGTATCTTTATTTTTAAGTTCAGATGGAAGTTCTGTGATCAAATCACCACAGTGATTAATGAACTGCGTTAAGGCACGTATCGATGGGATCGGTAGCGGCAAATCGCTGCCCTCAAGACCATTCACGGGACCGGTAATAAATATCTTTAGCCACGCCATAAAGTTACGCAGAGGAATGCCATTTTTACCTAGGGTCACATCGATACTATCTTGAAGCCAATAATCACTTACTTCTGGCATATTCAATCTTCGCGGTAGCGGCAGAATTTTGCGCTGGTACTCAATTGCCAAATCTCTGGAAATATCATATGCAACCCTGCGATTATATGCTGAATCTTTATTCAATCTTCCATGAAAATCCCGCCAACATACTTCATCATATAGACGGCGATCGCCACTCACAATGGGCAAAACATACGGAGATGTAAGATAACGACGTAAAATTTCGAGATTTTCAAATGCCCTATTAAGTGATGTATCTACATCATCAATCGGAAGTATTAATAATTTTTTGCCAATCAACTCTAACGCAGAAATTAAAAACTCCTCAACGCAATTTGCCAGGCGCTTGCTGCCATATAATGAGCGAATTTTATCCATTCCACGCTGGCTTTGCTGCAAATCAACAGATTCCAGACCGTGGGCTAATTCTTCAAGCTTTTGAGTGAAAATCCTTGACTTATTAATGTCCCTGCACTGGGCAGCTTTTATCTCCTTATCCTGAAGTACGGCAGCAACAATGATATGCAAGAACAGCGATTCGCCATCTTCAAGCAGAGTCGGATCGATAGGATCGAGAATATGAATGTTACCCGCAAGGTCATTATAATTGCTCTCCAGGTAATCACTTAAATTCACAAGCACAGAAGTTTTACCCGTCCCCCTCTCACCGTCTATCGATATCGCCTTATGGCTGCGCGTTTCATTGAGAGATTCCGAGTTTTTCGGCACATCATCGACAGCCTTTGCAATAAACCGAGCTAACTGTTCGTAAATTTTTCGGGGAAGCAAGGTATCTGGATCTTTAAGAACCGCAGACTCTCCGCTGTCTAATGGTATGTATATCGTGTTCACAATAATCCCTTTATGGCTATGGCCATTTTTGATGTGGGTACAGATGACTAAACTGTCAATTTTGATGCAAAAACAAATAAAATCAAGATTGCAATTAGAAGAATCTCAAAATAATTCACTTTCTAATTATTGCGACTAGCAACAATAGTTAGCTAAAGAAGAGTGAATTCGGCCTGCCCCCCTGCAATTGACAAACAAAAGGAATAGAGTAATCAATCCTACTGCATAAGAATTGGTCGGAGTTGGGGTAACTAGCCCCAGATAGCAACATCAGTATAAGTGAGTACAGTTATGAGTATAAAAAATCAATTAAAAATTAAAGCAATTAATAACATACAATTAACTTATCAATCACGGTTTAACGTCTAAGCCTCTCTCCGCAGCGCTTTTCTCCGCTGCCGGAAACGGAAAAATCCACGCTTCGGCGTGGATTTTTTATTCTCGGCAAGGAACCCGCCAGCGCTTAAAGCAGTGCGGCATCGCCCCAGCAGAAACCCTTATTTATTTAACCGCGCGAAAAGCGCCAGACCGTTATTTCGGTTGAAGCTTGCTTTTTGCGCATCAGTCAGGTTTGTTTCGGCGTCGAGAATATGATTAAACTTAGCGGCGACGGACTCCGGTGCATAAGGATAATCGCTGCCGAAAAGAATATTATTATGATTCGCAAAGGTCAGCAGGCTGGAGAATGCATTCGGGCCGGAAGACAATGCGGTATCAAAATAAAAACGCTTAAACTTATCGTTCAATTCCTGAGCTGACGGCCCATTTGGATTAAGCGACTCCGCCAGCAATGTAAAACGCAAAGCGGCATAAGGCAGGAAGCCGCCGGCATGCGAAAGAATAATTTTCACGTCAGGATAATTGTCCATAACGCCGTTCAGCACCATATGGACAGCATTGCGGGTAGTATCAAACGGATAATCAACCAAGGGGCCCGGAACGCCATCCAGTAAATCCATGATGGGATGACCAGGGTGAATGAAAACAACGGCAGAGCGTTGGTTAAGCGCCGCCCAAAGCGGAGCCCACTTTTTATCCCCTAAATAAACCCCTTCATAGTTGGTTAATAACACCACGCCATCGGCTTTCAGCACATCCAGTGCATACTCAACTTCACGCACCGCCCCCTCAACGTCCGGCAACGGCACAGTCGCGAAGTTGCCAAACCGCGTGGGGTATTTCGCCACCAGATCCGCCGTATATTCATTGACTTTCCTGGCCATATCGCGGCGCGCCTGGCCTTCCCAGCCAACCACGCTTGGCGCGGTTAACGACAAGACGCTGGTCGCTATTTGCTGTCTGTCCATATAGCGCAGATGGTCGCCCGCCGTCCATTTGGGCAAGGTCCATCCGGACGGATCGCCGCCGTGGCTCGGCAGCGCACTGCCCCAAAAGGGCGGAACCAGGTGAGTATGAACATCGATTCTGGCTAATGAATTCATTTAGCGCCTCCACTATATATATTTGATCGTTGGAAACATATAGCAACACGCTGAGTGTTGTTGACTAGCCCGCATTTCAGAAATAACCTACACTTTAACGCGAGTTCTATTAGAGGGTATTTTCATGGACACTATATATCCAATTCATTTTTTTGAACGACTGATACAGGAATCTAATCCATGAATTTTCGCCATATTCAGGCATTCCTGGCCCTCGTTGAAGAAAAACACTTTGGCAAAGCGGCCAAACGCATTCATATTACTCAGTCGGCTTTCAGCATGCAGATAAAAGCGCTGGAAGAAGAGATTGGCGCACCACTTTTTATTCGTAACAACCGCAATGTAGAACTCACCGAAGTGGGAGAGATATTTTTAAAGAATGCGCCGGATATTTATGAAAAAATAAAAAGTACGCTTGACGAAACCAAAGCGGCGGCGAAAGGTGAGAATGGCAATGTGCGCATCGGATTTGTCGGCAATGCCGTGGCGGCAGGATTAGTCACCGCCGATATTCATCGATTTAAAGCAGAGCATCCCGGCGTTAACTTCCGCGCCAAAGAGATGTCTTACTGGAAGCAAATCGATGAGATCGTCAACGGAAATATCGACGTCAGCTACTGCCCCAATCTGGATCTCAACATCCCACCGGAGCTCGGCTTTATACCCATAAAAAAATTTGACTGGGTTGTCGTGATTCAGGAAGACTCCGATCTGGCGAAAAAAGAGGCCTTGAACAAGGAAGACCTCTCTGGACGAGACTTTATCATCTACTCGGAAAACAGCGGAGACGATGGCCAGCTTCGTATCCTGAACGCCATTATTGAAGAAGACATCAAGGTGGCCTATCGGTTGGACAGCACCTTAAGCGTGCTCGCCATGGTGGCCTCCGGCCTGGGCATCGCCATCGTTCCCTCTACGCTATCCTCAATCAAACTGCCTAACATCACCTACAGGCCGATCCCCGCCGTCGATAACGCAACTGAGGTTTTTTTCATCTATCGCAAGAATGAAAAATCCGCCATCGTTAATGCATTCATATCAGATGTACAACATAACCTATGAGGCCTGCCGGGTTACTCTCACAGCCCCCACGCGGTGATGCCGCTTCTGTTTAAGCGAGATAATAACCCGGCACTCATCGTCGCCTTTAAGCATCGGATATTCCGCCAGCGCCGCTACCCTCCCACACCGAAGGCCGGTTCTCCTTGCGCCACCGCTCTCCCGCCGCCGTCCCCGGTGCCGGCGGTTTTAAACCTTCGATAGTCCACAGCGAGAACGGCGTTTCGTCCACATGCAGCTCCCAGCGCAGCCCGCGTGCAGCGATGTAGGGTTGCAGGATGCGGGTGCAGGCCGTCAGAAATTGCTGCTGCTCCGCGTCGTTGTCCATGGCGCGCGCGATATGGTCGATGGTCACCCGCACGAAGTCATCGGCCGGTTCGCCGCCGAGATAAGCCGAACCTGTCGGCAACGCATGGAAGAAGACGTTGACGTAGAAACGCGGCAAAAAGTCCTGGTACAGGGCGGTGACCTGCTGCGCAATCGCGCGTTTATCGGCAGCGCTGAAGGCCGGTTCGGGGTGGTAGATCTGCCACAGTGGCATCGCGTTGTCTCCTCGGTGTGGGTGTGGGCTATCGGCAACCGCTTTGATCGGTAGCCGGTTTAAAACACTAACTCCAATAACTAGAGTAATAACTCCAATTATTGAAGTTATCAAGCGGAGGCGATAAAATTATCGGCATTCCGGTGGCAAGCAGAGGCACAACAGGATGAAGGCAAAAGATTTTGAAGGCATGACGTGTTCGGTGGCCCACGTGCTGTCGGCGTTGGGCGATCGCTGGGGCGCTATCCTCATGCGCGATCTGCTGCTGGGGCTCTCGCGCTATGACGATCTGCGCCAGTCGACCGGCATCACCAACAGTACGCTGGCCAATCGGCTCAAAGCGCTGGAAAGCGAAGACCTTATCGAAAAGCGGCAATACCAGACCCGTCCCGCTCGCTATGAGTATCTGCCGACGGAGAAGGGAAAAGATCTCGGGCTGCTGGTGATGGCGATGATTCAGATTGGCGACAAGTGGAATCTGTCCGAGCTGGCCGGGCCGCCGCTGCGCGTGGTCGACCGCATGACCGGCCACCCCGCCACCCTGCGCGTAGTGGATGCCGTGACCGGCGAATCGCTGCCGCCGCAAAGCCTGGCGCTGGCGGCCGGACCCGGCGCCGATGAGATCACGCGATGGCGGCTGGCCGTCGGCCAGGCCCGATAACGGCGCTACAGCAGCGCAATCATCTTCAACAGTTCCACCCGATTGCGAATGCCGAACTTTTTGCCGGCGTTATTGAGGTGCGAATAAACGGTTTTCGGATGCAGGTTCAGCTGCCGCGCGGTCAGGCGGATATCTTCCGTACGGGCGGTTTCACACAGCACCGCCGCCTCGCCAGGCGTGATCGCCGCCACCCGATGCCGGTTCATCACGCGCCGCTCACCTTCCTCCTCACGGCGGACCAGCGCCGTGCAAGTCTCTCGCACCATCTGTAACGCTTCCCGTTTGTGCAAAATCGCATCCGGCTGCGCCGCGGCGATAAACGCCAGAATCAGCGGCGAAGTCTTATCGACGAAGAACAGTAATCTCACGCCGTTATATTCACGGCGGGTATAATTAATGAATTTCAAATAGGCTTCGAACCGGTAAATCTCATGGGGAAAGTCCATGATAATTAAATCAGGCGCCGGGCTTATATTTTTAACGATGTTAATATCTGGCGAGGATAAGGTTATCACCCCGCCACCCAATAATGTTTTCATGCCCAGCCGGCACAGTGGCGAGCCGTCGATATAAATCACTCTCACTTTAATTCTCCTTATCAGCATGGCAGCATGCTTCCACACCTCAGGCGACTTGTCGCCGTTCTTTTTTGGGGTAATTCGCCAGCAAAGCACACCAATAAAAAACATCTTGATAACATGTTTTTCAAATAATCACGCAACCGCCAGTACGTTGATTAATCCGCAAAAAAGGCATGAATGTTTCAAATTATTTCCATCACAAAATCCGGCGATCCAATAAAAACGCAACGCAATGATATAGATCTATTTTCCATTTTGTATGATATAAGCAAAAATGAAAATAAATGTAACAACCCACACCACCGCCTTATTACCATGCGGAAAACACCTATAGGGAAAATTCTTAGTTTGTTAGGATGAAAATCCATGTTTGCCGACGCGTTTAAAAAACAATTGCGCAACATGATTAACCCACAACCGCACGTCAGTAATTTATTACTGTCAGGAAAGCTTTTATCTAAAGTTAATTAAAGGGCATTTCACATGAATGTTAAATTAGTCGCATTATCCCTGCTGGCTCTCTCCGGCGCCTGTGCGGCCGCCTCGTCCAATACGGTGCAATTCAAAGGCGAAGTCAGCACGCAAACCTGTTCGGTGAATATTAACGGCAACCAATCCAACCCGGTCGTGCTGCTGCCGACCGTCGCCGCCAGCAAACTCGCCACCAAAGGCGCCACCGCCGGCGACACCACCTTTACCGTTAACGTGACGGGCTGCGCGGCGGCGACCAGCGACACGGCGATCAAAACCGTACTGGCGGGCAACAACCCGACCACCAACGGCAACCTGGGCAACGCGGGCGATGCCGCCAAGGTGTCCATTCAACTGCTGGACAGCGACGCCACCACGCCGCTGTCGTTCGCCAGCGGTTCGACCGTCACCACGTCGGCGATGACGCTGGCGAAAGACGCCACCTCCACCTCGCAGAACCTGGTGGCCCGCTACTACGCGGAAGACACCGGCGTAGCGGCCGGTTCGGTGATCGCCACCGCCCAGTTCGCCATTAGCTACAAATAAGCCGGCGTCAGGCGCCATACCTGTTGATGCCAGCGCCGTTCCTTAGCGGACGGCGCTGAATGACTCGCTCCCTTTATCGGTTCACGTTTATGCCGCAGATATCCCGTTCCGCCCGCCGATGGGCCGCCCTGTCGCTTTGCCTGATGAGTTTTGCCGCCACCCACGCCTTGGCCAGCGTAACGCTGCTCGGCAACCGCGTGATCTACCCCGCCGAGGCGCGGGAGAAAACGCTGCAGTTCACCAACGATGACGGCGTCCCGGCGCTGATGCAGATCTGGCTCGACATCAACAACCCGCAATCCACGCCGGAAAACGCCGATGCGCCCTTTGTCGCCTCGCCGCAAATCTTCCGCATGAATCCGCACAGCGGGCAAATGGTGCGGTTGTCGTTCGTCGGTCAGCCGCTGGCGCGCGATCGCGAATCGCTGTTCTACCTTAACTTCCTGCAGGTGCCCGCCGTACGGCAGACGGACAACGACAAGAACAAACTGCTGCTGGTGGTCACCAATCGGCTGAAGGTGTTTTATCGCCCCGCCGGGCTGGCCGGCGACGCCAACCACGTCATCGATCGCCTTAGCCTGCGCCAGGTCGGCAACGCGCTGCGCGTCGACAACCCGACCGGCTACTACGCCAACGTCAGCCAAGCGGTCATCCTGAGCGGCGCGAAGCGCAGTGCCATTCCGCAGGCGGATCTGATCCCGCCGTTTTCACAGGCCAATTGGCCGGTGAACGGGGAGGTACGGCAGGTCGCACTGCGCGTCATCAATGACTATGGGGTGGAAATCACGCGCACCCTGAACGTCGCGCGCTGAAACCAGACAGGGAGGTTCCCATGTTCGATGTCCGCAAGGCGACGCCGCTGCCCGCACGCTGGTGCTGCGCGCTGCTGGCGCTACCGCTGGGCTGCGCCGCCGCCGACGGCTACACCTTCGATCCCGCGCTGCTGCGCGGCAGCGTGCTGAGCAACAGCGCCCTGAGCCAGTTCAACCAGCAGGACGCCGTCGCCCCCGGCAGCTATCAGATCGATCTGTACCTCAACGGCCAGTTTCTCGAGCGCGACCAAATTCGCTTCGTGCGCGCAGGCCAGCAGGTGCTGCCCTGTTTCGATCGGCCGCAGCTGACGCGCTTCGGGCTGAAGAATCCGCCGGCGGCCGAGGCGGAATGCCTGCTGCCCGGCCGGGATCTCAAAGACATCACGGTGAACGCCGATATCTCGCGGCTACGGCTGGATCTCAGCGTTCCGCAGGCGCTGTTGAACGGCCGGCCGCGCGGCAGCGTCAACCCCGCCAGCCTGGACAGCGGCGAATCGATGGCCTTCGTCAATTACAACCTCAACCAGTACCACGTCAGCTACCGGCAGGGGCAAACCCGCGATCTCGACTCGACCTACGCCAACCTGAACGGCGGGTTCAACCTCGGGCTATGGCGCTACCGCCAGCAGTCCAGCTACCGCTACGATCGGGAGTTCGGCGGCCACCTGGACACCAGCCGCCGCTACGTGCAGCGCGCAATCCTGCCCTGGCGCAGCGAAATGCTGTTGGGCGAAGGCTTTACCGACGGGCACTTCTTCTCCGGCCTGGGCTTTCGCGGCATTCAGCTCAGCTCGGACGATCGCATGCTGCCGGATTCACAACGCGGCTATGCGCCGGTGGTGCGCGGCGTGGCGAAAAGCAACGCGCGCGTGACGGTGCTGCAGGGCAAAAGCACGCTGTATGAAACCACGGTGGCACCGGGGCCGTTCACCATCAACGATCTGTACGCCACCAACTACGCCGGCGATCTCACCGTGGTGGTGACCGAAGCCGACGGCAGCGTCAGCACCTTCACCGTGCCGTTCGCCGCGGTGCCGGAATCCATTCGCCCCGGCCAGTCGCGCTACTCCGCGATCGTCGGCCGTTCCCGCTACGTCGGCGACAACGATCTGTTCAGCGAAGTGACCTGGCAGCACGGCCTGACCAACGCTCTGACCTTCAACCTCGGCAACCAGCTGGCGGACGGCTATCAGGCGGTAATGCTGGGTGGCGTGTACAGCAGCTGGCTGGGCGCCTTCGGCATGGATACCACCTATTCCCACGCCAGCCTGCCGGACGGCGGCGCCTCCGGCTGGATGCTGCACCTCTCTTACAGCCGAACCTTCAGCCCGACGGACACCACGCTATCCATCGCCGGCTACCGCTACTCTACCGAAGGCTTTCGCGATCTCAGCGACGTGCTCGGCGTGCGGCGCGCCGCCGTTACCGGTCAAAACTGGCAGTCCGACTCCTACCGCCAGCGTTCGCGTTTCGAGGTCGCCGTCAATCAGGGCATGGGCGCGTTCGGCAGCCTGACGATGTCCGGTTCGACTCAGGACTACCGCGACCAGCGCGGCCGCGACAATCAGCTCCAACTGGGCTGGGGAAAAACCTTCGGCAACGGCGTGGCGCTTAACCTCTCCGTCACCCGCACTCGCAGTCTGGGCTACAGCAACGGCGACTACCGCGGCTACGGGCCGCTGGATAACGTCTACAGCGCGCCGCTGGCGCAGAACGCGCAGACCGTCACCGCCCTGTCGCTGAGCTTCCCGCTCGGGCGCTCATCATCCGCCCCCAGCGTCTCGCTGCTGGCCAATCATAGCCAGGGTCAGGGCGGCAATTATCAGGCTGCGCTCTCGGGCAGCGTCGGCGACGAACAGCCGGTCAGCTACGGCCTGAACTTCACCACCGACGACGATCGCCAGCAAAGCATCTGGGGCGGCAACCTGCAAACCCGTCTGCCTTACGCCAACGTCACCGGCTCGTTCTCCACCGCGCGCCAGTATCGACAAGGTTCCCTGTCGCTGCAGGGCGCCGTGGTGGCGCACCGCGGCGGCGTGACATTAGGGCCGTATGTCGGCGACACCTTCGCCCTGATCGAAGCGCCCGGCGCCAGCGGCGCACGGGTGATGGACGGCCAGGGCGCGCGCGTCGATCGCTTCGGCTACGCCCTGGCACCGTCACTGGTGCCCTATCACTACAACACCGTCGCGCTGAACCCCGAGGGCATGAACGACAAAGCGGAGCTGGAAGACGGCCAGCGGCGCGTGGCACCGTACGCCGGCGCCACGGTGCGCCTGCGCTTCAACACCGTGCGCGGCCAGGCGCTGCTGATCACCGCGCAGCGGCCCGATAACGCGCCGATCCCGATGGGCGCCAACGTGTTGGACCCAGCGGGCAACAGCGTGGGCATGGTCGGCCAGGCCAATCAGGTGTATCTGCGCAGCGATCGGAGCGCCGGCGAACTGACGCTGAACTGGGGCGACGCGCCCGGCCAGCAATGCACGCTGCATTACCGCCTGCCCGCCGGGGAAGACAGCCCGATTCAGCGGCTCAGCGCCCCGTGCCGCTAGCCCGTAAAACTTATTCTCAGGAGAGACGATGAAACGCATTGCTTACCCGCTCGCCGCCCTGGCGTTGCTCGCCCTGTCGCTGTTCGGTGCGCCCGCCGCGCTGGCCCAATGCACCCGGGTTTCTCCCGCGATCGATTCCGGTTGCGATCCCTGCGGGGTGGGCACGGCGCTGGGCCGGGTCAACCTGACCAGCACTTACCTGCAGCCCGTCGGCACGCCGCTCGGCACCAGCGTGTTCGATCTTACGTCCGGCACACGCTACCCCGATCCCAACAAGGTGCTGTATGAATGCGACGCCAGCGATGCGGGGCAGATCTATGAAGTCTTCGCCACCAACGGCGACGATCGCGTCGGCGGCTATTACGATCTGGGCGCCCAGGACGGCAACCCCAACTACTACGCCACCTACTTCCCTTACGTCGGCATCCGCCTGACCCATCTGGATTCCGGCAAGGTTTTTACCCGCTACTGGCAGTCGGCGCCGATTACCCGCTACGCCACCGTCGGCAGCAAAATTCAGATCCGGGTGAAAGACTTCAGCGCCATCCGCGCCGATCTGATCCGCATCAGCTCGCTGCCGGGCGCGGGCGCCAGCAACTATTGCGGCTACAGCGCCGGCAACCCGCTGGTGGGCATGGCCTCGACCACCGGCAATTCGAACTATACCTGCACGCAGCCGAACGGCTATGTCACCTTTCAGGGGCCAGGCATCGCTTCGGATCCTATCGGCAGCGATTCCGCCACCAACTACGCCACCTGGGGCACCGGGCGCTGGAACGCGATGGGCATGGGCACCGCACCGATCTCCTCATTGACCTATACCGCCACCTGCGTGGCGCGCAACGTCACGCCGCTGGTGATCCTGCCGACCATCTCCGTCAGCCAGTTGACCGCCGGGCAAACCTCACAGGCGCAGTTCACTATCAATATCGAATGCGACAACGCCGCCGTGTCCGGCGTCAGCAGCAACAATACCGCCCTCGGCCTGCAGGTGCCGTATGAAAGCTATGTCGCGGCGCAGCAGCTCGGGCTGGTCAGCGCCAACGGCGGCGTGAGCTACCTGCTCTCCAGCGGCTACGGCACCGACAGCAGCGTCGCCACCGGCGTGGGCATCGCGCTCGCCAACGCCGGCAACGGCACGCCGATGAATTTCGTCGGCTGGGCGCGCTGCAGCGCCGGGCAATGCCCGCAGGGCAACGACGCCGGCTGGTACCCGGTGCTCAACGGCGCCAGCGGCGGCGGCAGCACCGCGGCGGGCTTTACCCACTACGCCACCCAGCTCACCGCCACGCTCGCCCGGCTGCCCGGACAAACCGTCACCGCCGGCAAAGTGGACGCCAGGGCCTACGTTTGGGTTAAGGTGCAATGATGAGAAAGAAATATCTGACGATGGGATGCGCCCTGCTGCTGGCGCTAGCGGCCATGGGCGCGCAGGCGGGCATCATCGCCTCCGCCACGCGGGTGATTTTCCGCGAAGGCGACACGGAAAAAACCCTGATGTTGCTCAACACCAACGGCTATCCGATCGTGGCGCAAACCTGGGTCGATAACGGCGACGTCAACGCCGCCCCCGAACTGTCCCGCGCGCCGTTTGTCACCCTGCCCAGCGTTTTCGCCCTGCCGCCTTCGGCGCTGAAAGGGCTGCGCATCCTGTTTGCCGGCGCTAACCTGCCCGCCGACCGGGAGTCGGTATTCTGGCTCAACCTGTATGAGATCCCGCCTAACCCGCCGACCACGCCGCCGCTGGCGTCGCGCGTGACGCTGGCGATGAACACGCAGATGAAGATCTTCTACCGGCCCAGAGCGCTGCAGGGAAAAGCCGAGAACGCAGCCGAGGCCGTTTCGTTCACGCTGCAAAAATCACCGGGCGGCTATCTGCTGCGCTGCAACAACCGGTCTGCGTTCTATCTCTCCTTCGCCCGCATAAGCGTGCACATAGGAAAACGTGATTACCCGGTGCGGCAAGAAAGCGACATGATGACCGCGCCGTTCAGCATACGGGATTATCACCTCGACGGCGTTGCAGCGCCGACACTCCCTTCTCAGGTCATCGTTCAGGCCACTCTCATCAACGACCAGGGCCAACAGATCGTCAAGCCATACACAGCAAACCCATAACGATAAAAAGCAGCACATTTTTTTAAGTACAGGAAATAGGGAAAATGAGTCTAAGCAGATTCCAGCTACAGTTTCATCTGGAGAAACAGGCCAACATCATCAGACAGTCACCGGCGTTCCACGCCGCCATCGTCAAGCACGGGGAGTTATTGAAAGAGACCTACAAAAAACATCCGCTGTTTTACAAAATCATCTTCAGGAACAGTCGGTTCATTATTTGTTCCACCATCCTGTCCATTTATTACCACCAGCCCGCCGCCGGGTTGAAAGACATCAAGGCCTTTTTTAAAGGGAAGAACATGATCAGCGAGAATTCTCTGGATTCCTTTCTGTTCTTCTTGCGGGTCGGCCGTCGGCTGGAGGTCAAACCCTGCGAACATGACAAACGCCAGCTGCGCTATAGGCCGACGCCGAACGCGCTGGCGGAAACCCAGGCGCTGATCGCCTCGATGGCGCGGCCCTATCAGGCGCTGGCGCCGCAGATGCCCATCGCGGCGCTGCTGGCGACGCCCGACTTTCTGCCCGCCTTTTTCGCCGCCTACGGGCAGCTGATGCTCAAGGAGATCTACCTGATCGATCTGGTGCCGCAATCCGCGCTGTTTATCAGCAAAGACGCCGGCCACATGGTGCTGCTGATGCTGCATATCGAAAGCATCCGGCAGAACTCCCCCTTTCTGCTGCTCTCCTCGGCGAAAATCGCCAAGTCGTGTTCCGTCTCCCGCGCGCACGTGAATCGCATCCTGCAGGCGGCGGAAAAATCCGGCCTGCTGACCACCACCAATAACGTGGTGATCGAACTCAACAGCTCGTTCTTTATCATGGCGGAGCGCTATTTCAGCCTCTATTTCGCGATGGTCGAATGCGGGCTTGAACGGGTTTGGCACACGCCGCAGCCCGCCGAAAGCCCCTGAGTCGCTTCACCGTTCATGCAGCACCTTATCGATCAGCCCCCAGACCGCCGCTTCGTCGGCGGTCATAAAGCGATCGCGATCCAGCGCCCGCTCCACCGCTTCATCGCTCAGGCCGCAATGTTGGGCGTACAGCCGGATCACCCGAGCTTTGGTGCGCTTCATCTCTTCGGCGTGGATCAGGATATCGGACGCCTGCCCCTGAAAGCCGCCCAGCGGCTGGTGCACGTGCAGGCTGGCGTTAGGCAGCGCCATGCGGTGCCCCGGCTCGCCGGCCATCAGCAGGAACGAACCCATCGAGCGTGCGGTGCCCATGCACAGCGTATGCACCGGCGCGCGGATGTACTGCATGGTGTCGTAAATCGCCAGCCCGCTGGTGATCGCCCCGCCCGGCGAGTTGATGTACAGGTGGATCGGTTTTTCCGGATTTTCCGCCTCCAGAAACAGCAGCTGGGCGCACAGCATTTCGGCCACGTCGTCGTTGACTTCGCCATTGAGAAACACGATTCGGTCGCGCAGCAGGCGCGAGTATATGTCAAAGGAACGTTCTCCCCGGCTGGTCTGTTCCACCACCATTGGGACGAGCATCATCTTCTCACGCATCGGTGAACTCCTGGGTTGGCAACAAAGGGAAGTGTGTTTAACGCGTCAGGCGGCGCGCATCACCGTTGTCGGGCCGTCGTTGGCGGCGTCTGGCTGGTGGATAATCCGCAGCACACTGCCGCCGTCGGCGTTCGGCACAATCTGCAGGGTCACGACGCTTTCGAGAAACGGCGGTTGGTCGTCGCGCAGACGGTAGCTCACCGCCTCGCCCGGCGTGGCGGCCAACGGTTCAGCCTGCGCCAGGTCGCCGGTCGGCAGCCATTGCTCGCGCAGCTCGGGAATGCTGAGCGCCCGCCACACTTTTTCCGGCGGCGCATCAAGCGAATATTCCAACACCAGCCGGTCGTGCGGCGGCGGCTCAGCCCGTTTGTTCATTGATCCATGTCCTTCAGCAAGGTTTGCAGCGCCTCGGTGCGCGCCGGCCAATAAGCGCGGTACTTCGCCAACCACTGCGCGATCTGCGCCAGCCCGTCCGGGTCGACCTGGTAATTGACGCAGCGCCCCTGCTTCGCCTCGCGCACCAACCCGGCGTTGCGCAGCACCGCCAGGTGTTGCGACATCGCCGATTGGCTGATGGGCAGCCCTTCGCGCAGCGCGCTGGCATTCATGCTACCGGCGACGAGTTTGTCGAAGATGCTGCGGCGGGTCGGATCGGCCAGCGCCTTGAAGATGTCATTTTCGTTCATACAAACACATTAGTACTCACTTATGTATTATGCAAACGCAGAGGCAGGATTTTTTACGCAAGGCGAGACTCCGCGCCGAGGCGCGGAGTCAATAGGTGAGCAATTACAGCGGTTTATTGCATGCGGGCGTGGTCAGCGCGGGTTGACCGGCAGGCGCCCCCTCCTGCGCTTCCAGCGCGAGACGCGCCAGCGGCATGTCTTCGTGGTAGCGCGCTTCGGCGTTCAGGCTCTTCGAGTAGCGGTTGTACTTCCACCAGGCGTAGCCGAGGAACACCACCAGCCCGCCGACGTTATAGAACACGATGGTCATGATGCTGGCGCCAGTCGGGAACGTCGAGGCGAAGAAGCCGACGGTGAAGATGGCGATCAGCACGCTGACGATGGCGATGCCCTGCAGGCGCGAGCCCATTTTGAAATCGCGCGCCACCCGGTCGTACTTCAGCCGCAGATTCAGGTAGGCCAGCATGATGAACAACGGCGGCAGCATCGAAGCAGCGGCGGTCATGTTGATCAGCGTATTCATCAAATCCTGCACGCTGCTGGAACCCAACGTCGGGATCAGCATCAGCGGGATGACGATGAAGAACTGGATCCAGGCGGCGCGCGTCGGCACGCCGTGCCGGTTCAGGCGGATGGTTTTCTCGCCGAAAATGCCCTTCGGGATCTCGGTGAAGAAAATCTTCACCGGCGCCGCCGTCCACATCAGCAGCGAGCCGAACATGGCGGTGAAGGAGACGATGCCGACAAAGCGGTTCATCAACACCGTCGGCAGGCCGAAGTGTGCCGACAGGCCTTCGAACACCTGCACCGTGCCGCCGGTAAAGTGCAGGTCGGTGCGATGCACGAACACGTTAATCAGCAGCGAAGACACCGAATACAGCACGCCGATAAACAGCCCGGAAACGATGATCACCTTCACGAAGGCGCGGCTGCCGCCTTTCACATCGTTCACGTACACCGCCACGGATTCCGCCCCGCCCGCCGCCTGGAAGATCCAGGCGGTAATGCCGAGGAACGCCCAGTTGAAGTTCGGCGTCATCGCCTGCACGTTGATCGGATCGGCCGGCTCGATGCCGCCCAGCACCGCCGCGCCCGCCAGGATGATGTAGGAAAACGTCAGCAACAGCATCAGCGACGAGGTGACGGAGGTCATCGGCCCCAGCAGTTTCGCGCCGCTGTTGGAGATGTAGGTCGAGAAGGCGAACAGGAAGATACTGATGATCGCCGTGGTCAGCGGGGTAAACACATAGTCATAGCCCAAGAACGCGTACGAGGCGTAGGCGATGACGCGCGGCAGCAGCGCGGTGAAGAAAAACAGATTCACGAACCAATAGGTGTAGGCGGTGATAAACGCCCAGCGCCCGCCGAGCGCACTTTTGACCCAGGCATAGACGCCGGCCTCGGAGTTGCGGTTGAGCGAGACGAACTCGGCGATGATCAGGCAAAAGGGAATGAAGTAAATGATCGTCGCCACCAGGAATACCGGCGACGAGGCGATGCCGAGCTGAATATTGTTGTTGATCACGTTGTTGAAACTGAACACTGCCGCAAACGTCATCGACAGCAGACCAAACTTGCCGATGGTGTTTCTGTTCGACGCAGCCATAGAGATTCTCCGAATGGTGTAGGGGACTTCGGTTTGTTGTTATCGATCGGCGGTCGCGCTATTTGTTGATGAAATAGCTGTCTTCCACCGTCACTTTTAAAATGACTTTTTTTACCTTGCCGCTTTCTTTGAAGCGGTGAGCCTGGTGGTTTTCGAAGATCACCACGTTGCCTTTACCGACCCGGCGCCTCTCGCCTTCGCCGCTGAAAAACTCGCGGTCGGTTTCGTCCTGATAGGGCGCCACCGTCGTCAGCGCCCGTTTGTCGGCGACTTCGACGATCTCTTCTCCCTCGAGGTAGTAGTGCACGTCGAAGTAGCGGCGGTTACCCTCCAGCCAGCCGTGCTGCCGGCCGGCGCCGACGCTCAGCCGATACGTCAGCGAGTCGCCGATCGAATGGCACACGTTCGGGCTGATGCGATCGACATTGGCGATCGCCTCCATGCAGCGCAGCCATTTCTTGCCGCTGTGATAAATGCGCTGAAACTCCGTCAGGGATTCGAGAATGATCATGCGTTTTCCTCCGCAGACTGCGGGTGATGAGGGGCCGGCGCGTAGTCATAACCGGCGAGCGCGGCGCCGTCCGTTTGCCGGCCGTCGAACGGCACCAGCGTGAAGCCATAGCTGAACGGCGCCAGATAGACCCGGTGGGTATCCAGCACCTCGGAGCCCCAGGAGTTGGAGCCGAGGCCGAGCACCTGATCGTCCAGGTTCAGCGTCAGGCAATCGTCAGGCTCCAGCTCGTTGATGTGCTGGGCTTGATGCAGCATCTCGGCGCTGTACGGCCACAGGCTGAAGTTGATCGGCCGCCGCGGTTGGATGAAGATCCCCTTGCCCGCCGCGTCCTGCAGGCTCAGCCAGCGCACGTCCTGCCGATTGCCGTTGTCCTGCGGGAACGGATAGTGTTCGAACAGCGCATCGGCGCGCTGCCGGTAGCGGCCGATAAGGTTGGCCCGGCAGCTGTCGCGGTAGTTCTCACCCGGCCCGCGGCCGTAGTATTCCACCTGCTCGAAGCGGCGGCTGATGCCGAAATCGAGACCGATTTTCGGGATCACCTGCCGGAAATCGCCGTAAGGCTCCCCGGCCAGATCCAGGCTGACACAGCCCTGCGGAGAGATGCGCCAGCGATAGGTGCAGCGCATGCCGAAGTCGAACACCGGCGGCGCGATCAGGCTGCGCACCTCGATCAGCAGATCTTCGCCCTGCCATTGCCGGCTAAGGCGGCGGAAATGCTGTTGCATGATGGGGAAGTGATACGGCAACCAAATCCCCTCATATTCCTGTTTATGGTTATCGATCACCGGTTTAAAGAAGGTGATGCGCGGCGCGCGTCCCACCATTTCTTCATCGTCTACCCGCCACGACAGCAGTTCGCCGCTCAGCAGCGAGAACGCCAGCTGGAACCGGCCGCCGCTGACGAGCAGCTGATGATTTTCCTCGCGGCATTGCAGCGCCGGCGCACCGACCACCGGTGGAGCCGGTAGCCGCGCCGCCGCCTGGCGCAGATGCTGGTAATGCCCCAGCCGCTGGCCGCTCTCGCTGTAGCGGGTGGCGCTGTCCTTATGCACCGCCACGTCGATCAGCGTTTCCCCCGGCCCCAGCGCCAGCACCGGCAGGTGCATGTCTTCGCTCTCACCCGGCTGCAGATGCGGCAGCTTGAATTCGTAACTCGCCACCTGGCGGCCGTCGGTCTTGACGCTGACCTTCAGCGTGATGTCCGCCAGCGAGCTGAACCAGTAGCGGTTTTTCACCCGCAGCACGTCGCCTGCGCCTTCTTCCGCCGTCACTTCCACCGGGCACAGCACCTGCTGATATTCACGCAGGCCGGGGCCGGGGCGCTGGTCCGGGTAGATCAGGCCGTCCATGCAGAAGTTGTAGTTGTTCGGGTAGTCGCCATAATCGCCGCCGTACTGGTAGCGCTCGCGCCCCTGCTCGTCGTGGCTCAACAGCCCGTGATCGCACCATTCCCAGATGTAGTGCCCCTGCAAGCTGGCGTGGCGGTTGAACACCGACTGGTATTCGAACAGCCCGCCGGGGCCGTTGCCCATGGCGTGGGCGTATTCGCACAGAATGCGCGGTTTGGGGTGCGGGTATTCACCGAAGGTGTTCATCATCGCCACGCGGGAATACATGGTGCTGATCACGTCGGTCACTTCGGCGTCGCGGTCTTCCTCGTAGTGGATAAGGCGGGTCGGATCGAGCGCCTTGCAGCGCCGGGCCATGGCGCGAATGTTGCAGCCGTAGCCGGATTCGTTGCCGAGCGACCAGATGATGATCGACGGGTGGTTTTTCTGCGCCGCCACGTGGCGCTCGATGCGCTCGACGTAAGCCTGCTCCCAACGCGGATCGTCGGTGATGCGGCTCAGATCGCCAACGTTGGCGAAGCCATGACTCTCCAGATCGGTCTCCGCCATCACAAACAGGCCATAGAGATCGCACAGCTCGTAAAAACGCGGATCGTTGGGGTAGTGGGCGGTGCGTACCGAGTTGATGTTGTGCTGTTTCATCAGCACGATGTCGCGCTCCACCCGTGCCATATCGACGGCGCGCCCTTTACGGTGATCGTGATCGTGGCGGTTGACGCCGTGCAGCTTGAGGTAGCGCCCGTTGACGTACATCAGCCCGTCGCGCACCGCGATCTCGCGGAAGCCCACCCGCTGCGGCACCACGCTCAGCAGGTTGCCGGCGCCGTCATACAGGCTGAGCAGCAGTTGATACAGATAGGGATTTTCCGCGTTCCACTGCTGCGGACGGCTGACCGGCAGCTCGAAACGGCAGCTCAGCGCCCGTTCAATGCGCAGATCGTCGCACCACTGCTCCGCCACGCAGCGATCGCCGTCGAACAGCTGCGCCTGCAGACGGCAGCCCTCGGCGGCCGGCGATCCGAGATGGCGCAGCTCGGCGTCGATCGCCAACTGCGCGTCGCAGTAGCGCTCGTCGAAGGTGGTGACCAGCGTCAGGTCGTGAAGGTGAGTGGCGCTCTGGCCGATCAGATAGACGTCGCGGAAGATGCCGGCCATCCACCACATGTCCTGATCTTCGATGTAGGTGGAATCGGCCCACTGCATCACCCGCACCGACAGCAGGTTCTCGCCCTGCCGCACATAGGGGCTGATGTCGAACTCGGCGCACAGTCGGCTGCCCTTGCTGAAGCCGACATAATGGCCGTTGACGTACACCTCGAAGTAGGTTTCCACGCCGTCGAATTTGATCAGGACTTGCTGATCCCGCCAGCCGGCGTCGAGCGTAAAGTGACGCTGATAGGCGCCGGTCGGGTTGTTGGTCGGCACGTAAGGCACGTCGATCGGGAACGGGAAGCCCTCGTCGGTGTACTGCAGGTGGCCGTGCCCTTCCAACTGCCACATACCCGGCACCGCCATATCGCCCCAGTCGCTCATCGGCTCACGGTAAAACGCCGCCGGCACCTGCGCCGGGTGATCGAAGAACCGAAAGCGCCAACGGCCGCTCAGCAGCTGGAAACGCCGGCTGGCGTTGCGATCGAAGCTCAGCGCCTGCTCGGCGTCCGCGTAGCTGAAGAAGCTCGCGCGCGGCGCCAACCGGTGCTCCGACTGTTTTTCAATGTTTTCCCAATTATTCACGTCACGTCTCCCGACACCTGTGCAATGCGGAAACGATAGTAAATATTTAGTAAAAACTACAGCCGATATTTACCAAATGACGACAGGATCACAATAAATCTCAAATGCCTTTTTTTATCATGACGTTAATTTTGAGCGCCAACGCCCCCCGCCGAGGCGGGGGCCGGTCAGGCGACGGTGGTGTCGCGCAGCTGCAGCGAGCTGGGAACGAAGATCGACAGCGGGACGGCGCGTTCATCGCGCAGCCGCTCCACCAGCAGGTTGACGGCCTGTGCGCCCATGGTTTCCGAAGGGATGCGCACCGTGGACAAGGCGGGGAAAATAAAGCGGGCGGTGGGAATGTCGTTGACGCTGATCAGCGCAATCTGCCCCGGCACCTGGACGCCGTGTTCGTGCAGCGCGCGCAGCACGCCGATGGCGATCGAATCGGTCGCCACCAGCAGCGCCGGCGGATAGCCATTCTGGCTTTGCAACATCGCTTTGGCGCACTGGTAGCCCGACTGGCTGCTGAAATCGCCGTGGTAAATATCCTGCGGCCGCACCACGTTTTGCTGCCGGCCATACTCGACGAACGCCTGTTCGCGCTGGTCGATGCCCGCCGGATGGTCGCGCCCGCCGATAAAGCCGATGCGCTGATAGCCGCGGCCGATAAAGTAATCGATCACCTTGCGGCTGATCTTGTACAGGTCGACATTGACGCAGTCGAAACGCTCGTCGTCCACCACGCCGTCGATAAACACCACCGGCGCGTCCTGCAGCTTAAGCTGCTCATACAGCGCGGGCTGTGGCCGGCCGATCACCAGCAGGCCGTCGGCCGCCGGCAGCGCCTTGTCGCCGGTAAAGTCGTAACCGGCGCTCAGCGTCACGCCCAGTTTTTCACACTGCGTTTCGATACCGTAGCGCATCGCCAGGTAATAGGGATCGTTGATCTCCACGCCCTGCGTATAGGTGAACAGCGCAGCAAAATGCAGGCGATGCCCGCTTTGCCGTTTGGAGGGTGCCACCTTGTATTCGAGGCGCTCCGCCGCTTCCAGGATCTTCTGGCGCGTTTGCGCCTTCACGCTCAGGGTGGGGTCGTCATTCAACACGCGCGAAACGGTGGCGACGGACACATTAGCGGCTTCAGCAATTTCCTTCAGTGTGGCCATAGAGTCCCAATGCACAGACGAAAAACGGTAGCTTAATCGGATAGCGGCGCGACGTACAGCGCCGCCCGCCCCCTCTCTTCCCAGACCGGGCCGGCGCTCGCTCATGCAAATCGTTGCCGGGCGCCTGCATCGAAAGATACCCATTTCACCCGTTGTGATCAAGTTAACGATTTACTGATTAAAGCGTATTTTTTACTAAATATTTTACTAATATACCTGCCGTTTACCGCTCGCGATCGGGCGGACTTTATCTCTTCTCCCAGGGAGCCGGGAGCGACCTTGCGTGAGCCGCCGTTCGACTGACGCGCCGATCCATCCAACACCAGGCACATGCCCCATGACATCAATAAATCATCACGCCCTGTTGCCCTTATTACTGATACTCAGCGCGCCGGTCTGGGCGGCGCAGGACCCCGTTACCCCGGCGGAGCGCAATCAGCTGCCGCCGCCGCCGTTGTCCGATAGCGCCGCGACCGCCCTGCGCTTTTACGGCGAGCTCGGCATCGGCGGCAGCGTCTATTTGAACGGCGAACATCAGCATAAATACAGCGACGGCACCTACATCGAAGGCGGCCTCGAGATCAAACAGGGCCACTGGTTCGGCCTGATTTACGGCGAGGGCTGGACCGTCCAGGCCGACAGCCAGGGACACGCCTGGACGCCCGGCCACAGCTGGGGCGGCTTCGAGGGTGGCCTGAACCGTTTCTACGGCGGTTACCGTACCGATGACGGCACCGAGATGATGCTTAGCGTACGCAACGACTCGTCGCTCGACGATCTGCAATGGTGGGGCGACTTCACGCCGGAGTACGGCTACGTGATCCCCAACACCCGCGATCTCAGCTACGCCGCCAAGCTGCAAAACCTGACCGGGCGCTTTCGCTACAGCGTGACGGCGGCGCCGGAAAGCCGCATCGACGAGAGCAAGGCGCTGCTGCACTTCGGCAAATACGACCGCTACTCCGACAAATACACCTACCGGGCGATGATCAACGGCTACACCCAGTACGATCTGCAGGACAATCTGACGCTGCTGAACGGCCTGGAAGTGACCGACGGCCTGGGGCAGCTGTTTCTGCTGGGGCTGCGCGGCAAACACCTGGCCGGCCGCGTCTGGCACCACACCGGCAAAGGCGACAGCGGCGGCCACACCGGCAGCGAGTCGGGCCTGATGCTCAGCGCGATGACGGAAACCGCCAAAGGGCTGTACCTCTCCACCGCCTACAGCTACGCCCGCCACCGGTTTGATCACGCGGCAGATACCGCCACCTCCTACGCCCAGTTCGGCGTCTGGTACGAATATGCCGGCGGTAAGCTGGCCACCGCGCTGGACAGCAAATTCTTTATGCGCAACGACAGCACCGGCGCCAGCAACTCGGTGTTTCTGATGCAATATTTCTATTGGTAACCGTTGAGGCCCCTACGATGAACATGACTCCCCTGACGCCGCTGGCCACCGCCCTCACCCTCGCGTTGACGCTGGCGGGCTGCGCGCCGAAAACGCCCGACGCCCCGCTGGCCGAACGCTACCCAAACGTTATCGATCGCCACGGCGCGCCGCATTTTATGCTCGACTATGACTTCGACGATCATCAACGCTTCAACCCGTTCTTCGATCTCGGCGCCTGGCACGGCCACCTGTTGCCGAGCGGTCCGGAAGGCATGGGCGGCTTCCCCGGCCCGGCACTGCTGACCGAAGAATACATCAACTTTATGGCCAACAATTTCGATCGGCTCAGCGTATATCGCAACGGCAAGCCGGTGTCTTTCACCATGACGGCCTACAGCCTGCCCGGCGCCCTGGTGCAACGGCTCAACGCGCCGGGGGTGACCGTCAACCTGACGCTGCGCTTCGCCAGTGCGCGCACCTCGCTGCTGGAGACGCAAATTATCACCGATACACCGCTGGAGCTGGTGTGGGACGGCGAATTGCTGGAGCGCTACGCGGCCAAAGAGCAAAAACCGCAGCCGCCGGCGACCATTGAACAGGCGTTTCCGGACTACAAGCGCCGCATTGTGCCGACGGCGGACGGCCTGCGCGTCACCTTCGGCAAGGTGCGTGCGCCGTCGCAGCTGATGACTTCCGGCCAGTCCGAGTATCAGATCCATAAATCGCTGCCGCAGCGCACCACGGTCGACGGCCACCGCTTCCGCGCCACGGCGCGCATCGCCGGCACCACCACGCTGTACACCACCTATTCGCATCTGCTCACCGCCGACGAGGCGCAGCGCGAACAGCACGCTATCGCCGACATCCTCGCTCACCCGCAGCGCTATATGGCCGCGTCGGCCCAGCGTTGGCAACGCTATCTCGCCGCCGGGCTCCGCAACCCGCACGCCACGGCGGAACAAACCCGCGTGGCGGTCAAAGCGATAGAAACGCTGAACGGCAACTGGCGCGGCGCCGCCGGGGCGATGAAGTTCGACTCGGTCACCCCGTCGGTCACCGGGCGCTGGTTCTCCGGCAACCAAACCTGGCCGTGGGACACCTGGAAACAGGCCTACGCCATGGCGCACTTCAACCCGGACGTGGCCAAGGACAACATTCGCGCGGTGTTCGCCTTCCAGATTCGGCCGGGCGACGCTTTGCGGCCGTGGGACGCCGGTTTCCTGCCCGACCTTATCGCCTACAACCCCAGCCCGGAGCGCGGCGGCGACGGCGGCAACTGGAACGAACGCAACACCAAGCCGAGCCTGGCGGCCTGGGCGGTGATGGAGGTGTATCGCGTCACCGGCGATAAGGGCTGGCTGGCGGAGATGTACCCGAAGCTGGTGGCTTACCATGACTGGTGGCTGCGCAACCGCGATCACAACGGCAACGGCGTGCCGGAGTACGGCGCCACCCGCGACAAAGCGCACAATACTCCCGACGGGCGCATGCTGTTTACCGTCAAACGCGGGCAACGTGAGCAAACGCTGGCCGGCCTCGACAACTACGATCGCATCGTGCACGAGGGGCATTACGACAGCATCGCGATCCCGGCGCAAACCGCCGCCTCCTGGGAGTCGGGCCGCGACGATGCGGCAGTATTCGGCTTTATCGATCCGGATCAATTGGCGCGCTACGTGGCACAGGGCGGCAAACGCGAAGACTGGCAGGTGAAATTCGCCGAAAACCGCGCGCCGGACGGCACGCTGCTCGGCTACTCGCTACTGCAGGAATCGGTGGATCAGGCCAGCTATATGTACAGCGACAACCGCTACCTGGCGGAGATGGCCGATATTCTGGGCCATGGCGCCGAGGCCGAGGCCTTCCGCGCCAAAGCCGATAAGCTGGCGGCCTATATCAACACCTGCATGTTCGATAAGCAGAGCGGTTTCTTCTACGACATTCGCATCGAAAGCCGGCCGTTGGCCAACGGCTGCGCCGGCAAACCGATCGTCGAACGCGGCAAAGGGCCGGAAGGCTGGTCGCCGCTGTTCAACGGTGCCGCCAGCCAGCCGCACGCCGATGCGGTGGTCAGGGTGATGAAGGATCCGCGTGAGTTCAATACCTACGTGCCGCTCGGCACCGCGGCGCTGACCAATCCGGCGTTCGGCGCGGACATCTACTGGCGCGGCCGCGTGTGGGTCGATCAGCTGTATTTCGGCCTCAAGGGCATGGAGCGCTACGGCTATCGCGACGATGCGGTGGCGATGGCGCAGGCCTTCTTCCGCCACGCCGACGGCCTGGTCGCCGACGGGCCGATCCGCGAGAACTACAATCCGCTCACCGGCAAGCAGCAAGGCGCGCCAAACTTCTCCTGGAGCGCGGCGCACCTGTACATGCTGTATAACGACTTTTTCACGCAATAAGCCGCAGCGGCCACCGCCATCGTTGCCCGGCGGTGGCCCGCGTTTATGAACGGATCGGGATCACCAGCACGTCGATATTCAGCTGGTTGATAGCATTGCGGGTGGAAGAAAACAGGTTGCTCCACAGATCGTGGTGATGGCCGAACACCAGCAGATCGATGTTCTTATCCACGACTGCCGTACGCAGTTCGTCAACAAAGCCGCCGCGCCCGATAATCACTTCCGCGATCGGGTAATTGACGTTTTGCGTGGTGGGCTCCAGCTCTTTGCGGATCTTCTCTTCGAACGGCACGCCGTCATAGCTGCGCTCCGAAAAGCCGATCGCCGCGTGGTAGGTGTCGTAGTGGACGTCCACATAGATCAGCGAGAGTTTGGCCTGCAGCGCCTCCGCCAGCAGCGCTCCCTTTTCGACCAGCCGTTTGCCGTCATCGCTCAGATCGGTGGCGATGACAATATGTCTGTAACACATAACGCCTCCTGTCATGGACTCGGTAGAGACGAGGCTCCGATATCACGCCGGGGTCATATCGTTATGGTTAATTTTAGTTCAGAAATGGCGCGCCGGGCGGGTGGCGATGCGGTGGGAAAGCCCCGTCGCCGGGGCTGAAAGCAGAAATTACTTCTCGCGCTGCGCCTCAAACCAGACGTTGCACAGCGACAGGATCAGCGTGTTGGCGTCTTTCACCAGCACGTTATCGCCGGGCACCCCGTCGCTACCCTGATCGGTGATGCCTTTAATGGAGGTATCCGCGTGCTGAATGGCCACGCGCTCGACCGACGGCGTACTGATGCCCAGCATCGGGAAATCGATGTAGGAGCTGCTGCCGGCGTTGTCCTCGACGAACTCCTGCGCTTCTACGGTGCTGACCGTGGCCCCTTCGCTTTTCAGCACCGTGCCGTTCCAGCTGAAGGCGTCCGCTTTATAACTGATTTTGCCGCCGATCAGGCTCTGCGCCTGCTGCTGATCCCAGCAGCCGGTGGTTTGGGTCGGCACGATCTTGCTGACGCGCCAGTTGCCCAGCAGCTGTTTGGGGATCGGCCCGGTATCGCTCTCCGCCGCCCGAACCTGAGTCGCCGAGACGCAGGCCAACACCACCAGCGGCAGCAGCGCCTTGCTCCAAGTGTTCAATCGCATTGTCTTTTCCTTCGTTTCAGTACCCAGTCTGCCCCTTGTGGGCCAACGGCTATCATAATAAGCCCGCCGATTCGCCGTCAAAACAATCCGCACCGCGCGGAGCGGCGGCCGCTCATAGCTAATCGCTATGAGTCATAGTGAATCAGTATTTTGTTTTAGCCCAGCGATTACCTACAGTCACTGCCACTATTCTGCCCGCCAAAATTAGCAGGCAATGTTGACAAGGACCCTGGGAAAATGACATTTACGCTGAAAAACCTCACCCTTGCGCTGGCCGCCGCCGGCACGCTGCTGCTGACCGCCTGCGGCCCCACCGCGCAGGACGATCACCACATCAAGGTCGGCATCAGCGCCGGTATCGATCAGTCGCTGTGGGCGGTGGTGCAAAAGGTTGCCAAGCAGAAATACGATCTGGACGTGGAGGTGGTGACCTTCAACGACTACGTGCTGCCGAACGAAGCGCTGAACAACGGCGATCTGGACGTTAACGCCTTCCAGCACAAGCCGTATCTGGACAAGCAGATGCAGGAGCGCGGCTACAAGTTGGCGGCGGTGGGCAACACCTTCGTCTACCCGATCGCCGGCTACTCGAAGAAGATCACCGCGCTCAGTCAGCTGCCGGACGGCGCGCAGGTGGCGGTGCCGAACGATCCGACCAACCTGGGCCGCTCGCTGTTGCTGTTGCAAAAACAGGGGCTGATTACCCTGAAAGACGGCGTCGGCCTGCTGCCGACCGCGCTGGATATCGTCAGCAACCCGAAAAAGCTGAAGATCGTCGAGATTGAAGCACCGCAGCTGCCGCGCGCGCTGGACGATCAGAAGGTAACGCTGGCGATCATCAACACCAACTACTCCAGCCAGATTGGCCTGTCGCCGGCCAAGGACGGGCTGTTTGTCGAAGACAAAAACTCCCCGTACGTCAACATCTTCGCCAGCCGCATCGACAACAAAGACAGCGAGAAAGTGAAAGATCTGGTCAAGGCCTATCAGACCGACGAAGTGGCGGCCAGCGCCGCCGAAATCTACAAAGGCGACGCCGTCAAAGGCTGGTAACGCTCTCCCGTATGCCCGTGGCGCCAGGCCACGGGTTTTGCATTCCCCCTCCCCACCGCGCCGTTCACTTTTCACCCACCCAGATCACAAATCAAACACTGCGCTTTAGGTGAATAAAGCTGCCATGTTGTATACAAGTTTGCGTAAATGTTTTCTATTTGTTTCAAAAAACCGCTGGGGAAAATAATGAAAAATAGAAAAATCAAAACGTTGCTTGTTACCTGCGCCGTGGTCGGCGCCGCGTTGCTGGCCATCGCCGGTAAAGCGGAAAACGCCGACAAAACCTTCCTCTCCGTCGCCACCGCCTCCACCGGCGGCACCTACTACCCGATGGGCGTCGGGCTGGCCAACGTCTGGAGCAACCGGCTGAAGCATCAGGGGATCCAGGTGACCGGTCAGTCCTCCGCCGGTTCGATCGAGAATATCGACCTGCTGCAAAAAGACGAAGCGCAGCTGGCGATTCTACAGAGCCTGATCGCCGTTGAAGCCTATCAGGGCGTGCGCAACTTCAACGGCCGCGCCGACCGCGAGCTGCGATCCATCTCCATGCTGTGGCCCAACGTCGAACACTTCGTGATGCTGGAAAGCCGGGTGAAAGACGGCACGCTGAACGATATCACCGGCACGCGCTTTTCCGTCGGGCCGCAGGCCAGCGGCACCGAGCAGTCGACGATGATCATCCTGCAGGGCGTCAAGCTGAGCAAAAAATCGCTGTCGGCGGAATACCTCGGCTATGGCGATACGGTGTCCGCGATGCGCGACGGGCGCCTGGACGGCGGCGCCCTGCCCGCAGGGGTGCCGGCGGCAGCCGTCACCGACATGTACGCCAGCGGCGTGCCGGCGCGCATCCTGGAAGTCACCGACGAGCAGCTGGCCAGCATCAACGCCATCGCCAACTCCTGGTTTCGGTTCGACATCAAAGCGGATACCTACCCGCGCCAGCCCAAGGCGGTCGCCACCATCGCGCAGCCCAACATTCTGGTGGCCCTCAGCCGGCTCGACGAAAAGCGGGTATACGACCTGACCAAAACGATGTTCGAGAACCTGCCGGAAGTGCACCAGGTGCACAGCTCGGCCAAATACATCTCGCTGGAAAACGCGCTGAAAGGCGTTTCGGTGCCGCTGCACCTCGGTGCCTATCGCTACTACCGCGAAGCCGGCGTCGAGATACCCGATTATCTGATCCCGCCGGAAGCCACCGCGCTGGCCGCCAACCCATAATCCAGGAGGACGTATGAGCACTCACTCTTCTTCACCGCAGCCCGCCGTCGATCTGGACAAGGAAGCCGGCGCCGGCAGCCGGCCGCTGAGCGGCGTCTATCTGCAGTTGGCGACCGTCCTGGCGATCGCCATTTCCGCCTACGCCATCTACGCCAACGCGCTGTCCAACACCCAAGAGTTCTATCGCAACACCACCTTCCTGAGCGGCATTCTGATCCTGGGCTTTATCCTGTTCCCGTTTTCAGCTCGCCACGCCACCCGCAGCTTCAACCGTTGGGACTATCTGTTCATCATCCTGACGCTGGTCAGCTACGGCTATTTCTACGTTAACTATGTCGATCTGCACGTGGTACGCAAGAGCATTCCCAACACCACCGATTACGTCATGGCGGCGATCGGCATCGGCGTCCTGTTCGAAGCCGCGCGCCGCACCACCGGCTATTTCATTCCCGGCCTGGCGACCTTCGCCATCGTTTATGCGCTGTTCGGCCAGTATTTCATGGGCATTTTCGGCCACGGCGGTTTCTCGGTGGAGCGCCTGCTGTACCGGCTGTTTATGACCAGCGAAGGGATTTTCGGCATCACCCTGTCCACCGCCTCCACCGCCATCGTGGTGTTTATTCTGTTCGGCGCCTTTCTCAGCGTCAGCGGCGCGACCGCGCTGTTCAACGATCTGGCGCTGGCCGCCGCCGGACGCCGCCGCGGCGGCCCGGCCCAGGTGGCGGTGATCTCGTCGGCGCTCACCGGCTCGTTGAGCGGCAGCGCGGTGGCCAACGTCGCCACCACCGGCACCTTCACCATTCCGCTGATGAAAAGCATCGGCTTGTCGCCTCGCTTCGCCGGCGCCGTTGAGGCCACCGCTTCCACCGGCGGCATGATCATGCCCCCCATCATGGGCGCGGCGGCATTTATCATGGCCGGCTTCCTCGGCATCTCATACACCACCATCGTCATCGCCGCCATCGTGCCGGCGCTGCTCTATTACGCCGCGCTGATCATGGCCATCGATCTGGAAGCCAAGAAACAGGGCCTGAAGGGCATCAGCAAAGAGAACATTCCCCAGGTGCGCGCAGTGCTGAAGGCGCGCGGGCTGTTGCTGCTGCCGCTCGTCATCGTCATTGGCACGCTGCTGCTGGGCAAAACGCCGATCTACGCCGGCTTTCTCGGCATCATTTCGATCATCGTCGCCAGCTGGCTCACCCCCGACAGCTCGGTACGCATGACGCCGAAAAAAATCGCACTGGCCCTGAACGACGCAGCGCGCGGCTCGATTCAGGTCACCATCGCCTGCGCCGCCATCGGCGTGATCATCTGCGTGGTGACCATGACCGGCATCGGCTCGACGCTGGCGTTCAACATCGTCGCCATGACCGACAACACCCTGTGGATGATCCTGCTGGTGGTGATGCTGGTGTGCATCGTGCTCAGCATGGGGCTGCCCTCCACCGCGCTCTACATCGTGGTGGCGGTCACCGTGTCGCCGATCCTGATCAAGGCCGGCGTGCTGCCGCTGGCGGCGCACTTCTTCGTGTTCTGGTTCGGCGCACTGTCCAACATCACGCCGCCGGTGGCGCTGGCCAGCTACACCGCCGCCAGCATCGCCCGCGCCGATCCGATGCAAACCTCGTGGGATGCGGTGCGCCTGGCGCTGCCGGGCTTTATCATTCCGTTCATTCTGGTCTACAACCCGATGCTGCTGATGCAGGGCGACGATCTCAATCCGCTGTCGGTGCTGCATATGGTGATCAGCGCGCTGGTGGGGATCTACGCGCTGTCGATCGCCAGCGCCAATTTCTGGCTGATGAAAACCCATTGGCTGGAGCGGGTGCTGTTTACCACGGCGGCGATTTTGCTGATCAAACCGGGCCTGATGACCGATCTGGGCGGCGCGGCCCTGATCGCCGCCGCCGCCGCCATGCACCTGCTGCGCTATAAGCAGCGCGCCGCGCTGCCAGGGGGCGCGTCATGATCCGCAAGGTGACGCGCCAGAAAGCCTCTCATCAAGTACTGGCGCAGCTGAAAGCCGGCATCAACGACGGCACCTTTCCGGTCGGCGAGAAGCTGCCGTCGGAAAATGTGTTGGCGGACGCGTTCGGCGTCAGCCGGGTGCCGGTGCGCGAGGCGCTCGGCGTGCTGGAGGTCAGCGGCATCATCTCCTCACGCCAGGGCGGCGGCCATCGGGTGGAACAGCATTCGCTGCTGAGCAAATACGAGCCGCTGGTGATGGAAATCGCCGACCGCCGTGAGGTGGAGGCACTGTTGGAAATGCGCGAAGTCATGGAGCAGCAGGCGGCGCGCATGGCCGCCGAGCGCCGCACCGAACAGGAATTGCAGGCGATCGAACAGGCGCACCTCGCCTTTCGTCACTGCACGCTGAACGACGGCCAGATCGGCTATCGGCAGGACTACCTGTTTCACCGCGCCATCATGCTGGCTTCACATAACCCGTTTTTCGTGCAAATCCTCGATAACATGCACGAGCTGTACCTGGGGGTGCTGGTGTACTCGCTCAGCAAAAATCGGGGGCGGCAGGCCGAGCGCCAGCGGGTGATCGACGAGCATGAACGGGTGTTTATCGCCATTCGCGACGGCGATGCGGCGGCGGCCACCGCCGCCATGCAAAATCATTTGAACAACGTGCGCGGCAAATTACGCCGCCTGGAAAACGAGGAGCAGAAGCCGTGATGTACGACGCGATCGTGATCGGAGCCGGCCTGGTGGGGCTTGGCGTGGTGAATGCGCTGCAGGAGGCGGATCCGCAGCGGCGCATTCTGGTGTTGGAAAAAGAGCGCGGCCCGGCGGCGCACCAAAGCGGCCACAACAGCAACGTGGTGCACTCCGGCATTTACTACGCGCCCGGCAGCCTGAAAGCGCAGTTGGCAAAACAGGGCAACCGCAGCATGTTCGCCTTTTGCCGCGAACACGACCTGTATCACGACCAGTGCGGCAAGGTGATCGTCGCCACCCAGTTGAACGAGCTGGAGCGGCTGGAGAATATCTATCAGCGCGGCCTGCAGAACGGCCTGCAGGTCACCCGGCTGTCGCAGGCGCAGCTGCGGGAGCGTGAACCGCACGTTAACGGCCTCGAGGCATTGCTGGTGCCCGACGCCGGTATCGTCAACTACGCGGAGGTGGCCGCCAAGCTGGCGGAGATCATTGTGCGGCGCGGTGGCGAAATCGCTTACGGCCATCAGGTCGAGGCCATTCGCGAGCACGCCGGCAGCGTCACCGTCACCGCCGCCGGCGACACCTTCGAAGGACGGGTGCTGGTCAACTGCGCGGGGTTGTTCAGCGATCGCATCGCCAAACTGGCCGGTTACGAAATCGGCATGAAGATCGTACCGTTCCGTGGCGAATACTATGTGCTGGACGAGGCGAAAAACCACCTGGTCAACCATCTTATCTACCCGGTGCCCAACCCGGACTTCCCGTTCCTCGGCGTGCATTTCACCCGCATGTACAACGGCAAGCGCGACGTCGGCCCCAATGCGGTGCTGGCCTTCAAACGCGAAGGCTACCGCAAGTGCGACTTTAACCTGCGCGATCTGAGCGAGGTGCTGGGCTATCGCGGCTTTTGGAAAATCGCCGGCAACTACCTCGGCGAAGGGCTGGCGGAAATGCGCCGTTCGCTGTCGCGCCGCCGTTTCGCCGACAACGCCCGCCGGCTGATCCCGGCGCTGCAGGAACAGGATATCCGGCCTGGGCCGGCCGGGGTGCGCGCCCAGGCGTTGACCGCCGACGGCAAGCTGGTGGACGATTTCCACTTCGTACAGGGAAAACGCTCGCTGCACGTGTGCAATGCCCCCTCCCCGGCGGCGACCGCCTCGCTGGAGATCGGCCGCGAGATCGTACGCCGCCACCTGTCCGCTTTCTGACGCCCGCTGAAGCCGCGGGCGCCCGTGGCCTCAGCCGCGCTGGATGGACACCCCGCCGTCCACCAGCATCGCGGTGCCGGTGACGAATGAAGAAGCGTCAGACGCCAGATACAGCGCCGCCTGCGCGATCTCCTCCGGCATCGCCAGCCGCTTGAGCGCGTGCAGATCGGCCACCTGCGCCAAGGCCTCCGGAGTAGCGCTCATCTGCCGCCCCATCGCGGTATCGGTGCCCCCCGGCAGCAGCGCGTTCACCCGAATGCCACGCCCGCCGAACTCCACCGCCAGCGCCTGCGTCAGGCCAATCAGCCCCGATTTGCTGGCCGCATAGGCCGCCGTGCCGGGAAACGCCGCGGTGTGGCCGACGAACGTGGAGGTGAAGATCACCGAACCCGCGCCGCGCGCCTGCATGGCGGGAATTTGATATTTGGCGCTGTAGTAAGCGCTGGACAGGTTGGTTTCCAGCACATCGCGCCACTCTGAGGCGGTGAGCGCCAACGAAGGCCCCAGCGGCCCCAAGGTGCCGGCGTTGTTAAAAGCGATATCCAGCCCGCCGAACTCGCCGACCGCTGTCGCCGCCAGCCGTTCGGCGAAGGCTTCGTCGCGCACGTCACCGGCTACCGCCAACGCCCGGCCCCCCTCGCGCCGAATGTCCTCCACCAGCTCGGCCAACAGCGGCTCGCGCCGGGCGCCCAACACCAGCGCCGCCCCCTGCCGGGCGAACAACAGCGCCGCCGCCCGTCCGATCCCCGAACTGGCGCCGCCGATCACCGCCACCTTACCGTTCAATGCGTTCATCTCTTATCCTCACACCGTAGAAGAGCCTCAGTGTGACGCAACATCCGGCGCAGCGCTGGCCGCAAGCGGACATGCAATTGGCGCAATAAAAAAGGCGCTGCAAGCAGCGCCACGGCAACGCGGATCCGACGGCGAACTCAGGGTTTGGCCGCATATTTCTCCTGATTGGCCGGCGTCACCAGCTCGAACGGGATCCAGTAATACGGTTCAAGCTTTTCGCCGTTGATCATGCGCTGCGCCACCTCGACCGACGCTTTGCCCTGACCGATCGCGTCCTGGAACACCGTGACCTGCATCTTGCCGGAGGCCAGCGCCTTGAGGCCGTCGGGCGTGGCGTCGATGCCGCCGATCAGCACTTTCTTGTCCGCCTTGCCCGCCTGCTGCAGCGCCATGATCGCGCCGATCGCCATCTCGTCGTTGTTGGCGGCGACGATGTCGATCGTTTCGCCGTTGGTCAGCCAGTTCATCATCAAATCCATGCCCTCACTGCGTGAATAGTTGGCGCTCTGCTTCTGCACCACCTTCATGTTCGGGTATTTGGCCACCACCTGCTCCACGTCTTTGGTGCGCTGCAGCGCGCCGGCGTCGGTTAGGTTGCCGATCATCACCGCCACGTTGCCCTGATAGTTGGCCAGCCGCGCCAGTTCTTCCATCTGCAGCGTGCCGGACTCCCGCTCGTCGGAGCCGACGAACACCACGCCCTGAGGCAGTTTGGCGTCGCCCGGCGTGCGGTTCACGTACACCAGCGGCACGCCGGCGGCCTGTGCCATTTTGGTCATCACCGGCGTGCTGGCCGAGTTGACCGGATCGACGATAATCGCGTCCACCCCGGCGCTGATAAAGCTCTGCACCTGATCGGTCTGGCGGCCGACGTCGCCGCGCGCATCCTCGAACTGCGCGGTGATGCCACGCGCCTTGGCCTCCTTGTCGATCGCCTGGCGGATAATGGTGAGGAAGTTCTGGTCGAAATAGGCCATCGATACGCCGATGGTTTGTGCCCATGCCGGGGTTGACGCACACAGCGCCACCGCCAGCCATAGCCCTTTCAGAAAGTTCATGATGCGTCCCCCGGTAAAAAAAGACCGCCGGCCAACCTGGCGCCGGCGGCAATTCACGGCAATCAGTGTTTTTTGCGGTTGCGACGCATGTCGATCGACACGGCGGCGACGATAATCACGCCTTTGATGATGTCCTGAATGTAAGAATCGACGCCGATAAAGGTGAAGCCACTTTTGATAAGGCCAAGGATCACCGCGCCGATCAGCGTGCCGGTGATGCGCCCGACGCCGCCCATCAGGCTGCTGCCGCCGATCACCGCTGCGGCGATGGCGTCCAGTTCATAAGACATTCCCATGCTCGACTGGCCGCTGCTGACGCGCGCCGCCAGCACCACCCCCGCCAACCCCGCCAGGCCACCGGCGATGGTGTAAACCGTCACCAGGTACTTGTTGACGTTGATGCCGGAGACCCGCGCCGAGGTCATGTTGCCGCCGATGGCGTAGATGTATTTGCCGTAGCGGGTGTGCTTGAGTGCGATATGGAAGATCACCGCAATCACCAGGAAAATGATCACCGGCATCGCGCCCTGGCCGATTGACGTGAAGCCGTCCGACAGGAAGCTGACCGGGTTGCCCTTGGTGTAGTACTGCGCCAGGCCGCGCGCCGACACCATCATCCCCAGCGTGGCGATGAACGGAGGAATGCCGGTGCGGGTGATCAGGAAGCCGTTGATAAAGCCGCAGACAATGCCCACCCCAATCCCCGCGCCGATCGGAATTGCCGCCGGCAGATCGAGCAGCCCTGGGTACATCGGCGAGATGCTGTCCGAGGTCTGCGCCAGGCTGGCCGCCACCACGGCGGTCAACGCAATCAGCGAGCCGGAGGAGAGATCGATGCCGGTGGTGATGATCACCTGAGTGACGCCCACCGCGATGATGCCGATGATCGCTACCTGCAGCACGATCAGCAGCAGGCGGTTCGGGTTCAGCAGGAACGACTGATCGCGCATGTACCAGCCGAGGATTTCGAAGATCAGCGCGATGCCGATCATCACGATGAAGATGCCGGTGTCCTTCGGCATTTTGCCGCTCAGCCCGGAGAACAGCGTTCCCTTACCCGTTGAATCGGCGGAGAGCGGCTTCTCAATCTTTACGTTACTCATGATGTTCACCCTTCGTTATTCTGAGGCCAGCGCCAGGATCTTCTCCTGATCCGCGTCGTCTTTATCCAAAATGCCGGTGATGCGGCCGCCGTGCATCACCATCACCCGGTCGCTCATGCCGAGGATCTCTGGCAGTTCGGAGGAAACCAGAATGATGGCGACGCCGCGGTTGGCCAGCTCGCTGATCAGGCGGTAGATCTCCGCTTTCGCCCCCACGTCGATGCCGCGCGTCGGTTCGTCGAGGATCAGGATTTTCGGCTGCGCCAGCAGCCAGCGCGCAATCAGCACCTTTTGCTGGTTGCCGCCGCTGAGGTTATTGATGATCTGATCCATGGTCGGCGTTTTGATGTTGAGCTTCTTGATCTGCGCCATGCAGTCTTTGGCCATCTGCACGTGGCTGACGAAACCGTTCTTGCCGATGTATTCCGACAGGTTGACGATGCTCATGTTCTCGACCACCGACAGCACCAGAAACAGGCCGGATTTCTTGCGGTCTTCGGTGAGGAACGCCAGCCCGCTCTCGATCGCTTTGGCCGGGGAGTCCACCTTTACCGCCTGGCCTTCGATAAAGATCTCACCGCCGTCCGCCGGGTGCATGCCAAACAGGCTTTCCATCACTTCGCTGCGCCCGGCGCCCACCAGCCCGGCGACGCCGAGGATCTCGCCGCGCTTGACGCTGAACGACACGTCATGAAACCAGCCGCTGCGGCGCAGCCCCGCCACCCGCAGCACTTCCTCGCCGATGTTGTTGTTGAATTTGGGGAACATCTGCGTCAGTTCGCGCCCCACCATCATGGCGATCAGCGACTGTTTGGTCAGGTTCTCGGTCTTGTCGCAGGCGATGAAGGTACCGTCGCGGAAGATGCTCACTTCATCGGTGATGGCGAAGATCTCGTCCATCTTGTGGCTGATATAGATGATGCCTTTGCCCTGCTCGCGCAGTTCGCGAATGATGGCGAACAGGTGCACCACTTCGCCTTCGGTCAGCGCCGAGGTCGGTTCGTCCATGATCAGCACGTCGGCGTTGTAGGACACCGCCTTAGCGATCTCCACCATCTGCTGGTTGGCGATGCTCAGCTCGCCCACCAGCGTTTCCGGCTGCAGTTTGATGTTCAGCCGCGCCAGCAGCTCGCGGGTCTGCTCGTTCAGCTGCTCGTGGTTGACAAACCCCAGCCGCGCCGGCTCGCGCCCCAGCCAGATGTTTTCCGCCACCGTCATGTAGGGCACCAGGTTCAGCTCCTGGTGGATCATGGAAATGCCCGAATGCAGCGCCTGCAGTGTGTCGCTGAAGGTGACCGGCCGGCCTTTGATTTTGATCGAGCCTTCGTCCGGGTGGTAGATGCCAATCAGGCATTTCATCAGCGTCGATTTGCCCGCGCCGTTTTCCCCCATCAGCGCGTGCACGCTGCCGGGTTTGATTTTAATCGAGACCTTATCCAGCGCTTTGACGCCGGGGAACTGCTTGCTGATGCCTTCGGCCTCAAGAACATAAGGGTACATACCGCTTACCTCCGCACTGACCCACGTTTTCCGCCGCAGGCGCCCCACACCGGCGGCGCCTGCGACAGGCTTCAAGGCTTATTTCTTGTTTTTATCGGCGAATTGCTGGTAATTGGCCTGGGTAATCAGCTGGTAAGGGATCAGCACGTTGCTCTCCACTTTCTCGCCTTTCACCAGTTGCATGGCGGTCTGCACCGCGCCTTCGCCCTGGCCCTTGGCGTCCTGGAATACGCTCAGCGCCAGATCGCCCTTCTTGATGAACTCCAGCGCGTCCGGCGTGCCGTCAACGCCGGCCACCAGCACGCCGGATTTCTTGGCTTGCTTCAGCGCCAAAATAGCGCCGATGGCCATTTCGTCGTTGTTGGCAGCGATGGCGTCAATCTGCTGGCCGGACAAAATCCAGTCGGTGGTGACGTCCACCGCCTCTTTGCGGAAGAACTTGGCGGTTTGCTTATCGATTATCTTGATGCCGGGGTAATTGGCCGCCACCTCTTCCACGCCGCGGGTGCGGTCGCGCGTGGCTTCACTCGACAGCTCGCCCATCAGGATCATCACGTTGCCCTTGCCGTTCATCAGCTTGGCCAACGCTTCCATCTGCAGCTTGCCGGCCAGCTTGGAGTCGGAGCCGACGTAGGCCATGCCGGCCGGCAGCGCCACTTCCGGCTTACGGTTGACGAATACCAGTGGGATCTTGGCCTTCTCGGCCAGCTTGATCATCGGCTTGACGCCCTGAGTATCCACCGGGTTGAGGATGATGGCGTCGACGCCCTGGCTGACGAAGTTCTCGATTTGTTGAATTTGCTGCGCGATGTCGCCCTTGGCGTCTTCGAACTGACCGCTGACGTTGCCGTCGGCTTTCATTTTGTTTTGCATCGACTGGCGCAGAATGGTGAGGAAGTTGTCATCGAAGTAAGCCATGGAAACGCCGATCTTGATGTCTTTCGCCAACACGCTGGCCGGCAGCATGCACATCAGTACCGAGGCGGCGATCAGTTTCTTCAGCTTCATGTTCGTTACCCTTTAATCGTTAGAATGAAGAGGTCTGTTGGTTGACAGCTAATGAAAAATATTTTTTACATTCAAACAACAATACGGTCGGTATTATCCCTTTGATACGGCGAATTTACCGCGTCATCGCCGCATTAAGGCCGTGAACAAAATGGTGATCGATATCTCAAAACAGATTAAAAACAATTAATTGAAATAAACCCCTGGCACAGCAAGCGACGCTGGCATCGCATTTTTAAATGTTTATTTCACAATTGAGATTATTGAAACTTTTTAACCCAAACAAGCGAAACATGCGTTTTGGAATGGCTTATTAACAAAAACATGACACGGATCTAACAAATAAAGTGAAAGCCGTCGACGAACGCCCCCCTTTCGTGCGCCGCACCGAGCGCCGGCAAAAACTGCGAGCGGGCGCGCAGTTTGCGGTTTCCGCGTTTCCCGACCATCCTTACTCGGCAATAATGGACATATCCCTATCTCAGGAGGACCTGACATGCAGCTCAGCAGTAAGGTGCGGATGAACCGCCTGTTCAACAACGGCAAGTGCCTGGATGTGGCGATCGATCACGGCATCGCCAACGAACCGGATTTCTTGATCGGCCTGGAAGATATCGAACGGGTGATGGGCAACTTGATCGCCGCGCGCCCTGACGCGATTCAGGTCAACTACGGCCAGGCGGATCTGCTGCAGTGCGCGCCGCAGCGCGAAAAACCGGCGCTGGTGATGCGCACCGACGTCGGCAACGCCTATAACGCCGCGCGCCACCGCGAAATGTGGGCGGTGCTGCACAACCCGGAGGCGCCGATCCTGGCGGCGCTGCAAATGGACGCCGCCGCGGTGGTGGTCAATCTGTATATGATCCCGGATGAACCCGGCATTTTCCGCCAGTGCGTGGAGAACATCGGCCGCCTGCGCCACGCCTGCGACCAGTACGCCATGCCGCTGATGATCGAGCCGCTGGTAATGGCGCCGGCCGGCCAGGGCGCCGCCTACGGTTCGCTCGGCGACGTGGAGAAGATCGTGCCGCTGGTGCGGCTGGCGCGCGAACTGGGTGCCGACATCATCAAGGCCGACCCGACCGAGCGGGTGGAAGACTTCCACCGCGTGGTGGAAGCGGCGCGCTGCCCGACGCTGGTGCGCGGCGGCGGCAAGGGGGAGCTGGGGCCGGTGCTGGAGAAATCCGCCGCGCTGATGGCCCAGGGCGCCTCCGGCATGGTCTACGGCCGCAACGTCTATCAACACAGCAATCCGTCGCAGGTGGTGCGCGCCCTGATGGCGATCATCCACCAGGGCGCCAGCGGCCAACAGGCGCTGGAGATCTACCACCAGCAGTGACCCGCTTTTGTAACTAAAATAACCCCTCCGCACCCCGGCAGCATGCTATAACCTGCTGCCGGTAACTGCAGCCTGCCGCATTCCTCGCTAGAATACGCCGTGATATCGCCATTCGGAGAACCTCCATGCCAAAACAACGGGTGCCGCTCAAGCTGAGCACCTCCATCACGCTGATGGTGTCCGCCATCATCGCTTCGGTGCTGCTGGTGGTGTTCGCGCTGTTTTTCGTGCAGATGAGCCGCGAAGGGCAAGAGCAGCTGCAGCAAAAAGCCATCGCCGTCGCCAACACGCTGGCGCTCTCCAGCACCGTGGTCGACGGCCTGCAGCGGCGCGATCAAAGCGGCGCCATTCAGCGCTTCGCCGAGCAGGTGCGCCATCAGAACGAGCTGCTGTTCGTGGTGGTGGTGGATATGCAGGGCATCCGCTATTCGCACCCCAAACCCTGGCTGATCGGCAAACATTTTATCGGCGACGATCTGGCGCCGGCGCTGCAAGGCAACGTCAACAGCGCCATCAACCGCGGCACGCTGGCCCCGGCGCTGCGGGTGTTCGTGCCGGTGTATGACGAACAACGGCGGCAAATCGGCGTGGTGGCGCTCGGCATCGCGCTGGATACCGTGCAGCGGGTGGTGGCGGAAAGCCGCTGGATCATCTATTGGACCATCGCCTTCGCCGCGCTGGTCGGCAGCCTGGGCACCTTCTTCCTGGTCTCTGCGCTCAAACGCATCATGCTGGGTTTTGAGCCTTACGAAATATCCAACCTGTTCGAGCAGCGCAACGCCATGCTGCAATCGATTAAAGAAGGCGTGATCGCGGTCGATAATGATTCCCGCATCACCATCGTCAACGACGAGGCCAAGCGCTTGCTGCGCCAAAGTGGCCCGCTGGAGAACCTGCTGCTGGAAGCCGCCAGCAAGCATTGGCCGGCGCAATTGCATCTGGCGGAGGTGCTGGCCAGCGGCAAGCCGCTGCGCGATCGGCAGATCAGCTTCAACGGCAGCGAACTGCTGACCAATACCGTGCCGGTGATCGTCAACGGCCGGGTGACCGGTGCCATCGCCACCTTCCGCGACAAGACCGAGGTCAGCCGCCTGCTGCAGCGCCTGAGCGGCATGGCGCACTACGCCGACGCGCTGCGGGTGCAGTCGCACGAATTTATGAACAAGCTGCACGTGATACTCGGCATGCTGCATATGAAGGCTTACCAGCAGTTGGAAAATTACATCATCAATACCGCCAGCAACTATCAGGAAGAGATCGGCGCGCTGCTGCGCAAGATCCACTCACCGGAAGTGGCGGGCTTCTTCATCGGCAAGATCAGCCGCGCCCACGAGGCCGGCATCGAGCTGACCATCGAGGAGACCAGCCTGCTGCCGGAAACCGACGACGCGGAAACCACCCACGTGCTGATCAGCGTGCTCGGCAACCTGATCGAAAACGCCATCGACGCCATCGACGGCGTTGAGGGCCACGAGATCGGCCTGAGCTTCCATCACCACGACGATCAATTACACTGTATCGTCAGCGACGACGGCCCCGGCATCGATCCGGCGATCGCCGCGCGCATCTTCGAACACGGATTTTCCACCAAGGGGACGGGACGCGGCATCGGCCTGGCGCTGATCCGCAGCCACCTGGAGAAACTGGGCGGCAGCATCGATTTCGAATCCGAGCCGGGCGAGCTGACCCAATTTTTCGTGCACCTTCCCTATCAGGCCAAGAGCAGAACCCATGATTAACGTACTGATTGTCGACGACGACCCGATGGTGGCGGAGCTGAACAAATACTACCTGAGCCAGATCGGCGGTTTTCACTGCCAGGCGACGGTCGCCACCCTGAGCCAGGCGCGCGCCCTGCTGGCCGACGCCAGCGTCAGCATCGATCTGGTGCTGCTGGATATCTACATGCAGCAGGAGAATGGGCTGGATCTGCTGCCCGGCCTGCGCGAGCTCGGCGAGAAGACCGATGTGATCATCATCTCCTCCGCCAGCGACGTGAATACGGTGCAAAAGGCGCTGCACTACGGCGTGGTGGATTACCTGATCAAGCCGTTCCAGTTCAGCCGCTTCAAGGAGGCGCTGAGCCACTACCGGCAGCAGTCGCAGCTGTTGGCGCAGCGCGAGTTTTCGCAGGCCGACGTCGACAGCCTGCTGCGCCGCCAGCCCGGCGGCCAGGAGAGCAAGAAGCTGCCGAAAGGCCTGACCAGCATCACCCTGAGCACGGTGTGCGAGTGGATCGAACAGCAGCACGACAGCGAATTCTCCACCGACAACCTGGCCAACGCCATCGGCATTTCGCGGGTCTCCTGCCGCAAGTACCTCATCTACCTGGCGGAGAGCGGCATTCTCGGCACCCGTATTCTGTACGGCGCCACCGGCCGTCCGGTCTATCTGTATCAGCTGAAACCGGACGCCATCGCCATGCTGAAAGAGCATTGCCGCCCGGCCTAAACGACGCCGGGCGCAGAAAGCGCCCGGCGGTTAAAAGTTAGAAGTTGTACATGTAACACTTCGCCTCGGGGTGAGGATCTTTCGAGTATTTCCGCAGGCAGCGCTGCTTTTTCTGCTGCTGATCCAGGTGACGCTGCTGCCGCTTGGCGCTCTCTGCGGCCTCGCGCTGTTGCTCGCGGGCGATCGCCTGTTCGTTGGCCTGCGTCAGGTTATCGACGTTCCACACCTTGTGGCGCAAGGCATCGCGCTTTTTCCGGTACTCCTCGGTGATCTTACTGTCCTTCGGCGGCGCCGCATGGTATTCCAAATCTACCCGCGCCTGCGCGAAGCAGGCGCAACACAAGGCCACGCCGGCCAACACTGTCCTTTTCATCAATGATTCCTTTTACATCGTTTTACTCTGCGCGCACGCCGGTCAGCATCCATTCGGCGATGCCGGCGGCTTTTCCTCTGAACGGGGCGTGCGCTGCCCGCCGGTGACGGGCATTTTGCCGGGCTCGACTCCACACTCCGCCAGCCGCGCCAGCTCTTCCGCATCGCGCTCTGTCGGCGGCGCTTCCTCGTTCATTTCCTGCCGCAGATCCTGCGCCAGCGATTTCAGCCGCTTTTGAAACAGCACCGGCGACACACCTTCACATTGTCTGTCGTAGCGCGCCGCGCCGGCGCTTTGGCTTAGCGGCAGCAACAGCAAGAGAAAGATCGCGGCCATGTCCTTCGCCATGGGCAACTCCTTTGATTACACCGAAATAAACCGGCAGTTCCCTATAAGGAAAACGAATTGTCTGCTAACGCAATGAATGGTCGGGCCACAGCAGAATAACGCAGGAAAGATAAACCCTCCGACAATACCGGCAGAATGCGCGAGTTAATTTGGCTGAATATATTTAGCGGCTTAACGATCGGATATTTTCGACCAATCGAAGGTGCCGCCAATACCGACATTTCCTTCGTGCAATACCGAGGAAGCGGACTCACCCGCCATGATGCGTTGCCGCTGTTCCCGCGTGGCAGGCTGCGGCTGAGACCAGTCTGGGGACGTCGACGTCGGCTGAATCGCGCTGCAGGCGCTCAACAAAAATAACGATACCGGGACCCAATAACGCCATGTCATCGTTTTCTCCTTAAAGGAAATAAAATACCCGCAGCCGGCGGCAAGGGTAAATAAAAAATGACTTTCTTTAGTTTAATAACCGCCGTTATTTCAGCACTGCCCCGGCGATGTTAATAATCTGATTAGCCTGTTAACCTGAAATAAACATATTCGCTTAGCCGACCGATAATTTACAGGCAATAAAAAAGGTCGGGCAAGCCCGACCTTGTTTGACCGCTCGACGCGCTTAGACCAGTTCGATCACTTCGAAGTTGGTTTCGCCGCTCAGATCGGCGTCGTAGTCAACGCCCTGCAGACCGAAACCGAACAGGCGCAGGAACTCCGCCTTGTAGCCCTGGTAATCGGTCAGCTCGTTGATGTTGCTGTCGTTCAGCTGCTGCCAGATTTCACGGCAGGTTTCCTGCACGGCGTCGCGCAGTTCCCAGTCATCCAGACGCAGACGGTGTTTCTCGTCGGTATCCGGCGCCGCACCACTGTACAGCTTGGTGGCGAACAGACGCTGGATCTGCTCGATGCAGCCTTCGTGAATGCCCTGCTCCTTCATGATTTTGAACACGATGGAGATATACAGCGGCATGACAGGAATGGCGGAGGAAGCCTGGGTCACCACCGACTTGAGCACCGCAACGTAAGCCGCGCCGCCTTTGGCCTGCAGTTTCTGGTTGATGGCGTGCGCCGCGCGATCCAGATCTTCTTTCGCCTTGCCCAGCGTACCGTGCCAGTAGATTGGCCAGGTCAGATCGGTACCGATGTAGGAGTAAGCGACAGACTGCGCGTTATCCGCCAGCACGCCCGCTTCGTCCAGCGCGTCCATCCACAGCTGCCAGTCCTGGCCGCCCATCACCTTCACGGTGTCGGCAATTTCTTGCTCGTTGGCCGGCTCGACCACGGCTTCAACCAGCACGTCTTTGTTGGTGTCCAGCGCGACGGATTTGTACGGCTCGCCGATTGGCTTCAGCGCGGAACGCACCACTTCGCCGGTTTCCGGCATTTTACGCACCGGCGAAGCCAGCGAGTAAACCACCAGGTCAACCTGGCCCAGGTCTTTTTTGATCAGATCGATCACGGTCTGACGGCACTCGTTGGAGAATGCGTCGCCGTTGATGCTTTTCGCGTACAGGCCTTCTTCTTTAGCTGCCTTGTCGAAACCGGCGGAGTTATACCAACCGGCGGAACCGGTTTTGCCTTCGCTGCCAGGCTTCTCGAAAAATACGCCGATGGTGGCCGCACCGCTGCCGAAAGCGGCATTGATGCGCGAGGCCAGACCGTAACCGGTGGATGCACCAATGACCAGCACCTTTTTAGGCCCGTTTTTCAGTTCGCCGCGCGACTTAACGTAGGCGATTTGCTCACGGACGTTGGCTTCACAGCCTGCCGGGTGAGCGGTGGTGCAGATAAAACCACGAATTTTAGGTTTGATAATCATAGTAATTTTTTCTTGGTAGCTAAAAACCGAAGGACAATATACCTGATTTTCTCGATATACTTAAGAAAGTGCGCAAACAAGCGCAGTGACCAGACCAGTCGGGGCCGCCACCCTGCGCCAGTGAAGGAGCCGTACCGGGTGAATGCCATTCCCAAAATACATGCCGATGAGGCCGAGATTTCCCTCCCCCATGTCCGAGCTATGCTCGCCGAACAGTTCCCGGCCTGGGCGGCGTTGCCCATCGAACTTGTCACCACCGGCGGTACCGACAACGTGATGCTGCGGCTCGGCGACGAGCTGTTGATTCGTCTGCCGCGTACCGCCTCGGCGGCCGAAGCGCTGACGCGCGAGAACCGCTACCCCGCGTTGCTGGCACCTCATCTGCCGGCACCGATTTCCGTTCCGTTAGCCCAGGGCAAGCCGAATGGCACCTATCCTTTCGCCTGGAGCATCGGCCGTTGGATCCTCGGCCGCACGCCCGCCTGCGGCGAATGCAGCCCGGCGCTGGCGACGCAGTTGGGTGAGTTCGTGCGCGCACTCCACGCCATCCCAACCGCAGGCCACGCGATCAGCGCTTATCGCGGCGGCCCGGTCAGCGCCAGAGACACCCTCACTCGCGAATCTATTGCCCAGTGCGCCCCTCACCTCGACGCTGCCGCCCTACTGCAAGCATGGGACAGCGTGAGCCAGGTGAGTGAAAACACCGGCGGCGCATGCTGGCTGCACACGGACATTCAACCCGGCAATCTGCTGATCGACAACGGTGAGCTGGCGGCGGTGATCGACTGGGGCGGCATCGCCATCGGCGATCCTGCGGTCGATATGATAGTTGCCTGGAACCTGATGGGAACGGAAGCCCGAGAACATTTCCGCCAGGCGGTGAAAGTGGACGATGAGACCTGGCGGCGCGGCCGCGCCTGGGCGCTGTCGATTGGCGTTATCGCTTACGCCTACTATGTCGATAAGGAGCCTTTACTCACGCGCACATCACGCTACCAGCTGAAGCAGGTCGCGGCGGAGATGGGATTGACGCTATAAAACAGCAGGCCGGACGCACTTCGCCCGGCCTGATAATCATTACGCCTTGTTCTTTTCCAACTGCTCAATCAGCGTATAACGCAGCGATGAGGCATCGGCCGGCACGTTCTCCACCGGAGTGACGCGCACTTTCAGCCGATACTGATAACCCGGTTCGAAGGTGAAGCCTTCGATGCCGGTATAGAACAGCTCCCACGGCTGCTGCGCGGAACGGCGCACCTGCATGCACTTCATCGGGCCGACGCCCACGCAATCGACCAGCGCGCTGTTCACCAGCAACACTTCCGTTTGGCCGCCTTTTTCGTTTACGGGCTGATTCATCGAGGTTCCCTCCTGGCTGCAGCCGGCCAGCGCGGCCAACGCAACAAATAACAACGCTTTAATTTTCAATGTACTGCACCAATAGTCATGTAGGTCAGGCGATCCTAACAAATTGGCCGGGTGAATTGAACCTTGCTGCGCGCCGCAGATAGGCCATTCGTTGCAAGGATCTGGGGTGGCTCGCGCTCCCCCTCGTCGAGACTATCATTCACCATCACTCTCATAAGCCTAGTAAATACCTGAAAATAAATTCCCTGTTCTTATCCGAACCGGTAATTACTCCCATTGTTTTTTCTGTTAGAAACAGCTGGCTTGCGCAAGCTTTACGCTATTTAACCATATCGATAAAGAGGGCATTTTATGTAAGAGATCGAGGCTAAATATTTTCACCTGATCGCCGGCGGCGGCAACTTTGCCGACAATCGCAGCAGCAATGGACGCGTCAATAACAACGGTGGCAACAACAATGGGGGCGGTAAATCGTCCGACGGCAACATGTATCAGAAACACACCTCCCCAGACTGCATTAACGGCATCATCACCGGCTCACTAGGAGGGCTTGGCGGTCTAGCGCTGGGCGCGCTCAACGGCGGCTGTTTCAAAGAGGCCAGCAAAGGTGGCGGCAACATCGGCATGGGGCAAGGCGGCAACAAGAGCAACTGCAATAATAATAGCAACAAAGGTGGCAACACCTGCTCTCGCTAAGCGGTTTTAATTAATCAAAGCCCCGGCTGAGTCTTTCCGTTCGGTCGGCGCTTTCAGCATTTCGGTGATAACGATGTTTAAACTGTTCCGTACCTTGTGCCTGCTACTCGGCTTTTGGATCGCCACCCTGCTGCTCAGCGGCGCCGGGGTCTCTTTTACCCACGGCTACGCCGCGCCAAAAAACCTGTCGCATTTCGTCGTCTCGCTGGTGGTGGTCGGCGCCATCCTGCTGTGGGTCAATAAATTGCTGCGGTTCTTTTTTGCCGAGAAATTTGAGAAGAAGCCGCGTTAAGCCGTGTTCTCACTTTGGTCGTCGCCCGCAATGATAAAACCGGCATCACGAATCGCCGCCTTCACCTGCCTGGCGTCCATCACCGCCGTTTTCACATAGCCAAAAAAGGCCACCCGCACGCCGGGCAAACGGACTGGCGTCGCCAGTTGGGCACTGAGTTCGCGATTGCGCTGCGCCATCAGCTCGGCACGCTCCTGCCAAAACGCGGCCGGCTCGGTGGGAGTTTCAGTGGCGGTTTCGAACAGAGACGCCCATTCGCTGAGCGCCTCCCACTCAGCCAACAGCTCGGCAACCACTTCAGGATTAGCCACCTGCACCCAGTCAGGTGGTAAAGCCGCCTCACGCCACGCCTCGAGATAGCCGGGCAACGCCTTCTTCAACCGACTCAGCCGATCGTTCAACGCAGGCTTCCTTTTATAATAATTAACACATTGATATTAATCACAATATCATCCTCACTTAACCGGCGATGGGAACAATGAACGGAGCTTATCAGCGCCTTAGATGACGTAATGACTTTTGGTGCGGCTGAATTAGCGATATGTGCGAGTGGAGGATGGGGATGGAGGTCGAGTTAGTGAGCTGTGATTCGAAAAGAGGAATGGGAATTGTTGCTGGCGTATTAAGTGGGATTTACTTATAAATCAAGCACACAAAAAAAGACCGAATACGATTCCTATATTCGGTCTAGGGAAATGGCTCTTGGGAGAGAGCCGTGCGCTAAAAGTTGGCATTTAATGCAGGGCTTGTTCAGCCGTGCACTTTAAGAGTAGCCTACCGCGCCAGTTTTGCCAGCCGCCCGGCGGCCGCGTGATAGTTTCGTGACGAAATAACTATGCGGCAAATGCGCATCAATCCGCGCACATTGGACAAGACGTTGGCAAACAAGCGGTTAGTCAGCGCACAGCTTCTCGGCGCGCTCGATGAACGGCGCCAGGCTCATTTTTTTCCCCGGTTCGGCAGGGTCGTCCAGCAGGAGCACCTCCAGCGGCTGCGCACGCTGATGGCCCTTCTTCACCTGCTGCTCCGCCGCGTCGTTGAGCGGGTATTGCATCAGGGTGCTGTTATTCAGCACGAACAGCGCGCCGCCGCTGCGGCACTGCAGCGTCACCTCTTCCTTGGTGAACGCCCACTGTTTGCCGTACTCCAGTTTGGTGATGTTAACCAGTTTGTCTGCCGCCAGCGCGCCGGTCGCGGTTGCCAGCAGCGTAATGCCGAGTAATACCGATTTCATGTGATGGCCTTAAGGTTGCTATTCGCGTCGATTTTCCCGCAGCTTGCCGGCCTGCGGCAAGCTGAAATGTCATACCGGCGCATAGGTTGCAAATAAACTGACCAGCAGCAGCACCGTCATTCCCAGCCCCACTTCGATCCAGCAGGCCAGCACCACGCCGCGCTGCGCCAGCGCCGGTACACGGCTCATCGCCGGCACGATGGCGTAGCGATTGGCCAATGCCACCATCACCATCAGCGCCACCAGCGCGGTTTTGATCAGCAGCAGGCGCTGATAAGGGGAGCTGAGATTTAGCGGCCAGCCGCCGAGTATGATCAGGCTGTTGACGATGCCGGTAACGATCACCGCCGCCACCGCCAGGTGCCCCCAGCGCGAGAAACGGATCAGCGTGGTGATGGCGTCGCTGCGCCACTGCGGCGGCTGCAGGTAGCGCAGGCACACCAACAGCGGCGCCAGGCAACCGAACCAGTAGCCGGCGGCCAGCAGGTGTACTGCATGGTTGGCGCGGTGCAACACGCCCAGCGCGCCTTCGTGCATCGCCGCGTGGCCGATGAACGCCAGGCTCACCAGCAGCAGCGCCGAGCATAGCGCCAACGCCTGCGCACGCGGCCGTTCCGGCAGCAGCAGGCTCAGGATCGCCAGCAGCGACAGGCCCAGATGCCAACGCCACACTTCGCCGAAGGTGGTGCCGAGTACCGCCCACCAGACCTCCAGCCGCCAGGCGTCTTCCCAACCGTCGCCCATCTGCCCGGCCTGGATGGCCAGCAGCGCCACGGCGGAAAGCCCGGCTACCCAGGTGCCGGCAAGCAGCAGCGGACGCACATCGCGGGAGAGGATCGGGGAGAGGCGCTGCGGTGACAATAAGGCGGTGAACAGACTAATGCCGAACATCAGCATCACCGCCGCAAAGTGCACCAAGCGACACAGAACGAACAGGGTCGCCAGACTCACGGTCAGTTTACGGTGAAGCTGTACTGGCCTTTGGTTTTATGCCCGTCGACCGACACCACATGCCAGCTGACGTTGTATTTGCCCGCGCTCAGCTCGCCTTCGATCGGCACGTTGACCTGGGTGTTGTTGTTCGGATCGAGCTGCAGCTTGCCGGTTTTCACCACGGCGTTGTCCGGGCCGGTGATTTTCACGCCGCTGAAGTTCGGCTCGATGCCTTCGGAGAAGCTGAGGGTCAGCGCCTTCGGTGCCGGGCTGACGCTGGCGTCGGCCTTCGGCGTTTCCACTTTCAGGTGGGCGTGCGCCAGCGCTTGCTGTGAAGACAGGCCAACGAACAGGACGAAAATGGTGGAAAGCAGGCGACAGGAGGAACGAATTTTACCGATCACAGTGGTATCCCTTAACAGTAAAAGAGGGTCATAAGGGTTAAGGCCACAGCCAAGGCGATGTATCAGCGGCCCCAACCCACCGCAAATGATTGCGCCACGGGTAAACAGAAAACGGGTTGTATCGGCTAACCCGCTGTTTTGACTCTACCATCCCTGTAGCGTATCGCGGTAAATGATAACGACCACACCGCGGCAAGTCGAGCGCATCACTGGCATTTTGCGATCCGGCAGCACGTATCGCCGCATAACCGCGATAAACGCAGGGTAAAAAAAACCGCGCGTCAGGCTCGCCCGCGCGCGGTTTTTCGACGTTCTTCCGGGGATCAAGCCTGGCCGTTGCCGCCCTGGCCCATCGCGCCCATCTTCTTCAGATCTTTGTCGATGAAGAACAGGCCTTTGCCGCTGGTGCCCACCAGCGCCAGCTTATCCAGCACGGATTTGAACAGCTTCTCTTCTTCGTGCTGCTCCGCCACGTACCACTGCAGGAAGTTGAAGGTGGAGTAATCATGAGAGGACATTGCCGCGTGCGCCAGCTCGTTGATCTGACGAGTGATCAGCTTCTCGTGTTCGTAGGTCTGCTCGAACACATCCGCCAGCGATTCGAATTCCACCGGCGGCGCGGCGATGGTGCCCAACAGCGGCAGAGAGCCGGTATCGCTCAGGTAGTCGAACAGACGTTGCATATGCTGCATCTCTTCCTGAGAGTGCTCTTTAAGAAATGCGGCGGCGCCTTCAAAGCCTTTATCGCTGCACCATGCGCTCATCTGCAGGTACAGGTTGGCGGAGTAGAACTCCAGATTCAGTTGCTCATTCAGCTTTTGAGTCATTTCTTGCGTCAGCATAATGATTCCTTTTATTTTGCAGGTCATGAATTTAATTTCCGCGCATTATGCCCTGCTGCCGTAAAAATAAAAACACCTTATTTACACTCAAATCACATTAATTATAAAAATCCTATATATCAACAAATTATAATATCACCACCACATTGAGAATTAACATGATAATTATTTTCATCTTTTAGTTTAATCAAAAAGCGAATCATTCTTATTTAAAAGAATAAATAGATTGCATTACTGCTGGATAAATATCGCTCCCGGCAACGGCGTAATGGGCTTGCCAAGCGCCGCCGGGTGGATTACCTTCTGCGCAGATTCAATGCGGCAAAGTAAGTAAGGAGCATAGCGTGGGTTACAATCTGGCCGAGCTGCCCAAAGAGGAAATGGACAGGGTGAATGTGGATCTCGCCGCCTCAGGCGTGGCGTACAAAGAGCGCTACAACATGCCGGTGATCCCGGAAGTGGTAGAGCGCGAGCAGCCGGAAGCGCTGCGCGATTATTTTCGCGAGCGCGTGGCGCATTACCGCGCCGAATCCCACAGGTTTTCGCGCCTGCCGTACGAGCCGAAGGCCA
>NZ_JBCHWD010000005.1:0-439834 GCF_059801225.1 Serratia sp. Ae19-1 | reverse complement strand
GGGGCGGAATGCCCCCGCCTGCGGTTTTTGTCGTGTTATAGTCACTTCAGTGGTAATGCAGGGAGAGGGAGCAGGCAGACAATGGAAGACGAATATAACCTCAGCAACATTATCGGCAAGCGCCTGGAAGCGGCACTTGGGGAGTTGGGCGATCTCTTGTGGGCATATGTGGTGTTATCCAAAAAAGACATTGCCTGCATCTTTGGCGTCACCAACTACCCGAGTGAATGGGTAAAAAAGTATCAAGAGCAGGGATTGCAGTACATTGATCCGGTGGTGCTTACCGCCCGCAACCGCCTGACCCCGTTCGCCTGGGACGAGCAAATCATGGCCGACGCAGGGCTGCACTTTCCCGAACTGTTCGAGCAGGCCCGCAAGTTTGGCGTGACGCACGGCTATACCTTCGTGCTGCACGATTACAACGACAATCTCGTCACGCTTTCCTTTGCCTTCAGCGCGGAACAGAAAATGGCAGCCATCCAGGCGCTCACCGAGCGTAAAGGCGATATTTCGGTATTGCTGGCCTCAATCCATGAGTCGTACCTGGCGCTGTCACCACTGTCAGCAAAAAACGCCGCAGCGCTGGAGAGAAACGCCCGCTTTACCGACAGGGAAAACGAGATCCTTTATTGGGCCAGCGTGGGTAAAACCTACCAGGAAACGGCGATGATCCTGGGCATAAAGACCGGCACCATCAAGTTTCATATGTCCAACATTGTCAAAAAGCTGGGGGTAACGAATGCCCGACATGCTGTGCGCCTAGGGATGGAGCTGCGGCTGATTAAGCCGGTGGATGGATAGGCTGCTAGCTCCCCGTGAATACTGCGCTGGCGGCAGCGCAAAGCTAAATAAGTCGGGAGACGTCTAGAGGTAAAAAGTATCGGCTAGCGAACAGCATCTTTCGATTCAGGAAATGACAAGCGTTAACCGGTATTGATTTGGCGCCGTGGCGATTAACGTGAAGGCCGCAATAGCGTATCGGTGGCCCCGAAATCTGCAATATGAAATAATCACCGCACTGAACTTATAAAGGTCTAGTAAGGGACTGTACTTTAGTCTAACTAGTTTCTCACCCCTTGAGGCGATACACTTTCCCGGTAATGTTTTGATAAAAAATACAAAAAAAAACCTGACCGCGTAGGGCCAGGTTGCCAATATTGGCCAACACCAGGGAAAATTTTCTTGCACCATCTTAAAGCTATTAACTCCGCAGAGGCAAGCGATCTCAGCTGGTTTTTAGGCATTAACTAGCCATTTTGTTATGTATGTACGCTATTTTCTGGTGATTTCAGATAAAGCCCATCCAACGTGAATAACCTCTGTCTTTTTATAGCCCCGTTTCGATTTTTTATTTCCCGCCTGATATTCAACAATGAAAAAATATTGTTCCTGGAATGTTGCGCAAACTCATTCTTTATTGGCTGACACATTGTTATGCAATTATTTGCAGCGTTGTCATTACGGCTGGGGATTATTTTATTTTTGATAGGGGCTGGTGGCTATGAGGAGGGAGGCTGGCGCGTGGCGGGTTCCTGAACTTGTTTCGTTAGCGCGGTGAGCGGTTCTGGCTCGTGGGAGTGAATGACGTTCGGCACAGGAGCCATCATTGTTCTGTGCAACGACGTTGGAATCTGGAATCGGATGGTATTACGTGAGTGTGGCGCCTGATCCTGGATGCTCGTTGCAATAGCCTGATGCTCATCATCAACAGGGTTGGGAAGGGCGCGCAGCGGGAAGGCGGGGTGGACAAACGCGCGTTGCGGCGGTTTTTTCGACACTTAACTCATTGAACAACGGATAAGTGTTGCGTGCTGGTCGCGGGAAGGTATAATTCACCCGTTTTCCGCATACTACTTCAGTGCCGAAGTGGCGAAATCGGTAGACGCAGTTGATTCAAAATCAACCGTAGAGATACGTGCCGGTTCGAGTCCGGCCTTCGGCACCATTAAGTACCGCGCGAACAAGAGGCCACCGAGAGGTGGTTTTTTTGTGTCTGTAATCTGCCCGCCGCAATTACCTGCCAACTTTACTGTATTGACGTATTTCTCATCCCCGTAAAAACCAGATCTTCCTGATGCTGTGGTAAGACCTATCAGATTGATATTAAAGTATAAAATAGCGGTTCATTGAGCTCTTTCGGATCATGGAATTCCAGGATAGAGCCGCAACAGGAAGGGATCACGCGGGCGTTAACGCCGGGCGAAGTCAACCTGGCGCGTTCAGCGTTTGGCAGCACCATTTTCTATCAGAGCGTGTTGGTTCACTTCGACAGCTACCTGTCTTTGGGCTGCAGAATCGGTACACGGTGATGAGCCCGAATGGGAGTTGTGCTTTCGTAAGGCTTTATACCGACCTGATTTTACGGTACATCATTTGGCACAACACCCGTTTATCCACGAGATAGCACATGTCTGGCAGTATCAAAGAGGCATGTGGGTTCGTACCCGTGGGCTTCTCAGTTGGGCGGTAAGTTATCAATATCGGCTTGATCAACCTTTACTACGCCACTACAGCATGGAACAGCAAGTATCGATAATTGCGGACTATTTCATTCTAAAGAGATATGGAGCGAATACCTTCTTCCGCTTGCCAAACAGGAAACTCATCGGGACAGTGGACATAAGGACATTGTCACAATTTCATCCCATTATCAGAAGCGCAGGGCTGCCGCTACGAGAAAATATTTCTTCCTTCTTCTTTATCTTTTTATCTCGGGTTGCCCTATGGGGGATAAAGCCAATTTACGCTCGGCAAAAGCAACGGCTGTAGGCAGCAAGATCTGCGTTTTTGTCGATAGGAATGACATGGAAAGAGAAGAGTCCATTCTCAAGGTAGCCATATGGAAGTATGGCAATGATAATTATGTCTATGAACAATCATATGCAAACACGCCTGTCGCGTTGGAGCCTGGGAAGTGTGTTCCTGGCATCGATGAGTATGATTTTATTCCCGGTAAAGGATACAGTATTATTGCCAGTACGCCTTTACATCCTTATGAGGCCAGCTTTTTCGTATGGAAACGGGGTGAAGAGGTTATGTTGAAATCGAATTAATTTTTTAGTGGATAGTTTGTTGGAAAAAATGTTGTTGGGAAAACAGTATGGATATAATATCCAACTAAATTATCTGTGTTTTATATTATAGATCTGGATACTTCTTGCTATGATTTTCATCATAGCAAGAGAGTGTTAAATAGTTTTTAAGGTTGTATATACATATTCGGCAATTTTCCGCGCGAATTTTACAGGAACCGCGTTGCCGATTTGTTTTGCAACCTCAATTTTTGTGCCACAAAACTTGAAGGTATCTGGGAATGTCATAATCCTTGCTGCTTCCCGGTGGGTAATAGGACGATGTTTTTCTGGGTGCAGATAACGTCCTTTTTCCGGTTTAAAAAACTCAGTTCGTATTGTTACTGATGGGCGATCCCACCATAAACGCCCAAATAAATCTGTACCACCGCTTGGCTTGTTTATCCAACATTGTGGTGTAATTTCTGGTGCATTTTTCATAAGATCAAATCGGTTACCACCTGGTGGTACTGACTTGTATCTACGTAAACTAACTTCTGTTGGAGTTCGGCCAAAGTGTAGATCATAAGGAGCTGAAATATTTCTAATTTCAACGCCTTCAGGATCATCAAGATCGGCGATAACAGATTTGACATCTTGCCAAGTAGGTAAGTCTGTATTTTGGGTAGCTTGCTGAGGGCTCACATGCGTTTTGGCCGGTGGAAATTCAGGAAGCGAATCTATGGAAAAATGCTGTAAGTTGTACCCAATGACTATAGCTCTACGTCTTGTCTGAGGGACGCCATAGTCTGCTGTGTTCAAGACATCGTAAACTAAGTGAAAATCCATTTCTTTGGCACGGGCCTGAATGTCCAAAAATTCATCACTCTTCAGCAATCCGGGCACATTTTCCATGATAAACATCTTGGCGCCGGAGGATGCAACGATGTCCATATAGGGTTCCCACAATGCACGGCGATGGTCACCTTCTCGTTTTTTATTCAACAGGCTGAATCCTTGGCAAGGAGGCCCGCCGATAACGATATCAGCCTGAGGTATCGAGTCTTGCTGAGACAGCCATTCCTCAATGTTTACCGCAATGCAATGGTTGCCTGGAAAATTCGCGTTGTAGGTATCACATGCATGTTGGTTGTTATCAATAGCCAAAACTCCTTCAAAATCAGGATGATTTTCGCCGAACATGAAGCCTGCACTTAGGCCTCCAGCCCCACAGAATAGATCGATAACTTTATAAGCCATGTTTAGACGCAACCTGCCAACTTTGTTGATGAACATGCGTGCATTCTAACGTTTCAAGAGGGAGATCTAAAGCACTTTATACTGTTTAAATATACATATCATGCTCATTGGGGGAGGGGGGATTAACTTAGGCATTCATCCTACATGCAAGTGGCAGGATTTTTTTAACTGATTAATAATACTTTATTTTTATGTAAGTTAGAGAGATAATTCATATATTTGATTCATAAAGATGTGAGGATATATGAATAATTCATCTCTAGAATATATTTCTGATCTAGATATAAATAAAGTTATATCTTATTTTAAAAATGTAACTGGCGGTTGTGAGAAGTTTATAGAAGTAATAAGAAAGTCTTTTGATGAAGTTATTGATGGACCAAGAACTGCCCGCTATGCTTATAATCAGTTAGAAAAGACTGAGAAAACCTATCTGGGTACTAAAGTTGAGATATTGTTACGCTCTGCATTTTCTCTTGATCGTGGAAATATAATGGATTATAAAATCGATGGCATTGAGGTTGATTGTAAGTACACAGGGAATGGATGGGGGTGGAACATACCTAAAGAGGCTATTAATCATATTTGTATTTTGATTAAGGCAGATGACGAGAAAGGCACTGCTAGTTTGGGGGTTGTACGTGCAAGTAGTGAAATTTTGAATGAAGGTGCGAATCAGGATGGAAAGAAAACCATTAGTGCTTCTTCACGAGGAAAAATAGTATGGGTATATGATAATGTCAAAATACCTATTAATCAATTGTTTTTGATGGATCCCGTAACTCGAGAAAGAATCATGGGAGCGTCATCTGGGCAGCAAAGACTTAACGAGTTATTTAGGATCTACACCGGTAAAGTTATAGAGCGGGAAACTATAGCTACAGTTGCTTCTGCGAAAGATGACCCAATGAAAAGAGTGCGTGCAAATGGAGGTGCTAGATCTTATCTTGCTGAAGAAGGGATTGTTATTTTAGGGCATCAAAATGAACATCCAAGAATTTGTAGAGAGTTAGGATTACCAAAAATTGAAAAGGGTCAGGTAATATCAGTGAGAATAGTTAAAGATCCTAATGGGATATGTAAAATAGATAATGATTTTTGGCGTGTAGCAAATGAAAGTGATGGTGTATGTCAAGGGCCTAAATCTTACTGAATAGGTAAAATATTGCCATCCCATTCCATTAATAATTGCGAGAGTATGGATATATGGGTAAGAAGGAAAATAATGCTGTTCGCGGGAATAGAATGGCCTTGGTTAAAATAAAAGGCACTGAAATTGAAATGTGGCTGAGGTTACGTCTTCATGCTCGTGGATTCCGTTATCGTGTAAATTTCCATAAATTACCTGGAAAACCTGATGTCGTTCTTCCAAAATATAAATGTGTAATTTTCGTCAATGGCTGTTTTTGGCATTTGCATAATTGTCATTTTTTTCAGTGGCCGAAAGAAAACCGAGAATGGTGGGAGGTAAAACTTTGCAATAATAGGAAAAGAGATCTTGAGGTTCAGGATAAACTAAGAGAAATGGGATGGCGTGTTATGATTATATGGAAATGCGCAATTCAGGGGAAAGTAAGACTTGAGGAAGATGTCATACTTGAATTGGTTAGTTCTTGGATAAAAAATGGAGGCCCTTTACTCGAGATATCAGGCAAAGGGGCGGCATAATTTATTCTTTTATCAGTCTATTTATTTTTTTGTATATCTCTTCAAGTACGGTCATTTTATCCCTGGAATAATGTAGCTCTCTATGGCAGTTAGGACATACTGCAACTGTATTACCTACTGTATCTGACCCTCCCTTAGCTAAAGGTTTTAGGTGGTGAACTTCCAAATATGGTCTATCTTTGCTATCTGGAAAAGGTCCGGACTTTTCGCAAACTTCGCAAATACCTTTGGCTTCTTGAAGTATATAGGCTTTTATTTTTGGGTCTCGAGCAATGGTAATAATTTGTCTTATGGTTCTAATTGGTTTTTTTGTTCCATCGGGTTGAGTGGATATACCTTTTTCTAGAATTTTTTCTACTTGAATTTCAAATTTTTTATTTTCTTCTTCAAAAGTTTCTTTATCGTGGATAAAAATTAAATCAATAAGTTGTTGTAATTTGTTGGTGCCAACATGAGATGCAGGCTTTAATCCCTTTAACCACTCCCTACCAAGAGTGTGATATGCATAGGAAATATTCTGCATTCTGTACTCGAAAGATTTTGGCGAGCGGCCAAATTTCTCACCGAGTTTTTTATAATATGATAACTTGGAAAATTTTTCATTAGATTCGGATTTTCGCTTCATTTCTATATATGCTAGTACTGATGCTTCTAAATCTTCTTCACCCCAAGTGTATTTCTCGCTAGCCATCATACATTCATCATGTCATCAAATGATATTCATTTTATGAATATTATTATGAATTGCAATTTTTATATCATGCTAATTGATATCTCTTATATTTTTTAACTTCGCGCTGAAAGTTACTGAGCCGAAATTTTCACATGTTTTTTATTATCATGTTGTTTTTTAAAGACATATCAAGGGTGATTGATTTACATCACCCTTTGGTATCAGAGAGTTTCTTGTTCTTCCGTTGCTGCTAGCCTTCCATCTCCCGCAACGCTCGCCCATAAAGGTTACACAGCGCAGGAACCAGATGCGCTGTGGCGTTGAGATAGCGATTCAGCTGCTCCCAGCCTTCGGCATCCAGCTGTGGGTGCTTTTGCAGTAACTGGCCAAACAGCATCAGGCCGTAGCACAGCCCTTCCGCCTGTTCGGCAGAGAGTGCTGCTAAGTCTAAAAGTTCTGAGGGATTGAAAGCGCTAAGCTCAAGGTGGTTAAACAGTTGGCGATAGAGGGGAAGGGTGTTGGGGATGGTTTCAGAAGCGTTGGGTAAGTTTGTGTTTTCCATATCGGCTATTTCCATTTGGAGAGAAATACCGCTACCAGAAGAGACGCTAAACTCGGGTGGTAGCTCGAACGGCGTTAGCGTACCGGCCCCAACGGATACCGGCCTCCCCGGAGGAAGCACCGCCCGAGCCACCATTGTTTGGGTGCGCATCGGCATGCTCGAATTTATACCATATTCGAACAGGGTTGGGGGATTCGGAACGCTAACTCCGGCTGCGGATTTTGCCGCAGCGGAAAAACTATAACGTTATCAGGAAAAGGAAAAAATAAGCTGTATAGAATTACAGTTTATTTGCTTTCAGCATTGGAATACAGATCGCAGTTATTTATGGTGCTCTTTTATATTTGTAATGTTGTCTATATATAGTGAATATAATTCATGGTATTCTATTATCTAAATGAATGTTATGTTCAGTAATCCTCTATTCGCGCTACGAAGTGTTAACCGTTCCAGTATTTATCCTTTCTAAAGCTTATGTTAATCATACGGCTTTGCTAATTCACGGATGAACGAACATGGCGAATGAAGATGAGTTGCGTATTGCCCTGTCGCCGGTGCAGCTTGCGGCGGTACTGTCTGATGAAAGCGTCACTGAAGGCGAAACGCTCAGTAACCGTCTGCTTGGCGGTTTGGGGCTTGCCGGTGGTGTCGTTGAGCTGATGGGGGCAGGGGTGTTGTGTTATGCGCCGGATCCGACGTTTATCACCAAGGTCGGGTGCGTGGTGGTGGGAACGCATAGCCTGGACAGCATCAAGGCCGCTTCCAATCAGATGATTACCGGGCAGCCAACGACGACTGACACTTATCAGTCTGCCGTTTTATTGGCGCAAACACTGGGTGCCGATCGGGAAACGGCCTATAACGTCGGTTTAACGGTCGATATTGCCGTGCCTTTTGTCTTTGCCGGAGCGGTTGGCGCAGCCAGAGCCGCATCCGTGCGCATGGGGCGGGTTAAGCTGATTGAGCACGAGTCCGTTAGCGGTAAATATCCGGGCGGGCACACATTGGCTCGGCATATAAACATAGCTCCGGAAGCGCTTATTGCCAGGCTAGCCAGGCGCCCGAAACTGATCGCGGCAAGTACCTTCAGATCGGTAAAGGAGGCCGAAAAGTATGTATCTGTCACGGTAAAGGCGAACCGTGCAGATATTGTGAATTGGATGAAGTACGCGTCTCCCGGCAGCCGTTTGAGCGTGTATCACAATTTCACAGAATCAGTAGGCTATGGCGTGTTACGCGGCAGCACTGACGTCTATCAATGTCATCGGGTTGGCGTCGTGATTGAATTTACCCGCTATAATGGCAAACCTTACTTTATCCTTAGCGCCTTCCCTGCGAGATAAGCCGATGAAAACCAGCGAACTTGATAATCTGATCGTCGTTTATTTTGGCCAAGATTATGACTTGATAAATGCAGAGGGCGATATTACTGCGCTGATAGCAGAGTACATTCGTCTGGCGAATCATCAGCAGCGCGAGGCTTTGGTCAATGAGATAGATGAGCTACTGGCACAGGATAATGTGGAGTCCTTATTCAACCAACGTTTCGGGTTTACCTTCAGCCCGGAGCTATGGGGAACCACGGTTTCCGCACTCCTGCAACAGGCCAGAAGCGCTGCAGTGAAAGCGCTTTGAGCACCATCGTGATACGCAATCACTTCAGCGAGCTCAGTAGCTTATTCAGTATTTACTTCGGTCAGGATTATGATCTGTTTACTGATGCCGAAACGGCCGAGGGTGTAATTGACGGCTTCCTTGAGCAAAACGGCAGTCAGGTCATCCGCGATATCCTCGAGGAAACCAAAAAATTTCAGGCCACCTATGCGGGGCGTATAAACGAGGGCATGGCGGAGCATTTTTCAGATGAGTTTATGCCGGAGAGCTGGGGCACTACAGCGGTAGCGTTCTTTGCCATGCTGCGATGGAAAGCAGAACACAAGCTGGAGCAGCTTAAGCGAGCGTAGGAGTTGGAGCCCACCCACAGGCTCCCATATCCCAACCCCGTTTACCCCAACCCCCCAATCCTTCCCCGAATCTCCTCCTCCGGCAGATCTATACCAATAAATACCAAGGTACTCCGGCGTTCCTCACCAGGCAGCCACTCTCGATCCCAGTCGGCGTTATACAGCCGCTGCACGCCCTGGAACAGCAGGCGGCGCGGCTCGTCTTCGATCGACAGTATGCCTTTGTAGCGCAGCAGGTTGTCGGCGTATTCCAGCAGCAGGCCTTCCATCACGTCGGAGATTTGCATCAGCGGCAGTGGCCGCTCTAGCGTCACCACGATCGAGCGGATGTCGCTCTGCGGCTGCGGAATGCGGCGGAACAGCGGGGCGGGCGGCGTCAGGTTCAGTTTGTCGTTCAGCGTAAAGCCTTCGATGTCGAACAGCACGCTCAGATCGATATCGCCGTGCGTCACCTGGTAGACCGGCGCGCGGGCGTTCATCCGCTGCAGCCGCTGGATCAGCGCTTCGCAGTCCGGCGCCACGTCGGTTTTGGTCAACAGGATGCGGTCGGCATAGCCCACCTGCGCCTGGGCGATGCTGAACTGGCTCAGCTGCTGCTCGGCGTGCGCCGCGTCCACCAGGGTGATGATGCCGTCCAGCAGGAAGCGCTCGCACAGGATCTCGTGCGAGAAAAAGGTCTGGGTAATCGGGCCGGGATCGGCCATGCCGGTGCATTCGATGATCAGCCGGTCGAACGCCAGCTGGCCGCTGTCGACGCCGTCCAGCAGATCCAGCAGCGCGTCTGCCAGTTCGTTGGACTTGCTGCAGCAGATGCAGCCGTTGCTCAACGTGGTGATGCGGCTGGCGCGATCGCCGATCAGCGCGTCGTCGATCGGCACTTCGCCGAACTCGTTTTCGATGACCGCGATTTTATAGCCGTGTTCGGCGTTCAGGATGTGGCGCAGCAGGGTGGTTTTGCCGGCGCCCAAAAAGCCGGTCAGGATGGTGACTGCGATGGGTTTCATACGGGTCCTTGTGACTGCGGGTTAACAGCAGCGCATGCCGCCTTTGCCGTCGCCGCCGTAGCGCGCTTGCTGGCGCTCGCGGAAAAATTCTTTATAGGTCATCACCGGCTTGTCCGGGTGGTTGTCTTTCATGTGCTGGACGTAGGTATCGTAGTCAGGCACGCCCACCAACATGCGCGCCGCCTGCCCGAGGTACTTCCCCGCCTGGCCGAGATTTCCGAACATAAGCCTTCTCCAACTCTACCCTGCATCACTACAGCGCTTGCTTTAGCCTGATATTAGGGGAAGCCGGGGGATGGGGTTCCCGCAGGGATGCCCCACCTCCGGGTCGCCCCGGGTATCTCGATTGCATCGCGCCGCACGCCTGGCATCTTGCGATACGCAGGCCGTGCGGCTTTGGGTACTACTTAACGTTTATTATGCAGGGTATCCGTTAAATCACATCAATGCTGGGTCGAAACTTTGACCTCCCCCTCAGTTACGCCGTCGGCGGGCGCGGCCTGCGGCACCGGCACGTAAGGCGTTTCCTGGTCGGTGCGTTTCGGGTTCTTGTGCGCTGCCATCGCGGTTTTCACCCCGTAGAAGATGATGCTGTACACCACCAGCAGGAACAGAATGCTCAGCCCGGCGTTGGTGTAGTTGTTCACCACGATGTGGTTCATGTTGGCGATCTGCTGGGCGCTCAGCTCGGCGCCGCCTTCGGCGATCTTGCGCTTGTATTCGCCGGCCAGGAAGAAGAAGCCTTCCAGCTGTGGGTTGTCGCTGAACAGCTTCAGGCCCAGCGCGTAGGTGGTGCAGATCAGCAGCCACACCGCCGGCAGCACGGTCACCCAGATGTATTGGGTGCGCTTCATCTTAATCAGCACCACGGTGCCCAGCACCAGCGCCACGGCGGCCAGCATCTGGTTGGAGATGCCGAACAGCGGCCACAGGCTCTTCACGCCGCCGAGCGGATCGACTACGCCTTGGTACAGCAGGTAACCCCACAGCCCGACGCAGCCGGCAGTGCCGACGATGCCGGCCACCAGCGAGTCGGTTTTCTTCAGGAACGGCACGAAGTTACCCAGCAGATCCTGCAGCATGAAGCGGCCGGAGCGGGTGCCGGCGTCCAGCGCGGTCAGGATGAACAGCGCCTCGAACAGAATGCCGAAGTGGTACCAGAAGCCCATGTTGGCGCCCGGAATGATCTGGTGGAACACGTGGGCGATGCCCACCGCCAGCGTTGGCGCGCCGCCGGCGCGGTTCAGCACTGAAGGTTCGCCGATGTCGGTGGCGGTCTGCAGGATCTGTTCCGGGCTGATGACGAAGCCCCAGGAGCTGACCGCCGCCGCCGCGTGCACGGTCACGTCCTTCAGCGAAGCCATGATCATCGGCGCGTCTTCGGTGCCCAGGCGGTGCAGATCCGGCATGGTGATGCCCAGCGCCGCCGGCGGGGTGTTCATGGCGAAGTACAGGCCCGGCTCGATGATGGACGCCGCCACCAGCGCCATGATGGCGACGAAGGACTCCATTAGCATCGCGCCGTAGCCGATAAAGCGCGCGTCGGTCTCATTGGCCAGCAGCTTCGGCGTGGTGCCGGAGGCGATCAACGCATGGAAGCCGGATACCGCGCCGCAGGCGATGGTAATGAACAGGAACGGGAACAGGGTGCCTTTCCACACCGGGCCGGTGCCGTCGACGAACTGGGTCACCGCCGGCATTTTCAGCTCAGGGTTGAGGATCACGATGCCGATCGCCAGCCCGACGATCACGCCGATTTTCAGGAAGGTGGCCAGGTAGTCGCGCGGCGCCAGGATCAGCCACACCGGCAGCAGGGCGGAGACGAACGCGTAGCCGATCAGCGTGAAGGTGATGGTGGTGTCTTTAAAGGTCAGCGCCGGGCCCCAGTACGGGTCGTGCGCCACCACGCCGCCGAACCAGATGGCGGCCACCAGCAGCACGATGCCGATGACTGACACTTCACCCACGCGGCCGGGGCGCAGATAGCGCATGTAGATGCCCATAAACAGCGCGATCGGCACGGTGGAGCAGACGGTGAACACGCCCCACGGGCTTTCCGCCAGCGCTTTCACCACGATCAGCGCCAGCACCGCCAGGATGATGATCATGATCAGGAAGCAGCCGAACAGCGCGATGGTGCCCGGTATTGGCCCCATCTCTTTTTTGATGATCTCACCGAGCGAGGCGCCGTTGCGGCGCGAGGAGATGAACAGCACCATAAAGTCCTGCACCGCCCCCGCCAACACCACGCCGCCCAGCAGCCACAGCGTGCCGGGCAGGTAGCCGACCTGCGCGGCCAGCACCGGCCCCACCAGCGGCCCAGCGCCGGCGATGGCGGCGAAGTGGTGGCCGAACAGCACGTTCTTGTTGGTCGGCACGTAGTTCAGGCCGTCGTTGTTGACCACCGCCGGCGTGGCGCGGCCGGCGTCCAGCTTCATCACCTTGGTGGCGATGTACAGGCTGTAGTAGCGGTAGGCCACCAGATACACCGCCACCGAAGCGACGACGATCCACAGCGCGCTGATGTGTTCGCCGCGGCGCAGCGCCACCACGCCTAGGCAGGCTGCGCCGAGTATCCCCAGCAGCATCCACGGAATGTGCTTTAAAATCCCCTCTCGTTTCATGAGGTATCCTTAATTCCAATCTGCAAAATATGAATGAACTCATCCGCTTGTAAGAGATATCAGAGTAGCGCGGCGAGCCGTAGCGTCTTTCCCGAGGTAAGGCGGGTTTAGGAACAGCTCATCATCGCCGGGGGTAAGGGGGGAAGACAGGCGTATTTCGCTCAGCGGTCAGATTCGCCGGGTGAACGGTTGGATTGGCGGGGTGAGCGGTTGGCGGCTGGTTTCATCATGTTTTGAATATAGCGGCGCAGTTGTGTCGGGTGAGAATCGTATATACCCTGCGTTAGGCAACGTATGGAAAAGGATAAAGACATGGAAGAACAAACAGAAGGCGTCAGCAGTGAAATGCGCGTCAAAATAAAAAAGGTGTTGCGTGAAATAGAAGCGCGATATGACGTAAGGGTGTTATATGCCTGCGAGTCCGGAAGCCGTGGATGGGGATTCGCTTCGCCGGACAGTGATTACGACGTGCGTTTCTTGTATGTGCATCGGCCTGAATGGTATTTGCGCGTTGAGACGCAGCGTGACGTGATCGAACTGCCGATAGATGATGAGCTCGACGTCTGTGGGTGGGAATGGCGCAAGTCGCTCGGCCTGTTAAAGCGAGCTAACCCGACGTTGATCGAATGGCTGGATTCACCGGTGGTTTATCGGCAGGATGCTGAAAGTGTAGAGGCGCTGAAAGGCGTCGTACCTGAGTGGTTTTCCGCAACGCGAGCACGCTGGCATTATCTTTCCATGGCGCGTAAAAATTTCCGCGGCTACTTGCAAGGCGAGGAAGTGCGCCTAAAAAAATATTTCTACGTTCTGCGGCCATTGCTGGCCGTCCTTTGGATAGAAGCGGGAAAAGGGGTGCCGCCAATGCGTTTCGATCACCTGCTGGCTGGAACGGTGAGCGATCCATTGTTGTTAGCGGAAATTCATGCCTTGTTGGCGGCCAAGAAAAGAGCTGGAGAAGCAGAATACGGTCCCCGTAGGGAGCTGATACACGCGTTTATTCTGCAAACGCTTAAGGTTCATGAACAACCGGCTGAATTACCTGATAGCTGCGCGCGCAGTGATTTCTCGCTCGACGAATTGCTTTATAAAACCGTCATGGCGTAATGGTCGTGCGGGTTGCCGATGAGGGTGGCACAGAAGGGCGCAATAATACCTTTCTGTGCTGTTGCATTGGCAATCACCGCCAGGCTGCCGCTGTTGCCAATGCGGCCCCCGGAATAACCGGCCGGCTTTAACCCCCTATTTTTCAGTTCGCTTATCGGGTACCGAACGTTTCCGGCAGCCTGTCTCTTCAGGCCATCTGCATGGCCTGCAGCAGGTGGATAAACGCGGCGCTGAGCGGCGGCGTGGCCGGCTCATGGCGGGTAAAGACGTAAAAGCGCGCGCTGATGTCGATCTCTTGCGTCGGGATTTTCTGCAGGTGCAGCTGCGGGGCGTAGTGCGCGACCACCCGATCGCTCAGCAGCGCGATATAGCCCTGCTGCCTGACCAGGCACCAGGTCGCCAGAAAGGAGTCGGTCTCGACGATCTGGCCATGCGGCGTGTAGCGTTCGGCGATCTCGCGGATGGCGGCATGCCCCACCGAGCAGGAGCGCGGCACCACCCATTTGGCCTCGGCCGGCGGCTGCCCGGCTGCGGTAAGGTCGCCTCCCTGATAGAGCGAGAAGCGCTCGCTCTTCAGCGCCTGCATGGCCAGATCGGCGCCGCCCGCCGCGCCGTTCAGGCTGCTGACCGCCAAATCCAGCTCGCAGCTTCGCAGCCGGGCCAGCAGGCCTTCCGGGCCGTCCTCCACCACCGTCACCCGGGTATGTGGGTAGCGGCGGTTGAAGCCTTCGAGCACCTGCGGCAGGTAGCACAGCAGCGGATCGACGCTCATCCCTACCCGCAGGCGCTTCTCGCCGTCGGCGCTCAGGCCGCGCAGCTCGTCAAACGCGTTGAGCAACTGGTTGGTGGCGGCGTCTATCCGCCGGTAAAACAGTTCGCCGACCGCCGTCAGGCGCACGCCGCGGTTGCTGCGCTCCAGCAGCCGCGCGCCGACGGTCATTTCCAGCTCTTTCAGCACCCGGCTGAGCGTCGGCTGCGAGATGGCCAGCTTTTTCGCGGCCTCGTGCAAACTTCCACAGTGGACAATGTCTTTGAACATCGTCAGATGCGCCAGCTTTGGCATGGTTTTCATGGTTGATCTCCCTGGAAGTGAAAAGCATTAGCCGGAGCCGGCGATGCGGCTGTAATAGGCCTGTTTCATCATGCTGTCGTTCAGCAATTTATTGATGGTCTGGTCGAGCACCGGCGTGGTGACGGAAGCCGGCATCAAGGTGGCGGTGATCTCCACGTCGTCGTCGCCGAAGGGTTCGATATCCAGATGCGAGATAAAGCAGTTTTCCCCTTGCAGCACCTGTTTGAATTTGGCCAGCGCTTCACGCTGCTCATGCTCGAAGGCAATGACGCAAATCTGGTAGGTAGACTCGCCGTTAACGTCATTGAAGGGCTGTTTGTTGACCATATTGACCAGCGGGCGCAACAGGGTGTTGGCGGCGAGCACGAACAGCGTGGCGGCCAGCGCATCGCCGTACAGGCCGCAGCCGGCGCAGGCGCCGACCGCCGCGGAGCCCCAGAGCGTGGCGGCGGTGTTCAGGCCGCGGATGTTCATCCCTTCCTTCATGATGGCTCCGGCGCCGAGAAAGCCGACGCCGGAGACCACATAGGAGATGACGCGCACCGCGCCGCCGCTGCCGTCGATGGTCATGGCCAGATGGACGAAGATCGCCGCGCTGGTGGCCACCAGCGTGTTGGTGCGCAGCCCGGCGGTGCGCTGGCGGAACTGTCTTTCGTAGCCGATGGCGGCGCCCAGGACGGACGCGGTCAGCAGCGTCAGCAGCGTATGAATGAAATGCATGATAATAACTCGATGTATTATCCGCTTATCATGAGCCACCCGTGGCGGGGTAACTCTTGATAAACAGGTAGTTAAGTTGGCGGGATTCCGTCCCGCCAGTCCAGGGCGGCGCTCAGTGCGCGGCGGCGATCTGCCGGCTGAGCGCCTCGCTGATTTTGTCCGTCAGCGGCTGCATCCCCTCGCGGGTGCGCGCCTCGCGGCGCTGCGTGATGTGATAGCAGCCGTCGAGGGTGCCGGCGCCCAGCAGGAGGATGCGGTCAGACATCATCACCGCCTCCTCTACGCTGTGAGTGACCAGCACGATGGAGCGGGTTTTGATCTGGCGCGTGCTCCAGATCCGCAGCAGATCGCTGCGCAGGTGCTCGCCGGTATAGACGTCCAGTGCGGAAAAGGGTTCGTCCAGCAACAGCAGCATCGGTTCAACCGCCAGCGCGCGCGCGAAGCCGACCCGCTGGCGCATGCCGCCGGAAAGCTCGCGCGGGTAGGCGTCGCGGTAAGGCGCGAGCCCGACCAAATCGAGCATTTTCAGCGTTTGGGCTTCGACCACCTGCGGCGGAAGATCCTGCGCCTGCAGCCCGAAGGCGATATTTTGGTAGACGTTCAGCCACGGGAAAATGGCGAAGGTCTGGAACACCATGTTGATCTGGGGATTCGGCCCCGAGACTTTTTTATCCCCCAGCATCACGCTGCCCAGATCCGGCGCGATCAGGCCGGAAAGCATGCGCAGCAGGGTGGATTTGCCCGAGCCGGACTGCCCCAAAATGCTGACGACTTCGTTGTCGTAGAGGCGCAAATTGATTTCATCCAGCACCAGACGTTTTTCTTTACCGGTAGGCTGAACGCTTTTGCTGACGTTATTGACCGTCAGCAGCGTAGTTTTTTTTACCATCATGATCTGTCTCCACCCAATTAAAATATGAGCATGGAAAAAGGGCCGATATTTATCGCCGGGCAGGCGTAAAATAAATGCGAGTGCAAATAAGCCTGACCGTTATCGGGCTGTTAATACGCTTATGCTGGAGGGGGTAGCCCGTCGGACGCGCCGGTGCGGCGTGCGCGGAGGCCAGAGGCTGAAGGGTAAAGCGAAGGGATGCTGTAACTGACTCATATCCTGACACTTTCAGGATGCAATGGGATGACTATTGCTCCTGTGACCTCAGCGGCTCCAACAATAAAATAAACAACCAACTGTCGCCGTCCATATCATTCTCCCGTTATTTTTCGTGTGGCCATAATACGTGTGCTATTGCCTATTGTTCAATGTGGATGCACCGAATTATGGCGGCAAAATGTAATTTAATATGAATGCGGGAAAAATTTTCTTTATTCATTAAACGGGGCGTCAACAGAAAGCGCGAGAATGAATATAGGCGTCATTTTGTGGAAATATAAACCTGAATTAAACGAGAGAATAAGCGGCGGGCGGAAAGTCGAATAATGAACCGGCCGGAGGGTGCCCTCCGGCCGGGATGGGGGTCAGAACTGATACATGATGCCGGTTTCGACGATGTCGTCGGCGCTGGCGCCAGCGGCGTTCTGCCGCTGCAGCAGGTTGAGTTTGTACTCCACGTAGGTCGACATGTTGGCGTTGAAGCTGTAGTTCAGCGCCAGATCCAGGTATTTGACCAGATCGGCGTCGCCAATGCCGGGCAGGTTGCGGCCGCGCGTTTGCAGGTAGGCTACCGAGGGCGTGACGCCGGAATCGAAGTGATACTGCGCGACCGCCTCGACGGCGTCTGCGCGCGGGGCGAAGCCGGCGTAGCGATCGCCGTCGACGTAGGTCATGTTCTCGGTGCGTGCGTAGCTTGCCGCCAGGTAGAGGTTGTCCTGGTCGTATTTCAGCCCCAGCGTCCAGGCCCGGGCGCGATCGCCGTCAGCCAGGCCGAAGCGTTGCTGCGCCAGGGTGCGCGCAGAGTTGGCGTAGGCGGCGCCAAAGTTTAGCCCCGCGCCGGTGTCGTAAGTGGCGGAAAAGGCGTAACCATCGCCGTTTTGCGTTTGGATATCCTTCGCCCGGTGAGCGTCGTCCCCCCGATTCTTCCCCTGATATTGCAGGCCGAGATCCAGGCCGTCGACCAGACCGCCCAGGCTGCGATTATGGTAGGTCAGCAGGCCGTTGGCGCGGCCGGTCATAAAGTTGTCGGCCGCTTCGTAGCTGTCGTTGCCGAATTCAGGCAGCACGTCCGTCCAGCCGGCCACGTCATACAGCAGGCCGTAGTTGCGGCCGTAATCCAGGCTGCCCCAGCGGCTGAACGTCAATCCGGCGAAGCCGAGGCGGGTATAGCTGTCGCCCGGCCCGGCGCTTTCCGGCTGATTGAGCCCGGCCTGATATTCCCATTGGCCATACCCCGTCAGCCCGTCGCCGATCTGCGTCTCGCCTTTGAAGCCGAAGCGGGTATAGGAGCGGTCGCCGTTATTGTCGGCGTCACTGCTGAAGTAATGCACGCCGTTCAGCTGGCCGTACAGATCCAGCTTATTGCCGTCTTTATTGACGATTTCCGCGGCGGTGGCGGCGGCTGGCAGCAGGATGACCAGCGTCATCAGCAAGCTTTTATGGTTCATTTCAATTCCCCAAGTGGATGAAAACAGGGCCATTAACCGGCCGATTGCGCTTGCGCGATTTTTTTGTACAGGCAGCAGCGGATCCGATCGCTGAGGTGCCGCAGGCTTTCCCGGTTGCGCGCCGCGCGCGGGAGGTTGACGCTGAATTCGTCGTCGATCCGTTTGCTGGTCGCGTCCAGGATCAGCACCCGATCGGACATCAGCACCGCCTCTTCGACGTCGTGCGTCACCATCACCATGGCGCGAGTGCGCAGCCGGTTTTCCCCCCACAACGCCAGCAGGTCGCCCCGCAGTTTTTGCGCGGTAAAGATATCGAGGGCGGAGAAGGGCTCGTCCAGCAGCAAGACGTCGGGCTCTACCGCCAACGCCCGGGCGAAGCCCACACGCTGGCGCATGCCGCCCGAAAGCTCGCGTGGCCAGGCGTGCTCATAGCCACTCAGGCCCACCAGGCGCAGCAGCGCGTCCAGTCGTTCGGCGATCGTCTGCGGCGGCAGTTTTTGCGCCAGCAGCCCGAAGGCGATGTTGTCGTACACCGCCAGCCAGGGATAGAGCGCGTAGGACTGAAACACCATGCCGGCGTTGGTGCTCGGGCCGTCGACCGGTTTGCCCGCCAGGGTGAGCGTGCCGCTGTCCGGTGGGATCAGCCCGGCCAGCATGCGCAGCAACGTGGACTTGCCCGAGCCGGATTGCCCCAGAATGGTAACGAACTCGCCGGCGTGCACGGTCAGCGATACGTCGCGCAGTACGGGTTTGGGGCGTTTGTTTTCGCCGATAAACGTCTTGTTCAGCCGGCGGGCGCTGATAATTACCTCTTGAGTCACCATGTGGTTCCCCCTTGATCAGTCATATTTGAATTTGGTTTCCGCGATGCGATACAGCGGTTGCCAGATGAAGATGATGCACAGCGCCACCAGCGCGCACATCGCGGCGCAGCCCAGCGCGGACTCCGGGTTCTTGCCGGCGTCGGTGACGACGGAAATGAACGCGCCCAGCCCGGTGGCGCTGAGGGTGGTGCTGCCCCACTGGATCACCTCGGCGGCGATGGCGCTGTTCCAGGCGCCGCCGGCGGCGGAGATGATGCCCGTCACGATGTAGGGGAAGATCGCCGGCAGCATGTAGTAGCGCCACCAGCGGAGGCGGCGCAGCCCGAAGGTTTCGCTGACTTCGGTGATCTGCGTCGGAATGGCGGAAACGCCGGCGATCACGTTAAACAACACGTACCACTGGGTGCCCAGCATGATCATCGGAATGGCCCACCAGCCGAGATCCTGGTGATAAATGGCGATGAAGGCGGCGATCAGCGGGTAGAAAATGTTGGGCGGAATAGCCGCCAGGATCTGGATGATCGGCTGGAAGATCTTCACCAGCCGCGGGTTCATGCCGATCCACACCCCCAGCGGCGTGAAGATCGCCACGCTGAGCAGCATGGCCGCAGCCACCCGCGCGGTGGTGAGCAACATCCACTCCGGCAGCATGGCGAAGTACTGTTTGGGGAAATATTCCCACAACTGATAGCCGAACCACACGCAAGCCAGCACCACGCCGAGATACCACAGGCTGCGCCACAGCCAGTTGCCTTTGGCGGCGATCCTGAACAGGCGGTGCAGGCCGAGGGCGTACCACAGCCGCGGCAGCTTGAACAGCCACAGGTCAGCCAGCGTGCGCAGCGTGCGGCCGAGCGCCGCGCCGACGTGCGAGAAGGCCAGGCTGTTGTAAAACCACGGATTGCCGAGCGGCCGGTTGGCGGTAACGTCTTCGTATTTGAAGCGCGCGGTGTAGCGCACCAGCGGGCGGAAAACCAGCTGATCGAGCAGCACGATGTTGGCGGCCAGCGCGACGATCGCATACAGGATCGCCGGCACGTTCTGCTGCGCCAGCGCTTCGGCGATATAGGAGCCGACGCCGGGCAGTTCGACCGAGCGATCGCCGACCGGAATGGCCTCGGAGGCCACCAGGGCGAACCAGGCGGCGGATTGCGACACCATGGTGTTCCACAGCAGGCCCGGCACTGAATAGATGAACTCCAGCCGCCAGAAGCGTTGCCACGGGTTGTAATTGAAGCTGCGCGCGGCTTCGTCCAGCTCCTTGGGCACGATGCGCAGCGTCTGATACAGCGTCAGCATCATGTTCCAGGCCTGGCCGGTAAACACCGCGAAGATGGCGGTGCACTCCAGTCCCATCACGCTGTGCGGATAGAGGTTGAGAAAATACACGGTCGTGAAGGTCAGGAACCCCACCAGCGGCACCGACTCCATAAAGTTGACGAAGGGCAGGATCACCCGGCGCAGCGGCGCATAGCGCGCGGCCAGCACGGCGAATACCACAGAAAACAGCAGTGACCAGGCCATGCCGAGGAGAAAGCGCATGCTGGTTCTGAGCGAATAATAAAGCAGGTTCCAGGCGTCGAGATTAATGGCAGAGACGTTTTGTTCATTGAAGTCACCGTGCATGTCACCCCAGGCACGAATAAAAAAGGCAATGAAAAAAACACCGATGGCGATAACGATAAAGTCATTTAAATAAGACTTTCTGAAAACAGATGTACCCCGGTTATTTTGCATAACGCAATACCTTATTTTTCCCATAAGAAATCCGTCGGCGCTCGGGGAATATGCCCGGCGACATCAGATAAATACCGCTGTAGCGGCTGAGACAGACGTTGTTTTCGCAGCGGGGCGATGGGTGGGCCGGCAGAGCGGGAAAGGCCGTCAGAAGGGGAGCGGTTGCCGCATTCCGTGTCTTTCAGAATGCAACGCGGATGACATTACTGAAAGACGCCCAATAGTATTAGCGTAAAACTAAAACTTTCATCGCCCATGGGGCCCTCCTCGGTTTAAATATGGCAGGGAGAGGGTAATGTTTTTTACTAATAAAAAGCAATTGGCGGCGTAGGGTTTTTACGTATGATATGTAACAGGATAAATATTCATTTTTTAATCGCTATATTCATAAAATGAAATAACGCATGGTGATGGCGATAAAGGCGGTAAAAATAAATCACGGCGAAATAAAACGGCGCGCCTGAAGGGGGCGCGCCGCGATGAAAATCAATAAACCTGCCTGCCGTTGATGCCGGCGGGGAAAATGCCGGTGGCGAACAGATGCCCGTTGGCCTGGATCTGGTCGTCGGGCAGCATCTCCAGCGGGAACTCGCCCGCCAGGCAACTGAGAAAGGCGTTGCGATCGTCCGTGCTGGTAAAGCCGATCAGATCGTAGAACAGCAGCGAAGCGATCAGCTGGCGATGTTCCGGGATGCGTCGCAGTAGCGCCGCCGACGGAAACGGCAGGTGGAAAAAGAACGCGCAGGCGTTCAGCAGCCCCTGTTCCTTCAGCGCCTGGGCGCAGGGCAGCAGTTGGTAGTCGTCGATGCAGACGATGTCGCCGGGGCACAGGTGCTCGCAGGCGATATCGGCAAAATGGCGGTTCAGCTGCCGGTAGGCGCGGTAGTTTTCCGGCGTGAAGTGCGCCTTCTCCGGCTGGTTGTGGAACACCGGCCACAGGCCGTCGTGGTAGTAGCCCTGATAGTGGCGGCGGAACTCCTCGATCGACAGCGGGAAGGTTACCTGATCGTAACCGGCGCGTTGGCGGCAGCTGATCGGGCGCTGCGCAAAATTCTGCACGTCGCCGTTCCAGCCCAGCCACAGCCCCGGTTCGGCGTCGGCCGCCAGCGTCTGGCCGGCGCAGGCCAGATCCTTGCCGTCGCACTGCTTGTTGGAAATCAGCACTAAACGAGACATCAGGAGCTCCTTATCAGTGAAGGGCGCGCAGGGCATGCGCCGAACAATCGGCGCGCCAGGGCGCTTGCAGCGCCGGCAGCGTGACGCGCAGGCCGCGCAAGGCCGGATGCGCCAGGCAGCAGCGCGTCAGCCAGCTGCCCAGCCCGACGCCGCGGTATTCGGCGCTGACGAACAGTTCGCTCACCGAGGCGAAGGTGGCGTAATCGGTCACCATGCGGGCGAAGCCGAGCTGGTGGCGCTTGCGGTACAGGCCAAAGCACAGGCCGTGGTGCACCAGGCGTTCGGCCGCCGCCCGATCCGCCAGGCTGAGGAAACGCTGGATCGCCTCGATATCCAACAGCTGCCGATCGGTGCTGATATGAAAAACGCCTTTGCGCCAGCAGAGCAGCGGCTGAACGGGCGCCGGTTGCGGTTGCATATTCATGATTATCCTTAGGTTAATGAATCAAAGAGCGATTACAGCATCCAGCCGAGTTCGGCGGCGGTGACCTGTTCCTCGAAGCGGTGCAGTTCGGCGCTTTTGCAGGTGTGCCACAAGGTGCAGAACGCCGGGCCGAGCAGCTCGCGCAGCGGATCGCTGTGGCGGAACAGCGTCAGCGCCTCCTGTTGGCCGAGCGGCAAGGGGGCGGCGTTGTCGCTCTCGCAGCCGTTGGCGGCCGGCGGCAGCGGCAGCGGCTGTTCCAGCCCGTGCAGCAGGCCGCCGAGCATCACCGCCAGCGCCAGATAGGGGTTAGCGTCGGCGCCGGCCAGGCGGTATTCGATGCGCTGGTTGGCGCTGTCGGCGCAGGGCAGGCGCAGCGCCACCGTGCGGTTGTTGTGGCCCCAGGAGGCGCGCAGCGGCACGTGCATGCCGCGGCGGAAACGGCGGAACGCGTTGATATTGGGCGCCAGGATCGCCATTGACGCCGGCATCAGCGCCAGCATGCCCGCCATCGCCTGCTGCATGTTGTCGCTCAGTTCGCCCGGCGCGCCGGTCAGCAGGTTCTCGCCGTGCTCGTTCTGCAGGCTGATGTGAAAGTGCAGTCCGCTGCCGGCGGCGTGGGCGCAGGGCTTGGCCATAAAGCAGGCGTGCTGGTGATGTTGCTCGGCAATTTGCCGCGTCAGGCGTTTTAGCGCCATGATCTGGTCGCAGGCTTCCAGCACGCGCCGGCTGTGATGCAGGTTCAGCTCGTACTGGCCGGAGGCGGCTTCGGCCACCACGCCGGTCAACGGCAGGTTTTGCAGGCGGGCGTGCCGTTCGATGTCGCTCAGCAGCGCATGGTGGCGCTCCGGCGCATCCACCGCGAAGCTCTGTGTCGGGCAGGTTTCCGCCTCGGCGGGGTGCTGCGGATCCTGCAGGTAGAACTCCAGTTCGGCCGCCACCACCGGGAAACAGTTGCGCTCGTGCAGGCGCTTCAGCATCCGTTGCAGCACCACGCGCGGCTCCAGCTCGCAGGCGTCGCCATCGGCGTTTTGCATCGTCAGCAGCAGCTGGGCGTGGCGCTCGGGATCGCGCGCGCAGGGGCGCAGCGTACCGGGCACCGGCAGGCACAGCCGGTCCGGCTCGCCCGCCCGCTGCCCCAGCCCGCTTTCTTCTATCACCCGGCCGTGCAGATCCATGGCGTAGATCGACAACGGGAAGTAGCAGCCTTTTTCCAGCCCAAAGGCTTCGGCGATCGGCAGCCGTTTGCCGCGCAGCTGGCCGTTCAGATCGTGCAGATAAATATCCAGCTGTTCGGTATCCGGATAGCGCTGCAGATAGTGCTCCAGCTCTTTACGGAAGGTGCGCGTCGGCGAAGCGGGCAGCTCCGCCAGCAGGGGATTGAAGCCGATGATATTAGCATGCATGGCGTGCTCCAGAACGAAGACCGGTCACGGCCAGAGGCAGGGATAAACGCATGAGACAACTCTCTTGTGAGGCCATAGCGGCGATGTGAAAAGGGTATCTGCGGCGGCAAAAACTGTCTGTAAAAACGCCGTAACGTTAACGGGGTGCGGAATAAAAATGCCGTAAAGAGCGCGGCGGGTTGGCCGGGTCGGCACGGTCTATACTGGCGAGACGGGCCGTAGAAGGAGAGATAACGATGAAGAGAATAGGGCTGCTTATCGCCGCGCTGGCCGCGTTCAACGCCACTGCGTCTTCCCCCCAGGAGTGGGCCAAGAGCGAACGGGCGATGCGCGCCGCCTGCCTGCAAGCCAGCGGGCTAGAAAACGCCAGGGTGGAAGGGGCGATCGTTCACTACGGTGATGACGTCGGCTATTCGGCGCTGTTTATCGGCGGGCGCTACCCGCAGCCGTTTATGAAAAACAAGCCGGGCAGGGAGCTGTGCTTATATCAGCGCGCCACGCAGAAGGCGGCGGTGCAGGCGGTGGAGGGGGATTAGACCGACTTCAGGAGATAGCTCAGGAGACACATGATGATTAAGAGTGCTCCTTGTAGCATTAATAGTCTGAAATCATTACGGATCCAACTTTGTAGCCTTGGTGATGAAGCAGTTCGAACGAAGTCGTAGGTTTTGGGGCTTAGCCAAACGTTGCGAGTCAGTTTTAATTTCCGGTTGTTCAAAATCCAACGAAACCACTGGGCTTTTAGTGAAACACCGATGAAGTTAAGGTTGTCCGCTATCACGACAAAAAGTGGAACAGGGTGTTTACTCACCACATAGTGTTGATAAAAGAGATCAAACTCTTTTTTATGAAGTCGATAGTAAATAAATTGGATAATAGCGATAAGAAGGCAAAGAAAGAATAGTAATACCACTAAGAGTTTTATCTCTTTTATGTAAGACTCAATATAATTGATCATTTTTATACGTTGATTTTGATGAGATAAATAAAAATACAGCCCACGGTGGTAATAATGGCCTCTACGAGCAAAAGTATAAAATCCATCGCCAGCCACTTCTGTAGCTCAGGAGAGGCAGTTTTTTGCACGAAATCGTAGGTTTTCGCATCGAGCCAAACTTGATCCTTTATTTTTATTTTTTTCCTTTTCAGAATCCAAAGAAACCACTGTGCTTTCAATGAGGTTCCAAGCATGCCGAGGCTATCGGCAAAGGCGACGTAGGGCGGAATAAAATGTCCGCTGCCGGCGTAACGTTGATAGAAAGCGTCAAACTCTTTTTTATGGCGACGGTAACCAATGAACTGGATGAAGGCGCTTAAAACCAGCAGCGTTAAGCATAATATGACAATGGTTTTCATTGAGTAGCCTGAATCACGATATTCTCGCTATCATCATAAAGATCAATGCCATGATGAAGAGCACGCCTTCCAGCGCCAAAAGCGTGCCGTTGTTTTTCATCCAGGTCTGCAAGCGTTCAGATGTTGAAAGACGAACAAATTCATAGGTCTTGGCGGGAAGATATTGGTTTTTCTTCACCTTGATTTTCTTGCCGCAAAGGATCCATCTGAACCATTGGACTTTGATGGAAGTACCTAAAGAGCCAAGGCCATCGGCAATCGCGACGTGAGCAGGGACAAAGTGGCCCTGTTGGGTATAGCGTTGATAAAAAACATCGAACTCACGTTTATAGCGACGAGAGTAAATATATTGAACAAGCCAACAAAGTAAGAGCAGCACGGCTGCAATAAGTGATGCTGTTTTCATGAGTCAGTCACCAAAAATAAAACCTGTAGCCGTATCAGATAAAGAACCACCGAGCCAACCACCGGCGGCCCCACCAGCAGCCGCACCCGCTATGCCACATGCTAACGACCCAACGCCACCAGTGGCGACGCCTAATACAACTCCGCATAGTAACATTCCCCCAGCGGCACCTAATTCGCCGCCTTTGATACCGAAGGCAGTACTTGCCGCAAAATGACTGTATCCCTTCACCGCGATCTTGGCGCACTCCTGTTCGCGGCCGGTGGTGCAGGCATTGTAGACGTCGTTGGTGGTATTCAGCCCGCTCAATCCGATGCCGATCCAGCCGCCGGCTTTCATAAACTTGGCCGCACGGCTGGCGCTGTCGACGTAGTTCGAATAGCCCTTGATGGCACCGACGCCAGCGGTACTCCATTCATGCACCAGCGATTTACTGGAGAGCCCCAGCGCGTGTTTGATTTGCGCATACTCTTTCATATTGAGTTGAGCACGAGTAAGGCGATTCAGTAACGGTTTTAATGTACCGAACAGCCGCGCTCGTTCCACCTGAAACTGAGTGCCAATCAAAGCGCCACTCGTGCGGAACTGATTTTGGTAGGTTTTTTCAATTTCGACCAGGATATTTTTGATCTGACTGAAGTAGCGTTCTCCGGCATCCGAAGCCAGCCCGACGGCCGTTTCCCCATAGCTGGTGAAGGCGGCGATAGCGGCGTAATTGCGATGCAAGAAGGTAGAGAAATCGCTGTCACCGGCTTTCACCGCTTTGCTGGTGCGGCTCTTGGCCTGCATCAGGGCGGCGATCTGCGTAGATTGATTATGATTGCGCGGATCGGCGACGATCAGCATTTGCCCCGGTTGAACCAGCGGCGTATCGGCATTGAGCTGCATAAAAAAGCGTGCCGCTTCCGATGGCTTGCCACCGAACAGGTAGTTAGCGTGGAAGGCGAGCGGGCCGGTTTGTTGGGCGATGCAATAGCCCGGTGCGATGTTGCTGGACTTCTGTTCCATGTCGAAAAGCCTCCTTATTTTTAGGAAACTTAACATTTTCTATAGGGTGGTAACAGGTTTTGGCTCACGCTCTCGATCGGAGAATCATCTGAAAATGCAACGATGGGTAGCTTAATGATCGCTACGTAATAGTGTCTTTCCATTACGCTCAATGCTTAAAGTAAATGTTCTCATTTATTTACGCCTTTCCGTATCGTTATTCATCGAGACGCCGAGCAAGACCGAGTATTCTCCCGCAGCCCAGTTTGCTTGCGGATAAGTGACGCATTGTCCTGGTTTCAGGTCAGGCAACGGAGTGACTTCTGGTGAGGTCCAGACGATATGCCATTGCTGTTGTTCCTGCCGTGAGACAATCACTCCCCGGTTTTGCAGGCTGTCGCCGCTGCGAACGCTGTTGATAGGCACTGCAAAGCAAGGTTGATTGTCTTTGAGCGAGACATCCAACGGACGGTACCAGGGGTGAGTGGATTGACAGCCGTTCAGTAGCAGTGCGCATAGCAAAGAGAGATAAAATCGGTGTTCATCGGCCGTAAGTTTTCTGGCGTTTCCTTGAGTTGTGGCCATGGTTTTAATCCGTTAAAACATGAAAAAAACACCATAGCGAAAGTTCAGACATGATTAACCCACTTTGTCACAATCTTTTGCGTTCGCTCACAAGATGGAAAGGCAAATGGATGCTGGGTGCAATCTATTGATTGATATGAAAAATTATTTTATTTCTTTTATATATATATTCAAAAATAAAAACGCCGGGTTGCGTGCTTTAATGCCTCGTCAAATCCGCATGTTTTCTTCTCTGGCCGATACTGATTCCGCTGTTCCCGTATCTCGTCGCATTCCTTGCTCAAGCCGCAAGGCAATCACCACCGTTTTTTCGAGCTGCCAGGCAAAACGCCAACGGCGGTCTGGAGAAAATTATATATTCCGGTCTATCGTCTTGTCATAGATTGTACTCTATAATCAGGAGGTGCCATGTGGACGGTAATGACAACGGAAGAGTTTGATCGGTGGCTCTGTGAACAGGATGAATCGACGCAGGAAAAGGTGTTGGCCGCGCTGGTGATGCTCGAGCGTGCAGGGCCTTCTCTTCGGCGGCCTTTTGTCGACGTGCTGAAAGGCTCGCTGCATTCCAACATGAAAGAGCTGCGTATTCAGCACAAAGGGCGGCCGATTCGCGCTTTTTTCGCCTTCGATCCGGCGCGACAGGCGATTGTGCTGTGTGCGGGCGACAAAACGGGTAATGAGAAGCGGTTTTATAAAGTGATGCTGCCCATCGCAGATGCGCAGTTCACCCAATATTTGATGTGTGATTTCAAGGAGTAACCATGAGCACCTTAAAGCAACTGCTGGCCTCCCGCACGCCGGAGAGCCGCCGGCGCATCGAGGAAATGGCCGAAGAGATGCTGTTTGAAGCGCACCTGCACCAGCTGCGGGAAGCGCTGAATATTTCCCAACAGGAACTGGCGAAAACGCTGGGCATTTCCCAGCCTTCTGTCGCGGCCATCGAAGGGCGCGGCAATGAGCTGAAGATTTCGACCCTGAAACGCTACGTGGAAGCGATGGGCGGCACGCTGCGCCTGGACGTTGAGCTGCCGGGCGGCAAGCACGTCGGGTTTACGGTTTAAGCGCAGGCTGCCCACCACTCCCCGCCATTTCCCGTTCGATCACCGTCGCCAGCGCCTGCGCGGCGGAAGAGAGTTGGTGCTGCGCCAGGCGGATCAGGCCCACGCGCCGTTCGATGATCGGGCCGATCAGCGGCACGCAGACCGCTCCCAGCTCATCCATCTGTTGCTCGCACAGCGCCGGTACCGCGCTGGCGCCGAGGCCGTTGGCCACCATGCGCCCGACCGTTACCAGCTGGTGGCTTTCAAACGCCACCTCCAGCGTGCGGCCGCTGCGGGCCAGCTCCTGCTCCAGCAGCAGCCGCACCGCCGATGGCCGCTGCAGGGTGATGAAATCCAGCGTCAGCAGCTCTTTCCAGCTCACCTGCGCCTTGCGCGCCAGCGCCGAATCCTTCGGCACCACCGCCATAAAGCGATCGCGGCACAGCGGGGTGAAGTGCAGGGTGTCGCTCGGCTCCGGCTCGAAGGCGATGCCCATCTCCACCCGGCCTTCGCGGATCATTTCAAACACCTGCTCGTTGATGACGTCGTGCACTGCCACGTTGATGCCGGCATAGCGATCGCGAAACGCCTTGAGGATCGGCGGCAGCGGGTTGCCGGCGAACGACGGCATGGCGGCGATCGCCACCTTGCCCATCTGCAGGGTAAAGCGCTGGCGCATTGCCTCTTCCGCGTTGTCCCAATCCGCCAGCAACTGGCGAGCCATCGGGAAGAAGGTTTCCCCCTCCGGCGTCAGCGTCACCCGGCGGGTGGTGCGCAGCAGCAGCGGCCCGCCCAGCGCGTCTTCCAGCCCACGGATCGCCAGGCTGAGCGCCGGCTGAGAAATATTCAGCCGCTCGCTGGCCTGGGCGAAGTTCAGAGTGTGAGCTACCGCTAAAAACGCGCGTAACTGTTTGATGCTCATTTTCATTTTGGCTGGCGTTAACTCTTTGTTAATTGTCGGTTAACGAGTGATTAATAAAAATTCTAAATCAATGCGGCATAAAAACAAAATTAACAAATCATTTTTGTGACCTGAAGATGCCCTCACGCAAGCCAGGGCATTTCGCCCTGCGCCGCAATATGCAGGGGCAACGATATGGCAGGGCTCGACAAACGCGTCGGCAGCTACCAGGAAGCGCTGGCAGGCCTGACGGACAACATGACGGTGCTGGCGGGCGGCTTTGGCCTGTGCGGCATCCCGGAAAACCTGATCGAAGAGATCCGCCGGCGCTGCGTGCGCGGGTTGACGGTGGTTTCCAACAACTGCGGCGTCGACGGGTTCGGCCTCGGGCGGCTGCTGGAAACCCATCAGATCCGCAAGGTGGTGGGATCGTACGTCGGCGAAAACGCGCTGTTCGAGCAGCAGGCGCTCAGCGGCGAGCTGGAGGTGGATCTCACGCCGCAGGGCACGCTGGCGGAGAAGATCCGCGCCGGCGGCGCCGGTATCCCGGCGTTCTTCACCGCCACCGGTTACGGCACGCCGATTGCCGAAGGCAAAGAGGTGCGCGAGTTCAACGGCCGCCCTTACATCATGGAAACCGCCATCACCGGCGATTTCGCCATCGTTAAAGGCTGGAAGGCCGATCACTTCGGTAACGTCATCTACCGCCACACCGCGCAGAACTTCAATCCGCTGATGGCGACCGCCGGGCGCATCACGGTGGTGGAAGTGGAAGAGATCGTGGCGCCGGGCGAACTGGATCCGGCGGCGATCCATACCCCCGGCATCTACGTCGATCGGCTGATCCAGGGCACCTTCGAGAAGCGTATCGAACAACGCACCCTGCGGGCATAAGGAGAATTCGCATGCTTACCCGTGAACAAATGGCGCAGCGCGTGGCGCAAGAGCTGAGAGACGGTTACTACGTCAACCTGGGCATCGGTATCCCGACGCTGGTGGCCAACTACGTGCCGGCGGGCATGGACGTGATGCTGCAGTCGGAAAACGGCCTGCTGGGAATGGGCGAGTTCCCGACCGAGCAGCAGCTGGACGCCGACATGATCAACGCCGGCAAGCAGACGGTCACCGCGCGCCTCGGCGCGTCGATCTTCGATTCGGCGCAGTCGTTCGCCATGATCCGCGGCGGCCATGTCGATCTGACCGTGCTGGGGGCGTTTGAAGTGGACGTCGAGGGCAACATCGCCTCGTGGATGATCCCCGGCAAGATGGTCAAGGGCATGGGCGGCGCGATGGATCTGGTTGCGGGGGCGGAGAACATCATCGTGGTGATGACCCACGCCGCGAAGGGTGGCGAGTCCAAGCTGCTGCCGCGCTGCACGCTGCCGCTGACCGGCGCCCGCTGCATCCGCAAGGTATTGACCGATCTGGCCTACCTGGAAATTGAAGACGGCGCCTTCGTGCTGCGCGAACGCGCGCCGGGCGTCAGCGTGGCGGAGATTGTCGCCAAAACCGCCGGCCGGCTGATCGTGCCGGAGCAAGTGCCGGAAATGCGTTTCTGAAACGGGAGGTGAATGTGCAACAACGTGAAGTGGTGATCGTGGCGGCGACGCGCACGCCGGTCGGCAGTTTTCACGGCGCGCTGGCGCCGTTGACGGCGGTGGAACTGGGCACGGCGGCGGTGCAAGGGCTGCTGGCGCAAAGCGGCGTGGCGCCGCAGCAGATCGATGAAGTGATCCTCGGCCAGGTGCTGACCGCCGGCTGCGGGCAGAATCCGGCGCGCCAGACCGCGCTGAACGCCGGGCTGCCCGTTACGACGCCGGCGCTGACCATCAACAAGGTGTGCGGCTCCGGTTTGAAGGCGGTGCATCTGGCGGTGCAGGCGATCCGCAGCGGCGACGCCGAGGCGGTGATCGCCGGCGGCCAGGAGAGCATGAGCCAGTCGCCTTACCTGATGGCCGGTGCGCGCGCCGGTCTGCGCCTCGGTCACGCGCAGATGGTGGACAGCGTGATCCACGATGGCCTGTGGGACGCGTTCAACGACTATCACATGGGCATCACCGCCGAAAACCTGGCGGAGAAATACGCCATCAGCAGAGAAGAACAAGACAGGTTCGCGCTGCGCTCGCAGCAAAAGGCGCAGGCGGCGCAGCAGGCCGGGCGTTTCGCGCAGGAGATCACGCCGGTGACGGTGCCGAAGCCGAAGGGGGAGGCGCTGCGGGTTGAGCACGACGAGCAGCCGCGCGACACCAGCCTGGAGGCGCTGGCGCGGCTGCGCCCGGCGTTTCGCAAGGAAGGCACGGTGACCGCCGGCAACGCTTCGTCGCTCAACGACGGCGCCGCCGTGGTGCTGCTGATGAGCGCGGAAAAAGCCGCCGCGCTGCGCTTGCCGGTGCTGGCGCGCATCGCCGGTTACGCCTCGTCGGGCGTCGATCCGGCGATCATGGGCATCGGCCCGGCGCCAGCCGCGCGCCGCTGCCTGGAAAAAGCCGGCTGGCGGCTGGAGGAGGTCGATCTGATCGAAGCCAATGAAGCCTTCGCCGCGCAGGCGCTGGCGGTGGGTAAAGAACTGGGCTGGGATGCGGAGCGGGTCAACGTCAACGGCGGGGCGATCGCGCTGGGGCATCCGATCGGCGCGTCCGGCTGCCGCATTTTGGTGTCGCTGCTGTTCGAAATGCAGCGCCGCGGGGTGAACAAGGGGCTGGCGATGCTGTGCATCGGCGGCGGGCAGGGCGTGGCGCTGGCGGTAGAGCGCCCGTAAACAACCGAGGAGGCACGATGCAGTCATCTGACTATGCGGTGCTGGGCGCCGGCTTGATGGGGGTGGGCATCGCCACCCATTTTATCCGCCACGGGCATGGGGTGCTGCTGTATGACCCGGATCCGCAGCGCCTGGCGGAAGCGCCGGTGGTGGCGAGCGGCATTCTGGCCGAGCTGAGCGACGTCGGGCAGTTTGATAACGATGAGCGCGACGCGGCGCTGGCGCGGCTGCGCGTGACCGGCGATCTGAACGAGGTGGCGCGCGCCCGGCTGCTTATCGAGGCGATCCCGGAACGGCTCGAGCTGAAGCATGCGCTGTATGAGCAGCTGGAGGGGTTGATCGCCGACGACGCGGTGATCGCCAGCAACACCAGCGGCCTGCCGCCGGACGAGCTGGCGGCGCGCATGACCCATCCGCAGCGCCTGCTGATCGCCCATTTCTGGCACCCGCCGCACCTGATCCCGCTGGTGGAGATCGTGCCCGGCAGCGCCACCGAACCGCGTCATCTGGCGGCGGTGCAGGCGCTGCTCGGCGAGATGGATCTTGAGGCGGTGCTGCTGGAGCGTGCCGCGCCGGGGTTTGTCGGCAACCGGCTGCAGTTTGCGGTGCTGCGCGAGGCGCTGCACATCGTACATAGCGGCATCGCCAGCGCCGAGGTGGTGGATCAGGTGATGCGCGCCTCGCTGGGGCGGCGCTACGCCATGGTCGGCCCGCTCGAAGCCGCCGATATGACCGGGCTGGCGACGGTGGCGGACATCGCCCGCCACCTGTTCCCGGAACTGGCGACCGGCGACGAGATGATGGCGCTGGTGGAACAGCGGCTGCAGCGCGGCGATAGCGGTCAACGCAGCGGCCGGGGATTTTATCTGTGGGATGAAGCACGCAGGGAACGCATTCAACGGCGCCGGGCGCATCAGCTGCGCTTTGCGCTGAAACCGTAATTTCGCACTCCGTACCTGACAATAACAACGATAGCGAGGTGTCCGATGAGCGTTTTGATTGCCCTGGCAGCACTGGGATTACTGATGCTGGCCGCCTACCGCGGCTACAGCGTGATTTTGTTCGCCCCGATCGCCGCGCTGGGCGCGGTGCTGTTGACCGACCCCGGCGCGGTGGCGCCGACCTTCACCGGGCTGTTTATGGAGAAAATGGTCGGCTTCGTGAAGCTCTATTTCCCGGTGTTCCTGCTGGGGGCGGTATTCGGCAAGCTGATTGAACTGTCCGGTTTTTCCCGTTCGATCGTCGCGGCGGCGATCCGCATTCTCGGCCGGCGTCATGCCATTCCGGTGATCGTGCTGGTGTGCGCGCTGCTGACCTACGGCGGGGTGTCGCTGTTTGTGGTGGCGTTCGCGGTCTATCCGTTCGCCGCCGAGCTGTTCCGCCAGAGCGGTATCCCCAAGCGGCTGATCCCGGCCACCGTGGCGCTCGGCGCCTTCTCCTTCACCATGGACGCCTTGCCCGGCACGCCGCAGATCCAAAACATCATCCCGACCAGCTTCTTCGGCACCAATGCCTGGGCTGCGCCCTGGCTGGGGCTGATCGGCTCGCTGTTCATCATCGCGGTCGGTCTGCTGTATCTTGAACGCCAGCGGCGCAAGGCGCAGCTGAAAGGCGAAGGGTACGGCACCGAGCTGCTGAACGAACCGGAAACCCCGGACGATATCAACCTGCCGAATCCGCTGATCGCCATCTTGCCGTTGATTCTGGTCGGGGTATTCAACCTTGCCTTCACCCATTGGATCCCGCAGTGGTACGGCACCAGCCACGAGCTGACGCTGCCGGGGCTGGCCAAGCCGATCACCACCGACGTGGCGAAGATCACCGCCATCTGGGCAGTGGAAGCGGCGCTGGTGTCGGGTATTCTGCTGGTGGTGGTGTTCGGCTTCGGCAATATTCGCGGCCGGCTGGCGGAAGGCAGCAAGACGGCGGTCGGCGGCGCGATTCTGGCGGCGATGAACACCGCCTCCGAATACGGCTTCGGCGCGGTGATCGCCGCGCTGCCGGGCTTTTTGGTGCTGTCGCAGGCGCTGTCGGCGATCCCCAATCCGCTGCTGAACGAAGCGATCAGCGTCACCCTGCTGGCCGGCATCACCGGCTCGGCCTCCGGCGGCATGAGCATCGCGCTGGCGGCGATGGCCGATAATTTCGTGGCCGCCGCCCACGCCGCGCATATCCCGCTGGAAGTGCTGCACCGGGTGGCCTCGATGGCCAGCGGCGGCATGGACACCTTGCCGCACAACGGCGCGGTGATCACCCTGCTGGCGATCACCGGCCTCAGCCACCGGCAGGCCTATGGCGGCATCTTCGCCATCACCCTGATCAAGAGCGCCGCGGTGCTGTTCGTGATCGGCGTGTTCTACCTGACCGGCATTGTTTAAAGGAGCGATACCATGAGTGTACAAGGCAAAACCGCGCTGGTGACCGGCTCGACCAGCGGCATCGGCCTCGGAATAGCGTCCGTGTTGGCCGCCGCCGGCGCGCGCGTGATCCTCAACGGCTTCGGCGAGGTGGAGCAGGCGCAAGCGCAGGTCGCCCGACTGGGCACCGCGCCGGGGTATCACGGTGCCGACCTCGGCGATGTGGCCCAGATAGCGGACATGATGCACTATGCCGAACGCGAGTTCGGCGGCGTGGATATTCTGGTGAACAACGCCGGCATTCAGCACGTGGCGCCGCTGAATCAGTTCCCGGTGGAGAAATGGAATGCCATCCTCGCCATCAATCTGTCGGCGGTGTTCCATACCTGCCGATTGGTGCTGCCAGGCATGCGCGAGCGCCACTGGGGGCGCATCATCAACGTGGCGTCGGTGCACGGGCTGGTGGCGTCGAAAGACAAGTCGGCCTATGTGGCGGCCAAGCACGGCGTGGTGGGGCTGACCAAGACGCTGGCGCTGGAAACGGCCCGCACGCCCGTCACCTGCAACGCCATCTGCCCCGGCTGGGTGCTGACGCCGCTGGTGCAGCAGCAGATCGACAAACGCATCGCCGCCGGTACCGATCCGCAGCGGGCGCGCGATGAGCTGTTGGCGGAGAAGCAACCGTCGCAAGAGTTCGTCACGCCAGAGCAGCTCGGTGAGCTGGCGCTGTTCCTGTGCAGCGATGCGGCGGTGCAGGTGCGCGGCGCCGCCTGGAACATGGACGGCGGCTGGCTGGCGCAGTAGTGAGATTTTCCCCGGAGCGCGCAATGCGCTCCGTCGTTATTTCCCACCTTTAATTAATTCCCTCGCGTGACGGTTTACCTGCGGCAATAATATTTATTTGTTATTTGCTATCATTATTCCCAGATAATCACGCCGGGTTATTTTGGATGAAACGTGCGGATTGGTTTATTTCGTGCTGCAGTTATTACATTGTTTTTCTTCATGTTACAGGTGAACACGTTTTTGCTGAAATTAAATCCAACCTGAAATAATGGCAGGTTATGGCGTGAATTTTTATATCTTGCGTGCGCTGTTCACATCGGGTAATTATTTTGGCGTGGCTTAAGACCACCGTATTTATAAAAATAATTCTTTTTAGGGCAGGGGTAATAATGAGAAAAACCACAACGCCAATCGTCATTGGCGGCGTCTTGCTGTCGGCGATTTCCGCCGGCGCGCAGGCCGAGATCACCATTCTGGATAAAAACCCGCAGAGCAATGTGTTGCTGGCGCCGCTCAGTTTAAAGGTGGGCGGCAGCATTCGCCCCGAGTGGATCTTCAATAACGGCCCGGAACCGGGCTATGACAAAAACGGCCACGACGGCGGCACGCGTTTTCGCTTCAGCGGCGACTATGCGCTGACGCAGGACACCTCGATCATCGGCTATTACGAGTGGGGCGTCGATCTGGCGCACGCGCTCAGCTGGGACGGGCACTATAACGAAGACGGCAAGCGCGACTATCAGCGCCAGCTGTACGCCGGTTTTAAAGACGATCGTTACGGCACCCTGACCTACGGCCATCAATATGGCATCTATTATTCCGTGGTCGGCATCAAAAGCGACGTCTGGGATAACGATGGCCATGCGGGCGGCACCGGCATCGGTATTTCCGGCGACTACGACGGCGGCAATAAACCGAAAAACAGCATCAAGTACACCAATGATTTCGGGCCGGTGACGCTGTACGCCAACTATTTATTGCCGGAAGACGATCTGCACACTGCGGATAACCTGATTTATCGCCGCAAAGGCGGCGGCGGGTTGGGCTTCGATTATAAGGTGACGAAAGACTTCACCTTCAGCGCCGCCTACAGTTATACCGATGCGAAGATCAAAGATAATCTGTACAGCGAAAAAGATTATCACCAGCAGTTGTCCGGCACCGCGTTAACCTGGCAGCCGAACAACTGGTATATCGTCGGCACCGCCAGCTACTACAAAGACTATGTGCCGAGCATCCGTCAGCGCACGCTGTCGCATTTCTTCGCCGGCGACGGCTACGGGCTGGAAGGCTTCGTCGGTTACACCTTCAATATCGATAAGCCGTTTCTCAAATCGATCCAGCCTTACGTGGCGGCGGACTCGCTGCGGCTGAAGGGTGACGAGGCGTATCACGCCAACCACGTTTACCTCGGCGCGGGCACCACCATCGGTTACGGTCTGTCGGTGTATGTGGAGCGCACGCTGGCCAACAGCAGCGACAATGAGCCGGACTCCACCTGGATTACGGTGTTCTACGACTTCTGATTTTCACCTGCTCCAAGCCGGCGCCTGCGCCGGCTTTTTCACATGGTTATCGCGCCGCCCAGGGTTTCTCCAGAGGCGTTGCGCTCCGCCAGGTAGCGCGCCGGCGGTTTGCCCACCGCCTTTCTGAACATGGTGACGAAGCCGCTGGCGCTCTCGTAGCCCAAATCCAGCGCCACCGTCTGTACGCTCTCGCCCTGCGTCAAGCGCTGCAGCGCCAGCATCACGTGCAGCTGGCGCCGCCAGTGGCCGAAGCTCATGCCCATCTGCTGCTGCAAGGTGCGGCTGAGGGAGCGCTCGCTCATGCCGATGCGCTGCGCCCACTGCCCGAGGGTGGATTTGTCCGCCGGGCTGCTCAGCATGCCTTCGGTCAACTGCCGGATGCGCGCGTCGTCGGACACCGGCAGGTGCAGGTTCTCGATCGGCGCGGCCGCCAGCTGGTCCAGCAATACCGCCGTCAGGCGCCCCTCGGCGCCCTGTTCGTCGTAGAGTGGCTCGAAGGTGCTGGCCTGCAGCAGCAGCTCGCGCAGCAGCGGCGAGACCGACAGCGTGCAGCAGTTTTGCGGCAGACCGGCGGCGGCATGTTGATCGACGAACAGGCAGTAGGCCTCGGTGGAGCCGGCGCCCTGGGCGTTGTGCAACACGTTGCCCGGCATCCACAGCGCGCACTGCGGCGGCACCAGCCACAGGCCGTTTTCCACTTCGCAGCGGATCATGCCGCGTACCGTGTAGATCAGCTGCGCCTTCTGATGGCGGTGCGGCTCGACCTCCCAGTCCTGCTCGAGGGTGGAACCTTGCAAGGCAAACAGCGGGCGCGGCACCTGATCGATATCCAGACAGTGGCGGGGGATCTGTACTTTCATGAGAACAATTCTCAATTTGGCGGAATTGAAAAGTATTATGTCCTGATTGCGCAATGTGGTCTAGCGCCGCTGCCGATAAAGTAAGCGCCAGTGCTAAACCCTTTCGTGAGGAAACTGATTATGTCATTGGATACCGCCGATTTTCCGCTGGTGTGGATGCGCCGCAGCGGGCGCGATACCCAGGCCGATTTGGCCGAATTCAGCGCGCTGCTGGCGCGCGCCGAGCCGTTCGTCCTGATGACCGACCGCAGCGTCGGCGATGAAGAAGAAGAGGGGCACGATCGCGATGCCCGCACTCAGGTGGCGCTGTGGAAACGTGATAACCGCGAGGCGCTGAAGCTATGGGTGAAAGGCATGATCATGCTGGAGCCGGACGACGCCAAACGCACGGCGGCGGAAGAGTTCGCCGAATATGGCGCCAAGTTTTGGGGCTATCCGGTGCTGGTGGCCGCCGACGAAGCCGCTGGCCGGGTGCTGGCGCAGACGTTATTGATCAAATAAGGGGAATACCATGCATCAGCAACAGGTGATTGAACAACTGCTGGCCTGGATCGAGCAGAGCCTGGATCAGCCGCTGACGCTGGACGATATCGCCGCCCGCTCAGGCTACTCGAAGTGGCATTTGCAGCGGATGTTCAAACAGCAAACCGGCCATATCCTCGGCACCTATGCGCGCCGCAGAAGGTTGACCGCCGCCGCGCGCGAACTGCGCCTGACCGGCACCAGCGTGGCCTGCATCGCCGATACTTACCAGTTCGATTCGCAGCAGACCTTCACCCGTTGTTTTCGCAAGCAGTTCGGCCTGCCGCCGGCCAGCTATCGCCGCAGTCAGGATTGGTCGAGCTATGGCCTGCAGCCGCCGCTGCGGCTGACCGAAGCGCCGTTGCCGCAGGCGGAAATCGTGACGCTGCCCGCGATGCAGCTGGTGGGGCACACTCAACGCCGCCACTGCACGCTGGGGCAGCTGGCGGCCTCCAAGTGCGAGCTGCGCCGCCACGCCTGGCGGCAACTGCTGCGGCCGCAGGCGTTGCCGGAGGTGATGTATGGCCTCACCAGCCTGGAGATCGACAGGCAGCGGCGCGGCAATCCGCGCATGGCCTACACCGCCGCGTTGCCGGACGAAGGGGCTGTGGGGGAGCGGGTGCTCATCGAACAGGGGGAGTACGCTCGCTTTACCTATCAGGGGCAGGTCGAAGGGTTACAAAACTTTATCGTCCGGCTTTATGACACCGCGATGCCGCAGATGAATGCCATTCGCCGGCCAGGGCAGGATATCGAGCGTTTCTACCCGGCGCAGGAGGGCAGCAGCCCGCTCGGCGGCGCGGCGATCCGCTGTGAGTATCTGATCCCGATCCGGCGGGTGGAGGCGCTGGCTGCCGCCAGTTAGGCGGCGGTTCTCGCAAAAAATCGCCTTCGTGGCGCGTCAGGTTACAAAAAATTGCGATATTACATCGGTAATGGTTCACACTTTGATTGATGTGCACATATAATGCGCATCCGGTCAAATCCCCCCTGGTCTTTCAGGCCGCAGCGCGCTTGGCTGCCGGCTGAAATTCATCGGGGCAAGGTGGCCGTAGAAACCGATACCCATAATCGCCAGTGGCCTTGACCAACACGAAGATGAAAATGAGCATTCGCGCGTTATTAACCCTGTTTACGGCACTGGTTGCATTCAGCCAGGCTGCCTTCGCCGTCGTTTACCCGCTGCCGCCTAAAGACAGCCGCTTGGTGGGCGAGAATATCCAAATCACCGTACCGGAAGACAGCAAACTGCCGCTGGAAAGCTTCGCCGCCCAGTATCAGATGGGGCTGAGCAACATGCTGGAAGCCAACCCGGGCGTGGATCCGTTCCTGCCGAAGGCCGGCAGCACCCTGACCATCCCGCAGCAGCTGATCCTGCCGGACGCGCCGCGTGACGGCATCATCATCAACAGCGCCGAGATGCGTCTGTACTACTACCCGAAAGGCTCCAACACCGTGGTGGTGCTGCCGATCGGCATCGGCCAGCTGGGTAAAGACACCCCGCTGAACTGGACCACCACCGTTCAGCGCAAGAAAGATGGCCCGACCTGGACGCCGACCGCCAAAATGCGCGCCGAATATGCGGCAGAAGGCGAAATCCTGCCGGCGGTGTTCCCGGCAGGCCCGGATAACCCGATGGGGCTGTACGCGCTGTATGTCGGCCGTCTGTACGCTATTCACGGCACCAACGCCAACTTCGGCATCGGTCTGCGCGTGAGCCACGGCTGCGTGCGCCTGCGCGCCGACGATATCAAGTACCTGTTCCAGAACGTGCCGGTCGGCACCCGCGTGCAGTTCATCAACGAACCGATGAAAGCCACCGTGGAACCGGACGGCTCGCGCTACGTGGAAGTGCACAACCCGCTGTCGGCCAACGAAGAGCAGCTGCAATCCAAAGATCCGGTGCCGCTGACTATCTCCGCCCCGGTCGGCAAAGTGCTGATGGACGCCGGCGTCAATCAGAGCGAAGTGGACGCGGCGATCAAGGCCCGTTCCGGCATGCCGGTGAAAGTGAACTGATCGCCCTCAGGCTGCAGTGAACGAGATAAAAAAGACGCCCGCGGGCGTCTTTTTTTATGCTTCCAGCCGCACGCTGTTGGCGCGGCGAATTTATTGCTTCCCTATCATCGTCTTTAAAACGAAAAGCGCCGATTCATGTTGGTCTTTATTGACCCGTTCGAGATATCTATTATCAATCGCGTCGGCAATGGGGCGGCTGGATTCGAACAGCGCCTGCCCTGCTGGCGTCAGGTAAATAAATCGGCGGCGCTTATCATGTTCGCCGGCTTCCCGTTTTAACAGACCTTTCCCTTCCATGCGGCTGAGCAATTCGGCCAGCGCGGCTTTACTGCTGATCGCCGCTTCCATTAATTCGACTTGTTCAATGCCCGGAGTTTCTGAAACGGTGGCCAGAATGGAATATTGCTGTTTGCTGAGTTCAGGAAGCGATTTTTGCCATTGAGCACTATGATCCTGAAGCAGCTCACGGATGAGATGGAAAAAAGTATTGGCCAGCGTTCTGTTCATACGTTTATCCCAGCGAGAAAAAAGCGAGTAATAATATCAATATAACAAAACCGGCCGGTAAGAGATACTTGCCTTGATAGGTCGTTCGCTTACGAACGGTTACATCTCGCCCACTTGTTTTATCGCCATCTCGGGACTAGATTTGACATATCGTTCGTATACGAACTTTGTGGGGTGTTGCATGAGACTGGTGATCGCGATGACGGGGGCGACCGGGGCGCCGCTAGGCACGGCGCTGCTTCAGGCGCTGAAGGCCATCGAGGGGATAGAGACGCATTTGATCTTGAGTAAGTGGGCCAAAACGACCATTGAACTCGAAACAAACTTCACCGTGCATGAGGTGATGGCGATGGCTGATGTGACACACAGTTCTGCCGATCAGGCCGCCACGATATCTTCAGGTTCTTTTCATACGGACGGCATGATCATTATTCCCTGCAGCATGAAAACGTTGGCGGGTATTCGAGCTGGTTATGCCGAGGGTCTTATTGGCCGAGCGGCGGATGTGATTATCAAAGAAGGGCGGAAATTGGTGCTGGTTCCCAGAGAAACGCCACTGAGCACCATTCACTTGGAAAATATGCTCGCGCTCTCGAAATTAGGAGTGTCATTGGTGCCGCCAATGCCCGCTTATTATAACCATCCTACTCATATCGATGACGTCACCGCTCATATTGTCGCACGGGTTCTGGATCAATTTGGCATTGATTACGGCCGGGCAAAGCGCTGGGCCGGATTAAAAAAGAATGGCCAAAAAACCACTGACACCGAGGAGGATTAAATATGGCTTATGACGATCTGCGAAGTTATTTAGCGGCGCTGGATAAGGCCGGACAATTACTCGATATCACCGAGGAAGTTCAGGCGGAACCGGATATTGCCGCGGCGGCCAACGCCACCGGCAGAATCGGTGAAGGCGCCCCCGCCATTGCATTCAGGAACATTAAAGGCTTTGAACATGCGCATGTGGTCATGAACACCCTTGGGTCATGGCAGAATCACGCCATAGCCCTGGGGCTTCCGCCGACCACGCCGGTGAAACAGCAAATCGATGAGTATATTCGCCGCTGGGATCATTTCCCTGTCTCTGCGGAACGCCGCGATAATCCGCCCTGGGCCGAGAATGAGGTCAACGGCGAGGAGATTAATCTGTTTGAGATCCTGCCGCTGTTTCGCCTAAACGACGGCGACGGTGGATTCTACCTGGATAAAGCCTGTGTCGTTTCCCGTGATCCTGAAGATCCGACCCATTTCGGCAAGCAAAACGTCGGCATCTATCGTATGGAGGTGAAGGGCAAGCGCAAGCTGGGTCTGCAACCGGTACCGATGCACGACATCGCGCTGCATCTGCATAAAGCGGAAGAGCGCGGTGAGGATTTGCCTATTGCCATTACGTTGGGTAATGACCCGATCATTACGCTGATGGGGGCGACGCCGCTGAAATACGATCAGTCGGAGTATGAGATGGCCGGCGCCCTGCGCGAAAGCCCGTATCCGATAGCAACGGCTCCTTTGACCGGCTTTGATGTGCCGTGGGGTTCCGAAGTGATCATCGAAGGGGTGATTGAGGGCCGCAAGCGCGAGATTGAAGGCCCGTTCGGCGAGTTTACGGGCCATTATTCCGGCGGCCGCAACATGACGGTGGTGCGTATCGATAAGGTTTCTTACCGAACACGCCCAATTTTTGAATCCCTTTATCTGGGCATGCCCTGGACAGAAATCGACTATCTGATGGGGCCGGCCACCTGCGTGCCGCTGTATCAGCAGTTGAAAGCCGAGTTTCCGGAAGTGCAGGCGGTCAATGCGATGTATACCCACGGGTTGCTCGTCATCATCTCCACCAAAAAGCGTTACGGCGGCTTCGCGCGCGCGGTGGGAATGCGGGCCATGACCACGCCGCATGGGCTGGGCTATGTGAAAATGGTGATCATGGTCGATGAGGATGTCGATCCCTTCAACCTGCCGCAGGTTATGTGGGCGCTGTCCGCCAAGGTCAACCCGGCCGGCGATCTGGTGCAGTTGCCGAACATGTCGGTGCTCGAGCTGGATCCCGGCTCGAGCCCGGCGGGGATCACGGACAAATTAATCATCGATGCGACAACGCCGGTGGCTCCGGATACGCGTGGCCACTACAGCCAGCCGGTCAAGGATTTACCCGAAACCGCCCTGTGGGTGGATAAATTAACCGCCATGTTGGCTAACCGTCCTTAAGGAGCTCCTATGATTTGTCCTCGTTGTGCCGATAAACAGATAGATGCCATGGCGCATTCTCCGGTCAAGGGCGTGTGGACGGTATACCAGTGTCAACACTGCCTTTATACCTGGCGGAGTACCGAACCCGCTCGCAGAACGGAACGGGAGCATTATCCGCCCGAGTTTCGTATGATTCAGCAGGATATCGATAATGCGCCGGAAGTGCCGACCATTCCTCCTCTTTTGACGAAATGAAACCGCAGGCGGGGAAAGGCCCGCCTGTACATGGATATGGCAATGATGAAAAATGAAGACGTCGTTTTGCTTGATGCCGCCTGGCAGCCTTGCGGGACGATGCCCAAAAACCAGGTCCACACGCGCCATACGCCGCTGCATTTGGCCTTTTCCTGCTATCTGTTCACCCCAGAGGGCAACGTGTTGGTCACAAGACGCGCCTTGAGCAAAACCGCCTGGCCGGGAGTCTGGACCAATTCCTTTTGCGGCCACCCTTTGCCGCAAGAAGCGCTGGAGCAGGCGGTGATGCGCCGTGCCCAGCTTGAGTTGGGCACGAAAGCCGAGCAGATAACGTTGCTGAGCGACGCCTTCAGTTATCAGGCGACCGACGCGTCCGGCGTGATGGAGAATGAGGTCTGCCCGGTATTTGCCGCGTATAGTAAAGGCGCTCTCTATGCTAATCCGAATGAAGTGGCGGATTATGCGTGGGTCGAGCTCAACCATTTAATGGCGGCGGTAAAATTAACGCCTTTCGGTTTCAGCCCGTGGATGGTTTCGCAATTGAATACCGACGCGATAATTTCAGGTTTGCAAGAATATCGGGATGCGATCGTGACAAAGCGTTCAGCGGGCGACGTAGGGCAAGGGCGGCAATAAAATAAATAGCCACCGCAAGGGTGACTATTTATTAATGCTTACAGGCTGCCGCCGACCGAGGTCGAGGTGGAGCCGATAGTTTCGCGGAAATGTTTGGCGTAGTCGGCCACTTCCTGCTGCGTATGCGTCAGACCATAAAGACCCAGCCCCACGCCGCCTGCAACGCCGCCGATGATGGTGCCGACCAATTGGCCGACGGCGCCGGCAATGAAGCCGCCTGCACCTGCGGATTTGCCTGCAATCAGCGCGCCGGTCATCGCGCCATCCAGCAACCCATCCCAGGCCGCGTTCAGATCGCCACCGCTGACGTACTGCTCTTCATATTGACTAAGTACTTTCATATACATTCCTTATAAATAAAAGGGTGACTTAGTGGGTTTAATTAACACCGAGAATAACGCTGTGGCGCTACTCCACTTTAAAAATATAACAGCTGATAATCTGTTGGCAATAATATATCCAATGAAGAATATTGTTTGGTTATATATGCGAACATTTATTTTCTGTCGATATTTTTATGACAGATGTTGAGAATATTCTTGGTTAAAAAAGGCGATATCACTGGAAACGCCGCTGGAAAACTCATCATGCCCTTATTGTGGATGGGCTGAGGCGATTTCTCTAAGGGGGGCTTTTTTTACGCCTTTGCCGCGCGGCCCGCTGTGGCTGTCACTATTTTCACATTTCAGGCTCTGCTACCGGTCAGGGAGTACGTCCGCATTGTGATTATTCCATTAAAAACTATAACTAATTAATAAGTTATATCTCTTCCGTTATCTCCTACCATTGAAAAAATTCTCGCAAAAAATCCACACTGTGAAAATAAGATCACACAAGCGTAACAAAAGGTAAACAAAGCCCTCCTATATTGGCTGCTTCGCTTTTGGGAGGGAGTGTCATGCGTAACTGGAACGAACCGAAAAAGAATAAAGCGCACATCGAACTGATCCCGATGATCGACGTGATGATGTTTTTATTGGTGTTTTTCGTCTTGATCAGCCTGAACGTCATTCCGGCGCTCGGGTTGAAAACGCAGCTGCCGTCCGCCGGCAGTGCGCAGCAGCTGAAACCGCAGAAGAAGGCGATCATTACGCTGGGGGCAGATGAGCAGCTGCAGCTGGATGGCCAGCCGATCGCGCTCGACGCGTTGGTCAACACGCTGAAGCAACAGCAGCAGGCCAACCAGACCACCACCATCATCGTCAACAGCGATAAAGGCGTGGCGGTCGAGCGGCTGGTGGCGGTCATGGACAACCTGCGCCAGGGCGGTTTCTTCTCCGTCTCCATCGCGACACGGAAGCTGTGACATGTATCTGCTCTATCGCTCACGTCATCTTTTCAGCTGGTTGCCGGCGCTGATTGTCGCCGGTTGCCTGCTGTTCGCCAGCCAGCAGGCGGCGCTGAAGATCCAGCCGCGCTACGACGAAACCGCCATCGAACTGGCGCTGGTGGAGCCTGAACCGGCGCCTGAACCTCAACCGGAAACGCCGCCGGAGCCCCAGCCCGAACCGCCGCCGCCCGAGCCGGAGCCGATTCCCGAGCCGGTGGTGCCGGCGCCGGAACCGATCGTGGAAGCCAAGCCGGTGCCGAAACCGCAGCCGAAACCCAAACCGAAACCGGTAAAAGAGAAAGCCAAACCGGTGGAAAAGCCTAAACCGACGCCGGCGCCAGCCGCGCCGCGCGCGCTGGTCAGCAAACCGGCGGCGCAGCCCGCGCCGGCCGCCCCCGCGGCGGCGAAGGTGAACGCGCAGGCGATTGAAAACGGCTATCTGCAGGCCTTACGCCGCGAGCTGGAACAGCGCAAGCGCTACCCGAGCGGGCGCCAGGCCTCGCTCGAACGCCCGCAGGGCAACGTCGAAGTGTGGCTGGAGGTCGATCGCAGCGGGCGGGTGCTCTCTTCCGGCATCGCCAACAAAGCCGCCAGCATGCTGCTGAACCGCGCGGCGATGAGCAGCCTGCAAAGCATCAGTTCAGTGAAGCCGTTCCCGAGCGAGGCGTTCGCCGGGCAAACAACCAAAAGATTTACCGCAACGTTCAATTATCAGGCGCCTTAGCGCAAGGGTTAATCGTTTGATTTTTAAGGGATGCACACCATGAAATCGTTTAATCGTTCTGGGATCTATCTGGCGGTGATGTCGGCGATGCTGCCGGGCGCCGCGCTGGCGGCCGACGCCACCGATGTCGGCACCATCAGCGTCAAGGGGCAGTCGCTCGGCGGCGGTATGATGGTGCAGGACGACAGCGCCAAGGCGCGCTCCACCGTCACCAAAGAAGCGATGGACAAAATGCCGGCGGCGGGGAACGCCATCGATAAGCTGAAATACACGCCGGGCCTGAACGTCAACAGCAACGACGCCAGCGGCCTGAGCGGCGTGGACTACACCATGCGCGGCATGAACTCGGATCAGATCGGCCTGTCGATGGACGGCATTCCGATCAACGACTCCGGCAACTACGCGGTGTACCCGAACCTGCTGGGCGACGCGGAAAACCTGGAGGAGGTGTTCGTCACCCAGGGATCTTCCGAAGCGGACGGCCCGCACATCGGCTCCAGCGGTGGCAACATCGGCCTGGTGACGCGCCGCCCGGCGAAAGACTTCGGCGGTTTCCTCAAGCAGACGCTGGGCAGCAACAGCCTGAGCAAAACCTTCGCCCGCCTCGAGACCGGAGAGTACAACGGCTTCAGCAACTGGCTCTCCTATTCGCACACCGAGGCGAAGAAGTGGCGCGGCGAGGGCCGGCTGTACTCCGACAAGTTCGAGATGAACTCGCTGTATGAAGACGGCAACGGCAACAGCAGCAACCTGATCATGAAGTATAACCGTCAGAACAACACCAACTACAATACCCTGAGCAAGGCGCAGTTCCAAAACGACGGACGTGACACCGACTACGTCACCACGCCGGAGTACAACAACAAAGGGCAGTTGAACAAGTACTACAAGATCGAGCGCAACCCGTTCGAAACCTTCACCCTGTCGTTCAGCCAGAAGCTGCAGCTGCGCGACAACCTGTCGTTGACTCTGCAACCCTATTACTACTGGGGCAACGGCGGCAGTTTCAACGGCCAGACGGCGTCGGTGCTGTCCAGCACCTCTAGCAAGGCCGGTCAGTATGACCTCAGCAATCTGCAGTCCAATACCTATTACCGCCCGTCGTGGACCCAAACCTGGCGGCCGGGCATCACCACCAAGCTGAAGTGGGACATCAACGATCAACACAGCCTGGACGTCGGCTACTGGTACGAGCGCGCGCGCCAGCTGCAGACCCAACCGTTCATCAGCATCAAAGATGATGGCAATCCGGCGCAAATCTCAGGCAAACCGGGCGGTTCCGATCAGGTGAAGGACGCCAACGGTAAGACGGTACAGGGGCGCAATCAGTACACCATCACCCCGGCGCAGAAGGTGTGGCTGCAGGACACCTGGTTCGCCACGCCGGACTGGACCTTTGTCGGTGGGTTGGCCTATCAATACGTTGAACGCAAGGGACAGCGGTATGGCAGCCTGACCGAGCGGCCGGACAGCAAAAACGCCAAGTACCATGAGTTCCTGCCGAACTTCAGCGCCAGTTATAAGGTGAACCAGGAAAATCAGGTGTTCTACAACCTGACGCGCAACATGCGCACGCCGCCGAACTACGTGCTGTACAACGCCGGCGACTCGCTCAGCACCAAGCCGGAACTGAGCTGGAACCATGAATTGGGCTGGCGTTTCCAGCAGGAAGACATGCTGCTGAGCGCCACGCTGTTCTACATGCGCTACAGCGATCGCCAGATCTCCACCACCAACTCGTCGGGCGACTACGAGATGATGAACATCGGCAACGTGGAGAACAAAGGGCTGGAGCTGGAGTGGAGCGGCCAGTTGCCGCATAACTTCAACTACTACACCTCTTATACCTACACCGAGTCGAAGCAGAAGAGCGACATTGTCAGCAACGGGTTGCCGCTGCCGACCTCCGGCAAAGAGGTGCCGAACGTGCCGAAAAACCTGCTGAATATGACGTTGGGTTATGACGACGGGCTGTATTACGGCAGCGTCAGCGGCAAGTACGTCAGCGCGTTCTACGGCGACTTGACCAACGACGAGAAGATCGGCGGCCGCACGGTGTTCGATCTGGCGGCGGGGGTGCATCTGCCGGTGGACAAAAAAATCGTCAAAAGCGCCGCGCTGCGCTTTGGCATCAGCAACCTGTTTGACAAGGAATACCTGACCTCGGTGCGCACCACCACCTTCAACGCGGCGCCTTACGGCGGCGTGAAGGCCAGCACCCCGTATTACAACGTCGGCGAAGAACGCACCTTCAGCGTCTCGCTGGAAGCCACCTTTTAACTGAACGCCCTGCCGCCTGCCGGGCGGCGGGGCAGAGGAGCCCTGTATGGACGCCAATCTGTTGCACGACATTATTTTCTACGTGATGTACGCCGCGCTGGCGATCGCGCTGGTGATCATCATCGAACGCACGCTGTACTTCGCCTATACCCAGCGCCAGGCGCGCCGGCTGGAGCAGGCGCTGACGCCGGACGTGCGCCGCGCGGCCGATCTGCCGGACGAGCTGACCCAGCGCAACAGCCTGCCGATGGCGGTGATCGCGCCGGTGCTGGCGCAGAAACACCGCGCCGGCGATCGCGAGGCGATCGGCGATCTGATCGACGCCCAGTATCTGCTGAGCAAGCCGCCGATGGCGCGCGGCCTGTGGCTGCTGGAAACCGTGGTCACCGCCGCGCCGTTGCTGGGGCTGCTGGGCACGGTGATGGGGATCATCGAAACCTTCAAGGCCCTGGCCGCCTCGGGCGTCTCCGAGCCGAGCCTGGTGTCGGCCGGGATGGGCACCGCGCTGTACGCCACTGGTCTCGGTATCGCCATCGCGCTGCTGTGCCTGGTGGCCAACAACTTCCTGCAGAGCCGCATGGAGCGCATCAACGAGCTGCTGAAGGTGCTGCTGATCCGCGCCGGTCAACCGGCCAGCCGCCCGGAGAGCGGCAGCGGTGAACAATGGGTTGACAGCGGGGCGCCGCGCTATGCCTAATGGCCATCCAACACGGCGGCCGTTCGGCCGCCTTTATACGGCATTGTGGGGCGGTTGTTTGTTGATGTTGAGCCAGAGCGCTGCGGCGCGTTTTGCGATTCCCGGTTATGAGCTGGTGTATACCGCACCGGTAGAAACTGCGCTGCAGGCCGACGACCTGCGCAACACCGCCGAGGTGTGGCGCGAGATGTTCGACGCGGCGAAAACCCGCATCGATCTGGGGCAGTTTTACGTGGCGAATCAGGACGGCTCCTTGCTGGACGGCGTGCTGCAGCGCCTGAAGGCGGCCGGTGAGCGCGGGGTGAAAATCCGTTTCCTGATGGAGGAGAAAGGCATCCGCAACTCCACCGCCGAGACGCTGGAACAGCTGAAGGCGATCCCCAATCTGGAGCTGCGCATCATTCCTTACCAGAAGCTGAGTGGCGGCATCCTGCACGCCAAGTATCTGCTGGTGGACGGCGAACAGGCGTTTGTCGGCAGCCAGAACTTCGACTGGCGCGCGCTGGAGCATATTCACGAAACCGGGCTGCGCATCAGCGACGCCAAGGTGGTGGGGCAAATTCAGGCGATCTTTGAACAGGACTGGCAGGCGCAGGCGCTGCTGGCGCAGGATAAACCGGTGCCGGCGCTGCCCGATGCGCCGCCGACCGCGCCCCCGCAGGGCGACTATCTGGTGGCCAGCCCGCGCGCCTACAACCCGGCAGGGGTGATCGACTCGCAGGCTGAGCTGCCGCGCCTGCTGGCCGGCGCCAAGCGGCGGGTGCGGGTGCAGGTGATGGATTACGCGCCGCTGTCTTTCGGTCCGGAGCGCAGTCGTCCCTTTTATGCGGTGATCGACAACGCGTTGCGCGGCGCGGCGGCGCGCGGGGTGCAGATCGAGCTGATGGTGGCCAACTGGAACACCAAAAAGCCGGACATCGCCTGGCTCAAGAGCCTGGCGCTGGTGCCGAACGTGCAGATCAAAGTGGTGACCATTCCCCCGGCCAGCAGCGGTTTCATTCCGTTTGCCCGGGTGATCCACAGCAAGCTGATGACCATCGACGATGAGATTGCCTGGGTGGGCACCAGCAACTGGACCGGCGGCTATCTGGACAACTCGCGCAATCTGGAGCTGGTGTTGCACAATGCGACGATGAGCGGGCGGTTGGACCAGCTGTATCAACAGCTGTGGAACAGCGTCTACGCCGAGCCGTTGAAGCTGGATTACGATTATCCGACGCCCAAGCCGGGCGGCGTTAAGTGAATATTATTTAGAGTATTGGCTATGACTAATGAGGTATGAATTCTGGTATTCATACCTCATTAGGTTGTTTGAGGTGTGTTTAGGATGTACGATTCCTATATTCAATGCAATGATATAGGTTAGGCAATGGAACATGCTCATAAAAAAAATCTGCTACTTGAACGAATAAAAAAGAATAATAAAAAAAGAAATGGTGGAGTAAAGCAGCTATTCTCCATCTTTAATGAACAGTGGAAGTTAGTTACTATTACTGCGTTCACGATAGGTTTCTTAAATTATTGGATATATCTTTACTCCATCGGTAGACGTGACTTTATTTGGGACTCTCTGGGAGGGTTCAATACATTTATTATTTTTTCAATATCGGTAACTTTGAGCACAATGGCATTGGCTTTCTTTCTCTATGCACCTTCTTTATTGATTTTCTTAATTCGATATGAAAAGGTTGGTCGTAGAGATTTGGAGCCTTGTTTTTGCCTTCTTATGTCATTTTTCTTTTCGGTTTTTATCATTTTCTTGCTCTCCATCCTTTTTAGTGAAATTAAGGGGGTGTTATTGATTATTGGTATGACAATCATCTTAATTTTTTTGATGTTCTTTATAATTACAAGGTTTATGTTTGGTTTTGAGGGGAGTAAATTAAAAAGTACATCGATTGCCATGGGGTTGTCTATCTATTCATTGTTTTTCATGGTAATTATCATGAGTCTTAGTGATATGGGTAGTTCTGAATCATGGAGTCAGTTACTCGCAATGTTTACCTTGCTGATGATTCAGCTACTTCCTGGCTTAGTCTTGTTCTTACCTGGCAAAAAAAATAGTAAAAGAAATAAAAAAGATGACTTTGTTCTGTCGGTGGTTTTTGGTGTGTATATAATGCTCATTGCTATCCCCGGTGCTTTTTTATATGCTCAGTATGGCTCTCTGAAGTTTTTTGGAATCATTGATGTTGATACTCACATCTTTCATATAAATAAAAATGATTTCGACAACCGTTTGATTGATAAGGTTGATTGGAGTTTAGATAGCGGCTTTAGTTGTATGAAAAATGGGTTTGACTATAAGGGGGGGAGTTTGATTGCGGGGGCGATCGGCTTTCGTTCTGGAGGAAGGATTCTTGTTTGTCCACCTAATTACCCTAAGGTTGTGAAGGCATTCTTGCAGGAGAGAATGCTAATTATTAATTATATAAAGAAAGGTATGCATGTGGATTTAGAAAAAGAAACTAAAAAATGCATTGCTCTTAGTGATACGCCATCCTTACAACAAGATGTATTGGAATCAACTTTTTTTTATGGCTATAAAAATTAGTTAGTTACATAGCAATGATGAAATGTTGCGGGTAGATTATATCTTCCCGCAAGCATTTTTACCGCCGCCAGCCGGCCTTCTCCAGCGCCGTCACCAGCTGTTCGGCGCTCAGCCCTTCCGCCCGATGGCCGTTGCCGCTGACGCTATTGGCCGCCAGCAGCGCATTGACGATCGCTTCCTCTACCGCTTCCGCCGCCGCGGCGAACAGCGCCGAAATATAGTCGTTGTTCACCATGCGCAGCGGCGTGGTGAAAGCGCCTTTATTGGCGTAGTCGGCGGGCGGCAGGCCGTCGTTGCCGGTGGCGAAGGCGATAAAGATATCGCCGCTCGAATCTTCGGTGCCGCCGCCGGTACGGGCGATGCCGATGCTGGCGCGCTGCGCCAGGCGCGCGCACTGGTGCGGCAACAGCGGCGCGTCGGTCGCCAGCGCCACGACGATGGAGCCCATGCCGGGATGCGGCAGCTGCGGCGTGAACGGCGAGGGGATATGCCCCAGATGGCGGCCCACCGGGTAACCGCCCACCAGCAGCGACTCGCGCTTGCCGTGGTTGGCCTGCACGATGGCGCCCACCGTCCAGCCGCCCTGATCGGCGGGCAGGCGGCGCGACGCGGTGCCGCTGCCGCCTTTGAATTCATGGCAGATCATGCCGCTGCCGCCGCCGACCGCGCCTTCCTGCGGCAAGCCACCCCGGGCCGCCTGCTGCGCCTGGCGCACGTGCTCGGCCTTGACGTGAAAGCCGTTGATGTCGTTGAGCAGGCCATCGAAGGTTTCCATCACCACCGGCATATTCCAGTACACCGCGTTGTCGCCCGCGGGCAGCGTTTCGCGTTCCAGCGCGATCAGCGCATCGCGCACCACGCCCACGCTGTGGGTGTTGGTGAAGGCGATCGGGCTGGTCAGCAGGCCCGCTTCGCGCACCCATTCCAGGCCGGTGGCGTCGCCGTTGCCGTTCAACACGTGCACGCCGGCGAAGCAGGGCGCGTGGCGGGCGGAGCCGGGGCGCGGTTCGATCACCGTCACGCCGGTGCGCACGCTGCGCCCGTCCGCCAAATCGGCATGAATGCTGGCATGGCCGACGCGCACGCCGGGCACGTCGGTGATGGCGTTCAGCGGGCCGGGCGTGCCCTGGCCGATGGTGATGCCCAGATCCTGAGCGCGCTGCGTCATGGTTATTCTCCTTCTATTGAGGGGGCGGCGAGGGGCGCCGTCTGGCGGCCGCGCAGATGGTTCAGCGCCAGCCCGAAGCCGACGATGCCGGCAATGATAATAAAGTCTTTCAGGCTGCTGGCGATCAAAATCGTCCACAGCACGTACAGGCAGCACAGCAGCGCCGCCAGCACCGGCAGCGGCCACAGCGGCATCAGGTAAGGATGGTGGAAGTGGCGGCGGCGGCGGCTGATCAGCGCCGCGATCGCCATGATGATGTACACCAGCAGCAGCAGGATCACGGTGAAGGAGGTCAGCGATTCGAGATCGGAGCAAAACGCCAGCAGCGCCGACGGCACGCCGAACAGCAGGGTGGCGATCCAGGGGGTACCGAAGCGCGGATGGATGATTTTCAGCGCCCGGTTGAACGCTGGCAGCCAGAAGCCGTCGCGCCCGCTGGCGAACATCATGCGGCTGAATTGCGCCACGATGGCGATGATGGCGTTGAACACCGACAAGTAAATCGCGCCACTCACTACCCGCGCCAGCGTCGGGCCGCCGAGCTGGGTGACCACATAGCCGACCGGATCGGCCTGTTTGGCCATCTCCGTCAGCGACGGCGAGCCGATCAGCAGGGCGGTGAACGGCACCAGTTCCACCAGCACCACGATGACCAGCGTCAGCATGATCGCCATCGCCATCGGTCTGCCCTGTTCGCGCATGTCCTCCGCCATGTACACCGCCGCGCCGTAGCCGTTGTAGGAGAACAGCGCGACCCCGACCATCGCGACGATCAGCGGCAGCGACACCGGCGCCAGGCTGCCCTGCGCGTCCAGCATCACCGGCGCGGTGAGGATCTCCGTGCTCTGATGCGGGTGGCTGAAGCCGAGCCAGGCGATCAGCGCCAGCACCGCTACTTCCACCACCAGGAAAGCGCCGGTCAGCAGGGCGTTGGCCTTGATGTTGAAAATGGCGCAGATGCCGCCGACCAGCACGGTGAGCATGCCGGCGGTCGAGGCGTCGAATTGGGTGCCCAGCGCGGTGTTCAGGTAGGGCACCGCGCCGGTGGCCAGCACCGCCGGCACGAACAGCGAGGCGCTGAGGATAAACAGGTAGGTCTGCAGCCCGCACAGGGTGCCGAACAGGCGTTTGATGATGCTGTATTCACCGCCGGCGCTGGGGTGTGCGGCGCCGAGCTCGGCATAGCACAGCGCGATGGTGGCGGCGACGCAGGCGGCGATCAGGAACGACAGAAAGGCGCCACTGCCGGCGCTGGCGATCGCCAGCGGGGCGATGACGAAGATCGAACTGGCCGGCGTCACGCCGGACGCGGTGATCATCACCACGTCGAGGACGCTGAGATTGCCTTTGAAGGTGTGTTCAGGGGCGGACTCTTGCATGGTTAACGACTCCATTAACGTGTGAGTGAGTTATTGTTTTGCTGCACAGGCTGTACGCAGGAATCAAATGGAGCGCGCGAAATGCCGGGGAGCTTTGCTCCCCGGAAGTTTATTATTCTTATGTGTTACCCCTGCCCCGACGGGAAGCTGAAGCTGGCGCGCCGGGCGTCGCCGGAAGCCGGCCAGCGCTGGGTCACGGTCTTGCGTTTGGTGTAGAACCTGACCGCGTCCGGGCCGTAGGCGTGCAGATCGCCGAACAGCGAGCGCTTCCAGCCGCCGAACGAGTGGTAGGCCACCGGCACCGGCAGCGCCACGTTGATCCCCACCATGCCGACCTGAATGCGGCTGGAGAAGTAGCGCGCCGCTTCGCCGTCGCGGGTGAACAGGCAGGTGCCGTTGCCGTATTCGTGGGCGTCGATCAAGGCCATCGCCTCCTGCAGCGAAGCCGCGCGCACCACGCCGAGCACCGGGCCGAAGATCTCCTCCTGATAGATGCGCATGCCGGGCGTCACGCGGTCGAACAGCGTTGGGCCGAGGAAGTACCCCTGGCTGGGGCGGCCGTCGGCGTCCGTCACGCTCAGCTCGCGGCCATCCACCAGCAGCTCGGCACCTTCGGCCACGCCCTGATCGATATAGCCTTTCACCTTCTGATAATGCTGCCGGGTCACCAGCGGCCCCATGTCGTTGCGATTATCGCTGCCGGGGCCGACGCGCATGGCGGCCATCTGTTGCCGCAGCCCGGCGACCAGCGCCTCGGCGGTGCCTTCACCCACCGCCACTACCAGCGGAATGGCCATGCAGCGCTGGCCGCACGAGCCGAAGGCGGCGCCCATCAGCGCGCCGACCGCGCCGGGGATATCGGCGTCCGGCAGCACCACCGCGTGGTTCTTGGCACCGCCCAGCGCCTGTACCCGTTTGTTCTGCGCGCAGCCGGTGTGATAAATGTGTTCCGCCACCGGCGTCGAACCGACGAAGCTGATCGCTTTGACGCGCCCGTCATGCAGCAGCGTCTCCACCGCTTCGCGATCGCCGTTGACCACGTTGAGCACCCCCGGCGGCAGTCCGGCCTCCGCTGCCAGCCGCGCGATATACAGCGCGGCGGAGGGCACGCGCTCGGACGGCTTCAGCACGAAGGTGTTGCCGCATGCCACCGCCATCGGCCACATCCACAGCGGCACCATCGCCGGGAAGTTGAACGGCGTGATGCCCGCCACCACCCCCAACGGTTGAAACTCGCTCCAGCTGTCGATGCCCGGCCCCGCCTCTTTGCTGTGTTCACCCTTCAGCAGCTCCGGCACATAGCTGGCGTATTCGATATTCTCGATGCCGCGCTGCAGTTCGCCCAGGGCGTCGCTGAGCACCTTGCCGTGCTCGGCGGTGATCAACTGGCAGACGGCGTCGGCGTGCTGCTCCAGCAGATCCTTGAGCTTCATCATGATGCGCGCGCGTTTCAGCGGCGGGGTGTCGCGCCAGGCGGGATAGGCCTGTTCGGCGGCGGCGATGGCGCGCTCCACCGTGGCGCGGTCGGCCAGCTGCACCTCCTGCGCCGATTGGCCGGTGGCCGGGTCGTAAACCGGCTGGCTGCGTTCGCCGCCGGCGGCGGGCTCGCCGTTGATCCAATGGGTAATGGTCATGGTTCTCTCCTTATTCGGTGGCGTTGAGGGCGTCGCCCACGGCGTTGATCAACGCGTCGATCTGCGCTTCGCTGCTGATGAACGGCGGCGCCAGCTGCAGAGTGTCGCCGCCGTAGCGCACGTAAAATCCGCTTTCCCAGCAGCGCATCGCCGCCTCGAAGGGGCGCCGCGCCGGTTCGCCGGGCCGCGCCGCCAGCGTGATGCCGGCCGCCAGGCCGATATTGCGAATGTCGGCGACGTGTTTGGCCCCCTGCAGGCTATGCACCGCGCGCTCGAAATAGGGCGCCAGCGCTTGCACGCGCTCCACCATCTGTTCGCGCTGCAGGATGTCCAGCGTCGCCAGCGCGACCGCGCAGCTGACCGGATGGGCGGAGTAGGTGTAGCCGTGCGGGAATTCGAGCTGGTAGTCCGGTTCGCCGCTGTCCATGAAGGTGCGGTAGATCTCCGGCCGCACCACCACCGCGCCCATCGGCTGCGCGCCGTTGGTCACCTGTTTGGCGATGTTCATGATGTCCGGCGTGACGCCGAACGCCTCGGCGCCGGTCATCGCGCCGCAGCGGCCGAAGGCGGTGATCACTTCGTCGAAGATCAGCAGAATGTCATGTTGGGTACAGATCTCGCGCAGGCGCTGCAGGTAGCCGACCGGCGGCACGATCACCCCGGCGGAACCGGAGAAAGGTTCGACGATCACCGCGGCGATCGTCGAGGCGTCGCGCAGCGCGATGATGCGGCTGAGCTCATCCGCCAGCTCCGCCCCCTGTTGCGGCATGCCGCGCGAAAAGGCGTTGCCGGCCAGCAGGGTGTGCGGCAGGTGATCCGCCTCGGCGCCGGCGCCGAACGCCTTGCGGTTGCCGGCGATGCCGCCGACCGAGATGCCGCCGAAGTTAACGCCGTGGTAGCCCTTTTCCCGGCCGATAAAGCAGGTTTTGCCCGCTTGGCCCTTGGCGCGCCAGTAAGCGCGTGCCATTTTCAGCGAGGTGTCCGCCGCTTCCGAGCCGGAGCCGGTGAAGAACACGTAATCCAGCCCCGCCGGCGTCAGTGCCTTGATCTTGTTGGCCAGTTCGAACGACAGCGGATGGCCGAACTGAAACGCCGGCGAGTAATCCAACGTCGCCAGTTGGCGCTGGGCGGCGGCGGTGATTTCCTGCCGGCCGTGCCCCAATCCGCAGCACCACAATCCGGACAGGCCATCGAAAATCTTTCTGCCGTCGTGGCTGGTGTAATACGCCCCTGCGGCCTGAGTAATGATGCGCGGCTGCGCTTTAAAATTGCGGTTGCCGGTAAAAGGCATCCAATGGGCCTCTAATCCTTCGGCATCGAGACGATTCAGCGGGTAATTTTCAGCGGCCATGTTTTCCTCCGGACAGGAAAATAAGTGCGATTAATTAAATAAAACGAGTTGTTAACGAATTGTTGTGCGAAATTGACTATGTACCGCTTGTTCTCTACTGTGAATAATCATATGTCGAAACTTACTTAAGGTTTTATGCAAGTAAAAAAGCGCGCGTTGTTAGGCCAATTGTCGGATATGGATCTGCGTTTGCTGCGGGTATTCAAGGCCGTGGTCGACTGCGGCGGCATGAGCGCCGCCGAACTGGAGCTGAACATCAGCCTGTCGACCATCAGCAAGCACATCAAGGATCTGGAGCAGCGGCTGGGCCTGACGCTGTGCCAGCGCGGGCGCGAGGGCTTTGCGGTCACCGACGAGGGGCTGTTGATCTACCAGGAAACGGTCAACCTGCTGGCGGCCACCGAGGCCTTCCGTCGCGGGGTGGACGAGGTGCATCAGCGCATGGGCGGGCAGCTGCACGTGGCGATATTCGACCATACGGTCAGTAATCCGCAGGCGCAGATCGGCCGGGCCATCGCGTTATTCAGCGAGCGCGCGCCGGAGGTTTCTTTGCAAATGTATGTGGAGCCGATTAATACCATTGAACGCGGCGTTATTGACGGGCAATTTCAGGTTGGGGTTATTCCCATGCACCGCAGCGCGGAAAGTTTATCTTATCATTCGTTATTCAGTGAGAGGATGTTCTTATATTGCGGCGCGCAGCATGAATTATTTTCCGCCCGCCATGAAACATTAAATTGGGATCTGCTGCACAATTATGCCTTCGCCGGATTAGGCTATCATTCACCGAATATGGAACTGAGCCTACAGCAACATTTGCATCGCAAGGCGACGGGATTTGCGCAGGAATCGATAGCGACGTTAATTCTGTCCGGCAAATACGTCGGCTTTTTGCCCGATCACTACGCGGCGTTTTTTGTGGCGCAGAACCTGATGCGGGCGATCAAACCGGCGCTGTTCCGCTATCACTGCGAATACTCCAGCGTGCTGCGCCGCTCGCCGGTGCCGCAGCGGGTGGTGAAGCTGTTCCATGAGTGCCTGCTGGCGGCCCACGGAACAGCGTGACGCTTACTGCTCTTTCTTCTTGCCGAAGATTCTGATCAGCGCGCCGACCAGGATGCCGACCGCGATGCCGGCGAAGATCCAGCCGATGATGCCCATTTCCTTAACTCCTGCTAGTGCGTTGATCTGATTATATAATCATTCGACGCGAAACGCCTCTTCGATCATCCGTTGCCGCTGCGCCGGCGCATAGTCGATCCAGGAATTCTTGCTGTTGGATTTCTCCAGCGCTACCGCCAATTCCTGGCCGGAAATCGGCAAATCGTCCTGCCAGAACGGCGCGATGGCGTGACGGGTGATGAAATCGGTCAGGTAGCTCTCCGGGCTGCCCTGCCAGTGCGGATACAAGCGCGCGGCCAGCTCGGCCATCAGCGCGCGCTGCTGCGGCTGTTCGCTGCTTTCCAGCAGGGCGAGGAACGGCAGCAGCAGGCGGCCGCAGACCTGGCCGTGATGGTAGTCGCGCAGTGCGCCGATCTCGCCGGCGATGCCGTGAATGACCCCCAGCCCGGCGGCGCTCAGCGTCAGCCCCCCGAGGTACGAAGCTTGCATAATCGCTTCGCGCGCCGCGTCGCTGCGGTTGAGCGCCGGCCAGGCCGCAAGGAAGTGGCGGATGCCGCTTAACGACATGTCGCGCGTCATGGCACCGGCGGTTTTCGACAGATAGGCCTCGAACAGGTGGGTGAAGGCGTCGATGGCGCAGTAGGCCAGCACCTTGTCCGGGGCGCCCGCCAGCAACTGCGGATCGAGAATAGCGGTATGCGGCACGAAGTTGTTATGGCGCAGCGAGGCCTTCACTTTGCTGACCTGGGTGTCGGTGATCACCGCGTTCTGCGTCACCTCGCTGCCGGTGCCGGCGGTGGTAGGAATGGCGATCAGCGGCAGGGTGGCGCCGCTGATTTTACTGTCGCCCACCTTTTCCATATAGCGCAGCGTCGGCAGCGGGTGCTCCACCAGCGCGGAGAACGCCTTGGCGGCGTCCAGCACGCTGCCGCCGCCGATGGCCACCACGCGCCGCACCTGGCCGCGCCAGCGCGCCACCCAGGCGTCTATTTCCTGCGGCGACGCCTCGTGGCTGACGATCTCAGTGCCGATGAACAGCGGCGTCAGCGACTCGCGCAGGCCGGCGTACACCGGGCCGTTGAGAAAAGAGCGGCAGCTGAACAGCAGCGTCGGCTGCGGATCGGCCAGCAGCAGCGGCGGCAGCTGTTGGATGCTGCCGTGGCCGAACCAGGTCTGGCGGTTGGCGATGATGTGGCTGACGGACATGAGGTCTCCTTGACGGCGTTGCGGGGCGCGATGCCACAGCATAAGCCAGCGGGCGCGGAGCGGCCACCGCTTTCCCCGCCGTGGCAACCTGTGAGTTGTTTAACATGTAAACGATCTCGTTCTTGCATTTCGGCGCGCCGGATGCTTTTTTTAACAGTACCGGCCGTCATGCGGCCAACACCATCCGAAATCGGTAGATTGTTAATGTATTAATAATGGCGAGGCGGGTATGGATATTCAGGTTGAACGCTTGTCTGCGGTGATCGATGCGGTGGCCAGCCCGCGTTTTTATCCCAGCCTGCTGAACTGGCTGGAAGGGTTTTTCGCCTTCGACAACGCCATCGTCTATGCCTTCGAACGCGGCCGGCCGCCGCGCTGCCTGATCAAAACCGAGCGGGAAAACAGCGACGCGGTCAACCAGATCTACCAGCAGGGCGCCTATCTGCAGGATCCGTTTTACCGCGCGCTGAACGACGGCGGCGAAGGCGAGGTGCTGACGCTGCGTCAGCTGGCACCCTGCGGGTTTTATCACAGCGACTATTACCGTAACTTTTATCGCAAGACCGGCTGGCACGACGAGGCCGGGGTGCTGCTGCAATTGACGCCGGAGCGCGGGCTGGGTGTGTTCTTTGGCTCGGCGCGCCGCACGGTGGCGGTGCGTTACCCGCAGCGGGCGGATCTGCGCAGCGCGCTGACGCTGGTGAAAAGCGTGGCGCGGCTGCACGGTGAGGTGGTGGCGGCGCCGGCCGAGGCCGCGACGGTGAACGACGGCGGCGCGCAGGCGCGCTATCTGCTGACGCCGCGCGAGCGCGAGATCGTCGATCTGATCCTCGCCGGCTGCGGTTCGCAGCAGATCGCCGACCGGCTGTTCATCAGCCTCGGCACGGTAAAAAATCACCGCAAGAACATCTACGGCAAGCTGAACATCGGCTCGCAGGCCGAACTGTTCAGCCTGCTGCTGACCGCACCGCAGCGGCGCAGCGCGTGAATGTTAATTTTTTGTAGCGAATGTCCCTAAGGGGACATAGCGGCACGGCTGCTGCCTCCCGATAATCCGATGTCATGGCATAGGCAATCGGGAGTGCGGCAGTGAACAACGAAATCGAGTCCTTAACCTACTACGCGGCGACCAAAAAATACGATCTGCGCTTCCCGACGCTGGAAGAGGATCTGGACGTCGACGTGGTGATCATCGGCGGCGGCTTCTCCGGTATCAACACCGCACTGGAGCTGGCGGAGAAGGGCATCACCAACATCGCCATCCTCGAAGGCCGCTATCTGGGCTACGGCGGCACCGGACGCAACGGCGGCCAGGTGATGGCCGGCATCGGCCACGATCTGGAGAAGATCAAACGCCACGTCGGCCCGTCTGGGCTGGAAACCATCTTCAAGATCAGCAACCTCGGCGCCGGCATTATCCGCGAGCGCATCAATAAATATGACATCGACGCCGACTTCTGCTTCGGCTACGGCTATCTCGGCAGCAACGCGCGCCAGGAGAAGACCCTGCGCGGATGGCTGAAGGAGTTCAGGGCGGTGGCGCCGGACGAAGAGATCGAGCTCTACACCGGCGCGGAGGTGAAGCAGGTGGTGGGCTCCGACGCCTATACCTGCGCGCTGAAACACATGGGCGGTGGCCATGTGCATTCGCTCAACCTGTTGCTGGGCGAGGCCAAGGCGCTGAGCGGCTACGGGGTGAAAATCTTCGAAAACAGCAGCGTGCTCAACGTGGAATACGGGCCGCGCATCACGGTGCGCACCGCCATGGGTTCGGTGCGCGCCAACAAGATGCTGTGGGCCTGCAACGGCTTCCTCAACGGCATGGAACCGCAGATCTACCGCAAGACTATCAACACCTACGCCTTCCAGCTGGCCACCGAGCCGCTGTCTGACGATCTGATCCGTCAGATCAGCCCGATCCGCGGCGCCTACAGCGACATTCGCCCGGTGATCGACTATTACCGGGTGACCAACGAAAACCGGCTGCTGTTCGGCAGCGCCACTCGCCTGATCGAATATTTCCCGTCGGATCTCAAGGCCTGGAACCGCAACCTGATGCTGAAGGTGTTCCCGTACCTGAAAGACGTGAAGATCGATCTGGCCTGGGGCGGCCCGCTGTGCTGCAGTGCCAACCTGTTCCCGCAGATAGGCACGCTGCCGGATCGCGACAACGTGTTTTACGTGCAGGGCTACTCCGGCTTCGGCGTGACGCCGAGCCACATCGTGTGCAAGGTGCTGGCGGAGGGCATGAGTGAAGGATCCGATCGTTACGATCTGATGAGCTCGATCCCGCACGTCAACATCTTCGGCAAGGACAAGCTGCGGCGAGTGATGACCACCGCCGGTAAGGTTTGGCACCAGACATCCGGCTATTGGAAAGGCCGCCGTTAATCCTCAGAGGAGAATGACATGAAACCGTTACTGCTTAAACAACCGCTGCCGGAACTGCTGGAGATCGGCAGCGTCAGCAACCTCGGCGCCACGGTGATCGCCGGCACGCCGACCGTCGGCGTGGCCAGCATCTTCGGCGAACCGACCGACAATCTGAACTGTGGCGTGTTCAGCTGCACCCGCGGCAGCTTCGTGATGGAATATCCGTTCGCCGAGCACGCCACGGTGTGGGAAGGCAGCGCCACCCTGACCAACGAACGCACCGGCGAATCGGTGCAGTATCAGGCCGGCGACTCCTGGTTCGTCGAGAAGGGCACCCCGGTGCGCTGGGACATCACCTCGGATCGCTTCGTCAAACACTACCTCGCCATCGTCGAGGGCTGATACCGCCATGCCCCCCTCGGCCCGCTGAGGGGGAGCGCCTTAACCTAACGCCCGCGCAATAAAGTCGCTTACCCGCTTGAGGATCTGATCCTTATTGGTTTCGTTAAAGCTCTCGTGCCGCCCGCCCGCATTGATCATCCGTTCGAAATCGTCGCCCCGCAGGCGATCGAGCGCGGTTTGCGTTTCGCTCATCAGCACCAGCCGATCGTCGTCGCCGTGGATCCATAGCGTAGGCAGCGCGCCGAACCCCGGCCCGGCGCTGATGGCGGCGAGGATCCGTTGCATGGCGCGTAGGGTGGGGCGTTTGAACGGCCCGTGCCACACCAGCGGATCTTCCTGATACGCCGCGCCAACCGCCGGATCGCGCGCCAGGGTGGCGGTATCCAGCGGCGCGTCGGGGATCGTCGGCAACTTGGCCAGATCGGAGATGGCCGTTCTGTCGCCGAGCAGTGGGCCGGACAGCACCAGCGCGCTCACCTCCTCGGCGTGGCGCTGCGCATAGCGGGTGGCGATCATGCCGCCCATCGAGTGGCCGATCACCACCAACGGCAGCGTCGGATACTGTTGGCGAAGATGCTCGACCACGCGCTGAACGTCGTCGACGACGGCGTCATAATCCTCGATCAGCACGCGCTCGCCCTGCGACAGGCCGTGACCCAGATGATCGGGGCCGAATACCCGCGCCCCCTGCGCCTGCAGCGTGCGCGCCACGTATTGATAGCGGCCGAGATGCTCGCCGTAGCCGTGCACCAGCAGCGCCAGATAGCGCGGCTTGTCGTTTCCCCAGTCATGCAAGGCGATGTCGCCGTGGCGGCCTTTGATAAAGTTGACGGTTTGTTCGGGCATGTTATTGTTCTCATGGTGGTAGGGTTGCCCTTCAGCGTAGCGGCTGGCGGCGAGGTTGTCAGGGGCGCCGGATGCGGCGCCCGCAGAGAGGACATTACAGACCGAACTGGCGCGCCAGTTCGTCGAGCGCTTCGCGCTGGAAGCGATTGAAGGCGTCGCGCGGCTGCTGTTGCTGGATGAACGCCAGCAGCGGATCCTGCACTTCAGTGCGCACGCCGCTCAGCTGCTCCATCACCGCCAGCCCACAGAACGGCACGTAGGATTCGGCGTAGCCGCCTTCATGCACCATCACCAGTTTGCCGCCGCACAGCCGGTCGGCGGCGTCTTGCACCAGCGCGGTCATGGCGCGGAAGCTGTCGCTGTGCAGCTGCATGCGCGCCAGCGGATCGAGCGCGTTGGCGTCGTAGCCGCAGGCGACGATGATCAGCTCCGGCTCGAATTTTTCCAGCGCCGGGATGACGATGCGCCGCATGGCGTGCAGGTAGCCGTCGTCGCCGGCGCCGGCCAGCATCGGCACGTTGACGTTGCAGCCTGCCCCGGCGCCTTCACCGCGATCCTGTTCGCCGGAATAGCCCGCCGGGAAGCAGCCGTCCTGATGCAGCGACAGCGTCAGCACGTCGCCGCGCTGCCAATAGATGTGCTGGGTGCCGTTGCCGTGGTGCACGTCCCAGTCGAGCACCGCCACCTTGCCCAGGCCGTAGCGGGCCTTGGCGCGCTCGATGGCGATGGGAATATTGGCCAGGAAGCAGAAGCCCATCGATTGATCCGGCAGGCAGTGGTGGCCCGGCGGGCGCGACAGCGCATAGGCGTTATCCAGCTCGCCCTGCAGCACCGCTTCCACCGCCGCGCAGGCCAGCCCGGCGGAGAGTTTGGCGATTTCATAGCTGCCCGGCCCCAGCGGCGCCTCTTCCCCCAGCAGGCCGCCGCCGCTGTCGCTCACCTGTTTGAAGCGCTGCAGATAGTGGGCGGGGTGGATGCGCAGCAGGTCTTCTTCCGTCGCCGGTTCGGCGCTCAGCAGGGTGAGCTGGCGCGACAGGCCGGACACGTCCATCAGGTTCTTCATGCGCCGTTTGGTTTCCGGCGATTCGGCGTGGCCGGCGCCCGAAGGCGGTTGCACCCAGCCGCCGACCGGCAGGGTGGTGGCGTGCAGGCCGGTGCTGTGCCAGAAACAGCGTTCATCAAACAAGAAACCGGTTGTTCTTTTCACCTTTCTCCTCCTGTTATACGGCGCGGTGTGCGCGGTGAAGCCAGCGAAATCAACAGCAGCGACAGCAGCGCGCAGCCCAGCGCGCCGAACAGCAAGGCGTTGAAACCGCCGGAAGATTCGATCAGATAGCCGGCCAGCGTCGGGCCGATAGCCATGCCGCCGCCGATCACCAGGTTGATGCCGTTCATCAGCTTGCCGTCGTTATCCAACCCGGCGACCCGCGCCAGAATGAATGGCAGCACGAAGGTCCAGGTGAATTTGAACAGCAGGGCCGCCAGGGCGAAGCGCAACAGCAGGGGCTGGCCAGTCAGCAGCGCCACGCTGGCCAGCAGCAGGGCGTAACCGAGCACGATCAGGCGTCCGCCGCCGAAGCGCGCGCCGATCATCGCCGCGGCCCCCGCGCCGACGATGCCGAGCAAGGTGGCGACGGCCAGCACCTGGCCACTGTGAGCCGGCGACAGCCCGGCGCCGGCGGCGATGCCGCCGATGAAGGTCCAGACAGCGCTCAGGCTGATGTAAAAGGTCAGCACCGCCAGTACGGCGCACAGCTTGCGCGCCAGCGAAGCAGCGGGGCCGCTGCGGGCGGCGCGGGCGGCGGTGAAGCCGCTGGGAAACGCCGGGATGAGCGGCAGGCAGCACAGCATGATGGCCGCCAAAATCAGGTAGACCGCCATCAGGCCGAAGTGCGCGAACAGCGGCGGCAGCACCAGCAGCCCAACCGCGCCCAGCACCAGCTGGCCGAGCACCCAGAAGGCATACACCCGGCTGGGATTGGCGGTGCCGGCGGCGCAGGTGATGCACAGGATCATCAGGGTGCCGCCCGCCAGCGAGGCGATAAAGCGCAGTGGCAGCAGCAGGGTGAAGTCCTGCACCAGCGCCGAAGCCAGGTTGCCGGCGATAAACACCAGCGCCGACAGCGTAGCGACTCGTCGCCAGTTGATGCGCCCGATCCACCACCACGCCGGCAGCGTGGCCAGGCTCATGGCGCCGAGTTCGGTGGAAAACAGGTGGCCAATCTGCGCCGGGCCGAGCTGCCACTGTGCGGCGAGCTGGGCGGCCACGGCGGGGGCGGTCATCAGAATGCCCGGCGCGATGGCGGCGAAGACGATAATGGCGGTCAACAGCCGCGGCGGGCAGGGGAGCGCCGCGCCGACGGCGGGCGCGGAAACCGAATCACTGGACATAAAGCTTATTCCCCAAGCGTTGAGTGACGATGAAATATCCCGCCAGGCCCGATTGCGGGCAGGGGGAGGCCGCGCCATAGATGGCGAATACGTTCTGACGTTATTTTCCGGACGCCGGCGACGGCGGCCGTTATCGGGCGTTAACCGTGGGCGAGAAAGCCGCTGGCGACCAGTTCGGTGCGATTCACCACGTCGGTTTTGGCGAAAATATTGCGCATATGGGTTTTCACCGTAGACAGCGAAATGCCCAGTTTCAGGGCGATGCGCTTATTGCTGGCGCCTTCGCGCACCATATTGACGATCTCTTGCTCTTTGGCGGTCAGCATCTGCGCCTCGCTGTCGGGCAGCAGATCGCGCGTCGCCAGCTCGATCAGCGGCAGCACCGCGCGCAGGCGGCCGCGCTCCACTTCGGTGAACGGCGTATCGCGGATCAACGACACCCCGGCGACGATGCGCTTACGCTGGCGGATGAAAATCTCCGTCATGTCGCGCATGTCGTTCGGCAGCATAAAGTCGTGGTAATAGCGGCGGTTGCCGGCGATCGCCGCCGGGCTCATGCCGACCATGGTGATGTCCTGGCGATGGAAATTGGCCGGCTGCAGCGGGTCAATTTGCTGGAAGTGGTTCAGGTACTGCTGATGCGTTTTATCGGGCATGCCGTGCAGGATGTAGTGATCCGGCCGCAGGTTGCGATCGACCAGATAAAACACCCCGGCGGAGACCGGGATCAGGTGTGTAATGGTCGCCAAACAGCTGTTGATAAAGGCATCGGATGCGGTGCTGTGCATGATTCGTGTTCCTCCCTTTATCGTTCAATCTGGAGAATGTTGGCGGTCAATATATGAACGATACAAGCATAGTTGTAGCAATTTAGCAACACAATAAAAACATGTTAACAACGTGAGGTGGGTTGCAATAAAGTGCATAAATAACAAACAAGAAGTCATTTTTTTTAGATGGTTTATCGGTTTCAAAAAGATCGATTTGTTAATGTATTAACTATCTGCGAATACTTTCCTGTTGAACTTAAAGATTTTTTTCTTGCAGCCAGTCGCTGTTCTATCATTTTCCTTGGGATGTCCTAATGCTAGGGAAGGGAGTGTCTCGTTCCTAGGAACGATTGCAATTGCATTTGATGTATCACTTGTCATGAATGGGCATGATGGCACATTGAGGGGCGGCGTCGCGGTCAATGGAACCCAATGATGGTGTTGAAAAGAGGAAACGAATAGGAGAAAAGCTGGCATTCAATGGGATTCTCAAAGCATTTATTCTGATGTTGGTTATCCGCTTATGATAAAAATGTTCTATAGTTTCATATTGATTGTTTTGAGTGAAATGAAGTCATATATGGGTTAAGAAATGGCAAGGTGCTTATGTGATACTTGTTTTTTATGATAAAAATCAGTGTACTGGATTGGTTTTACTGGAGTCGGTAGCACACCGTTTTATCTGTGTCAGAGAGCATTCATTTTAATTGCGAGATTTTTCTATGTTTCTATGATTTTTAAGACTGAATCATGTTTACGAAGCGATGGCTGACAGTATAACTATTTAAATTAACCTGTAGGCCGTTTAGATGAAAACTTGAAATTAAACAATGTAAAGAGTTAGATTGTGAATATTAACGTGTTGAAAAATTTCTCTTGGATGGTAATTGAAAAGATCGTGTCAGTTTTTGGGCTGATTTTTGTTACGTCTTATGTCGCTAAGTATATTGGTCCATCCGCTTTTGGTACAATGGCTTTTGCTATCTCAGTTTTTGGAATTGTTCAAGCCGTGTCCTTATTCGGTTCTGAGACGATAATTTTTAAACGCGTGAGTAGAAATGAGCGCTCAGGTATTCGGCTCATGCTGTCGGCAAAAAAATTGAGGCGAAGCATCTTCTTTGTGTTAGCAACGGTATTAATCATCTATTTTTATTTCATGACAGACACACTGACGTTTATTTTTTGCCTGGCAGCGAGTATTGCGGCCTATTTTTTTTCTCAGGATGTTATTGCCATTTATAACGATGCCGCTTTGAATTCTAAGTTTAATGCTTTTGCGAACGTTATTGGGTTGGGTGTTAGCCTGTTGCTTAGGTTAGCTATAGTGAATGCCAATCTTGATATAAAGTATCTGGCAATTCCTATTGTTACGACGGCCATTATTCCTTACTATATCAGGCTATTGTTTTTTAAAGCACGGCATAAAGTAATCAATAAGAACAGGTTTGGGGATAGGCGCTACATTATATATATACTATTTGCTGGACTGCCATTGGCGATATCAGGAGTATCAATTTCGATATATACTCGCCTGTCACAGGTATTGCTGGCTAAGTACGGGTCAACGGCTGAATTGGGACTGTTCGCGGCGGCCAATACGTTAGCATCCTCTTGGACATTCATTAGTCTAGCGTTTATTACCTCCTCGTTTACCATCATTTATAAAGAGAGTGACAGAGAAAAATCCATTAATGAAGCGGCAAAGTTAAATGGTATCGTGCTGTTGTTTTGTCTTGTTACGGTTACATTAATTATCATTTTTGGCCGACTTGTCATAAGTGTGCTCTATGGTGACCAATATGAGGATGCCTACCCGATTATGATTATATTGGCCGTCGCTACCGCATTTTCAGCTATGGGGCCAGTGGCTTATCGTTATATAATTAAGGAATCTGGGTATAAATTTATATCGTGCAAAACATTTATCGTTTTTATTATTAATCTTCCATTAAGTATTATTCTAATTTCTCATTATAGCGTTTTGGGAGCTGCATATAGCATGTTAATAACGGAGTTTATTTCATTGACAGTGTTGAACTACTTATTTAATCAAGGGGTTATAGCAAGGGTGCATATTAAAACATTCAATCCTTACTTGTATTTTAAAAGGAAGAATCCTTGATTGTCGTTCGAAAGAGTACGTGGCGAGTATTCTTTAGAAAATGTTTCTGCGAGGCTTTCACGAAAAGTGTTGTTTTTTAATAATGTGGTATTGGTTTTTAATTGCACGATATTGACTACAGGTGGCAGGAATAATAGACCCTTGACATGGACTATTTTCTTTTTTTCTGCAGCGTTGAGTTTTCAGTGAAAATGCGAATGTAGTTTTAGATATAGCTATCCGTTTTTTGACTGCACTGCAAAATAGATGAAGTTGACATCTTATCGGATTGAGACTTGTCGAATAATTTCCCGTTTGCCTTCACCGCCACCGCCATCCATCTCTCTCACTTGCTCATCACTAAGCCCTCGTCCTTAAGGACGATAGTCAGCATTTTCCTTTCCTCTCTATAGTGAGATGACCGCCACTGGCGGTGAAAAACCTGCAAGCACCTGCATGCATCAGGCCAAAACTATAAGAGGAAATAACCATGAACCTGTCGTCGCGGTTGCACGCCCACCTGGCTCGAGGCAAGGTCGGCTTTCCCACCACCCTGGCCAGTTCGGTCGGGGTGATCATGGCCAGCCCGGTGATCCTGACGGTCACCAGCGGCTTCGGCATCGGCGGCGACACCTTCGCGCTGGCGATGCTGATCGCCTTCATCATGATGCAGGCGCAGCTCACCACCTTCTCCGAAGCGGCGGCGCTGCTGCCGACCTCCGGTTCCGTTTACGACTACATCTCCTGCGGCATGGGGCGCTTTTTCGCCATCACCGGCGCGCTGTCGGCCTACCTGATCGTGCATATCTTCGCCGGCACCGCCGAGACCATTCTCTCCGGCATCATGGCGCTGGTGAACTTCGAGCACCTCAACACCCTGATGGAAAGCCACAACGCCTCCTGGATGGTCGGCGTCGGGTTGGTTGTGGTGTTCGGCCTGCTCAATGCGTTCGGCATCGAGGCCTTCGGCAAGGCGGAGATCGTGCTGACCTTCGCCATGTGGAGCACGCTGGTGATCTTCGGCATCGTCGGGCTGCTGTCGCCGCATGCGGTGCCGCTCGAGGGTTGGTTCGGCAGCACGCTGAGCCTGAACGATCCCTTCGCGGTATTCAGCCTGATCGGCATGGCGATGTTCATGTTCGTCGGCTGTGAGCTGGTGACGCCGATGGCGCCGGAGATCAAACGCTGCGATCGGGTGATCCCGCGCGCCATGGCGCTCGGGCTGTGCGGCGTGGCGGTGTGCATGGCGCTGTACGGCGCGGCGCTCAGCCACCAGGTGGAAAACGTGGTGGTCGATGCCGCCAGCGGCACGCGCCTGCTGGAAACGCCGATGGCCATCCCGGCCTTCGCCGGCCAGGTGATGGGCCAGTTCGGCAAATACTGGCTGGGCGTCGGCCTGCTGCTGGCGGGCGCGGCGACCATCAATACGCTGATGGCGGCGGTGCCGCGCATCCTTTACGGCATGGCGCTGGACGGCGCGTTGCCGCGCATGTTCGCTTATCTGCACCCGCGCTTTAAAACGCCGGTGGTCGGCATTCTGGTGGCGGTTCTGATCCCCTGCGTGCACGCCTTCGCCATTCAGGGCAACCTCGACAAGATCATTCCGTTGGTGCTGGCGGCGGTGTGCGCCTGGGGCGTGGCCTACCTGCTGGTGACCTGCTCGGTGGTCATCCTGCGCCTGCGTCGCCCCGATCTGCCGCGCGCCTATAAATCGCCGTGGTTCCCGCTGCCGCAAATCGTCTCCAGCGTCGGCATCGTGCTGGCCATCGTCTACATCACGCCGCCGGGGATGAACCCGAGCGACGTTTACATTCCCTTCGGCTGGATGATCGGCCTGACCGCCGCCTATGCATTGTTCTGGACGCTGTGCGTGCAGAAAGTGAATCCGTTCAAGCCGGTGCCGGTCGAGCAGGTGCTGGAAAATGCCTTCGCCAAGGGCGAAAACGAGGAGGCGCAGTTTGATCGGCTTACTTCCCTCACTTAATCGCGCCTGGCGGCGAGCGCCGTCGGGCTATCGTCCGGGCGCCGCGCTGGATCGCCTGGCCCGCAACCTGGAACCCTACGCGTGCGAACGTCTGGCGCCGGGCCTGCTGCGGCTGACGCTGCCGCAGGGGCCGCAGATCGAGGTCAGCGAACAGGTGCAGGGGCTGTTTATGGCGCATATCGTCAGCCATCGCTTTCGGTTGCAGGGTGCGTGCGCGGCGCAGCCCCCGCTGACGCTGGACGTGCTGACCGGCGGTTGGCTGCGGCGGCACGGCGTGCGCTATCTGCTGCGTCAGCGCCATGCGGCCGCGCAGCGGGTGCTGGATGGCCTGCTGCGCTACCCGCAGATCGGCGAGACGCTGGCGCAGCTGGATTTTCGCCGCGTGCGGCTGACGGTCAAAGACGGGCGCTGGCAGGTGGATATCGAGCATTTCGCCGCATCGGAGGTGGTCAGCCGTTTGCCGGCCGGCCGCCGCTATCTGCGGCTGGACGCCGAACAGCGGCGGCTGCTGTTGAGCAGCCTGCTGATGATCGGCCAACTGATGGAGAAGCTGAATCATGAATAGAGTGGTTGTGATTACCGGCGGCGGCACCGGCGTCGGCGCCGCCTGCGCCCGTCTGCTGGCGGCGCAGGGCGATCGGGTGTTCATCATCGGCCGCCGCCCGGAACCGCTGGCGGCGCTGGCGCATGAGATCGGCGCGCAGGCGCTGGTGGGCGACGCCGCCAGCGGCGAGAGCTGGAACCACACGCTGCTGCCGGCCATTCTGCGCGACGCCGGGCGCATCGACTGCCTGATCGGCAGCGCCGGTGGCATGGGCTTCAAGCGCATTACCGAGATGACCGACGAGCAGTGGCAAGGGGCGATGGACAGCAACCTCAACAGCGCTTTCGCCAGCGCGCGCGCCTGCTTGCCGGAGCTGATCAAGAGCGGCGGCAACCTGCTGTTTGTCGCCTCGATCGCCTCGCTGGCCGCCGGGCCGGAGGTCTGCGGTTACGTCACCGCCAAGCACGCGCTGATCGGACTGATGCGCTCCATCGCCCGCGACTATGGCCCGCTGGGCGTGCGCGCCAACGCGGTGTGCCCCGGCTGGGTGACCACGCCGATGGCGGACGAAGAGATGCAGCTGCTGATGGACGCCCATCAGATTTCGCTGGAGCAGGCTTACCAGATGGTCTGCCGCGATGTGCCGCTGCGCCGGCCGGCCAGCGCCGAGGAGATCGCCCGCGTCTGCCGTTTCCTCTGTTCCAGCGAGGCTTCAATCATTACCGGCGCGGCGCTGGTGGCCGACGGCGGCTCCACCATCGTCGATGTGCCGACATTGGCTTTCACTTCCCTGTAAGGAGCATTTCCATGAGTTCAGAAGCGGTATTCATTCAGGTTGGCGCGCTGGCGGAAGGCTTTGCGCCGCACAGCAATACGCTGGAACGCCAGCACGGCCTGGCGGGCACCACGCTGACGCTGCGCTTTCGCGACGGTGCGACCCAGCGCTGCCGGTTCACCGACGAGCAGACGCTGGAGTGGGGAGAGCGGCGCGGCGTCGCCTATCGCGCCACCAGCATTCGCCCCGGCGTGCTGTTCATCGATTTTCTCGACCCCGCACGCGCCAACGCCAGCATTACGCTGGTGTGCGACCGCAATCAGGGCAACTTCACCGCGGTGTACGGCCAACTGCCGGACGAAGCGCAGGCGCGGCTCGACGCCTTCAGCCGGGTGGAACAGGGGCTGCCGCTGACCGCGGTCGAGGCCGAATTCCGCTTCGGCACGCTGGATGACGCCGACGTGGCGCCGCCGGGTTTTACCGATGAGCTGATCGGCATGCGCAATATGTACACCTACAGCCCGACCGAACGCTACGAGCATATCTACCTGAACGACAACTTCTACGCCTGGCAGTGTCTGGACGGGGTGGAGAAAGGGCTGGCGGACGTCGATCGCTGTCACTACGTGAAGGTGGCGGAGCAGCTTTATCTGTTCGTCTGGCGCGAGAAGATCATTCCGACGCTGGGCGTGGTGATGATCGATCTGCAAGGCATGCGCACCGACGGCAAGATCCTCGGCTATCAGGGCAGCGATTTCAGCGCGCTGAGCAACTTTGCGGTCGGCGCCCACGCGCAGGTGCTGAACACCACGCGCCACCCGCGAGGATAGGCCGATGAACGCAACCTATGCGGCCGACGCCTTCGTGGGGCAGGCGGTGCTGGTGACCGGCGGCGCTCAGGGCATTGGGCTGGCGATCGTCAGCGCCTTCGCCCGGTTGGGCGCCGAGGTGACGATCGCGGACGTGCAGCTGCCGCAGGCACAGGCGGCGGCGCAAACGCTGCGGGACGAAGGGTTGAGCGTGCAGGCGCTGGCCTGCGATCTGGCCGAGCCGGGGCAGATTGCCGAGGGGGTGGCGGCGGTGGGCGAGCGGCATCAACGGCTGGATGTGGTGATTCACAACGCCGCTTACTTTCCGCTGACGCCGTTCGCCGCCATCGACGCGGCCCTGCTGCAACGCACGCTGAGCGTCAATCTGATGGCGCCGTTCTTTCTGGCGCAGGCGGCGCTGCCGTGGATGCGCCGCTCCGGCGGCGGCAGTCTGCTGGTGACCTCGTCGGTGACCGGCCCGCGGGTGGCCTACCCGGGGCTGGCGCACTACGCCGCTTCCAAGGCCGGGGTGAACGGGTTTATTCGCGCGGCGGCGCTGGAGCTGGCGGCGGAGAAAATTCGCGTCAACGGCGTGGAGCCGGGGATGATCCGCACGCCGGCGATGGCCAACCTGGGCGACGCGCAGGTGAATCAGGCGATCGCCGCTGCGGTGCCGCTCGGGCGGCTGGGTGAACCGGAAGACATCGCCGCGGCGATGGTGTTTCTCGCCTCGCCGGCGGCGGCCTATATCACCGGCCAGACGCTGGTGGTGGACGGCGGCGCGCTGTTGCCGGAAACGAATTCTCCGCTTGCTTGACGCTGCAGCGTTGTTGGCTGCAGACGCCAATTAATTTGAGAATTCCGGTGGGTTAAATCACTGCTTGGCGGGATGCGCGGTGACGTTGGCGGGCAGGCTGTCGCCCAGGGTGATCAGCTCGTCCAGCAACGTCATCAACTGGTCCATTTTCTGCCGCGAAAAGGCGGCTTCAATCTCGGCGTAGCCCTGTTCCACCTGGTGGCGCGCCACTTCATACAGATCCTGACCCTGTTGGGTCAGCGACACGTACAGCTTGCGCTGATCGTTGACGGGTTTCAGGCGGAAGATCAGCTTGTCGCGCTCCATGCGCGACAGAATGCCGGTCAGGCTGGGGCGCAGGATACAGGTTTCCGCCGCCAGCTCGTGGAATTCGATCGAACGGCTGTTGGCCAGCACGCGGATGATGCGCCACTGCTGCTCGGTGAGATTGTGGCTTTTCAGGATCGGGCGGAAGAACCCCATGGCGGTTTCACGCGCCTGCAGCAGGGCGATGGTTAACGATTCATGCATAAGTTTGGCCTTAGCTATCAAGGTGTTCGTTATTACGGCGCTCGTTATGGGGGCGCCTGCCCCACAAAGCCCGATTTTGTTAATAACTTAATAGTAGCCAAAGTTACCCGTAGGGATAAAGCAAAAATGCAAGGCGCAGCGAAAAATGGTGTGAAAAAGGGTTAATACGTTGAGTAATCACGCTAATGTTCTTGGTTTGTGAATATTTTGTTATCGCGATCACAAATCACTCCAAGCGCGTTGCGTAAAAGCTGCACAGCGTATAAAAGTAATCATTAATATATTAATGAATGCCGGTTGTCATGTTTTGCCATTGGAGGAGTTCGCATGAAAGGCACCGTATTTTCCGTTGCGCTGAACCACCGCAGCCAACTGGACGCCTGGGATCAGGCGTTTCACCAGCCGCCGTATCAGACCCCACCCAAAACCCCGGTGTGGTTTATCAAACCGCGCAATACCCACCTCGCCAATGGCGGGGCGATCCCGTTTCCGGCCGGTGAAACCGTGCAGAGCGGCGGCACGCTGGCGGTGATCATCGGCGACACCGCGCGCAAGGTGCCGGCGGCGCAGGTGAGCCGTTATCTGGCCGGTTACGCGTTGGCCAACGACGTCAGCCTGCCGGAGAGCAGCTTCTATCGCCCGGCGATCAAGGCCAAATGCCGCGACGGGTTCTGCCCGCTGGGAGAGATAGGCCAGCTGGAGAATGCCGATCGGCTGGAGATCGTCACCGAGATCAACGGCGTGGAGCAGGATCGCTGGTCCACCGCCGATCTGGTGCGCTCGGTGCCGGAACTGATCGCCGCCATCAGCGATTTCATCACCCTGCAGCCGGGCGATGCGGTGCTGATCGGCACCCCGCACCAGCGGGTGGAGATCAAACCGGGGGATGAGGTGACGGTGCGCGCCGCCGGCCTGCCCACTCTGAGCAACCGCGTCACCCAGGCAGGAGCCGCATCATGAAACATGCCCGTATTCGCCATCATGGCCAGATCGTCAACGTTCAGGTGGACGACCAACTGCGCGTCACGCTGCCGAACGGCGAGGTGCTGCAGGAGCGCGAAGTGGAATGGCTGCCGCCGGCGCAGGGCACGGTGTTTGCCCTGGGGCTGAACTATGCCGACCACGCCAGCGAACTGGAATTCAAGGCGCCGGAAGAGCCGCTGGTGTTCCTCAAGGCACCGAACACCCTGACCGGCCATCGTCAGGTATCGGTGCGTCCGGCCGACGTGGAGTACATGCATTACGAAGCCGAGCTGGTGGCGGTGATCGGCAAGACCGCGCGTAACGTCAGCCGCGAGCGCGCCATGGAGTATGTGGCGGGCTACACCCTGTGCAACGACTACGCCATCCGCGACTACCTGGAAAACTACTACCGGCCGAATCTGCGGGTGAAGAGCCGCGATACCCTGACGCCGATCGGGCCGTACATCGTCGATCGCGACGACGTCGCCGATCCGCACCGGCTGGCGCTCAGCACCTACGTCAACGGCGAGCTGCGCCAGCGCGGCAGTACCGCCGACATGATTTTCGACATTCCGTTCCTGATCGCCTACCTGAGCGAATTCATGACGCTGCAGCCGGGCGACATGATCGCCACCGGCACGCCGAAAGGGCTGGCCGACGTGCGGCCGGGCGACGAAGTGGTGGTGGAGATCGAGGGCATCGGCCGTCTGGTTAACCACATTATCAGTGAAAAAGATTACGAGGAGAGCCTGCGATGAAAACCATCAACCACTGGATCAACGGCAAGAACGTCGCCAGCAAAGAGTATTTCACCACCACCAACCCGGCGAACGGCGAGGTGCTGGCGGAAGTGGCCTCCGGCGGCCAGCTGGAGATCGACCAGGCGGTGGCGGCCGCGAAAGAGGCTTTCCCCAAATGGGCCAACACGCCGATGAAAGAGCGCGCGCGCCTGATGCGCCGTCTGGGTGAGCTGATCGACCAGAACGTGCCGCAGATCGCCGAAATGGAAACTGCCGATACCGGCCTGCCGATCCATCAGACCAAAAACGTGCTGATCCCGCGCGCCTCGCACAACTTCGAGTTCTTCGCCGAGGTGTGCCAGCAGATGAACGGCAAGACCTACCCGGTGGACGACAAGATGCTCAACTACACGCTGGTGCAGCCGGTGGGGGTCTGCGCGCTGGTGTCGCCGTGGAACGTGCCGTTCATGACCGCCACCTGGAAAACCGCACCTTGCCTGGCGTTGGGTAACACTGCGGTGTTGAAGATGTCCGAACTGTCGCCGCTGAGCGCCGATCGCCTGGGCGAGCTGGCGCTGGAGGCCGGTATTCCCGCCGGGGTGCTGAACGTGGTGCAGGGTTACGGCGCCACCGCCGGCGACGCGCTGGTGCGCCATAAAGACGTGCGCGCGGTTTCGTTCACCGGCGGCACCGCCACCGGCCGCCGCATTATCGAAAGCGCCGGGCTGAAGAAATTCTCCATGGAGCTCGGCGGCAAGTCGCCGGTGCTGATCTTTGAAGACGCCGACATCGAGCGGGCGCTCGACGCCGCGCTGTTCACCATCTTCTCGATCAACGGCGAACGCTGCACCGCCGGTTCGCGCATCTTCATTCAGGAGAGCATCTACCCGGAATTCGTCAAACGCTTCGCCGAGCGCGCCAACCGTCTGCGCGTGGGCGATCCGCAAGATCCCAACACCCAGGTGGGGGCGCTGATCAGCCCGCAGCACTGGGAAAAAGTCTCCGGCTATATCCGCCTCGGGGTGGAAGAAGGGGCGACCCTGCTGGCCGGCGGCCCGGACAAACCGGCTGGTTTGAGCCACGGCAACTTCCTGCGCCCGACGGTGCTGGCGGATGTCGATAACCGGATGCGCGTGGCGCAGGAGGAGATCTTCGGGCCGGTGGCCTGCCTGCTGCCGTTCAAGTCGGAAGAAGACGGCCTGCGCATGGCCAACGACGTGGAGTACGGCCTGGCGTCGTACATCTGGACGCAGGATGTGAGCAAGGTTCTGCGCCTGGCCCGCGGCATCGAAGCCGGCATGGTTTTCGTCAACACCCAAAACGTGCGCGATCTGCGCCAACCGTTCGGCGGCGTGAAAGCCTCCGGCACCGGCCGCGAAGGCGGCGAATACAGCTTCGAAGTGTTCGCCGAAATGAAGAACGTGTGCATTTCCATGGGCGACCACCCGATCCCGAAATGGGGCGTCTGAGCCTCAGAGCACAATAATAACGAGAGAGATGAGAACAATGACGACAAAACTGACCACTAATGCTGTCCCTGCTCCCGACGTCGTGCGCTGTGCCTACATGGAAATTCAGGTCACGAACCTTAAAGCCGCACGCGAATTTTACGTCGATATCCTCGGCCTGGTCGTGACCGCCGAAGATGACAAAACCCTCTACCTGCGTTCGATGGAGGAGTTCATTCACCATAACCTGGTGCTGCGCGAAGGGCCGGTGGCCGCCGTGGCGGCGTTTGCTTTCCGCGTGCGCACGCCGGAAGACGTCGATCGCGCCGAAGCGTATTTCAAGGCGCTTGGCTGCCGCACCGAGCGGCGGGTGAACGGGTTCGCCAAAGGCATCGGCGATGCGGTGCGGGTAGAAGATCCGCTCGGTTTCCCGTACGAATTTTTCTACGACGTGCAGCACGTCGAGCGTCTGGCCTGGCGTTACGATCTGTATACGCCGGGCGCGCTGGTGCGCCTCGATCACTTTAACCAAATCACCCCAGACGTGCCGCGCGCCGTGGAATATATCCAGGGGCTGGGCTTCCGCGTAACGGAAGACATCCGCGATGAAGACGGCGTGGTTTACGCCGCCTGGATGCGCCGCAAGGCGACGGTGCACGATACCGCGATGACCGGCGGCGCCGGGCCGCGCATGCACCACATCGCCTTCGCCACCCATGAAAAACACAACATTTTGGCCATCTGCGACAAACTCGGCGCGCTGCGCAAATCCGATTTGATCGAACGCGGCCCTGGCCGTCACGGCGTCTCCAACGCGTTCTATCTCTACCTGCGCGATCCCGATGGCCACCGTGTGGAAATCTACACGCAGGATTACTACACCGGCGATCCGGACAACCCGACCGTGACCTGGGACGTGCATGACAACCAGCGCCGCGACTGGTGGGGCAATCCGGTGGTGCCGAGCTGGTACACCGAAGGATCGCTGGTGCTGGATCTCGATGGGCAGCCGCAGCCGGTCATCGAACGCAGCGCGCCCAGCGAAATGGCCGTCACCATCGGCGCAGACGGTTTTTCCTATACCCGCGAGGGCGATACGGAAAAAGGTTTCAAACTTGGCAATACGCTGTAAATGCCGTTGCGCGGGCCTGGCCCGCGCATATTCGCCGTCTGGAGAACGCTATGCCCCATTTTTACGCTGAATGTACCGACAACATCCGCCGCGAGGCGGATTTGCCGACTCTGTTCGCCAAGGTCAACGAAGCGCTGGCGGCGACCGGCATCTTCCCGTTGGCCGGCGTGCGCAGCCGCGCCATCTGGCTCGACACCTGGCAGATGGCCGACGGCAAGCAGGATTACGCCTTCGTGCACATGACGCTGAAGATCGGCCACGGCCGCAGTCTGGAAAGCCGGCAACAGGTGGGCGAGATGCTGTTTGCGCTGATCAAGGAACACTTCGCCGCGCTGATGGCGCAGCGTTACCTGGCGCTCTCTTTCACTATGGAAGAGCTGGATCCGGTACTGAATTACAAACAGAACAATGTCCACGCGCTGTTCAACAAAGCGTGAATAAGGGGTCGTAAATGCTGGATAAAGAGCAGGTTAACCGCGCCGTGCAGCGTCTGCATCAGGCGGAAAAGAGCCGTGAGCAGATCCGCGCGCTGTCGCTCGATCATCCCGAGATCACCATCGAAGACGCTTACACCATTCAGCGGCAGTGGGTGGAGTTGAAGATCGCCGAAGGGCGCACGCTCAAAGGCCACAAGATCGGCCTGACCTCGCGCGCCATGCAGGTGAGCTCGCAGATCACCGAACCGGATTACGGCGCGCTGCTGGACGATATGTTCTTCAACGACGGCAGCGACATTCCGATCGATCGCTTTATCGTGCCGCGGGTGGAGGTGGAGCTGGCGTTCATACTGGCCAAGCCGCTGCGCGGGCCGAACTGTACGCTGTTCGACGTCTACAACGCCACCGATTACATCATTCCGGCGCTGGAGATTATCGACGCGCGCAGCCATAACGTCGATCCCGAGACTCAGCGGCCGCGCAAGGTGTTCGACACCATCTCCGACAATGCCGCCAACGCCGGGGTGGTGATGGGCGGGCGGCCGATCAAGCCGGATGCGCTGGATCTGCGCTGGATCTCTGCGCTGCTGTACCGCAACGGCGTGATTGAAGAGTCCGGCGTGGCGGCGGCGGTGCTCAACCACCCGGCCAACGGTGTGGCCTGGCTGGCCAACAAGCTGGCGCCGTATGAGGTGGAGCTGGAAGCAGGGCAGGTGATCCTCGGCGGCTCCTTCACCCGGCCGGTGCCGGCGCGGCGCGGCGATACCTTCCACGTCGACTACGGCCCGATGGGCTGCATCAGCTGCCGCTTCGTCTAATAAGCAGGCTCGGCGAACCGGGCCGCACTAAACCGGGCGGGGGCCATGCGCCGCGCCCGCTTGTCAGGGAGAATGCGATGTTAACCAACCACTTCAAACGTGCGCTGCAGGAAAAACGCCCGCAGATCGGGCTGTGGCTCGGGCTGTGCAGCAGCTACAGCGCCGAGCTGCTGGCCGGCGCCGGTTTCGACTGGCTGCTGATCGACGGCGAACATGCGCCCAACAACGTGCAAACGGTGCTGGGGCAGCTGCAGGCGGTCGCGCCTTACCCCAGCCAGCCGGTGGTGCGTCCGCCGTGGAACGACGCGGTGATCATCAAGCAGCTGCTGGACGTCGGCGCGCAAACCTTGCTTATCCCGATGATTCAAAACGCCGAACAGGCGCGTGACGCGGTGCGCGCGACGCGCTATCCACCGCACGGGGTGCGCGGCGTCGGCAGCGCCCTGGCGCGCGCTTCACGCTGGAACCGGGTGCCCGATTACCTGCAGCAGGCCGACGAGCAGATGTGCGTGCTGGTGCAGATTGAAACCCGCGAGGCGGTGAAAAACCTCGACGCCATTTTACAGGTGGAAGGGGTGGACGGCGTGTTTATCGGCCCGGCGGATCTCAGCGCCGACATGGGCTTCGCCGGCAACCCGCAGCACCCGGAGGTGCAGCGCACCATCGACGACGCCATCGCGCGCATCCGCGCCGCCGGCAAAGCGCCGGGCATTCTGATGGCCAACAAGGCGCTGGCGCAGCGCTATCTGGAAGCCGGCGCGCTGTTCGTCGCGGTAGGGGTGGATACCACTCTGTTGGCGCGGGCGGCGGAAGCCCTGGCGGACGAGTTCAAACAGGGCGGGGCGTCAGCACCTTCATCGGGAGTCTACTGAACCATGAACCACGTCGATTCGCTGCAGCCGGCCAACCCGGCGCAGCAACATAAAGCGTTAACCGCCGCCGAGCAATCGGTGATTAAAAAGTTGTTTCGGCGCCTGATCATTTTCCTGTTCGTGCTGTTTGTTTTCTCTTTCCTCGACCGCATCAACATCGGCTTCGCCGGGTTGACGATGGGCAAAGATCTCGGCCTCAGCTCGACCATGTTCGGGCTGGCGGCGACGTTGTTCTATGTCACCTACGTGATCTTCGGCATTCCCAGCAACATGATGCTGAGCCGGGTCGGCGCGCGGCGCTGGATCGCCACCATCATGGTGCTGTGGGGCATCGCCTCCACCTGCACCATGTTCGCCACCGGACCCACCAGCCTGTACGTGCTGCGCATGATCGTCGGCATCACCGAGGCCGGCTTCCTGCCGGGCATTCTGGTGTACCTCACCTACTGGTTCCCGGCGTTCTACCGCGCCCGCGCCAACGCCTTGTTCATGATCGCCATGCCGGTGACCATGGCGATCGGCTCGCTGGTCTCCGGCTATATTCTGGCGCTGGACGGGGTGATGAACCTGAAGGGTTGGCAGTGGCTGTTCCTGCTGGAAGGCATTCCGTCGGTGCTGCTGGGCGTGGTGGTGTGGTTCTATCTCGACGATACGCCGGCCAAGGCCAAGTGGCTGACCGACGAGGAGAAAGCCAGCCTGAAGGCGATGATGGAGGCCGACAAGCTGCAGCTGGTGCAACCCAACGGGCCGAGCAGCCACCGCGCGCTGCAGCAGCGCAGCCTGTGGCGCGAGATCTGCACGCCGATCGTGCTGATGTACACGCTGGCCTATTTCTGCCTGACCAACACCCTGAGCGCGATCAATATCTGGACGCCGCAGATCCTGCAGAGCTTTAACCAGGGCAGCAGCAACGTGACGATCGGCATCCTGGCGGCGATCCCGCAGATCTGCACCATCGCCGGCATGGTGTGGTGGAGCAAACGATCCGATCGGCTGCAGGAGCGCAAGCATCACACCGCGCTGCCGTACCTGTTCGCCGCCGCCGGCTGGCTATTGGCGTCGGCCACCGATCACAGCCTGATCCAACTGCTGGGGATCGTGATGGCCTCGGTCGGCTCCTTCACCGCCATGGCGATCTTCTGGACCACGCCGGATCAGTCGATCAGCCTGGAAGCGCGGGCGGTGGGGATCGCCGTGATCAACGCCACCGGCAACATCGGATCGGCGCTCAGCCCGCTGTTGATCGGTTGGTTCAAGGACATGACCGGCAGCTTCAACTCCGGGCTGTATTTCGTCTCGGCGCTGTTGATCGTCGGCGCCGTGTTGGTGTGGCGCATCCCGATGAAGGATTCGCGCCCGAGAGCGACGCCTTGATGTGCAGATAGGCAGGATTGCAGGAGGTCATGAGGTGCGGAAAAGTACCGGCTTTATCGCCAACATCGATATTTGCAAAGAGTATGACGCGCGCTACGCCGCCGACGAGGTGCATTACGAAACCTTCGCCGGGCTGGCGGCGTTCTTCGGCCGCGACATGCAGGTGCATTGGCACGACTGCTTTTTCCAGGTGCATTTCCTGGAGACCGGCAAGATAGAGCTGCAGCTCGACGATCAGCACTATTCGGTGCAGGCGCCGCTGTTCATCCTCACGCCGCCGTCGGTGCCGCATGCGTTCTTCACCGAACCGGACAGCGACGGCCACGTGCTGACGGTGCGCCAGGAGCTGATTTGGCCGCTGCTGGAGCGCCTCTATCCCGGCAGCAATCTGGCGTTGGACATGCCGGGCATCTGCCTGTCGCTGGCCGACGCGCCGCAGGAGCTGACGGCGCTCAGCCACTATTGGGCGCTGATCCGCCGCGAGTTCGCGCAGAACCTGGCCGGGCGCGAACAGACGCTGGCGCTGCTGGCGCAGGCGGTGTTCACGCTGCTGCTGCGCAACACCGCGCTGGAAGACAGCGCCAACAGCGGCGTGCGCGGGGAATTGAAACTATTTCAACGATTTAACAAGATGGTGGACGAGCGTTTTCGCGAGCACCTGCCGGTGCCGGAGTATGCGCAGGCGCTGGGGGTGACCGAATCGCGGCTCAACGACCTGTGCCGACGCTTCGCCAATCGGCCGCCCAAGCGGCTGATCTTCGATCGGCTGCTGCGCGAGGCCAAGCGCATGCTGCTGTTCAGCGCCTGCACGGTGCATGAAACCGCCTACAGCCTCGGCTTCAAGGATCCGGCCTATTTCGCCCGGTTTTTCAATCGGCTGGAAGGCTGTTCCCCTTCGACCTACCGCGCGGCGCAGCACGCCCTTTCGTAACCGCGATCACAGTTTGCCGCGAAAGCGGCAAACTGACCTGAAAAGTACCGGCGATTGCCGCAAAAGTCTCTTCTCGAAACCGGCTTTGGCAGCTTCAATTAAGCAACCAAAAGAAAACATTATTTTAACAAATGGCCAGCTCCACGGCCTGAAAAATGCCGATGACGAGGAAGACCCGATGAAACCAGAAGACTTTCGTGCCGACAGCAAACGCCCGTTCACCGGCGCCGAATACCTGAAAAGTTTGCAGGACAGCCGCGAAATCTACATTTACGGCGAGCGCGTGAAAGACGTCACTACGCACCCTGCGTTCCGCAACGCCGCGGCGTCTGTCGGCCAGCTGTACGACGCGTTGCACGATCCGGCCAGCCAGGATCGCCTGTGCTGGAACACCGACACCGGCAACGGCGGTTACACCCACAAATTCTTCCGCTATGCCCGCAGCCCGGAAGAGATGCGCCAACAGCGCGACGCCATCGCCGACTGGTCGCGCCAAAGCTATGGCTGGATGGGGCGCACGCCGGACTACAAGGCGGCCTTCGGCTGCGCGCTGGGCGCTTATCCGGAGTTCTACGGCCAGTTCGCCGATAACGCGCGCCACTGGTACAAACGCATTCAGGAAACCGGGCTCTATTTCAACCACGCCATCGTCAACCCGCCGATCGACCGCCATAAGCCGGTCAACGAGGTGAAAGACGTCTACATTCAGGTGGAGAAAGAGACCGACGCCGGCATCATCGTCAGCGGTGCCAAAGTGGTGGCCACCAACTCGGCGTTGACCCACTACAACTTCATCGGCTTCGGTTCGGCGCAGGTGATGGGCGATAACCCGGACTTCGCGCTGATGTTCGTGGCGCCGATGGACGCCGAAGGGGTGAAGCTGATTTCGCGCGCCTCCTACGAGCTGGTGGCCGGCGCCACCGGATCGCCGTTCGACTACCCGCTCACCAGCCGCTTTGACGAGAACGACGCGATCCTGATCATGGATCATGTGTTGATCCCGTGGGAAAACGTGCTGATCTACCGCGATTTTGACCGCTGCCGCCGCTGGAGCACCCAGGGCGGTTTCGCCCGGCTGTTCCCGCTGCAGGCCTGCGTGCGCCTGGCGGTGAAGATGGATTTCATCACCGCGCTGCTGCAAAAGAGCCTTTCGTGCACCGGCGTGCTGGAGTTCCGCGGCGTGCAGGCCGATCTGGGCGAAGTGGTGGCCTGGCGCAACCTGTTCTGGTCGCTGAGCGACGCGATGTGCGCCGAAGCCACTAAATGGGAAAACGGCGCCTACCTGCCGGATTCCGCCGCGCTGCAAACCTACCGGGTGATGGCGCCGATGGCCTACACCAAGGTGAAACACATCATCGAGAAGAACGTCACCAGCGGCCTGATCTACCTGCCGTCCAGCGTGCGCGACATGAACAATCCGGAGATCGACAAGTACCTGGCGCGCTACGTGCGCGGATCGGACGGCATGGATCACGTCGAGCGCATCAAGATCCTTAAGCTGATGTGGGATGCGATCGGCAGCGAATTCGGCGGCCGTCACGAGCTGTATGAGATCAACTACGCCGGCAGCCAGGATGAGATCCGCCTGCAGTGCCTGCGCCACGCGCAGGGATCCGGCAACATGGATCGCATGATGCAGATGGTCGACAAATGCCTGGCCGATTACGATCAGCACGGCTGGAAGGTACCGCACCTGCGGAACAATGACGATATTAATCAGTTGGATAATCTGCTGAAGTAATTCAGGAGGAGGTTGTATGTCTCAGGAAAATGAACAGCGGTTGCGCTTTCGCGATGCCATGGCCAGCCTGTCGGCGGCGGTGAATATCGTCACTACCGATGGCCCGGCGGGGCGCTGCGGCATCACCGCCACGGCGGTGTGCTCGGTAACCGATACGCCGCCGACGCTGCTGGTGTGCATCAATCGCAACAGCGCGATGAACCCGGTGTTTCAGGAAAACGGCAGGCTGTGCGTCAACGTGCTCAACCACGAGCAGGAGCTGATGGCGCGCCACTTCGCCGGCATGACCGGCGTCAGCATGGAGGAGCGTTTCCGGCTGGAAGAGTGGCAGCTTGGCGCGCTGGGGCAGCCGGTGCTGCGCAATACCCTGGCCAGCCTGGAAGGGGAGATCGAACAGATCCAGAGCATCGGCACCCACCAGATGTACCTGGTGCAGATCAAGCAGATCGCGCTGAGCGAAGCCGGCAACGGTCTGATCTACTTCAAGCGCAACTTCCATTCGGTGATCCACCAGATGGCGGTGCCGGCCTGAGGCGTTGGGGCGCAGCAGCCTGCGCCCCGCGTTTCAACTCTTGTTGGCTGCCAGATCGCTCACCAGGCGGTTGACCGGATCGCTCATGTTGGTGAACTTGCTCAGCTCTGAGCGCGTCACCACCACGAACACCCCGACGTTTTTCGCCGGAATCATTGCCATGTAGGTAATGAATCCGCCGCCGCCGCCGGTCTTCTGAATGATGCCCGGCAGCCCGTCTTTCGGTGCCATATACACCCAACCCAATCCCAGCGCATCCGCTTGCCCCGGCACGTCCATGCCCTTCAGCGACACCAGATCGTGGCGCTGGAAGTACATGGTTTGCTCGCTGGCGGCGGTGGCTTTGCGCGGGCCGCTGGCGCTGGAAGAGAGGAACTGCTGCATCCAGCGCTGCATGTCGCGCGGGGTCGAGTAGACGCCGCCGCTGCCGGCTGCGGCGGTGGTGTCGCGGCAGGCGCTTGGGCCGGCCGCCGCCACCATCAGGCGAGAGCACTGTTCGGGGCTTGGCGTCAGCGTGGTGTCGACCATGCCGAGCGGCGCGGTGATTTTCTCTTTCAGCAGCGCGTTGTAAGGCTTGCCCGCGGCGCGCGACAGCGCATCGGCCAGCAGGTCATACGCCAGGTTGGAGTAGGCGGCGTGCACCCCCGGCGGCACCGTGACGTTGGCGTGCGCCAGCCACTGCCAGCGCTGGGCCTTGGTCGGCCAGGTGAACACCGGCGTTTTCGGCGGCTTCTTGCCCGGCTGCTCGCGCGGCAGCGAACTGGTGTGGGTCGCCAGGTTCAGCAGGGTGATCGGTTGGCCGGCGTTGTAAGCCGGCACATAGGCGCCTTTGGGGGCGTACTTGCGCAGCGGGTCGGTCAGCTTGACCTGGCCATCCGCCGCCATTTTCACCATCACTTCGCTGGTCATCAGTTTGGTGATCGAGGCGATGCGGATCAGGGAATCCGGGCGCGGGCGCAGGTTGTTGCCGGGTTTGGTGTCGCCAAAGCTGCGGTTAACCACCTGATTGCCGTCGATCACCACCAGCGCCATGCCGGTGGCGCCGCTGTTGTAGAAAATATGTTCGGCATACTGGTCGACGATTTGCGAAGCCAGCTGCGGGGGCGTGGCCTGCACGGCCAGCGGCGCGGCGCACAGGCCCAGCGCCAGCAATAAAGCGGAGACAGAGTTCTTCAACGGTCGTTATCCATTTAACAATGCAGCGGGAAAGAGCGTCATTCGTCGCCCAGTGTAATGCGCCCAGGCCCCGGCTGCATGTAGAAAAAAGAGCGGTGACGATAAAATTTTTTAACCGCCGGCGGCCTACTGCGCGCGGGCGAAAATGGCGATCACTTCGTCCAGGTGCGCCTTCATCGCCTTGCGGGCGCCGCGCACGTCGCGCGCTTCGATCGCTGCCAGGATCGCCCGGTGTTCCAGTTCGGAGCGGTGCGGCATATCGTCCGGCGTATAGTGGCGCTGCAGCACGCGGAACATGCTGCCGTAGCGGTGGCCGAGCAGGTGGCCGATGATGAACGCATAGGCCGGGTTGCCGCTGGCCTGGGCGATGCGGATGTGGAACAGCCGATCGCCGGGGTGGGTGGCGGAACCGGCCCGGTTATCGCGGCAGTTCTGCTCATAGGCGGCGCGGATGCCCGCCAGTTCTTCGTCGGTGGCGTAGCGCGCGGCCAGCGCGGCGGTTTCCGGTTCGATCAGCAGGCGGGTTTGCAGCAGAGAAAACGGCGGCAGCTCGGCGTTGAAATCCAGCTCGATGTTCAACTCGTCGTCGATCTCCGCCCACTGGTTGCGGCCGGCCTGGGCCATCACCGGCTCCTGCGACGTCGCCAGCGGCGTTGGTGAACGCACGATCACCCCGTTGCCGACCTTAACGTCCACCAGGCCGATCACTTCCAGCGCGATCAGCGCCTCGCGCACCGACGCGCGGCTGACCTGCAACTGCTGGGCAAGATCGCGCTCCGAGGGCAGGCGGCTGCCCGGCGGAAATTCGTTGTTTTCGATAAGACGTTTGAGCTGATCAGCTATCTGTCTGTAAATTCGTGGGTTTTCCAGTCGGGTAATCGGCATTTTTGACCTTTGACGATTCGGCGTTCAGTGATTTGGCGCACAATTATGCGACAAGGCGCTTGAGTAATCGTTATTCAAGTGTAAAAAAATGGTTAATTGAAATGCGGTTTCAAGGCTGTTTTATTAACTTCTTCCCCCAACGATAACGCGTAAAGCGTCTTTTGTCATGTTAGAGGCCTGACCTTTAATCGCCTTTAGTGGCCTGACCATTAGACCTTTAGGCCGAGGAGTCAAGATGGATTTAACCGGGAAACGCGTACTGATCACCGCCGCCGGGCAAGGGATCGGATTCACCACCGCCAGGCTGTTCGCCGCCGCCGGCGCCGAAGTGATCGCCAGCGATATCAACCTCGAGCGCCTGCAGGGCTGCGCCGGGATCCGCGCGCTGACGCTGAACGTCACCGATCCGGTCGCCATCGCGGCGGCGGCGGAAGCGATCGGCCCGATCGACGTGCTGTTCAACTGCGCCGGCGTGGTGCACAGCGGATCGATCCTCGATTGCAGCGAAGATCAGTGGGCGTTCGCGCTCGATCTCAACGTGACTGCGATGTTCCGCATGATCCGCGCCTTCCTGCCGGGCATGTTGGCGCGCGGCAAAGGCTCGATCATCAACATGTCCTCGGTGGCCTCAAGCGTGAAAGGGGTGCCGAACCGCTTCGCCTACGGCGCCAGCAAGGCGGCGGTGATCGGCCTGACGCGCTCGGTGGCGGCGGATTACGTCACCCAGGGCATCCGCTGCAACGCCATCTGCCCCGGCACGGTGGAATCGCCGTCGCTGCGCCAGCGTATCGCCGAGCAGGCGCGCGAGCAGGGGCGCAGCGAGCAAGAGGTGTATCAGGCGTTCGTCGCCCGCCAGCCGATCGGGCGCATCGGCACCACCGAGGAGATCGCCCAATTGGCGCTGTATCTGGCCTCTGACGCCAGTTCATACACCACCGGCACGGTGCAGATCATCGACGGCGGCTGGAGTAACTGAACCGTCATTTTTGAGAGAGGAAGGCATGAAACTTTTACGTTACGGGCAACCCGGGCAAGAACGCCCCGGCATGTTGGATGCGCAAGGCCGCCTGCGCGATCTGTCACAGCATATCGCCGACGTGGGCGGCGCCGCGTTATTGTCGTCGTCGCTGGCCAAACTGCGCGCGCTGGACAGCGCCGCACTGCCGCTGGTCGAAGGGCAGCCGCGCCTCGGCGCCTGTGTCGGCGGCATCGGCAAGTTTATCTGTATTGGCCTGAACTACGCCGATCACGCAGCGGAAACCGGCGCGGCTATCCCTGAAGAGCCGGTGGTGTTCAACAAATGGACCAGCGCGGTGGTCGGCCCCAACGATCGGGTGGAGATCCCGCGCGGTTCGCAGAAAACCGACTGGGAAGTGGAGCTGGGCGTGGTGATCGGCCTGGGCGGGCGCTACATCAGTGAAGCGGACGCGATGCGCCACGTCGCCGGCTACTGCGTGATCAACGACGTCTCTGAACGCGAATATCAAATTGAGCGCGGCGGCACCTGGGACAAGGGCAAAGGCTGCGACACCTTCGGGCCGATCGGCCCCTGGTTGGTCACCGCCGACGAAATCGCCGATCCGCACAGCCTGAATCTGTGGCTGGAGGTGGACGGCAAGCGCTATCAGGACGGCAACACCAGCACCATGATCTTCCGCATTCCGCAGATCGTCAGTTACCTCAGCCGCTTCATGAGCCTGCAGCCGGGCGACGTGATCTCCACCGGCACGCCGCCGGGCGTCGGCATGGGGCAGAAACCGCAGCCTATCTATCTGCGGGCGGGCCAGACGATGCGTCTGGGTATTGAAGGGCTGGGCGAACAGCGCCAGCAAACCGTACAGGCTTAACCGGGAGCGCCGCCATGACCACCATTACCGCACTGCGGGTTGAAGACATTCGTTTCCCCACGTCGCTGGGGCTGGACGGATCCGACGCCATGAATCCGGATCCCGACTATTCTGCCGCTTACGTGATCCTGGAGACCGATCGCGCGGATCTCAGCGGCCACGGGCTGACGTTCACCATCGGCCGCGGCAACGAGATCTGCTGCGCGGCGATCCGCGCGCTGGAGCATCAGATCGTCGGCGAACGGCTGGAGACGATCGCCGCCGACATGGGCGCCTTCTGGCGGCGCTTCACCAGCGACAGCCAGCTGCGCTGGATCGGGCCGGACAAAGGCGCTATTCACCTGGCGACCGGCGCGGTGGTCAACGCGGTGTGGGATCTGTGGGCCAAATCGGTCGGCAAACCGGTGTGGCGGTTGGTGGCGGAGATGACGCCGGAGGAGCTGGTGCGCTGCATCGACTTCCGTTACATCACCGACTGCATCACGCCGCAGGAAGCGCTGGCGCTGCTCAAGCAGCGGGCCGAGGGCAAAGAACGCCGCCTGGAACGGCTGCTGCAGGAAGGGTATCCCTGCTACACCACTTCGGCAGGGTGGTTGGGTTATCCGGACGACAAGCTGCGCCGCCTGTGCCAGGAGGCGGTCGACGCCGGTTTCTCCTACCTGAAACTGAAGGTCGGGCGCGATCTGGAAGACGACATCCGCCGGGTGCGCATCGCCCGCGAGGTGATCGGCCCGGATCGCCGGCTGATGATCGACGCCAACCAGGTGTGGGAAGTCGATGAAGCCATTCCGTGGGTGAAGCATCTGGCGTTCGCTAAGCCCTGGTTTATCGAAGAGCCGACCAGCCCGGACGACGTGGAAGGGCATCGCAGCATCCGCGAAGGGGTGGCGCCGGTCAAGGTGGCCACCGGCGAGATGTGCCAGAACCGCATCATGTTCAAGCAGTTCATCATGCGCGGCGCGGTGGACGTGGTGCAGATCGACGCCTGTCGCCTCGGCGGCGTCAACGAAGTGTTGGCGGTGATGCTGATGGCGGCCAAATACCAGTTGCCGGTCTGTCCGCACGCCGGCGGCGTCGGGCTGTGCGAATACGTGCAGCACCTGTCGATGATCGACTATCTGTGCATCGCCGGCACCCACGAGGGCCGGGTGATCGAGTATGTCGATCATCTGCATGAGCACTTTGTCGATCCTTGCGTAATCAAGGGCGCGGCCTACATGCCGCCGAGCCGGCCCGGCTATTCGATCGAGATGCATCCGGCGTCGATCGAGCAGTATCGGTTCCGCGGGTGAGGCAGGGGGATCCCATGCTGCGCATCGACGCTCACCAGCACTACTGGCGCTACCACCCGCAGCACTACCCGTGGATCGACGAGCAGATGCGCGTGCTGCGGCAGGATTTTGGGCCGACCCAGCTGCGGCCGCTGTTGCAGGCGCACGGCTTCGACGGCGCGCTGGCTGTGCAGGCGCGTCCCAGCGAGGAAGAGACGCTGGCCCTGCTGGCGCTGGCTGAGCAGAGCGAGGGCGTATGCGGCGTGGTGGGGTGGCTGGATATCGCTTCGCCACAGCTGGCGCAGCGTCTGGAGGCCTTGCAGCCTTATCGCGCGCTGCGCGGGGTGCGCCATCAGGTGCAGGACGAGGCGGAGCCGGCAGCCTGGCTGGCGCGGCCAGAGGTGGAGCGCGGCATGCAGACGCTGCAGCGCGCTGGGTATGTATACGAGATCCTGGTGACGCACCGGGATCTGGCGGCCGCGGCGGCGTTCGCCGCCCGCCACGACCAACACTGGCTGGTGTTGGATCATCTCGGTAAGCCGGACGTGGCGCGCGGTGCGCGGCACTGGGCGCAGCAAATCCGGCCGCTGGCGGCATTGCCGCACGTGGCCTGCAAGCTCTCGGGGCTGATCACCGAGGTACCGGGCGGCCGGTGGCGGGCGGAGGAGCTACTGCCGTTCTTCGCCGCCGCGCTGGAGGCTTTCGGCCCGCAGCGGCTGATGTTCGGCTCCGACTGGCCGGTGTGCCTGTTGGCCGGCGACTACCGTCAGGTGGTGCAACTGTGCGAACAGGCGCTGTCGACGCTGGGGGCCGCCGAACAGGCGGCGATTTGGGGCTGCACCGCCTGGCGAATTTACGGTTTAACGGAGTCTGGTTATGGATCTGTATCTGCAAGATAAGGTGGTGTTGGTTACCGGCGGCGGTTCCGGCATCGGCGCGGCGATTTCTCATGTGCTGGCCGAAGAGGGAGCGATTCCGGTGCTGGTCACCAACGTCGCGCCGGAGGCGGCGCTGCTGGCCGATTTGCAGCGGCTGCAGCCGCGCACCGAGGTGATCCTCACCGAATTGTGCGACGAGGCGGCCTGCCGCTGCGCGGTTAGCCAGACGCTGGCGACCTTCGGCCGCATCGACGGGCTGGTGAATAACGCCGGGGTCAACGATGGCGTCGGGCTGGAGGCGGGGCGCGAAGCGTTCGTCGGCTCGCTGGAAAAGAATCTGGTGCACTACTACCTGATGGCGCACCTGTGCCAGGCGGCGCTGCGGGAGAGCCGAGGCGCCATCGTCAACATCGCCTCCAAGACCGCGCTCAGCGGGCAGGGGGGCACCAGCGGTTATACCGCAGCCAAGGGCGCGGTGCTGGCGCTGACGCGCGAATGGGCGGTGTCGCTGCGCCATGACGGGGTGCGGGTGAACGCGGTGGTGCCGGCGGAGGTGATTACCCCACAGTACCAGCGCTGGCTCAACACCTTCGCCGAGCCGCAGCGGCAGATGGAGAAAATCACCGCGCGCATTCCGCTCGGACAGCGCATGACCACGCCGCAGGAGATCGCCGATACCGTGGCGTTTCTGCTGTCGTCGCGGTCATCGCACACCACCGGGCAGTGGCTGTCGGTGGACGGCGGTTACCTGCATCTCGATCGGGCGCTGACGTGAGCGGCGCGGCGGCTGGGCGGCGCCGTTTCTGCCAGGCGCTCGATCTGATCGACTCACCGACGCTGATCGCGGAGTACCAGCGTCATCATCAACGCATCTGGCCGGGCATCGCCGCGCATTTGCGCGAGCACGGCATTCTGGAGATGGAGATTTACCGGTTGGGCACCCGGCTGTTCATGATCGTGGAGGTCAGCGCCGACTTCGACGCCGCGCGCTTTGACGCCGCCAGCCTGAATAACCCCGAAGTACAGCGATGGGAAGCGCTGATGTGGCACTACCAGGCCGCCACCCCCTGGACGCCGCAGGGCGAAAAATGGGTGGAAATGACGCGGATTTTCTCTCTGCAACAGCAATAACGCCGACATCAACATCGCTAGCCGATACGAGGATATCACCATGCTTGCTGAAAAAAGCGCGGCCTCCGCGCAGCCGGGCGTCCCCGTGACCGCCAACCTGCGCTGGGCCTTTATCCTGGTCACCAGCCTGTTCTTCATGTGGGGGCTGTCCTATGGCCTGCTGGACGTATTAAACAAACATTTTCAGGAGACGCTGCACGTCACCAAGGCGCAGTCGGGGCTGCTGCAGGCGGCCTATTTCGGCGCCTATTTCCTGGTGGCGCTGCCCGCCGGCTATTTCATGGACCGCAAGGGCTATAAGGCGGGCATTCTGGTCGGGCTGTGCCTGTATGCGCTGGGGGCGCTGCTGTTCGTGCCGGCGGCGTCGGCCAACAGCTTCGGCGTGTTCCTGTTCGCGTTGTTCGTTATCGCCAGCGGCCTGGGCTGCCTGGAAACGGCGGCCAACCCTTACGCCACGGTGCTGGGCGACGCGCAGGGCGCCGAACGGCGGCTGAACCTGGCCCAGTCGTTCAACGGCCTCGGGCAGTTTATCGGCCCGCTGATCGGCGGCACGCTGTTCTTCTCCGCCAGCCAATCCGCCGGCGGCGGCGATCAGAGCGCGGTGAAGATGACCTACGTGGCGATCGCCGCGCTGGTACTGCTGATCGCGCTGTTGTTCAGCCGCACCCGGCTGCCGGCGATCCGCGAGGAGGAGAAACCGGTGCACGGCGTGATAGCGCAGGGATTGTGGCAGCATCCGCATTTCGTCGGCGGGGTCATCACGCAGTTCTTTTACGTGGCGGCGCAGGTGGGCGTGGGGGCATTCTTTATCAACTACGCCACCGAGCACTGGCGCGAGGTGTCCAACCAGAGCGCTTCTTACCTGCTGTCGATCGCCATGATCTGCTTTATGGTCGGGCGCTTCTTCAGCACCTGGCTGATGGGGCGGGTCAAGCCGGCGACGCTGCTGGCGGCCTATGCGCTGATCAACATCGCGCTATGCGGCGTGGTGATGCTGAGCGTCGACGGGGTGTCGGTAGTGGCGCTCATCGCGGTGTTCTTCTTTATGTCGATCATGTTCCCAACCATTTTCGCCCTGGGGGTGAAAAATCTGGGCAAGCACACCAAACGCGCCAGTTCCTTCATGATCATGGCGATCGTCGGCGGCGCCATCATGCCGTACTTTATGGGGGCGCTGGCCGATCGCTACAGCACCGCGCTCTCTTATCTGCTGCCGCTACTGTGCTTCGCGGTGGTGCTGGTTTACGGCCTGCGGCAGCGCCGCGCCTGATTCAACCCGGCGGCGAATCGGCCTTCGCCGCCGTTGTCAGCGTCTGTGGGCGCGTTCGCATCAGGATCGCCAACGCCAGCAGCAGCACCATGCCGGACAGCGCACCGTTTATCGTCAAGCCTCCGGCGTCCACCACCAGTCCGCCCGCCAGCGAACCGCAGGAAATCGCCAGGTTAAATAGCGCGATATACAGCGAAGAGGCGACCTCGACCGCGTCGGGCGCCGCCTTGAGCATCCACGCCATCAGCGAAACGGAAACGCCGCCGTAGGCGATGCCCCACAGCAGGAGGAAGGCGCCGCCGCTCATCGGCGCGTGCCCCAGCAGCGGCAGCAGCAGGACGGCGAGCGCCAGCCCGAGGGCGATCAGCGCCAGGGTGCGGCGCAGCCGTTTGGCGGCGGCCTGGCCGGCGATGAAATTCCCGATGATGCCGGCGACGCCGTAGGCGAACAGCAACGGCCCCATCCAGCGGCCCTCGATGCCGGCGACCGTCTGCAGCAGCGGGCGGACAAAGGTGTAAGCCATAAAGTGGCCGGCGACCAGCAGAAACGTCAGCAGCAGCCCGGTCAGCAGCCGGCGATTCGCGCGCTGCGCGGTGAACGACCGCCAGCTCACCGCCTGCGTGACCGGCAGCGGCGGCAGCACGCACAGCAGCAGCAGCAGGGTCAGCGCCGCCAGGACGGCGACGGCCAGAAACGCCATACGCCAGCCCAGCGCCTCGCCGAGGAACACCCCGAACGGCACGCCGAACACCGAGGCCGCCGCCACGCCACCGAAGATGATCGACAGCGCCAATCCGACGGAGGCCGGCGGCACCAGACGTTCCGCCAGCCCGCCGGCGATGACCCAGATACCGCCGATGCAAAAGCCCAGCAGGATGCGAGCGGCGAACAGCAGGGCCATGGAGGTGGCGGCGGCGGCCAGCAGGTTGGCGGCGATCAGCAGCAGCAGAAAGCCCACCAACAGGCGGCGGCGATCTGTGCGCCGGGCGCCCAGCACCACCAGCGGGGCGAACAGCGCGGCGAACAGGGCTGGCAGAGAAATCAGCAGCCCCGCGCGGCCGACCGTCGCGTTCAGCGTGCTGACGATCGGGGTCAGCAGCCCGACGGGTAGCATTTCTGCGGTAACGACGGTGAAGGTGGACAGGCCGATGGCGAAGGTCGCCAGCCAGGGTTTTGCGCCGCCGTCGGCGTGTAAGGCATTCATAAGGATCCTCCCAGCAGATGAATAACCTCAGTGTATCCGCGCCAAAATGGCTGATAAACTGGCCTTGATGCGCAATATTGGGGACAAAACGTGGCTAATTTACCGTCTATGCCGTTGGATAACCTGACCGATCTGCTGGTGTTCATTCGCGTCGCCGACGCCTGCAGCTTCACGCTGGCGGCCGAGAGGCTGGGCATCTCCCGATCGGCGGCGGGCAAATGCGTGAACCGGTTGGAGGAGCGATTGGCCACCCGGCTGCTGCAGCGCACCACGCGCAGCGTCAGCCTGACCGAAGACGGCGCGGTGTTTTACGAGTATGCGCAGCGCATCCTGTCGCAGGCCGAAGAGGCGGAAACGGCGCTCAATACGCGGCGGCAAACCCCGCGCGGGCGGCTGCGGCTGGATTTGCCGGTCGCGTTGGGGCGGTTGCATATTCTGCCGATTTTGCGGGAGTTTTTGGCGCAGTGGCCGGAGGTGGACGCCGACGTCAGCTTTTCCGATGATTACAGCGATCTGGTGCGCGACGGCATCGACGTGGCTGTCCGCGTCGGCGGCAGCGACGACAGCCGGCTGGTGCGGCGGGTGCTCGCGCCGCATCGTCTGATCACCTGCGCTGCGCCGGACTATCTGGTGCGGCACGGTACGCCTGCGAAACCGGAGGCGTTGGGCGATCACCAGACGCTGGTCTTCAGCCATCAGGGGCTGCCGGCGCCCTGGCGCTATCGGGTCAACGGTCAACTGCACGAACAGCCGGTGCGCGGCCGGATGCGTTTCAACAACGTCGAGGCCTTGCGGGATGCGGCCGTCGCCGGGGCCGGCCTGTGCCAGGTGGGGGCGTTTCTGGTCGGCGAACAGATTGCGGCCGGCACGCTGGTACCGGTGCTGGAGCGCTATTGTCGCCCAGGGCCGCCGATCTGCGCCGTCTATCCCAGCCGGCGCCACCTCTCCCCCAAGGTGAAGCTGTTCCTCGCGGCGATCGAACAGCGCTGGCAGGGCAAGGCGATTTGGGAAACCGCTTAGCGCGGGCGGCTCACGCCGCTTGCAGAGCCAGCGTTCGCCGCATTAAGCGATAGCCGCCGGCCGCCACCGCCATAACCACCAGGCCGGCAATGAGTGTGACGCCGAAGCCGGCCTTGATCCCCACCGCATCGATCGCCAGCCCCGCCAGGGCGGCGCCGAGCGCCACGCCAATCCCCAGGCCGGTCACCATCCAGGTCAATCCTTCCGTCAAGCGTGAAGGCGGCACGAGGCGTTCAACCAACCCCATGGCGACGATCATGGTCGGCGCGAAAAACAGTCCGGCGACAAACATCGCCGCCGCCAGCGTTAAGACATTGTGCACCCACAGCAGCGGCAGCGTGGTGAGTGCGGTGGCGAAGGCGGCGTATAAGAACTGCCGGGGCAAGGGATACGGCAGCTTTATTGCGCCGAAAATCAGCCCGGCGAGGCAGGAGCCGCCTGCATAAACAGACAGCACGATGCTGGCGGCGGCCGGCTGCCCTTGCTGCTCGGCGAAGGCCACGCTGATGACGTCCACGGTGCCGACGATGGTGCCCAGCGCGATCAGCGCCAGCACCAGGATCTGCATTGACGGCATCGCCAGGATGGCGCGCTGCCGCTGGCGAGTGCGGGGGTAAACCGGAGGCTGAGTGCTTTTTTGCCAGGCGAACGCCGTGACGCCCGTCACCAGCAGCAGCGCGGCCGCCAAAGGGCCGGCCTCAGGGAAGAGTGAAACGCTGAGCCCCACGGCGATCGGCGGGCCGATGATAAAGGCGACCTCATCCAGTACGGACTCGAATGAAAACGCCGTGTGCAGCTGCGGCGTGCCGCGATAAATTTCGCTCCAGCGGGCTCTGACCATCGCGGAGATGCTGGGCATGCCGCCCGCGAGCGCGGCGAAGACGAACAGCGTCCAGTCCGGCGCCCGATAGTGGGTGCAGATCAGCAGCAGCAACAGGGCGAGTGCGCTGACCCCGGTGGCGTAGGGCAGCACGCGGTTTTGGCCGTGGCGGTCCGCCGCGCGTGCGATTTGCGGCGCGAGCAGCGCCATGGAAAAGGCGAATGTCGCCGCCACCGCACCCGCCAGCCAATAGGAGCCGCGTACCTGCGAAAGCATGGTGATGATGCCGATACCGGTCATTGAGATCGGCAGGCGTGCGATCAACCCGGCAGAGGAAAACGCCTTGCTGCCCGGTGCGCTGAACAGTGTGAAATAAGGATTTGCCATGAAAAGGGCTCCTGAATGTTGGCGGCTCGGTATTCGCGCAATGCCCATCATTGACATACGCCACGTATGTTACGTTAATTGACATACATGGCGTATGTCAATTATAACGTCATCAATGGCGAGACGGGAGTGAATCCATGGCACGTAAAGCGCGCACAGAAATGATTGAAGAAACCCGGCGTAAGCTGGTGGCGGCCGCCCGTCAGCAGTTCGGCGGCGTGGGGTATGCCGAAACGGTGATGGATGAGCTTACCGCGCAAGCCGGTATGACGCGTGGTGCGCTCTATCACCATTTTGGCGACAAGAAGGGATTGTTTTTGGCCGTCGTGCAGGAAATCGACGCCGAAATGGATGCGCGCCTGGCCGACATTACCGCGAGCACGCCGGATGACTGGGAGGCCTTCGCGGGGCGTTGCCGCGGTTACCTGATCATGATGACGGAGCCGCATGCGCAGCGCATTCTGTTACGCGATTCGCCTTCGGTGCTGGGAGCCGACTATCTGCAGGCCAGCAAGTTGGGTTGCATCACCTGGATGACGGGGGCCTTACAGGCGTTGATGGCGCAGCGGCGTATCGCTATCGCCGAACCGGAAGCGCTGGCGCATTTAATCAATGGCGGCCTGATGGATGCTGCGCTGTGGGTCGCACATCAGCCGGAAAAAGAAACGGCGTTGGAACAGGCGTTAGCCGGTCTGAACCTGTTGCTGAACGGACTGCGTTTTCCCGTCGCTTAAATGTTGAAGCCGGCCACCGCGCGTTGCGGCGGCGGCTTAGGAGTGAAGGGGAGCGGGCTGGACGTTTTGCGCCAGCTGGATATTGTTGCGGCCGCTGTGTTTCGCCAGGTAGAGCGCAGCGTCGGCTGCACCGATCGCCGATTCGACGTCCAGCTTTTCCAATGCCGAGATGCCGGCGCTGAGCGTCAGCGTGCCGCTGTGCTGTGGGCTGGCACCGTGCGGGATGTTCAGTTCCGCCACCCGCTGGCGTACCCGTTCTGCCAGCTGCGCCGCGTAGCCTTCGTGCACGTTGGTCAGCAGCACCAAAAACTCTTCCCCGCCGTAGCGCACCACGATATCGCGCGAACGCACCGCATCGCGGATGGCGACCGCCACTTGCACCAGCGCCCGATCGCCCATCGCATGGCCGTAGCTGTCGTTGTAGACCTTAAAGTGGTCGATATCCAGCAGCAATACGTAGTGGCGGCCGGTTTGCGGCTCCAGCAGCATATTGATCTTATTCTCCAGCCCACGTCGGTTATAAAGACCGGTCAGGGGATCGATCATGCTCAAATTATTGAATCTGTCCCTTTCGTTATACAGATTGGCCACCAACGCATGGGTGAAGATTTCGCTGCGTTTCAACATCAGATGATGTAGCGAGAAAGCAATAATAGGTAATACCGTAGTGAATAATATCCGCAGGGTATTATGCATGCCGTCCAGGGCCAGGATCATCATTGCAGAGGGCACGGCGTGCAAACAAAAGGCGGTGAAGTTATCCGTCAGAGAAATAGCGCTGATAAAAAAGATACTGAACAAACTAATTAATAAAAAATCTTGGTTATTCGGTAGGCAATACTGACTTTTGACATAGATATGTGCGGCCCACAGCAGGCCGAGCACGCTGGCGAACAGGTTGAGTTTGCACTGGTATTGCCGCGGTGTGTACAACGAAAATAGCGCCGCCGCCAGACAAAATAACGGTATGCATAATAAAGGCAGAGTAAAAGAAGGGACATCCCTAAAAGGGAACAATAACGTAAATATGGAAGAGGCGGCATTCATCATTAGAAAAATAAATAATGCCAGGCGCTGCTTGCTGTTCAGTAATTCCTGATAAGAACGGGCGTTCATACGGAGGTCACTCTTTGCAAAGTCGTACTGTCGAATAATTAAGGTTGAGAAGCATTCCCTCGGCGCGAAATATCCACTTGAATTGCATGGTTGACCGTTGTGATTATTATCATGCAAACAGGACTAGGAATTTTCTTATGTCAAATTATCATTTTTTCATGCTGGTGTCATCTGGGTTTGGTCACCGTAGCGAAAATGATGCGGCGGCCAAAAAAGTGTTATATGATATTGGTTATCATTATCACTTGAAGGGGGGTTGTCATGCTTACTGCCATGATTGCCGCATGCGGGCTGTGGGGCGTCAGTTGGTGCCTCGGCGATCGTCTGGCCAGCGCCTGGGGCGTTTTGCTGCCGTGCGCGCTGATGCCGCTGCTGGCCTTGATCGACCTGGATATGATGCAGTTGCGCACCCTGATCGTGATAGCGATGTTGGCGACGCTGGTGATGTTGTTTAACAGCCGACTGCGTCACTATCTGCTGCTGCCTTCCTGTATGGCGTTGGCGGGCGGCCTGGCGGCCATCAGTCTGAACTTCAGCGTCGGCTAAACGCCGGAAACGGCAAAACCACGCTTATGCGTGTTTATCATCAATGCGTTGGGATTTTTTCGAGGGAACTGCCGGAGAGATCATCAATTGGTGCGAAGAGAGGGACTTGAACCCTCACGTCCGTAAGGACACTAACACCTGAAGCTAGCGCGTCTACCAATTCCGCCACCTTCGCGTACCAGAAACATTACCGGAGTAACGTTACCACGGAGGCGAATTCTAGAGATTTTGGCGGACACGTCAATAGTTATTTCCCCGCTTTGCGGGCGTTTGCTGGAAAAACAGCCATATCGCCGCTTTTCTGCTGGTCAAACAGCCAAATCAGCCAATCAATCAACACTCTGACCCGCGGCGCCAGGAAACGGCCGGGTGGATACATGATGTAAATCGGCATCGGCGGAGGCGGCGTTTCCGCCAACACTTCCACCAGTTCCCCCTGTTTCAGCCAGGGTGCCAGCGAATAGCGCGCCGCCTGAATCAATCCCATGCCGGCGCGCGCGCCGGCGATGTAGGCATCGGCGCCGCTGACGCTGAGCCGCGCGGGCAGCTCGCGCAGTTCCAGCTTGCCGCCGCGGCAGAATTCCAGCGGGTAATCGCGGTTGCTGGCCAGGGAAAAATAGCCCACCGCGCGATGCGGCGCCAGGCTATCGATGTCGAGCGGCGTGCCGTGAGCCTGCAGATAAGCGGGGGACGCGCAGGTCACCTGCGGCAGCTGGGCGATGCGCCGCGCCGCGAGGCCGTCGTCTTCGGTTTCCCAGGCGCGCAGCACGCAGTCTACGCCTTCGCGCAATAGATCGACGTGGGTGTCGTTGGCGCCCAGCGCCAGCGTGATGTCGGGATACCGCCGATAAAAGTCGTCCAGCGCCGGAATCACCACCTCGCGCGCCAGCGAATGGGGCATATCGATGCGCACCTTGCCGGACGGCTGCAGCTTATGCTGGCTGAACAGCGTGTCCGCCTCTTCCAGCGCCCCCAGCAACTGCACGCAGCGCTGGTAATAGAGGCTGCCTTCGCTGGTCACCTGCACCTGGCGGGTAGTGCGGATCAGCAGGCGCACGCCCAGCCGCTGTTCCAGCCGTTTCAGTGCGTTGCTGACCGTGGCGCGCGGCAGCTGCAGGCGTTCGGCCGCCCGGCTGAAGCTGCCCAGTTCGACGATGCGGGTAAAAATGCGCATGGCTTGAACCTGATCCATGTTCACTCCGGATTGTTGGCGATTTTTAAACAGTGATGTGCAATCTGCATTATTTATCTTTGCCGCGTAAACAACCAGACTTTGCTGCGTTATCCATTCACCGCATGAGGGCAGCACAATGCAACAACGTAAACTCGGTTCCAACGGTCCCGTCGTCTCCGCTCTGGGGCTGGGGTGCATGGGCATGAGCGACTTCTATTCCACCGGCGCCGATCGGCAAGAAGCCATCGCCACGCTGCACCGGGCGCTGGAGTTGGGCGTCACGCTGCTCGACACCGCCGACATGTACGGGCCGCACACCAACGAACAGCTGGTGGGGGAGGCGATCAAGGGCAAGCGGCGGCAGGTATTCCTGGCCACCAAGTTCGGCATTCTGCGCGATCCGGCGGATCCGTCGGCGCGCGGCGTCAGCAGCCGGCCCGAGTATATCCGGCGCTCGGTTGAAGGCAGCCTGCGGCGCTTGGGCGTGGAGGAGATCGATCTCTATTATCAGCACCGGGTCGATCCGCAGGTGCCGATCGAAGATGTCGTGGGCACGATGGCGGATCTGATCCGCGAAGGCAAGATCCGCCATATCGGCCTGAGCGAGGCGTCGGTCGCCACGCTGGAGCGGGCGCACAAGGTGCATCCGATCACTGCGCTGCAGACCGAGTATTCGCTGTGGACGCGCGACGCCGAACAGGGCGTGCTGGCGGCCTGTGAGCGTCTGGGCATCGGCTTTGTGCCATACAGCCCGTTAGGGCGCGGTTTTCTCACCGGCGCTATTCGGCGGCCGGAGGATCTGGCCGAGGACGATTTCCGCCGCAGTAACCCGCGCTTCCAGGGGGAAAACTTCGCCCGCAACCTGGCGCTGGTGGAGAAGGTGGGCGAGCTGGCGGCGCAGAAGGGCGTCAAGCCTTCACAGCTGGCGCTGGCCTGGGTGTTGGCGCAGGGCGAGCACATCGTGCCGATCCCCGGTACCAAACGTCGGCGCTATCTGGAAGAGAACGTCGCCGCGGCGGAGATAACGCTGAGCGCGGCTGAACTGGCGGCGATAGAAGCGGTGTTTCCGCTGAGCGCGGCGGCCGGCGATCGCTACGGCGCGGAGTCGATGACCTATATCAACGGCTAAAAAAAAGCGCGGCCTCGGGCCGCGCTCTATCGTTTTCCGCCAACGGGAACTTATTTCTTCTTCGGCGCGCGCGGCGGGCGGCCGACGGTAGCCTGGTACACCTTGAAACGGCCGTTCTGCGCCAGCACTTCGTGGCTGCCGAAGGTGGCGTCCAGAATGTCCGGGTACGGCAGGAAGGCGTTGGCGACGATGCGCAGCTGGCCGCCGATCGGCAAATGCTTCACCGCGCCGCGGATCAGGGTTTCCGCGGCGGTCAGGCTGGTCTGCAGCCCGTCGTGGAACGGCGGGTTGGAGATGATCATGTCGAAACGGCCGGTGATGTCGGAGTAAACGTTGCTGACGATCACTTCGCCTTCGATGCCGTTGGCGGCCAGCGTCGCACGGCTGGATTCCACCGCGGCGGCGTTGACGTCGCTGAGGGTCAGTTTCACCTTCGGCGACAGCTTGGCCATCACCGAGGCCATCACGCCGGCGCCGCAGCCGATGTCCAGCACCTTGCCTTTCATGTGTTTTTCCAGCGTCGACAGCAGCAGCGAGCTGCCGACGTCCAGGCCATCGCGGCTGAACACGCCCGGCAGCGTTTTCACTTCCAGATCGTGCAGCTGATAGCTGTCCCACCAGTCGTTCAGATCGAACTCGGTCTGCGCGTCCAGGCGGCCGTGATACAGGCCGCAGCGCCGTGCGCTGTCGATTTTCACCAGCGCAACGTGGCCTTCCAGCGTTGGCTCGGCGCTGCGCACGCCGCTGCGGTTTTCACCGACCACGAACACGTCCACGCCTACCGGCAACAGCGCCAGGAGGTTGCACAGTTGGAATTGCGCCTCCTGCTTGCTCTTCGGCCAGTAGTAAACCAGCGTGTCGCAGTCGGCGACGAAAGCGGGATCGACGGTCAAACCGAACTGCACGTTATCGCCCATCGTCCGGTTCAGTAACTGCCAGTGATGGTAATGCTGAGTGTGGACGCGCACGTCCGCGGCCTCGAATTGGGCCGGCAGGCTGTCCTGCAGGTCGCCGGCAAACAGCACGCGGCGTTCGATAAATTCATCACTGTGGCGCAGCATGACTTCACTGGCGGGGGTTAATGCAGACATCAGATATTGGCTCCTGGAAATGAGACCGGGGATTATAGAGCTTTGTGGCGATATGTTCGACGGGTTTGTTGGCGCGGGCTGCGCGGGTTTGTTAGCATAGCGCGGCGCATGGCAGGCATGGCGCACCACAACGGGTAGGAATCGGCATGGCATCAAAACGCGACTGGCTGTTACAACAACTGGGTATTACGCAGTGGACATTGCGCCGCCCGGGCGTGTTGCAGGGCGAAGTGGCGGTCAGTCTGCCACCCGAGGCGCGCCTGCTGGTGGTCGCGCAGACGCTGCCCGCGCCCGACGATCCGCTGTTTTGCGACGTGCTGCGCAGCCTGGGGCTGACGCCGGCGCAAACCTACAGCCTGACGCCGGAACAGGCGGCGATGCTGCCTGAAGAGACCACATGCAACAGTTGGCGGCTGGGCGTGGCGGAACCGCTCGCGGTTGCCGGCGCGCAGCTACACAGCCCGGCGCTGGCCGAGCTTTCCCAAGACGCGGGGGCCAAACGCGCCCTCTGGCAGCAGATTTGTCATCATGAACACGATTTCTACCCTGACGGCGGCCGACCTGGCCACAGCCTTCACCATTGAGCAAGCCAGCCACGCCTTTCCCTGGACGGAAACCACCTTCGCCAGCAATCAGGGCGATCGCTACCTTAACCTGAAGCTGAGCGCCGACGGGGAGATGGCGGGATTCGCCATCACGCAAATCGTGCTGGATGAAGCCACGCTGTTCAACATCGCCATCCATCCGCAGTGGCAGCGCCGGGGTTTTGGCCGCCTGCTGCTCAACGCGTTGATCGAACAGCTGGAGAGTCGCGGCGTGGTCACGCTGTGGCTGGAGGTGCGCGCCTCCAACCAGGCGGCGATCGCGCTGTATGAAGATCTCGGCTTCAACGAAGTCACCGTGCGCCGCAATTATTACCCGAGCGCCCACGGCCGCGAAGACGCGATCGTGATGGCGCTGCCGTTGGCGTAATCTAAAAATATCCTATTGATTGTTTTCTTCCCTTTAACAACTTAAAAGTTGTTTCCTGATTAATTTACATCAAACAAGTTGTTTTTCGCTGTGACGACAACTAATTTGTTGTTTATTGTTGAGGAAACAATCAATGCGTTGTTTGGAGGTGGGGATGAGAAAATTATCAGAAATATCAGCGTTGCTGAAAGAAAAGCGCATTGAGTTGGGCTGGAGCCAAAAAGACTTTTTGATGAAGATTGGCATGACTCAACAGCAATATCAGCGTGTTGAATCGGGCAGCGATATGCGGATGAGCACGCTGCTACGGATATTGGCGGCGATGGATTTGGAATATGTTATCGTGCCGAAAAGGTCTGTCCGTGATGTGGAGTGCTTGCTGCAACAGACAGTGAGTCATGCACCAGAAGTGAGTAACTTACAGAATTTCGAAGAAAAACTGAAAGATCTCGAGGACTAGCGAATGAAAGGGCGGCGACAGGTTGAATCGGTGCAGGCGTTAGCCTTGATATTGCATGGTGTGCGGGTGGGCGTGCTGGCGCACTACAGCGGCGGCAGAAACATCCTGACGTTTGATCCGCACTACCTCGCTTTGCCGGAGCCTGTTCGTCCCCTGTTTACGCTAAGGCAGAAGGCGCACGCAGGGTATCTTGAGCAAGTTTTACAGTCATCGCAGCGCCTTCCGCCCGTCTTATCCAATTTATTGCCCGAAGGCGCACTGCGCAGTTGGTTGGCCCAGTCGTTGAAAACCCATGTGAATGAGGAGTTTCCTTTAATTGCCTGGGCGGGGGAAAACTTGCCGGGAGCGCTTGAAGCACGGCCGCTGGCCGCAAGTGATATTCCCGCTTGGGCGTTAATGTCGCGCGGAGAGCTGGAAGCCGTGCAAATTGATGTTGGAGTGGTGGCGCAGAAATTTTCTCTGGCAGGGGTACAAATGAAATTTTCCTCTGTGCGCAAAGATGGCCGCTTCAACATTTCTTCTCAGGTGGGCGCTGATAGCTGGATCATTAAAACGCCTTCAACCGTTCATCGTCATCTCCCCGAAAATGAATATACGGCAATGCGCTTGGCGCAAGCCATCGGCGTGGATATTCCCGATATTGAGCTGGTTGAGCTGACACGGCTTGAACACTTGCCTGATATTCGCTTGGCGGATGAACCCTATGCTTATGCCATTCGTCGTTTTGACCGCAGTGAAAGTGGGCGAGTGCATACAGAAGATTTTGCCCAGATATTCGAGATCTATCCACACGACAAATACCGCGGCAAAAATTACGATCAGATAGCGGCTTATCTCTATGAGTTTGGCAGTGAATCTTTAGCGGATACGCAGCAAATGGCGCGCCGTCTGTTGGCGAATATTCTGCTCGCCAATGGCGATGCTCACGTAAAAAATTGGTCCATGATCTATCCAAACCAGGCCGATGTGCGGCTTGCCCCCGCTTATGACATCGTCACTACATTGGCTTATATCCCTGGTGAGTCTGAGGTTGCGCTCAATATGGCGAAGGAAAAACGCTGGGATAGGATCTCAATGCGAACCTTCGAGCGCTGGTCTGATCGAGTCGATATTCCCTGGCCTGCAATACGGGTGCATCTCTTGGATGCCATCGACAAGGCGCGAGCTTTGTGGCCGGCATTGTTGGAAAACCTGCCGATGGCGGACGATCACAAATCGGTATTGCGTCGGCATTGGGCCGCCTTGTCCCCCGATTTCCGCCTGCGTTAGCGGGAAATCGGATCCATTGATTGTCACCGGTTGGCAAATCGGCGAAAATGCCCGGCTGTTATCTTTTATTCACCGCTTTGCCCGGCGCCGCGATCGGCGCGTTCTGATGATGTCGCAGGGCGGACTAACCGTAGAACCTGAAAACCATGTCTCCTAGTGAATTTGCCCGCGAAGTCTCCAAAAGAAGAACTTTCGCCATCATCTCGCACCCCGATGCCGGTAAGACCACCATTACCGAAAAAGTGCTGCTGTTCGGACAGGCGATCCAGACCGCCGGTACGGTAAAAGGCCGCGGCTCCAGCCAGCACGCCAAATCCGACTGGATGGAAATGGAAAAGCAGCGTGGGATCTCGATCACCACCTCGGTGATGCAGTTCCCGTATCGCGACAGCCTGGTCAACCTGCTGGACACCCCGGGGCACGAAGACTTCTCCGAAGATACTTACCGTACCCTGACCGCCGTCGACTGCTGTCTGATGGTGATCGACGCCGCCAAGGGCGTTGAGGATCGCACCCGCAAACTGATGGAAGTCACCCGTTTGCGCGACACGCCGATCCTGACCTTCATGAACAAACTGGACCGCGACATCCGCGATCCGATGGAAGTGATGGACGAAGTTGAGCGTGAACTGAAGATCGCCTGCTCGCCCATCACCTGGCCGATCGGCTGCGGCAAGCTGTTCAAAGGCGTTTACCACCTGTACAAGGATGAAACCTACCTGTATCAGACCGGTAAAGGCCACACCATTCAGGAAGTGCGCATCGTCAAAGGCCTGAATAACCCGGAACTGGATGTCGCCGTGGGCGAAGATCTGGCGGCGCAGCTGCGCGATGAGCTGGAACTGGTGCAGGGTGCTTCCCATGAGTTCGATCAGGAGGCTTTCCTGAGCGGCGAACTGACCCCGGTGTTCTTCGGTACCGCACTCGGCAACTTCGGCGTGGATCACATGCTGGACGGCCTGGTGGCCTGGGCGCCGGCGCCGATGCCGCGCAAAACCGATACCCGCGAAGTGACGGCGGCGGAAGAGAAATTCACCGGCTTCGTGTTCAAGATCCAGGCCAACATGGATCCGAAGCACCGTGACCGCGTGGCCTTTATGCGCGTCGTGTCCGGCCGTTATGAGAAGGGCATGAAGCTGCGCCAGGTACGCACCGGCAAAGACGTGGTGATCTCCGACGCGCTGACCTTTATGGCCGGTGACCGCTCGCACGTGGAAGAAGCCTACCCGGGCGACATCATTGGTCTGCACAACCACGGCACCATTCAGATCGGCGATACCTTCACCCAGGGTGAAGACATGAAGTTCACCGGTATTCCGAACTTCGCGCCTGAACTGTTCCGCCGCATTCGCCTGCGCGATCCGCTGAAGCAGAAACAGCTGCTGAAAGGGCTGGTGCAGCTGTCCGAAGAGGGCGCGGTGCAGGTATTCCGTCCGATCGCCAACAACGATCTGATCGTCGGCGCGGTCGGTGTGCTGCAGTTCGACGTGGTGGTGGCGCGCTTGAAGAGCGAGTACAACGTGGAAGCGCTGTATGAGTCGGTCAACGTGTCGACCGCGCGCTGGGTCGAGTGCGACGACGTGAAAAAGTTCGAAGAGTTCAAGCGCAAGAACGAGATCAACCTGGCGCTGGACGGTGGGGACAACCTGTCCTACATCGCGCCGACCATGGTGAACCTCAACCTGACGCAGGAACGCTATCCTGACGTGACCTTCCGCAAGACGCGCGAACACTGATAAATCGGCAGGGCGCCCGGTGCGCCCTGCCAACCTCCCTCATCCTCACTCCGCTAATTAATAAAACTTCCTCACCTTTTATGCCGCAAACCGATGTCGCCAGGCAGCGTTCGTTTGGCCTGCGTTTTTCGTCTGATGGTCTATGTTTAACAAGATGCCCACACATTGCTTGAGAGTAAATCACTGTAATGTGTTGGTTATTTGGTGACTTATTCCAATGTGTTGCCGATAGGAGACAGTGTGTTTCCTTGAATATCAATGAGATGGCTGTTTTACCGTTTTGTGTCACTTAGTCTGTCGTCAATAGGCGACAGTTTTTTGATTAAAAATCCGACGCAATGATTTATATATTTGATTTTAAATGTATTTATTGGGTTGGCACGACGGTTGCAGTACTCCTGTCGTGAACGCTTAATCGTATAGCGATGATGAAGTATTTACCGAGCAGGCCGCGTGAAGGCGGCCGCAGGGTTCCGGCGCTCTGGCGCTGAGGGCCCCCAACAAAAGGAAGAGATCGATGAAAAAGACCAAATTTGCACACTCGCTGATGGCTGTCGTATTGGGTTCTGTTTTGGTGAGCGGCAGTGCGCTGGCCGAAGACAGTCTGCTCAACAAGGCGTCTAACGCCGCGGATAGTGCCGGTGCCAAAATCGATAGCTCCATGAAAAAAGTTGACGGTTACATGGATGACAGCGCGATAACGGCTAAAGTTAAAAGTGCGTTGGTGGAAGATAAGACCATCAAAAGTTCTGACATTTCGGTGAAAACCGAAAAAGGCACGGTGACCCTGAGCGGGTTCGTCGGCAGCCAGGCGCAGGCGGAACATGCGGTCGCGGTTGCCGGTAAGGTGGAAGGCGTCAAGACCGTCAGCGACAAGCTGCACGTGAAAGATGAAGCCAACCAGTCGATCAAATCGTATGCCGGCGACACCGCCACCACCAGCGAGCTGAAAGCCAAGTTGCTGGCCGACGACATCGTGCCGTCGCGCAATGTGAAAGTGGAAACCACCGACGGTGTGGTGCAGCTTTCCGGCGAAGTGAAAACGCAGGCGCAGTCTGAGCGTGCGGAAAGCATCGCCAAGGCCATCGACGGCGTGAAAAGCGTGAAAAATGACCTGGTGGTCAAGCAGTAATCCCGCCAGGCGCCCGTAACAAGTCACAACAAGCCGCATCTGTCGGGCCGTGAAGGCGGCCCGACGTGTACCACCAAAAAAAGAAACTGATTTGCCGTCGATGCCCCGTTGTCGGGGCGGGAGACAGCAGCGATTTTTTCACAATGGTAAGGAGAAGCTTATGTTTCGTTGGGGCATTATCTTTTTAGTCATCGCGCTTATCGCTGCGGCGCTGGGGTTCGGTTCGCTGGCGGGTACCGCCGCCTGGGCCGCCAAGGTGGTGTTCGTCGTCGGCATCATCCTGTTCCTGGTCAGCCTGTTCACCGGCCGCCGGCGCCCTTAGCCGGCCGGCATTTTCCTGTAAACTGTAACAAAGCTTAATTCCTTTTCTCACGTCGGGAGGGCCGGCCATGAACAGCGATATCGTCGTCGGACGCTGGAAACAGCTGAAAGGCCAGGTATGGCAGGCGTGGGCCGAATGGTCCGGCAGCGATTGCGCCTGGCTGGTCGGCAGCAATGATTTCCTCGCCGGCGTGCTGCAAGAGGATTACGGAAGAGAGCGAGACGCGGTATCCTCGGAAAAAACGTCTCACTGAGGATGCCAAGTTGGGATACAGAATACCCATCACGCTCGGCAATATAGAACCGCTGGCGTCTAAACCCTTTCGGCCAGGAAAAATGGCGTTGGTCTGCGAAGGCGGCGGCCAGCGCGGCATTTTCACCGCCGGCGTGTTGGACGAGTTTCAGCGCGCGGGCTTTAACCCTTTCGATTTGTTGATCGGCACGTCTGCCGGCGCGCAAAATCTGTCCGCCTACATCTGCGGCCAGATGGGCTACGCGCGTCGAGTGATCACCCGTTACACTACGTCGGCGCAATTTTTCAATCCGCTGCGTTTCGTACGCGGCGGGCATCTGATCGATCTCGATTGGTTGGTCGACACGGCGGCGGCACAGATGCCGCTGGCGATGGACGTGGCGGAACAACACCTCACCGATGGGCGCGAGTTCCTGCTGTGCGCCTGCCGCAGCGATGATTTTGAACCGACCTATCTGCCGGCGCAGCGTGAACGCTGGCTGCCGGCCATCAAGGCGTCCAGTGCCATTCCCGGCTTTTATCGTCAGGGCGTGGAGCTGGATGGCGTCAGCTATCAGGACGGCGGCATCAGCGATGCGATCCCGGTGGAAGAGGCCTACCGTCGCGGCGCCGACACCATCGTGGTGATCCGCACCGTCCCTTCGCAGATGTACTACACCCCGCAGTGGATGAAGCGCATGGAGCACTGGCTGAGCGACAGCAGTCTGCAGCAGATGGTGCGCATCCTGCAGCACCACGAGCAAAGCTACCACCGCATCCAGCGCTTTATCGAGAAGCCGCCGGGCAAGCTGCGCATCTTCGAAATCTTTCCACCGAAGCCGCTGGCCAGCAATGCGCTGGGCAGCCGACTGGGTTCGCTCAATCAGGATTATCATCTGGGGCGCCGCTGCGGCCGTTACTTCCTGGCCACCGTCGGCCAGTGGATGGCGCAGCCGGAGCCGGACGGCATGAAGGTGAAGAAATCGCTGTCGCGCCGTCTGATCCAGCCGGAGAACGTCAGAATGCCTTCGCCGATCGTGACCGATATCGCCATGCCGTCCGATCTAGGCGCGCAGCCGGAGGCCGCGGTGGCGGCGCCGAAAATTATCCTGCCGGGCGATCTGCCGCCGGGTGAAGGGGGCGCGCTGTGAGTTACGCCTTTACCGATACCCACTGCCATTTCGATTTCCCACCCTTTACCGGGCATGAGGCCGAGAGCCTGGCGCGGGCAGCCGACGCCGGCGTGCAGCGCATCATCGTGCCGACGGTTACCGCCGATCGCTTCGCGCGGGTGCTGCGGCTGGCGCAGGAGCACGCGCCGCTGTTCGCCGCGCTGGGGCTGCACCCGCTGTATATCGCGCAGCATCATGAACCGCAGTTGGAACAGCTGGCGGCGTTGCTGGCCGAACGGCCGCACAAGCTGGTGGCGGTGGGGGAAATCGGGCTCGATCTGTATATGGACAACCCGCAGTTCGAGCGGCAGCAAAGCGTGCTGCTGGCCCAACTGAGGCTGGCGAAACAGCATGACCTGCCGGTGATCCTGCACTCGCGCCGCACTCACGATCAGCTGGCCGCGGCGCTGCGGCGCATACAGCTGCCGCGTCGCGGCGTGGTGCACGGCTTCGCCGGCAGCCTGTCGCAGGCACAGGCGTTTATTCGCCTTGGCTATTATATCGGCGTGGGCGGCACTATCACCTATGAGCGGGCGCAGAAAACGCGCGGCGTGATGGCGCAGCTGCCGCTCGAGGCGCTGCTGCTGGAGACCGATGCGCCGGATATGCCGCTGGCCGGCTATCAGGGGCAGCCGAATCGCCCCGAACGCGCCGCCGAGGTGTTTCAAACGCTGTGCGCGCTGCGGCCGGAACCGGCCGACGAGATCGCCGCCCACCTGCAACGCAATACTCAGGCGCTGTTCGCCATGCCGAACTGAGATGACCATAACGTGACCTGCGTCACGTTATAAGATTTTCATTTGCGTCTCGTTGTATACATTTGTGACATAAATCGGTGCGAGGGTGACCTCGCTCAGTATAATCCCCCCCGAAACTCTCCAATAGCAGACCTCTCTTCATGAGCAGGGATGTATTTTATTTTTTGCAACAGGGAAACTTTGCATGCAACTCATCATGAGTCTGGTTGGCATGGCGGTGCTGATCGCCATTGCGGTGCTGCTCTCCAGCAACCGCCGGGCCATCAAACTGCGCACCGTCGTGTGGGCGTTCATCATTCAGGTCGGCATCGGTGCGCTGGTGCTGTACGTGCCGCTGGGCCGCAGCATCCTCGGCAGTATGTCTAACGGTGTGGCAAACGTTATCGCCTACGGCAATCAGGGCATTTCGTTCATCTTCGGCGGGCTGGTGTCCGACAAGATGTTCGAGGTGTTCGGCGGCGGTGGCTTCGTGTTCGCGCTGCGCGTCCTGCCGGTGATCGTGTTCTTCTCCTCGCTGATTGCGGTGCTGTACTACCTCGGCATCATGCAGTTGGTGATCCGCGTTCTGGGCGGCGGCCTGCATAAGCTGCTGGGCACTTCGCGCACCGAATCGCTGTCGGCGACCGCCAACATTTTCGTCGGCCAGACCGAAGCGCCGCTGGTGGTGCGTCCGTATATCGCCACCATGAGCCAATCGGAACTGTTCGCCGTGATGTGCGGCGGCCTGGCCTCGGTGGCCGGTTCGGTGTTGGCGGGGTACGCGCAGATGGGCGTGCCGCTGGAATACCTGATCGCCGCGTCCTTCATGGCGGCGCCGGGCGGGCTGTTGTTCGCCAAGCTGATGGTGCCGGAAACTGAGCAGACCCACGATAAAGACGATGCGATGAAGCTGATCGCCGAAGAAGATCGTCCGGCCAACGTGATCGACGCGGCGGCTTCCGGTGCGGCTTCCGGCATGCAGCTGGCGCTGAACGTCGGTGCGATGCTGCTGGCGTTTATCGCGCTGATCGCCTTGCTTAACGGCATTCTCGGCGGTATCGGCGGCTGGTTCGATTATCCGCAGCTGTCGCTCGAACTGATCCTCGGCTGGGTGTTCTCGCCGATCGCCTTCCTGATCGGCGTGCCGTGGAGCGAGGCGATGACCGCCGGTTCGTTTATCGGCCAGAAGATCATCGTCAACGAGTTCGTCGCCTACATGAACTTCGGCGCCTATCTGCGTCCGGACGACGTGGTGGCGGCGGAAGGCCTGCAAGTGCTGTCGGCCCACACCAAGGCGATCATCTCCTTTGCGCTGTGCGGTTTCGCCAACCTCTCCTCGGTGGCGATCCTGCTGGGCGGTTTGGGCAGCATGGCGCCTAACCGACGCCATGACATTGCGCGCTTCGGTCTGAAGGCCGTGGCGGCGGGCACGCTGTCCAACCTGATGAGCGCCACCATCGCCGGCTTCTTCCTGGCGCTGTAAGCCATCCCTGAGCCCGCGACGGTGCGACCGATCGCGGGACTCCGCCTATACTCTAAGCAACGCGGGTGCTTGCCGCACCCGCGATCTTCAGCCGCTTCTTTAGCGAATTTGTGAACGATATCGCGTTATTTTGTGATGTTCTTCACATATAATTCCGGTCTGTTACAGTGCTATTTCATATAGTGTGACGCTGAACGCGAATCGCCCCCGGCATTCGTGTTCAAATAGCTATTACTGGCCGGCCGCAAGGCGGGTGGCCATGTGCGGTGAGAAGGATCTCAGTTGCCGCCGCGGGAACGCCGTTCCCCAGCGCTATCTTCATGGAACCAAGTCCGCTCGCCAACACCCAGGTACTCAGTTGGAGAGTTTTATGACCGAATTAACCGCAGCAGCGCAACGTGCGCTGAACCTGATGGATTTAACCACGCTGAATGATGACGACACCGATGAGAAAGTGATCGCGCTCTGTCGTCAGGCCAACAGCCCGGCCGGCCACACGGCGGCCATCTGCATTTACCCGCGTTTTATCCCGGTGGCGCGTAAGGCGCTGCGCGAGCAAGGCACGCCGGACATTCGTATCGCCACCGTGACCAACTTCCCGCATGGCAATGACGATATCGACATCGCGCTGGCGGAAACTCGCGCGGCGATCGCCTATGGTGCGGATGAAGTGGACGTGGTGTTCCCTTACCGTGCGCTGATTGCCGGCAACGAGCAGGTTGGCTTCGAGCTGGTGAAACAGTGCAAACAGGCTTGCCAGGCGGCCAACGTGCTGCTGAAAGTGATCATCGAAACCGGCGAACTGAAACAGGCCGATTTGATCCGCAAGGCGTCCGAGATCGCCATCAAGGCCGGGGCTGACTTTATCAAGACCTCCACCGGCAAGGTGCCGGTTAACGCCACACTGGAGAGCGCCGAGCTGATGATGTCGGTGATCCGCGATATGGGCGTGGCGAAGACGGTGGGCTTCAAGCCGGCCGGCGGCGTGCGCACCGCGGAAGACGCGCTGCATTATCTGCAACTTGCCGATCGTATTCTGGGCGAGGGCTGGGCCGACGCGCGGCATTTCCGCTTTGGCGCTTCCAGCCTGCTGGCCAGCTTGCTGACCGCGCTGGGCCACCAGACCCAGACCGCCGGTGGCGGCTACTGATCGATTTCGTTGGCGGGCGCCAGGCGCGCCCGTCTGCACCGACTCTCGGCGACACAGGGGGATGCCTTGTTCCTGGCTCAAGAAATTATTCGTAAAAAACGCGACGGCCAGCCGTTAAGCGAAGCGGAAATCCGCTTTTTCATCAACGGCATTCGCGACAACGTGGTGTCGGAAGGGCAGATCGCCGCGCTGGCGATGACCATTTATTTCCACGACATGAGCATGCCGGAGCGCGTGGCGCTCACCATGGCGATGCGCGATTCCGGCACCGTGCTGGACTGGAAGAGCCTGGCGCTGAATGGCCCGATCGTCGACAAGCATTCGACCGGCGGCGTGGGCGACGTGACGTCGCTGATGCTCGGCCCGATGGTGGCGGCCTGCGGCGGCTATGTGCCGATGATCTCCGGCCGCGGCCTGGGGCATACCGGCGGCACGCTGGACAAACTGGAAGCCATTCCGGGCTTCAATATTTTCCCGGACGATAACGCCTTCCGTAAAATCATTCAGGACGTCGGCGTGGCGATCATCGGCCAGACCAGCTCGCTGGCGCCGGCGGACAAACGTTTTTACGCCACCCGCGACATCACCGCCACCGTGGATTCGATCCCGCTGATCACCGCCTCCATTCTGGCCAAGAAGCTGGCGGAAGGGCTGGATGCGCTGGTGATGGACGTGAAGGTCGGTTCCGGCGCCTTTATGCCGACCTACGCCCTGTCGCAAGATCTGGCGCAGGCGATCGTCGGCGTGGCCAACGGCGCGGGCTGCAAGACCACCGCGCTGCTGACCGACATGAACCAGGTGCTGGCCTCCAGCGCCGGTAACGCGGTGGAAGTGCGCGAAGCGGTGCGCTTCCTGACCGGCGAATACCGCAATCCGCGTCTGCTGGAAGTGACGCTGGCGCTGTGCGTCGAGATGCTGCTGTCCGGCGGCCTGGCGCAAGATGAGGCCGACGCGCGCGCCAAACTGCAGGCGGTGCTGGACAACGGCAAGGCGGCGGAGGTGTTTGGCCGCATGGTGGCGGCGCAGCAGGGGCCGATAGACTTCGTCGAACGCTATGATAGCTATCTGCCGGCGGCGACGCTGAGCAAGCCGGTGTATGCTGAAAAGCCAGGCATCATCAGCGCTATGGATACCCGCGCGCTGGGCATGGCGGTGGTTTCGCTGGGTGGCGGCCGCCGCCGGGCGAGCGACGCCATCGATTACAGCGTCGGTCTGACCGAGGTGGCGCGCCTGGGCGATAAGGTGGATGCCCAGCAGCCGCTGGCGATGATCCACGCCAATGATGAAGAGAGCTGGCAGCAGGCGGCCGATGCGGTGCGCAGCGCGATGACGCTGAGCGATAAGGCGCCGGAAGCGACGCCGGTGGTGTATAAGCGCATCACGGAATAACCCAAGAATCAGGAATGGCCGCGGCTTTTTCGCGGCCGTCCAAAGCGTGAGAACACGCAGGAGAGCACAGATGAAACGCACATTTATTATGGTATTGGACTCCTTCGGCATCGGCGCCAGCGAAGACGCCGAACGTTTTGGCGACCAGGGTTCCGACACTCTGGGCCACATCGCCGAGGTTTGCGCGCGCGGTGAAGCCAACGTGGGCCGTCAGGGCCCGCTGACGCTGCCTAACCTGAGCCGTTTGGGTCTCGGCAAAGCGGCGGAAGAGTCCACCGGCAACTTCCCGCAGGGGCTGGATCGCAATGCCGATATCATCGGCGCTTATGCTTACGCCAGCGAGCTCTCTTCCGGTAAAGACACGCCGTCGGGCCACTGGGAAATCGCCGGCGTGCCGGTACTGTTCGACTGGGGCTACTTCAAGGACGAGCACAACAGCTTCCCGCAGGAGCTGCTGGATAAGCTGGTGGAGCGCGCCAACCTGCCGGGCTACCTGGGCAACTGCCACTCATCCGGCACCGTGATCCTCGATCAACTGGGCGAAGAGCACATGAAAACCGGCAAGCCGATTTTCTACACCTCCGCCGACTCGGTGTTCCAGATCGCCTGCCATGAAGAAACCTTCGGCCTGGAGCGCCTGTACGAGCTGTGCGAAATCGCGCGTGAAGAATTGACCGAAGGCGGTTACAACATTGGCCGCGTGATCGCGCGTCCGTTCGTCGGCGACAAAGCGGGTCACTTCCAGCGCACCGGCAACCGTCACGATCTGGCGGTAGAGCCGCCGGCGCCGACCGTGCTGAAAAAGCTGGTGGACGAGAAGGGCGGTGAAGTGGTGTCGATCGGTAAAATCGCCGACATCTACGCCAACGTCGGCATCACCAAGAAGGTGAAAGCGACCGGCATCGATGCGCTGTTCGACGCGACCCTGACGGAAATGGAAAAGGCCGGCGACAACACCATCGTGTTCACCAACTTCGTGGACTTTGACTCTTCCTACGGCCACCGCCGCGACGTGGCGGGCTACGCCGCCGCGCTGGAGCTGTTCGACCGCCGCCTGCCGGAGCTGCTGAAGCTGGTGAAAGATGAAGACATCATCATTTTCACCGCCGACCACGGCTGCGATCCGACCTGGCCAGGCACCGACCACACCCGTGAACATATCCCGGTGCTGGTCTACGGCCCGAAAGTGAAACCGGGCTCGTTGGGCCACCGCGAGACCTTCGCCGACATCGGCCAGACCGTCGCCAATTATTTTGGCCTGTCGCCGATGGATTACGGTAAGAGCATGTTTTAATTCGTGAGTCTCAGACGGCGGCGCAGCTGGCCGCCGTCTGACATGCCACGGTTTATACGTTTAACGCTATTTAATACGATTTAAAGGAAGAGAATTATGGCTACGCCGCACATTAATGCTGAGATGGGTGATTTCGCTGACGTAGTACTGATGCCGGGCGATCCGCTGCGCGCAAAATACATCGCCGAAACCTTCCTGGAAGGCGCGGTGGAAGTGAACAACGTGCGCGGCATGTTGGGCTTCACCGGCACCTATAAAGGCCGCCGCATCTCCGTAATGGGCCACGGCATGGGCATCCCGTCCTGCTCCATCTATGCGCGCGAGCTGATCGCCGAGTTCGGTGTGAAGAAAATCATTCGCGTGGGTTCCTGCGGCGCAGTGCGTGACGATATCAAACTGCGCGACGTGGTGATCGGCATGGGCGCATGCACCGATTCCAAGGTTAACCGTCTGCGCTTTAAGGACAACGACTACGCAGCGATCGCCGACTTCGACATGGTGCGCAACGCGGTCGACGCCGCGGCGGCGCAGGGCATTCCGGCGCGCGTGGGCAACATCTTCTCCGCCGATCTGTTCTATACCCCGGATCCGGACATGTTCCAGGTGATGAAGAAGTACGGCATCCTGGGCGTGGAAATGGAAGCGGCCGGCATCTACGGCGTGGCGGCGGAGCTGTATGAAGAGTTCGGCTGTAAAGCGCTGACCATCTGCACCGTGTCTGACCACATCCTGCGTCACGAAGCGACCACTGCAGCGGAACGCCAGACCACCTTTAACGAAATGATCGTTATCGCGCTGGAATCCGTACTGCTGGGCGACAAAGCCTAATACCCCGGCGGGCGTCGTTATGGCGCCCGCCTGTCAATCTATTCACTTCACCTGGCCTGAGTCACTCTTTCTTCGGCGCTTCCTGCTTGTTCTCCGGCGCATCCTCTTCGTCGTCTTCCACGGTATTGCCTTCTGCCAACGGCGTGTTGGCGGTCAACAGGTACGGCGACTGCTGCCAGCGGCTGCGGCGGTGCTGCAGCAGGGTGCGCGCCAGAATGATGCCGATCGCCAGCGCCAGCAGGATCATCAGACGCAGCAGGTTGGTGGTGTTGTCCACCTGTTTGGATTCGGTCGCCAGCACGTGGGTGTCGAGGGTGATGCGGATAAAGCCGATCGGGCCGTCTTTGCCCTGAATGGATTCGACCAACTGGTGGTTGAAGTAGCTGCCGGCGCGTTTGCCGTCGAGCGACAGGCGATCGCGTATACTTATCTGTTCCCCGGCGTGGGAGACCAGTGTGCCGTCCAGCTGATAAACGCTGACGTCGAGAATGCGGCTGTGATCGGTGAGCTGCTTGAGGATGGCGTCGATGCGCGGGTTGTTGCCGTCGTCGTCCAGCAGCGGTGCCAGGCTGTAGGCGACCTGTTTGGTCAGCGTCTGGGCCAGCTCTTCAACCTGCTCGGATCGCGCCATTTGGTGACTCAGGCTAAAATAAGAGGCGCCCTGCATCAGCAACACCAGCAAAGCCAGGCAAATCAGGATAATAGCGGTGCGGTGCAGGCGAAATTTCAGTTTAGCGCGGGCCATGCAGGTTCCTTGGGCATCGGGGACACTTTATGTTGCCAGAACCGCTGGCGATAGGATAGCTTGATGCGTCGTTTTATCATGCAGCGTTTTTGTCCATTCAGGAGTCAATGATGTCAAACAGTCTGACCTATTGCGATCTTCCGGCGGAGATCTCTCAATGGCCGGGTCTTCCCCTTTCGCTCAGCGGCGACGAAGTGATGCCGCTCGATTACCGGGCGGGCAATACCGGGTGGCTGTTGTACGGCAGAAAACTGGACAAGGCGCGCATTACCCAATTTCAACGCAAGCTGGGCGCGGCGATGGTGATCGTCACCGCCTGGGGCGTGGACGACTACCAGGTGGTGCGGCTGGCGGGCACCCTGACGCCGCGCGCCAAGCTGCTGGCGGCGGAGAACGGGCTGGACGTGGCGCCGCTCGGCAAGATCCCGCACCTGCGCACGCCGGGGCTGCTGGTGATGGACATGGATTCGACGGCGATCGAGATCGAATGCATCGATGAGATCGCCAAGTTGGCGGGCGTCGGCGAGCAGGTGGCGGAAGTCACCGAACGCGCGATGCGCGGCGAGCTGGACTTTACCGCCAGTCTGCGTCAGCGCGTCGGCACGCTGAAAGGGGCCGACGCCAACATCCTCAAACAGGTGCGCGACGAGCTGCCGCTGATGCCGGGGCTGACCAGCCTGGTGGGTAAACTGCAGGCGATGGGCTGGCATGTGGCGATCGCCTCCGGCGGCTTCACCTACTACGCCGAACATCTGCGCAACCGGCTGCGGCTGGTGGCGGCGGCGGCCAATGAGCTGGAGATCCGCGACGGCAAGTTGACCGGCGAAGTGCTGGGGCCGGTGGTGGACGCGCAGTTCAAAGCCGATACGCTGCTGCGGCTGGCGGAGAAGCTGGAGATCCCGCTGGCGCAAACCGTGGCCATCGGCGACGGCGCCAATGATTTGAAAATGATGCAGGCGGCGGGGTTGGGCATCGCCTACCACGCCAAACCGAAAGTATATGAAAAAGCGCAGGTGGCGATCCGGCATGCGGATCTGATGGGCGTGCTGTGCATTCTCACCGGCAGCCTGAAACACGAAGTGCGATAACGAAAGATTGAGGTAAGACGTGGCAAAAGCGGCAAAACGGGCATTTGTGTGCAATGAGTGCGGGGCGGACTATCCGCGTTGGCAGGGGCAGTGCAGCGCCTGCCATGCCTGGAACACCATCACGGAAGTGCGTTTGGCCGCGTCGCCCGCAGCGGCGCGCAACGATCGCCTCAGCGGCTATGCCGGCGACGCCGGCGTCAGCAAGGTGCAGAAGCTGTCGGAAATCAGCCTTGAGGCGCTGCCGCGCTTCACCACCGGCTTTCTCGAGTTCGACCGCGTGCTGGGCGGCGGTGTGGTGCCCGGCAGCGCGATTCTGATCGGCGGTAACCCCGGCGCCGGCAAGAGTACCCTGTTGCTGCAGGTGCTGTGCAAGCTGTCTGAACAGATGAAAACCCTGTATGTCACCGGCGAGGAGTCGCTGCAGCAGGTGGCGATGCGCGCTCACCGTCTGGGGCTGCCGACCGGCGGCCTGAACATGCTGTCGGAAACCAGCATCGAGCAGATCTGCCTGATCGCCGAGCAGGAGCAGCCGAAGCTGATGGTGATCGACTCGATTCAGGTGATGCATATGGCGGACATTCAGTCCTCGCCGGGCAGCGTGGCGCAGGTGCGTGAAACCGCCGCCTACCTGACGCGCTTCGCCAAGACGCGCGGCGTGGCGATCGTGATGGTCGGGCACGTCACCAAAGACGGCTCGCTGGCCGGGCCGAAAGTGCTGGAACACTGTATCGACTGTTCGGTATTGCTGGACGGCGACGCCGATTCCCGTTTCCGCACCCTGCGCAGCCACAAAAACCGCTTTGGCGCGGTCAACGAGCTGGGGGTGTTCGCCATGACCGAGCAGGGGCTGCGCGAAGTCAGCAACCCTTCGGCGATTTTCCTCAGCCGCGGCGATGAAGTCACCTCCGGCAGCTCGGTGATGGTGGTGTGGGAAGGCACCCGGCCGCTGCTGGTGGAGATCCAGGCGCTGGTGGATCACTCGATGATGTCCAACCCGCGCCGCGTGGCGGTGGGCCTGGAACAGAACCGCCTGGCGATCCTGCTGGCGGTGCTGCATCGACACGGCGGGCTGCAGATGTCGGATCAAGACGTGTTCGTCAACGTGGTCGGCGGGGTGAAGGTCAGCGAGACCAGCGCCGATCTGGCGTTGCTGATGTCGTTGGTTTCAAGCCTGCGCGATCGGCCATTGCCGAACGATCTGGTGGTGTTCGGCGAAGTGGGGCTGGCGGGAGAGATTCGTCCGGTGCCGAGCGGTCAGGAACGCATCTCCGAAGCGGCCAAGCACGGCTTTAAGCGCGCCATCGTGCCGCACGGCAATATGCCGAAAAAGCCGCCGGCCAACATGCAGGTGTTCGGGGTCAAGAAGCTGGCGGACGCACTGGACGTGCTGGAAGAGTTTTATTAATGTCGCCGGCGGCGAGAGAGATATGCTATTTTGTTTAGCATACTAAACGGAGGTGGCCATGCCGCAATTTGATTACCTGAAGACGTCCATCAAGCAAAAAGGCTGTACTTTGCAGCAGGTGGCGGATGCCAGCGGCATGACCAAAGGCTATCTCAGCCAGCTGTTGAACGACAAGATCAAAAGCCCGAGCGCGCAAAAGCTGGAGGCGCTGCACCGTTTTCTCGGGCTTGAGTTCCCGCGCAAAGAGGTCAAAGTCGGTGTGGTGTTTGGTAAATTTTACCCGCTGCACACCGGCCACATCTATCTGATCCAGCGCGCCTGCAGCCAGGTGGATGAGCTGCACGTCATTTTGTGCCATGACGAGCCGCGCGACCGCGAACTGTTCGAGAACAGTTCGATGTCGCAACAGCCGACGGTCAGCGATCGCCTGCGCTGGCTGCTGCAGACCTTCAAGTACCAGAAAAACATCCATATCCACTCATTCGACGAGCAGGGCATCGAACCCTACCCGCAGGGCTGGAACGTATGGAGCGACGGCATGAAGGCCTTTATGGAACAGAAGGGCATCGTGCCGAGCTTCATCTATTCCAGCGAAGCGCAGGATGCGCCGCGTTACCGCGAGCATCTGGGCATCGAAACCATTCTGGTCGACCCCGAGCGTTCATTCATGAACATCAGCGGCAATCAGATCCGCCAGGATCCGTTCCGCTATTGGGATTACATCCCGACCGAGGTGAAGCCGTTCTTCGTGCGTACCGTGGCGATCCTCGGCGGCGAGTCGAGCGGCAAGTCGACGCTGGTCAACAAACTGGCCAACATCTTCAACACCACCAGCGCCTGGGAATATGGCCGCGACTATGTGTTTTCGCATCTGGGCGGCGACGAGATGGCGCTGCAGTACTCCGACTATGACAAAATCGCCCTCGGGCAGGCGCAATACGTGGATTTTGCGGTCAAGTACGCCAACAAGGTGGCGTTTATCGATACCGATTTCGTCACCACCCAGGCGTTTTGCAAAAAGTACGAAGGGCGTGAACACCCCTTCGTGCAGGCGCTGATCGACGAATACCGTTTCGATCTGGTGATCCTGCTGGAAAACAATACGCCGTGGGTGGCGGACGGCCTGCGCAGCCTCGGCAGCACCGCCGATCGGCTGGCGTTCCAGCGCCTGCTGGAGGAGATGCTGCGCGCCAACAATATCGAGTATGTGCACGTTGAATCCAGCGATTACGAGGAGCGTTTCCTGCGCTGCGTCGAGCTGGTGCAACAGCTGCTGGCGGCGGACGCCGGCCGGTTGAGCGCGCCCGCTTCTCGCCACGCCGCAGGCTGAGCAGAATTAGCTGAATGTGCGATCGCGGCGGTAGAAACGCCACCCGGGCGCACATTTAACGGCTTGTTTAAACATGGTTCATTCGACAGCGACTAAGTTAAGATTTTCTTTACAATAACGCTTAGAAGAAGACATGTCTTATCGCTTACTTGCTCTCTGGTTGGTCTGCTATGCCGCAGCCTGGACGCTGCTGACGGTTCATCTTGATCCTACCCTGCCTTACGACGCCGTCGAGGCGCTCAACTGGGGCCTCAACGGCGAGTGGGGCTCACCGAAAAACCCGTGGCTGGTCGGTGCGGCGATGCATCCGGCGATTTGGCTGTCGTGGCTGCCGCTGAACGTTTACTGGTATGGCGGGCACTTCATCGCCATCGCCATCGGCATGTTGGGCGTCTGGCTGTTGGCGCGACGCCTGAGCGGCAGCACCTCGCTGGCTTGGATGGCGCTGCTGACGCTCAACCTGTCCGGCATCATCAATTTCGACATCATTCCCTATAACGACAATTACCTGTTGGTGATGCTGTGGCCGTGGATGGCGCTGTTCTTCCATATGGCGATCTCCCGTTCGGCCAATTGGTGGCCGGCCTTCGCGTTGGTCGCCGGTCTGGCGATGATGGCCAAGTACTCGACCTTCGCCTTCGTTTACTTCGCGGCGCTGTCGACGTTGTTCGTGCCGCAGGTTCGCCGCTGCTATCGCCAGCCGCAGTTCTATCTGGCGGTGGCGATCTGGTTGGCGCTGGTGCTGCCGAACGTGGTATGGCTGTGGAATCACGACTTCGCCGCCTTCAAGTGGGTCGATTCGCAGATCAAGATGCAGCTCAATCTCGACATGCTGCAGTCGCTGCTGCTGGTGTTCTATCCGTCGCTGGTGCTGTGGTGGATCCTGCGCCGTAGCGGGGCGGTGCTGGCCTGGCCGAAGGCGTTGCCGATGCGGGTGCTGCTGTGGATCTATCTGCTGCCGCTCGGCATCATCACCTTCTGGTTTTCCTTCAACGTCGGCGGCCGGCTGACCGAGTGGCTGCAGCCGTTCTTCATGCTGGCGCCCGCGCTGCTGGTCGGCTGCGTGCGTCAACCGCCGGTGCGTTCGCTGCACGCGGCGACCATTGGGCTGATGTGCGCGGCGCTGGCGGTCTATCTGGGGTATGCCGCAGTGATGGTGGGCAACGTGCGCAACGCCGGCCAGAAGATGGTGGGCATCAAGGCCTTCAGCAGTGAAGTGGAACAGCATTGGCGAGAGCGCTACGGCGTCGATCTGCGCTACGTCGGCGGTGAGTATCTGTCGCAATGGATGACGGTGTATGCCGATTCCCGGCCACAAACCATTACGCGCTGGTCCAATCATGCGCGGCCAAATATCTACAACGCCAACATCAGCTATCCGCAGATTGCCCAGCATGGCGTCGCCCTGTTCGGCCGGTTGGGTGACGATTGCGCGCACAGCGATTTCGGCGGGGAGCTGGCCCACTGGCCGAAGATGCGCCTCGACTGGCAGCAGAATATGACGTTCCGTTCCGATCCGTACGCCGATGAGCAACGGCTATGCGTCGGGTTCGTGCGGCCGCAGTAACGGCGGCGCTGTGCGCCGCCGCGAGTTGGCTCAGTACGCGATAACCAGCTTGCCTTGCATATGGCCGCCGAGCAGTTGTTGATGCGCGGCGGTCAGCGTTTCCACCGTCAGCCCGTGCAGGGTTTCGCTCAGCGTGGTGCTCAGCTTGCCGTCGTCCAGCAGCTGCGCCACCTGCTGCAGGATCTTGCCCTGCTGGGCGATGTCCGGGGTGCTGAACATGCTGCGGGTGAACATGAACTCCCAGTGCAGCGCGGCGCTCTTCAGCTTCAGCGCGTTTTGGTCCAGCGGCTGCGCGTTCTCGACGATGGTGCAGATATGGCCCAGCGGCGCGACCAGCTCGGCCATCGCCGGCCAATGGCCGTCGGTATCGTTCAGACACAGGATGTAATCCACCTGCTCGATGCCGTGCTGCGCCAGGTTGCCCTTCAAATCGCGGTAATCCACCACCAGATCGGCGCCGCGTTCGAGGCACCAGGCGGCGGATTCAGGCCTTGAGGCGGTGGCGATCACTTTCACCTTGCTGCGCAGCGCGGCCAGCGGGATCGCCAACGAGCCTACGCCGCCGGCGCCGCCGATGATCAGCAGCGTCTTGTGCTCCGGCGCGTCCTGAATATTCAGGTGTTCGAACAGCGCCTCCCAGGCGGTGAGGGCGGTCAGCGGCATGGCGGCGGACTCGGCCCAGTTCAGGCTGCGCGGTTTGTGCGCGGCGATGCGTGAGTCGATCAGTTGGTGGCTGCTGTTGCTGCCGGGGCGGGTGATGTCGCCGGCGTACCACACTTCATCGCCGGGCTTGAAGCCGCTGACGCTGCTGCCTGCGCTCACCACGACGCCGCTGGCGTCCCAGCCGAGAATGCGCGGCTGCTGCAGGCCGCTTTTCTGCAGGCCGGCGTGCACTTTAGTATCCACCGGGTTAACCGACACCGCTTTCACTTCCACCAGCAGATCGTACTGACCGGGAATCGGCATCTCCGGTGAGATTTCGATGAAACCGGCAGGGTTCTGCGGGTCTACGGCAATGGCTTTTATCGACATGGTTGTACTCCTTTCAAATGATGCCCACAGTGTAGACCCGCGATAGTGGAGTGATAAGATGGACAATATCTAACTGAGTGTTCGTTTAAGGTGAACAATGGAATTCAAACAGCTGCAGGACATGGCGCTGTTCGCGCTGGTGGCGGAATGCGGCAGCTTCACCGCCGCCGCGCAGCGCGTCGGGCTGCCGAAATCCAGCGTCAGCCAGCGTATCAGCCAGCTTGAGCAGACGCTGGGGCTACGGCTGCTCAATCGCACCACGCGCCAGTTAAATCTCACCTTCGCCGGCGAGCGCTATCTGGAGCATTGTCAGGCGATGATGTCCGCCGCCGAGCGGGCCGATCTGGCGCTGCAGCGGCTGCGCGATAACCCGAGCGGGCGCCTGCGCATCTCGACGCCGGCCGGGCTGGGCGCGACCCTGGTGGCGCGGCTGGCGGCGGATTTTCAACGCCAGTACCCGGACGTTTCGCTGGAGGTGTCGGTGTCCGACGCGATGGTGGATCTGGTGCAGGAAGGTTTCGACGCCGCGCTGCGCACCGGCAAGCCGCAGGATTCTTCGCTGATCGGCCGCCGCCTCGGCTATGCGCCGCGCTATCTGCTGGCTGCGCCGTCCTATCTGGCGCAGCACCCGCCGATCGAACATCCGCAACAGCTGCAGCAGCACCGCTGCATCGCCCATCGCGCCTGGACGGCCTGGAACCTGCGTTGCGGCGACGATTACTACCGCTGGCAGTTGCCGCTGGCGCACACCACCGACAACCTGCTGTATGCGCGCGAATGCGCTATCGCCGGCGCCGGCATTACGCTGCTGCCGGCGTTTCTCAGCCGTGAGGTGGTGGCGCAGAAGCTGTTGGTGGAAGTGCTGCCGGCGTGGCGTGCGGAGGGCAACGAGCTGTATCTGGTCTACCCGAGCCGCAAGCTGAACTCCCCGGCGCTGGCCTGTTTCATTGATGTGGTGCTGCAGCACCCGGCGTTCGACGACTACGCGCGCGAGCTGGCGCGGGAGTGACGGCGGGCGCGTTTAGGTTCAGGCGGCGCGCCGCGCCACCTGAACGATGCGTTTCCCTCTATTTTCACCCGCCAGCAGGCCGATCAGTGCGGCGGGCAGCAGCTCGAAACCGGTGATCAGGTCTTCGATAATTGCGAGTTTTTCCTCAGCGACCCAGGCCGCGAGTGCCGCCAGCGCCTGTTCTTGCCGATGAAGGAAATCGGCCAACAGGAATCCCCGCATCGTCAAACTGTTGACGATCAGCAAACCGGGTATCCCGGCAGGCGCTGCCGGCGGGAAGGCCGTATCGTACTGCGACACCGCACCGCAGCAAACGATGCGTCCATGCTTCGCCATATGCGGCAGGCTGGCCGCCAAAATATCGCCGCCGACGTTATCGAACAGCACATCGATGCCGTTGGGACACGAGCGGCGCAGGGCGTCATGCAGATTTTCCTTCTTATAATTTATCGCCGCGTCGAAACCCAGTCTGTCCGTCAGCAGAGCCGTTTTGGCGCCGCCGCCGGCAATGCCCACCGTGCGGCAGCCGCGAAGCCGGGCGATTTGTCCGGCGAACATGCCTACCGCCCCCGCGGCGGCGGATACGACGACGGTTTCACCGGCCTCTGGGCGTCCGCATTCCAGCAGACCGAAGTAAGCGGTGAGTCCAGGCACGCCGTAAACGCTGAGCAAGTGCGTATGCGGAACGATGTCCGACTGCTTGAGCGCGCCAGCCGCCGGTACGGCCGCAAAGGTTTGCCAGCCGGTTTCCGCCAGCACTAAATCTCCGGCGGCCAGCAGGGGAGAGCGCGACTCGACGACTTCGGCCAGCGCGGTTGCGGCCATGACGTCTCCCGCCTGCAATCCGGAACGATAGGTGACGCCCTGCATCCAGGCTCTGCTGGCCGCATCCAGTGGCACGTAAAGCGTGCGCAACAGCACCTCTTCGGGGCCGGGGAGCGGCATGGGGGCCTCTCGAGTCTGAAAACAATCGAGGGTCAGCTTTCCTTGCGGGAGTTTAGCGAGGATGATTTGACGATTCTGCATAGAAGGTCCCCTGTTTAAATCTTGCCGAAGGCATCGACACCGGTGAGTTGCGCCGACAGTTTCCACAGGCGTTGGGCTTGTTCAGGATCGACGGCGTAGCTTTTTACGCCGCTGAAGGAAAAGCCGTTGTCATCGTTGCGCCGGGCGACATCGCAATCTTCGCAATACAATCCGCCAAGGCCATTGAGTTGAGGCGATGTCGCCGCCCAAACCTGGGTTGCCGCGCCTTGTTGCGGGGTTTTCAGCATTTCCGGGTGGGCGGGTTTGCCGTCGGCGTCGATCCAGTCCAACGCGAGCATCTCTTCCTGAGAGAGATAGCGCTGCAGCGGCGTTGGGATCATGCCGGGATGCAGCGAGAAGGCGCGCACGCCAGCATTTTTCCCCAGCTTGTCAAGCTGCAGGGCGAAGAGCGCGTTAGCGGTTTTCGATTGGCCATAGGCCAGCCACTTGTCATAGCCGCTGTGAAATTGGACGTCATTCCAGCGTATGGCACTGGCATGGTGACCGGAAGAGGAGATGACGACAACGCGGGCGTCGCCCATCAACGCCGGCCAGAGGTGGTTCACCAAAGCGTAATGCCCCAGGTGGTTGATCGCGAATTGAGCCTCCCAGCCTGGGCCGATACGGGTTTCAGGACAGGCCATGATGCCGGCGCCGCAGATCAACATATCGAGGTGGACGTCTGTCGCCAGAAGTTGTTGCGTGAACCCTTTGATGTTGCTCAGATCGGCCAAATCAAGCTCATAAACCTCAGCGTTGCTGATGCCGGCGATGGCCAGACGCGTGTGGGCGATAACGGGGTCGCGGGCGGCGACGATCACCTTCGCCCCCGCCTGCGTCAAAGCGCGAGTCGTTTCCAACCCCAGGCCGGAATGACCGCCGGTCACCAGCGCTGTCATGCCGGCCAGTTGACGGTCTTTGAGCACGTCGGCGGCGGTGGTGGTAGCGTTGAAGCCGGAGTTGAGGGGCACTTGTCTGTTCATTGGGAATTCCTCGCTGCAGTTGACTGTGACACTGGGAGTGTAAGTCGGCGTTATCGGCGGCTGAATGCAACAAGAACCTAATTTCTGTCGCCATCGTCCTAAAATCTTTGGCTGGAGCATCGCACGGGCTATGCTCTTGAAAGGGCTTTAGGGGGAGAGGGTATGGATCCTTTATCGGAAGTGCTTGCGCCGTTGAACAGCCAGAATGCGTTTTTCGGCGGCCTGAAGGCCGGCGGCGACTGGGCCGTTCATTTTCCTGCGCCGCAGAGCGGGAAGTTCAACGCTGTGGTGCGTGGCGGCTGTTGGCTGGCGGCGGAAGGGCTGGCCGAACCGCTGTGGCTGGCGGCCGGCGACTGTTTGTTGCTGACCCGCAGCTTGCCGGTCACCGTTGGCAGCGATCTGTCGCTGCCAGCACTCGATGCTGACGCACTTTATCTGCAGGCAAAAAACGGCGTGGCGAGCTGTGGCGAGGCGGAGGATTGTCTGTTTATCGGCGGGCGTTTTACCTTCGGCGAGGAGGTGGAGCGGTTATTGGGTACTTTGCCGGCGCTGATGGTGATTCGAGGCGGCACTGAAGAGGCCGCGGTGTTGCAATGGGCGTTGCAGCGGCTGGCGGGCGAGCTGCTGAAGCCTTCACCGGGCAGTGCCTCGATGGTACACCATCTGGGGCAGATCATGTTGACTCAGGCGCTGCGGATGTACCTGATGGGAGAAGAGAGCGTGGCGTCCGGTTGGCTGCCCGCCTTGTTCGATCCGCGCATCGGCGCCGCGATGCAGGCGGTGCATGCAGATCCTGGCCGGCGCTGGACGGTGGCGTCGCTGGCCGCCGCTGCGAGCGTTTCCCGCTCGACGTTGGCGTTGCGCTTTAAGCAGAAGGCTGGCATGGCGCCGTTAGAGTATGTGTCGCGCTGGCGCATGCTGTTGGCTGCACGGGCTTTGCGTACCGGCAGCGAACCGGTGTCCGCCATCGCGCAGCGCTTGGGATACGATTCAGACAGCGCGTTCAGCCACGCCTTTAAGAGAATGATGGCGTGCTCGCCGCGCGAGTATCGCCGGACACGGGCATAAAAAAAGGCGCCGCATGCGGCGCCTTTCGGATCACTTGGCGATCTTTTTGTACTTGATGCGGTGCGGCTCGAGCGCGTCGGCGCCCAGCGTACGCTTCTTGTACTCTTCGTACTCGGTGAAGTTACCTTCGAAGAATTCCACCTTGCCTTCGTCCTGGTAGTCCAGGATATGGGTGGCGATACGGTCGAGGAACCAACGGTCGTGCGAGATCACCATGGCGCAGCCAGGGAATTCCAGCAGGGCGTTTTCCAGCGCGCGCAGGGTTTCGATATCCAGGTCGTTGGTCGGTTCATCGAGCAGCAGTACGTTGCCGCCAACCTGCAGCAGCTTGGCCAGGTGCAGACGGCCACGCTCACCGCCGGACAGCTCGCCCACGCGTTTGCCCTGATCGACGCCCTTGAAGTTGAAGCGGCCGACATAGGCGCGGCTTGGCATCTCGGTGTTGCCGATGCGCATGATGTCCTGCCCGCCGGAGACTTCTTCCCAGACGGTTTTCGAACCGTCCATGCTGTCGCGGAACTGATCGACGGACGCCAGCTTGACGGTGTCGCCCAGCACGATGCTGCCGGAATCAGGCTGCTCCTGGCCGGACATCATGCGGAACAGCGTGGATTTACCCGCGCCGTTCGGGCCGATGATGCCGACGATCGCGCCTTTCGGCACCGAGAACGACAGGTCGTCGATCAACAGGCGGTCGCCATAGGACTTACGCAGGTTGCTGACTTCGACCACTTTATCGCCCAGGCGTGCGCCAGGCGGAATGAACAGTTCGTTGGTTTCGTTACGTTTTTGGTATTCGGTGTTGTTCAGCTCTTCAAAGCGGGCCAGACGGGCCTTGCCTTTGGACTGACGGCCTTTGGCACCCTGACGCACCCACTCCAGCTCTTTCTCGATCGACTTGCGGCGAGCGGCTTCGGCGGATGCTTCCTGCGCCAGACGCGCGTCTTTCTGCTCCAGCCAGGACGAGTAGTTGCCTTCCCAAGGAATACCCTCGCCACGGTCCAGCTCGAGGATCCAGCCGGCGACGTTGTCCAGGAAGTAACGGTCGTGGGTGATCGCGACGACGGTGCCTTCGAAGTCGTGCAGGAAGCGTTCCAGCCAGGCCACGGACTCGGCGTCCAGGTGGTTGGTCGGTTCGTCCAGCAGCAGCATGTCCGGTTTTTCCAGCAGCAGGCGGCACAGCGCCACGCGGCGGCGTTCACCGCCGGACAGGTGGGCGATTTTGGCGTCCCAGTCCGGCAGGCGCAGCGCATCGGCGGCGCGCTCCAGCTGTGCGTTGAGGTTGTGGCCGTCGTGCGCCTGAATGATCTCTTCCAGGCGGCCCTGTTCGGCGGCCAGCTTGTCGAAGTCTGCGCCTTCTTCCGCGTACAGCGCGTACACTTCGTCCAGGCGTTTCAGCGCGCCGACCACTTCCGCCAGCGCTTCTTCCACCGACTCACGCACGGTGTGTTCGAGGTTAAGCTGCGGCTCCTGCGGCAGGTAACCGATCTTGATGCCCGGCTGCGGGCGCGCTTCCCCTTCGATATCGGTATCGATGCCGGCCATGATGCGCAGCAGGGTGGACTTACCGGCGCCGTTCAGGCCCAGTACGCCGATTTTTGCCCCAGGGAAGAAGCTCAGGGAGATGTTTTTCAAAATATGACGCTTCGGCGGTACCACCTTGCCGACGCGGTGCATGGTATAGACGTATTGAGCCACGTTGCTCTAAGCCTCTCTATATCAGTATTTATAGGATGTCTGGCGGCATGAGTGTAGCCCGTTTCGATCTCGGATCCCAGACATCGCTCAGCGATCGCTAAGTATAACCGTTTATGCGCCGATAAAGGCGCATATTGGTGGCTTATGGCGTGACGACGATCGCGACGCGGCGGTTTTCCGCGCGGCCGCTGGAGGTGCGGTTGTCGGCGACGGGATCGCGTTTGCCCATGCCGCGGGTTTCGATATTGGCGCGCGGAATGCCGACGCTGGCCAGCAGATCGGCCACCGCATCGGCGCGGCGCAGGGAGAGCTGGTCGTTATAGCTGTCTTCGCCGTAGTTGTCGGTATGGCCGTCCAGACGGAATTTGGTGATGCCGACGCTCAGCAGCGCGCGCCCCATCTTCTGCACCGTCTCGGTGCTTTCCGGGTTCAGCTTGCCGATGTTGTTGCCGAACAGCACTTTATCCGACAGGCCGAACTCCCAGCCGTTGTCGGTCAGTTTGAAGCCCTGCGACTGCAGCAGCGCGACCTGCTCGGGCGTCAGCCCCTGCGGTTTGCTCTGGCAGCCGGCGAGCGCCAGCAGGGCGACGAACACCATCGTCAACAGTGAAAAACGGCCTTTAAACAGTTGCTGTATCATAGTCAAAATCCCTAGTTCAAGTGTTATAGCTGCGGCTCTTATTTGTGTATCGCCAGCCGCCAGCCTCCGTGATAACGATGCTTTGCCTGATACATTGCATCGTCAGCTTCGTGCAAAAGACCCTGAGGCGTCGCCGCGTGATCAGGGTACAGCGCAATACCGATACTCAGAGAGGTGATGATCGTCTCGTCGTTCGGCAAAATGACCGGCTGCGTCATGCAGTCGATAATATTATCGGCGATCTGCAGGACATCTTCCGTGCTGTGCACCGGCGCCAGCAGCACGGCGAACTCATCCCCTCCCAGGCGCGCGACCAGATCGGTTTCACGCAGCTGCGCGCGAATGCGCCCGGCGATGGTGGTCAGCACCGCATCGCCTGCGGCGTGGCCGTAACTGTCGTTCACTTCCTTGAAGCGATCGCCATCGATAAATAGCACCGCCAATTTTGCCGACGGCTCGATATCGCCCAGGGCGCGGCTCAGCCGTCCTTCGAAGAAGGCGCGGTTCGGCAAGCCGGTCAGGCTGTCGTGCGTTGCCCGGTGGGCCAGCGAGTCGTTCTCCTGTTTCAGGTGGGCCTGCCAGGCCTCCAGCTCGTCGAGCAAGCCGTTGAAGTCGTTGCTGAGCTCGTGCAGTTCGGCGATCGGCGCCGACGGCACCCGCAGGCCGAAGGTGCGATCGCGGCGCACCGCATGCGCCACGTTGGCGATGTCGTCCAACGAACTGACGATGCCGACCAGCATACGGCGCGACAGCACCAGGGCGCACAGGGTACTGAGCACCATGCAGGCGATCATGCCGACCAGGCCGCGCAGCAGGAAACGCAGCAGGCTGCCGCCGTTGCCGCTCAGCCAGACCTGGCCGACCTGTTTACCCTCGTGAGAGATCGGCAGGATGACCGGCTCGGGCAGCGCCCAGTGAGCGATAATCTGCTCCATGCCGTGCAGCGGGCCATCTTTGGGGCGAGACCAACTGGCCAGCACGTCACCGCCGTTGTTGAGAATTTTGGCCTCTGACACCTCTTCTTTGGAGGCGATCAGCACCATCGCCTCGCGAATGTAGGGGCGATCGCCAAATACCACTGCCGCTTCAACCGTATAGCTGATGGAGCGCGCGATCAGGTGCAGGTTGTGGTTGGCGTAGGCGCGCAGCGCAAACAGCGCCACCAGCGTCAAAAAGATGCCGGCGGTGCCGACGGCGATCAGCGCCAGCCCAAGATGCACCCGCTGCAGCACCCGCCCCAGCGTCGGGCGCGCATTGCCGGAACGGTTTTTACGCAACAGCCTCATAGCGGCGGCACCTGTTTGCGTGCCAGCTGCAGCACGTTGGGGTGAACGCGCACGCCGCTGCGCGCCAGGGCGTCCAGGTTGACCTTGAAGCTGGCCTGATCCCCATCGATCTGCAGGCAGAATGCGCTGCCGGCGGAGCATTCGCTATCGTTCTCGCTGATGCTGAGAATGGAGTTGCCGGAAATGCGCTGCATGAAATTTTGTCTCTGCGCGGCGTTGATGTTCCCTAGATAGATGACATCACAGCCGGTACTCAGCGTTGGGCTGTCGAACGGCACACGTTCAGTTTTAATCGGACGCGGCGCGCTCAGCAGAATCGGATCGAACAGCCCCTCGGCATACTGGGTGGGTGCGGTCACGCACAACCGGATAGGATTGGGTTCACGCGACCAGCGGGCGTAGCTGATGATGCCTACCACCACGGTCGTCACGGCGTGCGTGCGCTTTTGATAGGGATCATCGGCGGCGTGCGCAGGTCCGGGCAACGTCAGCAGAACCAACAGGACGATCAGCAACAGGCGGCCGATATGCAGACGTGCGGCAAGGAAGCCCGGCACGGGGCTTTTTGCGCAACGCATCACTATCGCGGTGTTATTCGCCATCTTCACCCGCCATTCCGGTCTGATCCACCGCCCGCAGGCCGTGGCCCGACAAGGGAAAATCCGGCCCGCTTGCAGGGACAATCGTTTTGCTGAAAGCTGTCAGTTGCACTGCCTAATGAACACTATCTAACCCATAATTGGCGCGGATTGTATTATAAGATGTCTTCGTTGGGCGCTTTATGTGCTGTTTTCTCGGAATTATCCTACTTATTTTTGATAGTATAAAAATGCCCACTCGGGTTTGCCACCGCTTTTCTGCAAAGTTGGTGCGTTTGGCCAGCTGTCAGGCGATTTGCGCAACGGTTGCGCCATCCTGTAAATGCAATAATGTGATAGCTAATAATTAAAAAGTATTTTACTTGTCTCTGAGCTGCGAGGTCGGCTAATAAAAATCCGGCTGACGAAAATAGCCGGGCGTCCTGATTTGTCAGCCTAAGTAAACGTTTTTTACCTGGCTCCCGCCATGGCGATACACTTCTTCTTCTACAGTATTGAATGGATGGGCGATCGCGCTGTCTATGGTAGATATCTGCGTCCGGGCCGTGCGCCCGGTTTTATTTTGTCCCGCGGCGCCGTGGCGCGGCGGTCACCGGGGAGCTGGGCGGCTCCTGCGGCACAACCTGTGAGGAAAGAGCGAGGATGGTCAAGGTGGACAAGCGACGGCTGTTGGCGATGGGGCTGTGCCTGACGGCGTTTTCTGGCGCGGCGCTGGCGGATTCTCTGGATGCGCAGCGTCAGCGCTACCAGCAGATCAAGCAGGCGTGGGACGGCAATCAGATGGACGTGGTGGCGCAGTTGATGCCGACGCTACGCGATTACCCGCTTTATCCTTATCTGGAATACCGCGAGCTGACTCAGGATTTGAGCCAGGCGGGATTCTCCGAGGTGAACGACTTCATCAAGCGCAATCCGACGCTGCCACCGGCTAAATCACTGGCGCCGCGCTTCGTCAATGAACTGGCGCGTCGCGAAGACTGGCGCACCCTGTTGGCTTTCAGCCCGCAGCCGCCCAAACCGGTGGCGGCACGCTGCAACTATTACTACGCCAAATGGGCCACCGGCGATCAGCAGGCGGCCTGGAGCGGTGCCGACGAGCTGTGGCTGAACGGCAAAACGCTGCCGGGTGCCTGCGATCGGCTGTTCAGCGTCTGGCGCGGCGCAGGCAAGCAGACCCCGCTGGATATTCTGGCGCGCATGAAGCTGGCGCTGAAAGAGGGCAACAGCTCGCTGGTCAGCAACCTCTATAGCCAGCTGCCGGCCGATTATCAGACCATGGGCAACGCCCTGGTGCGCTTGCAAAACGATCCGACCATCGTGGAAGCCTTCGCCCGCAGCGTGGGGCCGACCGACTTTACCCGCGCCGCCACCGGCATCGCCTTTGAACGCCTGGCGCGGCAGGATGTGGAAAACGCGCGGGCGATGATCCCGACGCTCGCGCGGCTGCAGAAAATGAGCGACGACGAGCGGCTGGGGCTGGAAGAGGCGGTGGCCTGGCGCCTGATGGGCAGCGATGCCACCTACGAGCAGGCGCAATGGCGCGATCAGGTGATCCTGCGCAGCCGTTCGCCTTCGCTGCTGGAGCGCCGGGTGCGCATGGCGCTGGGTAACGGCGATCGGCAGGGGGTGGCGACCTGGCTGGCACGCTTGCCGGAAGAGTCGCGCAACAAGGATGAGTGGCGCTACTGGCGCGCCAGTCAGCTGATGGACGAAGGCAAACGCGCCGAAGGCGAGGAGATGTTGCGCAACCTGATGACCGAACGCGGCTTCTATCCGATGGTGGCGGCGCAGAAGCTGAACGCCACTTACCCGGTGATGGTGGCGGTGGCGGCCAAGCCGCGCGCGTCGCTGACCGACGGGCCTGAAGTTGCCCGGGTGCGCGAGCTGATGTACTGGAACATGGACAACCTGGCCCGCAGCGAGTGGGGCTCCTACGTCGCCAGCCGCAGCCGGCCTGAACAAGAGGCGCTGGCGCGTTACGCCTTTGAGCAGAAATGGGCCGATCTGAGTGTGCAGGCGACCATCGTCGGCAAGCTGTGGGACCACCTGGAGGAACGTTTCCCGGTTGCCTGGCCGCAGGAGTTCCGCCGCGCCACCGATGACAAGGGGATCACCAGCAGCTATGCAATGGCGATCGCGCGCCAGGAGAGCGCCTGGAATCCGAAGGCGCAGTCGCCGGTCGGCGCTTCCGGCCTGATGCAGGTCATGCCGCGTACCGCGCAGCATACGGTGCAGATGTTCAATATTCCCGGCTATGTCGGTCCGAGCCAGCTGTTCGACCCGCAGACCAACATCACCATCGGCACCAGCTATCTGGAGTCGGTCTATCAGCAGTTCGGTCGCAACCGCATTCTGTCGAGCGCCGCCTATAACGCCGGCCCGTCGCGGGTGAACACCTGGCTGGGCAACAGCGCGGGGCGGATCGATCCGGTGGCGTTCATCGAAAGCATCCCGTTCTCGGAGACCCGCGGCTACGTCAAGAACGTGCTGGCTTATGACGCGTTTTACCGCTACCTGACGCATCGGCCGGCCAAGGTGCTGACCGACGCCGAGTGGCAGAGACGTTATTGATTTTGACGGCCCTATGGTATGCTGCTGTACTAGTTAAATAGTATGGTGGCTGCCATGACGCAATTATCGTTAAACGACCCCGCTCTTTCAGAACAAGGCAATGAGGATTGGCTGCGCTTCGTCGCGCTGCTGCAGAATTCGTTTGCGCAAGAACTGCATCAACCGCTGTTGCAGCTGATGCTGACGCCGGACGAACGCACCGCGCTGGGCACCCGGGTACGGATCATTCAGGAATTGATGCGCGGCGAGATGAGCCAACGCGAGCTGAAAAATGAACTGGGCGCGGGGATCGCCACCATCACCCGCGGTTCGAACAGCCTGAAAGCGGCGTCGCCCGCGCTGAAACAGTGGCTTGAGCAGCAGCTGCTGCACGATGCGCCCTAGCAGGCTCTGCGCTATTGCTGATAGATGGCGTTGTGGAACGGCACCAGCGCCAGCAGCAACGCTTGATGGTAAACGCTGGTGCGGCTCAGCCGGCCGTCGGTGAAGACGCCGATGGCACCGCCCTGACGCTTCACCTCGGCGTTACCGGTGATCGCCGCCATTTCGCTGCCTAATTCGCGGCCGTCACGAATACCCTGTAAGATGACTTCCGGCAGCATCAGGCTCGCCGAGCGGGATTCGCCGCGGATGTGCGGGTTCTCGACGGTCATCCAGGCGAAGGTCATATTCTCTTCAATCCCTGCTTCCACGCCGACCCAAAAATCGGCCTCGGGCCTGACCTGGCGCGCTTCCATCACGCGTTGACGCGAGCCGGTGCGGGTTTCGTGATTGCCTATCGGCTGCAGCGAGACGCCGCTGGCGACGTCGACGGATTCAATGCGGTACTGGTCCGCGCCAAAGACGTCATCGAAGGCCAACTGAATAGCCTTGATCTTTGCCGGGTTGGTAGTTGCAGCGACAACATGGTACATAACGGGTTTGATATCCTTCTGGCCGATACGCCGGGCAGCGGCAACAGCGCCGCCGGGCCGGGGATAAACGCAAATTTCACGCAGTATAACGGAAAACAAAAATGTTACAGGTATACCTCGTTCGCCATGGCGAAACGGAATGGAACGCGGCTCGCCGCATCCAGGGTCAGTCCGACAGCCCGTTAACCGCCATGGGTGAGCACCAGGCTCGCCTGGTCGCCAGGCGCGTCAGCAAGGAAGGCATCACGCACGTCATTACCAGCGATCTGGGGCGCACGCGCCGCACCGCGCAGATCATCGCCGAAGCCTGCGGCTGCGAAGTGATTTGCGATCCGCGTTTGCGTGAGCTGCACATGGGGGTTCTGGAAGAACGCCTGATCGACAGTTTGACGCCGCAGGAAGAACAGTGGCGCAAACAGATGGTCGATGGTACTCCTGACGGCCGCATCCCTCAAGGCGAATCCATGGAGGAGCTGGGCGAGCGCATGCGCGCCGCGCTGGAGAGCTGCCTGATGTTGCCGGAAGGCAGCAAGCCGCTGCTCGTCAGCCATGGCATCGCGTTGGGGTGTTTGATCAGTACGGTGTTGGGGCTGCCGGCCTATGCGGAACGCCGTTTGCGCTTGCGCAACTGCTCACTGTCGCGCGTCGACCACCAGCAAAGCCCGTGGCTGGCTTCCGGCTGGATCGTTGAAACGGCGGGCGATGTCACGCATCTGGACATGCCCGCGTTGGACGAACTGCAGCGTTAACGCCGAATCGGGATCAGGTAATCGCACTTGATCTCGATAGGCGCCTGATGTGGACGGCGCTCGCCTTTCGGATAGAAACGTTCGATGTCGTGCCCTTTGCGGCGCGTCAGTTTGAGCGCCGGCAGGCAGGTGCCGTAGACCGTCAGAATAAAATCTTGCAGACCCTCGGTAGGCCCTTCATAGCTGAACATGGCAAACTCGCCGCCCGGCAGCACCAGTGGCTGGCCGTCCTGTACCTTTTCCGGCACCTGATCCGGCTCCAGCGCCGTGGTGTACAGCACTTCCTGCTCGTCGTCCTTCTCCTGGCTCGGGCGTGAGTGATGCAGCCCGTACAGCACCGGCGGCAGGGTTTCTACGTCCCCGAGGAACTGGCGCCAGAACTGCGAGCGCAATTCGGTGCGCACGGTGGTGATCTGTTCCAGCGTACAGGAGTAGCTTTGGGTCAGGCCGACCAGCTGCTTATCCGGCAACGAGACGAACTCCGGCTGCGGCAGGGTGAAGGCTCCCAGACGGATCGGCGGGCAGATGCCGAACGCGTTCCAGTCCTCGGCACGGCGGTAGAGTGCCGGCGTTTGCGCAAACTGTTTTTTGAAGGCGCGGGTGAAGGTCTGCTGTGAGTCGAAGCGATATTGCAGGGCGATATCCAAAATCGGCCGGCCGGTCAGACGCAGCGCGACGGCGGCTTTGGACAGCCTCCTTGCCCGGATGTAAGCACCGATGGCATTACCGGTAATATCTTTGAACATCCGTTGCAGGTGCCATTTGGAGTAGCCGGCCTTGGCCGCAACGTTATCCAGCGACAAGGGTTGGTCCAAATGGCTTTCCAGCCAGCTAAGCAGATCACGAATGATACCGGCTTGATCCATAGATCTTCCTCGTAAAGCTTGGGGGTAGGAACCCGAACTGTTGATTCGTCACGCTGGTGCTGCGCTATCAGACCGATCCATGAGCCATTATGCGTTGCACTCTTTGCCTCTGCTGCGCATGCCGCGCCAGAGTTGGATTGGGGTACACCGTAGTGGGCGCAAAGAAATAACGACGCCGCATCATAGCAATTTTTTTCCTCCGCGACTCTCAAAGATTTTTGTCACGCTCTGTGCTAAAACGGACGGTGCGGACCCGTAAAAACCCGATTCCGTGAGCTTAGACATAAATAATGGTGATCGCCGAGCCTATTTTCGCGGCATGGTTATATCGGAGTTAAGTAAATGAAAAAAAGCTGGATATTATTATTCGGTTTGGTTTGCGCAACCCTGGGTAGCGCACAGGCGGAGCAGGTCGGTTCCGTTGATACGGTGTTTAAATTATTGGGGCCGGACCACAAAATCGTGGTGGAGGCGTTCGACGATCCTGATGTTAAAAATGTAACTTGTTATATCAGCCGCGCCAAAACCGGTGGCATCAAAGGCGGCCTGGGGCTGGCGGAAGATACCGCCGACGCGGCCATTTCCTGCCAGCAGGTGGGGCCTATCGAGCTGAGCGACAAGATCAAAAACGGCAAGGCGGAAGGCGATGTGGTATTCCAGAAACGCACTTCGCTGGTATTCAAAAAGCTGCAGGTGGTGCGTTTCTACGACGCCAAGCGCAATTCGCTGATTTACCTGAGCTACTCCGACAAGGTGATCGACGGTTCGCCGAAGAACGCGCTGAGCGCGGTGCCGATCATGCCGTGGGCTGAGACGAAATAAAAAAACGGGGTTCAGCATGCTGAACCCCGTTTTCATGACGGCAGGCTGGAGTTACTCTTCCAGATCGCCGCAGAAGCGGTAGCCTTCGCCGTGAATGGTGGCGATGATCTCCGGCGTGTCCGGCGTCGATTCGAAGTGCTTGCGAATGCGGCGGATGGTGACGTCTACGGTGCGGTCATGCGGCTTCAGCTCGCGACCGGTCATCTTCTTCAGCAGTTCGCCACGGGATTGGATCTTGCCCGGGTTTTCGCAGAAGTGCAGCATGGCGCGGAATTCGCTGCGCGGCAGCTTATACTGTTCGCCGGCCGGGCTGATCAGCGAGCGGCTGTTGATGTCCAGCTCCCAGCCGTTGAACTTGTAGCTCTCGACCAGGCGACGCTCTTCACCGAGGCTGCCCAGATTCATGGTGCGCGACAGCAGGTTGCGCGCGCGGATAGTCAGCTCACGCGGGTTGAACGGTTTAGTGATGTAATCGTCGGCGCCGATTTCCAGGCCGAGGATTTTGTCCACTTCGTTATCGCGACCGGTCAGGAACATCAGGGCAACGCTGGCCTGTTCGCGCAGTTCGCGCGCCAACAGCAGGCCGTTTTTGCCCGGCAGGTTGATGTCCATGATGACCAGATTGATATCATTTTCGGACAGGATATTGTGCATCTCTGCACCATCATTGGCTTCATGAACAATGTAGCCTTCCGCCTCGAAAATGCTCTTCAGGGTGTTACGAGTGACTAACTCGTCTTCGACAATCAGAATGTGCGGGGTCTGCATATTTGCTACCTAAAATTGCCAACAAAATAGAAAATCGGAAGTACAGAAGTCTCTGTTTTCTTAGAGGAGGGCAGAGATAGCGCCACGTTCCCTCTCAGCAAATGACTAAAGTACGTAAACTCGTTCTTGATGCACTTTCCATCTCATGTCAACAAGATCGCTAGCTTGGTGGGGATGCCGTTCCCTACAACCCCTGAGGTGCCAAAACGGCGCATATCCTAACCCCATTAACAGCAATATAACAGCGCGTGCCGAATTCATCACCCAACAAAACTACGCTTTGTTGACATATATCAAATTCAATTGTAGCACGTTAACAGATTTGTGAAAAACACTTACAGAAATGCCAGTTTAAGTCACAGAACCTCAAATTCTGTGAACGATTCAGCATTATCTCGTGCGATAGGATACAATTATTCGCTTATTGATCATCGTGTTGTTTTAACTCATTGATAAATAAATGAGGTAAAACATAAGCACGAATAATGACTATTACGACGGGTTTATTAGCTCAACGAGCCGTTTAACCTTGTTTGTTGCTATTAACGCGTTTATTGTTACGCAATTGTAAATATAAGCGGGCGCTGCGCCATCGTCAAAAACGCAGGCTCGCCTTCGGTGGATGAGTGATGCAGCTTCATATTGTTTTAGTGGCTCCGGCGCGGCCGGAAAACGTCGGCGCGGCGGCGCGCGCGATGAAAACCATGGGCTTCGCTTCGTTGCGCATCGTCGACAGCGAGGCACATCTGCAGCCGGCGGCGCGCTGGGTGGCACACGGGGCCGGCGAGATCCTCGACGGCGTGCAAACGTTCGCCACGCTGGAACAGGCGCTGGCGGACGTGGATTTCACCGTCGCCACCACCGCCCGCAGCCGCGCGCGTTTTCACTACTACTGCACGCCGCCTGAACTGCTGGAACAGCTGAGCGAGCGCCGGCAATGGGTCGGCCAGGCCGCGTTGGTGTTTGGCCGTGAGGATTCCGGCTTGACCAACGAAGAGCTGGCGCTGGCGGATTTGCTGACCGGCGTGCCGATGCAGGCGGATTACCCGTCGCTTAACCTGGGGCAGGCGGTGATGGTGTACTGCTACCAACTGGCGAGCCTGATGGGCGTCAGCACGGCGCCGGAAACCACGGCGTCGGAAGGGCAACTCAAGGCGCTGCGCCGCCGCGCCGATGCTTTGTTGAATACCCTGGATGTCGGCGACGATCAAAAATTGCGCGACTGGCTGCATCAGCGCCTCGGTGCGCTGCAACAGCGAGATACGGCGATGTTGCATACGCTGCTGCACGACATCGAAAAAAAACTCGCCAAGTGATAGCGGCTCCATCAGGTGGTTACTCAGTGTGATCTACTGGTAAATTGCCGCTAAGTCGTGTTTTTGTTCTGTCATCTTGCTTTTTACCTGCGATATCGCGCAACGATGCCGTTGAACGGAAAATAAGCAAAAAAAAGAAATCGTTTGACTTGGGATAGCGATTGCTTTAACCAATAGAGGGGACAGAACATTTCATGAGACAGACAGACAACATGCGCAACATCAGCCTGAATACCACAATTATTACCACCACCGATACCACAGGTAACGGGGCGGGCTGACGCGCACAGGAAACACAGAAAAAAGCCCGCACCTAATCAGTGCGGGCTTTTTTTTCGGCTTAAATTCGGAGAGATCACAAATGCGAGTGCTGAAATTTGGCGGAACCTCGGTAGCGAATGCAGAACGTTTTCTGCGCGTCGCCGACATCATGGAGAGTAACGCGCGTCAGGGACAGGTAGCCACGGTCTTGTCCGCCCCCGCAAAGATCACCAACCATCTGGTGGCGATGATCGAAAAAACGGTGGCGGGTCAGGACATTCTGCCGAATATCAGCGACGCAGAGCGGATCTTTGCCGACCTGCTGAGCGGCCTGGCGCAGGCGCTGCCGGGCTTTGAGTACGATCGCCTGAAAGGCATGGTCGAGCAGGAATTCGCGCAGCTCAAGCAAGTGCTGCACGGCGTCTCGCTGCTGAGGCAGTGCCCGGATAGCGTCAATGCGGCGATCATCTGCCGCGGCGAAAAGCTCTCCATCGCCATCATGGAAGGGGTGTTCCGCGCCAAGGGCTACCCGGTCACGGTAATCAATCCGGTGGAGAAACTGCTGGCGCAGGGCCACTACCTGGAGTCCACCGTGGACATCGCCGAATCCACGCTGCGCATCGCTGCTGCGGCGATCCCGGCTGACCACATCGTGCTGATGGCCGGTTTCACTGCCGGTAACGACAAGGGCGAGCTGGTGGTGCTGGGCCGCAACGGCTCCGACTATTCCGCCGCGGTGTTGGCCGCCTGCCTGCGCGCCGACTGTTGCGAGATCTGGACCGACGTCGACGGCGTTTATACCTGCGATCCGCGCACCGTGCCAGACGCCAGGTTGCTGAAATCGATGTCGTACCAAGAGGCGATGGAGCTCTCCTATTTCGGCGCCAAAGTATTGCACCCCCGCACCATCACGCCGATTGCCCAGTTCCAAATCCCTTGCCTGATTAAAAACACCTCCAACCCGCAGGCCCCCGGCACGCTGATCGGTCAGGACGGCACCGATGACGCGATGCCGGTGAAAGGCATCACCAACCTGAACAACATGGCGATGATCAACGTCTCCGGGCCGGGCATGAAAGGCATGGTCGGCATGGCCGCCCGAGTGTTCGCCGTGATGTCGCGCGCCGGCATTTCGGTGGTGCTGATCACCCAGTCCTCTTCCGAATACAGCATCAGCTTCTGCGTGCCGCAAGGCGAGCTGCAGCGCGCCCGTCGCGCGCTGGAAGAGGAGTTTTATCTGGAGTTGAAAGACGGCGTGCTGGATCCGCTGGATGTGATGGAACGCCTGGCGATCATCTCGGTGGTCGGCGACGGCATGCGCACCCTGCGCGGCATCTCCGCGCGCTTCTTCTCCGCGCTGGCGCGCGCCAACATCAATATCGTCGCCATCGCCCAGGGGTCTTCCGAGCGCTCAATCTCGGTGGTGGTCAGCAATGACTCCGCCACCACCGGCGTGCGCGTCAGCCACCAGATGCTGTTCAATACCGATCAGGTGATCGAAGTGTTCGTCATCGGCGTCGGCGGCGTCGGCGGGGCGTTGATCGAGCAGATCTACCGCCAGCAGCCGTGGCTGAAGCAAAAGCATATCGATCTGCGGGTGTGCGGCATCGCCAACTCGCGCGTGATGCTGACCAACGTGCACGGCATCGCGCTGGACAGCTGGCGCGACGAGCTGGCCGGCGCGCAGGAGCCGTTCAATCTCGGCCGCCTGATCCGGCTGGTGAAAGAATATCACCTGCTGAACCCGGTGATCGTCGACTGCACCTCCAGCCAGGCGGTGGCCGATCAATACGCGGACTTCCTGGCGGACGGCTTCCACGTGGTGACGCCGAACAAAAAGGCCAACACCTCGTCGATGAACTATTATCAGCAACTGCGCGCGGCCGCCGCCGGTTCGCATCGCAAGTTCCTGTACGATACCAACGTCGGCGCCGGTCTGCCGGTGATCGAGAACCTGCAAAACCTGCTGAACGCCGGCGATGAGCTGGTGCGTTTCTCCGGCATCCTGTCCGGTTCGCTGTCCTTTATCTTCGGCAAGCTGGACGAAGGGTTGTCGCTGTCGGCGGCGACTCTGCAGGCCCGGGCCAACGGTTACACGGAGCCGGATCCGCGCGACGATCTGTCCGGTATGGACGTGGCGCGCAAGCTGCTGATCCTGGCGCGCGAGGCCGGTTACAAACTGGAGCTGAGCGATATCGAGGTCGAGCCAGTGCTGCCGCCGTCCTTCGACGCCTCGGGCGACGTGGATCAGTTCCTGGCGCGGTTGCCGGAACTGGATAAAGAGTTTGCGCGCAACGTGGCCAACGCCGCCGAGCAAGGCAAGGTGCTGCGCTATGTCGGCCTGATCGACGAAGGGCGCTGCAAGGTGCGCATTGAGGCGGTGGACGGCAACGATCCGTTGTATAAAGTGAAGAACGGCGAGAACGCGCTGGCCTTCTACAGCCGCTACTATCAGCCGCTGCCGCTGGTGCTGCGCGGCTACGGCGCCGGTAACGATGTGACCGCAGCGGGCGTGTTCGCCGATCTGCTGCGCACACTGTCATGGAAGTTGGGAGTTTAATATGGTTAAGGTGTATGCACCGGCCTCGATCGGTAACGTCAGCGTCGGTTTTGATGTGCTGGGCGCGGCGGTTTCGCCGATCGACGGCACGCTGCTGGGCGACTGCGTCAGCGTGGAAGCCGCCGAGACGTTCAGTCTGCAAAACGCCGGGCGCTTCGTCAGCAAGCTGCCGGCCGATCCGAAAGAGAACATCGTCTATCAATGCTGGGAGCGTTTCTGCCAGGAGATCGGCCGCGAAGTACCGGTGGCGATGCGTTTGGAAAAGAATATGCCGATCGGTTCGGGGCTGGGTTCCAGCGCCTGTTCGGTGGTCGCCGGGCTGATGGCGATGAACGAATACTGCGATCGCCCGCTGGACAAAAACACGATGCTCGGGTTGATGGGCGAGCTGGAAGGGCGCATTTCCGGCAGCGTGCATTACGACAACGTAGCGCCTTGCTACCTGGGCGGTCTGCAGCTGATGCTGGAAGAAGACGGCATTATCAGCCAGGAAGTGCCGTGCTTCGACGATTGGCTGTGGGTGATGGCCTATCCGGGCATCAAGGTCTCCACCGCCGAAGCGCGCGCCATTTTACCCGCGCAGTACCGCCGCCAGGATTGCATCAGCCATGGCCGTTATCTGGCCGGCTTTATTCACGCCTGCCACACCCGGCAGCCGCAGCTGGCCGCCAAATTGATGAAGGACGTGATCGCCGAACCGTACCGCACCCGGCTGCTGCCGGGCTTCGCCGAAGCGCGCAAGGCGGCGCAGGAGATCGGCGCGCTGACCTGCGGCATCTCCGGCTCCGGCCCGACGCTGTTCGCCGTCTGCAACGACGGCGCCACCGCGCAACGCATGGCCGCCTGGCTGCAACAACACTATCTGCAAAACGACGAAGGTTTTGTTCATATTTGCCGTCTGGATACCGCAGGCGCTCGACTACTGGGATAACGCATGAAACTGTACAACCTTAAGGATCACAACGAGCAGGTCAGCTTCGCGCAGGCGATCAAACAAGGCCTGGGCAAGCAGCAGGGGCTGTTCTTCCCGCTGGAGCTGCCGGAGTTCGAACTGACCGAGATTGACCAGCTGCTGGAGCAGGACTTTGTCACCCGCAGCAGCCGCATTCTGTCGGCCTTTATCGGCGAAGAAGTGCCGGAGGCGGCGCTGAAGAAACGCGTGCAGGCCGCCTTTGAGTTTCCGGCACCGGTAGCGAAAGTGACCGAGGATGTCTCTTGCCTGGAGCTGTTCCACGGCCCGACGCTGGCGTTCAAAGACTTCGGCGGCCGCTTTATGGCGCAGATGCTGGCGGAAGTGGCCGGCGATCAGCCGGTGACCATTTTGACCGCCACCTCCGGCGACACCGGCGCCGCCGTGGCGCACGCCTTCTATGGCCTGAAGAACGTTCGGGTGGTGATCCTCTACCCGCAGGGCAAAATCAGCCCGCTGCAGGAAAAGCTGTTCTGCACCCTGGGCGGCAATATTCACACCGTGGCGATCGACGGCGATTTCGACGCCTGCCAGGCGCTGGTGAAGCAGGCGTTCGACGATCAGGAGTTGAAAGAGGCGCTGCACCTGAACTCGGCCAACTCGATCAACATCAGCCGCTTGCTGGCGCAGATCTGCTACTACTTCGAAGCGGTGGCGCAGTTGCCGCAGGAAGCGCGCAATCAGCTGGTGATTTCGGTGCCGAGCGGCAACTTCGGCGATCTGACCGCCGGGTTGCTGGCCAAATCGCTGGGCCTGCCGGTGAAGCGCTTCATCGCCGCGACCAACGCCAACGACACCGTACCGCGCTTCCTGACCAGCGGCCAGTGGCAGCCGCACGCCACGGTAGCGACGTTGTCCAACGCCATGGACGTGAGCCAGCCAAACAACTGGCCGCGCGTGGAGGAGCTGTTCCGTCGTAAGGTCTGGCAACTGAAAGAGCTGGGGCACGCGGCGGTCAGCGATGAGACCACCCAAGACACCATGCGTGAACTGGCTGAGCTGGGCTATATCTCCGAACCGCATGCGGCCATCGCTTACCGCGCGCTGCGCGATCAGCTGCAGGAAGGGGAGTTCGGGCTGTTCCTCGGCACCGCGCATCCGGCCAAGTTTAAAGAGAGCGTGGAAGCGATCCTCGGCCAGGAACTGCCGTTGCCGAAAGCGCTGGCGCTGCGGGCCGATCTGCCGCTGCTGTCGCACACGCTGCCGGCCAATTTCGGCGAGCTGCGCAAATTCCTGATGGGGCTGCCGGCCTGACGTTCGGCCGGCTAAAATGCGAAAAGCCGTCTTGCGACGGCTTTTTTTATGCCTGTTCCGGGCGTTTGAACACCAGCTCGTTGCCCTGCGAGGCGGCTTCGTCGAAGGCGTAGCCTTCCAGATTGAAGTCCACCAGCTGCTCGCTGCGCGTCAGGCGGTTTTTGATGATAAAGCGGCTCATCAACCCGCGCGCTTTTTTGGCGTAGAAGCTGATGACCTTGTACTTGCCGTTCTTCTCGTCGAGGAACACCGGCTTGATCAGCGCGCCATGCAGTTTGGCCGGCTTCACCGCCTTGAAATACTCGTCGGACGCCAGGTTGACCACCACGTCGTCGCCCTGCTGCTCCAGCGCTTCGTTGAGTTTTTGGGTGATCTGATCGCCCCAGAAGCTGTACAGGTCTTTGCCTTTCGGGTTTTCCAGCTTGATGCCCATCTCCAGCCGGTACGGCATCATCAGATCGAGCGGGCGCAGCACGCCATACAGGCCGGACAGCATGCGCAAATGCTGTTGGGCGAAGTCGAAATCGGCTTCGTTGAAATCCTGCGCCTGCAGGCCGGTATAAACATCGCCCTTGAAGGCCAGCAGCGCCTGGCGGGCGTTGTCCGGGGTAAATTTCGGCTGCCATTCGCTAAAGCGCGCGGCGTTGAGCCCGGCCAGCTTGTCGCTGATGCTCATCAGGCTGGCGATTTGCGCCGGCGTCAGCTCGCGGCAAATTTTGATAAGCCGCTGAGACTTGTCCAGCAGTTCGGGCTGCGTGAAGCGTTGTGTCGCCAGCGGGCTTTCGTAATCGAGCGTTTTTGCAGGGGAAATAATAACGAGCATGGCCAGATCCTGTTTATCCAAGTGCGCATACTGTAGCAAAAAGCGCGGAAAAAAGGGGCAATCGGTCCAATAGGCGGGGCGCGCATCGCACACGCCCCGGAAAATTCAGCGCGGCGGCTGTTGATCGTCCCACACGCCCGGCTCCAGCTGCGACTTCAGCTCCGGATAGCGGTTGGCATCGAAGGTCGGCAGTTTGCCCAGGCGGCGCTGGCGGTGGTAATCGTCGGCCAGCTTCAGCGCCACCCGCGACAGTAGCAGGATCGCCGTCAGGTTGGTGATCGCCATCAATGCCATGGAGGTATCCGCCATTTTCCACACCAGCGGCAGCTCCGCCAGCGCGCCGAACATCACCATGCCCAGCGCCACGCAGCGGAAGATCAGCAGGCCGCCCGGGTGGTTGTGCTCGAGGAACACCAGGTTGCTCTCGGCATAGGCGTAGTTGGCGATGATCGAGGTAAAGGCGAAGAAGAAGATGGCGATGGCGACGAACGGCGCGCCCCAACTGCCGACGGCGGTCGACAGCGCGCGCTGGGTCAGATCGATGCCGCTGATGCTGTCGGTCGGCTGATCGAGAATGCCGGAGGAGAGGATGATCGCCGCGGTGGCGCTGCAGATGACGATGGTATCGATAAACACCCCGAGCATCTGCACGTAGCCCTGTGAGGCGGGATGCGGCGGATAAGGCGAGGCGGACGCCGCGGCGTTTGGCGCCGATCCCATGCCGGCTTCGTTGGAGAACAGGCCGCGCTGCACGCCCTGGGTCATCGCTTGAGAAATGCCGTAACCGACCGCGCCTGCCGCGGCTTCCTGCAGGCCGAAGGCACTTTTGAAGATCAGCGTCAGGATCGCCGGCATGTGTTCGATGTTATGGCCAATCACCCAGAGGGCCAGCAGCAGGTAGGCGCCGGCCATCAGCGGCACCACCAGCTCGGCCACTTTGGCGATGGAGCGGATGCCGCCGAAGATCACCACGCCGCTCAGCACCACCAGGCCGATGCCGACATGCAGCGGCTGTAAGTGGAAGGCGACGGCGGAGGCCTGCGCGATGGAGTTGGCCTGTACGGCGTTGAACACCAGACCGAAAGCGATGATCAGGAAAATGGAAAACAACACGCCCATCCAGCGCATGCCAAGGCCTTTTTCCATGTAGTAGGCCGGGCCGCCGCGGTAGTTGCCGTTATCGTCCTTGGTTTTGTAGAGCTGCGCCAGCGAGCTTTCCACAAATGAGGTGGCCATGCCGATAAACGCTACCACCCACATCCAGAAGATGGCGCCGGGGCCGCCGGCGGTCAGGGCGATGGCGACGCCGGTCAGATTGCCGGTGCCGACGCGCGCGGCCAGCGTGGTGCACAGCGCCTGGAAAGAGGAGATGCCGGCGCTGTCGCTTTTATTGCTGTTTTTCAACACCGAGAACATGTGGCTGAAGTGGCGGAGCTGAATAAAGCGGGTGCGCAACGTGAAGTAAATGCCGGTGCCAAGCAGCAGATAAATCAGCACCGACCCCCACAAAATGTTGTTTATAAAATTCATCAGGTCCGTCAAGGGATCCCTCCTCTTATCGAAATTTAATGCGCACCTGGCAGCATCCACCGCAGGTGAAAAACATTGGCCTATTTTTTACAAGAGCTTAGCTGGAATCGGTCCGGCGTCAGTCGATTAAGATTTTTCGCAGATTAGCGGACGAATTGCATCAATTTTTTCGAATTTAACATAATTTATTCGGGTGATAGCACGTTATTGCCTTTTCATCCGCTCGGTAATGGCGAAAGATATCGGCGTAAACGGTTGCTCGCCCAAGGATAAAACAGATGCTTGCGCGCCGCGGTTTTCCAGCCTTGCACCGGGCTTGGCGCATGTTATTATCAGGGCAGGGCATGGTTGAACAATGCCAAAAGTTCATGCACAAACGATGAGATAATGCCAACATGACCGACAAATTAACTTCCCTGCGCCAGCTGACTACGGTGGTTGCAGATACGGGTGATATCGCGGCAATGAAGCTGTATCAACCGCAGGACGCCACAACCAACCCTTCGCTGATCCTCAATGCAGCCCAAATTCCTGAATACCGCAAACTGATTGACGAAGCCATCGCCTGGGCGCGCGGCCAGAGCAGCGATCGCGAGCAGCAGATCGCCGACGCCGCCGACAAGCTGGCGGTCAACATCGGTCTGGAGATCCTCAAACTGGTTCCGGGCCGCATCTCCACCGAGGTGGACGCGCGTCTGTCTTACGACACCGTGGCCAGCGTGGCCAAGGCCAAGCGCCTGATCAAGCTGTACAACGAAGCCGGCATCAGCAACGATCGCATCCTGATCAAACTGGCTTCGACCTGGCAGGGCATCCGCGCGGCGGAGCAGCTGGAGAAAGAAGGCATCAACTGTAACCTGACCCTGCTGTTCTCCTTCGCTCAGGCTCGCGCCTGCGCCGAAGCCGGCGTTTACCTGATCTCGCCGTTCGTCGGCCGTATCCTCGACTGGTACAAAGCCAACGGCGACAAGAAAGAGTTTGCGCCGCATGAAGATCCGGGCGTGATCTCCGTGACCGAGATTTACCAGTACTACAAACAGCACGGTTACAACACCGTGGTGATGGGCGCCAGCTTCCGTAACGTCGGCGAAATCATCGAGCTGGCCGGCTGCGACCGCCTGACTATCGCCCCTGCGCTGCTGAAAGAGCTGGCGGAGAGCGAAGGCGCGCTGGAGCGCAAACTGTCTTACACCGGTGAAGTGAAGGCGCGTCCTGCCGCACTGACTGAACCTGAGTTCTACTGGCAGCACAACCAGGATCCGATGGCGGTTGAAAAACTGACCGACGGCATCCGCAAGTTCGCCGTAGACCAGGGCAAACTGGAAAAAATGATCGCCGACCTGCTGTAATCGCCGCAGATCGCACAGTAAAAAGGTGGCTCAGGCCACCTTTTTTTATGCCCGGCGCTCCCGCCGGCGGGGGAAGCCCTTATACTCTCGGCAATGACAACAGAGCGGGGGACGAACCCGTTCGGACCCCATCAGGCAGTAGAGGTTACGCATGGATATTTTACGTATTGGTTTGGTTTCCGTTTCCGACCGCGCTTCCGGCGGCGTTTACCAGGATAAAGGCATCCCGGCGCTGGAAGAGTGGCTGAGCGGCGCGCTGGCAACGCCGTTCAAGCTGGAAACCCGACTGATCCCCGATGAGCAGACGCAGATTGAACAAACGCTGTGTGAGCTGGTGGATGAAATGGGCTGCCATCTGGTGCTGACTACCGGCGGCACCGGGCCGGCGCGCCGCGACGTCACCCCCGACGCCACGCTGGCGATCGCCGATCGCGTGATGCCCGGCTTCGGCGAGCAAATGCGTCAGATCAGCCTACACTATGTGCCAACGGCAATTCTTTCTCGTCAGGTGGGCGCGATCCGTAAACAGGCGCTGATCATCAACCTGCCCGGTCAGCCGAAGTCGATCAAGGAGACGCTGGAAGGGGTGAAGGATGAGCAGGGCAATGCGGTGGTACACGGCATCTTCGCCAGCGTGCCTTATTGCATTCAACTGCTCGACGGGCCTTACGTCGAAACGCACGCCGCGGTGGTAGCAGCATTTCGGCCAAAGAGCGCGCGCCGCGAGATAAACCTCTAAATTTCAGCGTTCTGCGACATCGGCTTCAGTCCGTCTGGTGTGAAAATAATTTGCCGCTATAGTAAGGATTCTTTTACAGAAAGCCTGCGGCTTTTATTTTTACAGCCTTTACCGACGGTGCCCTATGCCTCACGACACTAATCGCCGGCTGAACCGGCAAGACTACAAAACGCTGACGTTGGCCGCGTTGGGCGGCGCGCTGGAGTTTTACGACTTCATCATCTTCGTGTTCTTCGCTGCCGTGGTCGGCGATCTGTTCTTCCCGGCGGACATGCCGGAGTGGCTGCGGTTGGTGCAGACTTTCGGCATTTTCGCCGCCGGCTATCTGGCCCGCCCGCTGGGCGGCATCGTGATGGCGCACTTCGGCGATCTGGTCGGCCGCAAGAAGATGTTTACCCTGAGCATTCTGCTGATGGCGTTGCCGACGCTGGCGATGGGCCTGCTGCCGACCTACGCCAGCATCGGCATCGCCGCGCCGCTGCTGCTGCTGTTGATGCGCGTGCTGCAAGGGGCGGCGATCGGCGGGGAAGTGCCGGGCGCCTGGGTCTTCGTCGCCGAACACGTGCCGCGCCGGCGCATCGGCTTCGCCTGTGGCACGCTGACCGCCGGGCTGACGGTCGGCATCCTGCTGGGTTCGGTGGTAGCGACGGTGATCAACACCACGCTCAGCCCGCAGAGCATCGCCGGCGGCGGCTGGCGCATTCCTTTCCTGCTGGGCGGCATGTTCGGCCTGGTGGCGATGTACCTGCGCCGCTGGCTGCAGGAAACGCCGATCTTCATCGAGATGCAGGCGCGTAAAGCGCTGGCCGAAGAACTGCCGTTGAAATCGGTGGTGCTCAACTACAAACGGGAAGTGGCGGTATCGATGCTGCTGACCTGGCTGCTCTCCGCCGGCATCGTGGTGGTGATCCTGATGACCCCGACCTATCTGCAAAAACAGTTCGGCATCGCGCCGGCGTTGACGCTGCAGGCTAACAGCATCGCCACCATCATGCTGATCGCCGGCTGCATCGTCGCCGGCGTGTCGGCCGATCGTTTCGGCGCCAGCAAAACGCTGGTGGTCGGCAGTTTGCTGCTGGCCGGCTGCAGCTGGCTGTTTTATCAAACGGTGGGCGTACGCCCGGAAATGCTGTTCGCCTGCTATGCCCTGGTGGGGTTCAGCGTAGGCGTGGTGGGGGCTGTGCCGTACGTGATGGTGCGGGCATTCCCGGCGGAAGTGCGGTTTACCGGCATCTCGTTCTCATATAACGTCTCGTACGCTATTTTCGGCGGTTTAACCCCTATTTTTGTGACGCTTATCATGAAATTAACTCCGTTAGCGCCCGCTTACTACGTACTGGCGCTGTCGCTGATCGGGCTGCTGCTCGGTGTCTACCTGCATCGCGACCTCAACAGCGAAGCCGGAGAGCGGCAAGCCGATTCTTACAGCTAAAAAAAAGCCCTGCATCGCAGGGCTTTTCGTTAAGGGGGGCGATTACGCCGTGACCGGCGATGCCGCGACGCGAGCCGGAGCCGGTTCGCCAATCGGCAGCACGGTGCGGCCATACTGCTCGTTGAGCACTTCTGCCATCGCCAGGTAGATGGCGCTGGCACCGCAGATGATGCCTTCATAGCCGGCGAAGGTCAGCAGCGCGTGGTTGCCGGTGATGTTGCCGACGGCCAGCAGGGCGAACAGCAGCGTCAGGCTGGCGAACACGAACTGCAGCACGCGGTTGGCGCCGAGAGTACCGAAGAACATGAACAGGGTGAAGACGCCCCACAGCGCCAGGTAGATGCCCAGCACGTGCGCCTCGGTGGCTTCAGCCAGGCCCAGGCGCGGCAGCAGCAGCAGGCCGACCAGGCTCAGCCAGAAGCTGCCGTAGGCGGTAAACGCGGTCATGCCGAAGGTGTTGCCCTTCTTGTATTCCAGCAGACCGGCCAGGATCTGGGCCAGGCCGCCGAAGAAAATTCCCATGCTGATGATGGCGGAGTTCAGTGGGAAAAAGCCCGCGTTGTGCAGGTTCAGCAAGACGGTGGTCATCCCGAAGCCTATCAGGCCGAGAGGGCCGGGATTCGCCAACTTGTTGGTGTGCATAAGTCCTCTGCGATAACAGAAAATTAACGGAAACAGCGAAGTAAAATAATAAATGGTCTGAATGGCCAAAAAATCGAAGTTTTCCATCAGAGCGCGCGCATCATAATGATCCCCGCAGCCGGAAACAATGATCTGAATGACGATAAAAAAAGAAATTTTTTTCGCCTTGCCCCTTGATGCCGGATTGGATGGCCCCATCTTATTTGCAACCGCAGTTGCTAACCGCGGGTCGCACTGAGATATCGGGCAGTTGAAAAGTAAAAAATCGCCCGCATATAGGTTAGCAACCTGACTGATTATGAATTTTTTAGTGGAGACGTTTAGATGGGCAAAATTATTGGTATCGACCTGGGTACTACCAACTCTTGCGTAGCAATTATGGATGGTGCCAAGGCACGCGTGCTGGAAAACGCCGAGGGCGACCGCACTACTCCTTCTATTATCGCATATACCCAGGACGGTGAAACTCTGGTTGGCCAGCCGGCTAAGCGTCAGGCAGTGACCAACCCTGAAAACACCCTGTTCGCCATCAAGCGCCTGATCGGTCGCCGCTTCCAGGATGAAGAAGCGCAGCGCGACAAAGCGATCATGCCGTACAAAATCGTCGAAGCCGACAACGGCGACGCCTGGCTGGAAGTGAAAGGCCAGAAAATGGCTCCGCCGCAGATCTCTGCGGAAGTGCTGAAGAAAATGAAGAAAACGGCGGAAGATTACCTGGGCGAACCGGTAACTGAAGCGGTTATCACCGTACCGGCTTACTTCAACGACGCCCAGCGTCAGGCGACTAAAGACGCCGGCCGCATCGCGGGTCTGGAAGTAAAACGCATCATCAACGAACCGACCGCTGCGGCCCTGGCCTACGGTCTGGACAAAGAAGTCGGCAACCGCACCATCGCGGTTTATGACTTGGGCGGCGGTACTTTCGATATCTCCATCATCGAAATCGACGACGTTGACGGCGAAAAAACCTTCGAAGTGCTGGCGACCAACGGTGACACCCACCTGGGCGGCGAAGACTTTGACAGCCGTCTGATCAACTATCTGGTGGAAGAGTTCAAGAAAGATCAGGGCATCGATCTGCGCAACGATCCGCTGGCGATGCAGCGTCTGAAAGAAGCCGCTGAGAAAGCGAAGATCGAGCTGTCTTCCGCGCAGCAGACCGACGTTAACCTGCCGTACATCACTGCAGACGCGACCGGTCCAAAACACATGAACATCAAAGTGACTCGCGCCAAACTCGAGTCGCTGGTTGAAGATCTGGTGGCGCGCTCCATCGAGCCGCTGAAAGTGGCGCTGAAAGACGCAGGCCTGTCGGTTTCCGACATTCAGGACGTGATCCTGGTGGGCGGCCAGACCCGTATGCCAATGGTGCAGAAGAAAGTTGCAGACTTCTTCGGCAAAGAGCCGCGTAAAGACGTGAACCCGGACGAAGCGGTTGCCGTGGGCGCTGCGGTACAGGGCGGCGTGTTGGCCGGTGATGTGAAGGACGTTCTGCTGCTGGACGTTACCCCGCTGTCGCTGGGTATCGAAACCATGGGCAGCGTGATGACACCGCTGATCACCAAAAACACCACTATCCCGACCAAGCACAGCCAGGTGTTCTCTACCGCTGAAGACAACCAGTCTGCGGTAACCATCCACGTGCTGCAGGGTGAGCGTAAGCGCGCCAGCGATAACAAATCTCTGGGCCAGTTCAACCTGGACGGCATCCAGGCGGCACCGCGCGGCATGGCGCAGATCGAAGTGACCTTCGATATCGATGCCGACGGCATCCTGCACGTGTCTGCCAAAGACAAGAACACCGGCCGTGAGCAGAAGATCACCATCAAGGCATCTTCTGGCCTGAACGAAGACGAAATCCAGAAAATGGTGCGCGACGCCGAGCTGAACGCTGAAGCGGACCGCAAGTTCGAAGAGCTGGTGCAGACTCGTAACCAGGCGGATCACCTGATCCACGGCACTCGCAAGCAACTGGAAGAAGCGGGCGACAAACTGCCGGCGGAAGACAAAACGGCGATCGAAGCAGCGCTGAAAGATCTGGAAGCGGCGGTGAAAGGCGAAGACAAAGCCGAGATCGAAGCGAAGACTCAGGCGCTGGTGCAGGTTTCCGGCAAACTGCTGGAAATGGCTCAGGCGCAGCAGGCTCAGCAGGGTGCTGACGCCGGCGCGGACAACGCGGCGCAGAAAGACGACGACGTGGTTGACGCCGAGTTCGAAGAAGTTAAAGACAAAAAATAATCGCCCTTAAGCGGGCACGGGGCGGCGAGATGCCGCTCCCGGAAACCAGCACGGGCGTCGAGGCAACTCTGCGCCCGTGCACGCATGTTAAGGGTAAGCGAAAGAATGGCGAAGAAAGACTATTACGAGATTCTCGGCGTCAGTAAGACGGCGGATGAACGTGAGATCAAAAAGGCGTACAAGCGCCTGGCGATGAAATACCATCCTGACCGCAACCAGGAACAAGACGCCGAAACCAAGTTTAAAGAAGTTAAAGAAGCTTACGAAGTCCTGACCGACGATCAGAAACGCGCGGCCTACGACCAGTATGGGCACGCGGCCTTTGAACAGGGCGGCATGGGCGGCGGCGGCTTTGGCGGCGGTGCCGACTTCAGCGATATCTTTGGCGACGTGTTTGGCGACATCTTCGGCGGAGGCCGCCGTCAGCGCGCCAGCCGCGGTTCCGATCTGCGCTATAACATGGAGCTGACCCTCGAGGAAGCGGTACGTGGCGTCACCAAAGAGATCCGCATCCCGACGCTCGAAGAGTGCGACGTCTGCCACGGCAGCGGCGCCAAGCCGGGCAGCTCACCGGTTACCTGCCCAACCTGTCATGGTCAGGGGCAGGTGCAGATGCGCCAAGGCTTCTTCACCGTGCAGCAGGCGTGTCCGCACTGTCATGGTCGCGGTCAGATCATCAAAGATCCGTGCAACAAGTGCCACGGTCATGGCCGGGTAGAGAAATCCAAAACGCTGTCGGTGAAAATTCCGGCCGGCGTGGATACCGGTGACCGCATCCGCCTGGCGGGTGAAGGCGAAGCCGGCGAGCACGGCGCACCGGCGGGCGATCTGTACGTTCAGGTGCAGGTGAAAGCGCACCCGATCTTCGAGCGTGAAGGCAACAACCTGTACTGTGAAGTGCCGATCAACTTCGCCATGGCGGCGTTGGGCGGCGAGATAGAAGTGCCGACGCTGGATGGCCGGGTGAAACTGAAGGTGCCTTCGGAGACCCAAACCGGCAAGCTGTTCCGCATGCGCGGCAAGGGCGTGAAATCGGTGCGTGGCGGCAGCCAGGGCGACCTGCTGTGCCGCGTAGTGGTGGAAACCCCGGTCAATCTGAACGACAAGCAAAAGCAACTGCTGCGTGAGCTGGAAGAGAGCCTGGGTGGCCCGTCCGGTGACAAGAACAGCCCGCGTTCGAAGAGCTTCTTCGACGGGGTGAAAAAGTTCTTTGACGATCTGACTCGCTAACCTTCTGTTTCTGTTGGCTTATGTGCGAACCCCGGGCTTTTGTCCCGGGGTTTTTATTTGTGCGCCAAACCGCTAATTCCCCAATATAAATGTGACTTATTCGTGCTTTTGATCGGTTTTTTCGAGTTATTTAGCATTTATAAACTTATTTTTTCGAACTAAAACGCCATCTATACTCACTTCATGACTGTGGTTCGCAGGGCGCTGCGCCTTGCACAGATTTGGAGAGACGTATTGTGACCAACATTATTCGTCAATTTTTACGTCAGGAAGCCGCGGGCGGCATCATCCTGATCGCGGCGGCGATCGTCGCCCTGATCATGGCCAACACCCCGGCGCAAGGGATCTATCAGGCCTTTCTTAATCTGCCGGTGATGGTGAAGATCGCTTCGCTGGAGATCGCCAAGCCGCTGCTGCTGTGGATCAACGACGGGCTGATGGCCATCTTCTTCCTGGTGGTGGGGCTTGAGGTCAAGCGCGAGCTGATGCAAGGTTCGCTGTCCGGGCGCGACAAGGCGGTGTTTCCGGCGATCGCCGCGCTGGGCGGCATGCTGGCGCCGGCGCTGATTTACTTGCTGTTCAACGGCGCGGACGAAGTCACCCGCCAGGGCTGGGCGATCCCGGCCGCGACCGACATCGCCTTCGCCTTGGGCGTGATGGCATTGCTGGGCAATCGCGTCCCGACCAGCCTGAAAGTGTTCCTGCTGGCATTGGCGATCATCGATGACCTGGGCGTGATTATCATCATCGCGCTGTTCTATACCCACGAAGTGTCGATGGTGGCGCTGGGCGTGGCGGCGGCGGCGACCGCGCTGCTGGCGGTGATGAACTGGCGCGGCGTCGGCAAGACCTCGCTGTACATGATGGTCGGCCTGGTGCTGTGGGTGGCGATCCTCAAGTCCGGGGTGCATGCGACGCTGGCCGGGGTGATTGTCGGCTTTATGATCCCGCTGAACGTGAAGAAGGGGCCATCGCCGTCGGAGACGCTGGAGCATGAGCTGCACCCGTGGGTGGCGTTTATGATCCTGCCGCTGTTCGCCTTCGCCAACGCCGGGGTTTCTCTGCAGGGCGTATCGCTGGAAGGGCTGACGTCGCTGCTGCCGGTAGGGATTGCGGCCGGCCTGTTTATCGGCAAGCCGCTGGGTATTTTCCTCTTCAGCCTGCTGGCGGTGAAGATGGGTATCGCCCGCTTGCCTGAGGGCATCGGCTTCAAACAGGTGTTTGCCGTTTCGGTGCTCTGTGGTATTGGTTTCACCATGTCGATTTTCATCGCCTCGCTGGCTTTCGGCGATGCGGATGCGGCGCTCAGCACCTATTCCCGTCTGGGGATCCTGTTGGGCTCCACCGCTGCGGCGGTAGTCGGGTACGGATTACTGCGCTTGGCGTTGCCGCTGCGAAACGTTGTTAAGGAGAGCCGCTCGTGAGGATGTCGCATATCAACTTTAATCACCTTTACTATTTCTGGCAGGTCTGCAAGGCCGGCTCCGTGGTCGGCGCCGCCGAAGCGTTGTTCCTGACGCCGCAGACCATCACCGGCCAGATCAAAGCGCTGGAAGAGCGGCTGGACGGCAAGTTGTTCAAGCGCCAGGGGCGCGGCTTGGTGCCTTCGGAACTGGGGCAACTGGTGTTCCGCTATGCCGACAAGATGTTTATGCTCAGCCAGGAAATGCTGGATATCGTCAACTACCGCAAAGAGTCCAACCTGCTGTTCGACGTCGGCGTGGCGGATGCGCTGTCGAAGCGGCTGGTCAGCCAGGTATTGGAGGCGGCGGTGGTGGTGGACAACGAGCAGATCCACCTGCGCTGTTTTGAATCGACGCACGAGATGCTGCTGGAGCAACTCAGCCAGCACAAGCTGGATATGATCCTGTCGGATTGCCCGGTGGACTCCAGCCAGCAGGAAGGGCTGTTTTCGCTGAAGCTGGGCGAGTGCGGCATCAGTTTCTTCTGCCGCCAGCCGGCGCCGGAGCTGCCGTTCCCGGCCTGCCTGGAACAGCGCAAGCTGCTGATCCCCGGCCGCCGTTCGATGCTGGGGCGCAAGCTGCTCAACTGGTTCAATACGCAGGGCATCCAGGTGGAGATTCTGGGCGAGTTCGACGATGCGGCGCTGATGAAGGCCTTCGGCATGTACCACAATGCGATTTTCGTGGCGCCGACGCTGTATGCGCAGGATACCTACAACGATGACAACGTGGTGGAGATCGGACGCATCGACAGCGTGCAGGAGGAGTATTACATCATCTTCGCCGAGCGCATGATCCAGCACCCGGCGGTGCAGCGCGTGTGCAACAAAGATTTCTCGGCGCTGTTTTCCTGCTAGCGGTTCGCTGAACGCAGGGCGTAAAAAAACCGGCCTGAGCCGGTTTTTTTATCAAGCAGATAACGAAATGCTTATTGCATTGCGTTGATGCGTGCAGTCAGGTTTGACTTATGACGCGCTGCTTTGTTTTTGTGGATCAGGCCTTTAGCTGCCTGACGGTCCACCAGTGGCTGCATTACCAGGAATGCATTTTGTGCTGCTTCTTTGTCGCCAGCTGCGATAGCTGCGTCTACCTTCTTGATGAAGGTACGCACCATTGAGCGACGGCTTGCGTTATGCTTGCGGCGTTTCTCAGACTGTACGGCGCGTTTCTTAGCTGATTTGATATTAGCCAAGGTCCAACTCCCAAATATATTCTATTGAGGACAATTCAAAGGCCGAGGAATATGCCCTTTTAGCCTTCGTTTGTCAATGGATTTGTGCAAATAAGCGCCGTTTGTACAGGCGGCACTCGCTACGTTGTGATGGCGCAGGATTTTACCAGCTTCGCTCTTGGGAATACAGTGTTTCGCGAGAAAATTCGCCAATGTTTTGCCGCACCGGGCGCAAGCCGTTGGCCGCGGTCGAGAATCGGCCCGGCGGCGCCGGATAAACTGCGGCGAAGCCGTTTCACGCGCAGATTATCTCCGGTATGGTATGTCTATTACATAAAGGCACCAATCGCGGGTTAACCTTACCGGCTGTACAAGGTATAATCCGCCGATTTCCACTGTTTTGAGCCAGCTATGGAGCTAATTCGCGGCATTCACAATATCCGGGCGCGCCACCATGGTTGCGTGCTCACCATCGGCAACTTTGACGGCGTGCATCGCGGCCATCAGGCGTTGCTGGAACAGTTGAAGCAACAGGGGAAACGCCTCGGGCTGCCGGTGATGGTCATGATCTTTGAGCCGCAGCCGCTGGAGATGTTCGCCGCAGACAAGGCGCCGGCCCGTTTGACGCGCCTGCGCGACAAGGCCAACTACCTGGCGCAGGCGGGTGTCGATTACCTGCTGTGCGTCAAATTCGATCCGCGTTTTGCCGCCAACACCGCGCAGGCGTTCGTCGCCGAGCTGCTGGTGGAAAAACTGGGCGTCAAATTCCTGATGGTGGGGGATGATTTTCGCTTTGGCGCCGGGCGTCAGGGCGATTTCCCGCTATTGCAGCAGGCCGGAAAAGAGTACGGCTTCGAGGTGGTCAGCACCCCGACCTTCCGCGAGGGCGAGCGGCGCATCAGCAGCACCGCGATCCGCACCGCGCTGAGCGAGGACGATCTGCCGCTGGCGGAGACCCTGCTGGGCCACCCTTACAGTATTTCAGGGCGGGTGGTGCATGGCGACGAGCTGGGGCGCACCATCGGCTTCCCGACCGCCAACCTGCCGCTCAAGCGCCTGGTGGCGCCGGTGAAAGGGGTATATGCGGTGGAGGTGTACGGCCTGGGGCCGCAGCCGCTGCCGGGCGTGGCCAACATCGGCACGCGCCCGACCGTCGCCGGCGTGCGCCAGCAGCTGGAAGTGCATCTGCTGGATGTCACAATGGATCTTTACGGGCGCCATATTGAGGTGGTGCTCCGCGCAAAATTGCGCAATGAACAGCGGTTTGCTTCGCTCGATGCCCTGAAGCAGCAGATCGCCAATGATGTGGTGACGGCCCGGAAGTTCTTCGGGCTACAGACACCGGTTTAATCTCTATAGCCGAAAACGGAACCGAGAATCTAATGAGTGACTACAAGAATACCCTGAACTTGCCGGAAACAGGGTTCCCGATGCGCGGCGACCTCGCCAAGCGTGAACCTGGCATGCTGCAACGTTGGTATGAACAGGATCTGTACGGGATTATTCGTACTGCCAAAAAGGGCAAAAAAACCTTCATTTTGCATGACGGCCCTCCGTATGCGAACGGCAGCATTCACATTGGTCACTCGGTTAACAAGATTCTCAAAGACATTATCATCAAGTCGAAAGGGATGGCCGGCTTCGACTCGCCTTATGTGCCGGGTTGGGACTGCCACGGCCTGCCGATCGAACTGAAGGTTGAACAGCTGTATGGCAAGCCGGGCGAGAAGCTGACGGCGGCCGAGTTCCGCCAGAAGTGCCGCGAATACGCGGCCGAGCAGGTTGAGGGCCAGAAGAAGGACTTCATCCGTCTGGGCGTGCTGGGCGATTGGGATCGTCCTTACCTGACCATGGACTTCAAAACAGAAGCCAACATCATCCGCGCGCTGGGCAAGATCATCAGCAACGGCCACCTGTTGAAAGGCGCCAAGCCGGTTCACTGGTGCACCGACTGCGGATCGTCGCTGGCGGAAGCGGAAGTGGAGTACTACGACAAGACTTCGCCGTCGATCGACGTGAGCTTCCATGCGGCCGATGCGGCTGCCGTGGCGGCCAAGTTCGGCGTGAGCAACTTCAGCGGCTCCATCTCCCTGGTTATCTGGACCACCACCCCGTGGACCCTGCCGGCCAACCGCGCGATCTCGCTGCACCCGGACTTCACCTATCAGCTGGTGCAGGTTGACGGCCAGTGCCTGATCCTGGCGGCCGAGCTGGTGGAAAGCGTGATGAAACGCGCCGGCATCACCGAGTGGACGGTGCTGGGCAGCTGCAAAGGCGCCGATCTGGAGCTGCTGCGCTTCAAACACCCGTTCATGGACTTCGACGTGCCGGCGATCCTCGGCGAGCACGTGACGCTGGACGCCGGTACCGGTGCGGTGCACACCGCGCCAGGCCACGGCCCGGACGACTTCGTGATCGGTCAGAAATACGGTCTGGAAGTGGCCAACCCGGTGGGGCCGAACGGCTGCTACCTGACCGGCACCTATCCACTGCTGGACGGCAAATTCGTCTTCAAGGCCAACGATCTGATCGTCGACCTGTTGCGTGAGAAAGGCGCGCTGCTGCACGTCGAGAAGTTCCTGCACAGCTATCCGTGCTGCTGGCGCCACAAGACGCCGATCATCTTCCGCGCCACGCCGCAGTGGTTCATCAGCATGGATCAGAAAGGCCTGCGTCAGCAGTCGCTGGAAGAGATCAAGGGCGTGCAGTGGATCCCGGATTGGGGCCAGGCGCGCATCGAAATGATGGTCGCCAACCGCCCGGACTGGTGCATCTCGCGTCAGCGCACCTGGGGCGTGCCGATGTCGCTGTTCGTGCATAAAGAGACCGAGCAGCTGCACCCGCGCAGCGTCGAGCTGATGGAAGAAGTGGCCAAGCGCGTCGAGCAAGACGGCATTCAGGCCTGGTGGGATCTGGACGCGGCCGACATCCTCGGCGCGGAAGCCGCCGACTACGTGAAAGTGCCGGATACGCTGGACGTGTGGTTCGACTCCGGCTCCACTCACGCCTCGGTGGTTGACGTGCGCCCTGAGTTTAACGGTCACGGCGCCGACATGTATCTGGAAGGCTCCGACCAGCATCGCGGCTGGTTCATGTCATCGCTGATGATCTCCACCGCGATGAAGGGCAAAGCGCCTTACAAGGAAGTGCTGACCCACGGCTTCACCGTCGACGGCCAGGGCCGCAAGATGTCCAAGTCGATCGGCAACACCGTCAGCCCGCAGGACGTGATGAACAAGCTGGGCGGCGACATTCTGCGTCTGTGGGTGGCGTCGACCGACTACACCGGCGAGATCGCGGTGTCCGACGAGATCCTCAAGCGTTCCGCCGACTCTTATCGCCGCATCCGCAACACCGCGCGCTTCCTGCTGGCCAACCTGAACGGGTTCGAGCCGAGCACCGATTGCGTGGCGCCGGAAGACATGGTGGTGCTGGATCGTTGGGCGGTCGGCCGTGCGCTGGCGGCGCAGCGGGATATCGAGCAGGCTTACGCCAACTACGATTTCCACGAAGTGGTGCAGCGTCTGATGCAGTTCTGTTCGGTCGAGATGGGCTCGTTCTATCTGGATATCATCAAGGATCGCCAGTACACCGCCAAGAGCGACAGCGTCGCCCGCCGCAGCTGCCAGACCGCGCTGTATCACATCGTGGAAGCGCTGGTGCGCTGGATGGCGCCGATCATGTCGTTCACTGCGGACGAGATCTGGGGCTTCATGCCGGGCAAACGCGCGCAGTACGTGTTCACCGAAGAGTGGTACGACGGCCTGTTCGGGCTGGCGGAAGGCGAGCCGATGAACGACGCTTTCTGGGCCGAGTTGCTGAAAGTGCGCGGCGAAGTGAACAAGGTGCTGGAGCAGGCGCGTGCCGACAAACGCCTCGGCGGTTCGCTGGAAGCGGCGGTGACGCTGTATGCCGATAGCGAGTTGGCGGCGCGTCTGAACAGCCTGCAGGATGAGCTGCGCTTTGTGCTGCTGACCTCTGCGGCAAGCGTTGCGCCATTGGCGGATGCGCCGGCCGACGCACAGGCTTCCGAGCTGCTGAAAGGGCTGAAGATCGCCTTCAGCACGGCGCCGGGTGAGAAGTGCCCGCGCTGCTGGCATTACACCACCGATATCGGTCTGGTGGCGGAACATGCAGACATCTGCGGCCGCTGTGTAAGCAACGTCGCCGGTGACGGCGAGAAACGTAACTTTGCCTGAGAATTCGCGCCTGATGAGTAAACCAATTTGTTCGACCGGCCTGCGTTGGCTGTGGGTTGTGGTGGCGGTGCTGGTGCTGGATTTCGGCAGCAAACAGTGGATCCTCGCTAACTTTGCGCTGGGCCAGTCCCAGCCGTTGATCCCGTCGTTCAACCTGTTTTACGCGCGCAACTACGGCGCTGCGTTCAGCTTCCTGGCCGACCATGGCGGCTGGCAGCGCTGGTTCTTCGCCGGCATCGCCATCGCCATCGTCGCGGTGCTGCTGGTGATGATGTACCGCAGCACTGCGCAGCAGAAGCTGAACAACATCGCCTACGCCTTTATTATCGGCGGGGCGTTGGGCAATCTGTTTGATCGCCTGTGGCACGGTTTCGTGGTCGACTTCATCGACTTCTACGTCGGTGATTGGCACTACCCGACCTTCAATCTGGCGGACAGCTTTATCTGCGTGGGTGCGGCGATGATCGTGCTGGAAGGTTTCCTGTCGCCGGCGAGCAAAGGCGCAAAGAGTAAAGGTGAGTAATATGACGGCTCAGGTTATCAGTGACAGCGCGGTGCTGGTTCACTTTACGCTGAAACTGGAAGACGGTTCGACCGCCGAATCCACCCGCAGCAGCGGCAAACCGGCGCTGTTCCGTCTGGGGGACGGCAGCCTGTCGGCGCCGCTGGAAGCGCATTTGCTCGGCCTGCGCGCGGGCGACAAATGCGCCTTTACCCTGCAGCCGGAAGCGGCGTTCGGCGCGGAGAACCCGGATCTGGTCCAGTTCTTCTCGCGCCGCGACTTCGCGGAAACCGGCGTGCCGGACGTGGGCACCATCATGCTGTTTACCGCCATCGACGGCAGCGAAATGCCGGGCGTGGTGCGCGCGGTGGCGGAAGACTCGATCACCGTCGATTTCAACCATCCGCTGGCGGGTCATCCAGTGACCTTCGATATCGAAGTGCTGGAGATCGATCCGCAGCAGGAGGAGACGCATGCAAATATTGCTGGCTAACCCGCGCGGCTTCTGCGCCGGGGTCGATCGTGCGATCAGCATCGTGGAACGCGCGCTGGAGCTGTATGGCGCGCCGATCTACGTGCGGCATGAAGTGGTGCACAACCGCTACGTGGTCGACAGCCTGCGTGAGCGCGGCGCGGTGTTTATCGAAGAGATCGCCGAAGTGCCGGACGGTTCTATCCTGATCTTCTCGGCGCACGGCGTTTCTCAGGCGGTGCGCGCCGAAGCCAAGGCGCGCGATCTGACCATGCTGTTCGACGCCACCTGTCCGCTGGTGACCAAGGTGCATATGGAAGTGGCGCGCGCCAGCCGCCGCGGCACCGAAGCTATTCTGATCGGTCACGCCGGGCACCCGGAGGTGGAAGGCACCATGGGCCAGTACAGCAACCCGCAGGGCGGCATGTACCTGGTCGAGTCGCCGGATGACGTGTGGAAGCTGCAGGTGAAGGACGAAAATAACCTGTGCTTCATGACGCAGACCACGCTGTCGGTAGATGATACCTCGGACGTGATCGACGCGCTGCGGCAGCGTTTCCCGAGCATTATCGGCCCGCGCAAGGATGATATCTGTTACGCCACCACCAACCGTCAGGAAGCGGTGCGCAATCTGGCCGGCGATGCGGACGTGGTGCTGGTAGTGGGGTCGAAAAACTCCTCCAACTCCAACCGTCTGGCGGAGCTGGCGCAGCGCGTCGGCAAACCGGCTTATCTTATCGACTCGGCGGCGGATATTCAGGAAAGCTGGCTGAGCGAAGCGCGCAACATCGGCGTCACCGCCGGTGCTTCAGCGCCGGACGTGCTGGTGCAGGAGGTGATCTCTCGCCTGAAAGCGCTGGGTGGCCTGGACGTGCATGAGATCAGCGGGCGTGAAGAGAATATCGTGTTTGAAGTGCCGAAAGAGTTGCGCGTGGATGTGCGTCAGATCGATTAAGGTGCGTGAATAACGATAACCACGGGGAGCTCAGGCTTCCCGTTTTTTTTGGCTGGCTGCGGCGTTAAAAATAAAATCCTGCGAATATTCAAATTTTCTGCTAACTAAAGTCAAATTCATTCTGAGCATTTGAAATAGCTTCTGCGTAATTAATTATATGGTCTGACAATAAAGTCATTAATCAGAATATCATTAGTCTGCAATCTAAATGAGCCTGGTGTTGGCAGCGTGATTACAATAATTACAATAGTGATGTTGCAGATGTTTCTTATTTTATTCTTGGCGAATCTGTTCTATGTCGTTTAATCCTTTCTTCTGTAAATAGATCTTCATATGCTCCAGTAATCGTCGCACTTTTAATGGCTGGATCTCCCTGCGCGGCATTATGGCATAGCAATTAATTTCCGGTAATCGCCAGTCGGGCAATATTTCTATCAGTTCGCCGCTGCGCAATTCTCGCTCAACGTTGGCGAAGAAATTGCGAATGATGCCTTTGCCGGTCAGCGCCAGTTCCTTCATCGCCATGCCGCTGTTGGTGAACAAGCGACCGGTCATGCGCATGCGGTGCTCGCCGCCGTCGCGGTGGATCAGACGAACAAACTGCGGGTTGCCGAGCGGTGTAAAGGTGACCCATTGGTGGTGCGTCAGCGCCTGTGGCGAATCCGGCACGCCGTGATGCGCCAGGTAAGCCGGCGAGGCGCACAGCACTTCGCGGCAGCGCGCCAGCCGCGTGGAAACGTAGCTGGAGTCCGCCAGCACGCCGCCGCGTATCGCCAGATCGATGCGCTGCGTGATGAGATCTATCTTCTCATCATGGATTTCCAACCGCAGCGTGAGGCGGGGATGTTCGTCGAGAAAACTTTGCAGCGCCGGCACCAGGTAGTGAGTGGCGAATTCGGTGGAGGTGGCGACGCGCAGCTCGCCGACCAGTTCGCCGCGCAGCGCGGCGATCCGTTGTTGGCCTCGTTCGGCGGCGTGGATCATCAACAGGCAATCTTCATAAAAGCACAGCCCGGCTTCGGTCAGACTCAATGAGCGCGTCGAGCGCAGCAGTAATTGAATGCCCAGATGTTCTTCCAACTGGCGAATATGCTGGCTAACGGCGGAAGTCGTCATGCCCAATTCTTTTGCCGCCATGCTGAATGCGCCGCAATCGACCACTTTTGAGAAAATGGCCATACGTCTTAAAATATTGCTCATAGTTTGTTAAGCACAACTTAACCAAGATTGTGAGTTATACGGGCTAATAATATAGCACCATCTCTTCTATATTGCCTGAAGCATATAAACGCCGGGCTGGTTATTATTCCGCAGGGATTTTTCTCTTTTTGATAAATCTTATTGCGCTTATCAATAATACACCCGCGCCACATCGCAACAGGAGCTCATTGTGGACAGCGCTCAGAAAGAAGAAATATCGTTAAAGATACTACGTGAATTATTGCAATACCGTCGCCGCTTCCCCGGCGGTGATGGCACCTCGATTGCCGATGAAGAGCGGCGGGTCACCCAGGTGCAATTGCCGCGCATTCGGGCATTCATTGAAAACGAACAGCGCATCGAGTTCGTGCTGCCCGCCTTTCCGACCAAATCGCCTAATGCCAACAAGGTGATCGGCGCGGTGCCGGACATGGCGGAGCGTCTGTCGCTGATCTTCCTCAATTCGCTGTGCCAGCGCATTCAACTCTACTACCCGCCGGGCGCGCATATCGTTATCTGCTCCGACGGCCACGTGTTCGGCGATCTGATCCGCGTCAGTGACGAAGCGATCAACCACTACCAGCGCGAAATTGAAAACCTGCTGCATGAAGTGGGCGCGACGCATCTCAGCGTATTCAACCTCGGGGATGTCAAAGGCCTGGCCGAACATACCGATGATTACGATCTGCTGCGCCAACTGTTGGTGGAAGGCTATGCCGAACCGGAGGAGGCGATCAAGCAACAGCTGATGCAGGACGAACAGGGCTTACTGCTTTATCGCGCCATCACGCGCTTCCTGTATGAAGATAGCCAACTGCCGGGTTACAGCGGTTCCAACGCCGCACTGCAGAAAGACGCCAAACAGCGCGCCTGCGGGGTTATTCAGCGCAGCTGGGCCTGGGGCAACCTGCTGGCGCAGCACTTCCCGGCGGCGATCCGCCTGTCGATTCACCCGCAGCCGGTCGACAGCCTGAAGATGGGTATCCACATGATGCCGACCAAAGACGATTGGTTGACGCCGTGGCACGGCGTGGCGGCCAACGTGAACGGCCAGTTCGTGCTGATGAAGCGCAAAGACGCGCAGAGCCTGGACGGCGAACTGGTGGAAATCCGCGGCACGCCGAGCCATTACCTGATCGAACAGCCGCAGATGGCCTGAGCCTCTGCAGGCCTTGCGCCCGAAATCCTGGCGGGCGCGTTTTTGACGGCACGTTGCCGTGTGAGCAGCACATTCGATGCAAGGAGAATCACCGATGAACAACCAACCGCTTGATTGCCACATTCAACTGAATACCCCGTTCGGCGCGATCCTGACGCCGCAGCACCCGGGGCAAAAGATCGGCGAACTGCCGGTGGCGGCACTGCGGGCGCTGGCGCAGGAGCACCACTTGCTGGTGCTGCGCGGATTCGACTCCGGTTTCAGCGACGCGGATGTCCTGACTCGCTATGCCGAACGCTGGGGCGAGATCATGATGTGGCCGTTCGGCGCGGTGCTGGACGTGAAAGAACATCCGGACGCCAAGGATCATATCTTCGACAGCAGCTACGTTCCGCTGCATTGGGATGGCATGTATAAGCCGACCATCCCCGAGTTCCAGCTGTTCCACTGCGTGGCGGCGCCATCGCAGGATGAAGGCGGATGCACCACCTTCGTCGATACCACGCGACTGTTGGCCAACGCGGACGAAGCGCTGCTGGATCAGTGGCTGTCGGTGTCGATCACTTACCGCATTAAGCAGGTGGTGCACTACGGCGGTGAAGTCTGTTCGCCGCTGGTGGTGCAGCACCCGAACGGCAGGGGATTGATCATGCGCTACAATGAACCGCCGACGGAAGGCAAAAAATTCCTCAACCAGCATGCGCTGGAATATCACGGTGTGCCGGAGCAACAGCAGGAACAGTTCCACCACACCCTGCAGCAGCACCTGTACGATCCGCGTCACTATTATGCCCACCAGTGGCAGCAGGGCGACGTGGTAGTGGCGGACAACTTCTCGCTGCTGCACGGCCGTGAGGGCTTTACCGCCCGTTCCGCGCGTCATTTGCAGCGCGTGCATATTCAGAGCAACCCGGTGTGCGCCAATCTGGCGCTGAAGCCGGCCAACGCAGAAGCGTAAAGGAGCATTATGGCAAGGATACTGATGGCGGCGGTCGCCACTCCGGGGCACGTCTACCCGATGTTAGCTATCGCTCGTCACCTGATCGCCCAAGGGCATCAGGTGCGGGTGATGACCGGCGCGCTGTTTCGCGAACGCGCCGAAGCGGCTGGGGCGAACTTCGTACCGTTCGACGCGCAGGTGGACTTCGATTATCGCCACCTGGAAGAGCACTTTCCGCAGCGCGCCGCGCTGCCGCCGGGCAATGCGCAGATGGCGCTGGCGCTGAAGGATTTCTTCGCCGCGCCGATCCCGCTGCTGGATCGGCAGCTGCGTGCGGCCATTGCCGCCGAAAAGACCGATTTGCTGATGGTGGAGAACTGCTTCTACGGCGTATTGCCGCTGCTGCAGTCCGCCGAACGGCCGCCGGTCTTCGGTATCGGCGTTACGCCGCTGTCGTATTCTTCGCGTGACGCCATTTTTTATGGCCCGCGCATCCCGCCGGCGCTGTTGCCGCAGGCGCTGACCCGCGAGCAATTGGTGGATGAAGAGACGCGCGTGTTGCTTGATGAGGTGCAGCGGAGCTTCGATGCGGCGCTGGTGCAGGCCGGCGGGCGGGCGCTGACTCGCCCGTTTACCGATGCGCTGATCGGCGGCTGCGAGCGTTTCCTGCAGTTGGCCACCACGGCGCTGGAATATGAGCGCGACGATCTGCCGAGCGGCGTGCGCTTCGTCGGTCCGCTGCGCAGCGGCGGTCAACCGGCGGCGGAAGAGACGCTGTGGGAGGCGGACGATGATCGGCCGCTGGTGATCGTGTCTCAGGGCACGTTGGCCAACGTCGATCTGCATCAGCTGATCGTGCCGACGCTGCAGGCGCTGGCGCATCTGCCGGTGCGGGTGTTGGCCACCACCGGCGGGCGGGCGACGGCAGGGCTGATGGACGCGTTGCCGGACAACGCCAGAGTGCGGGAGTTTATCTCCTTCGAACGCTGGCTGCCGCGGGCGTCGCTGCTGATCACCAACGGCGGTTACGGCTCGATCAACTATGCGCTGGACAGCGGCGTGCCGCTGATCGTCGCCGGCACCGGCGAGGATAAGCTGGAGGCGGCGGCGCGCGTGGTCGCTGCCGGTTGCGGCATCAGCCTGCACACCAGCACGCCGAGCGCAGAACAGATCCTGGCGGCGGCGTCGCGTATTCTGCAGCAGCCGATCTACCGCCAACGCGCGGCGCTGGTGCGTGAAGATTATGCCCGCCACGATGCGCTAACGGCGATAGCCAACGAAGTGGCGGCTATTACCGCCTGATCTCGCTGCACCTCCTTCCCAGGCGCCGTTTTCGGCGCCTTTTTTCTGCATTTTTTCTCAATGGAAACTGCATGATTATGTACAATCGCCGCAGGCCGCCAAATCGGTTGAATGTTAATCTTATGACAGCGCCGCTGATGGAAGCGGGGGAATATCATCATTTTCTAATGATGTCATGAATCCTCTGGCGGCGCGCAAGCGGGGCAGTTACCCTGAATCGATGGATTAATGGGATACGCGTTAAATCAAGAAGAGAGCAAGCATGAAAGATTCACAAATCCGCATTGCGATTGCGGGCGCCGGCGGCCGGATGGGTCGTCAATTGATCCAGGCGGTGCAGCAGGCGGAAGGCGTAGTGTTGGGCGCGGCGCTGTCGCGACCGGGCTCCAGCCTGATCGGCGTCGACGCCGGTGAGCTGGCGGGCATCGGCGCGCTGGGTGTCAAGGTAAGCGACAGCCTGGAGAAAGTGGCGAGCGAGTTCGACATTCTGATCGACTTCACCCGTCCGGAAAGCACGCGGAGCTACCTGGATTTTTGCGTGGCGCACCACAAGGCGATGGTGATTGGCACCACCGGCTTCGATGACGCCGGCAAGCAGGCGATCCGCGATGCGGCGCAGCATATCGGCATCGTGTTTGCCGCCAACTTCAGCGTCGGCGTCAACCTGGTGTTGAAACTGCTGGAGAAGGCCGCGCAGGTGATGGGCGACTATACCGACATCGAAATCGTTGAGGCGCACCACCGCCACAAAGTGGATGCGCCATCGGGCACGGCATTGGCGATGGGCGAAGCGATCGCCGGCGCGCTGGGGCGCGACCTGAAAAGCTGCGCGGTCTATGCGCGCGAAGGCCATACCGGCGAGCGCGATCCGAAAAGCATCGGCTTTGCCACCATTCGCGCCGGCGACATCGTCGGCGAGCACACCGCGATGTTTGCCGACATCGGTGAGCGGGTGGAGATCACCCATAAAGCTTCCAGCCGCATGACTTTTGCCAGCGGCGCGGTGCGTGCGGCAGTCTGGCTGTATAATCGAGATAAAGGCCTGTTTGATATGCGAGATGTGCTGAATCTCGAGCAGTTATAATTGATTTGCATACCATCGTGATGTGGGTGTATTGATCGTAATACTATGATAATCGGACAATAATTTTATTGTCCTTTTTTTTAACATGATAAATATGGCTTTGGTTGATTTTTTGTTTTAAAGGTTTTATTTGTTGTTGTTTATCTTGCTAATTATCTCGTTTTTCTCCGCCAGAGGCTATTTTAGCGTCTGTTTTAGCCCGTTCCGGCGCCGTTTTCCGTCATTCGGCCTCGCAACCGTTTTCCAGCCCCGGTTTTCTGTGTTTTTATCGCCGCTCAAGCCGCTTGAGCACCGAAAACTGCAAAAATAAAACAAAAAATGGCAGTTTGGGTAGACAAGCCGAACACTCATCATTAAAATGCGCCCAATTTGCCAAAAATTGGCCTCGCGGACGGTTTTTGCATTGATTTAGATCGCGATATCTGAATTAATATGCAAATATTGTGATTGATTATTCCTCGGAGGATGTTTTGATTAAGTCAGCGCTATTGGTTCTGGAAGACGGAACCCAATTCCACGGTCGGGCCATCGGGGCAGAGGGAACGGCAGTGGGGGAAGTGGTCTTCAATACGTCGATGACCGGTTATCAAGAAATCCTCACTGATCCTTCCTATTCCCGCCAGATCGTTACTCTTACTTATCCTCATATCGGCAATGTCGGCACCAATGCTTCCGACGAAGAATCCTCCGCAGTACACGCCCAAGGCCTCGTCATTCGTGACCTCCCGCTGATCGCCAGCAACTACCGCAACGAAGAAAGCCTGTCCGACTACCTCAAGCGTCACAACATCGTGGCGATCGCCGATATCGATACCCGTAAATTGACCCGCCTGCTGCGCGAGAAGGGCGCCCAGAACGGCTGCATCGTCGCCGCCGATACGCCGGACGCCGCGCTGGCCCTGGCCAAGGCGCAAGGTTTCCCGGGGTTGAAGGGCATGGATCTGGCGAAAGAAGTCACGACCCAAGAGGCCTACAGCTGGCAGCAAGGCAGCTGGACGCTTGAAGGCGACCTGCCTGAAGCCAAAACCGCCGCGGAACTGCCTTTCCACGTGGTGGCTTACGACTACGGCGCCAAGCGCAACATCCTGCGCATGCTGGTGGATCGCGGCTGCCGCCTGACCGTGGTGCCGGCGCAGACCCCGGCCGACGAGGTGCTGAAAATGAATCCGGACGGCATCTTCCTGTCCAACGGCCCGGGTGACCCGGAGCCGTGCGACTACGCCATCGCCGCCATCAAACAGTTCCTGGAAACCGACATTCCGGTGTTCGGCATCTGTCTGGGCCACCAGCTGCTGGCACTGGCCAGCGGGGCGAAAACCATGAAGATGAAGCTCGGCCACCACGGCGGCAACCACCCGGTGAAGGATCTGGACAACAATACCGTGATGATCACCGCGCAGAACCACGGCTTTGCGGTAGACGAGAATAACCTGCCGGCGAACCTGCGCGTGACGCACAAATCGCTGTTCGACCACACGGTGCAGGGCATTCACCGCACCGACAAGGCGGCGTTCAGTTTCCAGGGGCACCCGGAAGCCAGCCCTGGCCCGCACGACGCCGCGCCGCTGTTCGATCACTTTATCGAACTGATTGAGACTTACCGTTCTAACGCCAAATAATCAGGAGCAGTAAAAAATGCCAAAACGTACAGACATAAAAAGCATCCTGATCCTCGGCGCGGGCCCGATCGTTATCGGTCAGGCGTGTGAGTTCGACTACTCTGGCGCCCAGGCGTGTAAAGCGCTGCGCGAAGAGGGCTACCGCGTCATTTTGGTCAACTCCAACCCGGCGACTATCATGACCGACCCGGAAATGGCCGACGCTACCTACATTGAGCCGATCCACTGGGAAGTGGTACGCAAGATCATCGAAAAAGAGCGCCCGGATGCGGTGCTGCCGACCATGGGCGGCCAGACGGCGCTGAACTGCGCGCTGGAGCTGGAGCGTCAGGGCGTACTGGCCGAGTTCGGCGTCACCATGATCGGCGCCACCGCCGATGCGATCGACAAGGCCGAAGACCGTCGCCGTTTCGACGTGGCGATGAAGAAGATCGGTCTGGATACCGCGCGCTCCGGCATCGCGCACACCATGGAAGAAGCGCTGGCGGTTGCCGCTGACGTCGGCTTCCCGTGCATCATCCGTCCTTCCTTTACCATGGGCGGTACCGGCGGCGGCATCGCTTACAACCGTGAAGAGTTCGAAGAAATCTGCGAACGCGGTCTGGATCTGTCGCCGACCAACGAGCTGCTGATCGACGAATCGCTGATCGGTTGGAAAGAGTACGAGATGGAAGTGGTGCGTGATAAGAACGACAACTGCATCATTGTTTGCTCCATCGAAAACTTCGACGCCATGGGCATCCACACCGGCGACTCGATCACCGTCGCGCCGGCCCAGACCCTGACCGACAAGGAATACCAAATCATGCGCAACGCCTCGATGGCGGTGCTGCGTGAGATCGGCGTCGAAACCGGCGGCTCCAACGTGCAGTTCTCGGTCAACCCGAAAACCGGCCGCCTGATCGTCATCGAAATGAACCCGCGCGTATCGCGCTCTTCGGCGCTGGCGTCGAAAGCCACCGGCTTCCCAATCGCCAAGATCGCCGCCAAGCTGGCGGTGGGTTACACCCTCGATGAACTGATGAACGACATCACCGGCGGCCGCACCCCGGCGTCGTTCGAGCCGTCCATCGACTACGTCGTCACCAAGATCCCGCGCTTCAACTTCGAGAAGTTCGCCGGCGCCAACGATCGCCTGACCACCCAGATGAAGTCGGTCGGTGAAGTGATGGCCATCGGCCGCACCCAACAGGAGTCGCTGCAGAAAGCGCTGCGCGGCCTGGAAGTGGGCGCCACCGGTTTCGACCCGAAAGTGAGCCTGGACGATCCGGAAGCGCTGACCAAAATTCGCCGCGAGCTGAAAGACGCCGGTTCCGACCGCATCTGGTACATCGCCGACGCCTTCCGCGCCGGTCTGTCGGTCGACGGCGTCTTCAACCTGACCAACGTCGACCGCTGGTTCCTGGTGCAGATTGAAGAGCTGGTGCGCCTGGAAGAGCAGGTGGCCGACGCGGGCATCAACGGCCTGAACAAAGAGTTCCTGCGCACCCTGAAGCGCAAAGGCTTCGCCGATGCGCGCCTGGCCAAGCTGGCCGGCGTCGCCGAGAGCGAAATTCGCAAGCTGCGCCACAGCCACGGTTTGCACCCGGTGTACAAGCGCGTGGACACCTGTGCGGCGGAATTCGCCACCGACACCGCCTACATGTACTCCACTTATGAAGAAGAGTGCGAGTCCAATCCGACCAACGACCGGCCGAAAGTGATGGTGCTGGGCGGCGGGCCGAACCGTATCGGCCAGGGCATCGAGTTCGACTACTGCTGCGTGCACGCCTCGCTGGCGCTGCGCGAAGACGGCTACGAGACCATCATGGTCAACTGTAACCCGGAAACCGTCTCCACCGACTACGACACCTCCGACCGTCTGTACTTTGAGCCGGTAACGCTGGAAGACGTGCTGGAAATCGTGCGCATCGAGAAGCCGAAAGGCGTTATCGTACAGTACGGCGGCCAGACTCCGCTGAAGCTGGCGCGCGAGCTGGAAGCCGCAGGCGTGCCGATCATCGGCACCAGCCCGGACGCCATCGACCGCGCCGAAGACCGCGAACGCTTCCAGCAGGCGGTAAACCGCCTGGGCCTGAAGCAGCCGGCCAACGCCACCGTCACCGCCATCGAGCAGGCAGTGGAGAAGGCGGCGGGCATCGGCTATCCGCTGGTGGTGCGCCCTTCCTACGTGCTGGGCGGCCGGGCGATGGAAATCGTCTATGACGAAACCGACCTGCGCCGTTACTTCCAGACCGCGGTCAGCGTGTCCAACGATGCGCCGGTGCTGCTGGACCGCTTCCTGGACGATGCGGTAGAAGTGGACGTCGACGCCATCTGCGACGGCGAGCGCGTGCTGATCGGCGGCATCATGGAGCACATCGAACAGGCGGGCGTGCACTCCGGCGACTCCGCGTGTTCGCTGCCGGCATACACCCTGAGCCAGGAAATTCAGGACGTGATGCGTCGCCAGGTGGAAAAACTGGCGTTCGAGCTGCAGGTGCGCGGCTTGATGAACGTGCAGTTCGCGGTGAAAGACAACGAAGTCTACCTGATTGAAGTCAATCCGCGCGCCGCGCGTACCGTGCCGTTCGTGTCCAAAGCCACCGGCGTGCCGCTGGCCAAGGTGGCCGCGCGCGTGATGGCGGGCAAAACGCTGGTTGAGCAGGGTGTGACCGAAGAGATCATCCCGCCGTACTACTCGGTGAAAGAAGTGGTGCTGCCGTTCAACAAATTCCCGGGCGTCGACCCGATTCTGGGGCCGGAAATGCGCTCTACCGGGGAAGTGATGGGCGTGGGCCGCACCTTCGCGGAAGCCTTCTCCAAAGCGATGCTGGGCAGCAACTCGGGCATGAAGAAACAGGGCCGCGCGCTGCTGTCGGTGCGCGAAGGCGATAAAGCCCGCGTGGTCGACCTGGCCGCCAGCCTGCTGAAGCAGGGCTTCGAGCTGGACGCAACCCACGGCACCGCGGTGGTGCTGGGCGAAGCAGGCATCAACCCGCGCCTGGTCAACAAGGTGCACGAAGGGCGTCCGCACATTCAGGACCGTATCAAGAACGGCGAGTACACTTACATCGTCAACACCACGGCCGGCCGTCAGGCGATTGAAGACTCCAAGCTGATTCGCCGCAGCGCCCTGCAGTACAAGGTGCACTACGACACTACGCTGAACGGCGGCTTCGCCACCGCGATGGCGCTGAAAGCGGATCCGACCGAGCAGGTCACTTCGGTGCAGGAAATGCACGCGCGCATCGGCAAGTAACCGTGCGATAACGCTATGTCAGGGGCGCTGCAATGCAGCGCCCCTTTTTTATTCAGCAAATTTGTCGGCTGGCGTTAAAAATTTCCGCTATCAATCAGTGGGCAAACTGTCACTCTGTGTGATTGGTATATGCTTGGTGTATTGGCAAGGAACGAAGGAACGACGATAACAATGATTTTGATAATTTATGCTCACCCGTATCCCCGGCATTCGCATGCCAATCAGCGCCTGCTGCAGGCGGTGAAGGATCTCCCCGAGGTAGAGGTGCGCTCGCTGTATGAGCTGTATCCCGATTTCAATATCGACATCAATGCCGAACAGCAGGCGCTGGAGCGCGCCGACATGGTGGTGTTGCAGCATCCGATGCAGTGGTACAGCTTTCCGCCGCTGTTGAAGCTGTGGATCGATAAAGTGCTGGAGCACGGCTGGGCCTATGGCCACGACGGCAATGCGCTGGTGGGCAAAGACTGCCTGTGGGCGGTAACCAGCGGCGGTGACGAGCACCATTTCGAACTGGGCGATTTTCCCAACTTCGCCGCGCTGGCGCAGCCGCTGCAGGCCACGGCGATCTATTGCGGCATGAACTGGCAGCCGTATTTCGCCCTGCACAACACCTTTACCTGCAACGAACCGGCGTTGCTCGCTGCCGGTGAAGCCTACCGGCAGCGGTTGGTCGACTACCTGATGGAACACGCCGAAGCGGAAACCGGGGAGGCCAGCCATGGATAATCACCATATGATGATCGAGGGGCTGATCTATCTCGGCTCCGCCGCGTTATTTGTACCGATCGCGGTGCGGCTGGGGCTGGGCTCGGTGCTCGGTTACCTGATCGCCGGCTGCATCATCGGCCCCTGGGGGCTGAAACTGGTGTCGGACGCCGAGTCGATCCTCACCTTCGCCGAGATCGGCGTGGTGCTGATGCTGTTTATCATCGGTCTGGAGCTGGATCCCAAGCGGCTGTGGACGCTGCGCGCCTCGGTGTTCGGCGGCGGCAGCATTCAGATGGTAGGCTGCGGCCTGGCGCTGAGCGCTTTCTGTTACTTCCTTGGCCTCAACTGGAAGGTGGCGCTGCTGATCGGTTTGACGCTGGCGCTCTCATCCACCGCCATCGCCATGCAGGCGATGAGCGAACGCAATTTGACGCCGTCTCCGATCGGCCGCAGCGCGTTTGCGGTGCTGCTGTTCCAGGACATCGCGGCGATCCCGCTGGTGGCGATGATCCCACTGCTGGCCAGCAGCGGCGCCAGCACCACGCTGGGCGCATTCGTGCTGTCGGCGGCCAAGGTGGTGGGCGCGCTGGTGATGGTGGTGCTGCTCGGCCGCTACGTCACCCGCCCGCTGCTGCATTTCGTCGCCCGCTCGGGCATGCGCGAGGTATTCAGCGCCGTGGCGCTGTTCCTGGTGTTCGGCTTCGGCATCCTGCTGGAGATGGCCGGGCTGTCGATGGCGATGGGGGCGTTTCTCGCCGGGGTACTGCTGGCGAGCTCGGAATACCGCCACGCGCTGGAGAGCGATATTCAGCCATTCAAAGGGCTGCTGCTGGGGCTGTTCTTCATCGGCGTCGGCATGTCGATCGATTTCGGCACCCTGTTCCATCATCCGCTGCTGATCGCCTCGCTGCTGCTGGGCTTTATGCTGATCAAAGCGGCGCTGCTGTGGCTGATCGGGCCGCTGCTTGGGGTGCCGAAACGCCAGCGCGGCCTGTTCGCCATTTTGCTGGGCCAGGGCAGTGAGTTCGCTTTCGTTATCTTCAGCGCGGCGCAGCTGGCCGGCGTTTTGCCGGTCGAGTGGGCCAAGTCGCTGACGCTGGCGGTGGCGCTGTCGATGGCGGCCACGCCGCTGCTGTTGGTGATCGCCGCGCAGCTGGAGAAAAATGCGCCGAAAGAGGAGCGCCCGGCTGACGTTATTGACGACGAAAATGCCAGCGTGATCATCGCCGGTTTCGGCCGTTTCGGTCAGATCGCCGGTCGTCTGCTGTTGGCCAACGGCGTGCACACCGTGGTACTGGATCACGATCCGGATCATATCGAAACGCTGCGCAAATTCGACACCAAGGTGTTCTACGGCGACGCCACGCGGGCCGATCTGCTGGAGGCCGCCGGCGCCGCCCACGCCAAGGTGCTGATCAACGCCATCGACGATGTGGAGGACAGCCTGGCGTTAACCGAGCTGGCCAGGCAGCACTTCCCGCATCTGAAGGTGGTGGCGCGGGCGCGCGACGTCGACCACTGGTATCAGCTGCGGCAGCTGGGGGTGGAAAAACCGGAGCGCGAAACCTTCGAAAGCTCGCTGCGCATCGGCCGTGAAACGCTGGAATTGCTGGGACTGGACGCCTATGAAGCGCGCGAGAAAGCGGACACTTTCCGTCGCTATAACCTGAAGATGCTGGAAGATACGCTGGAGAATTATCAGGACACTGAATTCCGTATCGCCAGCCTGCAACGGGCCAAGGAGATGCTCAGCGCGGCCATCGAGCAGGATCAGAATCGGTTGGCGCGGGTGCAGCAGACCGGTTGGCGCGGCAGTATCGACGGCAAGGCGCCGGAAGACGAAGTGGTGGAAGCCAAAGAAGCCAAAGGATAACAACAGGGGCGCCGCGATGGCGCCCCGTTTTTTTGTTCAGCTCAGCGCGACCTTGATGCCTAAGGCGATCAGCATGCCGCCCAGCAATTTGTCGACGACCTTCTGTGCCTTCTCCAGCCCGCGGCGTACCGGTCCGCTTTGGATCAGGAATACCAGCAGCGGCCACCAGATGACCGACAGGCCGAGAATAATCCCCGCGTACCACAGTTTGTCGCCCAGGCCAGAATCGATCTGCAGCACCTGGGTGAACACCGCCAGGAAGAACAGGGTGGCCTTTGGGTTCAGCAGATTGCACAGGTAGCCTTGCGCAAAGGCGCTCTTCAGGCTGACCTGCTGCTGCGGCAGATTGCTGACGTTCATTTTGCCGCCGCCGCGCGACAGCAGCGCCTGGATGCCGATCCACACCAGATACACCGCCCCGGCGTATTTCAGCAGGTTGAACAGCCACGGCGTAGTGGTGATCACCACCGCCAGCCCGGCGACGCAGTAGGACATGTGGGTGGCGACGCCGCAGATCACGCCGAAGGCGGTCATCATGGCGGCCAGGCGCGGGTAGCGGGCGGCGTTTTTAATCACCAGGAAAAAATCCGGGCCGGGGGAGAGCATGCCAAGGGTGGCGATGCCGGCGACGAACAGCGAAGTTTCAAGCATGGGAGCGTCTCGCGCAAAAGGCAGAATTCTGGCGATAATAACGCCGCTTCCTCTGATGCGCATCAACCCAATGAGGTATTGTTAGGCTCTATGATAATAATTCATCTACCACCCGCGACGGAGCACCATGCAGCAGACTACCGCCACAGACATGCCGGAACCGCATCGGCAACAGCGTGAAATCACCCGCCTGTGCATTCAATGCGCGTTGCTGCTGTTGCAGCACGGCGCCGAGAGCACGGTGGTGGAACAGCTGTCGACCCGCCTGGGGTTGGCGCTGGGGATGGACAGCGTGGAAAGCTCGATCTCCGCCAATGCGGTGGTGCTGACCACCCTCAGCCACGGCGCCTGCCTGACCACCACCCGCAAGAACGTCGATCGCGGCATCAATATGCAGGTGGTGACCGAAGTGCAGCATATCGTGATCCTCGCCGAGCACCACCTGGCGGATGCGCACGACGTGGCGCGCCGCTTTGAAAGGATCCGGCCGCTGCGCTATCCGCGCTGGCTGGTGGTGCTGATGGTGGGGTTGTCCTGCGGGTGCTTCAGCATGCTCAACGGCGGCGGTGGCGACGCCTTCCTGGTGACCTTTATCGCCAGCGGCACGGCGATGTTGGTGCGCCAAATCCTCACCGCCCGGCATATGAATCCGTTGATCAATTTCTGCCTGACGGCGTTTGTCGCTACGTCGATCTCCGGATTGCTGCTGCGCCTGCCGGCGTTTAAAGATACCTCGAGCGTGGCGATGGCCGCCAGCGTGCTGCTGCTGGTGCCGGGCTTTCCGTTGATCAACGCGGTGGCCGACATGTTCAAAGGGCATGTGAATACCGGGCTGGCACGCTGGGCGATGGCCAGCCTGTTGACGTTGGCGACCTGTATCGGCGTGGTGATGGCGATGTCGCTGTGGGATCTGCGGGGGTGGTCATGAATCTGCTGTGGGCCTTGTTGCAGGAGATGCTGTTGGCGGCGGTGCCGGCGCTGGGCTTCGCCATGGTGTTCAACGTGCCGCTGCGTGCGCTGCGCTATTGTGCGTTGCTCGGGGCTATCGGGCGCGGTTCGCGCATGCTGATGATGCACGGCGGCATGAACATCGAGTGGGCCTCGTTGCTGGCGGCGATCCTGATCGGCATCATCGGCATCTATTGGTCGCGCTGGCTGCTGGCGCACCCGAAGGTATTCACTGTGGCGGCGGTGATCCCGATGTTCCCCGGCATTTCCGCCTATACCGCGATGATAACTGTGGTAGAGATCTCGCATCTGGGCTACAGCGAGGCCTTGATGGAGACCATGATCACCAACTTCCTCAAGGCCAGTTTCATCGTCGGCGCCTTGTCGATCGGCCTGTCGTTACCGGGTCTGTGGCTGTACCGCAAACGCCCCGGCGTGTGAAATTTCCCGGCGGAAGAACGTTGGTTATTAGATATGCTGATAAGAGCTATCTTATATATTCATCTTGCTTGATTAGCCTATCGACGGCACTCAGGCCTTTACGTATAGTGTCACCAATTTTGCTGCCTACACAGGGTTAAACAATGATTATCAGCCTGATCGCTGCCTTGGCGGCGGATCGCGTTATTGGCATGGAAAACGCCATGCCGTGGCACCTGCCGGCGGACCTTGCGTGGTTTAAACGCAACACGTTGAATAAGCCGGTTATTATGGGCCGCAAGACCTTCGAGTCCATCGGCCGCCCGCTGCCGGGCCGGCACAATATCGTTTTGAGCAGCCGCCCGGGCAGCGAAGCCGGGGTGACCTGGGCGACTTCGCTGGATGAGGCGCTGGCCGCCGCCGGCGACGTGGAAGAAGTGATGGTGATCGGCGGCGGGCGCATCTATACCCAGCTGCTGCCGCGCGCCGATCGCCTGTACCTGACGCACATCGACGCCGAAGTCGGCGGCGATACCCACTTCCCGGACTACGAGCCGGACGAGTGGGAAACCACCTTCAGCGAGTTCCACGACGCCGACGATCTGAACTCGCACAGCTACTGCTTCGAGATCCTGCAGCGCCGCTGATTTCAGCGCGTTAGCCAGGCTATCCCCGGGGGCGCAAGCAATTGCGCCCCCGGTCTTTTTGCGTCCGTCATGCGTAACCTTTCCGTCACATTACCTGATTAGTATGAAGCCCAACTCCGAGCGCCTCGGCAACTCTGGTGAATCTTGATCGCGGCGCCATAACTAAAAAGGTAACCACGCTATGACCAAGCAAATTGAGCAATTAGACGCCGATCGCCTGATCGATCCCACTCGCCGCAAACTGCTGCTCGGCAGCGCCGGCGCCGTCGGTCTGGCCGGTTTTCTCGGCGGCGGCATCTGGTCGGTCTCCGCCGAGGCGTTGGCCGAGGATCTGCCGCCGAACAGGCTGCTGGGCTTTCAGGGCATCGCCGCGTCGACCGCCGATGAGGTGACCATCACGCCGGGCTACCGGGCCGAGGTGCTGATCTCCTGGGGCGAGCCGCTGGTGGACGGCGCGCCGGCCTTCGATCCGCAGGGCAATAACAGCGCCGCCGATCAGGAAAAGCAGTTTGGCGACAACAACGACGGCATGAGCTTTTTCCCGATCGATGACAATCACGGCGTGATGGCCATCAACAACGAATACGTCAACGAGCAGTACCTGTTCGCCCACGGCGGCACCAAGGCCACTAGCCTGGAAGAAGTGCGCAAGTCGCAGGCGGCGCACGGCGTCTCTATCGTGGCGGTCAAACGCGTCGGCGATGGCCAGCGCTGGGAAGTCGAGCGCCCGTCGCGCTATAACCGCCGCATTACCGCCAACAGCGACATGCAGTTCAGCGGCCCGGCTGCCGGGCATCCGCTGCTGCAGACCGCCGCCGATCCGAGCGGCCGCAAGGTGTTGGGCACCTTCGGCAACTGCGCCAACGGCAAGACGCCGTGGGGCACTTACCTGACCTGTGAAGAAAATTTCGATACCTACTTCGGGACTCACCAGGCCGATTACCCAACCACCCCGGAACAGAAACGCTACACGCTGAAGGCCAACGAGCCGGAGCGCAACTGGCCGGACTACGACGAACGCTTCGACGTGGCGAAGAACCCCAACGAATTCAACCGCCACGGCTGGATCGTGGAGATCGATCCGCTGGATCCAACCTCGACGCCGATTAAGCACACTGCGCTGGGCCGCTTCAAACATGAGAACGCGGCGGTGACCGTCGCCAAAGACGGCCGTCTGGTGGTGTATATGGGGGACGACGAGCGCGGTGAGCATATCTATAAGTACGTCTCCAAAGGCGTGGTCGACATCGCCAATCCGGCCAACAATCGCACGCTGCTGGACGAAGGGACGCTGTATGTGGCGCAGTTCGACGGCGACGAAGCCGGCACCCCGCTGAAGGGCAAAGGGCGCTGGATTGCGCTCGAGTTCGGCAAGAACGGCCTGACGCCGGAGAACGGTTTCCGCGATGAGGCTGAAGTGCTGATCTTCGCCCGTAAGGCGGCGCAGCAGGTCGGCGCCACTAAAATGGATCGCCCGGAGTGGATCGCGGTGAACCCGCATGATGGCCGCGCGTACTGCACGCTGACCAACAACAGCAAGCGCGGCGAGGAGGGGATGCCGTTGAACGCCGCTAATCCGCGGCCGAACAATGTCTATGGCCAGATTATTCGCTGGGACGAGGGCGGCGACGCCACCGCCGACGCTTTCGCCTGGGATATCTATGCGCTGTGCGGCAACCCGATCGCCCACCCGGAAGGCGTTAACCGCGGCACGCCGAACATCACGGCGGATAACACCTTCAACAGCCCGGACGGGCTGGGATTCGATCGCGCCGGCCGCCTGTGGATCCTCACCGACGGCAAGTACAGCAACAAGGGCGACTACGTCGGGCAGGGCAACAACCAGATGCTGGTGGGCGATCCGGTCAGCGGCGAAATTCGCCGCTTTATGGTGGGGCCGAAGTCCTGCGAACTGACCGGCATCACCTTCACTCCGGACTACAGGACGATGTTCGTCAACGTGCAGCATCCGGGAGAAGAGGGCGATTCGCACTTCCCAAACAACAGCCCGCGCCCGCGTTCATCGGTATTGATGATCACGCGTGAAGATGGCGGGGTGATTGGGGCGTAAGGCGATAATATAGAAAACAAAGGCGGCCACGGGGCCGCCTTTGTATTTTCAGGATGCGGCTAATCTGCCGGCGTCAGGCGCTTCGCTGCGATTAGCTGGCTGGGTGAAATAACGACGGTCTTCCCAGCGCAGCATCGTCAGATCGCCGCCCCAGCAGCAGCCGGTATCCAGCCCGATCACGCCTTCCGGCGTGCCCTTGCCTTCGAGCGAGGCCCAATGGCCGAAGATGATGGTGTATTCGGGGTCGATCAGGCGCGGCAGTTCGAACCACGGTTTCAGCGGCGCAGGTGCGCTGCCCGGCGCATCTTTGCAGATCATGTCGAGCTGGCCGTTGGGGAAGCAGTAGCGCATGCGCGTGAACGCATTGGTGCTGAAACGCAGGCGCGCAAGGCCGCTCAACTCCGGCGCCCAGTTGTTCGGCATATCACCGTACATGGCGTCGAGGAACAGCGGGTAGCTGTCGCTGCTCAATACCGCCTCCACTTCGCGCGCACACATTTTCGCGGTGTCGATATCCCACTGCGGGGTGATGCCGGCGTGCGCCATCACCAGCTTTTGCTCATCATCCACCTGCAGCACCGGTTGGCGGCGCAGCCAGTTGATCAGCTCGTCGGCGTCAGGCGCTTCCAGCAGCGGTGTGATGCGATCTTTGGGTTTGTTGCGGCTGATGCCGGCGTAAACCGCCAGCAGGTGCAGATCGTGGTTGCCCAGCACCATGCGCACCGCCGGGCCGAGCGAGCGCACGTAGCGCAGCACGTCCAGCGAGGCGGGGCCGCGCGCCACCAGATCGCCGGTCAGCCACAGTTGATCGCGCTCGGGATCGAAAGCAGCCTGAGCCAGCAGCGACTTCAGTTCATCAAAACAGCCGTGAACGTCGCCGATAAGGTATGTCGACATAATTAATGGATCAGCGTTGGAATGGCTAAGCGGAACACGGGAATAGCGGTGCGGAACGGCTGACCCTGATGATCAACCATTTCGTAATGGCCTTCCATGGTGCCCAGCGGCGTTTCCAGAATGGCGCCGCTGGTATACTGAAACTCTCCGCCGGGCGGAATGACGGGCTGTTCGCCGATCACGCCTTCGCCCTGGACTTCGGTTTGGCGGCCGTTGCTGTTGGTGATCAGCCAGTAACGGCCCAGCAGTTGCACGTCGCTCCGCCCCAGATTGCGGATAGTGATGGTATAGGCGAAGACGTAACGCTCTTCTTCAGGGATCGACTGTGATTCCACATAGATGCTCTGAACCTGAATACACACGCGGGGCGAATCAATCATGACAACAACTCCTTATTGCTGCGGCGCCGGATTGGCTGACAGCCAGTTCGCCAGCTTGCAGTACTGCGCCACAGAAATATTCTCTGCTCTGAGCGAAGGATCGACACCCAGTTCCGTCAGCTGCTCCGGCGTGAACAGGTCGCCCAGGCTATTGCGGATGGTTTTCCGCCGCTGGTTGAACGCCTGCGTGGTGATGCGGCTCAGCATACGCACGTCGCCCACCGGGTTTGGCAGCACGCGGTGCGGCACCAGGCGCACCACGGCGGAATCGACCTTCGGCGGCGGCGCGAACGCGGTCGGCGGCACTTCCAGCACCGGAATGACGTTGCAGTAGTACTGCGCCATCACGGTCAAACGCCCGTAGGCCTTGCTGTCAGGGCCGGCCACCAGACGGTTGACCACCTCTTTCTGCAACATAAAGTGCATGTCGCGGATTGCCTGAGTATAGCTGAAAAGGTGGAACATCAGCGGCGTCGAAATATTGTACGGCAGGTTACCAAATACGCGCAGCGGTTGGCCAGCTTCCTCGGCCAGTTCGGCGAAATTCACCGTCATGGCGTCCTGCTGGCGGATGGTCAGCTTGTCTTTCAGCTGCGGATGATTCTCCAGCCGGGTGGCCAGATCGCGGTCCAGTTCGATCACCGTCATGCGGTCCATGCGCGCGCCGACCGGCTCGGTCAAGGCGCCGAGACCGGGGCCGATCTCAACCACCGCTTCGCCCGGCTGCGGGTGAATGGCGGAGACAATGCTATCGATGACAAACTGATCGGTTAAAAAGTTTTGTCCAAAGCGTTTGCGGGCAAAGTGCCCTTGGTGGACTCTGTTATTCATTACAATTAATTATCATTTTAATGGCGAGATTCAGGGCCGTTTGGAAACTGCCGACATCGGCGGTGCCGGTGCCGGCCAGTTCCAGAGCGGTGCCGTGGTCGACCGAGGTGCGTATGAAAGGCAAACCGAGGGTGATATTCACCGCGCGGCCGAACCCTTGGTATTTTAGCACCGGCAGCCCCTGATCGTGATACATCGCCAGCACCGCATCGGCATCTTGCAGATATTTGGGCTGGAACAGGGTGTCCGCCGGCAGCGGGCCGACAAGATGGATGCCGTCAGCGCGCAGCGCATCGAGCGCCGGGATGATGGTGTCTATCTCTTCGCGCCCCATATGGCCGCCTTCCCCGGCGTGGGGATTCAGACCGCAGACGTAAATGTGCGGCTGGGCGATGCCAAATTTGGTTTTCAGATCGTGGTCGAGAATGCGGATGACTTCGAACAGGCTCTGCTGCGTGATGGCGCCCGGCACCGCCAGCAGCGGCAGGTGGGTGGTCGCCAGCGCCACGCGCAGCTCTTCGGTCGCGAGCATCATCACCACGCGATCGCAGCGGCTGCGATCGGCAAAGAATTCGGTATGGCCGATAAACGGCACGCCGGCGTCGTTGATCACGCCCTTGTTCACCGGGCCGGTGATCAGTGCGGAAAACTCGCCGTTCAGGCAGCCGTCGCAGGCGCGCGCCAGGGTTTCCACCACGTAGGCGCTGTTGCCGACGTTCAACTCACCGGCGGTAACCGGGTGAGCGAGCGGCACCGGCAGCACGGTCAGCGTGCCGGCGCGTTGCGCTTCGGCCGGTTGCTGCGGTTGGTAGTCGCGCAGCGTCAGCGGCAGGCCCAGGCGTTCGGCGCGTTCAAGCAACAAGGCCGGATCGGCGCACACCACCAGCTCAACAGGCCAATCCTGTTGCGCCAGGGCGGCTACCAAATCCGGCCCCACCCCGGCGGGTTCGCCGGGGGTAATGACGACGCGTTTATTGCTGTGCATCGCTGCCATCGAGGATCTTCACGTAGGCCTGGGCGCGCTGTTCCTGCATCCAGGTCTGCGCTTCTTCGGCGAACTTGCGGTTGAACAGCATGCGGTAAGCGCGATCTTTCTGCGCGGCGTCGGTTTTATCCACCTGACGGGTATCCAGCAGCTGAATCAGGTGCCAACCGAAGGAAGAGTGTACCGGCGCGCTGATTTCACCCTTGCTCAGCTTCAGCAGCGCATCGCGGAAGGCCGGATCGTAGATGTCCGGAGAAGCCCAGCCCAGATCGCCGCCCTGCATGGCGGAACCCGGATCTTGCGACAGCTGTTTGGCTTCGTCGGCGAATTTGGCGCGGCCGCTCTTGATGGCTTCCGCCACGGATTGCAGCTTGGCGCGCGCCTGATCGTCAGTCAACACCACGGAAGGCTTCAGCAGGATGTGACGGGCGTGCACTTCGGTGACCGAGACCGACTGGCTGGCGCCGCGGATGTCGTTCACTTTCAGGATATGGAAACCGACGCCGGAACGGATTGGCCCGACGATGTCGCCTTTCTTGGCGCTCACCAGACGTTCCGCGAACAGGGTCGGGATCTCTTGCAGCTTGCCCCAGCCCATGTTGCCGCCTTTCAGCGCCTGAGAGTCGGCGGAGTAGGTGATCGCCAGCTTGCCGAAGTCGGCGCCGCTGTTGATCTCGCCCACCAGACGTTTGGCCAGCTCTTCGGCTTTGTCGACCTGCTGCTGCGACGGGTTCTCAGGCAGCGGGATCAGGATGTGACTGATGTTCATTTCGGTGTCGCTGCCGTTCTGCGCGCCCACCTGTTTGGCCAGCGAGTCCACTTCCTGCGGCAGGATGGTGACGCGGCGACGCACTTCGTTGTTACGCACTTCGGAGATCAGCATCTCTTTGCGGATCTGCGCGCGATAGGTGTTGTAGTTCAGCCCTTCATACGACAGGCGGCTGCGCAGCTGATCGACGCTCATGCGGTTTTGCGCGGCGATGTTGGCGATCGCCTTGTCCAGATCGGCGTCGGACACGGTGATGCCCATTTTCTTGGCCATCTGCAGCTGGATGTTATCCATGATCAGACGTTCGATGATCTGATGGCGCAGCGTCTTGTCGTCCGGCAGCTGTTGGCCGGCCTGCTGGGCGTTGAGTTTCACCGACTGCAACAGTCCGTTGACGTCGCTTTCGAGTACCACGCCGTTATCCACGACGGCGGCGACTTTATCCACTTCTTGGGGTGCTGCGAACGCGGCATTGGCGCAAACCACCAATCCGAGAATAAGCGTTCTCCAGTTCTTCATACATTTCCCATTATGTAATCCGCAAATGCGGGTGAAAGTTCTCGTTTTCAAAGTGTTGCAAAGCGTCAGAATGCGCGCTGATACGGCAGAATGCCGGAGCGCAGCATTTCCGCGGAGCCGAGACTATGATCGCTGCTCAGGCCACGCAGTTCGACGTTGAACGAAACTCTGTTGTCGTAAACGCTGGTATTGTTGCTGGTGTTCCAGTCGGTGATCTTGCGCTCATAGCCCAGGGTCACTGCCCAGCAGCAGGTGTTGTACTTCAGCCCCACCAGCTGATCGGCGGATTGTTTGGCGCGGGTGTCGTAGTAATACGCCCCGACGACCGCCCAACGATCGGCGATCGGCCAGCTGCCGGTAATGCCCACCTGCGAGATGCCGTCCTGGAAGGCCGGAACCGTCTTGGTGTTCAACGCCGTCTGGATGTATTCCGGCGTGGCGTAACGGTAGTTCAGCTGCACCACGCGCTCGGCGTCCTGGCGGTATTCCACCACGCCGTTGCCCAGCGAGACGCTGCTCAGGCGGGTGTCGTACTGCAGGCCGCCGCGCAGACCCCAACGATCGTCGATCTTCCAATAGGTATCGCCGGCCCAGGCCACGCTGCCGGTATTATCGTTGTTATCGAAACTCGTCATCTGGTCGCCGGTACGCGAACGGCTGAAGTAGTAGATTTGACCCACGGAAGCGTTAAAACGTTCAACCAGCGCGTCATCATAAATACGGGTGGTCAAACCGGTGGAGACACGGTTCTGCGAAGCGATGCGATCCAGGCCGCTGTAGGTGCGGTCGCGGAACAGGCCGGAGTAATCGGTCTGCAGCAGCGTAGTGTCGTAGGTGTAGATGTTGCTCTGATCGCGATACGGCACGTACAGGTACTGCACGCGCGGCTCCAGGGTCTGGGTAGCGCCTTCTGCCCAGATCATCGGCCGCTCGAACACCAGCTTGCCGTCGACCTTGAACTGCGGCAATACGCGGTTGACCGAATCGTCAAGATCCGGCGCGGCGGCGCCTTTGCGGCTCTGGTAGTTGGCGGCGAAACCGTCAGGAATATCCTGCTGGTAGTGGGTCGCCATCAGCTTGGCTTCGGTGTTCAGGCTGGCCCAGCCGTTGGTCAGCGGCAGGTTGAGCGTCGGTTCCATATGCAGACGGGTGGCGTCCGGGCTGTATGGGTTGACGCTGGTGAACTTGGCCGCCTGGCCGTAGATATGGAAATCGAACGGGCCGAGGTCGTTCTTGTAGTAGTTCAGATCCAGCTGCGGCTGCACCTTGTAGGTGTCAGACAGGGTGCGGTTGGTATCGTCGTAAATCTGGAATTGCTTGGAGCTCAGCGTGGCGTTCCAGTTCTCGTTGGCGTAGCCGAGGCTGAATTTCTGCGTGGCGTAGCCGTCGGTGGTGGAACCGTACTTGGAGTCCAGATCGGTGAAGTATTTGGAATCGCTGACCTTGGTGTAGTCGACGTTGAAGCGCCACACCTGGTCCATCACGCCGTTGTGGTTCCAATAGAACAGCCAGCGCTTGCTGTCGTCATGATCTTTGCCGTATTCCCGGTCGTTCGGCAGCCAGTCTAATTCCATCAGGCCAAGGCCCGGTTGCACCAGGTAGCGGAATTCGGTCTGCCACTGCAGGCCGCGCTTGGACATATAATGCGGCGTGATGGTGGCGTCGTAGTTCGGCGCGATGTTCCAGTAGTACGGCAACATGAACTCGAAGCCGTTGTTGCTGCCGTATTTGGCGTTCGGGATCAGGAAGCCTGAACGGCGCTTGTCGCCGACCGGCAGCTGCAGGTACGGGCTGTAGAACACCGGCACGCCGCCGATGCGGAAGCGGGCGTTCCACACTTCAGCCACCTGCTCTTCGCGGTCGTGGATCACTTCGGAGCCGACTACGCTCCAGCTGTCGTCGCCCGGCAGACAGGAGGTAAAGGTGCCGTTTTCCAGAATGGTGTAACGGTTGGCGCCGCGCATTTTCATCTTGTCGGCATCGCCACGCCCCTGACGGCCTACCATCTGGTAGTCGCCTTCATAGACGTCGGTATCTTTGGTGTTCAGGTTCGACCAGGCCTTCGGGCCTTTCAGTTTGATCTGATTGTCGCTGTAGTGCACGTCACCGGTGGCCGTGACGGTGCGCACGGGCTCCGTCTGACCCGGGTTTTGCGTCTGGTTCAGCTCAACTTCTTTGGCGGTCAGGGTGCTGTTGCCCTGCTCGACACGCACGTTGCCGCTGAACAGGGCGCTTTTCGGGTAGTCGGCGCGCGAGTCGTCGGCATTGATGGTCACAGGCTGGCTGTTTGGATCGCCGCTGACCAAAGGCTTGTCGTAAACGGGAACGCCAAGCATGCATTGCTCGGCCAGATCAGCCAGCGCATGCTGACTGTAGAGTGCCGTCCAAATCATCGTGGCCAGCAGGGTTGGGAAACTTTTTTTCATACGCGGTTTTGGTGTTCCGTCATCAGAGGCGTCGTGTCCGGCAAACGGTCAGAGACTATATTACTCATCTGCGTTGCGCTAGTGCTAAATCCAGCCGTTTACTTGCGTCGTCGTTAGGCGCAAAGATAAATGACAGGTATGATAATCCAAATTCTGGGAAAAATCGCCTGCGCCCTTTCCTGAAACGGAGGAGAGCGGGCGGCTTTCGGCATGATAATTGAGGAGTATATGCAGTATTGGGGAAAACTGCTCGGCGTCATCGTCGCCATCTGGTCTGGCGCGGGATTCTGGGGTGTAGTTCTGGGGCTGATTATCGGTCATATGATCGATACGGCGCGCAGCAACAAGCGCAGCCGGGGTTTTTTCACCGACCAGCAAACGCGGCAAACGCTGTTTTTCCGCACCACTTTTCAGGTGATGGGCCACCTGACCAAATCCAAAGGACGCGTCACCGAGGCGGATATCCAGATTGCCAGCCTGTTCATGGATCGCCTGCAGCTGCACGGCGAAGCGCGCACCGCGGCGCAGCAGGCGTTCCGCGAGGGCAAACAGAGCCAGTTCCCGCTGCGTGAGACGCTGCAGCAGTTCCGCAGCATCTGCTTTGGCCGCTTTGATTTGATTCGGATGTTTCTGGAAATTCAGATTCAGGCGGCGTTCGCCGACGGCTCGCTGCATCCGAATGAACGTCAGGTACTGTACGTCATCGCCGAAGAGCTGGGCATTTCGCGCGCGCAGTTCGATCAGTTCCTCAGCATGATGGAGGGGGGGCGCCAATTCGGCGGCGGTCAACAGGGCGGGTATTCGCAGGGCGGCTATCAGCAGGCTCAGCGCGGCCCGACGCTCGACGATGCGTGCAAGGTGCTCGGCGTGAACAGCAGCGACGATGCCGCCACCATCAAGCGCGCCTACCGTAAGCTGATGAGCGAACACCATCCGGATAAGCTGGTGGCGAAAGGCTTGCCGCCGCAGATGATGGAAATGGCCAAGCAAAAAGCGCAGGAGATTCAGGCGGCGTACGACCTGATCAAACGCGAGAAAGGTTTTAAATAGGCGATGAAAGCGGGCCCGGCATGCCGAGCCCGTTTAACATATGATTCAGAAATCCGGCTCGGCGCGAAAGTGCATCGGCGTCTGGAAGGCGGGATGGGTGATGCGCAACTCTTGCGCATGCAGCTGCAATCGCGGCGCCATCGCCTTGGCTTCCGGCGGGGCGTAGAAACCGTCGCCGAGTATCGGGTGCCCCAGCGCCAGCATGTGCACCCGCAGCTGATGTGAGCGGCCGGTGATCGGCGTCAGCTTCACGCGCGTGCTGCCATCGGCGTCGCGCGACAGCACCAGATACTCGGTTTGCGCCGCTTTGCCGGTGTCAAAACACACCTTTTGCAGCGGCCGATTCGGCCAGTCGCAGATCAGCGGCAAATCCACCAACCCCTCGTCATGTTCCATATGCCCCCAAACGCGGGCGATATAGGATTTCTTCGGTTCGCGTTCGCGGAACTGCCGCTTCAGCTCACGCTCGGCGGCCTTGTTGAGCGCCACCACGATCACCCCGCTGGTGGCCATGTCGAGCCGGTGCACCGATTCGGCGGCCGGATGATCGGCCTGAATGCGGGTCATCAGGCTGTCTTTGTTTTCCGGCGCGCGGCCGGGCACCGACAGCAAGCCGCTGGGCTTGTTGACCACCATGATGTGTTCATCCTGATACAGGATGTGCAGCGGGTCCTGCGGGGGATTATAGGGTTCCATCTTGGCTCCGCGAAAAGGGCCGAACGGGGAGGCGGCTGCCTCCCCGCGTCGCGCCGGTTACTGGTGGGTGACCACCACCAGACGAATGGCATCCAGGCGCCAGCCGGCTTCATTGAGGTTGGCCAGCACCTGACGGCGGTTGAACTCCAGCGTTTCGACTTCGTCGTCGCGAATGTTCGGGTTGACCGCTTTCAGCGCTTCCAGACGCGCCAGCTCGGCGCTCAGCTTGTCGTCCGCCTCTTGTTTGGCTTGCTCGATAAGCGTGCGCGCCTGTGCTTCGACCAGGCTTTCCGCCTGCTGCAGCATGGCGTGCACGTCTTGCTGCACGGCGTTGACCAGCTTGCTGGAGGTGTGGCGGTTGACTGCGTTCAACTGGCGGTTGAAGCTTTCGAACTCGACCTGCGCCGCCAGGTTGGTGCCCTTGCGATCCATCAGCATGCGGATCGGCGTCGGCGGCAGGAAGCGGGTCAGCTGCAGGTGCTTCGGCGCCTGGGCTTCCACCACGTACACCAGCTCAACCAGCAGGGTGCCGACCGGCAACGCTTTGTTTTTCAACAGGGACACCGCACAGCTGCCGGTATCGCCGGACAGGATCAGATCCAGGCCGTTGCGGATGATCGGGTGTTCCCAACTGACGAACTGCGCGTCTTCGCGCGACAGCGCCTGATCGCGGTCGAAGGTGACGGTACAGCCGTCCTGCGGCAGGCCCGGGAAGTCCGGCACCAGCATATGGTCGGATGGCGTCAGCACGATCAGGTTGTCGCTTCGGTCTTCCTGATTGATGCCGACGATGTCGAACAGGTTGAGCGCAAAGCCCACCAGGTTGACGTCGTTATCCTGCTCGGCGATGGCGGCGGCCAGCGCCTGGGCTTTATCGCCGCCGTTGGAGTGCATCTCCAGCAGGCGGTCGCGCCCCTGTTCCAACTGCGCTTTCAATTGATCGTGCTGTTGGCGGCAGGCGTGGATGAATTCGTCCAGCCCTTCCTGCTCGGTCGGCGCGGCCAGAAAACCGATCAACTGCTCATAGCAGCTGTCGTAGATGGTGCGGCCGGTCGGGCAGGTGTGCTCGAAGGCGTCCAGCCCTTCGTGGAACCAGCGGCCCAGCACCGCCTGCGCGGTGTGCTCCAGGTAAGGCACCATGATCTGGATGTCGTGCATCTGGCCTATACGGTCCAGACGGCCGATACGTTGCTCCAGCAGGTCCGGGTTGAACGGCAGATCGAACATCACCAACTGGCTGGCGAACTGGAAGTTGCGGCCTTCGGAACCGATCTCGGAACACAGCAGCACCTGCGCGCCTTCCTCTTCGGAGGCGAAGTAGGCGGCGGCGCGGTCGCGCTCGATGATCGACAGCCCTTCGTGGAACACCGCGGCGCGGATCGCTTCACGTTCGCGCAGCACCTGCTCCAGCTGCAGCGCAGTGTCGGCCTTGGCGCAGATCACCAGCACTTTTTCGTTGCGGTTGGCCAGCAGGTAATCCAGCAGCCATTCGACGCGCGGGTCGAAGTTCCACCAGGTGGCGTTTTCGCCTTCGAATTCCTGGTAGATTTGCTCCGGGTACAGCATGTCGCGCGCACGGGCTTCGACGGACTTTTTAGCGCCCATGATGCCGGAGACTTTGATCGCGGTCTGATACTGGGTCGGCAACGGCAGCTTGATCTGGTGCAGGTTGCGGTGCGGGAAGCCCTTCACGCCGTTACGGGTGTTGCGGAACAGCACACGGCTGGTGCCGTGGCGATCCATCAGCATCGAAACCAGCTCCTGGCGCGCCTGCTCGGCGTTGTCGCCTTCGCTGTTGGCGGCTTTGAGCAGCGGCTCGATGTCCTGCTCGTCGATCAGCTCGCCCAGCAGGTTCAGCTTGTCGTCAGCCAGGCGCTCACCGCTCAGCAACAGGGTGACGGCGTCGGCCACCGGACGGTATTTCTGCTGCTCGGCGACGAACTCGCCGTAGTCGTGGAAACGGTTTGGATCGAGCAGGCGCAGGCGCGCAAAGTGGCTCTGTTGGCCGAGCTGTTCCGGGGTGGCGGTCAGCAGCAACACGCCGGGGATATGCTCGGCCAGCTGTTCGATCACCTGATATTCGCGGCTCGGCGCTTCTTCGCTCCAGGCCAGGTGGTGCGCTTCATCGACCACCAGCAGGTCCCACTGGGCGTCCGCCAGCTCTTCCAGACGCTGCTTGTTGCGGCGCACGAAGTCCAGCGAGCAGATCACCAGCTGTTCGGTCTCGAACGGGTTGCTGCTGTCGAGCTTGGCTTCGGCGTAGCGGCTGTCGTCAAACAGCGAGAAGTAGAGGTTGAAGCGGCGCATCATCTCCACCAGCCACTGGTGCTGCAGCGTTTCCGGCACCACGATCAGCACGCGCTCGGCGCGGCCCGCCAGCAGCTGCTGGTGGATGATCATGCCGGCTTCGATGGTTTTGCCGAGGCCGACTTCGTCCGCGAGCAGAACGCGCGGCGCATGGCGCTGGCCGACTTCATGGGCGATGTGCAGCTGGTGCGGGATCAGACTGGCGCGCATGCCGCGCAGGCCGGCGAACGGCAGGCGATACTGCTCGCTCTGGTATTTGCGCGCGCGAAAACGCAGCGCGAAACGGTCCATGCGGTCGATCTGGCCGGCGAACAGACGATCCTGCGGTTTGCTGAAGGTCAGTTTGCTGTCCAGCAGCACTTCGCGCATCGCCACGCCGCTTTCCTGGGTGTCCAGACGGGTGCCGATATAGGTCAACAGACCGTTTTCCTCTTTCACCTCTTCCACCTGCAGCTGCCAGCCCTCGTGGCTGCTGACGGTATCGCCCGGGTTGAACATCACGCGGGTGATCGGCGAATCGTTTCTGGCATAGAGGCGGTTTTCACCGGTGGCGGGGAAAAGCAGGGTAATCATGCGCGCATCCAGCGCCACGACGGTTCCCAATCCTAATTCGCTTTCCGTGTCGCTGATCCAGCGTTGACCAAGAGTAAAAGGCATATATTGTCGGCTCGATTCTTTGTAAGTAAGTCTTGTTACCGGGCGGGAAGGGCCGCGGCACCTGTACTGAACGTCAGCTAATCCCGGTTTGTTTTAAATTTGGCGGGCAATAGCCGTTCACGCCATGCAGACGTCGCGAGACGGCAGGGCTAAGCGTGGTTCAGTTTTGGGAAGGGCGCTATGGTAATGGAAGGCGGCGCGTTCGTCACCTGCAAAACCCGATGATTTTTCTTAACCTGGCGCAATCTCAAAACAGCCCCATTTGCCCGGTGACCAGCGTGGTGAAATCGTCGTGCAAGAAAGGGAGTATAGCGTCTGCCACCGGTTGCAGCTGGCGTTCGAGGTAATGCTGATAGTCGATGGGCGAATGGCGGGTTTCCAGCGGTTCCGGCCCGGCCACGGTCATCACGTAGCTGATCCAGCCGCCGTTCTGATACTGCAGCGGCCGCCCCTGTTGGCGGTTGTAGTCGTCGGCGATGCGCGCGGCGCGGGCATGTGGCGGCACGTTGCGCTGATAGTCGTCGAGCTTTCTGCGCAGGCGTTTGCGGTACACCAGCTGATCGTCGAAGTCGCCGTTCAGGGTTTTGCCGACGTAGTCGCGCACATAGTCCTGATAGGGCTGCCGTTTGAAGATGCGCTGATAGAGCTGTTGCTGGAACTGCTGCGCCAGCGGCGTCCAGTCGGTGCGCACCGTTTCCAGCCCTTTGTACACCATCTCTTCCTCGCCGTCGGCGCGTGCGATCAGGCCGGCGTAGCGTTTTTTGCTGCCCTGTTCGGCGCCGCGAATGGTCGGCATCAGGAAACGGGAGTAGTGGGTTTCGAACTCCAGCTCCAGCGCGTTCTCCAGCCCGAACTGCTGCTGCAGCTGCTGCCGCCACCAGGCGTTGACCCGTTGCACCAGCGCCCGGCCGATCTGCGCCGCCTGTTGCTCGTCATGCGGCTGTTTCAGCCACACGAAGGTGGAGTCGGTATCGCCGTAAATTACCTGGTAGCCTTCGGCTTCGATCAGCTCGCGGGTTTGCCGCATGATCTCGTGGCCACGCAGGGTGATCGACGACGCCAGCCGCGGATCGAAGAAGCGGCAGCCGCTCGATCCCAGCACGCCGTACAGCGCGTTCATGATGATTTTCAGCGCCTGCGACAGGGGCTTGTTGTGCTGGCGTTTGGCGGCCTCGCGGCCCTGCCAGATCTGCTCGACGATCGCCGGCAGGCAGTGTTTGCTGCGCGAGAAGCGGGCGTTGCGAAAGCCGGGCACCGAGTCGGCGTCGCCCGGATGGCGCATGCCCTCCACCAGCCCGACCGGATCGATCAGGAAGGTGCGGATGATCGACGGGTACAGGCTTTTATAGTCCAGCACCAGCACCGAGTCGTACAGGCCGGGCCGCGAGTCCATTACGAAGCCGCCGGGGCTGTGCTCCTCCGGCTGTTCGCCGAGGTTGGGGGCGACAAAGCCCAGGCGGTGCATGCGCGGCATATAGAGGTGGCTGAAGGCTGCCACCGAGCCGCCGCTGCGATCGGCCGCCAGCCCGGTGACGGTGGCGCGCTCCAGCAGGAAGTTCAGCAGATCGGCCTTGGCGAAGATGCGCGTCACCAGCTCGCAGTCCTTCAGGTTGTAGCGGGCCAGCGCCGGCTTGTCTTCAGCGAAGCGCCGGTCGATCTCCGCCATGCGCTGATAAGGGTTGTCGATCGCCTTGCCTTCACCCAACAGTTCCTGTGAAACGTATTCCAGGCTGAAGGAGGGAAAGTTCCAGGTGGCGGATTTCAGCGCTTCGATGCCGTCGATGATCAGCCGGCCGGCGGCGGCGGCGAAAAAGTGGTTCTGTTTGAAGCCGTGCTCGCGCCACTCCAGCAGGTTGCCGCCGCGCCCCAGCCGCAGCGGGATCTGGTAGCGCTCGGCATGCTTTTGCAGCACCCGCAGATCGAACTGCACCAGGTTCCAGCCGATGATGGCGTCGGGATCGTGGCGTTCCAGCCAGGCGTTCAACCGTTCCAGCAGCTGGGGGCGGCTGGCGCAATATTCCAGATCGAAATCCAGCGGCTCATCGCCGCCGTTGGCCGGCCCCAGCATGTACACCTGCCGCTGGCCGCAGCCTTCCAGCGCGATGGAGTAAAGTTCGCCGTGGGCGGTGGTCTCGATATCCAGCGATACCAGCTTGAGCGTTGGGCGGTACTCCGGCGCCGGCTTCATCTGGCCGTTGAGCAACAGGCCGCCGCCGTTGGGGTTGCCGTTGAACCACACCGGCGCGGTGATGAAGCGCTCCATCAGGTAGCGCTCCGGTGGGCGAATGTCGGCCTCGTAGACCGCAACGCCGCCTTCCCGCAGCAGTTTTTCCAGCTTGATGAGCTGACGGTGCTGGCGGCAGTAAAGCCCCAGCATCGGGCGGTGGTGAAAATCCGTCAGTGCCAGCGGTTTCAGTTCGACTTGCCGCTCTTCCCGCAGCAGCAGTTCCGCGCGCTGCCGGTGTTCGGCGGGGATAAACGCCACCGAGGTTTGCGGCGGCAGACGCAGCTGACGCGGGCCCGCGTCGGTCGCCAGCCAAAATTCGACCTCGGTGCCGGTGGGCGTGTCGCGCCAGTGGCGAGTGAGCAGGAAACCCTGTTGCAGTGCTGTCATAACCCCTTCGTCTTCCGCCGGGTGGCGTGCGCGACATTCAGCGAGATGTCGGTTTTGGCGCTAATATAGATAAATTATAGTATGGGTTTTTATACAGTGATTGTCCATTGCCGCGCGGCGTTGCCAAATACGCATACAATTCATCGATTGACTCGTCTGCGGCGGCACTGGAAAATCCTCCGCCCGTTTGGCCCGAATAATCCACAGAGGTGTAATGGAAGCCTATTTACAAGATTTGATCACCCAGTCACTGGCTTTCACCCTGATGGTCGTCCTGCTGGTCGCTTTTCTGGAGTCGCTGGCGCTGGTGGGGCTGCTGCTGCCCGGCACGGTGATGATGGCCAGCATCGGCGCGTTGATCGGCAGCGGCAAGGTGGACTTTTACTACGCCTGGGCGGCGGGCATCGTCGGCTGCCTGCTCGGCGACTGGATCTCTTATTTCGTCGGCCGCGCGTTCAAGGGGCCTTTACACCGTTGGTCTTTCCTGAAGAAGAACAAGGCGCTGCTCGATAAAACCGAGCACGCCTTGCACCAGCACAGCATGGCGACCATTCTGATCGGCCGTTTCGTCGGCCCGACGCGCCCGCTGGTGCCGATGGTGGCCGGCATGCTCGATCTGCCGCCGTACAAGTTCGCGCTGCCGAACATCATCGGTTGCCTGACCTGGCCGCCGGTTTATTTCTTCCCCGGCATTCTGGCGGGCGTGGCGATCGATATTCCCGCCGGTGCCGACAGCGCGATGTTCAAGTGGCTGCTGCTTGCGGCGGCGCTGCTTGTCTGGCTGGCGGTATGGTTGAGCTGGCGCTGGTGGCGTGAGGGCAAGCGCAACGCCGATCGGCTGAGCCGTTGGCTGACGCCGCTGCGGCTGCGCGTGGTGTGCGGATTGAGTTGGCTGGTGGCATTGGCGGCCGGTTATGCGCTGAGCCAGCAGCCGCTGATGCCGGTGTATCGCCACCTGCTGTGGAAGGTGTTGTCGGGTCAATGACAAAGGGGGGCGAAAGCCCCCGTTCGCCTTACTGGAAGAACGCTTCCAGCTGTTCAAATACCCGCACGTCTTCGCTGTGGCGCTTCACCTGCAGCACATCCTCCAGCTTTTCCACCTGGCTTATCATCTGCTCCAGCCGCTGATCGTCGGCGACCAGTAGCCAAATGCGGCTTTGCTGGCCGTCTTTCAACGGCAAACACAAAATGCCTTCGACGTTGAACGCGCGGCGAGCGAACAGCCCGCAAACGTGCGACATCACGCCGGGATGGTTGCGCACCGCCAGCTCCAGGATCACCTGGGGTTTATCTTGTGGTTGCAGCATGGCTTATTCTCCAATCATGTCGATGTTGGCGGCGCCCGGCGGCACCATCGGGAACACTTTTTCATTAATATCTATCAGCGCGTGGATCAGACAGGGGCCCGGTCGTTGGATCGCCTCGGCCAGCGCCGCCTGCGGATCTTCCGCAGCATTCAGATCGCAGGTATCCAACCCGAATCCGGCGGCGATTTTCAGGAAGTCGGTGCGCTTCGGATAGGCGGCGGCGAAGATGCGCTGCTGGTAGAACAGGGTTTGCTGCTGGTGCACCAGCCCCAGCGCCTGGTTGTTCATCAAAATGATTTTCACGTCCAGATCGTGCTCGACCGCGGTGGCCATTTCCTGAATGTTCATCATCAGGCTGCCGTCGCCGGAGAAGCACAGCACTTTGCGCTCGGGCTCCGCCAACGCCGCGCCGATCGCCGCCGGCAGGCCGAAGCCCATGGTGCCCAGGCCGCCTGAAGTCAGCCACTGGCGCGGCCGGCTCAGCGGATAGGCCTGCGCCACCCACATCTGATGCTGGCCCACGTCGGTGGTGATGATGGCGCTGTCGTCCACACAGCGCGCGGCGGCCAGCACCAGGCCGTAATGGCTCAGCGGATCGTCGGCGTTCGGCATGTTGAACGGGAATTCGCGCTTCAGGTCATTGACGGTGTTCAGCCACGCGCTGCGCGGCTGCGTGTCGATCTGCGGCAGCAACTGTTGCAGCACCTGGCCGACGTCGGCATGGATCGCCACGTTGGCCTGTTTGACCTTGCCCAGCTCGGCGCGATCGATATCCACGTGAATGATGGCGGCGTTAGGGCAGAACTGCTCGGTTTTGCCGATTGCCCGGTCGTCGAAACGCGCGCCCAGCACGATCAGCAGATCGGCCTCCTGCAGAATGAAGTTGGTGCTGCGCGCCGCATGCATGCCCAGCATGCCCAGCGACAGCGGGTGTTCCACCGGCATCGCACCCAGCGCCATCAGCGTCATGGTGGTGGGCAGGCTGGCGCGCTCGGCCAGTTCCAGCGCCTGCCGGTGGGCGTCGGCGCAGATGATGCCGCCGCCCAGGTAGAGGATCGGGCGTTTTGCCTGATTGATCATCGCGGCGGCCTGCGAAACCAGTGCCGGATCGAAGCTCGGGGCGGCGTCCGGCACGGCGATCGGCGGCAGCTCTTCCAGCGTGATGGTGGCGGTTTGCACGTCTTTCGGCACATCGATCCAGACCGGGCCCGGGCGGCCTGACTCGGCGATGCGGAACGCGTCGCCGATCACCTGCGGCAGCTCGCGGATATCGCGCACCAGATGGTTGTGCTTGGTGATCGGGATGGAAATGCCGTAGGTGTCCACTTCCTGGAAAGCGTCGGTGCCGATCATCGAGGAGGGCACCTGCCCGGTGATGCACACCAGCGGAATGGAATCGAGCTTGGCATCGGCGATGGCGGTGACCAGGTTGGTGGCGCCCGGCCCGCTGGAGGCGATGCACACCGCCGCCTTGCCGTTGGCGCGCGCCATACCCTGCGCCATAAAGCCCGCGCCCTGTTCGTGGCGCGCCAGCACGTGGTGAATGCGGGTGCTTTGGCTCAGCGCGTCATACAGCGGCAGCGCGGCGCCGCCGGGAATGCCGGCGACGGTAGTGATGCCCTGACGCTCCAGCAGATGAACGATCAATTGTGCGCCGGTAAAGCTGGTGCCCGGTTGAGGCGTGCCCGAAGTTGCCATGTTCCTGTCCTTTCTCAAGGCCGGTGAGCTTTGCTGGGCAGGGTGCTAAAACAAGAAACCCCGCCCGGTTTGCGCCGGCGGGGTTTGGGAATCGATGCGTTGATTCGGACCCTACGGCGCATTGCCGACGACCACCACCACACGCACGACGACCACCGCGGCTGGTAGCGCGGTAACTAGTAGGGTCGAAGTCAGCGAGGATGCGATCACAGGGAACCTTATCATCAGTAAAAAAAGTCAGGTTTTTATAAAAACACAGGCGCAAAATTCGCACAACAGGTTTATTGGCGCAGCATAAAAAACGCGCGTCAGATCACGCTTTGCCCGAAATGCCCAGCACGCGCGCTTCGGGCGCGCTGCCGTCCAGCAGGGCCTGCGTCGGGCCGTCGTAGTAGATGCGGCCGTCGACCACCAGCAGCGTGCGCGGCGCGATGCGCGCGGCGTCGTCGAGGTTGTGCGATACCATCAGCAGCGTCAGGTTGCGCTGTTCGCACACCGTCCGCAGCAGTTGCAGCATCTCGTTGCGCAGCGCCGGGTCGAGCGCCGAGAAGGGTTCGTCGAGCAGCAGGATCGGCCGCTGGCGAATCAAACAGCGCGCCAGCGCGGCGCGCTGACGCTGACCGCCCGAAAGTTGCGACGGCAGGCGTTCCAGATGCTCTTCCAGGCCGACTTGCCGGGCGATTTGCGCCCGCTGTTGGCGCTGCTGCGCGTTCAAGCGCAGGCCGGGATCCAACCCCAATCCGATGTTCTGCGCCACCGTCAGGTGCGCGAACAGATTGTTTTCCTGAAACAGCATCGACACCGGCCGCTTGGCCGGCGGCGTGGCGGTGTGATCCTCACCGTTCAGCAGCAGCCGGCCGCTGGCCGCCGGCAGAAAACCGGCGATCAGGCTCAGCAAGGTGCTTTTGCCGGCGCCGCTGGGGCCGAGCACCGCGACGCGCTCGCCCGGCTGGATGCGCAGGTCAAAGCGCATCGGCAGGTGGTCATACAGATAGGTCAGTTTTTCAAGCGTCAGCATGGCGGCCCGGTAAGCGTTCGATCAGGGTAAACAGCAGGAAGCATAACAGCAGCAACAGCAGCGCGGTCACCGCGCCGTCATGGCTGCGGTAGGCGCCAATCTGCTGATACAGATAAAAAGGCAGGGTACGGAAATGCTCGTTGCCAAACAAGGCGACCACGCCGAAATCGCCGATCGACAGCACGCAGGCGAAGGCCAGCGCCTGCGCCAGCGGGCGGCGTAAGGCGCGCAGCTCAATCAGCCGCAGCCGTTGCCAGCCGCGGATATCCAGCGATAGGCACAGCGGGTTGTAACGTTCGGCGAGGTCGCGCATCGGATTCTCCAACACCTTGAGCGCATAGGGCACCGCCATCAGCGCATTGGTGAGGATCACCAGCGCATAGGGCGACTGCGGCAACCCGATGGTATCGCTCAGCAGCAGGAAAAAGCCGGTGGCCAGCACGATGCCCGGCATCGCCAGGATCACCATGCCGCTCAGCTCCAGCGCCTGGCCGCCGCGCAGCTGCTGCCGCAGCTTCAACTCGCGGCTGCTCCACAGCAGCATCAGGGTGAGCGCCACGCACAGCAGCCCGGCGCCGAGGGCGATGCGCAGCGACGTGAACAGGGCCTGCCACAGCACCGGCTGGCGTAGTACGCTGAGGATAGCCTGGTTGGCGCCATCGGCGATCACCGCCAGCAAGGGCGGCAGCAACAGCAACAGCGCGGCGGCGATCAGCAGGGAATCGCCGATGCGTCGCCACAGGCTGTCTTCCGGATTGCGCCAGCGCTGGGCGTGGGTATGCCCCACCGGCAATGCCTGGCTCAGGCGCTGACTGATCAACACCAGCCCGAGACAACAGCCCAGCTGGATCAGCGCCAGCATGGCGGCGCGTCCCAGATCGTAGTCGTAACTCAGCGCCTGGTAGATCGCCAGTTCGATGGTGGTGGCCTGCGGCCCGCCGCCCAGCGACAGCACGGTGGCGAAGCTGGCGAAGCACAACATGAAGATCAGCGCGCCGCTCGGCAGGATTTGGCGGCGCAGCGCCGGCCATTCGACGAAGCGGAACTGCTGCCAGCCGCTCATGCCCAGTTGGGCGGCCAATTGGCGCTGTTCCACCGGAATATTCTCCAGCGCCTGCAGCAACAGGCGGGTCGCCAGCGGCAGGTTAAAGAACAGGTGCGCCAGCAGAATGCCCTGCAGGCCGTAAGGCGAGAAGCCATACTCCACGCCCAGCCAACCGCACAGCGTCGCCAGCCAGCCCTGGCGCCCATAGACGCTGAGCAGGCCGAACACCGCCACCAACACCGGCAGTACCAGCGTCATGGCGCACAGCCGCAGCAGCAGTTGCCGGCCAGGGAAACGGCGGCGATAGAGCGCGCGCGCCAGCGGGATGGCGGGCAGCACCGAGATCAGCGCCGATAGCAGCGCCTGCCAGAAGGTGAAACGCACCACGTGCCACAGATAGCTGTCCTGCGACAGGCTGCGCCAGTCGCTGTCCGGCGCGTGACGCCACAGCGAACCCATCGCCAGCGCGGCGACCAGCAGGATCACGCCGGCGGCCAGCAGCCCCGGCCAGAGCCAGCGGGGGATCAGCGGCTGACGGCGGTTTGCCATGCCCGGATCCAGCCGCCGCGTTGTGTGGCCACCTCTTCGGCGCTGTACTGCAGCGCGGTATGCGGTACGTTCATCTGTTCAAAGCCGACGGGCAGCGGAGTGTTGATCACCGGGTACATCCAGTTGCCGGTCGGGATGGTGTTCTGGAATGCCGGCGTCACCATGAACTGCATGAAACGTTCCGCCAGTTCGGGCTGTTTGGCGGCCTTCAGCTTGCCGGCCACTTCCACCTGCAGGTAGTGGCCTTCGCTGAACATGGCGGCGGCGTAGAGGTCTTTTTTCTCTGCGATCAGGTGATAGGCGGGAGAGGTGGTGTAGCTGAGCACCAGATCGCCTTCGCCTTTCAGGAACAGGCCGTAGGCTTCACTCCAGCCTTTGGTGACGGTGACGGTCTTCTTCGCCAACTGCTGCCAGGCGGCCGGCGCCTTGTCGCCATACACTTTCTGCATCCACAGCAGCAGGCCGAGGCCCGGCGTGCTGGTGCGCGGATCTTCGTAGATCACTTTCCAGTTGCGATCGCTGCTGACCAGCTCCTGCAGGCTTTTTGGCGGGTTCTTCAGTTTTTCTTTGTTGTAGACGAAGGCGAAGTACCCGTAGTCGTAAGGCACGAAGGTCGCGTCCTGCCAGCCGCCCGGCACCGTCAGTTTGGCGCTGTCGACGCCGCTCGGCGCGAACAGGCCGGTTTGCTGCGCCGCCTGCAGCAGGTTGTTGTCCAACCCCAGCACCACGTCGGCGGCGCTGTTCTTGCCTTCCATGCGCAGGCGGTTCAGCAGCGAAACGCCGTCCTCCAGCGCGACGAACTTCAGTTCACAGTCGCACTCGGCCTCGAAGGCTTTCTTCACCGCCGGGCCAGGGCCCCAGTCGGCGGCGAAGGAATCGTAGGTGTAAACCGTCAGCGTTGGCTTGGCGAACACCGGCGCGGCGCACAGCAGCAATAAGCAGGGCAGATATTTTTTGACCACGTTGCACTCCTGAGAAATAAGGGGGCAAGGGCATCTGAGGGGGCGAGGCGGCGTCGCCGGTTCGCTGGGCTCAAATCCCTCCGCCGGTATTGACCGGATCAGGTTCGACGGGTGTGCTCTCAGCGGAAAATCGGGCGTGTGATACGCAGTGAATTTCCGCACCCCGTTGAGACGGCGCTATTGTAAAGATTAACCGGCCTTGACGAAAGGCGCTTATGCCTCCGGCGGGGCAAACCAGGCGGACTTGAAGTCGAACCAGCCGAGGGTGTTCATCCGCACGCCGCGCATGCTGCGCTGGCCGTGCAGCTGCAGCCAGTGGTGGAACAGCGGATGCAGTTGATGATCGCTGACCAGACGTTGGCAAAACTCCGCCAGCGGCAGGCGGTTGGCTCGCCACAGCGCGGCGTCCTGCGCCAGATCCTCGTTCATGCAGTGCTGCATCAGCGGCAGTTCATACAGTGTGGCGAACAGCGAAAACTCCAGCGGCAGATAGAAGTTGGCGCTGCCGAGCCACAGATCGCTGCGCGCGTCCCCCTGGTGCCAGGTGGCGTAGTCCACGCTTTGCACGATCAGGCGGATGCCGTGCTGCGCCAGCAGCGGCTCGATCGCCTGACGGATGGCGTGAAACTCCGAATGCTCATTGAAGTGGGTCATCGTCAGTTCGGTCAGACCCGGCGGCTTGGGCTGCTGCGCCAGCGCGCGGTTGTGGTGCCAGCGCGGCAGCAGGCCGTACGCCGGCGACCAGTAGCGCTGATAGAGCGGCCCGGCGTGGCTCAGCAGCGAAATGGGATTGATCAATTCGCACAGCCAGCTGCGAATGGCGGGATCGGCCGCCAATGGGGAGCGCCGATCGAACAGCAGGAAATAACAGCCCTCTTCCAGCCGGCTTTCCAGTTCATTGTTGGCGGTTTCATCGCCCTGCAGCTGTACGCCTGAGTGCACCAGCTCTTCGGAGAATTCCGGCAGCACCCAGATATTCACCTCATCGATCAGCGCCCGGTAGCCGAAATAGTCGTCGAAGGCGTGGATCTTCATCTGGCTGGGGAGATTGCGCACCACGCGGTATGGGCCGGTGCCGATCGGATGGCGGGCGAAGTCCGGCAGCTCGCGCCATTCGCGCGGCAGGATCATGGCGTGTACGCTGCCTAATAGCCAGGGCAGCCAGTGATCGGCGCTGCGCAGATGCACGTCGACAACGAACGGCGTCGGCGAGGTGACGCTTTCAATATGCGAGAACAGCGGTTGCGAGGTCAGACGCGAAAGCGAACTGATGACGTCCGCCATCTCCAGCTCGCGGCCGTGATGAAAATGGATCGCCGGGCGCAGGTAAAACCGCCAGTGCAGCGGCGTCAGCATTTGCCAATGGTGGGACAGGTCGGACTCCAGTTCCCCGTTTTCCTCATTTATGCGCGTCAGGCCGTTGAAGATCTGGCGCGCCAAATGGGTCTCCGAACGCCGCAGCGCCGAGCCGGGCAGCAGGTTGTACAGCTGCCGGTAGTAGAGCACCCGCAGGATGTGTTTCCCCTGGCGGAAGCTGCGCCCCAGCTGCGACAGCAGCATCTGGCGTACCACGTCTTTGTCGCCTACCAGTTGCACCAACTGATCGATGCGATCCTGTTCCAGCAGCTCCTCGGCCCGCTGTTGCTGCAGCGCCAGGCCGGTGTAATGGAAGGTGAGCCGCGAACGCTTGCCGCGCCCCGATTCCGCCTGCCAGGTGAGCCAACCCTCCCGTTGCATGGCACTCAGCAGGGAGCGCACATGCCGCCGCGAGCAGCTGAGCGCCTCCGCCAGCGCCTGCAGCGTGGTGTCGGTGGTTTCACCGTGGCAGCGCTGCCACAGACGGATGAACTGCTGCTGCAATCTGGACGTGGACATAAAAGAGGAACACTCCCGCCTCAAGTCGTCAATTTTTCTTTCCCTATATTACGCCGATAATTTTCATCAATGAAAGGGGAGGGCGTAATGATGAAAGCTTTCTTATCCAAACAGTTCTATCAGCGCTATTTCCGCGCGGTGCGCCGTCAGCATGCCGACTGGCTGAGCGTGGTGCCCGAACAGGCGCGGCTGGCGATGCTGGCGCACCTGACGCAATGGGACATCAAAGAGATGACCGACAAGCAGTACCGCGAGCACCTGTAGGGGCTGCGGCGACAAGTTTCTGAGTAATGGTGCTGTTTCACCAGCCAGTGGGGCGACCCACTGGTTTTTTTATGCGTGGTCAGGGCGATGCGCTTGCATTTTTCTCGCCGTGGCCTAAGGTTTCACTTTCGTTTTGAGGTCAGGGAAGACGATATGCAACGCCTGAGCCGGCTGACACTGCGCATCAACCCCATCTTTGCCGCATTCCTGCTGATCGCTTTTCTTTCCGGCATCGCCGGCGCGTTGCTGACGCCGACGCTCAGCCTGTTTCTGACCACCGAGGTGAAAGTGCGGCCGTTGTGGGTCGGGCTGTTTTATACCGCCAATGCGGTAGCCGGCATCCTGGTCAGCTTCCTGCTGGCCAAGCGCTCCGACACCCGCGGCGATCGACGCCGATTGATCCTGCTGTGCTGCCTGATGGCGGTCGGCAACTGTCTGTTGTTCGCTTTCAATCGCGATTATCTGACGCTGATCACCGCCGGGGTGTTGCTGTCGGCGATCGCCAACACCGGCATGCCGCAGATTTTCGCGTTGGCGCGTGAATACGCCGACAGCGAGGCGCGTGAAGTGGCGATGTTCAGTTCGGTCATGCGTGCCCAGCTTTCGCTGGCGTGGGTGATTGGCCCGCCGCTGTCGTTTGCGTTGGCGCTGAATTATGGGTTCACCGTGATGTTTCTGATCGCCGCCGCCACCTTCGTGATTTGCGCGCTGCTGGTGTGGTTCACGTTGCCATCGGTGCCGCGCGCGGCGGAGCGCAATGAGCTGCATGGCGGTGCCTCTGCGCCGATCGCGCCCGCCGGCGCCTGGCGCAATCGCGACGTGCGGCTGCTGTTCATCGCTTCGATGCTGATGTGGACCTGCAACACCCTGTACATCATCGACATGCCGCTGTATATCACCGCCGATCTCGGGCTGCCGGAAGGGCTGGCCGGCGTGTTGATGGGCACCGCCGCCGGGTTGGAAATCCCGGCGATGCTGCTGGCCGGTTACTACGTCAAGCGCTTCGGCAAACGCAATATGATGCTGTTGGCGGTGACGGCGGGCGTGCTGTTCTACCTTGGGCTGACGATGTTGGCGACCAAGCCGGCGCTGCTCGCTCTGCAGCTGCTCAACGCGGTGTTTATCGGCATTGTCGCCGGTATCGGCATGCTCTATTTTCAAGATTTGATGCCGGGCCGACCGGGCGTCGCCACCACGCTGTTCACCAACAGCATCTCCACCGGGGTGATCCTGGCCGGGGTGCTGCAGGGCGCACTGGTGGAGAACCTCGGTCACTACTCGGTGTACTGGCTGGCGGCGCTGCTGGCGCTGGCGGCGCTCTGGATGAGCGCCAAAGTGCGTGAAGTGTGAGGTCAAACGGCGGCATTCTTGATGCAAGTCATTGAGAATGCTAAACCGGACGCCCAAGCTGAAGGCATATGGAGCGCGATTGTTGCGTCCACGCCCGTCTCGCTATTGAGACGCCGCCTCGTTGTTTAGAACAGTGGGAACGTTATGGATAAACTCACACCGCTCAAACCGCTTCCTTCCCTGTGCGCGCTCGCCGCCACGCTGATCATCTGGTTCCTCATTCCCGTCCCCGAAGGCGTTGCGCCCAACGCCTGGCAGCTGCTGGCGCTGTTTATCGGTACCATCATCGCCATCATAGGCAAGGCGATGCCGATCGGTGCGGTCTCGGTGATCGCCATCGCTCTGGTGGCGGTGACCGGCGTCACCAACCCCGGCAAGCCGGGCGCGGCGCTGGACGACGCCCTCAGCGGCTTCTCCAACCAGCTGATTTGGCTGATCGGCTTTTCGATCATGATCTCCCTCAGCCTGAACAAAACCGGACTGGGCGCGCGCATCGGCTACTATTTCATCTCGCTGTTCGGCAAGAAAACGCTGGGCATCGCCTACGCGCTGACGCTGGCGGAAACCACGCTGGCGCCGGTGACGCCGAGCAATACCGCGCGCGGCGGCGGCATCATTCACCCGATCATGAAGTCGATCGCCGACAGCTTCGGCTCTAAACCCGAACTTAATACCTCCGGCAAGATTGGCCGCTATCTGTCGCTGGTGAACTACAACATCAACCCGGTCACCTCGGCGATGTTTATCACCGCCACGGCGCCTAACCCACTGATCGTCAGCCTGATCGCCAAGGGCACCCACGGCAACTTCGAGCTGTCCTGGTCGATGTGGGCGGTCGCCGCCCTGGTGCCGGGGCTGTGTTCGCTGATCGTGATGCCGCTGGTTATTTACCTGCTGTATCCGCCCGAGGTGAAAAGTACGCCGGACGCGCCGCGCTTCGCGCGCGAAAAACTGCAGGCGCTGGGGCCGGTGACGCTGCCGGAAAAAATCACCCTCGGGGTGTTCGCGCTGCTGCTGGTGCTATGGGCCGGCATCCCGGCGATGATCTTCGGCCCGGCGTTGGCGGTTAATCCCACCACGGCGGCGCTGATCGGCCTGGCGGTGCTGCTGGCCAGCGGGGTGCTGAGCTGGGAAGACGTGCTGAAACATAAAGGCGCCTGGGATACCGTGGTGTGGTTCTCGGCGCTGGTGATGATGGCCAGTTTCCTCGGCAAGCTGGGGCTAATAGGCTGGCTGTCGCAAACCGTGGGCAACGGCATCGACCGTATGGGCATGAGTTGGGTGGGCGGCACGATCTTGCTGACCATTATCTATTTGTATTCTCACTATTTCTTCGCCAGCACCACCGCGCACGTGACGGCGATGTTCGCCGCCTTCTTCGCCGCCGGCATCGCGCTCGGGGCGCCGCCGGCGTTGCTGGGCCTGATCCTGGCGTTCTCTTCTTCGCTGATGATGTCGCTGACCCATTACGGCACCGGCACCGCGCCGATCATCTTCGGCTCCGGCTATGTGACGCTGGGGGAGTGGTGGAAAGCGGGATGGGTGATGAGCGTGGTTAACCTGCTGATCTGGATGCTGATCGGCGGGGCATGGTGGAAGCTGCTGGGCTACTGGTGAGGAAAAAATTCACCCGCCGGGCGGCGGGTGAAAGGGATCAGTTCAGAAATGCCGGCTGCTGCGCTTCGTAGCGGGAGATGTCCGCTTCGTGCTGCAGCGTCAGGCCGATGCTGTCCAGTCCGTTGATCATGCAGTGGCGGCGGAAGCTGTCTATTTCGAACGGATAGCTTTTGCCGCCGGCGTTGACCGTCTGGTTCTCCAGATCCACCACGAACTCTGTTCCCTCGTTGGCGTCCACCAGTTTGAACAGCTCGTCCACCTGCTGCTCGCTCAGCGTCACCGGCAACAGCTGGTTGTTGAACGAGTTGCCGTAGAAGATATCGGCGAAGCTCGGCGCGATCACCACTTTGAACCCGTAATCGGTCAGCGCCCAGGGGGCGTGTTCGCGCGAGGAGCCGCAGCCGAAGTTTTCGCGCGCCAACAGGATGCTGGCGCCTTTATAGCGCGGTTTGTTCAGCACGAACTCCGGGTTCGGTTGCTGGCCGGCGTCGTCGAGGAAGCGCCAGTCGTTGAACAGGTGCTGGCCGAAACCGGTGCGGGTGACCTTCTGTAAAAACTGCTTGGGAATAATGGCGTCGGTGTCGACGTTGGCCGCATCCAAAGGCACCACTAAGCCGGTATGTTGAGTAAATTTAGCCACGTTAGCCCCTTAGTGAATATCACGGATGTCGGCGAAGTGACCGGCGACGGCGGCCGCGGCGGCCATCGCCGGGCTGACCAGGTGGGTGCGCCCACCGCGGCCCTGACGCCCTTCGAAGTTACGGTTGCTGGTGGATGCGCAGCGCTCGCCCGGATTCAGGCGGTCGTTGTTCATCGCCAGGCACATCGAGCAACCCGGCAAACGCCATTCGAAACCGGCTTCGATAAAGATTTTGTCCAACCCTTCGGCTTCCGCCTGGGCCTTCACCGGGCCGGAGCCAGGCACTACGATAGCCTGCACGCCGCTGGCGACCTTGCGCCCCTTGGCGATAGCCGCCGCCGCGCGCAGATCTTCGATGCGTGAGTTGGTGCAGGAGCCGATGAACACTTTGTCGATCGGCACCTCGGTCAATTTGATGCCCGGTTTCAAATCCATGTAGGCCAACGCTTTCTCGGCGGAGGCGCGCTCGACCGGATCGCTGAACGATTCCGGCGCCGGGATCGCCTGATTGACGGCGATCACCTGGCCGGGGTTGGTGCCCCAGGTGACCTGCGGCGCGATCTCTTCGGCGTGCAGCGTCACTACGGTATCGAATTGGGCGTCGGCGTCGGACTTCAGCGTACGCCAGTAAGCGACCGCCTGCTCCCAGTTTTCGCCGGTTGGCGCAAACTGGCGCCCCTTCAGGTAGGCGAAGGTGGTGTCGTCCGGCGCCACCAATCCGGCTTTGGCGCCCATTTCGATCGCCATGTTGCACAGGGTCATGCGGCCTTCCATGCTCAACGCTTCGATCGCCTTGCCGCAGAATTCCACCACGTGGCCGGTGCCGCCGGCGCTGCCGGTTTTGCCGATCACCGCCAGCACGATGTCTTTGGCGGTAATGCCCTCGGCGGCGTCGCCGGTCACTTCAATCTTCATGGTTTTGGCGCGGCCCTGCTTCAGGGTCTGGGTCGCCAGCACATGCTCCACTTCCGAGGTGCCGATGCCGAACGCCAGAGAGCCGAAAGCGCCGTGGGTGGCGGTGTGCGAGTCGCCGCAGACGATGGTCATGCCCGGCAGCGTCATGCCTTGTTCAGGCCCAATCACGTGCACGATGCCCTGGAACGGGTGGTTCAGGTCATACAGCGAAACGCCGAATTCCGCGCAGTTCTTGATCAGCTCCTGCATCTGGATACGCGCCATTTCGCCGCTGGCGTTGATGTCTTTGGTCTGGGTCGACACGTTGTGATCCATGGTGGCGAAGGTTTTGCCGGGCTGGCGTACCTTGCGGCCCATGGCGCGCAGGCCGTCGAACGCCTGCGGCGACGTGACTTCGTGCACCAGGTGCCGGTCGATATACAGCAACGGCGTTTCGTTCGGCGCTTCGTGCACCACGTGGGCGTCGTACAGCTTCTGGTATAAGGTCTTGGCCATGTTATGCCCCCTGAGCTACAAAGCGAGCGATGATGTCGCCCATTTCATCGGTGCTGACGGCTTTGCCGTCACCGGCCAGATCGGCGGTGCGGTAGCCCTGTTCCAACGCCTGGTTGATGGCGCGTTCTACGGCGTCGGCCGCTTCATCGGCGCCCAGGCTGTAACGCAGCAGCAGGGTGGCGGACAGGATTTGCGCAATCGGGTTGGCGATGCCTTTGCCTGCAATATCCGGCGCGGAACCGCCCGCCGGTTCGTACAGGCCGAAACCTTGTTCGTTCAGGCTGGCGGATGGCAGCATGCCCATCGAGCCGGTGATCATCGCGCATTCGTCGGACAGGATGTCGCCGAACAGGTTGGAGCACAGCAGCACGTCGAACTGGGACGGATCTTTGATCAGCTGCATGGTGGCGTTGTCGATATACATGTGCGACAGCGACACGTCCGGGTAATCCTTGGCGACCTGATTGACCACTTCACGCCACAGGATGGAGCTTTGCAGCACGTTGGCCTTATCGATCGACGTCACCTTGTGGCGGCGCTTGCGGGCGGATTCGAAGGCGATGCGCGCGATGCGCTCAATCTCGAAACGGTGGTACACCTCGGTGTCGAAGGCGCGCTCCTGCATGCCCTGGCCTTCACGGCCCTTCGGCTGGCCGAAGTAGATGCCGCCGGTCAATTCGCGCACGCACAGAATGTCGAAGCCGCGGGCGGCGATGTCGGCGCGCAGCGGACAGAACGCCTCCAGCCCTTGATACAGGCGCGCCGGGCGCAGGTTGCTGAACAGTTTGAAGTGTTTGCGCAGCGGCAACAGCGCGCCGCGTTCCGGTTGCTCGGCCGGCGGCAGATGTTCCCATTTCGGGCCGCCCACCGAGCCGAACAGGATGGCGTCGGCCTGCTCGCAGCCGGCGACGGTCGCCGCCGGTAACGGGTTGCCGTGGCGATCGATGGCGATACCGCCGACGTCGTACTCGGCGGTGGTGATGCGAATGTCAAAGCGTTGACGCACTGCGTCCAACACTTTGCGCGCCTGAGCCATTACTTCCGGGCCGATACCGTCTCCGGGCAAGACGGCAATGTGATAAGTCTTCGTCATGTTCACACCGTTTCCTGATTATTTTGATGTTTGTTTTGCTGCAGGCGCTGCTTTTCTTTTTCTACCTGCTGTGAGCGCCAAATATTGTTCAACACGTGCACCATCGCCTTGGCGGAGGATTCGACGATGTCGGTCGCCAACCCCACGCCGTGGAAGCGGCGGCCATTGTAAGAGACCACGATATCCACCTGGCCCAGCGCATCGCGGCCATGGCCTTTGGCGGTCAACTGGTACTTCACCAGCTCGATCGGGTAATCGGTGATGCGATTGATCGCCTGATAGACCGCATCGACCGGGCCGTTGCCGGTGGCGGCTTCGGCTTTCTCTTCGCCGCCGCAGATCAGTTTCACCGAGGCGGTGGCCATGATGCTGCTGCCGGACTGCACGCTGAAGTAGCCCAGGCTGAAGTGCTCCGGCTCTTCCTGCTGTTTGTTGATGAAGGCCAAGGCCTCCAGATCGTAGTCGAACACCTGGCCCTTTTTGTCGGCCAGCTTCAGGAAGGCGGCGTACAGGGTATCCAGGTTGTAATCCTGCTCCTGGTAGCCCATCTCTTCCATGCGGTGCTTCACCGCCGCGCGGCCGGAGCGGGAGGTCAGGTTCAACTGCACATCCTTCAGGCCGATCGACTGCGGGGTCATGATTTCGTAGTTTTCGCGATTCTTCAGCACGCCGTCCTGGTGAATGCCGGAGGAGTGGGCGAAGGCGTTGGAGCCGACGATCGCCTTGTTGGCCGGGATCGGCATGTTGCACAGCTGGCTGACGATCTGACTGGTGCGGAAAATTTCCTGGTGATTGATGTTGGTGTGCACATTCATGATGTCCTGGCGCACTTTAATCGCCATGATCACTTCTTCCAGCGAACAGTTGCCGGCGCGTTCACCAATGCCGTTCAGGGTGCCTTCCACCTGGCGGGCACCGGCCTGCACTGCGGCGATGGAGTTGCCGACCGCCATGCCCAAATCGTCGTGACAGTGCACGGAGATGATGGCTTTGTCGATGTTCGGCACGCGGTCATACAGGGTAGTGATGATGCCGCCGAACTGGTTCGGGGTGGTGTAACCGACGGTGTCCGGGATATTGATGGTGGTGGCGCCGGCGTTGATGGCGGCTTCAACCACGCGACACAGATTGTCGATCGGCGTGCGACCGGCGTCTTCACAGGAGAATTCCACGTCGTCGGTGTAGTTGCGGGCGCGTTTTACCGAGCGCACCGCCATCTCCAGCACTTCGTCGAATGAGCGTTTCAGCTTCGATTCGATGTGCAGGGTTGAGGTCGCCAGGAACACGTGGATACGGAAAGCTTCGGCGACGCGCAGCGCTTCGGCGGCCACGTCGATGTCTTTGTCCACGCAGCGGGCCAGGCCGCAGACACGACTGTTTTTGATTTGGCGAGCGATGGTTTGCACCGATTCGAAGTCGCCCGGTGAAGAGACCGGGAAGCCGACTTCCATCACGTCTACGCCCATTCTTTCCAGCGCCAGCGCAATCTGAATCTTCTCTTTTACGCTCAGGCTGGCCTGCAGCGCCTGCTCGCCATCACGCAGCGTGGTATCGAAAATAATGACTTGTTGGCTCATCGGTGCATTCCTTATCGTGTTGATTTCACGCTAAGCGGGCAAAAAAAAACCCGCGCAGTAGCGCGGGTTTCTTATGGGTGATCGGCTGAGTCAGCTCCGAACGTCGTCCACAGGCATACCGCGCAAGCAAGATGCGTTGAGTAGTAGGCCTAGTAGACGGTGAGTACGGATCATAATGGTTCAGCTTCTCTTAAATTGGGTGTCTGCCTAATTTGATACGTGATTGGTCTGGCGATGTCAACACCTGATTGAATGCGGGGACAATGCGTCGGTTAATCGGCCGGGCAGAGGATCCTTCGGCAAAAAAGCGGTACGCCAGAGAAAAAACGAAGGGCAGTTTGCGCGTTGCTTAGCATAAACGAATCGAATATATACTGCGCTAATTGCTTCTGGATTTCGTTGAGTTAAAATTCATGATGAAAAAATAAGCGGGGTTAATCACGGAGGGCAACAAAATAACATTTTTAATACAAATGGTTTGCGTTGAATTCATATGATTAATTGATTGTTTTGGTCTTAATATAACAAAATAATGCGATTTCACACAAAGTGAGCGATGTTTTTAGATGGTTTGATGGCTTGCGATGTGTTTTTATAGTTTGTCTCACACGGCACGGTTACGTTGTTTAATTGTATTAATCATTGTTGATACCTAATTATTAGTACCACCCAGGTAGCATTCTTCCTCTGGCGGTAGAAGCTGCTGACATGCATTCCATATACGACTTATATCGTGTCGGTAACACGAGGTTTTTTATCGGCTGATGGCGGTAATGGCAGGATTTTTCGTGCAAAGATAAGACAATGCGGAGTTTCATTGTTTGTCGAGCATAAGGATTAGATTATCTACACAGGATTTAGTGGAGTGAAATATGGCTGAATATGATTCAGAAATCGCCATGGTCAAAGAGCCGGCGGACATCCATTTGCGCAGTGTCGATCTTAATTTGCTGACGGTGTTTGACGCCGTAATGCAAATGCAAAATATTACGCGAGCCGCTAATTCGTTAGGCATGTCGCAGCCGGCGGTGAGCAACGCGGTGGCGCGCCTGAAGGTGATGTTCAACGACGAGCTGTTCGTGCGCTGCGGGCGCGGGATCCAGCCCACCATGCGGGCCAGGCAGCTGTTTGGCCCGGTGCGGCAAGCCCTGCAGCTGGTGCAGAATGAGCTGCCGGGTGCAGAGTTTGAGCCGTTGACCAGCACGCGGGCGTTCTCGCTGTCTTTGTGCAGTCCGCTCGATTTGCGTCTGGGGGCCGGGATAATCAATCACGTCAAACAGATCGCGCCGCAGCTTAATCTGCAAGTAAAGTCATATATTAACAATAATATTGAGCACCAATTACGCTATCAGGATGTTGAATTTGTCATTGGTTACAGCCGTTTCGAATCGGCGGAGTTCCGCAGCCTGGCGATGTTCGACGACGAATTAGTGCTGGTGGCCGCGCAGGCGCACCCGAGAATGGGAGAAGAGACGACGTCGGAACTCATGTTGGCCGAACAGCATGCCGCGGTTTCCCTGGAAAGTTTTGGATCGTTCAGTAAACCTTTTTATTCCGAGGAGCCGATGCTGCGCGCCGTGACGCAACAGTGCACCGATCTCTATAGCGTACTGAATATGGTGTCGCAAACGGACATGGTGGCGATTGCGCCCGCCTGGTTGGTGCGGCAACAGACGGAAACGTTGAAAATAAAGGCGGTTCCTTTATGCGGCAATGACAATAAAGCCACTTGCTATCTTTCCTGGCATGAATCTTCCGAACGGGATAAAGGGCACCAGTGGATGAAATCTGTTCTGATTGAGGCGGGAAGCCAAAAGTAACGCGATAAAAAACCGGGATTATATAAAGATAATATTTAACCGAGCGATTTTTCTCATGATGAAAACTAAGAACTATCTGTGTTTTTATTAAGATGTTTCTTGGTTTTACGGCGATTAAATAACTTATTTTCAGGGTGAGTTGGTTCGTTTGCCAAAAATAATTAATATAAATTTATATTCTGATTTTGTCTTTCCGACTGGAATTTTAAACTAATCTGATGCGGCGGTCCGAATGGGCCGCATTTTATCGCCATCACTCCCTCTTTTCCCCGCCGTTTTGTCCTGGCGATGAAAGCGACGAAGTTAGCCTGTGTTTTAGCTCACACTTCTACGCTGAAATCGCTTTTCCCCCTGCCTGAGAGTAGGTAGACTGCGCAGAAAAAAGTAAACACGTGTAAGCTGAGATGAGAACCGCAAGGCGTCGTTCTGGCTTAACTGTTTGATTCATTTCAGGCTTAGAGCACTATGATCAATAATCTGCTGCAATACCATTTGATCCATCGTATACAGCATCAAATTACCCACCGCGCGGATCGCACAGCGTTTCGCCAATGGTCGCCCAACGGTGAGCTTCAACTGACCTGGGGAGAGGCCGCTGCCCGTATTGATCGCATTGCCGCTGGGCTGCTGGCCCTGGGGGCCGAAGTGCAAGAGCGCATCGGCATTTTCGCCAACAACACCATGGCCTGGTCGCTGGCCGATCTCGCGATCCTGCATCTGCGCGGCGTCAGCGTACCGCTCTATTCCACCAATACGCCGGCGCAGGCGGCGTTCGTCATCAATGACGCCGACATCCGCATCCTGTTCGTCGGCGAGCAGGCGCAGCTGGACGCCGCCATCGCACTGCGTGGCGTCTGCCCGCAGCTGAGTCATATCATCGTGTTCGACGAGGGCGCCGATCTGCGCGGCTGCGAGATCGCACAACACCTGAGCGCCTTCGAGCGCGCTGTCGATCCGGCGGCTTTTACCGCTCAACGTCAGCAGCGCATTGAAGAGTGCGACCTGCAGGATCTCTTTACCCTGATCTATACCTCGGGCACCACCGGCGAACCGAAAGGGGTCATGCTGGACTACCGCAACCTGGCGGCGCAGCTCTACCTGCATGATGAACGACTGACGGTCGGCGAAGAGGATGTGTCGCTCAGCTTCCTGCCGCTGTCGCACGTATTCGAGCGAGCCTGGAGTTTCTTTGTCATGCATTCCGGCGCGCAGAACGTCTTCCTGCCGAACACCGACTGGGTGCGGGAAGCGATGGGCCAGGTGCGCCCGACGCTGATGTGTGCGGTGCCGCGATTCTACGAGAAGATTTTCAGCGCGGTGCATGAGAAAGTGGTGCGCGCCCCTTGGCTGCGCCGCGCGCTGTTCCACTGGGCGATCGTCTGTGGCGAACGCAAGTTCCTGCAGGAGCGCGCCGGCAAACCGTTGGGCAAACTGTTCGAACTCTCCCATCGCTGGGCCGACAAGCTGGTGTTGAGCAAGCTGCGCGGCATTCTCGGCGGCCGGGTGCGCTTCTTGCCGGCGGCGGGTGCCAAGTTGGATGACAATGTGATCCTGTTTTTCCAGGCGATGGGCGTCAACATCAAGTACGGCTACGGCATGACCGAAACCTGTGCGACCGTGTCTTGCTGGGAAGAGGGGCATTTTCGCTTCGGCTCTATCGGCAAGCCGCTGCCGGAGGTTGAGGTGCGCATCGGCGAGGAAAATGAAATCCAGGTGCGCGGGCCGATCGTGATGCGCGGTTATTTCAACAAGCCGTTGGAAACCGCCGCGACCTTTACCCAAGACGGCTGGCTGAAAACCGGCGACGCCGGGGCGATCGATGAAGAGGGCAACCTGTTCATCACCGAGCGCCTGAAGGATTTGATGAAAACCTCCGGCGGCAAATATATCGCGCCGCAGATGCTGGAAGGCACGCTGGCGCAAGATCGCTTTATCGAGCAGGTGGCGATCATCGCCGATGCGCGCAAGTTCGTTTCCGCGCTGATTGTACCGTGCTTTGAGTCGCTGGAAGAGTACGCGAAGTCAGTCAACCTGAAATACCAGGATCGCCTGGAGCTGCTGCGCAACGGTGAGATCCTTGAGATGTTCGAGAAGCGCCTGCGCGAGATGCAAAAGGAGCTGGCGCGTTTCGAGCAGGTGAAGAAGTTCACTTTGCTGCCGGCGGCCTTTTCCATGGAGCTGGGAGAGCTGACGCCAACGCTTAAGCTGCGTCGCAAAGTGATCCTGCAGCGCTATCAGAGCGAAATCGACTCGATGTACCGGGAACAGGCCTGAGGCCGATGCCAGGCCGCGAGCCCGGCGAAAAAATCGGCATATTCTTCGCCTGATTTAGTTCTGTAATTTCCCCTCTGTTCGAAACAATGCCTAGCCTGACAACCCCAGGGCTAGCGCATTGTTTTTATAAAGCCGCGATCTCCAGCCGCTTGGCAATAACCCCGCTGCGGTTAAGCCATTTTGCCGTTTGCCTGCCCCATATTCTGACGTTATGTTAATTCGATAGCGACAACCCATAAAAATTTTGGGGCATTGCCCCGCAGCAGGCGCTACGTTCCAGCGCCAGAGAAGAATAAGCAAGCTTGGAGGCAAACCCATGGAGATGTTGTCAGGAGCCGAGATGGTCGTCCGATCGTTGATCGATCAGGGCGTTAAACATGTATTCGGCTACCCCGGCGGGGCGGTGCTCGATATCTACGACGCCCTGCATACGGTCGGCGGAATCGATCATATTCTGGTGCGTCACGAGCAAGGGGCGGTGCACATGGCCGACGGCTACGCGCGCGCCACCGGCGAGGTGGGCGTGGTGCTGGTGACGTCCGGCCCGGGTGCCACCAACGCCATTACCGGCATCGCCACCGCCTATATGGATTCTATCCCGATGGTGGTGCTGTCAGGGCAGGTGCCCAGCTCACTGATTGGCTACGACGCCTTCCAGGAGTGCGATATGGTGGGCATTTCACGGCCGGTGGTGAAACACAGCTTCCTGGTGAAACGCACCGAAGACATCCCGGCGGTGTTGAAGAAGGCATTTTACCTGGCTTCCAGCGGCCGGCCCGGCCCGGTGGTGATCGATCTGCCGAAAGACATCGTCGGCCCGGCGGTGCGGATGCCTTATGCCTACCCGCAGGACGTGAGCATGCGTTCCTACAACCCGACGGTGCAGGGCCACCGCGGGCAGATCAAACGTGCGTTGCAAACCATTCTGGCGGCCAAAAAGCCGGTGATGTATGTCGGCGGCGGCGCGATTAACGCCGGTTGCGAAGCCGAACTGCTGTCGTTGGCGGAGCAATTGAATCTGCCGGTGACCAGCAGCCTGATGGGGTTGGGGGCCTTCCCCGGCACTCATCGTCAGAGCATCGGCATGCTTGGCATGCACGGTACCTATGAAGCCAATAAAACCATGCACCATGCCGATGTGATCTTCGCCGTCGGCGTGCGTTTCGACGATCGCACCACCAATAATCTCGCCAAATACTGCCCGGATGCCACCGTGCTGCATATCGATATCGATCCGACCTCGATCTCCAAAACGGTGGATGCCGATATCCCGATCGTTGGCGACGCCAAACAGGTGTTGGTGCAGATGCTGGAGCTGTTGGCACAGGATGACAAGGCGCAGGATCACGATGCGCTGCGCGACTGGTGGCAGTCTATCGAACAGTGGCGCGCCCGCGACTGTTTGGGGTACGACAAAAACAGCGGCACCATCAAGCCGCAGGCGGTGATCGAAACCCTGCATCGTCTGACCAAAGGCGACGCCTATGTGACCTCGGACGTGGGGCAGCACCAGATGTTCGCCGCGCTTTATTATCCGTTCGATAAACCGCGCCGTTGGATCAACTCCGGCGGCCTCGGCACCATGGGCTTCGGCCTGCCGGCGGCATTGGGCGTCAAGCTGGCGCTGCCGGAGGAAACCGTGGTGTGCGTTACCGGCGACGGCAGCATCCAGATGAACATTCAGGAGCTGTCCACCGCGCTGCAATATAACCTGCCGGTGGTGGTGGTGAACCTCAACAACCGTTATCTGGGCATGGTGAAGCAGTGGCAGGACATGATTTATTCCGGCCGCCACTCGCAGTCTTACATGGATTCGCTGCCGGACTTCGTCAAGCTGGCCGAGGCCTATGGCCATGTCGGCATCGCCATTCGCACGCCGGATGAGCTGGAAAGCAAGCTGGCGCAGGCGCTGGCGGAAAAAGAGCGGCTGGTGTTCGTCGACGTGACCGTCGATGAAACCGAACATGTTTACCCGATGCAGATCCGCGGCGGAAGCATGGACGAAATGTGGCTTAGCAAAACGGAGAGGACCTGATCATGCGCCGTATTTTATCTGTCTTGCTGGAAAACGAATCCGGCGCCTTGTCGCGCGTGGTCGGGCTGTTCTCCCAGCGCGGTTATAACATCGAAAGCCTGACGGTGGCGCCGACCGACGATCCGACGCTGTCGCGCATGACGATCCAGACCGTCGGCGACGAGAAAGTGCTGGAGCAGATCGAGAAGCAATTGCACAAGCTGGTGGACGTGCTGCGCGTCAGCGAGCTGGTGCAGGGCGCTCACGTCGAGCGCGAGATCATGCTGGTGAAGCTGCAGGCCAGCGGCTATGGCCGTGAAGAGGTGAAACGCTGCGCCGACATCTTCCGCGGGCAGATCGTCGATGTGACGGCAACGCTGTACACGGTGCAATTGGCCGGCACCAGCGACAAACTGGACGCCTTCCTGAGTGCGGTGCGTGACGTGGCGGAAATCGTGGAAGTGGCGCGCTCCGGCGTGGTCGGCGTGTCGCGCGGCGACAAAATCATGCGCTGAGCGCGGTCTGCTGGCGAATAATCGGGGCGCGGCGTGGCTGCGCCCTTTGTTTTTCGGTATTTTTTGCCCGATTGCTGGCACCTTTCGGCAAAAGCGGTTGCTAGGCAGTGTTTTCTGCTGTTAGATCGCAGAGGCTGGATTGAATAACCGCACGGGATGTCATGGTTAATCCGAGCACAGCCTTCACTTCTATTTTCAGCGTCATTAAGGGGTTAATGTGAAACTGGATGAAATCGCGCGTCTCGCGGGCGTTTCGCGCACGACGGCCAGTTACGTCATCAACGGCAAGGCGAAGCAGTATCGTGTCAGCGATAAAACCGTCGAGAAAGTGATGGCCGTGGTCAGGGAGCATAACTATCACCCGAATGCCGTCGCGGCGGGGCTGCGCGCCGGGCGTACCCGTTCTATCGGTCTGGTGATCCCGGATCTGGAAAACACCAGCTATACCCGCATCGCCAACTACCTGGAGCGTCAGGCGCGCCAGCGCGGTTACCAATTGCTGATCGCCTGTTCCGAAGATCAGCCGGACAACGAAATGCGCTGCATTGAACACCTGCTGCAGCGCCAGGTGGACGCCATCATCGTTTCCACCGCGTTACCGCCGGAGCACCCTTTCTACCAACGCTGGGCCAACGATCCGTTGCCGATCATCGCGCTGGACCGCGCGTTGGATCGCGAGCATTTCATCAGCGTCGTGGGCGCCGATCAGGAAGACGCCTTTGCGCTGGCGCAAGAGCTGCGCACCTTCCCGGCGGAATCGGTGCTGTATCTGGGCGCCTTGCCGGAGCTATCGGTCAGCTTCCTGCGTGAGCAGGGCTTCCGCCAGGCCTGGCAAGAGGACCCCCGCCACGTCGATTATCTGTACGCCAACAGCTACGAGCGTGAAGCCGCCGGGGCGCTGTTTGCCGAATGGCTGAAAACTCACCCGATGCCGCAGGCGTTGTTCACCACCTCGTTCTCTTTGCTGCAGGGCGTGATGGACGTGACGTTGAAGCAACGCGGCCGTTTGCCGACCGATCTGGCGATCGCCACCTTCGGCGATCATGAACTGTTGGATTTCCTCGAGTGCCCGGTGCTTGCGGTGGCGCAGCGCCATCGCGACGTGGCCGAGCGCGTGCTGGAGCTGGTGCTGGCCAGCCTGGACGAACCGCGTAAACCTAAACCGGGGCTGACGCGTATTCGTCGCAATCTGTTCCGCCGCGGCAGCCTGAGCCGCAAATAGTTCGCCGTCGAGCAGGGGCCCGCATGACCGGGCTCCTGTCTTAGACGTAACCCGTCACCCGAAACAACCGCCGGCAATACTCCAGGAAGTAGCCATACACCACACCCATCGCCATGGAGACCAGCGCATTGCTGGTTACTGCCGCCAGCATTTGCTGGCCGTCGGCACCGACGCTCCACAGAATGGCGGCATAAACCGGCGACTGAAAGCTGACATAGGCCAGCAAATCGGCGAGATTGCGCAGCAGGAACTGGCCGCGCGGGCTGCGGCGCGCCGTGCGAATAAACAGATCGCGATAGCGGCCATAAGGCCAGGCGATCAGGATGTTGACCGGGATCGACAGCAGGCGGGAAGAGAGGGATTGCTGGAAGCTCATGCCGGAGATCAACACCTCGATCGCCATGCCGGCGATAAAGCAGTACACCACCAACGCGAACGTATCGGCGGCGGCGCTGCGCCAGTGGGCGGCGGGCGAAAGCATGAGTGTCTCCTTTTATGGTTAAAATACCGTTAAATTATTATTTTTTGGTTGTTAATTCTGAGTTTTTGCTTTTTTAGTAGTTTACTAATCTACATTGTGTTTTTTAACTAGTTTTATATTTTTATTTTTAACATTTGTTCGGTTTTTGTCCCGCAGAACCGGGGGGCAGGATGGGGCGGAGAGATTAAAATCGGTGTTTTTAAATAAATTCATTAAAAACATAGTGTTGCGATTTTTCGGGCCGGGTGGGGATTTTTTCCGGAAAAAATTGTGGAAATAAAGGTGTAAGAAAATGAAACCATAATTGTAAACAGGTATTTTGGGAATAATCTTACCAAATTGATTTAAATAGAAATTGCTTCTGCTCGTAATATCCGAGCCATTTATTTTTGTCGCGGCCTCATCATTGGTGCACGAATTGAAGTAAAATAGCGCGCGGTTTGACGGTGAATAACGATTGAGCGTTATTAACTCAAGGAGTTATGGCCTTATTCCGCGAACGGTTCGCCAAACGCCGAGCCTTGGCGGGCGCGGCTCGCCAGCGGTTACAGCCCTGAGATTGCCGAGCTGAAAAATGAGACATGGCTTGCAGAAGGAAGTAATGAGTTAATTAATCGCCAGTTCGTCAGGTTTTTAATCAGATTCTTTCCGCTTAGAAAATTCTCTCCGTTTATCATGGTGTTAATTTTTAATCGTCGAATAATCAGAGTTTCTTTCGCGAGTCAGCTCCCAAAATGACCAGAGAAATATTGCCAAAGCGCTGCCGCTCTGGCTTGACAAGGTTTTCATACCCTCCGTAAACTCCATTGTGTGGGAATTTGTGGGGTAAAGTGGTGAAAACGGTCACTAAGGGGTAGCTCAGGAATGTTCCGTGGAGCGACGATGGTCAACCTCGACAGCAAAGGGCGGCTCGCCGTACCTACCCGATATCGGGAATTGCTCAACGAGGAATCGCAAGGCCAAATGGTCTGTACCATTGACCTCCATCAGCCCTGCCTGCTGCTTTATCCTTTGCCCGAATGGGAAATTATTGAACAAAAATTATCACGTCTGTCGAGCATGAATCCCGCCGAGCGCCGCGTTCAGCGCCTGCTGCTGGGGCATGCCAGTGAGTGTCAGATGGATAGTGCCGGTCGTTTGCTGCTCGCCAATACGCTGCGGCAACACGCCGGGCTCACGAAAGAAGTGATGCTGGTCGGTCAGTTCAACAAGTTTGAACTGTGGGATGAACAGACCTGGTATCAACAAGTCAAGGATGATATTGACGCTGAACAGTCGACTCAGGAACCGTTGTCTGAGCGGCTACAGGACTTGTCGCTATAAGCATGTTGGAAAACTATAAACACACCACCGTCCTGCTGGACGAAGCCGTCAACGGCCTCAATATCCGCAGCAACGGCATATATATCGACGGTACTTTTGGTCGCGGTGGCCATTCTCGTCTGATTCTGTCCCAGCTGGGGCCGGAAGGGCGCTTGCTGGCGATTGACCGTGACCCTCAGGCGATTGCAGCCGCCAAATCTATTGAAGATCCTCGTTTTACTATCGTACACGGCCCATTCTCCGAGTTGTCGCACTATGTGCGGGAGCGCGAACTGGTGGGCAAAATCGACGGCGTTCTGCTCGATCTGGGCGTTTCCTCGCCGCAGCTTGACGACGCAGAGCGCGGGTTCTCCTTTATGCGCGACGGTCCGTTGGACATGCGCATGGATCCGTCCACCGGCCTGTCTGCCGCAGAATGGCTGATGAAGGCTGAAACGGACGACATTGCCTGGGTGCTGAAAACCTTTGGCGAAGAGCGCTTCGCCAAGCGCATCGCGCGCGCCATCGTGGAAAGAAACCGCGTGGAGCCGATGACGCGCACTAAAGAGCTGGCGGATCTGATCGCCGATGCCAGTCCGTTCCGGGAAAAGCATAAGCACCCGGCGACGCGCAGCTTCCAGGCGATCCGCATCTATATCAACAGCGAGCTGGAAGAGATCGAGCGTGCGCTCGACGGCGCGCTGGAAGTACTGGCCCCACAGGGCCGTTTGTCGATCATCAGCTTCCACTCGCTGGAAGACCGCATCGTCAAACGCTTTATGCGTCACCATAGCCGCGGCGCTCAGGTGCCGGCCGGCATTCCGTTGACCGAAGAACAGCTGCGCGGCATGGGCGGCCGGACGCTGAAAGCGCTGGGCAAAATGATGCCGTCGGAAGCGGAAGTGGCGGACAACCCGCGTGCGCGCAGCTCGGTGCTGCGTATTGCTGAGAGGATGCCCGCGTGATCGGCAACGAACGTCACGGTCTGGTTGGGGTCATTGGCGGCGATCTGCTGCGCAACGCCAAGATCCCTCTGATTTTACTGATTGCGTCACTGGTCTCCGCGATTTTCGTGGTGACCACCGCGCACCGCACCCGCCTGCTGACCGCCGAGCGCGAGCAGCTGGTATTGGAGCGCGATGCGTTGGACATCGAGTGGCGCAACCTGATTTTAGAAGAGAACGCCCTCGGCGATCACAGCCGGGTTGAACGTATCGCGACAGAAAAACTGCAGATGCAACATGTTGATCCATCGCAGGAAAATATCATCGTTAAACAATGAATGGTTTAACCGGAATAATGACACGGAGTAGAAAGGAAACGCATGAAAGCAGCGCGCCCCGGTAAGATGAGACGCCAGGAAGATCAGGCCAGCTTTGTCAGCTGGCGTTTTGCGTTGCTGTGCGGCTGTATTTTGCTGGCGATGGTCGGTCTGATGCTGCGCGTCGCTTACCTGCAGGTCATCAATCCCGATCGCTTGGTGAAAGAAGGCGACATGCGTTCGCTGCGCGTGCAGGAAGTGCCAACCGCGCGCGGCATGATCAGCGATCGCGCCGGCCGCCCGTTGGCGGTCAGCGTGCCGGTCAATGCGGTGTGGGCCGATCCGAAAGAGCTGAACGAGCGCGGCGGCATCACGCTGGACAGCCGTTGGAAAGCGCTTTCCGATGCGCTGAACATCCCGCTGGACCAACTCTCCAACCGTATCAACGCCAACCCGAAAGGGCGCTTCGTTTATCTGGCTCGCCAGGTTAACCCGGCGATCGGCGACTACATCCACAAACTCAAGCTGCCGGGCATCTACCTGCGGCAGGAATCGCGCCGTTACTACCCGGCGGGGCAGGTGACGTCGCACATCATCGGCGTGACCAACATCGACGGACAAGGCATTGAAGGCGTCGAGAAGAGCTTCGACCGCTGGCTGACCGGGCAACCGGGCGAGAGAACGGTGCGCAAGGACCGCTTCGGCCGCGTGATCGAAGATATCTCCTCCGTCGACAGCCAGGCGGCGCACAACCTGGTGCTGAGCGTCGATGAGCGCCTGCAGGCGCTGGTGTATCGCGAGCTGAACAACGCCGTGGCGTTCAACAAGGCCGAATCGGGCACCGCAGTGCTGATCGATGTGAACACCGGCGAAGTGCTGGCGATGGCCAACAGCCCGTCTTACAACCCGAACAACATGGCCGGTACGCCGAAAGAGACCATGCGTAACCGCGCTATCACCGATATTTTTGAACCCGGTTCAACCGTGAAGCCGATGGTAGTGATGACCGCGCTGCAAAACGGCGTGGTGCGAGAAAACAGCGTGCTGAACACCATCCCGTACCGCATTCAGGGCCACGAAATCAAAGACGTGGCGCGGTACTCGGAGCTGTCATTGACCGGGATCTTGCAGAAGTCGAGTAACGTCGGTGTTTCAAAGCTGGCGTTAGCGATGCCGTCCTCAGCGTTAGTAGATACTTACTCTCGCTTTGGGCTGGGAAAAGCGACCAATTTGGGGCTGGTCGGAGAAAGCAGTGGCATATACCCAAAAAAACAACGGTGGTCTGACATAGAGAGGGCCACCTTCTCTTTCGGCTACGGGCTGATGGTAACTCCGTTACAGTTGGCGCGAGTCTATGCAACGATCGGCAGCCTGGGCGTGTATCGCCCATTGTCGATCACCAAGGTTGACCCTCCGGTCGCCGGCGAACGCGTTTTCCCTGAACCTCTGGTGCGCACCGTGGTGCACATGATGGAAAGCGTGGCCTTGCCGGGCGGCGGCGGCGTGAAAGCCGCCATCAAGGGATACCGTATCGCCATCAAGACCGGTACCGCGAAAAAAGTGGGCCCGGACGGCAAATACGTCAACCGATACATCGCTTATACCGCCGGCGTCGCGCCGGCAAGTAACCCCCGTTTTGCCCTGGTGGTCGTCATCAACGACCCGCAGGGTGGGAAATACTATGGTGGCGCAATCTCCGCGCCGGTGTTCGGCGCGATCATGGGCGGCGTATTGCGCACCATGAACGTCGAGCCTGACGCGTTGCCTACCGGTGACAAAAGCGAATTAGTGATTAACAAGAAAGAGGGTTCAGGTGGCAGATCGTAATTTGCGCGACTTACTCGCCCCGTGGGTGCCGACGGCACCCGGGCGCGCGCTGCGGGAAATGACATTAGACAGCCGTGTGGCGGCTGCCGGGGATCTGTTTGTCGCCGTTGTCGGCCATCAAACGGATGGGCGCCGCTATATTCCGCAGGCCATCGCGCAGGGCGTCGCCGCTGTGATCGCCGAGGCTGACGGTCAGGCCGAAGACGGCGCCATCGTTGAGATGCACGGCGTGCCGGTGATCTACCTGAGCCAATTGAACCAGCGTCTTTCCGCGCTGGCCGGGCGTTTTTACCACCAGCCGGGCGAGCGCTTGCGCCTGGTCGGCGTGACCGGCACCAACGGCAAAACCACCACCACGCAGCTGCTGGCGCAGTGGAGCCAACTGCTGGGCGAAACCAGCGCGGTGATGGGCACCGTCGGCAACGGCCTGCTGGGTCAGGTGTGTCCGACCGAGAATACCACCGGTTCTGCGGTGGATGTTCAACACGTATTAAACGATTTGGCGGAACAGGGCGCGACCTTCGCCGCCATGGAAGTTTCTTCCCACGGTTTGGTGCAACACCGGGTGGCGGCGCTGCCGTTCGCTGCGGCGGTCTTCACCAACCTGAGCCGCGATCACCTGGACTACCACGGTGATATGGCCAATTACGAAGCGGCCAAATGGTCGCTGTTCGCCGCCCACAACGTGGGGCAGGCGATCATCAACGCCGACGATGAAGTCGGTCAGCGCTGGCTCGGCAAATTGCCGGATGCGGTAGCGGTGACGATGCAGGACAACCTGCAGCCGGGCTGCCACGGCCGCTGGCTGAAAACCACGGCGGTCGACTATCACGACAACGGCGCGACTATTCGTTTCAGCTCCAGCTGGGGCGACGGCGAGATTGAAAGCCGCCTGATGGGCGCTTTCAACGTCAGCAACCTGCTGTTGGCGCTGGCGACGTTGCTGTCGCTGGGCTATTCGCTGGCGGCGCTGGTGGAAGCCGGCAACCGTCTGCAGCCGGTCTGCGGCCGCATGGAAGTGTTCAACGCGCCGGGCAAACCGACGGTAGTGGTGGATTACGCCCACACGCCGGATGCGCTGGAGAAAGCGTTGGAAGCCGCGCGCCTGCACTGTCAGGGGCAGTTGTGGTGCGTCTTCGGTTGCGGCGGCGATCGCGACAAGGGCAAGCGCCCGCTGATGGGCGGCATCGCCGAGCAGTTCGCGGATCGCGTGGTGATCACCGATGACAACCCGCGCACCGAAGAGCCGCGCGCGATCATCAACGACATCCTGACCGGATTGCTGGACGCCGGGCAGGCGTTGGTGATCCACGGCCGCGCCGAAGCGGTGACCAGCGCCATCATGCAGGCGCAGGAGCAGGATGTGGTGTTGGTGGCGGGCAAAGGCCACGAAGATTATCAGCTGGTGGGCAACCGCCGCCTGGATTACTCCGACCGCACGACGGTCGCCCGACTGCTGGGGGTGCTGGCATGATCCCTGTCTCTCTTCAGACACTGGCTGAGGTATTGAGCGCTGAACTGATTGGCGCCGATTGCCAAATTGTCGAGGTGACGACAGACACCCGCAAGGTGACCGCCGGTTGCCTGTTTGTGGCGCTGAAAGGCGAGCGCTTCGACGCGCACGACTTTGCGGCGGATGCCGTAGCCGCAGGCGCCGGGGCGCTGCTGGTCAGTAAGCGCTTATCAGTGGACGCGCCGCAGCTGGTGGTGCAAGACACCCGTCTGGCGCTGGGGCAGCTTGGCGCCTGGGTGCGTCAGCAGGTGCCGGCGCGCGTGGTAGCGCTGACCGGTTCCTCGGGCAAGACGTCGGTGAAAGAAATGACCGCCGCCATTCTGCGTGAATGCGGCGAAGTGCTGCATACCGCCGGCAACTTCAATAACGATATCGGCGTGCCGCTGACGCTGTTGCGTCTGGAGCCGCAGCATGATTTTGCCGTGATAGAGCTGGGCGCTAACCACATTGGCGAAATTGCTTACACCACCGCATTGACGCGTCCGCAGACCGCTTTGGTGAACAACCTGGCGGCTGCGCACCTGGAAGGCTTCGGCTCGCTGGCCGGCGTCGCCCAGGCGAAAGGTGAAATCTTTACCGGCCTGCCGGCCGACGGCGTGGCGATCATCAACGCCGATAACAATGACTGGCCGCACTGGCAGAGCATGCTGGGCGGCAAAACCGTCTGGCGCTTCTCACCACAGGCCGCCGAAGGCGTGGACTTCTTCGCGGACGAGGTGCGGGTGAACGGCGCAGGCACGCAGTTCACGCTGCACAGCCCGTTCGGCAGCGCCGAGATCGCACTGCCGCTGCCGGGGCGCCACAACGTGGCCAACGCGTTGGCGGCCACGGCGCTGGCGATGTCGGTAGGCGCCACTCTGGAAGCGGTGCGTCAGGGGTTAAAACAATTGCAGGCGGTGCCGGGGCGTTTGTTCCCGGTGGCGCTGGCCGAAGGCAAGCTGCTGCTGGACGACAGCTATAACGCCAACGTCGGGTCGATGACCGCGGCGGCGCAGGTGCTGGCGGAAATGCCGGGCTACCGCGTGATGGTGGTAGGCGATATGGCCGAGCTGGGCGCAGAAGCGGAAGAGTGCCACCGTCAGGTGGGCGAAGCCGCCCGTCTGGCCGGAGTCGACAAAGTCATCAGCGTCGGCGGTTTGAGCCGCGTACTGAGCGAAGCCTCCGGCAACGGCGAACATTATCAGGACAAGACAGCAGTGATCGCGCGCGTGGCGGAATTACTGTCGGAACATGCGGTCATCACCGTGTTAATCAAAGGTTCACGTAGTGCCGCAATGGAGCAGGTAGTACGCGCGTTACAGGAGAAAGCACCATGTTAGTTTGGCTGGCCGAGCATTTGGTCAAGTATTACTCAGGCTTCAACGTCTTTTCTTACCTGACGTTCCGAGCCATTGTCAGCCTGCTGACCGCGCTGTTCCTGTCGCTGTGGATGGGCCCGCGGGTGATCAAGCGTCTGCAAGAAATGTCCTTCGGCCAGGTGGTGCGCAACGACGGCCCCGAGTCGCACTTCAGCAAGCGCGGCACGCCGACCATGGGCGGCATCATGATCCTGACCTCCATCACCATTTCGGTGCTGATGTGGGCTTACCCGTCCAACCCCTATGTCTGGTGCGTACTGTTCGTGCTGGTGGGTTACGGTATCGTCGGTTTCGTCGACGACTACCGCAAGGTGGTACGTAAGGACACCAAGGGGCTGATCGCCCGTTGGAAGTATTTCTGGCAGTCGGTGATTGCGCTGATCGTCGCATTCGCCATGTACGCCGTAGGAAAAGACACGCCAGCCACCGAGCTGGTTGTGCCGTTCTTTAAGGACGTGATGCCGCAGCTGGGCCTGCTGTACATCCTGCTGGCCTATTTCGTCATCGTCGGCACCAGCAATGCGGTCAACCTGACCGACGGTCTGGACGGCCTGGCGATCATGCCGACGGTATTCGTGGCGGCCGGTTTTGCGCTGGTGGCCTGGGCGACCGGCAACATGAACTTCGCCAACTACCTGCATATCCCGTATCTGCGTCATGCCGGTGAATTGGTGATCGTGTGTACCGCCATCGTCGGCGCCGGCCTCGGGTTCCTGTGGTTCAACACTTACCCGGCCCAGGTGTTTATGGGCGACGTCGGTTCGCTGGCGCTGGGCGGCGCGCTGGGCACCATTGCGGTGCTGCTGCGCCAGGAGTTCTTGTTGGTGATCATGGGCGGCGTGTTCGTGGTAGAGACGCTGTCGGTGATCCTGCAGGTGGGATCGTTCAAGCTGCGCGGGCAACGCATTTTCCGCATGGCGCCGATTCACCACCACTATGAATTGAAAGGCTGGCCGGAACCGCGCGTGATCGTGCGCTTCTGGATCATTTCGCTGATGCTGGTGCTGATTGGCCTGGCAACGCTGAAGGTGCGTTAATCATGGCAGACTATCAGGGTAGAAAAGTCGTCATCATCGGGTTGGGCCTCACCGGCCTGTCCTGTGTCGATTTCTTCATGGCGCGCGGCGTGACGCCGCGCGTGATGGATACCCGTATCGCGCCGCCAGGGTTGGACAAACTGCCTGAAAGCGTGGAGCGCCATCTGGGCGATCTGAATCAGGACTGGCTGCTGGCGGCGGATCTGATCGTCGCCAGCCCGGGCGTCGCGTTGGCGACTCCGGCATTGAGCGCTGCGGCGGATGCCGGCGTGGAGATCGTCGGCGACGTCGAGCTGTTCTGCCGTGAGGCGCAGGCGCCGATCGTGGCGATCACCGGCTCGAACGGCAAAAGCACCGTCACCACCCTGGTGGGCGAGATGGCGAAGGCCGCCGGTTGGGCGGTAGGCGTGGGCGGCAATATCGGCCTGCCGGCGCTGAGCCTGTTGCGCCAGGAATGCCAGCTGTATGTGCTGGAGCTGTCCAGCTTCCAGCTGGAAACGACGTATAGCCTGCGGGCGGCGGCGGCGACCATTCTGAACGTGACCGAAGACCATATGGATCGCTATCCGTTCGGCCTGCAGCAGTACCGCGGCGCCAAGCTGCGCGTTTATGAAAACGCCGCAGTGTGCGTGGTGAACGCGGACGACGCGCTGACCATGCCGGTGCGCGGCGCCGACGAGCGCTGCGTGAGCTTCGGCGCGGATGTGGGCGACTATCACCTGAACCGTCAGCAGGGGGAAACCTGGCTGCGGGTGCGCGGTGAGAAGGTGTTGAATACGCGCGAGATGAAGCTGACCGGCCGCCACAATTACACCAACGCTCTGGCGGCGCTGGCGCTGGCGGATGCGGTCAACATTCCGCGCGCGTCCAGCCTGAAGGCTCTGACCACCTTCACCGGCCTGGCGCACCGCTTCCAGCTGGCCTGGGAGCACAACGGCGTGCGTTGGATCAACGATTCCAAAGCCACCAACGTCGGCAGCACCGAAGCGGCGCTGAACGGCCTGCAGGTGGACGGTACGCTGCATCTGCTGCTGGGCGGCGACGGCAAGTCCGCCGATTTCTCGCCGCTGGCGCGTTATCTGCAGGGCGACAACGTGCGTCTGTATTGCTTTGGCCGCGACGGCGCCCAGCTGGCGCAGCTGCGGCCGGAAGTGGCGACGCTGACCGAGACTATGGAGCAGGCGATGCGCGCCATCGCCGGCCGCGTACAGCCCGGCGATATGGTGTTGCTGTCGCCGGCCTGCGCCAGCCTCGATCAGTTCCGTAATTTTGAAGTGCGCGGCGACGAGTTCGTCCGCCTGGCGCAGGAGCTTGGCGGATGAAACTACGCTTGCCGAACTTCGGGCTGACTGAACGGCTGAAAGACTGGGTGACCGGCGCGCGCGACAACGACGCGGTCAACATGGTGCTGTACGACCGCACCCTGCTGTGGCTGACCTTCGGGTTGGCGATCATCGGCTTCGTGATGGTGACCTCGGCGTCGATGCCGATCGGCCAACGTCTGGCGGACGATCCGTTCCTGTTCGCCAAACGTGATGCGCTGTATCTCGGCCTGGCGTTCGGCCTGTCGCTGGTGACGCTGCGCGTCCCGATGGAAGTTTGGCAGCGCTACAGCAACATTATGTTGCTGATGTCGATAGTGATGCTGCTGATCGTACTGGTGGTGGGGAGCTCGGTGAACGGGGCATCGCGCTGGATTGCGCTCGGTCCGTTGCGTATTCAGCCGGCGGAGCTGTCCAAGCTGTCGCTGTTCTGCTACCTGGCAAGCTACCTGGTGCGCAAGGTGGAAGAGGTGCGCAGCAACTTCTGGGGCTTCTGTAAGCCGATGGGCGTGATGGTGGTGTTGGCGGTGCTGCTGCTGGCGCAACCGGATCTCGGCACCGTGGTGGTGCTGTTCATCACCACGCTGGCGATGCTGTTCCTGGCCGGCGCGAAAATGTGGCAGTTCCTGGCGATCATCGGTTCCGGCGTGTTCGCCGTGGTGCTGCTGATCATCGCGGAACCGTACCGTATGCGCCGCGTGACCTCGTTCTGGAACCCGTGGGCCGACCCGTTCGGCAGCGGCTACCAGCTGACCCAGTCGCTGATGGCGTTTGGCCGCGGCGAGTTCTGGGGACAGGGGCTCGGCAACTCGGTGCAGAAACTGGAGTATTTGCCGGAAGCGCACACCGACTTCATCTTCTCCATTTTGGGGGAAGAACTGGGCTATATCGGTGTGGTTTTAGCCCTGTTAATGGTATTCTTCGTCGCTTTTCGCGCGATGTCCATCGGGCGCCGCGCGTTGGAGATCGACCAGCGCTTCTCCGGCTTCCTGGCCTGTGCGATCGGCGTATGGTTCAGCTTCCAGGCGCTGGTTAACGTCGGCGCCGCCGCGGGTATGCTGCCGACCAAAGGTCTGACGCTGCCGCTGATCAGTTACGGCGGTTCGAGCCTGCTGATTATGTCGACGGCCATCGTGCTGTTGCTGCGAATTGATTATGAAACGCGCCTGACCAAGGCTCAGGCGTTTGTGAAGAGGTAAGGGATGAGCGGGAAACCTAAGCGTTTAATGGTGATGGCAGGCGGTACCGGCGGGCACGTGTTCCCGGGGCTGGCGGTCGCGCATCATCTGATGGCGCAGGGCTGGCAGGTGCGCTGGCTCGGAACCGCAGACCGAATGGAAGCCGATCTGGTGCCGAAGCACGGGATCGAGATTGATTTTATCCGCATCTCCGGCCTGCGCGGCAAAGGCCTGAAGGCCCAGCTGACTGCGCCATTGCGCATCTGGCAGGCGGTGCGCCAGGCGAAAGCCATCATGCGCAGCTATCAGCCGGATGTGGTGCTGGGGATGGGCGGTTACGTTTCCGGCCCCGGCGGCCTGGCGGCCTGGCAGTGTGGTATCCCGGTGGTATTGCACGAGCAGAACGGCATTGCCGGCCTGACCAACCGCTGGTTGGCGCGCATCGCCGCCAAAGTGATGCAGGCCTTCCCCGGCGCGTTCCCGAACGCCGAGGTGGTGGGCAACCCGGTGCGTACCGACGTGCTGGCGCTGCCGTTGCCGGCGGAGCGGTTGCAAGGGCGCGAAGGCCCGATCCGCGTGCTGGTCATTGGCGGAAGTCAGGGCGCGCGCGTGCTGAATCAGACAGTTCCTGAAGTCGCGGCGCGTTTGGGCGATAGAATTACGCTCTGGCATCAGGTGGGCAAGGGCGCGCTGGAAACGGTGCAGCGTGACTACGAAAGGGTAGGACAGACGCAGCACAAGGTGACCGAGTTCATCGACGATATGGCCGCCGCCTATGCCTGGGCCGACGTGGTGGTCTGCCGCTCCGGCGCGTTGACCGTCAGCGAAATCGCGGCGGCGGGGCTGCCGGCGATCTTCGTGCCGTTCATGCATAAAGATCGTCAGCAGTACTGGAACGCGCGTCCGCTGGAACAAGCCGGCGCGGCGAAGATTATCGAACAGCCGCAGTTCAACGCCGATGTGGTGGCCGAACTGCTGGCGAGCTGGGATCGCAAGACGCTGCTGGCCATGGCCGAGAAAGCGCGCGCGGTCGCCATTCCTGACGCCACCGAGCGCGTGGCGGCGGAGCTGGTGCGGCTTGCCAAGTAACGAGTGCAGGGGTTCGGTGCGCCGAACCTGAATAAAAGCAATGTGATGTAGGGCCGGGATACCGGGTCCGGATTAGAGAGAGTGATGAATACACAACAACTGGCGAAACTACGTACTATCGTGCCCGAGATGCGTCGCGTCCGGCACATTCACTTTGTCGGCATCGGTGGCGCCGGCATGGGTGGTATCGCCGAAGTGTTGGCAAACGAAGGGTATCAGATCAGCGGCTCCGACCTGGCGCCGAATCCGGTGACCCAGCAGCTGAGCGCGCTCGGGGCGACGATTTACTTCAATCACCGCCCGGAAAACGTGCTGGATGCGAGCGTGGTGGTGGTTTCTACCGCCATCTCCGCCGACAACCCGGAGATCGTCGCCGCTCGTGAAGCGCGCATCCCGGTGATCCGCCGCGCTGAAATGCTGGCGGAGCTGATGCGTTTTCGTCACGGCATCGCTATTGCCGGCACGCACGGCAAAACCACCACCACGGCGATGGTCTCGAGCATTTATGCCGAAGCCCGCCTGGACCCGACCTTCGTCAACGGCGGGCTGGTGAAGGCGGCGGGCACCCACGCGCGACTGGGGTCCAGCCGTTATCTGATCGCGGAAGCGGATGAGAGCGATGCGTCGTTCCTGCATCTGCAGCCGATGGTGGCCGTGGTCACCAACATCGAAGCCGACCATATGGACACGTACCAGGGCGACTTCGAGAACCTGAAACAGACGTTTATCAATTTCTTGCACAACCTGCCGTTCTACGGCCGCGCGGTGATGTGCATCGACGATCCGGTAGTGCGTGAGCTGTTGCCGCGCGTAGGTCGCCATATCACCACCTACGGCTTCAGTGAAGATGCCGATGTGCGCATCGAAGACTACCGGCAGATTGGGCCGCAGGGGCACTTTACCCTGAGCCGTCAGGACAAGCCGTTGCTGACGGTAACGCTGAACGCGCCGGGCCGCCACAATGCGTTGAACGCGGCGGCGGCGGTGGCGGTAGCGACCGAAGAAGGCATCGACGACGCAGATATTCTGCGCGCGCTGGCGGGGTTCCAGGGCACTGGGCGCCGCTTCGACTTCCTCGGCGAGTTCCCGCTGGAGCCGGTCAACGGCAAAGCGGGCAGCGCGATGCTGGTGGACGATTACGGCCACCATCCGACCGAGGTGGACGCCACGTTGAAAGCGGCGCGCGCCGGTTGGCCGGACAAGCGTCTGGTGATGATCTTCCAGCCGCACCGTTATACGCGTACCCGCGACCTGTATGACGATTTCGCCAACGTGCTGTCGCAGGTGGATGTGCTGCTGATGCTCGACGTGTACGCCGCCGGCGAAGCGCCGATCCCTGGCGCGGACAGCCGTTCGCTGTGCCGCACCATCCGCAGCCGCGGCAAGCTGGATCCGATTCTGGTTTCCGATGCTGACACCGTGCCGGAAACGCTGGCGCAGCTGCTGCAGGATGACGATTTGGTGCTGGTGCAAGGCGCCGGCAACGTGGGCAAAATCGCGCGTAAACTGGCTGAGCTGAAGCTGCAGCCGCCGAAGAAAGAGGAGGAGCACCATGGCTGATAAAGTTGCAGTTCTGCTGGGCGGCACCTCCGCTGAGCGTGACGTTTCCCTGCAATCCGGCGCCGCTGTGCTAGCCGGGTTGCGCGAAGCCGGTATCGATGCGCACGGCGTCGATACCCGCGATTTCCCGGTGACCCAGCTGAAAGAGCAGGAATTCACCAAAGTGTTTATCGCGCTGCACGGTCGCGGCGGCGAGGACGGCACCCTGCAAGGGCTGCTGGAGTTCCTCGAGCTGCCTTATACCGGCAGCGGCGTAATGGCCTCGGCGCTGACCATGGACAAATGGCGCACCAAGATGGTGTGGCAGTCGATGGGCTTACCGGTGGCGCCTTACGTGGCGTTGAATCGCCAGCAGTACCTCGACGCCGATAAAGCGGCGCTGCTGGCGCGCGTGGCGGATCTCGGCCTGCCGCTGATCGTCAAGCCGAGCCGCGAAGGCTCGAGCGTCGGCATGAGCAAGGTCACCGAGAGCGCCGCGTTGGAAGCCGCGTTGGAAGAGGCCTTCCGCCATGACGACGACGTGCTGGTGGAGAAGTGGCTGAGCGGCCCGGAATACACCGTAGCGATGCTGGGCGACCAGGTGCTGCCGTCGATCCGCATCCAGCCGGCCGGCGTGTTTTACGACTACCAGGCCAAGTACATATCGGACGACACGCAGTACTTCTGCCCGAGCGGTTTGAGCGCCGAGCAGGAAGCCGAGATGGCGGCGTTGGCGCTGCGCGCCTACCGCGGTCTGGACTGCAGCGGCTGGGGCCGCGTGGACGTGATGCAAGACAGCGATGGCCGCTTCTATCTGCTTGAGGTGAACACCTCTCCGGGCATGACCAGTCATAGCCTGGTGCCGATGGCGGCGCGCCAGTTTGGATTAAGCTTCTCGCAGTTGGTGGCGAGAATTTTGGAGTTGGCCGACTGATATGTCGCAAGCTGCCCTGAATGCGCGCGATCGCGAGGTGGATAACGGCCCGCGCCGCAGCAATGGAACCCAGTTGGCGGGGATGATTTTCCTGCTGATGGTGTTGGGAACGGTCGTGTGGAGCGGTTGGGCGGTGCTTGGCTGGATGAAAGACGCCAGTCGCCTGCCGCTCTCAAGGCTGGTGGTGACCGGCGAACGCCATTACACCACCAACGATGATATTCGTCAGGCGATCCTGGCGCTGGGCGCGCCCGGCACCTTCATGACGCAGGATGTGGACGTTATCCAGCAGCAGATCGAACGTCTGCCGTGGATCAAGCAGGCCAGCGTGCGCAAACAATGGCCGGATGAGCTGAAGATCCATCTGGTGGAGTACGTCCCGGTGGCGCGCTGGAACGATTTGCACATGGTGGACGCCGAGGGCAAAGCGTTCAGCGTGCCGGCGGAGCGGGCAGGCAAACAGAAGTTGCCGCTGCTCTACGGGCCGGAAGGGAGCGAGCAGGATGTGCTGGACGGCTATCGGGCGATGAGCGCCACGTTGGCGGCCAGCAAATATACGCTGAAAATGGCGGCGATGACCGCGCGCCATTCCTGGCAGCTGGCGCTGGACAACGATGTCCGGCTTGAGCTGGGGCGCGATGACCGCAACGGGCGTTTGCAGCGGTTTATCGAGCTTTACCCGGTATTGCAGCAGCAGGGCCAGGCGGAGAGCAAGCGTGTCAGCTATGTCGATCTGCGCTACGAGTCCGGCGCTTCGGTAGGGTGGGCTCCGGTGTTGGTCGATCCGCAGGCGCTTGGCGGTCAGCAAAACAGTAATCAGCAACAGAATCAGGCACAGGCAAAACAACAATGATCAAGTCGACGGACAGAAAACTGGTAGTTGGACTGGAGATCGGTACTGCAAAAGTCTCCGCGTTGGTAGGGGAAGTTCTGCCCGATGGCATGGTCAACATTATCGGGGTGGGCAGCTGCCCGTCTCGCGGCATGGATAAGGGCGGCGTAAACGACCTGGAGTCGGTGGTGAAGTGCGTGCAGCGCGCCATCGATCAGGCCGAGCTGATGGCGGACTGCCAGATCTCTTCGGTGTACCTGGCGCTGTCGGGCAAACACATCAGCTGCCAGAACGAAATCGGCATGGTGCCTATTTCGGAAGAGGAAGTGACGCAGGACGACGTGGAGAACGTGGTGCACACCGCCAAATCGGTGCGCGTGCGCGACGAACACCGTATCCTGCACGTGATTCCTCAGGAATACGCCATCGATTATCAGGAAGGCATCAAAAACCCGGTTGGGCTGTCCGGCGTGCGCATGCAGGCCAAGGTGCATCTGATTACCTGCCATAACGATATGGCGAAGAACATCGTCAAGGCCGTGGAACGTTGCGGCCTGAAAGTTGACCAACTTATTTTTGCCGGTCTGGCCGCGAGTTACGCGGTGCTGACCGAAGATGAACGCGAACTCGGCGTTTGCGTGGTGGATATCGGCGGCGGCACCATGGATATGGCGGTGTACACCGGCGGTGCGCTGCGCCACACCAAAGTGATCCCTTACGCCGGGAACGTGGTCACCAGCGATATCGCTTACGCCTTCGGCACGCCGCCGACCGACGCGGAAGCGATTAAAGTTCGACACGGCTGTGCGCTTGGGTCGATTGTTAGCAAGGATGAGAATGTAGAGGTGCCTAGCGTCGGGGGACGTCCTCCGCGCAGTCTGCAAAGACAGACGCTGGCTGAAGTCATTGAGCCACGCTACACCGAACTGTTGAATCTGGTTAACGATGAAATTTTGCAATTGCAGGAGCAACTGCGTCAGCAAGGGGTGAAGCATCATCTGGCGGCAGGTATCGTGCTGACCGGTGGTGCCGCCCAGATTGATGGCCTGGCAGCCTGTGCGCAACGGGTGTTCCACACTCAGGTACGCATCGGCCAACCCTTGAACATCACGGGTCTGACGGATTATGCGCAGGAGCCTTACTACTCAACGGCGGTAGGTCTGCTGCACTATGGAAAAGAGTCTCACCTGAGCGGTGAGACAGAAGTAGAAAAACGCGCCTCGGTGGGCAATTGGTTTAAACGCATCAATAGCTGGCTGAGAAAAGAGTTTTAATGTTTCAACAAAGAGATCATGCTGAGTAATCTTTTTATGATCTCGCAGCGACAGGCACAAAACGGAGAGAAACTATGTTTGAACCAATGGAACTAACCAATGACGCGGTGATTAAAGTCATCGGCGTCGGCGGCGGCGGTGGCAACGCCGTTGAACACATGGTGCGCGAGCGCATCGAAGGTGTTGAATTCTTCGCTGTGAACACGGACGCCCAGGCGCTCCGCAAAACGGCGGTTGGCCAAACCATCCAGATTGGTAGCGGTATTACCAAAGGTCTGGGTGCGGGCGCGAACCCTGAAGTGGGTCGCAATTCAGCGGAAGAAGACCGCGAAGCCCTGCGCGCAGCGCTGGACGGCGCAGACATGGTCTTCATCGCGGCCGGCATGGGCGGCGGTACCGGTACCGGTGCGGCGCCAGTGGTGGCTGAAGTGGCTAAAGATTTGGGTATTCTGACCGTGGCCGTGGTGACCAAGCCTTTCAACTTCGAAGGCAAAAAGCGCATGGCATTCGCGGAGCAGGGTATCGCTGAACTGTCCAAACACGTGGACTCGCTGATCACCATCCCGAACGACAAGCTGTTGAAGGTTCTGGGTCGTGGCATCTCTCTGCTGGACGCGTTCGGCGCGGCCAACGACGTGCTGAAAGGCGCGGTGCAGGGTATCGCCGAGCTGATCACCCGTCCGGGCCTGATGAACGTCGACTTTGCCGACGTGCGCACCGTGATGTCCGAAATGGGCTACGCGATGATGGGTTCCGGCGTCGCTTGCGGTGAAGACCGCGCCGAAGAAGCGGCCGAAATGGCGATCTCCAGCCCGCTGCTGGAAGACATCGATCTGTCTGGCGCGCGCGGCGTGCTGGTCAACATCACCGCCGGCTTCGACCTGCGTCTGGATGAGTTCGAAACCGTGGGTAACACCATCCGCGCGTTCGCCTCCGACAACGCGACCGTGGTTATCGGTACCTCGCTGGATCCGGAAATGAACGACGAACTGCGCGTCACCGTGGTGGCGACCGGTATCGGCATGGACAAGCGTCCTGAAATCACCCTGGTGACCAATAAGCAGGCCAGCCAGCCGGTGATGGATCACCGTTACCAGCAGCACGGTATGTCGCCTCTGCCGCAGGAAGTGAAACCTGCCGCCAAGGTGGTCAACGACCAAGCTGCGCAGCCGAATAAAGAGCCCGACTATCTTGATATTCCAGCCTTCCTGCGTAAACAGGCAGACTAAGAATATCCTGAGAATTTGGAATCTCCGCTCTTTGTGCTAAACTGTCCCGCCAGCCTTGCTGTATGCTTGGCTGGTAGGATGGATAACATTGCGAGATAAAACGATGATCAAACAAAGGACATTAAAACGTATTGTTCAGGCGACTGGTGTCGGTTTGCATACCGGCAAGAAAGTCACGCTGACAATGCGCCCAGCGCCGGCTAATACCGGGGTCATCTATCGTCGCACTGACTTGAATCCACCGGTTGATTTTCCGGCTGATGCAAAATCCGTGCGTGATACCATGCTCTGTACTTGCCTGGTGAATGAGCATGACGTGCGTATTTCGACCGTTGAGCACCTCAACGCCGCGCTGGCTGGGCTGGGCATCGACAACATCGTCATTGAAGTCGACGCCGCTGAAATCCCAATCATGGACGGCAGCGCCAGTCCGTTCGTGTTCTTGCTGCTGGATGCCGGCATCGAAGAACTGAACTCGGCGAAGAAATTCCTGCGTCTGAAAGAGACCGTGCGCGTTGAAGATGGCGACAAGTGGGCCGAGCTGTCCCCGCATAACGGGTTCCGCCTGGACTTCACCATCGACTTCAACCACCCGGCTATCGACGCCAGCTCTCAGCGCTATCGTCTCGATTTCTCGGCTGAGTCGTTCGTGCGTCAAATCAGCCGCGCGCGTACCTTCGGGTTCATGCGTGACATCGAATACCTGCAGTCCCGCGGCCTGGCCCTGGGCGGCAGCTTCGATTGCGCCATCGTGGTGGATGATTACCGCGTGCTGAACGAAGACGGTCTGCGTTTCGAAGACGAGTTCGTACGTCACAAAATGCTGGACGCCATCGGCGACCTGTTCATGTGCGGCCACAACATCATTGGCGCGTTCACCGCGTACAAGTCTGGCCACGCGTTGAACAACAAACTGCTGCAGGCCGTGCTGGCCAAGCAGGAAGCGTGGGAATACGTGACCTTCCAGGACGAAGCCGAAATGCCATTGGCATTCAAGGCGCCGTCTACCGTATTGGCGTAAGGTCTGAATTCCTCGCCTGCGAGTAACGGCAGGCGCATCCCCTGAGAGCCTGAGCATTCAGGCTCACGAGGGTGTGATGTCGGCTGCCCGATGTTTTGCAGTTGTGTCGCTGATTACTTATCACGACTGGTTGTGTTGGTACCCTCTCCGGCCAATGCAGCCAGCCGTTCCAATATCTTGCGCAGTTTCTCCGGGCTACGGCTCGCCAATCCCCTCAGCTCTTCTGCACTTTCCAGACTCAAATGGCGCATCGGCACGGTTTTTTCCGGCGCTTTTTCGGCGCTTTGCACCTGGTTGCTGCCTTTCGCCATCAAGGCCGGATTAATCCTGATGTCGATCGACGACAATGATGGTAGAATTTGCGCTCGTAGTGCAGACAGCAAAGCGGGTTGTTCGTAGCGCAAGCGCATCATCCAACTGGCATTTGCCGTTTCGAGCACTAAAATACCCTGTCGGAAATTCGCGACGCGGCACCAGGGATGCAGGGGAGCGGGCAACAGGCCCTTCACTGCACGGTTAAGCTTGAGCAGCGCCACCGCGCGTTGCTGGACGTTATGCAGCGGCCCTTTGCTGCCGGCAGACGCGTCGTCGAACAGGACATCTAATAATTGTGGACGGCTATCGCGCATAATGGGCTCCGGCGGATTATAAACTCGTGATCGGTATTCTAAATCGTTGGCGACAATTTGGCAGACGTTATTTCTGGCCCCATCTCCTGTTAGGGATGGTTGCGGCCACGCTTGGCGCGTCTTCCAATTTGTCCGGCGCTCCCGATCAGGCCGCACTGCCGAGCACATCGTCCAGCCTTAACCGGCAAAATTCGGCCAACGGCGCCTTCAACAGCCTGGCCCTGCTGCAGGACGCGCACCGCCGCCCTACCTTCAGCGTAGATTACTGGCAGCAGCATGCGCTGCGCACCGTCATTCGTCACCTCTCTTTCGCGCTGGCGCCGCAGGCGGTTTATGCGCGGGTGCAGGAGAGCGAAGCCGAAGCGGAACCCCCTTTGCAGGTGGCGCAACTGGCGCTGCTTTCTACTCTCAACGCGCTGCTGACGCACGAGCCGAAGCCGCCGACCATCATTCGTCACACACACCTTGAGGTGCTGCCAACGCTGGCGCGGCACCAGACCGGCCTGTGGGTGGCGCAGGTACAGGGCATTCGTGCCGGGCCTGCCGCGCTCGTCTGACTCCGCCCTTAGGGCACAAAAACCATAAATAATAGCAAGTTGACTGCCGTATTCGGCCGTCATGACAGAGATATCAAACATCATGTTAGTGAAATTATTAACCAAAGTTTTTGGTAGCCGTAACGATCGTACCCTGCGCCGCATGCGCAAAGTGGTTGAGCAGATCAACCGCATGGAACCGGACATGGAAAAACTGTCCGATGACGAGCTGAAAGCGAAAACCAACGAGTTCCGCGCGCGCCTGGAAAAGGGCGAGTCGCTGGAAAGCCTGATCCCCGAAGCCTTCGCCGTGGTGCGTGAGGCGAGCAAGCGCGTGTTCGGCATGCGCCACTTCGACGTGCAGCTGCTGGGCGGCATGGTGCTGAACGACCGCTGCATCGCCGAGATGCGCACCGGTGAAGGTAAAACCCTGACCGCGACGCTGCCGGCTTATCTGAACGCCCTGAGCGGCCGCGGCGTGCACGTCGTGACCGTCAACGACTACCTGGCGCAGCGCGACGCCGAAAACAACCGTCCGCTGTTCGAGTTCCTCGGCCTGAGCATCGGCATCAACCTGCCGGGCATGCCGGCGCCGGCCAAGCGCGAAGCTTACGCCGCCGACATCACCTACGGCACCAACAACGAATACGGCTTCGACTACCTGCGCGACAACATGGCGTTCAGCCCGGAAGAGCGCGTGCAGCGCAAACTGCACTATGCGCTGGTGGATGAGGTGGACTCCATCCTGATCGATGAAGCGCGTACGCCGCTGATCATCTCCGGCCCGGCCGAAGACAGCTCCGAGATGTACATCAAGGTCAACAAGCTGATCCCTAAACTGATCCGCCAGGAAAAAGAAGACTCCGACACCTTCAAGGGTGAAGGGCACTTCTCGGTGGATGAAAAGGCGCGTCAGGTACACCTGACCGAACGCGGCCTGATCCTGATCGAAGAGATGCTGGTGGAAGCCGGCATCATGGATGAAGGCGAGTCGCTGTACTCACCGACCAACATCATGCTGATGCACCACGTGACCGCCGCGCTTCGCGCCCACGTGCTGTTCACCCGCGACGTCGATTACATCGTGAAAGACGGCGAAGTGATCATCGTTGACGAACACACCGGCCGTACCATGCAGGGCCGCCGTTGGTCCGATGGTCTGCACCAGGCGGTGGAAGCCAAAGAAGGCGTGGAGATCCAGAACGAGAACCAGACGCTGGCTTCGATCACCTTCCAGAACTACTTCCGTCTGTACGAGAAGCTGGCCGGCATGACCGGTACCGCCGATACCGAAGCCTTCGAATTCAGCTCGATCTACAAGCTGGACACCATCGTGGTACCCACCAACCGTCCGATGATCCGTAAGGACATGCCGGATCTGGTGTACATGACCGAGAAAGAGAAGATCGGCGCCATCATCGAAGACATCCGCGAGCGCACCGCCAAAGGCCAGCCGGTGCTGGTGGGCACCATCTCAATCGAGAAATCCGAAGTGGTTTCCCATGAGCTGACCAAAGCGGGCATCGAGCACAAGGTGCTGAACGCCAAATTCCACGCCATGGAAGCGGACATCGTCGCCCAGGCCGGCCAGAGCGGCGCGGTGACCATCGCCACCAACATGGCGGGCCGTGGTACCGATATCGTGCTGGGCGGCAGCTGGCAGGCCGAAGTGGCGCTGCTGGAAGCGCCGACCGAAGAGCAGATCGAAGCCATCAAAGCCGCCTGGAAAGTGCGCCATGACGCGGTGCTGGCGGCGGGCGGCCTGCATATCATCGGTACCGAGCGCCATGAATCGCGCCGTATCGATAACCAGCTGCGCGGTCGTTCCGGTCGTCAGGGCGACGCCGGTTCATCCCGCTTCTACCTGTCGATGGAAGATGCCCTGATGCGCATCTTCGCCTCGGATCGCGTGTCCGGCATGATGCGTAAACTGGGTATGAAAGAAGGCGAAGCGATTGAGCACCCGTGGGTGACCAAGGCGATCGCCAACGCCCAGCGCAAGGTGGAGAGCCGCAACTTCGACATCCGTAAGCAACTGCTGGAGTACGACGACGTCGCCAACGATCAGCGTCGCGCCATCTACAGCCAGCGTAACGAATTGCTGGACGTGTCCGATGTGAGCGAAACCATCGCCAGCATCCGCGAGGACGTGTTCAAGAGCACCATCGACAACTACATCACACCGCAATCGCTGGAAGAAGAGTGGGACATTCAGGGGCTGGAAGAGCGCCTGAAGAACGACTTCGATCTGGAGATGCCGATCGCACAATGGCTCGACAAAGAGCCGGAGCTGCACGAAGAAACGCTGCGCGAACGCATTCTGGAGAACGCCAAAGAGCAGTACCAGCGTAAGGAAGAAGTGGTCGGCAGCGAAATGATGCGTAACTTCGAGAAGGGCGTGATGCTGCAGACGCTGGACTCCCTGTGGAAAGAGCATCTGGCGGCGATGGACTACCTGCGTCAGGGCATCCACCTGCGTGGCTATGCTCAGAAGGATCCGAAGCAGGAGTACAAGCGTGAATCCTTCAACATGTTCGCCACCATGCTGGAATCGCTGAAATACGAAGTGATCAGCGTGCTGAGCAAGGTACAGGTGCGGATGCCGGAAGAGGTGGAGGCGCTGGAACAGCAGCGTCGTGAAGAGGCTGAGCGCCTGGCGCAGCACCAACAGCTGAGCCACCACGACGAAAACGCGCTGGTGACCGAAGATCCGAATGCCCCGGCGATCGCCGAGCGTAAAGTGGGCCGCAACGATCCTTGCCCATGTGGCTCCGGCAAGAAGTTCAAGCAGTGCCACGGCCGCCTGCAGTAATGCCGGCTGCGGTTAACCGATAACACCCAGGGGTTCAGCTTGCTGAGCCCCTGTTTTTTGGCACCCATCAGGAGGGTGAGATGAAACATCTGAATATCGCCGTGGGCATTATCCGCAATGCTCAACAGGAGATCTTTATTACCCGCCGCGCCGCCAATGCGCACATGGCCGGTTTTTGGGAGTTTCCCGGCGGCAAGATCGAACAGGGTGAAACGTCTGAACAGGCGCTGAGCCGTGAGCTGCGTGAAGAGACCGGTATCGAAGCCGAGCGCGCCGAACTGCTGGAGGTGGTGGAGCATCGCTTCAGCGATCGCATCGTGACGCTGAATTTTTATCTGGTTGAGCGTTGGGCGGGCGAGCCGTTTGGCCGCGAGGGGCAACCGATGCGCTGGGTCAAACAGGCGGAGCTGCAAGAAGAAGAGTTCCCGGAAGCCAACGCCGGTATTATCCAACTGCTGGTGGCACAGGCGAACGCCGCGCAATAACAAGATTGGCCTGGCGGGCGCCAGGCCTTCAACCGGCGACTAGCGGTCGTCGAGTTCGCTCCAGTCTTCGCTTTCCGACAGATCGCTGTTGCTCGGAATACGCTTCTCTTCATCGGCCCATTCGCCAAGATCGATCAGCTGGCAGCGCTTGCTGCAAAACGGCCGGAACGGGCTGACATCGCCCCAAACCACGCCGGTGCCACAGGTTGGGCATTTCACTACGGTCGTCATAACGGTTCCTTACGCCTTCTGACAGTGCTGAGAAGGCTTTCTTTCACGGGTTCAACAACAGGCCAGTTCGAACGTCAGGCGTTCAGGCACCACGCCGTTTTCACTGTCGAGCGGCAGGAAACGGATGGCGTAACGCGTCTTGTGGCCGGAAATCTGCGGATAAAGCTGCGGCGCCAGATGGAGACGCAGACGCAGCAGATCCGCCCCTTCGGCGTTGTCCTGGAAAAAGCCGTTCAGGCTGATTTGATTGCGGAACGGCCCGGATTGACGGATCAGATCCAACACCATGATCAACGCTTGATTCAGCGGCTCCAGCGATTGCAGCCAGGCGGCGACGTCGGCGTCGCGATCCTGCTGCGGCGCGTGCATCCACATGTGCAGGGTCGGCAGATCGAAGCTGCAGCAGCCGCCAGGGATGTTCAGCCGCTGGCGCACCAGGGCGATCAGCCGATCTTCACGCAGCGCCTGACCGAGGCGAGGCGCCGCCATCAGCGCTGATGAACGCGACTTCAGCTGGCCGCGCAGCTGATCGATCAGCGCCATATCCACGCCCGGCACATCGGCCCAGGCCAACAGTTTCTGCTGCTGACGTTCCAGCTCCTTGAGCAGTTCGGTGCGCACCTCGCCACGCTCCAGTACGTCCAGCAAATCGGAGACGGTACGGAAAAAGGTGAGGGCGATAGCGGTTTCACTCAGGGCACGTTGGCCGTGCAGCTGTTGCAGCAAAAATTCGATGCGCAGCCAGGTGCGCATCTTCTCGTTCAGCGGGTGTTCAAAGAGAACGGTTGGGGAAACATCACTCATGCAGTTTAATCCTGTTGGGGCGCTGTTGCCGCCAGTTCAAGGTAGCGACGATGCAGTGCGGCGACCCGTGGCTCTATCCCCTGAGCGGCGCCGCTGTTGTCAATAATGTCATCCGCCACGGCGAGGCGCTGCTGGCGCGTGGCCTGGGCGGCGAGAATGCTTTGCGCTTGCTCACGGCTGACGCCGTCGCGCGCGATGGTGCGAGCCAACTGGGTTTCGGCATCGACGTCGATCACCAGTACGCGATCGGCGCGATCCTGCAGGCCGTTTTCCACCAGCAGCGGCACCACCCACAGCGCGTAAGGGCTGGCGGACTGCGCCAGCTGGCGCTGGGTTTCGCGGTGTATCAGCGGATGCAGCAGTTGGTTCAGCCAGGCTTTGTCATCGGGGTGGCTGAAAATGCGCTGGCGCAGCGCAGCGCGGTTCAATGCGCCGTCGGGCAGCAACATTTCATTACCAAATCGTTCGGCGATCGCGGCCAAAGCAGGGGTGCCCGGCTCGACGACCTGACGGGCGATCACGTCGGCATCGACGATGGTTGCGCCGTGGCGCGCGAAGGCGTTTGCGACGGTCGTTTTGCCGCTGCCTATGCCCCCGGTCAACGCAACAATGTAGGCCATGGTGTTAGGTGCATCCGATGTTCATAAAAAAATAATAGACGAATCATAAAGCGATCGCGCAGAAGTGCAAGTCGACAGGCGGCGGGCCTGCCAGGGCGGCGAGAAAAAGCGCAGCGGCACAGCAAAAATGAGCGGACAATCACACTGCGGTTATGCAGGTAAATTTGTCGGATTGTAGCGTAAATAAAGGCGAATTCGCAGTCTTGTTCGGCGATTATTAGCGCGTATTATAACGTCACTGGAACTGGCATTAATCTCGCCGCCGTCTTTCCGCGCCACTGGAAAGCCGTCGGGCAGAGGTGCGAATATCCTCCTTGCGATCCGTCGCCATTAACCAGGAAATCATGAGTCATGCGTATTGAAGAAGATTTGAAGTTAGGCTTTAAAGACGTGCTGATCCGCCCTAAGCGTTCCACGCTGAAAAGCCGTTCAGAAGTTGAACTGGAACGCCAGTTTACCTTCAAGCATTCAGGTTGCAGCTGGTCCGGCGTGCCGATTATCGCCGCCAACATGGACACGGTAGGCACCTTCCGCATGGCCGAGGCCCTGGCTTCTTTCGACGTTCTCACTGCCGTACACAAACATTACAGCGTCGAGCAATGGGCTGACTTCGTGCAGCGCATGCCGGAATCGGTGCTGCGCCACGTGATGGTGTCCACTGGCACCTCCGAAGCCGATTTCGCCAAAATGCAGCAAATCCTGGCGCTGTCTCCGGCGCTGAAATTCATCTGTATCGACGTGGCCAACGGCTATTCAGAGCATTTTGTCGCCTTCCTGCAAAAAGCGCGCGAAGCCTGTCCGAATCACGTAATCTGCGCCGGCAACGTGGTGACCGGCGAGATGGTGGAGGAGCTTATCCTTTCCGGCGCCGACATCGTTAAGGTCGGCATCGGCCCGGGTTCAGTATGCACCACTCGCGTGAAAACCGGCGTGGGTTACCCACAGCTGTCGGCGGTGATCGAATGCGCCGACGCGGCCCATGGGCTGGGCGGCCAAATCGTCAGCGACGGCGGCTGCTCGGTGCCGGGCGATGTCGCCAAAGCCTTCGGCGGCGGCGCGGACTTCGTGATGCTGGGCGGCATGCTGGCCGGCCACGACGAGTGCGAAGGCACCGTGGTGGAAGAGAACGGCGAGAAGTTCATGCTGTTCTACGGCATGAGCTCCGAGTCGGCGATGAAGCGCCACGTCGGCGGTGTCGCGGAGTATCGCGCGGCCGAAGGCAAAACCGTCAAGCTGCCGCTGCGCGGCGAGGTGGAGTTTACCGTGCGCGATATCTTGGGCGGCCTGCGTTCCGCCTGCACCTACGTCGGCGCCGAGCGCCTGAAAGAGCTGACCAAGCGCACCACCTTCATCCGCGTGGCGGAGCAGGAAAACCGCGTCTTCGGCAGCAAATAAACCGCACCTTGCATTCGGGCGTCGCACAGCGCGGCGCCCGCTATCCTTTTTCCCTTATCCCAACACGCTGCCCAGTTGAAAGATAGGCAGGTACATGGCGATCACCAAAGCGCCGACAATGCCGCCTACCACCAGCATCAGCAGCGGCTCCAGCGTTTGCGCCAGCGTATCGGCCAACTCGTGGGTCTGCCGTTCATACCACTGCGCCAGTTTATCCAACAAGGCGTCCAGCGAACCGGACTCCTCGCCCACTCGCACCAACTGCCGACACAGCGGTGGAAACAGCGGTTGCAGGCCCAGGGCATGATGAAACGCTTCGCCTTCGGCGATCTGGCGCTGCACCTGTTCCAACGCCTGCCGGTACAGCAGGTGGTCTGCCGCCAGTGCCGCCGCGTTCAAGCCTTCTACCAGCGTCAGCCCTGCGCGTTGGGTCATGGTCAGGATGCGAAAGGCTTGGCTCAGTGCGCCGCCGCTCACCAGCCGGGCGAGCAGCGGCAGCTTCAGCAAGGCCGCCTGTTCACGCCGGCGCCACGGCGGGCGCGGATGCAGCCAGCGACAATAGCCGAACAGCAACGCGCCCAGCAGCAGCACCAGATAGGGGCCGGTGGCGATCAACTGCGCAGACAACGCCAATAGCCCCAGGGTAAACCAGGGCAGCGGCGCATCGAACGACTGATAAACCTTGGCGAATTCCGGCAGCACCATCACCAGCATCAGCACGCTGACCAGCAGCGCCACCGCGCAGATGAACAGGGGATAACGCAGCGCTTTGGTCACCTTACGGCGCAGCAACAGCTGGGCCTCCTGTTGTTGCGCCAGCTGCAGGCAGCAGCCATCGAGGTTACCGGTCAGTTCACCGATGGCGATCAGCTGGCGATAGATCAGGGGAAAAATCCCCGGTTGTTCGGCGAGGGTTTCGGAAAGCGGTTGCCCTTCGCGCACCTGTTCCGTCAACTGGCGCAACAGGCAACGCCAGACTGCCGAGGGATGTTCTGCCGCCAGCAGCCGCAGCGCATCGACCAGCGGTAACCCGGCCTGCAGCAGAGTGGCGAGCTGGCGGGTGAAGTGGATTAAGGGCTCTCCGCGCCACTGGCCGGGCGGGACGCGTTTGCCGTGCCCAATCCGCCAGGGTTGCAGGCCTTGTTCGATCAGCCACTGGCTCACCTGGCGTTTTTCATCACTCATCAGTTCGCCACGGCGTAAGGCGCCCTGAGCGTCGAGAGCCTGCCAAAGGAACAGCCGGCGCGCTTTCATGGCGCGATTGCGCCGGGCTGGACGACGTCGATCACGCGGTACAGTTCTTCCAGTGAAGTCGTGCCTTCGGTGGCCAGCGCCAGACCCGCCTGCAGCAGCGAAAGCTGCCCCTGCTCGCGGGCGATATCCGCCAGCAGAAGAGGGGTGGCGTTCGCCAGCAAGGCCGCCTGTATTTCCGGCGTAATGGCCAGCAGCTCATACACGCCGATGCGACCATAGTAACCACCGAAGCAGTGCTCACAGCCATCGGCGCGCCAGGCGGTCAGCGGTTCCGGCCAGATCGAGGCGGGAAAATGCGCCGGCTGGCTGTGTGGGTAGCGACAGTGGCGACACAGCCTGCGTACCAGCCGCTGCGCGACGACCAGCTTCAGGCAGCCGGCGAGCAGGTAGCCGGGGATCCCCATATGCATCAGCCGCGTCAGGGTTTCAGCCGTGGAGTTGGTATGCAGCGTCGACAGTACCAGGTGGCCGGTTTGTGCGGCCTTGACTGCGATCTCGGCAGTTTCCGCATCGCGGATCTCTCCGATCATGATGACATCCGGATCCTGGCGCAGCAGGGCGCGCAGCACCCTGGCGAAGCTCAGATCCGTTTTGGCGTTGATCTGGGTCTGATTGACGCCGAACAGCGTGATCTCGACCGGATCTTCGACGCTGCACAGGTTGCTTTGCGCATCGTTCAACTGGCGCAGCCCGCTGTACAGCGTTACCGTCTTGCCGCTGCCGGTTGGGCCGGTCACCAGGATCAAACCTTGCGGGCAGGCTAACGCCGCCGCGTAGCGCGCCAGATCCGCCCGACTCATGCCCAGTTGATCCAGCGGCAGATCCTGTTGCTCGCCCTGTTGAACGCGCAGCACCACCTTCTCGCCATGCAACGTCGGCAGGGTGGCGATGCGCATGGCATAGCGCGCACCGTCCAGCGTCAGGCTGAGCTGCCCGTCCTGAGGCTGCCGGCGTTCGGCGATATCCAACTGGCCGAGGATCTTCAGCCGGGCGATAAGGCGCGCGGTCAGCTGCGGCGGCGGTGAGGCGAAGGTTTGCAGCACGCCGTCGATGCGCAGGCGCAGGCGAAAATGCTGCCGAAAGGGTTCGAAGTGGATGTCCGAAGCGCGGCGTTGGATGGCCAGGCGCAGCGTCTGGTTGATGAACTGTACTACCGGCGCATCGCCGTCGTCGGCGTAGGCGATGTCGGCGGCGTCCTCTTCGGCCGCCAGCGGTGCCGGGAGCGGCTCCTGGCGTTGGTTCAGCGCCAGCTCAAGCCTGGCCGCCGGCCATTGTTCCAGGTGGATGCGTTTGCCGGTAGCGAAGCGCAGCGCCGCCAGCAATCCTTGCGGCGCTTCTTCGCTGAGCGCGACCGTCAGGGTGGTCGGGTCTTCGTTCAGCGCCAGCGCCTGATAGCGCCGGCACAGGGCGTGAACCTCCTCGCTGATTTGTGCGCTCATCGCCGTTACTCCGCTGCATTATCGAAGCGGAAGACTTCCTGGCACACCTCAACCAGCGTGGCGTTTTCGCTGCTGCACAGCCGGCTCCAGCGGGTCAGCCCTTCGGCGTTCGCTGTGGGGGTTAACGCCACCGCCAGCCCCTGCAGCGTCTGAGCGCCGGTCAGCGTGATCACGCCTTTGACGACCTTCACCCCGCTGACGTAACGCGATGCGCCGCCGGTGGGAATGCCTTTGCTGCCGGCTTCGCAGCCGGCGGGGGCGCCTTCATCCAGCACGCACAGCTCAACCGCCAGCTTATACGGCGCCATGGTTTGCAACATGTCGGTCATCGCCGCTTTCTGAATGTAGCGCTGGTAGGCGGGAATGCCGATGGCGCTGAGGATGGCGATGATGGCGATCACCACCATCAGTTCTATCAGGGTAAAGCCGCGTTGCGTTTCCATACGTTGTTTCCTCCATTGGGGTGTGGAAGGCAACGGTAGCGGCTTGCTTGGGGGCGCGGCGAGGGGCTTTTGCGCGTTTCTCGGCGCGCTTCCATCAGTAATGATGTTGTTTGCAGCGGTGAAAAAAACGGTGAGAGGAGGTTCGCAATTTTACGGTAACGCCCCCGGCAGCGGCCGGGGGCGAGGGGGATCACTTGAAGCGCATCGACAGATCGAGTGCGGTGATGTGCTTGGTCAGCGCGCCGACCGAAATGTAATCCACACCGGTTTCGGCGAAGGTGCGCAGCGTCTCGCTGGTGACGTTGCCGGACACTTCCAGCTGGGCGCGCCCCTGGGTCTGGGCGACCGCCTGGCGCATCATCTCGACGCTGAAGTTGTCCAGCATGATGATGTCGGCGCCGGCATCCAGCGCCTGCTGCAGTTCATCGAGCGATTCGACCTCCACTTCCACCGGCACATCGGCGTGCAGCCAGAAGGCTTTTTCCACCGCGTTCTTGATAGAACCGGAGGCGATGATGTGATTTTCCTTGATCAGGAAGGCGTCGGAGAGCCCGAGCCGGTGGTTGCTGCCGCCACCGCACAGCACGGCGTATTTCAGCGCGGTGCGCAGGCCGGGCAGGGTCTTGCGGGTATCGAGCAGGCGAGTCCGGGTGCCTTCCAGCAGGGCCACATAGCGGCTGACCTCGGTCGCCACGCCGGAGAGCGTCTGCACGAAGTTCAGCGCGGTGCGCTCGCCGGTCAGCATCACTCGCGCGGGGCCGCGCAGCCGGCAAAGCGGCTGGTTCGGTGCCAGACGATCGCCGTCCGCCACCAGCCACTCCACCTGCACCTGATTGCCCAGTTGAATAAAGACCTCATTCAGCCAACGGCGGCCGCAGAACACGCCGGCTTCGCGGGTGATGACGGTGGCTTCGGCCTGCTTGTCAGCCGGTAACAATTGCGCGGTAATATCGCGCCCGGCGTCGACTTCACCCCCCAGGTCTTCGCGCAGCGCCTGGGCGACGGCATAGGGAATATCACTTTCAATTCGTTCAAGAAGCTCGGTGCGGCGACTGTCGGCACTGTAGCGGCGTGTCGGCATGGAAAACTCCGAAATGGACGGTTAGATCGTAGGGGAACATGCTACTCTGTTGCAGGAATAAGTACCACCGCAGAGAGGTGTCTGATGCAGTTGGAAAATGGCTGGATTGTCGGGGCGACGCGAGTGGTCTCGCCGCACTGCGATCGTCGCCCGGATGATGAGCTCCCCTCGCTGCTGGTCATCCACAATATCAGCCTGCCGCCCGGTGAGTTCGGCGGCCCCTATATCGACCAGCTGTTCACCGGCACGCTCGATCCCGCGCAGCATCCTTATTTCGCTGAAATCCATCAGCTGCGGGTGTCGGCGCACTGTCTGATCCGCCGCGACGGGGCGATCGTGCAGTATGTGCCCTTCGACCAGCGCGCCTGGCACGCGGGCGTGTCCCTGTATCAGGGGCGCGATCGGTGCAACGATTTCTCCATCGGCATCGAGCTGGAAGGCACCGATTGGCTGCCCTACACCGAGGCGCAATATCGCGCGCTGCAGGCGGTCACCGCGCTGCTGGCCGAACATTACCCGCCGCTGGCGGAAAATATCGCCGGGCATTGCGATATCGCCCCCGGCCGCAAGACCGATCCCGGGCCGGCGTTCGATTGGGATCGCTATCTGGCATCTCTGGAACAACGCGGCGTGCCCGCCGACGCTATGCTTGAGACAAGAAAAAGGGAGAGGAATCGCTAATGACGCTGTTTACGCTGTTGCTGGTTTTGGCCTGGGAGCGCCTGTTTAAGCTGGGTGAACACTGGCAGCTGGATCACCGTCTCGAAGTGGTGTTTCAGCGGCTGCATCGGGTTTCGCTGGCGCAGACGCTGGCGATGACGGCCGCCTGGATGGTGATCGTCTGGGGCATTCTGTGGTTGTCGCACGGGTTATTCTTCGGCGTGGTGACGCTGCTGCTGTGGATCGTTATCGATCTGCTGTGCGTCGGCGCCGGCATCAAGCGTAAACACTACCGGGCTTATCTGAAAGCGGCGCGGCAGGGGGATACTCACGCCAGCGATCAGATGGCGGAAGAGCTGGCGTTGATCCACGGCTTGCCGGTGGACTGCAGCGAAGAGCTGCGCCTGCGCGAGCTGCAAAATGCGCTGCTGTGGATCAACTTCCGTTATTACCTGGCACCGCTGTTCTGGTTTGTGGTGTTTGGGCCTTATGGGCCGATAGCGCTGGCGGGTTATGCTTTCCTGCGCGCCTATCAAACCTGGTTGGCGCGCCACAATACACCGCTGGAGCGTTCGCAGTCGGGCATCGATCACCTGCTGAACTGGCTAGACTGGATCCCGGTGCGTTTAGCCGGGGCTGCCTATGCGCTGTTCGGCCACGGCGAGCGCGCGCTGCCGGCCTGGTTCGCTTCGTTGGGGGATCTGCACTCGTCGTCGTATCAGGTGTTAACGCGGCTGGCGCAGTTCTCGCTGGCGCGCGATCCGCATATGGATCCGGTGCAAACGCCACGGGCGGCGGTGACGCTGGCGCGCAAGGTGACGATGATCATCGTGGTGGTAGTGGCGCTGCTGACTATTTACGGCACGCTGCTTTAAGCCGCTGCGAAAAGCAAAACGGGCGCCGAGGCGCCCGTTTTTTTGGCCATTCGGCCGGGATTACAGCTTGGCGAAACAGCGACGCGCGGCGTCGATGGTGCGCTGGATGTCTTCCTTGCTGTGCGCCACGGACATAAAGCCCGCTTCGAAGGCGGACGGCGCCAGATACACCCCTTCTTCCAGCATCAGGTGGAAGAAGCGCTTGAAGCGCTCCACGTCGCACTGCATGACGTCCTGGTAGCAGGTGACCGCCGGCGCGTCGGTGAAGAACAGGCCGAACATGCCGCCGACGTTGTTGACCACCAACGGGATGTTCTCTTCCTGCGCCGCGTGCAGCAGGCCCGCGGCCAGCATTTCGGTCAGTTCGGTCAGCGTCTGGTGCACGCCGACCTGCGACACTTCGGTCAGGCAAGCGTAGCCCGCCGCCATGGCGATCGGGTTGCCGGACAGGGTGCCCGCCTGGTAGACCGGGCCGGTCGGCGCCAGCGCGTCCATTACCTCGCGACGGCCGCCGAAGGCGCCCACCGGCATGCCGCCGCCGATGATTTTGCCGAGGCAGGTCAGATCAGGCTCGACACCGTAATAGGATTGCGCGCCGGCCAGCGCCACGCGGAAGCCGGTCATCACTTCGTCGATGATCAGCAGCGCGCCGTATTTGTCGCACAGGGCGCGCAGGCCCGGCAGGAATTCCGGCAGCGGCGGCACGCAGTTCATGTTGCCGGCGACCGGCTCGACGATGATGCAGGCGATCTCGGATGGGTATTGCTCGAAGGCAGCGCGCACCGAGTCCAGATCGTTATAGGTGCAGGTCAGGGTGTGCTTGGCGAAATCGGCCGGCACGCCCGGTGAGTTCGGCTGGCCGAGGGTTAGTGCGCCGGAACCGGCTTTCACCAGCAGGCAATCGGCGTGGCCGTGGTAGCAGCCTTCGAACTTGATGATTTTATCCCGGTTGGTGTAGCCGCGCGCCAGACGAATGGCGCTCATGGTGGCTTCGGTGCCCGAGTTCACCATGCGCACCATATCCATGGTCGGCACCAGTTCGGTGACCAACTGCGCCATTTTGACTTCCATCTCGGTCGGCGCGCCAAAGCTCAGGCCGCGCTGTGCCGCTTCGATTACCGCGTCGCGGATCGCCGGGTGGTTGTGCCCCAACACCATCGGCCCCCAGGAACCGACATAGTCGATATAGGCCTTGCCGTCGGCATCGAACAGGTAAGCCCCGTCTGCCCGCTCGATAAACAGCGGCACACCGCCCACGCCGGTGAATGCACGCACCGGAGAGTTCACCCCGCCGGGGATCAACTGTTGCGCCTGGGCGTACAGACTTTCGGACTTGCTGTGTAGGCTCATAAATCGGCTCCTGGATTCTCTTTTGAATGATTTGACCGCGCTATTCTAGAGGAGAGCGCCGCGTTATGAAACGATCACAGTCAGATACCATTAACGGCAGCGCCCGCCGCCGGGTTGGGGTAGAATAACCGCCTTGCCTATTTGTATTACAAATTACCTAACGAATCACTCGCGATGACTGAATCACAATCACAGCCTGCAGGGGCATTGAGCCCGCGTCTTAGCCGCAGCGATGCGGTGCGCCAGTTTATCCGCCGCGATAAAACGCCGGTGGCGATCCTGTTGATGGCCGCGCTGGTGGGAACGCTGGCCGGCTTGCTCGGCGTGGCCTTCGATAAAGCGGTGGAGTGGGTGCAGCAGCAGCGGCTGGCTTCACTGGCGCAGGTCGCCGACTCCTGGATCCTGGTGTGGCCGCTGGCGTTTATCCTGTCCGCCGCGCTGGCGGCGCTGGGTTATTACCTGGTGCGCCGCTTTGCGCCGGAAGCGGGCGGCTCGGGCATTCCGGAGATCGAAGGTGCGCTGGAGGAGCTGCGGCCGGTGCGCTGGTGGCGCGTGATCCCGGTGAAATTCATAGGCGGCATGGGCACGCTGGGGGCGGGCATGGTGCTGGGGCGCGAAGGGCCCACGGTGCAGATGGGCGGCAACGTCGGGCGCATGGTATTGGACGTGCTGCGCATTCGCGGCGCCGAGGCGCGCCATTCGCTGCTGGCGACCGGGGCCGCCGCCGGCTTGTCCGCCGCGTTCAACGCGCCGCTGGCCGGCATTCTGTTCATCATCGAAGAGATGCGGCCGCAGTTTCGCTACAACCTGATCTCGATTAAAGCGGTATTCATCGGCGTTATCATGTCGAGCGTGGTGTTCCAGCTGTTTAACGGCCAGGGATCGGTGATCGAAGTCGGCAAGCTTTCTTCGGCGCCCATCAATACCCTGTGGCTCTATCTGGTGCTGGGGGCGATCTTCGGCGCGGTGGGCGTGGGGTTCAACGCGTTGATCTTCCGCACCCAGGACATGTTTGCGCGCCTGCACGGCGGCAGAATGCGCAATGTCTTGCTGATGGGCGGGCTACTCGGCGGCGTGTGCGGCATTCTGGGGCTGATTCAGCCGGAGGCGGCGGGCGGCGGCTTTGGGCTGATCCCGATCGCCGCGGCGGGCAATTACAGCGTCGGCATGCTGATGTTTATCTTTATTACCCGTATCTTCACCACACTGCTGTGCTTCGGTTCCGGCGCGCCGGGCGGCATCTTCGCGCCGATGCTGGCGTTGGGCACGCTGTTCGGCACCGCCTTCGGGCTGGCGGGGGCGCACCTGTTCCCGCAATACGGCATCGAGGCGGGCACCTTCGCCATCGCCGGCATGGGGGCATTGTTCGCCGCGACGGTGCGCGCCCCGCTGACCGGCATCGTGTTGGTGCTGGAAATGACCGACAACTACCAGCTGATTTTACCGATGATCATCACCTGCCTCGGCGCCACGGTGGTGGCGCAACTGCTCGGCGGCAAGCCGCTGTATTCGTCGATCCTGGCCCGCACGTTGCAAAAACAGGAGGCGCAGCTGGCGCGAGAAGCGGCGGAGAAAACAGGTAAGGAAAATACAACAAATGCGGTGAATACTTGAACGCAACACTCAGGTATCGGATAATCGTTAATATTAATCAGGCGGCCATAGTAGCGATCTGATGCTGAACAATGTTGGGAGTAAAGACTATGAGTGATGAAACGGCACTGCCCCTGCAATTTACCGAGGCAGCAGCAAACAAGGTGAAGTTCCTGATTGCTGACGAAGAAAACCCGAACCTGAAGTTGCGGGTTTACATTACCGGTGGCGGCTGCAGCGGATTCCAGTACGGCTTCACTTTTGACGACAAGGTCAACGATGGCGATATGACCATCGAGAAGCAGGGCGTAGCGCTGGTGGTCGATCCGATGAGCCTGCAGTATCTGGTGGGCGGTTCGGTGGACTACACCGAAGGGCTGGAAGGGTCGCGCTTCGTGGTGACCAACCCGAATGCCAAAACCACCTGCGGTTGCGGTTCTTCGTTCAGCATCTGAGTTCGCCTGTCAGAATATCAACCCGCTCGCCTGCCGGCCGGCGGGTTTTTTTATGTCTACCATTCCACCAGAATCACTTCCGCGTCGTTCTCCTGCGTCGGTGGGGTGCGGATGACCTTGGGCTGCGCCGCCGCATGGCTGCATTCGGCCTGTGGCGCAGCGGCTTCGAGGCGCACGGCGCATTGCGGTTCAATGGTCAGGGTAACGCCGATCTGGCCGCTGACGGCATCGGCATAGACGGCGCCACTCAGCAGGGCGCCACAGCAGGCAAGCAGAAGTTTTTTCATCATTGCGGGAATAGCCATCCGTAAGCAATCTTGTGATGACTTATCGGCAAAAAGTTAAAAAGTTTTAACAGCGCGGGGAAAGCATTAACCTGAGGGTTACAGAATTTTACATCGTCACTACGCTATTTTTCGGGCGAAAATAATACCACCAAACCCGTTTTTAGTCTAATAAATCACCAGGCCGCCGTCCCGAAGGACGACGGCTCAGCGTTCGAGGATAAAGGCGGGCAGTTTGAGATGCCAACGAATGGCCGCCAGCCGAATGGCCAGGGTGATGAGCATGCCCAGCATCATGGCCTGCTGCAGCGGCATACCGAAGGTATAAAACGCCGTGGCGTGCACGATGCCGCCGATGATGCAGGCGGTGGCGTAAATTTCGGTGCGCAGGATCATCGGGATCTCGCGCGCCAGCACGTCGCGGATAATGCCGCCGCCGACGCCGGTGATCACCCCCATGCAGATCGCCACCAGCGGGCCGGTGCCGGCCGCGAAGGCCTTGTTGACGCCGATGCCGACGAACACCGCCAGCCCGACGGCGTCCAGCACCGGCAGCACCCACTTCGGCAGGCGGCGCGGCTGGCGTACCAGCAGCAGCGTCAAGACGCAGGTGATCATCGCCACCACCAGGTCGGTGGGATCCTTGACCCAGAATACCGGGCCGTTGGCCAGTGCCATATCGCGGATGGTGCCGCCGCCGACCGCGGTGACCACGCCCAATACCAGCACGCCGAACGGATCCATGCGCAGCTTGCCGGCCAGCAGTACGCCGGAGACGGCGAACACCGCGGTGCCGAGAATATCCAGCCAGAACACCAACATCAGCGGATCTCCGCCAACTGGCGGCACAGCTGCTGCGCTGCCAACAGGATGCGCGGCCCGCCGCGATTGAACCAGTCTTCGTTCAGCGCGATCACCGGCACCTGCAGCTGCGGCGCCCAGAAGGCCTTCACATTGGCGGCCTCTTTTGCGCCGCCGGTGATGACGATGGCCTGCGGTTGACGCGCCAGCACCTGCTCGCGGCTGATCTGCGGCCAAGGGGTGCGGCTGTCGGCGAAGACGTTCTGCGCGCCGCACAGCGCCAGCACCTGGCTCTGCAGTGTGGCGCCGGAGCTGGTGAACAGCGGCTGGGTGCCGAACTGTAGCAGCACCCGCCGCGGCGGGTTGGCAGCGTACTGTTGCTTGAGAGCGGTGAACTGGCGGCGAAGGGCGTCCGCCGCCTGATGCGCCTGGTCCGGGTGCGGACTGTAGCGCGCCAGCTTGTCCAACAGGCCGGAGAGCCCTTCGAGATTGTCGGCGTCCGCATAGAAGATCGGGATGCCGAACGCGGCGAGCTGATCGAGCACGCGCTGCGGATTGCCGCCGCGCCAGGCGAGGATCAGGTCCGGCTTCAGCGCCAGCACCCGTTCCAGATTGATGCCCTGCCAGGAGGCCACCTGCTCCAGCCTGGCGGCCTGTGGCGGATAATCGGAATAGGCGCTCGCCGCCACCAAGACATCGCCCATGCCGGCGGCATAGGCGAGTTCGGTGGCGTTGGGCGCCAGGCTGATCACCCGCTGGGCGGCGCCGGCCGGCATGGCCAGCCAGAGCGCCAGCAGCCAGAACGCCGAGGTGAAGCGCAGCCTCACATCAACAACCGCGCTTGGCCAGGGTTTGCAGCATGGCGTTGACCATCAGCGTAGACTGTTTGGCCGCCACCACCAGGAACTCGTCAAAGCTCATGTGCGACTCGCTGTCGGCGACGTCGGAAATGGCGCGCACCACCACGAACGGCGTGCCGAACAGATGGCAGACGTGGGCGATCGCTGCGGCTTCCATTTCCACCGCGGCGACGCGCGGGAAGGTAGCGCGAATGCGCGCCAGCGGCTCGGCGCCGTTGATGAAGGCGTCACCGCTGCAAATCAGGCCGCGCACCGCGTGCAGATCCAGCTGTTTGATGCAGCTTTCCGCCAGTGCGATCAGCGCGTCGTCGGCGACGAACGCCGCCGGGCAGCCGGCCATCTGGCCCGGCTCGTAACCGAAAGCGGTAACGTCGGCGTCGTGGTAGCGCACTTCTTCCGATACCACGATATCCCCCACGCGCAGCGTGCTGGCCAGGCCGCCGGCGGAGCCGGTGTTGATCACCACGTCCGGGCTGCAGTGTTCCAGCAGCAAGGTGGTGCCCATGGCGGCAGAGACTTTGCCGATGCCGGATTTCAGCAGGGCCACTTCAACGCCGCCGATCTGGCCGGTGTAGATTTCGCAGCCCGCACGTTGGATGGTTTGACGGTTTTCGATTTGATCGCGCAGCAGGGTGACTTCCTGCTCCATTGCGCCGATGATGCCTACTTTCATAAATAACACTCGCTGATTGGCCGTGAGAATTGCGGCATAGTCTATCATGGCTGTGTGTGAGAGATAATGCGTTGCATCCGCCGCCGGGAATTGTTATCACGGGGCAGGGCGCAACGGCGGAGGAACAGATGTCCGGGATCGACTTCAAGCAAAAAATCAGTTTCCAACGGCCTTTCAGCAAACCGATCGAGGCTGAGGAAGAGTACGACATCGTGCGGCAGTTCGAGAGCGATCGCGGTCGCATCGTCAACTCGGCCGCCATTCGCCGTCTGCAGCAAAAAACCCAGGTGTTTCCGCTCGAGCGCAACGCGGCGGTACGCAGCCGCCTGACGCACTCGATGGAGGTGCAGCAGGTCGGGCGCCACATCGCCAAAGAGATCCTCAACCGCTTCAAACAGGCAGGGAAGATCGATGAACTCGGCCTGGCTCGGCTGCTCGATCCGTTTGAAAGCATCGTGGAAATGGCCTGTCTGATGCACGATATCGGCAACCCGCCATTCGGTCACTTCGGCGAGTCGGCGATCAACGACTGGTTTGCCCAGCGCCTCGATCCCGCCAGCTGCGGCAGCGAACCTGGCAGCCACGATCGCTGCCAGGTGGCGGCGCTGCGCCTGCATGAAGGGGAGAGCGATCTGAACCGGCTGCGCAGCCGGATCCGTCAGGATCTCAGCCACTTCGAGGGTAACGCCCAGGCGATCCGCATGGTGTACAGCCTGTTGAAGCTCAACCTGACCTACGCTCAGGTCGGCTGCATTTTGAAATACACCCGCCCGGCTTATTGGGCGGGCGATATTCCCGCCAGCCACAGCTATCTGATGAAAAAGCCCGGTTACTATCTGGCGGAAGAGGCCTTTGTCGATCGGCTGCGGCGAGAGCTGCACATGGGCGAGTTCGATCGTTTCCCGCTGACCTATATTATGGAGGCCGCCGATGATATCTCTTACTGCGTGGCCGATCTGGAAGACGCGGTGGAGAAGAGCATTTTCACCGTCGAGCAGCTGTATCAGCACCTGATTCAGGAGTGGGGCGAGGTGACGCCGGGCGACCTGTTCGACAAGACCGTCGCCAGCGCGTTTCGCAAGATCGATCGCGGCGGCGCGCGGCGCAGTGCAGAAGATCAGTTCTTCATGTATCTGCGGGTGTTTACCGTGGCGCGGCTGGTGCCGCACGCGGCGCAGCGCTTTATCGACAATCTGGACGCGGTTTATCAGGGCAGTTTCAACCAGGCGCTGCTGGAGGATTCCAGCCCGGCCTATCGGCTGCTGAAAATATTTAAAAATGTGGCGTTCAAGCACGTGTTCAACCACCCCGAGGTCGAGCAGCTCGAGCTGCAAGGCTACCGGGTGATCAGCGGCCTGCTGGACATTTACAGCCCGCTGTTGGCGATGCCGCTGGCGGACTTCAGCCAACTGGTGCGCGAGGACAGTCATCGCGCTTACCCGATCGAAACGCGCCTGTTCCACAAGCTGTCCACCAAGCATCGGCTGGCGTATGTGGAGGCGGTAGAAGGGCTGCAGCATTTATCGCCGGAGCAGCAAACCATTAGGGAATATTATTTCCGCGCGCGTTTACTGCAGGACTATATCAGCGGAATGACCGACCTGTATGCCTATGATGAATATCGTCGATTGATGGCGGCGGAATAATTAAGCTGAGGAATAATTGTCAGCAATTCCAACCGGTTGGCTGTCTCGAGTTTTGTAAAGACGGACAATATTTGTTTACTATTGCCAATCATCTGTGCCGGAACTTCAGGCTATTAATTAACTCTGAATAAGCACGCAAGACGGCCATTCTTTTTTGAACGACTTTATAAGAGACACACAGATGAAAAAAACCGCATTAGTTCTGAGCGCACTGGCATTCAGCATCGGTATGGCGATCGGCCCGGTCACGGCCAACGCCGCTGAAACCGCCTCTTCCAGCACCCAGCAGTTGCCGAGCCTGGCGCCGATGCTGGAAAAGGTAATGCCTTCCGTCGTGAGCATTAACGTTGAGGGCAGCACCACGGTCAATACGCCGCGCATGCCGCAGCAGTTCCAACAGTTCTTCGGCGAAGATTCGCCGTTCTGCCAGGACGGCTCGCCGTTCCAGGGCTCGCCGATGTGTCAGGGCGGCGAACAGCCTGGGCCGGATGGCCAGCCACAGGGCACGCAGCAGAAATTCCAGGCGCTGGGCGCCGGGGTGGTCATCGATGCCGCCAAGGGCTACGTGGTGACCAATAACCACGTGGTGGACAACGCCAACAAGATCCAGGTGCAGCTGAGCGACGGCCGCCGTTTCGACGCCAAGGTGATCGGCAAGGATCCGCGTTCCGATATCGCGCTGATCCAGCTGAAAGACTTCAAAAATCTGACGGCGATCAAGATGGCCGACTCCGATCAGCTGCGCGTCGGCGATTACACCGTGGCGATCGGCAACCCGTACGGGTTGGGTGAGACCGCCACCTCGGGCATCGTTTCCGCCCTGGGGCGCAGCGGCCTGAACATCGAAAACTACGAGAACTTCATCCAGACCGATGCGGCGATCAACCGCGGCAACTCCGGCGGCGCGCTGGTTAACCTGAACGGCGAACTGATCGGCATCAATACCGCGATCCTGGCGCCGGACGGCGGCAACATCGGCATCGGCTTCGCTATTCCGAGCAACATGGTGAAAAACCTGACGGCGCAAATGGTTGAGTATGGCCAGGTGAAACGCGGCGAGCTGGGCATCATGGGCACCGAGCTGAACTCCGAGCTGGCCAAGGCGATGAAGGTCGACGCGCAGCGCGGGGCCTTCGTCAGCCAGGTGATGCCGAAGTCCTCCGCCGCGAAGGCGGGCATCAAGGCCGGCGACGTGATCGTCACCATGAACGGCAAGGCCATCTCCAGCTTCGCCTCGTTCCGGGCGGAGATCGGCACGCTGCCGGTCGGCAGCAAAATGTCACTGGGCATTATTCGCGACGGCAAGCCGGTAACGATTGACGTTACGCTGGAACAAAGCGCGCAGACCCAGGTGGCCTCGGGCAATATCTACACCGGTATTGAAGGCGCCGAGCTGAGCAACACCCAGGTCGGCAACGTGAAGGGCGTCAAGGTCGATAGCGTGAAAGCCGGCAGCGCCGCGGCGCGCATCGGCCTGAAAAAGGGCGACGTGATCCTGGGCGTGAACCAGCAGCCGATCCAGAACCTGGGTGAGCTGCGTAAAATCCTCGACAGCAAGCCGTCGGTACTGGCGTTGAATATTCAGCGCGGCGAGAGCCAGCTGTACCTGCTGGCGCAGTGATAGGCGTCAGGCGTTAAAAACAAAGGCACGCTGCGGCGTGCCTTTTTGCGTTATGGCCTGAGGATTCAGGCGGGTTGCGCCAGATGCGCGCGCGCCGCGTGGATCACCAGTTCAATCTCATCCAACAGCTCCAGCCACTCCGGCTCCAGTTCGTCGTTGGTGATGCCCTGACGCAGCTGCCGCTCGAGGTAGAAACACAGCTGCTTGAGGCGCGGCACGCCGCTGTAGCTGCAGCTGCCGTGCAGCTTATGGACCAGATCGAGGATCTCGTCGTCATGCTGGCCGTCGAGCAGCGCCTGTACCCGTTCGCGCACCTGCGGCAGGAAATCGAGCAGCATTTGCAGCAGATCGCGCGCCAGGTCCGGTTTGTTGGCCGCCTGACGCAGCGCCAGCGGCCAGTCGAGCGACAGCGGCGCGTCGTCGGCGATGGCGTTTTCCACGTCGCCGCTGTGGTAGCGCGACAGCACGCGGGTCAGCATTTTCTCGTCGATCGGTTTGGCCAGATAGTCGTCCATTCCGGCCTGCAGCAGGTGCTCGCGCTCGCCGCTGGCGGCATGGGCGGTAACGGCGACGATCGGCGTGGAGTTGTGATGCGGCAGCTGGCGGATCAGTTCGCTGGCGTGAATGCCGTCCATCTTCGGCATCTGAATGTCCATCAGGATCAGATCCAGCACGTTGTCGCGCGCCAGCGCCAGCGCTTCCTCACCGCTTTCGCACAGCAGGGTTTTTTCTACCTGTTCCCCCAGCAGCGTACCGATCAGCTTCAGGTTGGCCGGGTTGTCGTCCACCGCCATCACCGTCAGCGGCAGGCGTTTACGCTCAGGCTGCGCGGTGAGGCGTGCCGGCGCTTCCATCCGGAGCAGCGGGAACAGTCGGGTGCTGGTGATCGGCTTGATCAGGCAGCCGAGCGCGCCTTGTTGTTTAAGCAGCTCGGCGTCGATCTGCGCCTGGCACGGCAGCGCCAGAATCACCCGATCGGCCAGCTTCAGCGACGCCAGCAATTTGTCTTCGTGCTGCGCCATGTTGTCGCGGAACGGGATGGGCACGCCGGCCAGCAGGAAGTCATAGTGGCCTGGCGGCAACTGGCCCAGCGTCGGCGAGTGGGTGATCACCAACTGCGTGACGCTGAGCATGTTGAGCGTCGCCTGCGCCGCCGTCGGGTTGGACTCGATATAGGCCAGCGTTTTGCCGTTCAGATCCGGCAGGCTCGGTGCCAGCGACAGCATGCCCTCGTTCAGATCCAGCGTGATGTGGAACCAGAAGGTCGAGCCGCGATTCAGCTGGCTGTGGAAGCAGATATCGCCTCCCATCTCCTTCACCAGTTTTTGCGTGATCACCAGCCCCAGCCCGGTGCCGCCGTGGCGGCGGGAGATGCTGGCGTCCGCCTGACGGAATGCCTGGAACAGCTGCGACTGCTGGCGTTCGGAAATGCCGATGCCGGTGTCGTGGATCTGCACTTCCACTTCTACCCGTCGCTCCAGCTGTTTGCGTAGCTCGACGCGAATGTCGATATTGCCGGTTTCAGTGAATTTGATGGCGTTGCCCAGCAGGTTGGTGATGATCTGCTGCAGGCGCAGCGAGTCGCCGATCACCTGCTCCGGCACGTCGTTGTGCACATCCAGCGTCAGCTCAAGACCCTTGTCGTGGGCGCTCGGCGCCAGCAGCACCACCACTTCGTCCAGCGTTTCACGCAGGGCGAACGGAATGTGTTCCAGCACCAGCTTGCCGGCTTCCAGCTTGGAGAAATCCAGCACGTCGTTGATGATGGTCAGCAGGTTGTTGGCCGAGCGTTCGATGGTCTGCAAATAATCGGTCTGGGTCGCGCTCAGATCGGTTTTCAGCATCTGGCGGGTGAAGCCGATCACGCCGTTGAGCGGGGTGCGCAGCTCGTGCGACATGTTGGCCAGGAATTCGGACTTGATGCGCGCCGCTTCCTGCGCGCGCTTTTTCGCCAGATCCAGCTCGACGTTTTGGATCTCCATCTGCTCCAGCGTTTCGCGCAGATCGGAGGTGGCCTGATCGATATTCTGCTGCATCTCTTCGTGGTAGGCGGTGAGCGACATCGCCATCGAGTTGATGCCGTTCTTCAGCATGTGCAGCTCGCCGAGCATGTAGCCCTCCACGCGGCTGTCGAGCTGGCCGCGGCGGATGCGGTCGACGGTGTTCACCATGTTGCGGATCGGGCCGGTCACGTCGCGCATCAGCCGGTAGGCGAACAGGATGGCGATGCACATGCACAGCAACAACAGCAGGGTAGAGACAAAGACCTCTTTATATTGCTGCAGCCGCACCGACTGCAGATCCAGCTCGATCGCCACATAGCCCAGGTTGTTGTCGGGATGGCTGCCGCCGTCGGCGTTTTCATCCGGATATTGGTTTTCCGACAGGATCGGCGTGCGCAGGATCAGCGAATCGCCGCGCCGGGTGAGCATCAGATCGGTGGGCAACGGCACGCCTTTCGGCAGCTGCAGCTGGGCGAAGTTGTGATGATAATTGGAGGTGACAAACAGGTTGTTCTGCGCATCGAACACGGTGATCGAACGCACGATGTCCGAATGGCGGCGATGCAACAGACTGACCAACTGCCTGACCGACTCGCGGCTGCGGAACGTCATGCCGTACTCGCTGGCCACCGCCAGCGGCTCGATGATGCTGGCGCCGGCGTCGACCAATTGCTCCTGCAGCTCGTTGTAGCGATGCACCACGAAGAAGGTGCTGAGCAGCAAACCAATCAGCAAGGTCGGGGCCAGAATCAGGATCATCATGCGCGCACGCAGGCTGTATTTGGTCATGGGATTCCAATGTGGGAGAATTGACAGCTGACACTAGCTTAATGAACCAGCACACAATCGACAAATATGGCGCAATTCTACTCTCCCAAACGCCGCGTGACGACCCGGCAGAGCTCACAAATCTTCACCGTGACGGTGAGCGATCTCGATCCTTTCGGCCAGGGCGTGGCGCGCCACGACGGCAAAGCGGTGTTCGTGCCGGGCGTACTGCCAGGCGAGCAGGCGGAAATTCAGCTGACCGAAGACAAGCGCCAGTTCGCCAAAGGCAAGCTCAAGCGCCTGCTGAGCCGCAGCCCGCAGCGGGTGGAACCGCGCTGTCCGCATTTCGGCGTATGCGGCGGCTGCCAGCAGCAGCACGCGGATGAGGCGCTGCAACAGCAGAGCAAGGCGGCGGCGCTGGTGCGCATGATCGCCCGCGAAACCGGGGTAACTCCCCAGCAGGAACCGGTGATCGCCGGCCCGGAATACGGCTATCGCCGCCGCGCCCGCCTGAGCCTGGCGTGGCAGCCGAAGCAGCAGCGCCTGATGATGGGTTTTCGCCAGGCGGCCTCCAGCGAGCTGGTGGCGGTGGCGCACTGCCCGGTGTTGCGGCCGGAGCTGGAGCAGCTGTTGGCGCCGGTACGCGCCTGCCTGAGCGGACTGCAGGCGGTGCGGCGGCTGGGGCATGTGGAGCTGGTGCTGGCGGATAACGGCCCGCTGCTGGTGCTGCGCCATCTCGATGCGCTGAAGGACGCGGATCGGCAGGCACTGTTGGCGTTTGGCGAGCGGGAAAACGTCGCCGTTTACCTGGCGCCGGACAGCGATCGGTTGGAAAAACTGTGCGGTGACGCGCCGTATTATCAGGTTGACGGGCTACGCTTAGACTTCAGCCCGCGCGACTTTATTCAGGTCAATGACGCCGTAAACCAACAAATGGTGGCGCAGGCCCTTGAATGGCTCGACATTCAACCCAATGATCGGGTGCTGGACCTGTTCTGCGGCATGGGCAACTTCACTCTGCCGCTGGCGCGCCGCGCTGCTGCGGTAGTGGGCATCGAAGGTGTTGCCACGCTGGTAGCGAATGGGCAATATAATGCACATAAGAATAAGCTGAATAATGCGTCGTTTTTCCATGAGAATCTGGAGGACGACGTTGAGCGGCAACCTTGGGCAGCACAAGGGTTTGATAAGGTGATGCTGGATCCCGCCCGCGCCGGTGCGGCCGGGGTGATGTCACATATTGTAAAACTGGCGCCGGTGCGGGTGGTTTATGTTTCCTGTAACCCCACCACGCTGGCTCGCGACAGCAAAGTGCTGTTGAGCGCCGGTTATCGTCTTGCGCGCGTGCGGATGTTGGATATGTTTCCGCACACGGGGCATCTTGAATCAATGGCGCTGTTTATCAACGAGCGCGCGCCAGAGGTCGCTGCAAAGTAGGGAGAGGTTATGGTTGCGGTAAGAAGTGCACATCTGAATACGGCGGGTGAGTTCGCTCTCGATGAGTGGATCGCCAGCTTGGGGCTACCTAACCCGCAGTCATGTGAGCGATTGGCCGCAACCTGGCGTTATTGTGAGCAGCAGACCCAAAACCATCCCGACGCCTCGCTGCTGCTGTGGCGCGGCCTGGAGATGGTGGAAATCCTCTCGACGCTGAGCATGGACAACGACAGCATGCGCGCCGCGCTGCTGTTCCCGCTGGTGGACGCCGGCATCGTGCAGGAAGAGATCCTGACCGAAGCGTTCGGCAAGGGCATCGTCGCGCTGGTGCACGGCGTGCGCGACATGGACGCCATTCGCCAACTGAAAGCCACCCAAAACGACTCGATGGCCTCCGAACAGGTCGACAACGTGCGCCGCATGCTGTTGGCGATGGTGGAGGATTTCCGCTGCGTGGTCATCAAGCTGGCGGAGCGCATCGCCCATCTGCGCGAGGTGAAAGACGCGCCGGAAGACGAGCGCGTGCTGGCGGCGAAAGAGTGTTCCAATATCTATGCCCCGCTGGCTAACCGGCTCGGCATCGGTCAGCTGAAATGGGAGCTGGAAGATTTCTGCTTCCGCTACCTGCACCCGGAAGAATACAAGCGTATCGCCAAGCTGTTGCACGAGCGCCGCATCGATCGCGAACAGTTCATCGACGATTTCGTCGCCGGGTTGCGCGCCGAGATGGCCAGCGAAGGCATTCGGGTAGAGATCTACGGCCGGCCGAAACACATCTACAGCATCTGGCGCAAGATGCAGAAAAAACACCTGGCGTTCGACGAACTGTTCGACGTGCGCGCGGTGCGCATCGTGGCGGAGCGTCTGCAGGATTGCTATGCGGCGTTGGGCATCGTGCATACCCACTTCCGCCATCTGCCGGACGAGTTCGACGACTACGTCGCCAACCCGAAACCCAACGGCTACCAGTCGATCCATACTGTGGTGCTGGGGCCGCGCGGCAAAACCGTCGAGATTCAGATCCGCACTCGGCAAATGCACGAAGACGCCGAGCTGGGCGTGGCCGCGCACTGGAAGTACAAAGAGGGTGCGGGGGTTACCGTGCGCTCCGGCTACGAAGAGCGCATCGCCTGGCTGCGTAAGCTGATCGCCTGGCAGGAAGAGATGGCGGACTCCGGCGAGATGCTCGACGAAGTGCGCAGCCAGGTGTTCGACGATCGGGTCTATGTGTTTACCCCGAAAGGCGACGTGGTGGATCTGCCGGCCGGCTCCACGCCGCTCGACTTCGCCTACCATATTCACAGCGACGTCGGTCACCGCTGCATCGGTGCCAAGATCGGCGGCCGCATCGTGCCGTTTACCTATCAGCTGAAGATGGGCGATCAGATTGAGATCATCACCCAGAAGCAGCCGAACCCGAGCCGCGACTGGCTGAACCCGAACCTGGGCTACGTCACCACCAGCCGCGGGCGCTCGAAGATCCACAACTGGTTCCGCAAGCAGGATCGCGACAAGAACATTCTTGCCGGCCGCCAGATGCTGGACAACGAACTGGAACACCTCGGCATCAGCTTGAAAGAGGCCGAAAAGCTGCTGATCCCGCGTTACAACATGAACTCGCTGGACGAGGTGTTGGCGGCGATCGGCGGCGGGGACATTCGCCTGAACCAGATGGTGAATTACCTGCAGGGCAAGTTCAACAAACCGAGCGCCGAAGAGCAGGATCGCGAGGCGCTGCGCCAGCTGGTGCAGCAAAAAGCGCCGCCGCCGACCCGCAACAAGGACAACGGCCGAGTGGTGGTGGAGGGTGTGGGCAATCTGATGCACCACATCGCCCGCTGCTGCCAGCCGATCCCGGGCGACGACATCGTCGGCTTTATCACCCAGGGGCGCGGCATCTCGATCCACCGTGCGGATTGCGATCAGCTGGTCGATTTGCAATCCCACGCGCCGGAACGCATTGTCGACGCGGTATGGGGCGAAAGCTACTCCAGCGGTTATTCGCTGGTGGTGCGTGTGATGGCCAATGACCGCAGCGGCTTGCTGCGCGATATCACCACTATTCTGGCCAACGAAAAGGTCAACGTGCTGGGCGTCGCCAGCCGCAGCGACACCAAGAAACAGCTGGCCACCATCGACATGGATATCGAAATCTACAACCAGCAGGTGCTGGGGCGGGTGTTGGCGAAGCTGAACCAGCTGCCGGACGTGATAGACGCCAAGCGTCTGCACGGCAACTAAGCCCACGGCACTTTTCGGGCCGCATCCGATGTCGATGCGGCCCGAACTCCATCAGTTCCGGCGGGCATATCAGCACGCCCTTTTTTCTCAGAGATTTTTTATGACCCAATCCACTCCGCTGCAGCGTCTGTTGAACATCATGAAAACGCTGCGCGACCCACAGGTCGGTTGCTCGTGGGACCGCAAGCAAACCTTCGCTACCATTGCGCCCTACACGCTGGAGGAAACTTACGAGGTGCTGGACGCTATTGAGCGGCAAGATTACGCCGATCTGCGCGACGAGCTGGGCGATTTGCTGTTCCAGGTGGTGTTCTACGCCCAGATGGGGCAGGAACAGGGGCTGTTCGATTTCGATGAGGTGTGCACAGCCATCAGCGATAAGCTGGAGCGTCGTCATCCGCATATCTTCGGCGACGCCGAGGGCGGAGACAGCGAAGCCGTCGCGGCGCGTTGGGAGCAGCTGAAGGCGGGCGAGCGCGCCGAAAAAGCGCTGCACTCGGTGCTGGACGATATTCCGCAGGCGCTGCCGGCATTGATGAAAGCGCACAAGATCCAAAAACGCTGCGCCTCGGTCGGCTTCGACTGGAACACGCTGGGCCCGGTGCTGGACAAAGTGTACGAAGAGATCGATGAAGTGATGCACGAAGCCCGCCAGGCGGTGGTCGACGAGAGCAAGCTGGAAGAGGAGATCGGCGATCTGCTGTTCGCCACGGTGAACCTGTCGCGCCATCTGGGGCACAAGGCGGAGAACGCGCTGCAGGCGGCGAACCGCAAGTTCGAACGCCGCTTCCGCCAGGTGGAAGAGATCGTTCAGCAACGCGGGCTGCGGTTGGAAGACGCCACGCTGGAGCAGATGGAAGAGGCCTGGCAGCAGGTTAAACGCCAGGAAAGCTGAACTGCAGCTGCAATGTTGATCGCCGACAAGGTTCACTGTAGCTGAAACGGTTAAGCTTGCGGTCAGGTCAGAGGCGCATGGCTGCCGTCGGCAGCAAAAGGCCAACAAACTGAAATCTAAGGCGTTTTATCGCTCCTGAGGGGCGGTAAAAAGAAATATTCTCCGCTAACTCTTTGTATTTCCTGGAGGGTTTACGGGGCACCGGCGGAGTAAACCCTGATGAACACGGGAGGGCGGCCGAGATGATGGACAGCAAAACGATCGTTTGTAGGTCAGGAGAGGTTCGGGTATACTACTTTCCCGTCCTGGTTCTTCCATCGTCTTTAAACCTAAACTCTCAGGTTCAGCATGACAACTAATTATATTTTTGTGACCGGCGGGGTCGTATCCTCTCTGGGTAAAGGCATTGCCGCAGCCTCTCTGGCGGCTATTCTTGAAGCCCGTGGCCTCAACGTTACCATCATGAAACTGGACCCGTACATCAACGTGGATCCGGGCACCATGAGCCCGATTCAGCATGGGGAAGTTTTCGTCACCGAAGACGGCGCAGAAACCGATCTGGATTTGGGTCACTACGAGCGCTTCATCCGCACCAAGATGTCGCGTCGCAACAACTTCACCACCGGCCGCATCTACTCCGACGTGCTGCGTAAAGAACGCCGCGGCGACTATCTGGGCGCGACCGTGCAGGTCATTCCGCACATCACCAACGCGATCAAAGAACGCATCATCGAAGGCGGCGAAGGCCACGATGTGGTGCTGGTGGAGATCGGCGGCACCGTCGGCGATATCGAATCGCTGCCGTTCCTCGAAGCCATCCGTCAGATGGCGGTGGAAGTGGGCCGCGAGCACACCCTGTACATGCACCTGACGCTGGTGCCATACATGGCGGCGGCCGGCGAAGTGAAAACCAAGCCGACCCAGCATTCCGTAAAAGAGCTGCTTTCCATCGGTATCCAGCCTGATGTGCTGATTTGCCGTTCCGATCGCGCGGTTCCTGCTAACGAACGCGCTAAAATCGCGCTTTTCTGCAATGTGCCGGAAAAAGCGGTTATCTCTCTGAAAGACGTTGATTCTATTTATAAAATCCCAGGCCTATTGAAATCTCAGGGGCTGGACGATTATATTTGTAAACGATTCAGCCTGAACGCGCCGGAAGCCAACCTGGCCGAATGGGAACAGGTGATCTACGAAGAAGCCAATCCGGGCGGCGAAGTGACCATCGGTATGGTCGGCAAATACGTTGAGCTGCCGGACGCTTACAAGTCGGTGATCGAAGCGCTGAAGCACGGCGGGCTGAAAAACCGTCTGACCGTGAACATCAAGCTGATCGACTCGCAGGACGTGGAAACCCGCGGCGTGGAAGTGCTGAAAGGGTTGGATGCGATCCTGATCCCTGGCGGCTTCGGTTACCGCGGCGTGGAAGGCAAAGTGATGACCGCACGCTATGCGCGCGAGAACAACATTCCTTACCTGGGCATTTGCCTGGGCATGCAGGTGGCGTTGATGGAGTTCGCTCGCAACGTGGCCGGCATGGAAAACGCTAACTCCACCGAGTTTATGCCAGACTGTAAGTACCCGGTGGTGGCGTTGATCACCGAATGGCGCGACGAAGACGGCAACGTCGAAGTGCGCAGCGAAGAAAGCGATTTGGGCGGCACGATGCGCGTAGGTGGCCAACAGTGCAACCTGAGCGACAACAGCCTGGTGCGTCAGCTGTACGGCGAACCGACCATTGTCGAGCGTCACCGTCACCGTTACGAAGTTAACAACATGCTGTTGAAGCAGATCGAAGCCGCAGGGCTGCGTGTCGCCGGTCGTTCCGCCGACAACAAGCTGGTTGAGATCATTGAACTGCCGAATCACCCGTGGTTTGTAGCCTGTCAGTTCCACCCGGAATTTACATCTACGCCGCGTGATGGGCATCCGCTGTTCGCCGGCTTCGTGAAAGCCGCTGGCGAGCATCAGAAGCGCCAGGTGAAATAAAATATTTGGTAGGCGGCGCGCGGTGAGAACCGCGCGCTGTTTGTCTGGAGTTTTAGTTTAACTTGTACTGAGGAAAACCTAATGTCCAAAATCGTTAAAGTCATCGGTCGTGAAATCATCGACTCCCGCGGTAACCCGACTGTAGAAGCCGAAGTTCATCTGGAAGGCGGTTTCGTCGGCTTGGCTGCTGCGCCGTCAGGTGCTTCTACCGGTTCCCGCGAAGCGCTGGAACTGCGTGACGGTGACAAGTCTCGTTTCCTGGGTAAAGGCGTACTGAAAGCCGTTGCTGCAGTAAACGGTCCGATTGCTCAGGCAGTACTGGGTAAAGATGCCAAAGACCAGGCGAACATCGACAAGATCATGATCGAGCTGGACGGCACCGAAAACAAATCCAACTTCGGCGCCAACGCCATTCTGGCGGTTTCTCTGGCAGCAGCGAAAGCAGCCGCAGCCTCTAAAGGCATGCCGCTGTACGAGCACATCGCTGAACTGAACGGCACCCCAGGCAAATTCTCCATGCCACTGCCGATGATGAACATCATCAACGGCGGCGAGCACGCTGACAACAACGTCGACATTCAGGAATTCATGATTCAGCCGGTTGGCGCGAAAACCCTGAAAGAAGCGGTGCGCATCGGTTCTGAAGTGTTCCACCACTTGGCGAAAGTTCTGAAAGCCAAAGGCATGAACACCGCTGTGGGCGACGAAGGCGGCTACGCGCCAAACCTGGGTTCCAACGCCGAAGCGCTGGCGGTTATCGCTGAAGCGGTAAAAGCGGCGGGCTACGAGCTGGGCAAAGACGTTACTCTGGCGATGGACTGCGCGGCTTCCGAATTCTACAAAGACGGTAAATACGTGCTGGCCGGCGAAGGCAACAAAGCCTTCACTTCCGAAGAGTTCACTCACTTCCTGGAAGAGCTGACCAAACAGTACCCAATCGTGTCTATCGAAGACGGCCTGGATGAATCCGACTGGGCGGGCTTCGCTTACCAGACCAAAGTACTGGGCGACAAAATCCAGCTGGTTGGCGACGATCTGTTCGTGACCAACACCAAGATCCTGAAAGAAGGCATCGAGAAAGGCATCGCTAACTCCATCCTGATCAAGTTCAACCAGATCGGTTCTCTGACCGAAACCCTGGCGGCTATCAAGATGGCGAAAGACGCCGGTTACACTGCAGTGATCTCTCACCGTTCCGGTGAAACTGAAGACGCGACCATCGCCGACCTGGCGGTAGGTACTGCGGCTGGCCAGATCAAAACCGGTTCCATGAGCCGTTCTGACCGCGTTGCCAAGTACAACCAACTGATCCGTATCGAAGAAGCGCTGGGTGACCGTGCGCCATTCAACGGCCTGAAAGAAGTTAAAGGCCAGTAAGTTCGACCGATTCGGTTGCTGAATAAAAACCCGCTGCGGCGGGTTTTTTTATGGCTTACGATGCAGGATGGTTGGTATTGGCAATCAAAAAAACCATGCATTAATTGCATCTACTCTCTGCAAACGGATTAAAGCTTATCTGAAAAATAGGATTTCTCCCTATACTGGTTCAACTTGAACTTTCTTTTACAATACTGCTGGTATAGAGTCGGGGCCATATTTTATGTTGCTGTCTTCGTACAGACTGGGGTATAGGTGGTTTCAATTCAACTTTTGCGAGCGATAGCCGCGTTGGCAGTGGTGCTGTATCATGTTGGCAGAAAGTCTGACTTTCTCGCTATAACAAATGGGAATTTTTTTGAAGTTGGAAAATATGGCGTAGATTTGTTCTTCATTATTTCCGGTTTCATTATGGCCTATATCACGCATGGGAAATCAGTTAATTTCGTTTCCTTTATGAAAAAAAGGCTTGTCCGGATTATCCCAATATACTGGGTTCTAACTTCAGTGGCACTTGCCGTTTTTATTATAAGCCCATCATCTGTAAATAGCACTATGGCTTCCCCCGGGATTATAAACTCATATTTGTTGTTTCCTGTTGAAGGGAAGTCAATGCTGCTTGAGGTAGCTTGGACATTGCGATATGAGTTCATATTCTATATCCTTTTTTCGCTGTCTCTTTTGACACCAAATAGATATGTGACTGTTTCAGTATTACTCGGATCGATTTGGGCTTGTTCGAAATTTTCTTATGAAAATTACTATGTTGAATTTTTCTTCACTCATTACATGGGAGAGTTTTTGCTCGGGGTATTATCATTCCTGTTCTATACAAAAGGGAAGTCGCTAACGCTGGTTGTCCTGTCATCGGTTGCCGCGCTGATCGGTTATTTTTATGGCACTCATGATGGTGTCCTCACTTATGGCCTGTATTCTACAGTGTTGTTTAATGTCTTCGTTATGCTTGAAGATAAAATAAAAATGAATGAAACTATGGTTAGGCCACTCTCTTATTTAGGGGATGCGTCTTACTCTATTTATCTGGCTCATCTTTTTATTATTGCCGCCGCAGGAATACTCTATAAGCACACCGAGTTGTTGAACGACCCAATGTTGTTTAACGTAAGTACGTTGGTTGCGAGTATACTTTTCTCAGTGCTGTTTTACGAGTTTGTTGAGAAAATAATTACACGTAAATTAACCGCCAGAAAACATGTCGTTCCCTCGCTAGGTTAAGTGTATGACTGGATAACCCACCTCGTAATTTAAGTGGTGGGTTTCTTTTTTGGGCTGTTTCCATGCCGCCTGAATCCGGCAGCTACGATGTGTTCTTACCAGTGATTGCATTGTTTCCTTTTTTATGTGAATTGAATTTAGTTTTATGATAAGAATTATTTACTTATTTCTTTCATATTCATTTGGTTGATACTATTTGGTTAATGATATGGTGGTTATTACTCGAGGTTCTTTCGATCTTTTTCATTTTATAGTGTTACTTTGAAAACTCCGACTGGATGAAGGCTTGATACGACAGCTAGTCGTCATTATCGGTGACGGCTCCGTCGGTACTATACTGGTCAGCTTACTGGCCTAAAATTGCGCTAAAAAATTATTAATAATAAAGTTAATTTGTTAATGGTATCGGATTCACTACTGCGTCATTGCGAGTCGGATTATATATATGGCGCTCAATAGCTTTGTCAAACAGGAGTTCACGCGCTACAGTGGAGTTTATTGTGTCCTGAAATACAGTTTATTGTTGATAAAGCGGAGTCTTTCGATTTAAAAAAGAGACATATCATTACACAAAGCGGCAAGCATTATCCTTATGATTTTCTGGTGTTCGCCACAGGCTGCGTGCTTTGGCTGGAAAACACCGAAGGACTTGTGCTGGCGGGCAATCAGTTCTACCAGCATCAGGCCGCCAGGCGATTGCTGTATAAACTGGTGACTATAGAAAAAGGACGTATCTCCATCTCCGTTTCCTTCCCTGAAACGCCAAATGTATCCTACCAGTGCGGTATCGCACCGATTGAAACCACGCTGATGCTGGATGATTACCGGCGGTGGCTCTGAGTGCGTAAGGCGGTGGAGATCGTTTATACCTACCCCTCCATTTCTCAACTGTTGCGCAACTGGCTGTTTTTGCATCGTTCGAGTGATGAGACACTGCCCGCCATTTTTGCTTCGCGCGATATCCATCATCAGCGCGGTTTTACGCTCAGCCGGGTGAAAGCGGAGCGGAACACCGGTCTGAGCGATATTCAAAACGACGATGTGGGTCGACCGATCACCAAACATGCAGGTTTACGGCCTGCAGGGTGTATATGTGATCGATGACACCGTGGATCTGCAGAGGAATATAGGGTGATACATTGGCGCAATAAAAAACCCGCCGCAGCGGGTTTTACCTTCAGCGAACGCTACATCTGCTGCGTTGCCGCAGTGACCGGCGAGCCGCCGCCTTTCTTGCGCACCCACAGCCAGTAAGCCACGGTGAGGAGGGCTATCCATACCAGCCCGACGTACAGCGCGATGCGGCTCTCTTCGAAGTAGCCGAGCAGGCCGATGACGAACGCCATAAAGGCGGTCGCCAATGCCGGCGCTACCGGCCACCACGGTACCGGGAAGCTTAACTGACGAGCTTCTTCCGGCGACAGCGTGCGGCGCATGACGATCTGCGACAGCAGGATCATCAGCCATACCCAGACAGTGGCGAAGGTGGCGATCGAGGCGATGATCATGAAGACTTTCTCTGGAATCAGATAGTTGAGCACTACCGCCAGCAGCAGAGCGACCGACATCACCAGCACCGTCATCCACGGCACGCCGCTGGCGGTCAGTTTGGTGAAGCTGCGCGGCGCCTGGCCGTCCTGCGCCATGCCGTACATCATGCGGCCGGCGCCGAAGATGTCGCTGTTGATGGCCGAGATGGCGGCGGTGATCACCACCACGTTCAGCACGTTGGCGGCGGAGCTGATGCCGAGGTTGCTGAAGATCTCAACGAACGGGCTGCCGTTCTGGCCGATGCTGTTCCACGGGTAGATCGCCATCAGCACCGTCAGCGTCAGCACGTAGAACAGCAGAATGCGCACCGGCACGGCGTTGATCGCTTTCGGCAGCACTTTGGCGGGGTCTTTCGCCTCGCTGGCGGTGATGCCGATGATCTCGATGCCGCCGAAGGCGAACATCACTACCGCCAGCGACGCGACCACGCCGCCGATGCCGTTAGGCATAAAACCGCCGTGTTGCCACAGGTTGCTGATGCCGGTGGCGTGCTGAGTCTGTCCGAAGCCGAACAGCATCACCGCCGCGCCGCCGACGATCATCGCCACGATGGCGGCGACCTTGACCAGCGACAGCCAGAATTCCATTTCACCGAAGACCTTGACGCTGCACAGGTTGAGCGCGCCGATAAACAGGATGATGCTGAGTACCCAGACCCACTGGGCGACGTCCGGGAACCATAGCCCCATATAGATGCCGAAGGCGGTGACGTCCGCCAGGGCGACGATCACCATTTCAAAGGTGTAGGTCCAGCCGGTGAGGAACCCGGCCAGCGGGCCGAGGTAGTGGCTGGCGTAGTGGCCGAACGAGCTGGAGACCGGTTGGTGCACCGCCATTTCACCCAGCGCGCGCATCACCATGAACACCGCCGCGCCGCCCACCAGATAGGCCAGCAGCACCGCCGGGCCGGCCAGCTGGATGGCGCCGGCGGAGCCGTAGAACAGGCCGGTGCCGATCGCCGAGCCGAGAGCCATGAAACGGATATGTCGCGCGTTTAGTCCGCGTCTGAGTTGTGTTGTTTCGTTACGCATGTTGCTTCCCGTTAAGTGTTTGCCGAACAGGCACGCGCTGCCCGCGCCGGGTGGAACGCACCCGGCGGGGCAGAACAAACTGCGTGATTCAGTGTGTGATGATTATGCCTGGCTAGGCAGCAGCGCCGCAGGCAGCAGCGATGTCAGGTGACCGGCCGCCAAGAGTTGGCTGGCGGCTTCAATGTCGGGGGCGAAGAAACGATCCTTGTCGTAGAAACTGACATGCTCGCGCAGCAGACGGCGCGCCTGCTCCAGACCTTCCGAGGTCTTCAGGCCGTTGCGGAAATCCAGGCCCTGGCAGGCGGCCAGCCATTCGACCGCCAGAATGCCGCGCACGTTGTCCGCCATGCTCCACAGGCGGCGACCGGCGGCCGGCGCCATGGAGACGTGGTCTTCCTGGTTGGCGGAGGTTGGGATGCTGTCGACGCTCGACGGATGCGCCAACGCTTTGTTTTCGCTGGCCAGCGCTGCGGCGGTGACCTGGGCGATCATGAAGCCGGAGTTCACGCCGCCGTTCTCCACCAGGAACGGTGGCAGCTGCGACATGTGTTTGTCCATCATCAGCGAGATGCGGCGTTCGGACAGCGAACCGATTTCGGCGAACGCCAGCGCCAGATTATCGGCGGCCATCGCCACCGGTTCGGCGTGGAAGTTGCCGCCGGACAGCACGTCGCCCTGTTCGGCGAACACCAGCGGGTTATCGGAGACGGCGTTAGCTTCGATCTCCAGCACCTCGGCGGCCTGGCGGATCTGCGTCAGGCAGGCGCCCATCACCTGTGGCTGGCAGCGCAGGGAGTAAGGATCCTGCACTTTTTCACAGTTGCGGTGCGAGTCGGAGACTTCGCTGCGTGCGCCGAGCAGGTGGCGGTAGGCGAGGGCGGCGTCGATCTGGCCGCGCTGGCCGCGCACCTCGTGGATACGCGCGTCAAACGGGCTGCGGGAGCCCAATGCCGCTTCCACCGTCAGGCTGCCCGCCACGGTCGCGGCGGCGAAGAGGTCTTCCGCATCGAACAGGCCGCGCAGCGCGAAGGCGGCGGATACCTGGGTGCCGTTCAACAGCGCCAGGCCTTCTTTCGCCGCCAGCGTCAGCGGTTTCAGGCCGGCTTTGGCCAGTGCTTCGGTTGCCGGCAACCATTGGCCCTGATGGCGCGCCTGGCCTTCGCCCAGCAGCACCAGGCTCATGTGCGCCAGCGGCGCCAGGTCGCCGGAAGCGCCGACCGAGCCTTTCAATGGGATATGCGGATAAACTTCGGCGTTGACCAGCGCGATCAGCGCCTGGATGACTTCCAGACGAATGCCGGAGAAGCCGCGCGACAGGCTGTTGATCTTCAGCACCATGATCAGGCGCACCAGATTGTCGTCGGTCGGCTCGCCCACGCCGGCGGCGTGCGACAGCACGATCGAACGCTGCAGGTTTTCCAGATCGTCGCGGGCGATGCGCGTCGAAGCCAGCAGGCCAAACCCGGTGTTGATGCCGTAAGTGGTGCGGTTTTCTTCAACGATGCGCTCTACGCAGGCCACGCTCTGCTGGATAGGGGCATAGGCGTTGTCGTCCAGCGTCAGCGTCACCGGATGTTGGTAGACGTCGCGTAGCTGGGCCAGCGTCAGTTTGCCTGGGCGAATAGTCAGCGCTTTCATGCTTTTTCTCCTTGGGTGGCGGCAACCATCGGCAGGTTCAGGCCTTGCTCGCGGGCGCAGTCGATAGCGATATCGTAACCGGCGTCGGCGTGACGCATGACCCCGGTAGCCGGGTCGTTGTGCAGGACGCGGGCGATGCGCTCGGCGGCCTCATCGGTGCCGTCGCAGACGATCACCATGCCGGAGTGTTGGGAGAAGCCCATGCCGACGCCGCCGCCGTGGTGCAGGGAAACCCAGGTGGCGCCGCTGGCGGTGTTCAGCAGGGCGTTCAGCAGCGGCCAGTCGGAAACTGCGTCGGAGCCGTCTTTCATCGCTTCGGTTTCACGGTTCGGGCTGGAAACGGAGCCGGAATCCAGGTGGTCGCGGCCGATGACGATCGGGGCGGACAGTTCGCCGCGGCGCACCATCTCGTTGAACGCCAGGCCCAGTTTGGCGCGCTGGCCGAGGCCAACCCAGCAAATGCGCGCCGGCAGGCCCTGGAAGCTGATGCGCTCGCGCGCCATGTCCAGCCAGCGGTGCAGGTGTTCGTCATCCGGGATCAGCTCTTTCACCATGGCGTCGGTTTTGTAGATGTCCTGCGGATCGCCGGACAGCGCCGCCCAGCGGAACGGCCCGATGCCGCGGCAGAACAGCGGACGGATGTAGGCCGGCACGAAGCCCGGGAAGTCGAAGGCGTTGTCGACGCCGGTTTCTTTCGCCATCTGGCGAATGTTGTTGCCGTAGTCGAAGGTCGGCACGCCCATCTGCTGGAAGGCCAGCATGGCTTTGACGTGATCGGCCATCGACTGTTTGGCGGCGGCGACCACTTTAGCCGGCTCGGTCTGAGCGCGCTGGCGATACTCTTCCCAGCTCCAACCCTTCGGCAGGTAGCCGTTCAGCGGATCGTGGGCGCTGGTCTGGTCGGTGACCATGTCCGGGCGCACGCCGCGGCGCACCAACTCCGGCAGGATTTCCGCCGCGTTGCCGCACAGGGCGATGGAGATGGCTTTGCCTTCTGAGGTGTATTTTTTGATGCGGGCCAGCGCGTCGTCCAGATCTTTGGCCTGCTCATCGACATAGCGGGTTTTCAGACGGAAATCGATGCGGCTCTGCTGACATTCGATGTTCAGCGAGCAGGCGCCCGCCAGCGTGGCGGCCAGCGGCTGCGCGCCGCCCATGCCGCCCAGACCGGCGGTCAGCACCCAACGGCCCTGCAGGCTGCCGTCGTAGTGCTGGCGGCCCGCTTCGACGAAGGTTTCGTAGGTGCCCTGAACGATGCCCTGGCTGCCGATGTAGATCCAGCTACCGGCGGTCATCTGGCCGTACATGGCCAGGCCTTTGGCATCCAGTTCGTTGAAGTGTTCCCAGGTCGCCCAGTGTGGCACCAGGTTGGAGTTGGCGATCAGCACGCGCGGCGCGTTGCTGTGGGTTTTGAATACGCCGACCGGCTTGCCGGACTGCACCAGCAGGGTTTCGTCTTCTTCCAGCGTTTTCAGGGTTTCGACGATCTTGTCGTAGCAATCCCAGTCGCGCGCGGCGCGGCCGATGCCGCCGTACACCACCAGCTCGTGTGGGTTCTCCGCAACTTCAGGATCGAGGTTGTTCATCAGCATGCGTAACGGCGCTTCGGTCAGCCAGCTTTTTGCGTTTAATTGTGTGCCGCGTGGCGCGCGTACATCGACATTGCGAACTTTGTTATTTGTAGTCACAGCATTTTCCTCAAACAGTATCGGTGCAGATTCCATGCCGCGGTGGGGATGAGAACCACGGCATAACAATGCGTAGGGCTTATTAACATATACTTGTATGTACAAGCATATGCAACACTGACCAGTTGCCGCTGAAAAGTGGCATAAGAAAAAGTTATTTTCTTTTTATATCAGGTTGATATGCGTTTTTTTATCGCCGGCCTCATGTGCACAAGGCCGGAGAAAAGTGAGCTATTCGGCAAAAATGAATTAAAAATGACTCATTTTTGGGCGGCTAGTCACAATATTTTTACAGACTGATTACAGTTGGCGGCGGAGGATAAACAACCCCTATCACCGCAGGAAAAAAAGCCCGCCATGAGCGGGCTGGCAAGGATCAGGCGGCCGGTTGCAGCGTCGGTTTGCGGCTCATCTTGCATACCGTCGCGATGGCGGCGATCAGCGCCGGCACGCACAGGAACATCAGGATGCTCTGCACTTCCCATTGCATGGCCAGCAGTTGAGCCCCCATCATGGTGCCAGCGACGCCGCCGAAGCGGCCGATGCCCTGCATCCAGGCGATGCCGGTGGCGCGGCTGTGGGTGGGGTAGAAGGTGGCCGCCAGCGTTTGCAGGCCGGACTGCGCGCCGTTCATGGTGACGCCCATCAGGAAGATGAAGGCGCCAAGCAGCACGATCTGCTTGTCTTCGGTGGCCATCGCCACGATCAGCAGGGCCGTGACGACAAAGCCGCTCGAGACCACCTTATGCGCATTCCAGCGATCCATCAGCCAGCCGGCCACCAGAATGCCCAGCGTGCCGCCGAAGGTGAACAGCGAGGTGAGCATCGCCGATTGCTCCAGCTGATAGCCCAAACCCTGCATCAGGATCGGCATCCAGCTCAGCAACACGTAGTAGATCACCAGCCCCATGAAGTAGGTCACCCACAGCATCAGCGTGCCGAGCAGGTAAGGGCGACTGAACAGCAGGCCGACGCTGGTCTTGGCCTGCGTCAGTTTCTCTTCGTACAGGTAAAAACGCGTCACGCCGTCGAGGCTCTGGCTGACGAAACGCTGCGCGATGCGCTTGATCTTCGCCGCCTCCTGCCCGCGGTTAACCATATATTTGACCGACTCCGGCAGCAGCAGGATCAGCAACACCGTCAACGCCAGCGGCGCAATAGCGCCGAGCAGCAGCACGCTGTGCCAGCCGTAGTTCGGGATCAGCAACGACGAAATGGCGCCGCCGCCGGCCGCGCCCAGCGGAAAGCCGCAATACATAGTGTTGATCGCCAGCGAACGGCAGCGCTGCGGCGCGTATTCGGAGATCAGCGTGATGGCGTTGGGCATCGCCGCCCCCAGCCCGAGGCCGGTGAGGAAACGCCACAGCGTCAGGCTGTTGAGCGAGCCGGCGTAGGCGGTGGCCAGGCTCGACAGGCCGAAGAACAGGCAGGAAAACACCAGCACGCGCTTGCGGCCGATGCGGTCGGAAATCGGCCCGGCGATCAGCGCGCCGAGCGATAGCCCCAGCAGCGCGGCGCTCAGCACCGGCCCCAGGTCCTGTTTCACGATGCCCCAGTCTTTGGCGACCGACGGCGCGATATAGCCCATGGCGGCGGTATCAAAACCGTCGATGGCGAGGATCAGGAACCCGAGAATGATCAGTGTCCAGTGAAACAGCGAAAACTTGCTGTCGTCGATGGCCTGTTGAATGTTTAACTCGCTGGTGGAATGAGTCATGGCACCCTCTAAACGCAGATGTAGTCGTGATGGAACGTGGCCGGAACTGTCGCCCGGCTTGTGTTTGCTTGTATATACATCTGCGCGTCGGCGCTTTATGTCAAATATAATTATCTTATTTGTTAACTGCGTGTTGTTTTCTGTGGAGCAGCTTGCACCGCCGATGAAATGCCGAAGGCCGATTAACAAATTAAATGAACGCCATTAGCGGTGAGATATGCTGACGGCGGCGCCGAGGATAAAATTTAATACATTTTTGGCCGTTTGGTCGCCGGGCCGGAATCTGCGATAATCGCTTTTTACTTTTCCAGATTGAGAAACCGATGCAGTACCCGATCAATGAGATGTTCCAAACCTTGCAGGGCGAAGGCTTTTTCACCGGCGTGCCGGCCATTTTCATCCGCCTGCAGGGCTGCCCGGTAGGGTGCAGCTGGTGCGACACCAAACATACCTGGGAAAAGGAAGCCCATCGGGAAGTAGACCTGCAACGGATCCTGGTCAAAACAGAAGAGAGCGACGCCTGGGGCAACGCCACCGCCGAACGGCTGTTGGCGGTAATGCGCCAGCAGGGCTACACCGCGCGCCATGTCGTGATCACCGGCGGTGAACCCTGTATCTACGATCTGACGCCGCTGACCGAGCTGTTCGAACAGCATGGCTACAGCTGCCAAATTGAGACCAGCGGCACCCACGAAATCCGTTGTTCCGCCAACACCTGGGTGACGGTTTCGCCGAAGGTGAACATGCGCGGCGGCATGAAGGTATTGGATCAGGCGCTGCGGCGCGCCGACGAGGTGAAACATCCGGTGGCGCGTGAGCGCGACATCGAGGCGCTGGATGCGCTGCTGGCGACGTTGCAGGACGACAAGACCCGCATTATCGCGCTGCAGCCGATCAGCCAAAAAGAAGAGGCGACCCGCCTGTGCATCGAAACCTGCATCGCGCGCAACTGGCGGCTGTCGATGCAGACCCACAAGTATCTGAACATCGCCTAAAATCAGGGCGCCATTGCGGCGCCCTTTCTTTTAACCTTTATATACGCATCCCGCAGTACAGGTCTCTTTCACCATCACCGCCGTCAATTCCGGCAGCTGGGGCTTGAGCTGCTGCCAAATCCAGGCGGCGAGCACTTCGCTGGTGGGATTTTCCAATCCTGGAATATCGTTCAGATAATGGTGATCCAGCCGTTCCCAGATCGGGGAAAACACAGCCTTGAGCTCGGCGAAATCCATCACCCAACCGGTGTGGGGATCCACTTCACCGGTCACTTCCAGACGCACCATAAACGAATGCCCATGCAGACGGCCACATTTATGGCCCTCCGGCACGTGCGGCAAACGGTGTGCGGCTTCAAACTGAAAATCTTTAAACAGCGTGGTTGCCATTATTACGGCCTCATTGACTCAAAAACCGCCGCATAGTACCGGAAAGCGCGTCTGCTTGCCATTTATACCGTTATGGTCTACCGCCACGGCCAACGCGCCCGGTTAACACTTTTTTTGTTTGGTGTTTGCGGCACCTATCGGCTGGGGTTATGAGCCGAAATGTTGAACGGTGAAAAAATGATGAAAAAAAGCGCTTTATTTTCATCTGGATAAAAAACTTTGTTTAACGGTTTAAGCGTTATCCCTTACCGGAAAAACAGCTTAGTCATTTTGGTTATGATTTATTGCTATCCCTTATTTAATCGTTGCTATTCTGCTCGGTAACCTTACAAACTCTCCTGATCTTTTCCGCACACCCGACGCAGCGAAGAGACAGCGACTGACACTGGCGCGCGCCTGGCAGCAAAGGCGCTAAGTATAGGAAATAAGTACAGCAATGACGACTCAGGCTCCTCCAACATCTTTGCTCCCGCTGACGCCCGAACAGCTGGCGCGCCTGCAGGCGACGATCGGCGATTATTCGCCGACGCAGCTGGCGTGGCTGTCCGGCTATTTTTGGGGCATGGCCAATCAACAGCCCGGAGCCGTGGGCATTGCGCCTGTCGCCCCAGCGGCGGCTGCCGGCATCACCATCATTTCCGCATCGCAGACCGGCAATGCGCGCCGCCTGGCGGAGCAGCTGCGCGACGATCTGCTGGCCGCCAATCTGAGCGCCACGCTGATCAGCGCCGGTGACTACAAGTTCAAGCAGATAGCGCAAGAGCGCCTGTTGGTGATCGTCGCCTCTACGCAAGGGGAAGGCGAGCCGGCGGAAGAAGCGGTGGCGCTGCATAAATTCCTGTTCTCGAAGAAAGCGCCGAAGCTCAATGACACCGCTTTTGCGGTGTTCGGGCTGGGCGACACCTCTTATGAGAATTTCTGTCAGTCTGGTAAAGATTTCGACGGCAAGCTGGCCGAACTGGGCGCCGAGCGCCTGGTGGAGCGCGTGGACGCCGACGTGGAGTATCAGGAACTGGCCGCCGCCTGGCGCAAACAGGTGGTGTCAGTGCTGAAGGCGCGCGCGCCGGCGGAAAGCGCCGCGCCGGGCGTGCTGGCCAGCGGCGCGGTCGATCTGATCGACAGCAGCCCGTACAGCAAGGAACAGCCGCTCACCGCCCAACTGGCGGTCAATCAGAAAATTACCGGCCGCGCGTCGGATAAAGACGTGCGCCATATCGAGATCGATCTGGGCGACTCCGGCCTGCGCTATCAGCCGGGCGATGCGCTCGGCGTATGGTTCGACAACGATCCGGCGCTGGTGGACGAACTGGTGCAGCTGTTGTGGCTGAAAGGCGACGAGCCGGTCGAGGTGGAAGGGCAAACCCTGCCGCTGGCGCAGGCGCTGCGCAGCCATTTCGAACTGACGCAGAACACCACGCCGATCGTCGATAAATACGCCGCGCTGTCGCGCGACGAAACGCTGATCGGCCTGCTGGCGGATAAAGCTGCGCTGCAGCATTACGCGCACAACACGCCGATCGTCGACATGGTGCGCCAGGCGCCGGCGGATCTGAGCGCCGAACAGCTGGTCGGCCTGCTGCGCCCGCTGACGCCGCGCCTGTACTCCATCGCCTCTTCGCAGGCGGAGAACGAAAGCGAAGTGCACATCACCGTGGGCGTGGTGCGTTACGACATCGACGGGCGCGCCCGCAGCGGCGGCGCCTCCGGTTTCCTGGCGGATCGCCTGGAGGAGGACGGCGACGTGCGAGTGTTTATCGAACACAACGACAACTTCCGCCTGCCGGCCAACCCGGAAGCGCCGGTGATCATGATCGGCCCGGGCACCGGCATCGCGCCGTTCCGCGCCTTTATGCAGCAGCGCGACGCCGACGGCGCCGGCGGCAAAAACTGGCTGTTCTTCGGCAACCCGCACTTTACCGAAGATTTCCTGTATCAGGTCGAATGGCAGCGCTACGTGAAAGATGGCCTGCTGACCCGCATCGATCTGGCCTGGTCCCGCGACCAACAACATAAAATATACGTACAAGACAAACTGCGCGAACAGGGCGCGGAAGTGTGGCGCTGGATTCAGGAAGGCGCGCACATTTACGTCTGCGGCGATGCCAATCGCATGGCAAAAGACGTGGAAAACACATTACTGGAACTGGTGGCCGAGCACGGTGGCATGGATACCGAGCAGGCGGATGAATTTTTAAGTGAGCTGCGCCTTGAGCGCCGTTATCAGCGAGATGTTTACTGATGAGTGATAAACACCCCGGGCCTTTGGTAGTCGAAGGCAAACTGGCCGATGCGGAGCGCATGAAGAAGGAGAGCAACTTCTTGCGCGGCACCATCGCCGAAGATTTGAACGACGGCCTGACCGGCGGCTTCAACGGCGACAACTTCCTGTTGATCCGTTTTCACGGTATGTACCAGCAGGATGACCGCGACATTCGCGCCGAACGCGCCGAGCAGAAGCTGGAGCCGCGCCACGCCATGATGCTGCGCTGCCGCCTGCCGGGCGGCGTCATCAGCCCGCAGCAGTGGCTGGGCATCGACAAGTTCGCGCAGGAAAGCACGCTGTACGGCAGCATTCGCATCACCAACCGCCAGACGTTCCAGTTTCACGGCATTCTGAAAGGCAACGTCAAACCGGTGCACCAACTGCTGAACCGTCTGGGGCTGGACGCGCTGGCGACTGCCAACGACGTGAACCGCAACGTGCTGTGCACCTCCAACCCGGTGGAGTCCGAGCTGCATCAGGAAGCCTACGAGTGGGCGAAGAAGATCTCCGAACACCTGCTGCCACGCACCCGCGCCTACGCAGAAGTGTGGCTGGATCAGGAGAAGGTGGCCACCACCGACGAAGAGCCGATTTTGGGATCGACCTACCTGCCGCGTAAATTCAAAACCACGGTGGTGATCCCACCGCAAAATGACGTTGATCTGCACGCCAACGACATGAACTTCGTGGCGATCGCCGAAAACGGCAAGCTGGTGGGCTTCAACCTGCTGGTGGGCGGCGGGCTGTCCATCGAGCACGGCAACAAGAAAACCTACGCGCGCCAGGCCAGCGAGTTCGGCTACATTCCGCTCGAGCATACGCTGGCGGTGGCGGAAGCGGTGGTGACCACGCAGCGCGACTGGGGCAATCGTACCGATCGCAAGAACGCCAAGACCAAATACACGCTGGAGCGCGTCGGGGTGGACGTTTTCCGCGCCGAAGTGGAAAAGCGCGCCGGCATCACCTTTGCACCGATCCGGCCGTATGAATTCACCGGCCGCGGCGATCGCATCGGTTGGGTGAAGGGCATCGACGATCAGTGGCACCTGACGCTGTTTATCGAGAACGGTCGCCTGCTGGACTATCCGGGGCGCCCGCTGAAGACCGGTATGGCGGAGATCGCCAAGATCCATAAAGGCGACTTCCGTCTGACGGCGAACCAAAACGTGATCATCGCCGGCGTGCCGGAAAGCGAGAAGGCGAAGATCGAAGCCCTGGCGCGCGAACATGGCCTGATCGACGACCAGATCAGCGAGCAACGCAAAAACTCGATGGCCTGCGTGTCTTTCCCGACCTGCCCGCTGGCGATGGCGGAGGCCGAGCGCTTCCTGCCGCAATTCGTCACCAAGGTGGAAGGGATCATGCATCGGCACGGGGTGGGCGACGAGCATATCGTGCTGCGCATCACCGGCTGCCCGAACGGCTGCGGCCGCGCGCTGCTGGCGGAGCTGGGGCTGGTGGGCAAGGCGGTCGGCCGCTATAACCTCCATTTGGGCGGCAACCGCGAAGGCACGCGTATTCCGCGCATGTACCGCGAGAACATCAACGAAGACGAGATCCTGAGCGAGATTGACCTGTTGGTGGGGCGCTGGGCGAAGGAGCGCAACGCCGGCGAAGGCTTCGGCGACTTCACCGTTCGCGCGGGCATCGTCAAACCGGTGCTGGATCCGGCGCGGGATTTCTGGGAGTGAGGCCGGGCGGCCTCTGGGCAGAGGGGCCGCACAGGCAATTTCAAGTAGCAGGAGAGACAACATGGCTGAATTCGATCTGGCGGCGCTGAACGCGCTGCCCAAATCCGGGCAGGCGCTGGCATTGGCGGTGGTCAACGGCCAACTGGAGACCCTCAGCGCCGAACAGCGCGTTGCATGGGCGCTGGAGCATCTGCCCGGCGAGTTCGTACTCTCGTCCAGTTTCGGCATTCAGGCGGCGGTATGTCTGCACCTGGTGACGCGCATCCGGCCGGATATCCCGGTGATCCTGACCGACACCGGTTACCTGTTCCCGGAAACCTATCGCTTTATCGATCAACTGACCGACCAGCTGAAGCTGAATCTGCAGGTGTTCCGCGCCGAACAGTCTCCCGCCTGGCAAGAGGCGCGCTACGGCAAGCTGTGGGAACAGGGCGTGGAAGGGATTGAAAAGTACAACCAGATCAACAAGGTTGAGCCGATGAATCGCGCGCTGGAGACGCTGGGCGCGCAGAGCTGGTTCGCCGGCCTGCGGCGCGAACAGTCCGGCAGCCGCGCCAATCTGCCGGTGCTGGCGGTGCAGCGCGGGGTGTTCAAGATCCTGCCGATCATCGACTGGGACAACCGCAAGATTTACCAGTATCTGACCGAACACGGGCTGAGCTACCACCCGCTGTGGGAGCAGGGCTACCTGTCGGTGGGCGATACCCACACCACCCAGAAGTGGGAGCCGGGCATGAGCGAGGAAGAGACGCGCTTCTTCGGCCTGAAGCGCGAGTGTGGTCTGCACGAAGGCTAAACGGCGCGATCAACACCACAGGGCTCAGCAATGCTGGGCCCTGTTTTTTTTGCGGGCTACTTTTTCTTTTTCGCTTTCGGCGGGTGCGCCTGCGCCAGCTCTTTGATCAGCGGCAGCAGGATCTGCACGCTGTCGCGGCTGCGTTTATCGATCCGCCCCGGCAGGTAGCGATCCAGATACTGCAGGTTGTCATACTGCGGGCGGTGCCAGGTGACGCCCTGCGGGAAGTGCGGGCTGACGGCGCGTTGCTGGTAACCGTCCTTGTCGCCCAGCGACCAGTTGGTGGCTTCCACCGACAGCACCGGGATGCCCGCCGCATCGAATACCTCTTGATCGGAGCAGCAGCCGGTACCCTGCGGATGCTGTGCATTGCCAGGGTTGGTGGCGGCGGCGATGCCGTAGCGGTGGGCGATATCCAGCGCGCGATCGCGGGAGCGCTTCGCCATCTGCGGCGGCGTGTTGCGCCCGGCGTTGAAGTACAGGCGATCGCCGGTGATCAGACTGTCGAGGTTGATCACCAGTACGGTGTTGCTTTTCTCTTCCGCGCTCATGCGCTGCAGGTAGTTCTGCGCCCCCAGCGAACCGATCTCTTCGGCGCTGGTGGCGACGAAGCGCAGGCCGTAGGCGGTGGGGATGTTCTTCAGGCGTTCCGCCAGTTCCAGCATCACGCCGATGCCGGAGGCGTTGTCGTCGACGCCCTGCAGCGTCAAGCCGCCGAGATTGTTATCCAGATCTTCGTCGCTCTGCGGCGTATAGGTGTCGAAGTGGGCGACGATCACTATCTGTTTCGGGCTGTCGCCGTTGCGGGCGGCGATCACCGAGCTGGCGGTGACGTTGTTCCAGTTCTTCTTGCCGTCTTTGCTGGTGTAGAGATAGCGCGTATTGACGCTGCGAATATCGCTTTGGTAGCCCATCTTGCTGAACTGCTGCTTCAGGTAGTCGGCGGTGAGCAATTCGGCCGGGCTGCCCGCCATGCGGCCGGGGAAGTAAGTGGCGATGTGGCGAGTCTGTTCGGCGGCGAAACGGCCCATTGGCGCGTCTTTTGCGGGCTGTGCGGCACACACGCTGAAGACGCCGCCGAGTGCGAGGGCCAGCAGGCTGGTCTTCAGGTAAAAACGGGAAAACATACCGAAAAATCCTTCTTTGCTATCGGCGCTGCCGATCATTTTTCTGCGGCACCCAGTATGAGACGCCGGGCGGCATTACACAATTTCCCTGTCTCTTAATTTCGCGCGAACGCGCAAAGCATCGCCTCGATTATCACCGTTTGCCTCCTGCTCTGCGGCCTATATTCCATAAAGGAACTAATCATTCCTTTTCGTCATTTCAGAGGCTAAATCTCAGCCCGTATAGTCACACTATCTTTCTGTTATATGAAAAGGCTGTTGTGGACTATCTACCAATATTCGCCGACCTGAAACAACGTCCGGTGCTGGTCGTTGGCGGTGGTGACGTGGCTGCGCGCAAAGTCGATCTGCTTCAGCGCGCCGGGGCTGAAATACGGATAGTTGCGCAGTCGCTCTCACCGGAACTGGAACAACAACGTCAGCTGGGGCGGGTGCTCTGGCTGGGGGAAAGCTTTGATCCGCAGCAGTTGGACGACGTGTTTCTGGCGATCGCCGCCACGGACGACAACGCGCTGAACGCCGCGGTGTTCGCCGAGGCGGATAAGCGCCGGGTGTTGGCCAACGTGGTGGACGATCAGCCGCGCTGCTCGTTCATCTTCCCGTCGATCATCGATCGCTCGCCGCTGGTGGTGGCGGTGTCGTCCAGCGGCCAGGCGCCGGTGCTGGCGCGCCTGCTGCGCGAAAAGCTGGAGGCGTTATTGCCCGCCAGTTTGGGGCAGATGGCGCAGGTAGCGGGCCGCTGGCGCGGCCAGGTCAAACAGCGGTTGGCTTCGATCGGCGAACGTCGCCGTTTCTGGGAGAAAACGTTCGGCGGCCGTTTCGCCACGCTGGTGGCCAACGGCCAGACGGCGCAGGCGGAACGGCAGCTGGAGCAGGATTTACACCACTTCGCCGCAGGCGATGAAGGCGCACAGGGCGAGATCGCCCTGGTGGGCGCCGGGCCGGGCGACGTGGGGCTGTTGACCCTGCGCGGGCTGCAGGTGATGCAGCAGGCGGACGTGGTGCTGTATGACCATCTGGTCAGCGGCGAGATCCTCGATCTGGTGCGGCGCGACGCCGAGCGCATCTGCGTGGGCAAGCGCGCTGGCGCGCACTCGGTGATCCAGGAAGAGACCAACCGGCTGCTGGTGGAGCTGGCGCAGCAGGGCAAACGGGTGGTGCGCCTCAAGGGCGGCGATCCGTTCATCTTTGGCCGCGGCGGCGAAGAGCTGCAGGTGGCCGCCGCCGCCGGCATTCCGTTCCAGGTGGTGCCTGGCGTCACGGCCGCCGCGGGCGCGACCGCCTACGCCGGCATTCCGCTGACGCATCGCGATCACGCACAGAGCGTGACCTTTATCACCGGCCACTGCCGCCCCGACGGCGATGGCCTGGACTGGGCCGATCTGGCTCGGGCGCGGCAAACGCTGGCTATCTACATGGGCACCATGAAGGCGGCGGACATCAGCCAACGCCTGATCGCCCATGGCCGCGACGCTGCGACGCCGGTGGCGGTGATCAGCCGCGGCACGCGCGCCGATCAGCAGGTGCAGATCGGCACGCTGGATCAATTGGAACACCTGGCCCAACGGGCGCCGTTGCCGGCGCTGTTGGTGATCGGCGAGGTGGTGGAACTGCACCATCAAATCGCCTGGTTCGGGCATCAATCGCAGACGGAAGGGGCCGCGCGCCCGGCCGTCGTGAATTTGGCATAGGCAAGGCTTTTAAGGACCTGTTATGGACGAAAAACGACTCACTCATTTGCGGCAATTGGAGGCGGAGAGTATCCATATCATCCGTGAAGTCGCCGCTGAATTCGCTAACCCGGTGATGCTGTACTCCATCGGTAAAGACTCTTCCGTGATGCTGCATCTGGCGCGCAAGGCGTTCTTCCCCGGCACGCTGCCGTTCCCGCTGCTGCACGTCGATACCGGCTGGAAATTCCGCGAAATGTACGAATTCCGCGATCGCACCGCGAAGGAGTACGGTTTCGAGCTGTTGGTGCACAAAAACCCGGAAGGGGTGGCGATGGGCATCAACCCGTTCGTGCACGGCAGCGCCAAGCATACCGACATCATGAAGACCGAGGGCCTGAAGCAGGCGTTGAACAAGTACGGTTTCGACGCCGCCTTTGGCGGCGCGCGGCGCGACGAGGAGAAATCGCGTGCCAAAGAGCGCATCTATTCGTTCCGCGATCGCTTCCACCGCTGGGATCCGAAAAATCAGCGGCCGGAGCTGTGGCACAACTATAACGGCCAGATCAACAAAGGGGAGAGCATCCGCGTCTTCCCGCTGTCGAACTGGACCGAGCTGGATATCTGGCAGTACATCTTCCTGGAAAAGATCGACATCGTGCCGCTGTACCTGGCGAAACCACGCCCGGTGGTGGAGCGCGACGGCATGCTGATGATGGTGGACGACGATCGTATCGATCTGCAGCCGGGGGAAGTGATCAGCCAGCGCATGGTGCGTTTCCGCACCCTGGGTTGCTGGCCGCTGACCGGCGCGGTGGATTCGCAGGCGCAAACCCTGCCGGAGATCATCGAAGAGATGCTGGTCTCCACCACCAGTGAACGCCAGGGGCGGATGATCGACCGCGATCAGTCCGGCTCGATGGAGCTGAAAAAGCGTCAAGGGTATTTCTAAGGAGCCGCCGGATGAACAACGCAATTGCACAACAAATCGCTGACCAGGGCGGCGTCGAATCCTATCTGCACGCGCAGCAGCACAAGAGCCTGCTGCGCTTTCTGACCTGCGGCAGCGTCGACGACGGCAAAAGCACCCTGATCGGCCGCCTGCTGCACGATACCCGCCAGATCTACGAGGATCAGCTGTCGACGCTGCACAGCGACAGCAAACGCATCGGTACCCAGGGCGAGAAACTCGATCTGGCGCTGCTGGTGGACGGCCTGCAGGCCGAACGCGAGCAGGGCATTACCATAGATGTGGCCTATCGCTATTTCTCGACCGAAAAGCGTAAATTTATCATCGCCGATACCCCGGGACACGAGCAGTACACCCGCAACATGGCCACCGGCGCCTCCACCTGCGATCTGGCGATCCTGCTGATCGACGCGCGCAAAGGGGTACTGGATCAGACTCGCCGCCACAGCTTTATCGCAACCCTGCTGGGCATTCGCCATCTGGTGGTCGCGGTAAACAAAATGGATCTGGTGGATTATCAGGAAGCGGTGTTCGAACAGTTCAAACAGGATTACCTGACCTTCGCCCAGCAGCTGCCGGGCGATCTGGATATCAAATTCGTGCCGCTGTCGGCGCTGGACGGCGACAACGTGGCGAGCGAAAGCGCCCATATGCCGTGGTACAGCGGCCCGACGTTGTTGGAAGTGCTCGAGAGCGTCGACGTGGTCAGCGAGCGTGAAAACCAGCCGCTGCGCTTCCCGGTGCAGTACGTCAATCGCCCGAACCTCGATTTTCGCGGCTATGCCGGCACGCTGTCCGCCGGCGTGGTGCGGGTGGGGCAACGGGTCAAGGTGCTGCCTTCCGGCGTGGAGTCCAGCGTGGCGCGCATCGTGACCTTCGACGGCGATCTGCAAGAGGCGGTGCCGGGCGAGGCGATTACGCTGGTGCTGAAGGATGAGGTGGACATCAGCCGCGGCGATCTGCTGGTCGATGCCGGCGAAAGCCTGCAGGCGGCGCAGAGCGCGCTGGTGGATGTGGTGTGGATGGCCGAGCAGCCGCTGGTGCCGGGCCAGAGCTACGACATCAAGATCGCCGGCAAAAAGACCCGCGCTCGCGTGGAGAACATCCGCCATCAGGTGGAGATCAATACGCTGGCGCAGCACCCGGCCGACACCCTGCCGCTCAACGGTATCGGGTTGGTTGAGCTGACCTTCGACGAACCGCTGGTGCTGGACAGCTACCAGAGCAACCACGACACCGGCGGGCTGATCTTCATCGATCGCATGAGCAACGTTACGGTCGGCGCCGGTCTGGTGCGTGAAACGCTGCAGGCCGCCTCGGCGGCGCGCGGCGAGTTCAGCGCCTTCGAGCTGGAGCTGAATGCGCTGGTGCGCAAGCACTTCCCGCACTGGGGTGCGCGCGATCTGCTCGGTGGCCAGTAAGGTGGCCGTGGAACTGAGGGCGAGCGGGCCGGACGATGAGAACGTGGTTTGGCATCCGCATGCGGTGACGCGTGCGGATCGCGAAGCGCGCAACGGCCACCGCGGCGTGGTGTTGTGGTTTACCGGGCTGTCCGGCTCGGGCAAATCCACCGTCGCCGGCGCGCTGGAGCAGGCATTACACGGTCTCGGTGTCAGCACCTATCTGCTGGACGGCGATAACGTGCGGCACGGCCTGTGTCGCGATCTCGGCTTCTCCGACGAGGATCGGCGCGAGAACATTCGCCGGGTGGGGGAGATGGCCAAACTGATGGTGGACGCCGGGCTGGTGGTGCTGACCGCGTTCATTTCGCCGCATCGCGCCGAGCGGCAGATGGTGCGCGAGATGCTCGGCGAGGAGCGCTTTATCGAGGTGTTCGTCGACACGCCGTTGGCGATCTGCGAGGCGCGCGATCCGAAGGGATTGTATAAGAAAGCGCGCGCCGGCGAGCTGCGCAATTTCACCGGTATCGACGCGGTTTACGAGGCGCCGCAACAGCCGGAAATTCACCTCGATGGCCAACAATTGGTAACAAATTTGATTGCGCAATTGTTAGACGTGTTGCGTGGTCAGGCTATTATCAAACCCTGAATTCAAAAAAAGCGTGTGGCGTTTTTCGCCATGCGCTTTTTACTCTAAGCCGCCGTAGAGCGAGCCGAATAACCAGGGATCACTATGCAAAATGTCACGCCTATCTTGATCGACTCCAAGCAGTCAAAACAGGAGAGAGAGGAGCCGTCTTATTCTTTCCTGGGCGGCGTCAGCGGCTTTGTTTTCTACTGGCTGGCGTTCGCGTTGCCGTTTCTGGTTTACGGTTCCAACACGCTGTTTTTCCTGCTCTATACCTGGCCGTTCTTCCTGGCGCTGATGCCGCTGTCAGTGCTGATCGGCATCACCCTCAGCATGCTGTTGCGCGGTCGTCTGATCCTGACGCTGCTGCTGACCGGCGCGATCGTGCTGTGCCTGTTCTGGCTGGTGTTCAGCTTCTTGACCGGGTGGTGAGAGAGCGGGCGCCGATGCCGGCGCCCGAAGGATTGCAAAGCCGTGCCGAAGGTTACAAAACTTTGCTCAGAAACGCCTGAGTGCGCGGATTGGCCGGCTGGCTGAAGATCTGCTGCGGCGCACCCTCCTCCTGAATGATCCCCTGATCGATAAACAGCACCCGGTCGGCCACCTCGCGGGCAAAGCCCATCTCATGCGTCACCACCACCATGGTCATGCCCTCGTGGGCCAGTGATTTCATCACCGCCAACACTTCGCCCACCAGCTCAGGATCGAGCGCGGAGGTCGGTTCGTCGAACAGCATGATCTTCGGCTCCATCGCCAGCGCGCGGGCGATCGCTACCCGCTGCTGCTGGCCGCCGGACAGGCTGTTGGGGTAGGCGTCGATCTTGTCGAGCAGGCCGACCTTGAGCAGCAGCTGTTCTGCTTGCGCGATAGCTTCGGCGCGCGGCTGTTTCTTCACGCTCATTGGCGCCATGATGATATTTTCCAACACCGTCATGTGCGGGAACAGATTGAAACGTTGGAATACCATGCCCACGCTTTCCCGCATCTTGTTCAGGTCGGTTTTCTGATCGTGGACGGCGAAACCGTTGACCTCGATCTCGCCGCCGGAGAGCGTCTCCAGCGCATTGATGCAGCGCAGGAAGGTGCTTTTGCCCGAGCCTGAAGGGCCGATGACGCACACCACTTCGTTGGCGGCGATCCGGCAGGAAATGCCGCGCAGCACGTGGCTTTCGCCGAACTGTTTTTGCAGATTATGTACGCGAATCACTTTTACCGAACCTCTTTTCCATGTTTTGCACCAGCAGCGAGAGCAGGAAGGTGATGACCCAATAGACCAGCGAAATGGTCAGATAGGGCTCCCAGTAGGTGGCGTAGGCGCCGGAGACGGTGCGGGCGGCATAGGCCAGATCCGCCAGGCCGATGGCGGAGGCCAGCGACGAATCCTTGACGATGGCGATGGCGTTGTTGCCCAGCGGCGGCAACATGCGGCGGAAAGCCTGCGGCAGGATCACCTGGCGCATGGTCTTGCCATAGCTCATGCCCAGCGAACGCGAGGCCTCCATCTGGCCGCGGTCGATCGACTGGATCCCGGCGCGAAAGATCTCCGAGACATAAGCGCCGGCATTGAGCGTGATCGCCACCACGCAGGAGAGAAAGGCGCCGTAGTCGGCGCGCAGCGCACGGGCGAAATCGACGCTCATCAGGCCGCTGGTGACCAGCAGGCCGTCGCGCGGATTGATGAACAACGGCACCAGCGCAAAGTGCACCACCATGATCTGCACAAACAGCGGCGTGCCGCGAAAGGCGCTGATGTAGATGCGCACCGGCCACTGAACGCCGTAACGCAGGATGGGTTTCCAGATGCCGTGCGGCGCCTGCGCCAGGCGGCCCAGCCCGAGGATCAATCCCCAGGTGGTGCCCAGCAGCACGCAGATAATGGTGCATTTGATGGTCATCCAGGCGCCTTCCATAAACAGCGGCGCGTATTCCTGGATGATCTCCCAGCGGAAGTTCAAGGGGTATTCCTTCTTGGTAGGCTGAAACGGTGGTGCGCCGGCGGCCTGGTGGGCGCCGGCGACAGGGGATTATTCCGCCGGCAGCGTCGGTACGTTGCTGTCGAACCAGGTTTGGTAGATCTTGGCGTAGGTGCCGTCGGCAACGATCTTCTTCAGGCCGGCGTTGATCTTGTTGCGTAGCTCATCGTTGCCCTTGGCGACGGCGATGCCGAAATACTGGCGTTCGAACTTGGCGTCGGGCACCAGCTTGAAGGCTTTCTCCGGGTGAGTTTTGATATAGAACTTGGCTACGCCGACGTCGCCGACCGCCGCGCCGATGCCGTCTTCATACAGCTCCTGCAGCATCAGCGGGGTATTGTCGAAGCGCTTGATGGCGGTGCTGTTCTTGCCCAGCACGTCGGACACCACGATGTCGCCGGTGCTGGAGTTCACTACGCCGACCTTCAGCGCTTTCAGCGCGGCGATGGAGTCCACCTTCGAGTCTTGCGGCACGACGATGGCCTGCTCAGCCGGGAAGTAAGGCGCAGAGAAATCAACCATCTGCTTGCGCTTATCGGTGATGGTGATGCCGGAAATGATGATATCGCGATCGCCGGAGTTCAGCGTGGCGAAGATGCCTTCCCATGGCGTATTGATCAGTTTGATCTGGAAGCCCTCGGCCTTGGCTACCGCTTTGATGATGTCGATGTCGAAACCTTCCAGCTGCTTTTGACTGTTTTCAAATTCGAACGGCCGATAGGTGCCGCCGGAGCCGACGACATAGGTAGGTTCAGCCGCCAACGCGGCGGTGGAGAAGGTGGCGGCCAGGCAGGCGCCGATCAGAACTAAACGTTTTAACATCGCGATCCCCGATAATGAAAGGTTATATATTGGAATTATTTATGCACTATGAGTGCATAAAAATAAGCCCATGTAAATGAAAGTGCAACCGCTGCATGATGATTATTATTTCTATGGTGTTAAATATTCACTTTTGGCACGGTAACGGCGAAAGCGATGGGGCAGAGGGCGGCGGTATAGTGATTCTTGCTGCATAATGGGAAAAAGACAGTGTGCGCCTTACCGGAAAACACGTCGCGCACGCCGGGCAAAAGGGGCTTTTTTTGCCGCTTTGGCAGCGGAATTAGGCTATAAACTCGAGAACCCTTCATCCGTATTCTGAATTTGGCGTTGAAATGCCGCTCTCAGTGTGGAGTCCAACGAGAAGTTGTGGGATGATTGGTCGGTTTTTCAGGGGGCGGAGATGGGAAAACTTACGCTGCTATTGCTGGCATTGCTCGGTTGGTTACAGTATTCACTGTGGCTGGGCAAAAATGGTATTCACGATTACGTGCGGGTCAATGAAGACGTTGCGGTCCAACAGGGCAACAACGCTAAGTTGAAAGCGCGTAACGATCAGCTGTTTGCCGAAATCGATGATTTGAACGGCGGTCAGGAAGCGATCGAAGAGCGAGCGCGTAATGAACTGGGCATGATCAAGCCCGGTGAGACTTTCTATCGTCTGGTTCCTGACCAATCCAGACGCAACGCGGCGTCTTCCTCGCAAAATAACGCACAAAAATAACGCATGAATCACTCCGCAGGCACCTTTCCCTCGGTGATTGCCGTCTTGCCCGCTGCCGGTATCGGCAGCCGCATGCAGGCGGAATGCCCGAAGCAATATTTAACCATCGGCCGGCACAGCATCGTCGAACACGCCATCCACGCCCTGTTGCGCCACCCGCGCATTGAGCGGGTGATCGTGGCGATCGGCCCGGAAGATCGTCAGTTCGAACGGTTGCCGATCGCCCAGGATCCGCGGGTGATCGTCACCGAGGGCGGCAAACAGCGCGCCGATTCGGTGATGGCCGGGCTGAAGCTGGCGGGCGATGCGGACTGGGTGCTGGTGCATGACGCCGCGCGCCCCTGCCTGCACGCCGACGATCTTGAACGCCTGCTGGCGATCACCGCGCACAGTAAGGTCGGCGGCATACTCGCCGCGCCGGTGCGTGACACCATGAAGCGCGCCGAACCCGGCCGCGAAACCATCGCCCATACCGTCGAACGGCAGGATCTGTGGCACGCGCTGACGCCGCAGCTGTTTCCGCTGCCGCTGCTCAAACAGTGCCTGCAACGCGCGCTGGATGAAGGCGCGAACGTCACCGACGAAGCCTCGGCGCTGGAGCATTGCGGTTATCATCCGCTGCTGGTCGCCGGGCGGGCGGACAATATTAAAGTAACGCGGCCGGAAGATTTGGCGCTGGCGGCGTTCTATTTGACCCAGTTAGACAATTAAGGAGCGCACCATGCGTATCGGTCACGGTTTTGACGTACATAAATTCGGCGGCGAAGGCCCGTTGGTGATCGGTGGCGTTCGCATCCCTTACGACAAAGGTTTGCTGGCCCATTCCGACGGCGATGTTGCGCTGCACGCCGCAACCGACGCCTTGTTGGGCGCGGCGGCGCTGGGCGATATCGGCAAGCTGTTCCCCGATACCGATCCGGCGTTCAAAGGCGCCGACAGCCGCGAGCTGCTGCGCGAAGCCTGGAAACGCATTCGTGCCAAAGGCTATCGCCTTGGCAACCTCGATATCACCATCATCGCCCAGGCGCCGAAAATGGCGCCGCACATCCCGCAGATGCGCGTTTTCCTGGCGGAAGATCTGCAGTGCCATATGGATGACGTCAACGTGAAGGCCACGACGACCGAGCAGCTCGGCTTCACCGGGCGCGGCGAGGGCATCGCCTGCGAAGCGGTCGCCTTGCTGATCAAGGAATAACGGTATGGATATGGCGAATCTGACCTGGCTGCATGGCCGCCCGCAGAGCACCGGGGTGCTGAAAGCCAATCCGGAAGATTTCGTGGTGGTGGAAGACCTGGGTTTTGCACCGGACGGCGAAGGCGAGCACGTGCTGGTGAACATCCGTAAAAACGGCTGCAATACCCAGTTCGTGGCCGACTATCTGGCGCGCTTCGCCGGCATTCACGCCCGTTCCGTCAGCTATGCGGGCTTGAAGGATCGTCACGCGGTGACCGAACAGTGGTTCTGCCTGCATATGCCGGGCAAGGAAACGCCGGACTTCTCCCGCTTTACGCTGGAAGGCTGCGAGGTGCTCTCGCATGCCCGTCACCTGCGCAAGATGCGCATCGGCACTCTGAAGGGCAACCACTTTACGCTGGTGCTGCGCCAGATTTCCGATCGGCAGGACGTGGAGCGCCGCTTGCAGGCGATCGCAGCGCAGGGCGTGCCGAACTACTTTGGCAGCCAGCGTTTCGGCCGCGGCGGCAACAACCTGGTGATGGCGCGCCGCTGGGCGAATGACGAAATCCGCGTCAAAGAGCGCAGTAAACGCAGCTTCTACCTGTCCGCCAGCCGTAGCGCGCTGTTCAATCAGATTGCCGGCCGGCGCCTGGCCGATGGACTGCAGCGCACCGTGCTGGAAGGGGATGCCCTGCAGCTGAGTGGGCGCGGCAGCTGGTTCGTTGCCAAAGCCGATGAGCTTGAGACGTTGCAGCAACGGCTGGATGCCGGCGAGCTGGCGATCACGGCGCCCTTGCCGGGTGACGGCGAGCCGGGCACCGCCGGCCAGGTATTGGCTTTTGAACAACAATGCTTGGCGGAACAACCGGAATTGCTTACGCTTTTAAAGCGCGAGCGTGTCGAACCCGCTCGTCGGGCCCTGCTGCTGCAGCCGCAAAATATGCTGTGGAACTGGTGGGATGACGTTACCGTGGAGCTGCGTTTCTGGTTGCCGGCAGGCAGCTTCGCGACCAGCGTGGTTCGCGAGATCATGCAGCAGGATGACAGCGATGCGGATATTACTGAGTAACGATGACGGCGTTAGCGCCCCGGGCATTCAGGCGTTGGCGGCGGCGCTGCGGGAGTTCGCCGAGGTGCAAGTGGTGGCGCCGGATCGTAACCGCAGCGGCTCTTCCAATGCCCTGACGCTGGAGTCGCCGCTGCGTACGCAGACGCTGGCCAACGGCGATATCGCGGTGCTGCAGGGGACGCCGACCGACTGTGTCTATCTTGGCGTCAACGCGCTGATGCGCCCGGCGCCGGACATCGTGGTCTCCGGCATCAACGCCGGGCCGAATTTGGGCGACGACGTCATCTATTCCGGCACCGTCGCGGCGGCGATGGAGGGGCGGCACCTGGGGCTGCCCGCGCTGGCGGTGTCGCTGAACGGCCATCAGCACTATGCGACCGCCGCCGTCATTACCTGCCGCATCCTGCGCGCGTTGCAGCGCGAGCCGTTGCGTACCGGAAAAATCCTGAATATCAACGTGCCGGATCTGCCGCTGGCGGAGATCAAAGGCCTGCGCGTCACCCGCTGCGGCAGCCGCCATCCCGCCGATAAGGTCTTCTGCCAGCAGGATCCGCGCGGACAAAATCTCTACTGGATCGGGCCGCCTGGTGATAAATTTGATGCCGGGCCGGATACCGACTTTGCGACGGTGGAACAAGGCTATGTGGCGATCACGCCGCTGCAGGTGGATTTGACTGCCTACGCGGCGCAGGAAGTCGTGAAAACATGGTTAACCAAGGCAGAGGTTAGCGGGGAATGGTGAACAAGCGTATGCAAACATTGCTGACGCAGCTGCGGCAGCAGGGGATCCGGGACGAAAAGTTGCTGCAGGCGATCGAAGCGGTGCCGCGCGAACGTTTTGTCGACGAGGCGCTGGATCACAAGGCCTACGAAAATACCGCGCTGCCGATCGGTTCCGGCCAGACCATCTCCCAGCCTTATATGGTGGCGCGCATGACCGAACTGCTGAACCTGACGCCCACTTCGAGGGTGCTGGAGATTGGCACCGGTTCCGGTTATCAAACCGCCATTCTGGCGCATCTGGTGCAACACGTTTGTTCCGTCGAACGCATCAAAGGGTTGCAATGGCAGGCCAAGCGCCGTCTGAAGCAGCTCGATCTCCATAATGTTTCCACCCGCCACGGCGACGGCTGGCAAGGCTGGGCGTCGCGTGGTCCGTTCGATGCAATCATCGTCACTGCAGCGCCGCCGGAAATTCCGCAGGCGCTGGTGGAGCAATTGGACGACGGCGGCATTTTGGTGCTGCCGGTCGGCGAGCAGGCCCAAACCCTCAAACGCATTCAGCGGCATGGCAACGAATTCGTTGTCGACGCGGTGGAAGCGGTGCGTTTTGTACCGCTGGTGAAAGGCGAATTGGCCTAGCGATTGTCTGATTTTTAGACCGCCCGCAAAATCTGTTGCACTTTCATCACGTCCGGATAAGGTTTTCTCGTTCCAATCAGGCTAATTTTCACTAGAATTGGCCTTTCTACGTAGTTGTCTTATGGTGCGACATCGCCAATGTGGTTAGCATTGGCGCGCATTTTGATGCTCCGGCGGGAGATAACCTGGCGTTCAGGGATCGGCCGGCGGCGCCTTTGCATCGCAGAAACTGGGAAGTGGCAAAAGCTCGGCTACGATGTAAAGGGTATTTTGGATATATCACTGATATTGCTGTCATGGGGGAAGCATGAGCACGGGAAGCCCAATGATTACGTTACGCCGGGTAGCGGTGTGTACGATGGTAAGTTTGTGGTTGGCGGGGTGTACGAATACTGCCTCGACGTCGGCCCCTATCAGCAGCGTGGGCGGCGGCGGCGCCGTTCCATCCGGAAATAATAATGGCGGAGCGCAGCAGGTCAGCCCAGAAGGCCGCATTGTCTACAACCGCAGTTATAACGCCATTCCTAAAGGGAGCTACAGCGGCGGCGACACCTATACGGTCAAGCGCGGCGATACGCTGTTTTACATCGCCTGGATCACCGGCAACGATTTCCGCGACCTGGCGCAGCGCAACAATATTCCCGAGCCGTACAGCCTGAATGTTGGCCAAACCATTCAGCTTGGTAATGGTTCTGCCAACGGCGGCGGCGGTATGCTGGCGACGACAGACGCCACCAAAGGCGGCGTTCCGAAGCCACCTTCCACTACCCAGATCCAGACGGCAACGGTTGATTCTCAATCAACTAACGCGTATTCTGAAAACTCGGGTAAACAGAATGTAGGTAAGATGTTACCTGCAGCGGGTGCCGCAGCGGTTGGGACCGCGACTGCGCCTGTTACCGCACCGGAAGCCGCTCCACCAGTGAGCAGCACCGTCAGCAACAGTTCTCCGGTCAGCACTTGGAGATGGCCGACTGACGGTAAGATTATTGATAACTTTTCCTCATCAGAAGGTGGGAATAAGGGCGTCGATATCGCCGGTTCCCGTGGGCAGCCTATCTTCGCTACCGCCGATGGCCGCGTAGTGTATGCAGGCAACGCTTTACGGGGTTACGGTAATCTAATCATCATCAAACACAATGATGATTACCTGAGCGCCTACGCTCATAACGACACAATGCTGGTCCGGGAACAACAAGAAGTGAAGGCGGGTCAAAAAATAGCCACCATGGGTAGCTCCGGTACCAGTTCAGTACGTTTGCATTTTGAAATTCGTTACAAGGGGAAATCCGTAAACCCGCTGCGTTATCTTCCGCAGCGATAGATTGGGCAGAATACGCTGAGATTCTGCTCGCGGTATCACGGGTAGGAGCAGCATATGAGCCAAAATACGCTGAAAGTTAACGAGTTACATGATGATGCGGATTTCGACGAGAATGGAGCTGAGGCTGAGTCGTTTGATGAAAAAGCGCTGGTAGAAGAAGAGGCCAGCGAGAACGATTTAGCGGAAGAAGAGCTGTTGTCTCAAGGCGTTACGCAACGCGTATTGGATGCGACGCAGCTCTATCTGGGCGAGATCGGTTATTCCCCTCTGCTGACCGCAGAGGAAGAAGTCTATTTTGCGCGGCGTGCTCTGCGCGGTGACGTGCCGTCCCGCCGCCGCATGATTGAAAGCAACCTGCGGCTGGTAGTGAAAATTGCCCGCCGCTACAGCAACCGCGGTCTGGCGCTGCTGGATCTGATCGAAGAGGGTAACCTCGGTCTAATTCGCGCAGTGGAAAAATTTGACCCGGAACGTGGTTTCCGCTTCTCCACTTATGCAACCTGGTGGATCCGTCAGACGATTGAGCGGGCGATCATGAACCAAACCCGTACCATTCGTTTGCCTATCCATATCGTCAAAGAACTGAATGTCTATCTGCGCACCGCGCGCGAGCTATCTCATAAACTGGATCATGAACCGAGCGCTGAAGAGATTGCCGAGCAACTCGACAAGCCGGTAGATGACGTCAGCCGCATGCTGCGCCTGAATGAGCGCATCACCTCGGTGGATACGCCGCTGGGCGGGGATTCGGAGAAAGCGCTGCTGGACATTCTGGCCGACGAAAAGGACAACGGGCCTGAAGACACCACGCAAGATGACGATATGAAGCAAAGCATCGTCAAATGGTTGTTCGAACTGAACGCCAAACAGCGTGAAGTGTTGGCGCGTCGTTTCGGCCTGCTGGGCTATGAAGCGGCGACGCTGGAAGACGTGGGCCGGGAGATTGGCCTGACGCGTGAACGCGTCCGTCAGATTCAGGTTGAAGGTCTGCGCCGCCTGCGTGAGATCCTGCAGATGCAGGGTCTGAGCATTGAGGCGCTGTTCCGCGAATAACGCCGGTTGTTGAACCGCATCAAATAAAAACGGTGAGCATGACGCTCACCGTTTTTTTATGCCTGCGTTTATCGCCTCAACTACACCATATTTTTCAGCCGGTAGAGCCATTCCAGCGCCTGGCGCGGTGACAGGGAATCCGGATCCAGCGCCTCCAGAGCTTCTACCGCCGGCGAAGTCTCTTCCTGCAGCAGCGTCATCTGGGTGGCATCGACGCTGCCCGATGCGGTGTGGCTGGAGATAGACTCCAGTTCGCGCAGCTTCTGGCGGGCGCGCTTGATGACGTCGCGCGGCACGCCGGCCAGCGCGGCGACCGCCAGGCCATAGCTTTTGCTGGCGGCGCCGTCCTGCACGGTGTGCATGAAGGCGATGGTGTCGCCGTGTTCAAGCGCGTCCAGATGCACGTTGACCACGCCTTCCATTTTCTCCGGCAGGGTCGTCAGCTCGAAGTAGTGGGTGGCGAACAGCGTCATTGCCTTGATGCGGTTAGCCAGGTTCTCGGCGCAGGCCCAGGCCAGCGACAGGCCGTCGTAGGTGGAGGTACCGCGGCCGATCTCATCCATCAACACCAGGCTGTGCTCGGTGGCGTTGTGCAGGATGTTGGCGGTTTCCGTCATCTCCACCATGAAGGTGGAGCGGCCGGAAGCCAGATCGTCCGCCGCGCCGACGCGGGTGAAGATGCGATCCACCGGGCCGATGGTGGCCTTGGTAGCCGGCACATAGCTGCCGATGTGCGCCATCAGCACGATCAGCGCCGTTTGCCGCATATAGGTGCTTTTACCACCCATGTTAGGGCCGGTGATGATCAGCATGCGACGCTGTGGCGACAGGGTGAGCGGGTTGGAGATAAACGGCTCGCTCAGCACCTGCTCCACCACCGGGTGGCGGCCTTCGTTAATACGGATCCCCGGCTGCTCGCTCATGGTCGGGCAGGCGTAGTTCAGGGTATCGGCGCGCTCGGCCAGGTTGGCCAGCACGTCCAGCTCGGCCAGCGCGGCGGCGCTTTGTTGCAGTTCCGCCAGGTGCGGCAGCAGCAGATCGAACAACTCGTCGTACAGGCTTTTCTCGATCGCCAGCGCCTTACCCTTGGAGGTGAGTACTTTGTCTTCGTACTCTTTCAGTTCCGGGATGATGTAGCGCTCGGCATTTTTCAGCGTCTGGCGGCGCACATAGTGGATCGGCACCAGGTGGCTTTGGCCGCGGCTGACCTGAATGTAGTAGCCGTGTACGCCGTTGAAGCCGACCTTGAGCGTATCCAGCCCCAGCTTTTCACGCTCGCGGATCTCCAGCCGGTCGAGGTAGTCGCTGGCACCGTCCGCCAGCGCGCGCCACTCGTCCAACTCGCTGTTGTAGCCGGGGGCGATCACGCCGCCGTCGCGCACCAGCACCGGTGGTGATTCAATGACCGCGCGTTCCAACAATTCGCGCAGTTCGTCGAACTGGCCCACCTGCGACAGCAGCTGCTGCACGTGCGGCGTCTCTACGTCTTGCAGCAGCGCGCGGATGTCCGGCAACTGTTGGAAAGCATGGCGCATGCGCGCCAGATCGCGCGGACGGGCGGTACGTAGCGCCAGACGCGCCAAAATACGTTCCTGATCGCCTACCTGGCGCAGCGAAGGCTGCAGATCCACGAACAGCTCCTGCAATGCGCCGATCGCCTGCTGGCGGGCAGTCAGGACCTTGATATCGCGGGTTGGCATGTGCAGCCAGCGTTTCAGCATGCGGCTGCCCATCGGCGTCACCGTGCGATCGAGGATCGCCGCCAGCGTGTTGTCGCTGCCGCCGGACAGGCTCTGCGTCAGCTCCAGATTGCGGCGGGTGGCGGCGTCCATGATGATGCCGTCCTGCTGGCGCTCCATGGTGATGCCGCGAATGTGCGGCAGCGAAGTGCGTTGGGTATCTTTGACGTACTGCAGCAGACAGCCTGCGGCGCGCAGCGCCTGGTGCGCCTGCTCGACGCCAAAGCCGGTCAGATCGCGGGTGCCGAACTGCAGGTTGAGCTGCTGGCGTGCGGTCTCCAGTTCGAATTCCCACAGCGGGCGGCGGCGCAGGCCGTGGCGCTGTTCGATCAGCGCCATTTGTTCGAAGGTTTCCGGGTAGAGCAACTCGGCCGGATTGGTGCGCTGCAGCTCGGCGGCCATGGTTTCCAGATCCTGCGGCTCGGCGACGCGGAAGCGGCCGGAGCTGACGTCCAGGGTGGCGTAACCGAAGCCGCGCGCGTCTTGCCAGATCGCCGCCAGCAGGTTGTCCTGGCGTTCTTGCAGCAGCGCTTCGTCGGTGATGGTGCCTGGGGTGACGATGCGCACCACTTTGCGCTCGACCGGCCCTTTGCTGGTGGCCGGATCGCCGATTTGTTCGCAGATGGCGACGGATTCGCCGAGCTGCACCAGCTTGGCCAGATAGTTCTCCACCGCGTGGTGTGGCACGCCGGCCATCGGGATCGGTTCGCCCGCCGAGGCGCCACGTTTGGTCAGCGAGATATCCAGCAGTTGGGAAGCGCGCTTGGCGTCGTCGTAAAACAGCTCGTAGAAGTCACCCATGCGGTAGAACAGCAGGATTTCAGGATGCTGGGCCTTGAGGCGCAGGTATTGCTGCATCATCGGCGTGTGCGAATCGAGTTTATCGGTGCTATTCATGCGATTATTTTTCCAATCCATTGAATGTAAAGGTCACTGTGATTTTCATTGTCGTCATTCGCTATCACATTGTTTCAGCAGGCGTCGCCCCATTCAGCGCTTGGCGGGCGGCGCAAATCAAGTCATCAAAACGCCAAACGGCGTGTTCAAACCCAAGGTTTGCACAGACGCTTATACTAGCCCAGCGGGCAATCGGCTGTCACAGGTAAAAATGGGAAGCGCTGCGCAAGGCGGGTTGGTAACGAAGCGAGATTGTCGTTCGTCTGCGGGCAACAACGCAAGTCGCCGCCCGCAGAGGCGGCGCAGAGTTTATTGTGCGACGGTGAGAGGCAAGGGCAGTTGATAGAGGCGGAAGCTGTCGGGCACGTCAGTTTCATGGCCGGGCAGCAGGCGGTGGCGGATGCGCGACTCGCTGACGAAGGCGCAGCCTTGCGGGGTGATAGTCAGGTTGACCGGCGATTCCATGCCTTCGCGCAAGACCTCAAGCTGGTGCATACCTGCCGCCTTCGGCAACGCGATCCGCAGGATCCGCCCGTGGCCGCTCTGGATCGCGTTTTCCAGCACGATCAGCGCGCCGTCCGGTGCCAACCCCATTCCGTCCGGGTTTTCGATGAGGCGCGGCAGCTGCATTTCCGTCAGCTGCGGCTGGGGATCGTTATAGCTGAGGGTGTAGAGCTTACCGGTACCGAAATTGGCGACTGCCATCAGCCGATCGTCGAGCAGCACGATCCCGGCGGCGCCCAGCCCGCTAGGGGCCGCTAACTGCGGATCCTGAAACAGCGTACTGAATGCCGTCTCGCCTGGCCGCAGGCGCAGAATGCCGCCGCCGCGGGTTTCCGTCACGTACACCGTACCGTCTGCGCCGAGCACGATATCGTTGCCCATTTCGCCCGCCGGCAGCGCCAGGCTGCGGTCGAGCGTGCCATCCGCGACGTTCAGCGCGTAGATGCGGTTGGCTCGCGCTTTGCCGCCGGAGAGGAAGTCCGGCGAATTGCCCCACAGCAGCCCGCGTTTTTCGTCCAGCCTCAGCGCGTTTGAGGCGAACACCGTGTCAGCGCCGGGGAAAAAGGTTTCCCACGCTTTACCCGGCCGTTTACGCAGCACATTGCCGCTGGTGACAAAGCCGACATACAGGGTGCCGTCCGCCGCGCGGGCGATGCCGTTGGGGTAAAGCGCGCCGGGCGGCAGCGTCATGCTGCTTGCGGCGCAAGCTGCGCTGATGGCGGCCTGTGCCGGAACGCTAAGGGGAAGTGTGGTGGCGAGGGTGAACAACACCGCTCGCACGGTAACAGCGTATGACATGTCTTCTCTCCTGCAATGAAGGCAAATGGGCTACCAGCGCTCGGGGCGGGCAACGCGCGCGATAGGCGCCTCCAGCGCGGCCACGTCTTCCGGCGATAGCCTGAGGGTGAGCGCTGCCAGCGCATCCTGCAGATGATGCGGCTTGGACATGCCCACCAGCGGCGACGCCACGCCGGGTTTGGCCAACAGCCAGGCCAGCGCGATCTGTGCCGGAGGAACGCCGTGCGCGGCGGCCACCTCCGCTACCGCAGCGACGGTACGCTCAACTTCGTCTCTGCCGCCGTACCAACGGGGTGCCTGTTCGTCGGTGGCGGCGCGCAGCGTGCCGGCCGTGCCTGAACCGGCCAGCACGCCGCGGGCCAGCGGCGACCAGGGCGTCAGGCCGAGCCCCTCTTCCAGACACAGCGGGATCAGCTCCTCTTCGTCTTCACGCGTCACCAGGTTGTATTGGCTCTGCAGCGAAATAAACGGCGCCAGGCGGTGCTGACGTTGAAAGGCCAGCATTTTCATCAGGCGCCAGGCATGCAGTGAAGACGCACCGAGATAGCGGATCTTGCCCGCCCGCACCAGGGCGTCGAGGGTGTCGGCGGTTTCTTCGAACGGCGTTTCGGTGTCGAAGCGGTGCAGCACGAACAGATCGAGGTAATCCGTCCCCAATCTCTGCAAAGAGGCGTCGACGCTGTGCAACAGGTGCTTGCGCGACAGCCCCCGGCTGTTCGGCTGCGCATCCATCGGGAAGTAGGCCTTGGTGGCGATCACTACGTCTTCACGACGGGCGAACGCTTTCAGTGCGTGGCCGAGGAGACGCTCGCTTTCTCCGTCGGAGTAAATGTTGGCGGTATCGAAGAAATTGATGCCCGCTTCCAGCGCTTCGCGGATAAAGGGGCGCGCCTCGTCTTCCTTCAGCACCCAGGGGCGCCAGGCCGGATCGCCGTAGGTCATGCAGCCCAGGCAGAGGCGGGACACCTTCAGGCCGCTGTCGCCAAGCCGAACGTAGTTCATGGCGTCGCCTCCTCAGCGCATGCCGGCGATGGTGTAACCGCCGTCCACCAGCAGGCTTTGGCCGGTGATGAAGCGGGCCTCGTCCGTCGCCAGCCACAATGCCACATCGCCGATATCTTCCGATTCGCCCAGGCGGCCGGCGGGCGTATGGGCGATAAAGGGCGCGAACGCCGCGCTGTCGGCCACGCTGCTGCGCGCCATCGGCGTGTCGATGATGCCGGGGTTGATGTTGTTGACGCGGATGCCCTGGCCGCTGTATTCGAGCGCCACTGCGCGGATCATCGCATCGAGCGCCCCTTTGCTGGCGGAGTAGCTTGATGAACCGGTCAGTGCGCCGTGGGTCAGCCAGGAGGAGGTGTTGATGATCACGCCGCCCGAGCGTTGAGCCAGGAAGGTTTCAATCTCGTATTTCATCGCCAGCCAGACGCCTCTGAGGTTAATGGCGATAACCCGGTCAAAATCTTCGCTGGTCTGTTCGGTGATGGGGGCGAAGTTGCCGATGATGCCGGCGTTGTTGAAGGCGACGTCGAGCCGGCCGTAATGGGCGGTCACCGCGGCGAGCAGCCGGCGGATATCACCCTCCTGGGCGACGTCGGTCACGATGGGCAGGGCGTCGCCGCCGGCCAACGCGATATCGCGCGCCGTGGCTTCGATCTCCGCCGCGCGCCGGCCGGCCAACGCCACTTTGGCGCCCTCGCGGGCATAGGCCAGCGCTGCGGCGCGGCCGATGCCGGTGCCGCCGCCGCTCACCAGTACGACTTTATCCGCCAGCCTGCGCGGCGTTTCATGAGTTGGAGCTGTAGCATTAATCATCGCATCGATACCTGGTAATGGGTTCGATCGCAATGCTATGTTGTTAGATGACGGATAACTATCCGCTAAAAATTCATCTCACTATTAGATAATTTATATTAATAGCATGAAGAAACCCGAACTGTCCGGCCTGGCGGCCTTCGTGGCTATTGCCAGTGAACGCAGCTTCCGCCGCGCCGCCGCTCGGCTGGGCGTAACGCCGCCGACGCTGACCCACACCTTGCGCGAACTGGAAGCGCAGGTGGGCATTCGCCTGCTGAACCGCACCACCCGCAACGTCTCGCCGACAGAAGCCGGCGAGCATCTGCTGGCGCAGCTGGTGCCGGCCTTTACCGATATCGACGCCGCGCTGGAGAGCCTGAATGCGTTTCGCGACGGGCCGCGCGGCCTGGTGCGCATCAACGCGCCGCGTTCGGCCATCGAGCTCGCCATCGTGCCGCTTCTGGGGCGCTTGGCCAGCGAGTACCCCGGCATTACGCTGGAAGTGGTGGCGGACGAGGGGTTCGCCAACATCGTCGAACAAGGCTTTGACGCCGGTATCCGGCTCGGTGAGGATCTGCACAACGATATGCGCGCGGTGCGCGTGACGCCAGATCTGCGTTTTGCCATCGTCGCCACGCCGGACTATTTTCAACGGCATGGCGAACCGGCGCACCCGCAGGATTTGCTGCAGCATCGCTGCATCGGTTGGCGCAAGGCCTCTTCGGGCGAGCGCTACAAATGGGCGTTTCAGCAGGGCGAGCAGCGATTTTCCGTGGCGGTCAACAGCCCGCTGATCGTGGATGACGCCAGACTGTTGCTGCAGGCGGCGTTGGCGCACGTCGGCATCGCTTTCGCCATCGAGCAGGAGGTGGAAGAACACCTGGCGAGCGGGCGGCTGCGGCGAGTGTTGGCCGACTGGTGCGCGCCGTTTCCCGGTTTTTACCTCTATTATCCCAATCGTAGAAATCACCCCGTGGCGTTGACCACGGTGATCGAGTTGCTGCGTCTGCCCATGTAATCCTCCCCACGCCACCGCGTGCGGGATGGCAGGGGGGAATCAAGCCTGAACTATTTTTATATCCTCTCCATTTGTTCCGGCTCAAATAAACCCTTAAATTCCCAGCGCGTTTATAACTTGCTGTTTATAATTGCTATTTGAGTATTTATTGCGAATATTCTGAGTTTTTATCGGTTATTTGAGAGCCCGGTCACACTATTTTTTTGTGCGAAATGTGAAGAGGGTCAATCCACCAGGTCAATGAGAGACGGTTATTTCTCCTCCTGGCTTACCGATCCGTTTTTCATGCTCCGTATACTGTCCGTAACCAGGGCAACGTGACGGAAATTTTCATAAGGAATGTGCGTGAAGCAATCGTGATTGCATCTGGCATACAAATAACACGGGGTTTTTTTGATTATCTGAGGTGCTTGGTATGGAAAAGAAAAAAATCTATCTGTTTTGTTCTGCCGGTATGTCCACTTCCCTGTTGGTATCAAAAATGAAGGCGCAGGCCGAGAAATATGAAGTGCCGGTGATCATCGCCGCTTACCCGGAAGCGCTGGCCGCCGAGAAGGGCGTTGAAGCGGATCTGATCCTGCTGGGGCCGCAGATCGCCTACACCTTGCCGGAAGTGCAAAAACAGCTGCCCAACAAACCTGTGGAAGTCATCGATCCGCTGCTGTACGGCAAGGTCGATGGGCTGGGCGTATTGAAGGCCGCGGTGGCCGCCATCAAGAAAGCCAACCAATAACAGGAGGCCGCCGTGAATACCCTCATTGCCTCGCTCGAGAAGGTTATCCTGCCTTTCGCCGTAAAAATCGGTAAGCAGCCCCACGTCAACGCCATCAAGAACGGCTTTATCCGCCTGATGCCGCTGACCTTGACCGGGGCGATGTTCGTGTTGATCAACAACGTGTTCCTCAGCTTCGGTGAGGGATCGTTCTTCTATTCGTTGGGCGTGAGGTTGGACGCCTCCACCATCGAGACGCTTAACGGCCTGAAGAGCATCGGCGGCAGCGTTTACAACGGTACGCTGGGGATCATGTCCCTGATGACGCCGTTCTTTATCAGCATGGCGTTGGCCGAAGAGCGCAAGGTCGATCCGCTGGCCTCGGCGCTGCTGGCGGTGGCGGCCTTCATGACCGTCACGCCGTTCAACGTCGGCGAGGCCTATGCGGTGGGCGCCAACTGGCTGGGCGGCGCCAACATCATTTCCGGTATGGTGATCGGGTTGGCGGTGGCTGAGATGTTTGCTTTCATCGTGCGGCGCAACTGGGTGATCAGCCTGCCGGACAGCGTGCCGGCTTCGGTGTCGCGCTCTTTCTCGGCGCTGATCCCCGGCTTCATCATCCTCTCCATCATGGGGCTGGTGGCGTTCGCGCTGGCGCATTGGGGCACCAACTTCCACCAGATCATCATGGACGGCATTTCGGCGCCGCTGGCCAAGATGGGCAGCGTGGTGGGTTGGGTGTACGTGCTGTTCTCTTCGCTGCTGTGGTTCTTTGGGGTGCACGGCTCCATGGCGCTGGCGGCGCTGGACAGCGGCATCATGACGCCGTTCGCGCTGGAAAACGTGGAGCTGTACAACAAATACGGTTCGGTCGAAGCGGCGGTGGCCGCCGGTAAAGAGTTCCACATGTGGGCGAAACCGTTCGTCGACTCCTATATCTACCTCGGTGGCACCGGCTCGACGCTGGGCCTGATCATCGCCATCTTCATCGCTTCGCGCCGCGAGGATTACCGCCAGGTCGCCAAGTTGGCGACACCATCCGGCATTTTCCAGATCAACGAGCCGATCCTGTTCGGCCTGCCGGTGATCATGAACCCGGTGATGTTCATTCCGTTTATTCTGGTGCAGCCGGTGCTGACCATTATCACCTCGCTGGCTTATTACTCCGGGCTGATCCCGCCGATCACCAACATCGCGCCCTGGACCATGCCGGTCGGCCTGGGGGCGTTCTTCAACACCAACGGCAGCATCATGGCCATGTTGCTGAGCCTGTTCAACCTGGCGGTCGCCACCGTGATTTACCTGCCGTTCGTGGCGATCTCCAACAAGGCGCAGAGCCAGATCGATGCGGCGACAGAAAGCGAAGAAGACATCGCCAACGCGCTGAAATTCTAACTGTGGAACGGGGCGGCGCGGCCGCCCCGCGAGGGACGCGAATATGGAATATCAATTTGCCGACGGGTTCTGGTGGGGCAGCGCCACCTCCGCGCCGCAGTCTGAAGGGGCGGCCGCGCGGGACGGCAAGAGCCGCAACATCTTCGACTATTGGTACGAGATCGCGCCCGAGCGCTTTCACGATCGGGTGGGGCCGGCTGAGGCCTCGACCTTTTATGACCATTTCCGCACCGACATCGGGCTGCTCAAAACGTTGGGCCACAATACCTTCAGAACGTCGATCTCGTGGTCGCGGCTGATCCCGGACGGCGACGGCGAGGTGAACCCGCAGGCGGTGGCTTTCTATAACGCGATGATCGACGAGCTGCTGGCGCAGGGCATCACCCCGTTTATCAATCTCTATCACTTCGATATGCCGCTGTGCATGCAGCAGCGCGGCGGCTGGGAAAGCCGGGCGGTGGTCGAAGCCTACGCGCGTTACGCCGATACCTGTTTCGGCCTGTTTGGCGATCGGGTCACCCACTGGTTCACCTTCAACGAGCCGATCGTGCCGGTGGAGGCCGGTTACCTGAATGACTTGCACTACCCTTGCGTGGTGGACTTCAAACGGGCGGTCACCGTGGCGTATCACAGCGTACTGGCGCATGCCATGGCGGTGCAGCGTTTCAGAGCGCGCGGGTTGCCGGGGAGCATCGGCATCATTCTGAATCTGAGCCCGACCTATCCGCGCTCCGATGCGCCGGAGGATCTGCAGGCCGCACACGATGCCGATCTGCTGCTCAATCGCAGCTTTCTCGATCCGGTCGCCAAGGGACGTTATCCGACGGCGCTGCTGTACCTGTTGGAGCAGCATGGGCTGATGCCGCACTGCGAGCCGCAGGACGCGCAGCTGATCGAAGGCGGTGTGGTGGATATCCTCGGCGTCAACTACTACCAGCCGCGCAGGGTGCAGGCGAAAGAGGGGCGTTGCGCCGCGGGGCCAATCGCATCGCCGGAGGATTTGTTCAGCTACTATGCAATGCCGGGCCGCAAAATCAATCCGCATCGCGGCTGGGAGATCTATGAGAAGGGGTTGTACGACATCCTGATGGATCTGAAAGAGAACTACGGCAATCTGCCTTGTTATATTTCGGAAAACGGCATGGGCGTCGAGGGCGAAGAAGCGTTTATCGGCGCAGATGGGCGGGTGGAAGACGACTACCGCATCGACTTTATTCGCGAGCACCTGAAGTGGTTACACCGCGCGCTGGCGGAAGGTTCGCAATGCAAGGGCTATCATCTGTGGACCTTTATCGACTGCTGGTCCTGGTTGAACGCCTACAAGAATCGGTATGGGCTGGTGCGGCTGGATCGGGCGGATCAGCGGCGCACCATCAAGAAAAGCGGTTACTGGTTTGCCGAGGCGGCCAGACGCAACGGATTTGACTAACGGGAGGCCGGCGCCGTGTCCGATAACCGAATTTCACTGAGCGCAAACGACGTGAAGCTGATTCGCGAGCAGGATTTCTTTAACTGCAAAGATTTTCACCTGTTTATCTACAACAAGGTGGAAAGCGCCACCGGGCTGCATCAGCACGACTATTACGAGTTCACCATCGTGCTGAGCGGCAAATGCTATCAGGAGATCAACGGCAAACGGGTGCTGCTGGAACGGGGGGATTTCGTCTTTATTCCTATCGGTTCCTACCACCAGAGCTTTTACGAGTTCGGCGCGACGAAAATCTTCAACGTGGCGGTCAGTAAAGCGTTCTTTGAAGAGCATTACTTGCAACAGCTGCCGCGTTGTTTCGTCGCCTCGCAGGCCTACAGCCTGAGAAGCGAGTTTTTGGCCTATATCGAATCGGTGGTGAGTTCGCCGCAGTTTCGCGAGGACGACTTCGCCGAATTCCTCGAAACATTGACCTTCTACGTGATCAGCCGCATCCGACATTATAAAGAAGAAAACGACGGCGGCGATGATATCCCGCAGTGGCTGAAGAACACCCTGGCCGGCATGCATGACAAGGCGATGTTCGGCGAAAAGGCGTTGGCGAACATGGTGGCGCTGTCGGGGAAAACTCAGGAGTACCTGACCCGGGCGATGCGGCGCTACTATCAGAAGACGCCGATGCAGGTGATCAATGAGATCCGCATCAACTTCGCCAAGACGCAGCTGGAGGTCACCAACTATTCGGTCTCCGACATCGCCTTTGATTCCGGCTATGGCGATGTCAGCCTGTTCATTAAAAACTTCAAGCGGCTCACCGACGTGACCCCAGGCAACTACCGAAAAAAGTGTTACGGCCCTCTTTAGGGCCGCTCCCGATCAGTATCAACGCCGATATGCCGATGAGCTTCAGGGCGCCGGTCGGTTAATCATTTGATTTTTACCTTAACGAAGGGGAATGCCGCGCCGAGCGGTCGGCCTTCCCTTGCCAAAAATCTATCCCGCGGGAGCCTCTATGGAAAAACTACTGATCGTGAATGCCGACGATTTCGGCCTGAGCAAAGGGCAGAACTATGGCGTCATCGAGGCGTATCAGCATGGCGTCGTTTCCTCCACCACGGCGATGGTGAACGGCGGCGGCGCGCAGCACGCGGCGGCGCTCAGCCGGCAATATCCGGGGTTGCCTATCGGGCTGCATTTCGTTTTGACCCATGGCAAGCCGCTGGGCGCCATGCCTTCGCTGGTCAACGAACATGGCGAACTGGGCAAATGGCTGTGGCGCCGCGCCGAGGCTGGCGAGCTGCAGCTGGACGAAATTCACGAGGAGCTGCAGCGCCAGTTCGCGCGGTTTGTGACGCTGTTCGGCCGGGCGCCGACGCATATCGACAGCCACCATCATGTGCATATGCATCCGCAGATTTATCCGCTGGTGGAGGCGTTCGCGCAGGCGCAGGGTCTGCCGCTGCGCCTCGATCGCGAAGAGGCGAAACGGCGCGACATGGCGTTGCAGGCTCCCTACAGCACCGATGCGTTTGACGCGGGATTCTACGGTGAGGCGATCTCCGAAGCCTTGTTCCTGCAGAGGTTGGCGCGTGCCGACGAGCAGGGCGTCGAGTCATTGGAAATAATGTGCCACCCGGCGTTTCTCGATGCGACCATTCTGCAGAGCCAATACTGCCACCCGCGCCTCGTCGAGCTGGATGTGTTGACCGCGCCGACGCTGAAAGCGACGATCGCCGAACGCGGTTTCCTGCTGGGCTCCTTCCAGGATCTGTAACGCCGCCGTTTACAGCATGGCGTGCGCCTTTTTCAGGCCGGTGTCCTCTTCCGGATCGGCGCCCTGAGGCAAAGGCTCCGCCTCTTGTTCTTCGGGCTGCGGCTCGTCGACCTCGGGCGCCGCTTCCGGCGGCGGCATGGTGTCGTGAATGATCTGTTCATCGAAGGTCGGGTTGAGCGCCGGCGACAGCGGCGAACTGGCGAGGCTGTCCGGCAGCGGGATGTGCGGCACCGGCGCGTCCTGCGCCAGCTGCGGTTCCTCCGCTTTCGCCGTGCGGCTGAGGGCCGCCAGCAGCACGCCACACAGGGCGAAGAAGGCGTACAGGATATTGCCGCCCAGCGGTTCGATCAGCGCGCCGACCGCCAATGGCCCGATGCTGGCGCCGACGCCGAACGCCATCAGCAGACAGGCGGCCAGCGAGACGCGGCGCTCCGGCTCTATTAGATCGTTGGCCAGCGCCACCGCCAGCGGGTAGAGCGTAAATTGCAGCATGCTGACGACGAACCCGACCGCCAGCAGCAGCGGGAAATCGATGTGCGGCAGCAGCGCCAGCGGCAGCGCCGCTACGATCAGCAAAATGGCGTTGAGGCGCATCAGCAAGGGGCGGTTGTAGCGATCCGACAACCAACTGAGCGGAAACTGCGCCACCAGCCCGGCGAAGATGGACAGCGCCATGAACAGGCCGGTTTGCTGAGTGGTTAAGGATTGCAGGCTGGCGTAGACCGGCGCCAGGCCGTAAAACGAGCCGACCACCATGCCGATCACCAGCGTGGTGGCCAATACCTTGGGGATGGCGCCGACGAAGTAACGCAGCTCCATCGGGGCCGGCGACATGTGGCGCGCATTGGTACGGGTAGTGAGGGCGATCGGCACCAGGCAGAGTGCGAAGCACAGTGCGATCACCAGCAGCGTGGCGATACCCAGGTTGCTTTGCAGCATCAGCACGATTTGGCCCAGCGACATGCCGAGATAGGTCGCCGCCATATAGAAACCGAACACCATGCCGCGCTGGTTGGATTCCGCCTGGTCGTTCAGCCAGCTTTCCAGCACCATGTACTGGCACATCATGCACAGCCCGATCACCAGACGCAGCGCGACCCAGGCGGGAATGAACTCCGTCAGGCCGTGCCCCAGCACCGCGGCGGTGATGATGCCGGCGCAGGCTACGTAGGCGCGGATATGCCCGACGCGGGCGATGAGAAAGTGGCCGACCTTGCCGCCGATCACCAATCCGATGTAGTTGGCGGCGATGATGGCGCCGATCAGCGCGCTGCTGACATGGATGGAGGTCAGCCGCAGCGAAACGTAGGTAGTGAGCAGGCCCGAGCCCAACAGCAGCAGCAGGGTGGTGGTGTACAACGGCAAGAATACGCCCAACGTTTTTTTCACTCTATCATCCTAATCTCTTCGGGTGCGCCCTGAGGCCGCCGCCGCAGCGCGCCGCCTCCGTGATGTTCCTTGTGCTGGTGCGCCGCCGCTCGATGGGGCGCTTCTTTTGATACTAGCAGCTTGACCGGGCGCTTAAAACCGCACCGCCTGCGAGGCGCTGCGCATTTCCACGCGCCGGCCGCCGCGTCGCCTTGATAAATGCTACTATCGGGCGCATATACCTGAATTCGCGAGGGAGGGGTTATGAGTGAAAACCAACTGCGCCGGCTCAGCGTGCTGGCAGGGGAAAAACTGAAGGCTCAGGGCCGCTGGATCACCTGCGCGGAATCCTGCACCGGCGGCGGTATCGCCAAGGCCATTACCGACATCGCCGGCAGCTCTGCCTATTTCGATCGCGGTTTCGTCACCTACAGCAATGCGGCGAAGCATGACCTGCTGGGGGTGAGCGAAGCCACGTTGACGGCGCACGGCGCGGTCAGTGCAGAGGTGGTGCGCGAGATGGCGATAGGGGCGCTGCGTGCGGCGCGGGCCGATCTGGCGCTGTCGGTGAGCGGCATCGCCGGCCCGGACGGCGGCAGCGAGGAAAAGCCGGTCGGCACCGTGTGGTTCGGCTTCGCCAACAGCGATGGCCGGGGGCTGGTGCGCAAGATGCAATTCAAGGGCGACCGCGATGCGGTGCGGCTGCAGGCGACGATCTTCGCGCTGCAAACCGCCATTGACGAATTTTTGTAAATTAGGCTTGATACTGTATGACCATACAGTATAATTAGTGACATTTCCTGCACAACATACATTCAGTGGCAGTGTGGGGTAACACCGGCATTGCGAAACGAAGGAGCAAAAATGGCTATTGATGAGAACAAGCAAAAGGCGTTAGCTGCGGCACTGGGCCAGATTGAGAAACAGTTCGGCAAAGGCTCCATCATGCGTCTGGGTGAAGACCGCTCCATGGACGTGGAAACGATCTCCACCGGCTCACTGTCACTCGATATCGCCCTGGGCGCCGGCGGCCTGCCGATGGGCCGCATCGTAGAAATCTACGGCCCGGAATCGTCCGGTAAAACCACGTTGACGCTGCAGGTGATCGCCGCTGCGCAGCGCGAAGGCAAAACCTGTGCGTTCATCGACGCCGAGCACGCGCTGGATCCTATCTATGCGAAAAAGCTGGGCGTCGATATCGACAACCTGCTGTGCTCGCAGCCGGATACCGGCGAGCAAGCGCTGGAAATCTGTGATGCGCTGACCCGCTCCGGTGCGGTTGACGTTATCATCGTCGACTCCGTGGCGGCGCTGACGCCGAAGGCGGAAATCGAAGGTGAAATCGGCGATTCGCACATGGGCCTGGCGGCACGCATGATGAGCCAGGCGATGCGTAAGCTGGCCGGCAACCTGAAAAACGCCAACACCCTGCTGATCTTCATCAACCAGATCCGTATGAAAATCGGCGTGATGTTCGGCAACCCGGAAACCACGACCGGCGGTAACGCCCTGAAGTTCTATGCTTCGGTGCGTCTGGATATCCGCCGCATCGGCGCCATCAAAGAGGGCGATGAAGTGGTGGGCAGCGAAACCCGCGTGAAAGTGGTGAAGAACAAAATCGCTGCGCCATTCAAGCAGGCTGAGTTCCAAATCATGTACGGCGAAGGCATCAACAGCCGCGGCGAGCTGGTCGATCTTGGCGTTAAGCACAAGATGATCGAAAAAGCCGGCGCCTGGTACAGCTATAACGGCGAGAAGATCGGTCAGGGCAAGGCGAACGCCTGTAACTTCCTGAAAGAAAACCCAGCGATCGCCGCCGAGCTGGACAAGAAGCTGCGCGACCTGCTGCTGCACAGCGGCGGTGAACTGGTGGCCGCTTCCGGTGACGACTTCGAAGACGACGAAGCGGAAACCAGCGAGCAGTTCTAATCGCTGAAGGTATGCGCCGCCGCTTGTGTGGCGCATATCCCATAAATTCAGGCTTGAATGATGAATGATTTGCTAAGCCGCGCCATGCGCCTGCTGTCGCAACGCGATCATAGTGAAGCTGAACTGCGCCGCAAACTTGCGGCGCAGCCGTTTGTGGCGAAAGCCCGTTTTGGTGGCAAGGGGCCACATGCGCCGGCATCATCGCCGGTGGTTGAAGAGCCGGTGGATCCTGCGCAGATCGAGCAGGTTATCGCCTACTGTTATCAGCATAACTGGCTGGACGATCGGCGTTTCGCTCACAGTTACATCGGTAGCCGCAGCCGCAAGGGTTATGGCGCGCAGCGTATCCGCAGCGAACTGATGCAAAAGGGCGTGGATAAAGCGCTGGTGCAGGACGCGCTGGCGGAATGCGACATCGACTGGTGTGAACAGGCTAAACAGGTGGCGCAGCGAAAATTTGGCGATGTGTTGCCAACCGACTGGAAAGAGAAAGCCAAAGTGCAGCGTTATCTGCTCTATCGCGGCTTCTTCCAGGAAGAAATTCAGTCAATTTACCGTGATTTTGCGCAATGAGCGCACACGGGGTTTTACTTCCCTCTGAAGAAAATTTATCTTATCCCCACTTTTTGTTCGTGAGCTGGTTGTCATCGTCGGGATGACGCGTCGCCGGCTCACGTGTCGTTATTCTAGCCTTTCCAGGAAAATTATGAGCAAGAGCACCGCTGAGATCCGTCAAGCGTTTCTCGATTTCTTTCATAGTAAGGGTCACCAGGTTGTAGCAAGCAGCTCCCTGGTGCCTAACAATGATCCGACATTGCTGTTTACCAATGCCGGCATGAACCAATTTAAGGATGTTTTCCTGGGGCTCGACAAACGCGCCTATTCCCGCGCCACCACCTCGCAGCGCTGCGTGCGCGCAGGCGGCAAGCATAACGACCTGGAAAACGTCGGTTATACCGCTCGTCACCACACCTTCTTTGAAATGCTGGGCAACTTCAGCTTCGGCGATTACTTCAAGCACGACGCTATCAGCTACGCGTGGGAACTGCTGACCGGTGAAAACTGGTTCAACCTGCCGAAAGAGAGACTGTGGGTCACCGTATATGAAACCGATGACGAAGCGTTCGATATCTGGCAGAAGCAAATCGGCGTTCCGGCCGAGCGCATTATCCGCATCGGTGACAACAAGGGCGCGCCTTTCGCTTCCGATAACTTCTGGCAGATGGGCGACACCGGCCCATGCGGCCCGTGCACCGAGATTTTCTACGATCACGGCGATCACATCTGGGGCGGCCCTCCAGGCAGCCCGGAAGAAGACGGCGACCGTTACATCGAGATCTGGAACATCGTTTTCATGCAGTTCAACCGTCAGTCCGACGGCACCATGCTGCCGTTGCCGAAACCTTCGGTGGATACCGGCATGGGTCTGGAGCGCATCGCGGCGGTGTTGCAGCATGTGAACTCCAACTATGAGATCGACCTGTTCCGCACCCTGATCGCCGCCGTAGCGAAAGTGACCGGCGCGACCGATCTGGACAACAAATCCCTGCGCGTTATCGCTGACCACATCCGTTCCTGCGCCTTCCTGGTGTCGGACGGTGTGATCCCGTCTAACGAAAACCGCGGCTACGTGCTGCGACGCATCATTCGTCGTGCGATCCGTCATGGCAACATGTTGGGCGCGAAAGACACCTTCTTCTACAAGCTGGTGGCACCGCTGATCGAAGTGATGGGCCCGGCGGCCGACGAGCTGAAACGCCAGCAATCGTTGGTGGAGCAGGTGCTGAAAACCGAAGAAGAGCAGTTTGCCCGCACGCTGGAGCGTGGCCTGGCGCTGCTGGACGAAGAGCTGGCCAAGCTGCAGGGCGATACCCTGGACGGCGAAACCGCTTTCCGTCTGTACGACACCTACGGCTTCCCGGTCGATCTGACCGCTGACGTTTGCCGCGAGCGCGGTCTGAAAGTCGACGAAGCAGGCTTTGAAGAGGCGATGGAAGCGCAGCGCCGCCGCGCGCGTGAGTCCAGCGGTTTCGGTGCCGACTACAACAGCCTGATCCGCGTGGACGGCAGCAGCCAGTTCAGCGGCTACGATCACGACGAACAGCAGGCAACGGTCATCGCACTGTTCCGCGACGGCCAGCCGGTCGATCAGATCAGCGCCGGCGAAGAGGCGGTGGTGGTGCTGGATGAGACGCCGTTCTACGGTGAGTCCGGCGGTCAGGTCGGCGATAAAGGCGTGCTGAAAGCCGCCAGCGCAGAATTTGTGGTCAACGACACCCAGAAATACGGCCAGGCTATCGGCCATCAAGGCAAGCTGGCGCAAGGTTCGCTGAAGCTGAACGATCGCGTTGACGCGCAGATCGATACCGAGCGTCGCAACAGCATCCGTCTGAACCACTCCGCAACCCACCTGTTGCACGCCGCGCTGCGCCAAACGTTGGGCGACCACGTTGCGCAGAAAGGCTCGCTGGTTAACGACAAATACCTGCGTTTCGACTTCTCGCATTTCGAAGCGATGAAACCAGAGCAAATCCGCGCGGTGGAAGATCTGGTGAACCAGCAGGTGCGTCGTAACCTGCCGGTACAGACCGAGCTGATGGCGTTGGAAGATGCCAAAGAGAAGGGCGCGATGGCGCTGTTCGGCGAGAAGTACGATGACAACGTGCGCGTGCTGACCATGGGCGACTTCTCCACCGAACTGTGCGGCGGTACCCATGCCAGCCGCACCGGCGACATCGGCCTGTTCCGCATTCTGAGCGAGTCGGGCACTGCGGCGGGCATCCGTCGTATCGAAGCGGTGACCGGCGCAGGCGCTATCGCCACGCTGCACCAGCAAAGCGATTTGTTGCAAGACGTTGCGCAGCTGGTCAAGGGCGACAGCAACAACCTGACCGATAAAGTGCGCTCGGTGCTCGATCGCACCCGCGCGTTGGAAAAAGAACTGCAGCAGTTGAAAGATCAGCAGGCGGCGCAGGAAAGCGCGTCGCTGTCCAGCCAGGCGAAAGTGGTTAACGGCGTGAAGCTGTTGGTCAGCCAGTTGGATAATGTCGAAGCCAAAATGCTGCGCACCATGGTGGATGACCTGAAAAATCAATTGGGTTCGGCCATTATCGTGTTGGCAACGACGGCTGACGATAAAGTCAGCCTGGTCGCAGGCGTGACCAAGGATCTGACTGACCGCGTAAAAGCCGGCGAGTTGATCGGCAACGTGGCACAGCAGGTAGGCGGCAAGGGCGGTGGCCGCCCGGATATGGCGATGGCGGGGGGGACGGATATCAACGCCCTGCCAGCGGCGTTAAACAGCGTAGAAGCCTGGGTGGCCTCGAAGCTGTGAACATAAATAAATAGCACGGACAAACGCCATAATACTTTGTTGATTATGGCGTTTTCATACTGTGCTAACACAATTTAGTTACAATTGCGGGAACAAAGTTTTTCAGGTCGGCTAAACTTACCATTATCTGAGGTGGGACCAAGTCTGCTTACACTTATTGTGGATTGCGCGGCTTACGTTTTCACCACATATGATGGATAATGACGGGGAAACTGAGAGACCCGACTCTTTTAATCTTTCAAGGAGCAAAGAATGTTAATTCTGACTCGTCGAGTTGGTGAAACCCTCATGATTGGCGATGAGGTTACGGTCACTGTGCTAGGGGTAAAAGGCAACCAGGTGCGTATTGGTGTGAACGCCCCCAAAGAGGTTTCGGTTCACCGTGAAGAAATCTATCAGCGCATTCAGGCAGAGAAGTCTCAGCAGACGACTTACTGATTCCGAAGCAGCGTCTCGTTGCCAGACGAGACGCTACTGCATCGTTTTAGCCACTTCTTTCGTTCTCCCCTCTCTTTTTCGTGATTATTTTCCCGGTTAGTTTCCTGCTTTGTTGCGATAAACGCTGCGGTTGCCTGTTGATAAAACGCCCTTTTTGCCGTGAAATCGCCCATGTTGGGTGTGAATTGTGCAAACGCGCATGAGTTGGGAAAAATTGTTTGACTTAAAAGTCGGAGAAAGTAATATGTGCGCCACGCAGTGCCGATGAGCTTCTCTAAAGCAAGTTAGGCACAATTCGAAAGAAGCGTATGGTGAGGTGGCCGAGAGGCTGAAGGCGCTCCCCTGCTAAGGGAGTATGCGGTCAAAAGCTGCATCCGGGGTTCGAATCCCCGCCTCACCGCCATTTGCATCCGTAGCTCAGCTGGATAGAGTACTCGGCTACGAACCGAGCGGTCGGAGGTTCGAATCCTCCCGGATGCACCATATTTTGCAGTATGGTGGGGTAGTAACAACGTACCATACGGTATCAAAAAAGAATTCCTGTGCATCCGTAGCTCAGCTGGATAGAGTACTCGGCTACGAACCGAGCGGTCGGAGGTTCGAATCCTCCCGGATGCACCATTCTTAAAGTCTGGCTTTATTAGCGAAGCCGGCACGCGGTAAAAATAGTAATGCATCCGTAGCTCAGCTGGATAGAGTACTCGGCTACGAACCGAGCGGTCGGAGGTTCGAATCCTCCCGGATGCACCATCTAAGAGAAGCCCGCCTTGGCGGGTTTTTGCTTTTCTGTTGTTCGTGAAACAGGCAAGCGGCAAAAACAGTTCTGCATCCATAGCTCAGCTGGATAGAGTACTCGGCTACGAACCGAGCGGTCGGAGGTTCGAATCCTCCTGGATGCACCATCTAAGAGAAACCCGCCTTGGCGGGTTTTTCGCTTTTCAGCATTCAGCCATTCTCTCTTCACTCCTTTCCTTCTTTGCACCCGATCGCTCACAGCACATTCCGCTATGACGCAGTCAGCGACAACCCAACGGCTTTACGCTAAAGTAGTTTTCTTTCCTCAACGATCATGGAGTAACGATGTACGACCGCTATCAGGGTCTTATTTTCGACATGGACGGCACGATTCTGGACACCGAGCCAACGCACCGTAAAGCGTGGAGTGAAGTGCTGTCCCGTTATGGCATGACGTTTGATGAAGCGGCGATGGTGGCGCTGAGCGGTTCACCAACCTGGCGCATCGCTCAGGCGATTATCGCCAGCCATCAGGCCGATCTCGATCCCCATCACCTGGCCGCGGAGAAAACCCGCGCGGTGGAGGCGATGCTGTTGGACAGCGTGCGCCCGTTGCCGCTGATCGAGGTGGTAAAATCCTATCACGGTCGCCGTCCGATGGCGGTCGGTACCGGCAGCGAGCACCGCATGGCGGAAATGCTGCTGCGTCATCTCGGCCTGTTCAACTGCTTCGACGCGATCGTCGGGGCGGACGACGTACAGCGCCACAAACCGGAGCCGGACACCTTCCTGCGCTGCGCTGAACTTATCGGCGTGCCGCCGGAAAAGTGCGTGGTGTTTGAAGACGCCGAGTTCGGCATTCAGGCGGCAAAAAGCGCCGGTATGGACGTGGTAGACGTTCGCACGCTGTGAGTAGTACGCTAGCCGTAATATCGTTATTTGGCAGCAGCTTCCTCAGTGCGACGCTGCTGCCGGGAAATTCAGAAATCGTTCTGGTCGCTTTGCTGACCCAGAGTCGCGTCTCGCCGGAATTGCTGGTGCTGGCCGCGACCCTGGGCAACACGCTGGGCGGCTTGACCAATGTCATTATCGGGCGCCTGTTACCGGCGTTGAAACCACAGCGGGGGCTGGCAACGGCGCTCGGGTGGCTGCAACGCTTCGGCCCGGCTGCGCTGTTGCTCAGCTGGGTGCCGGTGGTGGGCGATTTGTTGTGCGTGTTGGCAGGTTGGCTGCGCATGCCCTGGGGCTCTGTCGCGCTGTTTCTGTGTATCGGAAAGGCGCTGCGTTACATCGTTTTGACTATGATAACGGTACAGGGCATCGCCTGGTGGCAGTAACCAAGTGAATATAACTCAATATTCTCTCGGATGCGGATTCAGTATGCTTACGAGTTATTGTTTTTAGAAGCGGGAGGTCAATTTGATCCCGGACGTATCACAGGCGCTTTCTTGGTTGGAAGCCCATCCTCAGGCATTAAAAGGCATTCGTCGCGGCATCGAGCGTGAAACGCTGCGAGTCACGCCGAACGGCACCTTGGCGACTACCGGGCATCCGGAAAAGCTGGGGGCGGCATTGACGCACCACTGGATTACCACGGATTTCGCCGAGGCGCTGTTAGAGTTCATTACGCCGGTTGATGACAATATCGATCACCTGCTGACGTTCTTGCGCGATATTCATCGCTACGTGGCGCGCAATATTGGCGATGAACGCATGTGGCCGCTCAGCATGCCGTGCTTTATCGAAGCCGAACAGGATATCGAGCTGGCGCAGTTCGGTTCGTCGAACATCGGCCGCATGAAGACGCTGTACCGCGAAGGGCTGAAGAATCGCTATGGCGCGCTGATGCAGACCATTTCCGGCGTGCACTACAACTTCTCGCTGCCGCTGGAGTTTTGGCAGGCCTGGGCCGGCGTGCAGGATGCCGAAAGCGGTAAAGAGCAGATCTCGGCGGGCTATTTCCGCCTGATCCGCAACTACTACCGTTTCGGTTGGGTGATCCCATATCTGTTCGGCGCATCGCCGGCGATCTGTTCTTCGTTCCTCAAAGGGCGCGAGACCAATCTGCCGTTCGAGCGCACCGAACAGGGCATGTGCTACCTGCCATACGCCACCTCGTTGCGTTTGAGCGACCTGGGTTACACCAACAAATCGCAGAGTAATCTGGGCATTACCTTCAACGATCTACACAGCTATGTGGCCGGTCTGAAGCGGGCGATCGCCACGCCTTCGGAAGAGTTCGCCAAGCTGGGCGTGAAAGAGGGCGATCGCTATCTGCAGCTGAACAGCAACGTGCTGCAAATCGAGAACGAGCTGTATGCGCCGATCCGGCCGAAGCGCGTGACCAAAAGCGGCGAGACGCCGTCGGACGCGTTGCTGCGCGGCGGCATCGAATACATCGAAGTGCGCTCGCTGGACATCAACCCGTTCTCGCCAATCGGCGTGGATGCGGTACAGGCGCGTTTCCTGGATCTGTTCCTGGTGTGGTGCGCGCTGGCGGATGCGCCGGAGATGAGCAGCGATGAGCTGCTGTGCACGCGCAAAAACTGGAACCGAGTGATCCTGGAAGGGCGCAAGTCGGGCCAGACCATCGGCATCGGCTGTGGCGCCAGCCATGAGCCGCTGGAGAAAGTCGGCAAGGCGTTGTTCGCCGATCTGCGTCGGGTAGCGGAAGTGCTGGACGGCGAAGCCGGCAATCGTCAATACCAGCAGGTGTGCGATGAGTTGGTCGCCGCGTTCGACGATCCGGAACTGACTTTCTCCGCACGCATTCTGAAGGCGATGAAGGCGGAAGGCACCGGGCGCGTCGGTCTGCAGTTGGCTGAACGCTATCGCGAGATGCTGCTGGAAGAGCCGTTGGAAATTCTGAACGAAGCTGAGCTGGATAAAGAGCGCGAGGCTTCGTGGCAGCGCCAACGCGACATAGAAGCCAATGATACGCTAAGCTTTGAAGCGTTCCTGAAGCAAAACGGCGGAAGCTGAAAAAGAAAAAGGCCACATCAATGTGGCCAAATATGCATCTCTGATGACAGGGATGATGATAACAAATGCGCGTCTTTCACATACTCAGACTCGCAGGGTTGGAAAAGGTTTCCCGGTTAGGAAAAAAAGTTTCGAAATAAATGCTCTTTTACGAGGAGGTAGCGAAATGCCATTGCTGGATAGCTTTACCGTCGATCATACCCGTATGGCAGCTCCGGCTGTCCGCGTTGCAAAAACCATGAAAACGCCTCATGGCGATACTATCACGGTGTTTGACCTGCGCTTTTGCCGCCCGAACCTGGAAGTGATGCCCGAGCGCGGCATTCACACGCTGGAGCACCTGTTCGCCGGCTTTATGCGTGACCATCTGAACGGCCAGGGCGTGGAAATTATCGACATCTCTCCGATGGGCTGTCGCACCGGTTTCTACATGAGCCTGATCGGCGTGCCTGAAGAGCAGCGCGTTGCCGATGCCTGGAAAGCGGCGATGGCCGACGTGCTGAAAGTGACCGATCAGCGCAAGATCCCTGAGCTGAACGAGTATCAATGCGGCACTTACCATATGCACTCGCTGGAAGAAGCGCAGGAGATCGCCAAGCACATTCTGGATAACGATGTGGTGGTGAACCACAACGACGAGCTGGCGCTGCCGAAAGAGAAGCTGCAGGAACTGCATATCTAGTCGTACGTGGCCCGCAGAGATAAAAAAAGACGCGATTTCGCGTCTTTTTTACGTTCAGGCCGACGGTCAGTGATGACCGACGCTGGCCTGCAGCGAGGTGATTGGCGTGACCCGCACCTGTTTGATCATGTTGCCCTGTACGTCGAGAATGTCGATATCGTAATGGCCGATGCGCACTCGAGTGCCGGTTTCGGGGATCTCTTCCAGCTCTTCCAGCAGCATGCCGTTGACGGTGCGCGCCTCGTTGGCCGGCAGAGTCCAGTTGAAGGCCTTGTTCAGCTCGCGCACGTTGGCGGTACCGTCGATCAAGACCGAGCCGTCGCTCTGCGGCGTGACTTCTTCCGCCAGCGTCGGCGACATCGAGGTGGTGAAGTCGCCGACGATCTCTTCGAGGATGTCTTCCACCGTGACCAGCCCCTGAATGTCGCCGTACTCGTCGACTACGATGCCGACCTTCTCTTTGTTGCGCTGGAACTTCACCAGCTGCACGTTGAGCGGCGTGCCTTCCGGCACGAAGTAGATCTCATCGGCGGCGCGCAGCAGGTTTTCTTTGTTGAACTCTTTTTTCTCGGTCATCAGACGGTAGGCTTCGCGCACGCGCAGCATGCCGATCGCATCGTCCAGCGAGCTGCGATACAGCACGATGCGGCCGTGCGGCGAGTGGGTCAGCTGACGCATGATCGACTTCCAATCGTCGTTGACGTCGATGCCGACGATCTCGGTGCGCGGCACCATGATGTCGTTGACCGTCACCTTTTCCAGATCCAGCACCGAGATCAGCATGTCCTGATTGCGACGGGAGATCTGCGACTGGGATTCGCGCACGATGGTGCGCAGCTCATCTTTGCTGACGGCGTCGCTGATGCGCACATTGGTGCGAATGCCGAACAGACGCAGGGTCAGGCTGGTGATGCCGTTGAGCAGCCAGACCAGCGGGAACATCACCTTTTGCAACGGCGCCAGCAAGACGCTGCTGGGGAAGGCGATGCGTTCCGGGTAAAGCGCGGCGAAGGTTTTCGGCAGCACTTCAGCGAACAGCAACACGGCGAAGGTCAGCACACCGGTGGCGATCGCCACGCCGAGATCGCCATACAGCCGCATGCCGACGATGGTCGCCAGCGCCGAGGCGAGAATGTTGACCAGGTTGTTGCCGATCAGCACCAGACCGATCAGCCGATCCGGTTTTTGCAGCAGTTTCTCCACCCGACGCGCCGAGCGGTTGCCCTGTTTGGACAGATGACGCAGGCGATAACGATTGAGCGTCATCATGCCGGTTTCGGAGGCGGAGAAGTAAGCAGAGACCACGATCATGATCACCAGGATAATGATGAGGGTCCCCGTCGACACATGCTCCAATGCAGTATTCCTTATATAGGGAGAATTGAACCGGGCTGGCTTAGCGCACCATCACCTGCTGAATCAGACGGCTGCCGAAATAGGCGAGCGTCAGCAGGAAGGCGCCGGCGAAGCTGAACCAGACGACGCGGCGACCGCGCCAGCCCTCATGGTAGTGACCCCACAACAGCACGATATACACGAACCAGGCCATGATCGACAGCACGGCTTTATGCACGTTCTCTTTACTGAACAGATTATCCATGTACAGCAGGCCGGTGCAGAGGGTGAGCGTCAGCAGCACCACGCCGATCTGGGTGATATGGAACATTTTGCGCTCGATGCTCATCAGCGGCGGCATGTCGGCGCTGAAGGTCAATTTCTTGTTTTTCAACAGGTAGTCGAGCCAGGCGAGCTGCAAGGCATAGAGCGCGGCGATGATCAGAGTAGCGTAAGAGAACAACGCCAGGCCGATATGCACCATCAGTTCCGGGCTGGCTTCCAGATGAGTGATGAACTCGCCGGGCATGAAGCTGGCGAAGGCCAGGTTGATCATCGCGAAGCTGTAGACGATCGGCAGCAGGAACCAGCCGCGATCGCGCGAGGCGACGAAGGTCATCACCGAGCAGATGATCAGGCTGACGATAGAGCCAATGTTCAGCAGGCTGAGATTTTGCCCGGCGCTGACGTCAAAGATGCGCTGCTGCAGTGCGATGGCGTGGCAAATCAGTGCCACCACCGCCGAGACGAGGGCAAGCCGACGGTATGCGCTGTTCTTCCGCAACAAACTGGGAATGATCAGTCCAAGGCTGAGCAGGTAGGCCATCAAAGCCACAATGGAGAAAACTGGCATAGCGTTTAATTTTGCTTCGGCGTGGTTAATTGGAGTGTCAGTATAACGTTGCGCGCGTTTCACTCCAACCGATCTCCAACGCTGAGGCAGAGATCCTGCGCGCTTCGTGTTATCATCGGCGCAATTGTGTCGCCGGAGCGGCCTGTCATTACACGTTGAGCATGAGACGATGTTTGAAAATTTAACCGATCGATTGTCGCGCACGTTGCGCAATATCAGCGGCCGCGGGCGGCTGACCGAAGAGAATATCAAGGAAACCCTGCGTGAAGTGCGCATGGCATTGCTGGAGGCGGACGTTGCGCTGCCGGTGGTGCGCGACTTCATCAACCGCGTCAAAGAGAGCGCGGTCGGCCATGAAGTCAACAAAAGCCTGACGCCGGGGCAGGAATTCGTCAAGATCGTCAAAGGCGAGCTGATCGCCGCGATGGGCGAAGTGAATACCGAGCTGAACCTGGCGGCACAGCCGCCGGCGGTGGTGCTGATGGCGGGCCTGCAGGGCGCCGGTAAAACCACCAGCGTCGGTAAGCTCGGCAAGTTCCTGAAAGAAAAACAGAAGAAGAAAGTGTTGGTGGTTTCCGCGGACGTTTATCGCCCGGCGGCGATCAAACAGCTGGAAACGCTGGCGGAAGGCGTCGGCATCGACTTCTTCCCGTCTGACGTCAAAGAAAAACCGATCGACATCGTCAACCGCGCGCTGCAACAGGCCAAGCTGAAGTTCTACGACGTGCTGATCGTCGATACCGCCGGCCGCTTGCACGTTGATGAAGCGATGATGGACGAGATCAAACAGGTGCACGCGGCGATCAAGCCGGTGGAGACCCTGTTCGTGGTCGACGCCATGACCGGGCAGGATGCCGCCAATACCGCCAAGGCGTTTAACGAAGCGCTGCCGCTGACCGGCGTGGTGCTGACCAAGGTCGACGGCGACGCGCGCGGTGGTGCCGCGCTGTCCATCCGCCACATCACCGGCAAGCCGATCAAGTTCCTCGGCGTGGGCGAGAAGACCGAAGCGCTGGAACCGTTCTATCCGGATCGCGTGGCATCGCGCATCCTGGGCATGGGCGACGTGCTGTCGCTGATCGAAGATATCGAAAGCAAGGTCGACCGCGAGCAGGCGGAGAAGCTGGCCAACAAGCTGAAGAAGGGCGACGGTTTCGATCTGACCGACTTCCTGGAGCAGCTCAAGCAGATGCGCAACATGGGCGGCATGGCCAACATGTTGAGCAAGCTGCCGGGCGCGGGCCAGCTGCCGGACAACGTCAAGTCGCAGATGGACGACAAAGTGCTGGTGCGCATGGAGGCGATCATCAACTCGATGACGCTGAAAGAGCGCGCCAAACCGGAAATCATCAAGGGCTCGCGCAAGCGCCGCATCGCGATGGGGGCCGGCATGCAGGTGCAGGACGTCAACCGCTTGCTGAAGCAGTTCGACGAAATGCAGCGTATGATGAAGAAGATGAAGAAAGGCGGTATGGCGAAGATGATGCGCGGCATGAAAGGCATGATGCCGCCGGGCTTCCCAGGCCGCTGACGGGCCCCCGCACGCCGAGTGCGGGCGCTTTCAGCATTCGCCGTTCGCGGTGAAAACCGCCCGAAATTTGACAGGCTGCAAAAGTTGTCCCCTGCGATCGACGCTTTAGATTGCTTTTTGCGCCAAAATGAGTAAAATTTTCGGGCTTTTTATATTGCAACCGGGCCCCGTCCCTCAATGGGGCCCGGCTGTTTTATTAACTAAAGAGGATGTTATGGTAACAATTCGTTTGGCACGTGGCGGCGCTAAAAAGCGTCCGTTCTATCAAGTAGTAGTGACCGACAGCCGCAACGCTCGTGATGGTCGTTTCATCGAGCGCGTAGGCTTCTTCAACCCGATCGCTTCCGGTCAGGCTGAAGCACTGCGTCTGGACCTGGACCGCATCGAGCACTGGGTTGGTCTGGGTGCAACCGTTTCTGATCGCGTTCACGCGCTGATCAAAGACGCTAAGAAAGCAGCTTAATCTGTCGCGGTGGTGGCAATGAGCAAGCAACTCAAACCGGTAGCGCCTAAGCAGCCGATTGTACTCGGTAAAATGGGGTCCGCTTACGGCATTCGTGGTTGGCTCAGAGTGTTTTCATCCACCGAGAACGCCGAAAGCATTTTTGACTATCAGCCGTGGTTTATCCAGCAGGCGGGTCAGTGGCAGCATATCGAGTTGGAAGACTGGAAGCGCCACAGTCAGGATCTGATCATCAAGGTCAAAGGCATTGACGATCGGGACGCGGCGAATCTGCTGACTAATCGCGAGATTATGGTGGATTCTGAGCAACTTCCTCCGCTGGAGGGTGACGATTACTACTGGAAAGACCTGATGGGCTGCCAGGTAGTCACCACCGCCGGCTACGAGCTGGGTAAAGTCATCGATATGATGGAAACCGGCTCGAACGATGTGATGGTTGTGAAAGCGAACCTGAAAGATGCGTTCGGCATGAAGGAGCGGTTGATTCCGTTTCTTCATGGGCAGGTTATCAAGAAAGTCGATCTCACTGCCCGCGTGATTGAGGCAGATTGGGATCCTGGTTTTTGACCTCCGGATCATACGGTCGAAGCAAGTGGAATAACGGTAAGGGGATTGGCTTGTGTTCATCGGTATTGTAAGCCTGTTTCCTGAGATGTTCCGCGCTATCACCGATTACGGGGTGACTGGCCGGGCAGTAAAAAATGGCCTGCTGAGCGTGCAGTGTTGGAGTCCTCGCGACTTCACCTACGACCGGCATCGTACCGTGGACGATCGCCCATACGGCGGCGGCCCGGGAATGCTGATGATGGTGCAACCTTTACGGGAAGCCATTCATGCAGCGAAAGCAGCGGCAGGCGAGGGAGCAAAGGTGATTTATCTGTCACCTCAGGGGCGCAAGCTGGATCAAACCGGCGTGTGCGAACTGGCGGCCAATCAGAAGATGATTCTGGTGTGCGGCCGTTACGAAGGGATAGATGAGCGCGTAATCCAAACCGAAATTGACGAAGAATGGTCAATCGGCGATTACGTTCTCAGCGGCGGGGAACTGCCGGCGATGACCCTGATTGATTCAGTCGCCCGTTTCATACCGGGTGTGCTGGGCCATCAGGCCTCAGCGGAGGAAGACTCCTTTGCCGACGGATTGCTGGACTGCCCGCACTATACCCGCCCAGAGGTGTTGGAAGGGATGGAAGTACCGCCGGTTCTGCTGTCGGGCAACCATGCCGAGATACGTCGCTGGCGCTTAAAGCAGTCGCTGGGCCGAACCTGGCTTAGAAGACCTGAACTTCTAGAAAGCCTAGCTCTGACTGACGAGCAAGCGGTGTTGCTGGCTGAGTTCCAACGGGAACATCAGGCCAGGCAACAGGACTATGAAGGAAACGTCTGACATCAGACGGGACCGATATATCAGTTTACCTAGGGTAAGAGACATATTATGAGCAACATTATTAAGCAACTTGAACAAGAGCAGATGAAACAAGACGTACCTGCATTCCGTCCGGGTGATTCCGTGGAAGTGAAGGTATGGGTCGTTGAAGGTAGCAAAAAACGTCTGCAGGCATTCGAGGGCGTGGTTATCGCTATCCGTAACCGCGGTCTGCACTCTGCATTCACTGTTCGTAAGATTTCCAACGGCGAAGGTGTTGAGCGCGTATTCCAGACTCACTCCCCAGTAATCGACAGCATTACTGTTAAACGTCGTGGTGCCGTTCGTAAAGCTAAACTGTACTACCTGCGTGAACGTACTGGTAAGTCTGCTCGTATCAAAGAGCGTCTGAACCGCGTTAACTAACGCTGCATCCAAAAGTTAATAGTTATCAGGGGTTGGCCTATGCCAACCCCTTTTTTTATCCGAAAATTCTATCGCGCTGTATTTGCGAGAGTCCGTCTGCGTAGTACCGACATGAAAAAGCCTGCATCAGCAGGCCTTTTACCCTACAGCGCGGCGGCGCTTTGTTTATGCTGATTCTCCTGCGGGTGCGGCTGCGCCGGGACAATATCATCGCCAGGTTTAACGATCACCCGTGCAACGGACTCGTGCGTGGCGAACGTGCAGCTGCAGTTGATGTTGCGACATTGATGGTAACGCTCTTTGGTCGACTCGCTCAGATAACGGCTGGAGCGAGTGTGGGCCACGTGACCGCATAGTGGACAGTGCATCATAAGAACCCCCTTGAACAAATTAAGTGAAATTGTTGTGGCATCACCACTTCGGTGTGCGAGCCCGTCATGTCGAGGCCATGCCTTGCAAACACAGTGCGCGTTCCTTGGCGCGTCGCTGTTCCAGCCCCTTGTTTTTCTTTCCATTTACGTAAACCCAGCGCGGCAACTGATCGCAGGCCTGCCGCCACTGGCTTTGTTGCAGCAGCGCGACCAGCGTGGAGTGGCAGGCGGCGCTGATGCCGACGTTGAAGGCGAAGGCAATCACCGCGTCATAGGTTTCTTGTGAGAGCGTTTGCGGTAGGCAGGTGGCCATGCCGCGCTCGGTACGGCGAACATCGTCCACCAAGTCCACAGCGGCTTTCCGTTCATCGATCGCCTCAGCTGGGATGACGCCGGCGGTGTGTCCAATACCCCGCGTCCATACTCCGGCGCTGCACTGGTAAGGCGACAGGCGGCAACCTTCGAGATCGGCGATCAGCCTGAGGCCTGCCTCTGAGGTTTGCAGTTCGCCGAAAGAGGGCAACAGCACGGCGATGGCCAAAACGGCGGCGACGCTGCAGCGTTTAACGATTGCACTCATCGTAAATTTTCCTCCGTAATGCCGCATTGCGTTCAATGGCCTTCAAGATCTGCAGGCTTTTACGGCGGTAGTACCAATTCACCAGAAAAGTGCCGATTCCTACCGCGGCACCAACTAAAAAGGCAATGTCCTGCGGTGACAGTTTGCCCAGCCAGGCGAGAAACAGCGCCATGGTATAGGTGATGAATGAGGTAATTTTCTCCATAGCTGATGCTCGCTTTGTGTACAGAACCTTGGGACAGGAGGTATCGATGCTTTGTTGACTGCTCGCTATCGATATCCGTCATGCTCCTGGCCTGTATAATAATCACTGTATATGCATACAGTATTAAGCTATTTGCTAAAGTCGTCAATGGGTGGGGTGAATATTTTTAGCAAATTGTGCAAAGGGTGACGACAGGCATAAAAAAAGCCCATCGATGATGGGCTTCGTGAAAGGGGGACGGGGAGATTACAGGCCGTAAACCAGCGTGACCGAGGTAGTGGTGTCGGTGTTCTTCGGCGCCGAGGCCGGCGGTTTGCTGTTGTAGGTCACGGTGTAGGCCACGCGCAGTGAGAAACGATCGTTGATCGCCACGTTCAGCGCGCTTTCCGAGTTCAGCGTAGTTTCTTCGTTCGCCAGTGCGGAGACGCCCTGAATGAACTTGGTGTTGTCGGTCAGCTGGTAGGAATAGTTGGCCGCGCCGTAAGCCAGGCCTTTGGTTGAACGGCCGCCGCCGTGGTATTCGTCATGGCGCACGCCGGGGCCGAATTCCACCCGCAGGTCGCTGAGAGGCCCATTGAGGATTTGACGGCCGTAGCCGCCGGTCAGCGTGGAACGCGAGTCGTAACCATTGAAACGGTCGCTCAGCCAACTGGCCTGGCCGAACAGGTAGTTGCGATCGGTCAGGTTATAGCGCGTACGGCCGCCGGCCTGGTATTTCTCGGACGAGCGCACGTTGGAGGAGGTGGTGTTGTTGGCCGCACCCCACAGGCTGTACGCCGCATCGGTGTTAAACCAGGTCATGTTGGTATTGGCCAACAGGGTGGAGCTCTGCGAATTGCCGGACTGGGCGTTATAGCCCGCCTGCACGTTGCCTTCGAACGGTTTCTTGGCGGTGGCCGGATCGTCCATCGCGGTGAAAAGCGTATTGTCGGCAAGGGCTGAAACACTGGTGAAAGTCGTTAAGCAGCAAATATACAGCGGAAAAGCGCGACGAGCGCGAGAAGAGAGCATCTTGGATCCAGTTGTTAAGGGTGGTTATTGTTGATGACGGTCACATTATATCGGTTCATTTCGGCGACAAAAATAGCCGCCATTAGCTTAAGTTTTTAATTTTTATTCCTCATTTATTCGCTTTTCTTCTACATAAATTCATCGCTTTCGGCGGTATTTCGTGCTGGGCCTGGCGGAGAGCCTCCTCTGCCTATTTTCCGGCGTCTAATCGGATTGGGCTCCTCTCTGTAAATTCGAGTGTGAATTTATGTTTACATCTCGCGGCCTTTGTCAGAAAGGTGTGTAACAGTGTGAATATGGATTGGGTTTTAGCTTAGTTATTTGTATTTATTGTATTTTTGTTTGATTTTGTGATGCTAATACAAAGCGGTTTCAATGAAAAATATCACGGTAATTTTTTATTTACGGAAAATGGATTGAAAACTTTACATATCGTGATAGGGTAGAGCCTTGAAACGCTCAATGTTCCATTTCAACGCATAACGCCAAACGACAGGAATTGCATCATGCAAAAAGACGCGCTCAATAACGTACATATCAGTGCAGAACAGGTTCTCATCACGCCAGAGGAGCTGAAAAACCAGTTCCCGCTCAGCGCCAGCGACGAAAATGAAATCGCCGCCGCGCGCAACACCATCGCCAACATTTTACAGGGGCGCGACCATCGCCTGTTGGTGGTGTGCGGGCCTTGTTCGATCCACGATCCGGATGCGGCGCTGGACTACGCCCGTCGTTTGAAAACCCTGGCGGCTGACTTGAGCGATCAGCTGTATATCGTTATGCGCGTCTATTTTGAAAAACCCAGAACCACTGTCGGCTGGAAAGGTTTGATCAACGATCCGTACATGGACGGCTCGTTTGACGTTGAAGCAGGCTTGCATATCGCGCGTCGCCTGTTGCTGGATCTGGTGGGCATGGGCTTGCCGTTGGCTACCGAAGCGTTGGATCCGAACAGCCCGCAGTACCTGGGGGACTTGTTCAGCTGGTCGGCAATCGGTGCGCGCACCACCGAATCGCAGACGCACCGCGAAATGGCCTCCGGCCTGTCGATGCCTGTCGGATTTAAAAACGGCACCGACGGCAGTCTGGGCACCGCCATCAACGCCATGCGCGCCGCCGCCATGCCGCACCGCTTTGTCGGCATCAACCAGGCGGGGCAGGTTTGCCTGTTGCAGACTCAGGGCAACCCGGACGGGCACGTTATCCTGCGTGGCGGCAAGACCCCGAACTACAGCGCCGAGCACGTTGCGGCCTGTGAAAAACAGATGCTCGAGGCGGGACTCCACCCGTCCTTGATGATAGATTGCAGCCATGGCAACTCGAATAAAGACTATCGCCGTCAGCCGGCGGTTGCCGAGTCCGTGGTGGAGCAGATCAAAGCGGGCAATCGCTCGATCACCGGCATTATGCTGGAGAGCCATCTGCATGAAGGCAATCAGTCTTCCGAACAGCCGCGTGCAGACATGCGTTACGGTGTGTCCGTCACCGACGCCTGCATCGACTGGGAAAGCACGGAAACGCTGCTGCGCCACATGCATCAGGAACTCGGCGCTGCGCTGACGGCACGCACGGGAGAAAAGTAAGTTATGGTGGCAGAACTGACCGCGCTGCGCGATCAAATCGACGAGGTGGATAAAGCGCTGCTGGATCTGCTGGCGAAGCGCCTGCATCTGGTAGCGGAAGTGGGGGAGGTGAAAAGCCGTCACGGTCTGCCGGTCTATGTGCCGGAGCGCGAGGCGGCGATGCTGGCCTCGCGGCGCCAAGAGGCGGAAAACCTCGGCGTGCCGCCGGATTTGATCGAGGACGTTTTGCGCCGCGTGATGCGCGAATCCTACGTCAGCGAGAATGATAAAGGCTTTAAAACCCTGTGCCCGCAGCTGCGGCCGATCGTCATCATCGGTGGTAATGGCCAGATGGGCCGGTTGTTCAACCGCCTGCTGACGCTGTCGGGTTATCAGGTCAGGGTGTTGGATCAGGAAGATTGGCCGCAGGCGGAACAGCTGTTGGCGGATGCCGGCATGGTGATTGTCAGCGTGCCGATTCACGTGACCGAGCAGGTGATAAGCCGCCTGCCGCCGCTGCCCGCCGACTGCATTCTGGTGGATCTGGCCTCGGTGAAAAATCGCCCGTTGCATGCGATGTTGGCGGTGCACAGCGGCCCGGTGGTCGGCTTGCACCCGATGTTCGGCCCGGACGTGGGCAGCGTGGCCAAGCAGGTGGTGGTTTACTGCGACGGCCGCCAGCCGGAGGCCTACCAGTGGCTGCTTGAACAGCTGCAGGTGTGGGGCGCGCGGCTGCATCGCATCAGCGCAGTCGAGCACGATCAGAATATGGCGTTTATCCAGGCGCTGCGGCACTTCGCCACCTTCGCCTACGGCTTGCACCTGGCGGAAGAGAACGTGCAGCTGGAGCAATTGCTGGCGCTCTCATCGCCAATCTACCGGCTGGAGCTGGCGATGGTTGGCCGCCTGTTTGCGCAGGATCCGCAGCTGTACGCCGACATCATCATGTCGTCTGAAGAAAACGTGGCGCTGATCAAGCGCTATTACCAGCGTTTTGGCGAGGCGATAAAGCTGTTGGAGCACGGTGATAAACAGGCGTTTATCGACAGCTTCCGCAAGGTAGAGCACTGGTTCGGCGATTACGCCCAACGCTTTCTGGTGGAGAGCCGCACGCTGTTGCGGCAGGCTAACGATAGTCGGCAGTAACGCGCGGGCAGCAGATATGGAGGGTTCGGCTTGGCCGAACCCTTTTTTTATGGTTTCACGACGGGTTGACCGGCACCACGGTGTCGCTCGGGTAACAACCCAACACCTTCAGTGAGCGGGTGATCGGCGCCAGATCGCGCAGTGCTTTTTGCATCGCGTCGGCGCGCAGGTTGGCCTGCACATCGATATAAAACATCTCTTCCCACGGATTGCCGTTGATCGGGCGTGACTCCAGTTTGGTCATGATAATGCCGTTGTCTCGCAGTACCAGCAGCGCTTCGACCAGCGCGCCGGATTGCTGGCCGGTCGCCATGATCAGCGTGGTTTTGGCCGGCACCTGTTCGGAGACGTCGATCGCTTTGCGCGCCAAGACGATGAAACGGGTGATATTTTGTTGCTGGTTGGCGAGGTTGTGCTCCAACACTTGCAGCCCGTACAGCGCGCCGCCGGCTTCGCTACCGAGCGCAGCCACCTTCGGTGAATTCAGCTTGGCGACTTTCTCCATCGCGGCGGCGGTGCTTTCGGTATATTCAATTTTCCAGTGCGGGAAGCGATTCAGGAACTGGCTGCACTGCTGGAACGGCTGCGGGTGGCTATAGACGGTTTCAATCTGGCTAAGATCGCTGTCGCCGGCGATCAGAACGCAGTGGTTGATCGGGTTAGTCAGCTCGCCGACGATCGACAGGCTGGTATGTTGCAGCAGATCGTACACCTCGTTAATCGAGCCGGAGCTGGTGTTCTCGATCGGCAGAATGGCATAGTCCGCCTGGCCGGTTTCCACCTGGGCGAAGATATCCTGAAACTTCTGGCAGCCGCATTCGATCAGCCGATCAAAATGACGGGCGGCGTATTGGCGCGCCGCCAGATGCGAATAAGAGCCTTTAGGGCCGAGGAAGGCGATGCGGGCGGAGTGTTGGCTGACGGGGTTGAGCTGGTGCTGCAGCAGCGCCTGTTGGGTCAGGACGGAATCTTCGATAATCAGTTGAAACAGACGGGTGACGTAGAAGCCATCCAGGTCGTAAGGCTTGGCGGCGGCGATCAGCGCATCCAGCAGATCGCGCTCGCGCTCTTTATCGCGGATCGGGCGGTGAGAGTGCAGCTTGGTCTTGCCGACTTCGATCGCCAGCTCACGGCGTTCCGCCAGCAGAGCCAGCAGTTTCAAGTCCAGTGCGCTGATGCGCTCGCGCAGCACCAATAACGGGTTGTCAGTCATAATCAGCTTCCGCCTTCTGTTCTTATTCGTTGTAAAACAGCCATAAAAAAAGCCCCCTGTCTCCAGGAGGCCTTGTTGTTCGTCTTCGCATTTTTTCTCACACGACGAAACGCCTCCCAGTCAGGGGAAGGTAAAAAAGAATGCGAAGAAAAACGGTGTGCGTGGCATGGTCTACCTAAGGTTGTTGTGAACAGGTTTTAAAGTAACCGCTGGCCTTTAGCCCGTCAACAAAAATACCCGACAAAAAACGCGCCCTCGGGCGCGTTTGATGCGGCAATCGCAGTCGGACGGTTATTCCTGCTCTTGCGTGACTTCCGGCACGATGTCTTTCACGCTGGCATTGCAGCGGCGCGCTTCGCCTTTGTGCTGCACCTTGTTCAACTGGCGCTCCAGCTTGGCGATAAGCTCATTAACGGCGGTATACATGTCGTCATGTTTGGCGCTGGCGACCAGCGGGCCGTTAGGCGTGGTAATGGTAGCGTCGGCGACAAACCCTTGCGGCTCTTTGGATAAGACGATATGCGGGTTAATCAGCTGGGTCTGCCATTTTTCCAGTTTGGTGAGACGGTCTTCGACGTGATTGCGGATGGCGGGAGTGATATCCATTTGTTTGCTGGTAATGTTCAATGTCATATAACTTACCTCTCTGTCTTTCCGTCTTGGTGAGTCCAGCATACCCCGCTTTTTGTTTAAATGCGTGATGTGAATCACGATTTTTTGTCACTTTTTGCAAAGTTAGTTCAATCTGTGATTCAGCATCTGAATTGATTATCTAATGCTTGAGAGTTGCCGCTGGATGGCGCATTATCGATGAGTTGACCGGTGAATAGCGCTCGCTAACACCGTGTTTTTACTTGTGTATTTTTCCAGTAAAACCCGGTCGACGCCAATGAAAACGGCAGCCTGGGCTGCCGTTTGGTTTTTCTATCGTTGCCGATGCGCGATTATTGCGGGTTGGCGGCGATCACTTTGGCCACTTTGTCAGCCTGGCCGTTCAGCTGCAGCTGCTTGTAGGCATTTTCCATCAGCGGCAACACGTCGTGCGTCGCTTTGGTATCCGGGAATTCACGCAACATCTGCTCGGCGCGATTAACGACCGCGACGTAAGCACCGCGTTTAGTGTAGTATTCCGCCACCGAAAGCTCATACTTGGCCAAGCGGTCTTTCAGATACACCAAACGCTTGTTGGCGTCGGTTGCGTATTGGCTGTTCGGATATTGCTGAATCAACTGGCTGAAGTCGCGGAACGCAGCGCGAGCGTGCTGAGGATCGCGGTCCGAACGGTCAACCCCGAAGAAGCCCTGCAGCGCGCTGTCATCGAGCGCCATGTCGGTCAGGCCACGCATGTACATCACGTAATCGATGTTCGGGTGCGTCGGGTTCAGGCGCATGAAGCGATCGATCGATGCTTGAGCCATCGGCAAGTCGGCAGCCTTATAGTAGGCGTAAATCAAATCCAGCTGGACCTGCTGGGAATACGGCCCGAAAGGATAGCGGTTGTCTAACGCTTCGAGTTGCGTAATCGCGCCCTTGAAGTTACCGTCCTGCAGTTTTTGCTGCGCGGTAGCATAGATTTCCGAAGGTGGGTTGTCGGGAACCGCATCCTTGGATGTGGAGCAACCTGCCAGCGCCAGGCTCAACGTGGCTGCCGCCACCAGATATTTCATACGCGTCATGACGTTTTGATTATCCTCAGGGTGTTATTCCGGGAGACTGTCCGTTAAGCTCCCGACAAAGACCAGGTACAATAGCACATTATATTAAACGGCATCGCCGTGAAAACCCAACGTTAACGAAGAAGCTGCATATGGCACAACAAGTACAACTCACCGCAACGGTGGCCGAATCTCAACTCGGACAACGTTTAGATCAGGCTTTGGCCGAATTGTTCCCTGATTATTCACGATCTCGCATAAAAGAGTGGATCCTGGGCGATCGGGTGAAGGTCAATGGCAAAACGTCAAACAAACCGAAAGAGAAGGTGCTGGGCGGAGAGGCAGTCGCCATCGATGCACAGATAGAAGAAGAAGCGCGTTGGGAGCCGCAGGACATCGCGCTGGACATCGTCTATGAAGACAGCGACATCCTGGTGATCAACAAGCCGCGCGATTTGGTGGTGCATCCTGGCGCCGGCAACCCGGATGGCACGGTGCTCAATGCGCTGCTGCATCACTACCCGGAAATCGCCGACGTGCCGCGCGCCGGCATCGTACACCGTCTGGATAAAGACACCACCGGCCTGATGGTGGTGGCGAAGACCGTACCGGCGCAAACTCGGCTGGTGGAAGCGCTGCAGGCGCGTGAAATCACCCGTGAATACGAAGCGGTGGCGATCGGCACCATGACGGCAGGCGGCACGGTAGAGGAGCCTATCGCGCGCCACTCCACCAAACGCACTCACATGGCGGTGCATCCGATGGGTAAACCGGCGGTGACGCATTATCGCATTATGGAGCACTTCCGTGCGCATACCCGCCTGCGTTTGCGCCTGGAAACCGGCCGTACTCACCAGATCCGCGTGCACATGGCCTACATCAGTCATCCGCTGGTGGGCGATCCGCTGTACGGCGGCCGTCCACGTCCGCCAAAGGGCGCTTCGGAAGCCTTCATCAACACGCTGCGCGGCTTTGACCGCCAGGCGTTGCACGCCACCATGCTGCGTTTGTACCATCCGATCAGCGGCATCCAGATGGAGTGGCATGCGCCGCTGCCGCAGGACATGGTCGATCTGATCAATGCGCTGAAGGCGGACACCGAAGAATTCAAAGATCAGATGGACTGGTAATGAACTCGCTCATTCTGCCTGACTGGCCGTTACCTCCCGGCGTTAAGGCCTGCAGCACCACGCGCGGTGGCGGCGTCAGCCTGGCGCCTTATGACTCGCTGAATCTCGGCGCCCACGTCGGCGACGAGGTGCAAGCGGTGAAGCGCAATCGGGAACGGCTGGTTATCGCCGCCGGTTTGCCGCAAATGCCGGTGTGGCTCGAGCAGGTACACGGCACTCGCGTGGTGACGTTGGCCGGGCAAGCGCCCGCCGATCTGCGGGCGGATGCGGTGTACAGCAATGTGCCGGGGCAGGTGTGCGCAGTGATGACGGCGGATTGTCTGCCGGTGCTATTCTGCTCGCAGCGCGGCGACGAAGTGGCCGCCGCTCACGCCGGTTGGCGTGGGTTATGCCACGGCGTGCTGGAGCAAACCGTAGCGGCGTTCAACGCCGCGCCGGGCCAGATCAGCGCCTGGTTGGGGCCGGCGATCGGCCCACAGCAGTTTGAGGTCGGGCCGGAGGTGCGCGCCGCTTTCATGGCGGAAGACGCCGAAGCCGCGGCGGCGTTTACGCCGCACGGCGATAAGTTTTTGGCTAATATCTACTTGCTGGCTCGCCAACGTTTGTTGCGAGCGGGCGTGCAAGCCATCTATGGCGGCGACCGCTGTACGGTTAACGAAACGAGTCATTTTTTCTCCTATCGACGCGACGGAATAACCGGACGTCTGGCAAGTTTAATCTGGCTGATATAACCTATTGAATTAGGACGATCCAACGACGCATGGCGTTGTACCGAAAATTTAGCGTCGAGATAACCTTGAAAATTTGAGGGATGACCTCATTTAATCTCCAGTAGCAATTTCGACCCATCTTGGAGGTGTTATGCGTCTGGATCGTCTTACCAACAAATTCCAGCTTGCCCTCGCCGATGCCCAGTCACTAGCCCTTGGGCACGACAACCAGTTTATTGAACCGCTACATCTGATGAGCGCCCTGCTCAATCAGGAAGGGGGCACGGTTCGTCCATTATTAACTTCCGCAGGTATCGATGCCGGGCGCGTGCGCACCGAGATCGAACAGGCGCTGTCCCGTTTACCGCAGGTAGAAGGCACCGGTGGCGACGTTCAACCGTCCCACGAGCTGGTGCGCGTTTTGAACCTGTGCGACAAGCTGGCGCAGAAGCGTGCGGACAAATTCATTTCTTCCGAGCTGTTTGTGCTTGCGGTGCTGGAAGACCGCGGCTCGCTGACCGACTTGTTGAAAGCGGCTGGTGCGACGGCCGACAAAATCAGCAAAGCCATTGAACAAATGAGAGGCGGTGACAGCGTGGAAGATCAAGGTGCTGAAGACCAACGGCAAGCATTGAAGAAATATACCATCGACCTGACCGAGCGCGCCGAGCAGGGCAAGCTTGACCCGGTGATCGGCCGTGACGAAGAGATCCGCCGCACCATTCAGGTGCTGCAGCGCCGTACCAAAAACAACCCGGTGTTGATCGGCGAACCTGGCGTGGGTAAAACCGCCATTGTCGAAGGCCTGGCGCAACGCATCATCAACGGCGAAGTGCCGGAAGGGCTGAAGCACAAGCGCGTATTGTCCCTTGATATGGGCGCTTTGATCGCCGGCGCCAAATACCGCGGCGAGTTTGAGGAGCGCCTGAAAGGCGTGCTCAACGATTTGGCCAAGCAGGAAGGCAGTGTGATCCTGTTTATCGACGAACTGCACACCATGGTCGGTGCCGGGAAGGCGGATGGCGCGATGGATGCGGGCAACATGCTGAAGCCGGCGCTGGCGCGCGGCGAACTGCACTGCGTCGGTGCCACCACGCTGGATGAGTACCGCCAATATATAGAGAAGGATGCGGCGCTCGAACGTCGTTTCCAGAAAGTGTATGTAGCGGAGCCGAGCGTGGAAGACACCATCGCTATCCTGCGCGGCCTGAAAGAGCGTTACGAACTGCACCACCATGTGCAGATCACCGACCCGGCCATCGTGGCGGCGGCAACGCTTTCGCACCGTTATATCGCCGATCGTCAATTGCCGGACAAGGCTATCGACCTGATCGACGAAGCGGCGTCCAGCATTCGCATGCAGATGGACTCCAAGCCGGAATCGCTCGACAGGCTTGAGCGCCGCATCATTCAATTGAAGCTGGAACAGCAGGCGCTGAATAAAGAGTCTGACGATGCCAGCAAGAAACGCCTGGAAATGCTCAGCGATGAGCTGGGGCAGAAAGAGCGCGAGTATTCGGAGCTGGAAGAAGAGTGGAAAGCGGAAAAAGCGTCGCTCTCCGGCACCCAGAATATCAAGGCTGAACTCGAACAGGCCAAAATCACTCTGGAGCAGGCGCGGCGCGTCGGCGATCTGGGGCGGATGTCGGAACTGCAATACGGCAAAATCCCTGAGCTGGAGAAACAGCTCGCCGCCGCCACGCAGGCCGAAGGCAAGAGCATGAAGCTGCTGCGCAACCGGGTGACCGATGCGGAGATTGCCGAAGTGCTGGCGCGTGCCACCGGGATCCCGGTGGCCAGAATGCTGGAAGGGGAGCGTGACAAGCTGCTGCGCCTGGAGCAAGAGCTGCATTCGCGGGTTATCGGCCAGGACGAAGCGGTCAGCGCGGTTTCCAATGCGATTCGCCGCAGCCGCGCCGGGTTGTCCGATCCCAACCGGCCGATCGGTTCATTCCTGTTCCTCGGCCCGACCGGGGTGGGTAAAACCGAGCTCTGCAAGGCGTTGGCTTCGTTCTTGTTCGACAGCGACGACGCCATGGTGCGTATCGATATGTCCGAGTTTATGGAGAAGCACTCCGTCTCTCGTCTGGTCGGCGCGCCTCCGGGCTATGTCGGTTATGAAGAGGGTGGCTATCTGACGGAGGCCGTACGCCGTCGGCCTTATTCGGTGATCCTGCTGGATGAAGTCGAGAAAGCGCACCCGGACGTGTTCAACATCCTGCTGCAGGTGTTGGATGACGGCCGCCTGACCGATGGTCAAGGCCGCACCGTCGATTTCCGCAATACCGTGGTGATCATGACGTCCAACTTGGGTTCGGATCTGATCCAGGAGCATTTCGGTCAGATGAACTACGCGCAGATGAAAGAGTCGGTGATGGAGATGGTGAGTCACCACTTCCGTCCGGAATTTATCAACCGTATCGATGAAGTGGTGGTGTTCCATCCGCTGGGCGAGAAACATATTGCTGCGATCGCCAAGATTCAGCTGTCGCGTCTGTACAAGCGTTTGGAAGAGCGCGGTTACGAAGTGACTATGACCGAGCCTGCTCTGGCGCTGTTGAGCAAAACCGGTTACGACCCTGTCTATGGCGCGCGTCCGTTGAAACGCGCTATTCAGCAGGAGATCGAGAACCCGTTGGCGCAGCAAATCCTGTCCGGCAAGCTGATCCCCGGCAAGCTGGTGACGCTGGATGTGGAAAACGACCATATCGTCGCACGCCAATAACGGCGATTAAGCGTAATAAAGATAAAAGGGAGCGGGCGACCGCTCCCTTTTCTTTATCTTCGTTTGCTCCTGTTTGCAGCGTTTGCCGCTATTACTGCGCTAAAACCGGTATTTTTTGACTAATAAACATCCTAAAAAGGCGTTTTTGGTGATTATTTGAACGCTTGAAAAGTTTTTTGCAATTAGGGGTTGCGGCCCGCCGAGAACTCCCTATAATGCGCCTCCACTGACCGGGAACAACGACTGACAAGCCGCCGGGTCAGCGAGAAGAAAGCGAAATAAACGCTTGACTCTCCGGGCGAAAAGCGTAATATACGCAGCCCGCGCCGATGAGGTTTCTTGGCACTGCTCTTTAACAATTTATCAGACAATCTGTGTGGGCACTCCACAAGACGATATCCAGCATCTTCGGATGCAAAAAATATCAAGTCTTGAAGAGTGACTAACTGAAGTAAAATTCATGCAGTAAATCTTTGAGCATCGCTTCTCGAGTGGAAGCAAATCAAGCTTTTAATTGAAGAGTTTGATCATGGCTCAGATTGAACGCTGGCGGCAGGCTTAACACATGCAAGTCGAGCGGTAGCACAGGGGAGCTTGCTCCCTGGGTGACGAGCGGCGGACGGGTGAGTAATGTCTGGGAAACTGCCTGATGGAGGGGGATAACTACTGGAAACGGTAGCTAATACCGCATAACGTCGCAAGACCAAAGAGGGGGACCTTCGGGCCTCTTGCCATCAGATGTGCCCAGATGGGATTAGCTAGTAGGTGGGGTAATGGCTCACCTAGGCGACGATCCCTAGCTGGTCTGAGAGGATGACCAGCCACACTGGAACTGAGACACGGTCCAGACTCCTACGGGAGGCAGCAGTGGGGAATATTGCACAATGGGCGCAAGCCTGATGCAGCCATGCCGCGTGTGTGAAGAAGGCCTTCGGGTTGTAAAGCACTTTCAGCGAGGAGGAAGGTGGTGAGCTTAATACGTTCATCAATTGACGTTACTCGCAGAAGAAGCACCGGCTAACTCCGTGCCAGCAGCCGCGGTAATACGGAGGGTGCAAGCGTTAATCGGAATTACTGGGCGTAAAGCGCACGCAGGCGGTTTGTTAAGTCAGATGTGAAATCCCCGGGCTCAACCTGGGAACTGCATTTGAAACTGGCAAGCTAGAGTCTCGTAGAGGGGGGTAGAATTCCAGGTGTAGCGGTGAAATGCGTAGAGATCTGGAGGAATACCGGTGGCGAAGGCGGCCCCCTGGACGAAGACTGACGCTCAGGTGCGAAAGCGTGGGGAGCAAACAGGATTAGATACCCTGGTAGTCCACGCTGTAAACGATGTCGATTTGGAGGTTGTGCCCTTGAGGCGTGGCTTCCGGAGCTAACGCGTTAAATCGACCGCCTGGGGAGTACGGCCGCAAGGTTAAAACTCAAATGAATTGACGGGGGCCCGCACAAGCGGTGGAGCATGTGGTTTAATTCGATGCAACGCGAAGAACCTTACCTACTCTTGACATCCAGAGAACTTTCCAGAGATGGATTGGTGCCTTCGGGAACTCTGAGACAGGTGCTGCATGGCTGTCGTCAGCTCGTGTTGTGAAATGTTGGGTTAAGTCCCGCAACGAGCGCAACCCTTATCCTTTGTTGCCAGCGGTTCGGCCGGGAACTCAAAGGAGACTGCCAGTGATAAACTGGAGGAAGGTGGGGATGACGTCAAGTCATCATGGCCCTTACGAGTAGGGCTACACACGTGCTACAATGGCGTATACAAAGAGAAGCGACCTCGCGAGAGCAAGCGGACCTCATAAAGTACGTCGTAGTCCGGATTGGAGTCTGCAACTCGACTCCATGAAGTCGGAATCGCTAGTAATCGTAGATCAGAATGCTACGGTGAATACGTTCCCGGGCCTTGTACACACCGCCCGTCACACCATGGGAGTGGGTTGCAAAAGAAGTAGGTAGCTTAACCTTCGGGAGGGCGCTTACCACTTTGTGATTCATGACTGGGGTGAAGTCGTAACAAGGTAACCGTAGGGGAACCTGCGGTTGGATCACCTCCTTACCTAAAGATATTAGTTCGAGTGGCGTGCTCACACAGATTGTCTGATAGAAAGTAACGAGCAGAAATACCTTTATAGGCTTGTAGCTCAGGTGGTTAGAGCGCACCCCTGATAAGGGTGAGGTCGGTGGTTCAAGTCCACTCAGGCCTACCACTTCTCAGAAGTGGAAAAGGTACTGCACGTGACTGTATGGGGCTATAGCTCAGCTGGGAGAGCGCCTGCCTTGCACGCAGGAGGTCAGCGGTTCGATCCCGCTTAGCTCCACCATATAGTCCGGTATTTCAATACTTCAGAGTATATTGGCGACAGTATGCTGCGAAGTATTTTGCTCTTTAACAATCTGGAACAAGCTGAAAATTGAAACATGACGGCTGAAATTTGTCCCTCCGTAGATGTACTGGGATGAAGAGTAACCTGTCATAGAGTCTCTCAAATGTTTGCAGCGCGAACGATGGAAACATCTTCGGGTTGTGAGGTTAAGTGACTAAGCGTACACGGTGGATGCCTAGGCAGTCAGAGGCGATGAAGGGCGTGCTAATCTGCGAAAAGCGTCGGTAAGGTGATATGAACCGTTATAACCGGCGATACCCGAATGGGGAAACCCAGTGTGTTTCGACACACTATCATGTCATGAATACATAGTGGCATGAGGCGAACCGGGGGAACTGAAACATCTAAGTACCCCGAGGAAAAGAAATCAACCGAGATTCCCCCAGTAGCGGCGAGCGAACGGGGAGGAGCCCAGAACCTGAATCGGCTTGTGTGTTAGTGGAAGCGTCTGGAAAGTCGCGCAGTAAAGGGTGATAGCCCCGTACACTAAAATGCACAGGTCGTGAGTTCGATGAGTAGGGCGGGACACGTGACATCCTGTCTGAATATGGGGGGACCATCCTCCAAGGCTAAATACTCCTGACTGACCGATAGTGAACCAGTACCGTGAGGGAAAGGCGAAAAGAACCCCGGCGAGGGGAGTGAAATAGAACCTGAAACCGTGTACGTACAAGCAGTGGGAGCACCTTCGTGGTGTGACTGCGTACCTTTTGTATAATGGGTCAGCGACTTATATTTTGTAGCAAGGTTAACCGTATAGGGGAGCCGTAGGGAAACCGAGTCTTAACTGGGCGATTAGTTGCAAGGTATAGACCCGAAACCCGGTGATCTAGCCATGGGCAGGTTGAAGGTTGGGTAACACTAACTGGAGGACCGAACCGACTAATGTTGAAAAATTAGCGGATGACTTGTGGCTGGGGGTGAAAGGCCAATCAAACCGGGAGATAGCTGGTTCTCCCCGAAAGCTATTTAGGTAGCGCCTCGTGAACTCATCTTCGGGGGTAGAGCACTGTTTCGGCTAGGGGGCCATCCCGGCTTACCAAACCGATGCAAACTCCGAATACCGAAGAATGTTATCACGGGAGACACACGGCGGGTGCTAACGTCCGTCGTGAAGAGGGAAACAACCCAGACCGCCAGCTAAGGTCCCAAAGTCATGGTTAAGTGGGAAACGATGTGGGAAGGCATAGACAGCCAGGATGTTGGCTTAGAAGCAGCCATCATTTAAAGAAAGCGTAATAGCTCACTGGTCGAGTCGGCCTGCGCGGAAGATGTAACGGGGCTAAACCATGCACCGAAGCTGCGGCAGCGACGCTTATGCGTTGTTGGGTAGGGGAGCGTTCTGTAAGCCGTTGAAGGTGGCCTGTGAGGGTTGCTGGAGGTATCAGAAGTGCGAATGCTGACATAAGTAACGATAAAGCGGGTGAAAAGCCCGCTCGCCGGAAGACCAAGGGTTCCTGTCCAACGTTAATCGGGGCAGGGTGAGTCGACCCCTAAGGCGAGGCTGAAAAGCGTAGTCGATGGGAAACAGGTTAATATTCCTGTACTTGGTGTTACTGCGAAGGGGGGACGGAGAAGGCTAGGCTAGCCGGGCGACGGTTGTCCCGGTTTAAGCGTGTAGGGGGTGTGACCTGGTAAATCCGGTTGCATACTAACCCTGAGGCGTGATGACGATGCACTACGGTGCAGAAGTAGTTGATGCCCTGCTTCCAGGAAAATCCTCTAAGCTCCAGGTAACATTAAATCGTACCCCAAACCGACACAGGTGGTCAGGTAGAGAATACCAAGGCGCTTGAGAGAACTCGGGTGAAGGAACTAGGCAAAATGGTGCCGTAACTTCGGGAGAAGGCACGCTGGCATGTAGGTGAAGTCCCTTGCGGATGGAGCTGAAGCCAGTCGAAGATACCAGCTGGCTGCAACTGTTTAATAAAAACACAGCACTGTGCAAACACGAAAGTGGACGTATACGGTGTGACGCCTGCCCGGTGCTGGAAGGTTAATTGATGGGGTCAGCCGCAAGGCGAAGCTCTTGATCGAAGCCCCAGTAAACGGCGGCCGTAACTATAACGGTCCTAAGGTAGCGAAATTCCTTGTCGGGTAAGTTCCGACCTGCACGAATGGCGTAATGATGGCCAGGCTGTCTCCACCCGAGACTCAGTGAAATTGAACTCGCTGTGAAGATGCAGTGTACCCGCGGCAAGACGGAAAGACCCCGTGAACCTTTACTATAGCTTGACACTGAACATTGAGCCTTGATGTGTAGGATAGGTGGGAGGCTTTGAAGCGTGGACGCCAGTCTGCGTGGAGCCATCCTTGAAATACCACCCTTTAATGTTTGATGTTCTAACTCTGCCCCGTGATCCGGGGTGAGGACAGTGTCTGGTGGGTAGTTTGACTGGGGCGGTCTCCTCCCAAAGAGTAACGGAGGAGCACGAAGGTTAGCTAATCACGGTCGGACATCGTGAGGTTAGTGCAAAGGCATAAGCTAGCTTGACTGCGAGAGTGACGGCTCGAGCAGGTACGAAAGTAGGTCTTAGTGATCCGGTGGTTCTGAATGGAAGGGCCATCGCTCAACGGATAAAAGGTACTCCGGGGATAACAGGCTGATACCGCCCAAGAGTTCATATCGACGGCGGTGTTTGGCACCTCGATGTCGGCTCATCACATCCTGGGGCTGAAGTAGGTCCCAAGGGTATGGCTGTTCGCCATTTAAAGTGGTACGCGAGCTGGGTTTAGAACGTCGTGAGACAGTTCGGTCCCTATCTGCCGTGGGCGTTGGAAGATTGAGAGGGGTTGCTCCTAGTACGAGAGGACCGGAGTGAACGCACCACTGGTGTTCGGGTTGTCATGCCAATGGCATTGCCCGGTAGCTAAGTGCGGAAAAGATAAGCGCTGAAAGCATCTAAGCGCGAAACTTGCCTCAAGATGAGTCTTCCCTGGGCCTTTAAGGTCCCTGAAGGAACGTTTAAGACTAAGACGTTGATAGGCTGGGTGTGTAAGTGCAGCGATGCATTGAGCTAACCAGTACTAATGATCCGTGAGGCTTAACCTTACAACACCGAAGGTGTTTTGGTGAGACCAAGACAATATTCAGCTTGTTTACAGATTGGATTGACTGGCTTCAGCGATGAAGCGGGTTGATTAAAACGAATTTGCCTGGCGGCAATAGCGCGGTGGTCCCACCTGACCCCATGCCGAACTCAGAAGTGAAACGCCGTAGCGCCGATGGTAGTGTGGGGTCTCCCCATGCGAGAGTAGGACACTGCCAGGCATCAAATAAAACAACAAGCCTCATGCGAAAGCATGGGGCTTTTTGTTTTGTCTGTTATCTGGCGTTCTGCCCGAGCATGGGCATCCTGAGACGAATGGTGTAGGACAAATCCGCCGGGAGCGGATTTGAACGTTGCGAAGCAACGGCCCGAAGGGGGGCGGGCAGGACGCCCGCCATAAACTGCCAGGCATCAAACAAAGCCGAAAGCCCTGAACTGACGTTCAGGGCTTTTTGCTATGCGTAAAATGGAAAATCCCCGTTGTAACCCGCTTCAACTTTCATCGTACTGTTTAATATTCATCACAAAACCAACGCATTGTTTCTCTGAATGTCAGATATTCTTCGTCCGCTATTAAGTTTGGCTGTTAACTTATAAATAACAATAAAGTAACACCAGGCGGCAGGAAGCCGAATTTCATCATTGCTATGGCTCGGAGAAAACATCATGACAGAAACAACCTCGGCTCTTGAGGGTGAGCACGGCGTCGAACAGGGGGCGCTCGATAACAAGAAACGCATTTTCGCTATCGTCGGGGCTTCATCAGGCAATCTGGTGGAGTGGTTTGATTTTTACGTTTACTCCTTCTGTTCCATTTACTTTGCCGCCTCGTTCTTCCCGGCAGGCAACAGCACCACGCAGCTGTTGCAAACCGCCGGGGTATTCGCCGCCGGCTTCTTCATGCGGCCGATCGGCGGTTGGTTATTTGGCTACATCGCTGACAAACATGGTCGTAAAAACTCAATGCTGCTGTCGGTCTGCATGATGTGCGCTGGATCGCTGGTGATCGCCTGCCTGCCGACTTATGAATCGATCGGCAGCTGGGCGCCGGCGCTGCTGCTGATCGCCCGCCTGTTCCAGGGGCTGTCGGTAGGTGGAGAATATGGCACCAGCGCCACCTATATGAGTGAGGTGGCGATCAAGGGGCGACGCGGTTTCTATGCTTCGTTCCAGTACGTCACCTTGATCGGCGGGCAACTGCTGGCTCTGCTGGTATTGGTGATCCTGCAGCAAATTTTGTCCGGCGAAGAACTGAAGGCCTGGGGCTGGCGTATTCCGTTCGCCTTGGGGGCGGTGTTGGCGGTGGTGGCGCTGTATCTGCGCCGTTCGCTGAATGAAACCTCCGATGCGAAGACGCGTAACCACAAGGATGCCGGTTCGCTGACGGGGCTGTGGAAAAACCGCAAGGCATTCCTGATGGTGCTGGGCTTTACCGCCGCCGGTTCGCTGACCTTTTACACCTTCACCACCTACATGCAGAAATATCTGGTCAACACCGCCGGTATGGACGCCAAGCTGGCCAGCGCCATCATGACCGTCGCACTGTTCGTCTTTATGCTGCTGCAGCCGGCGGTGGGCGCGTTCTCGGATAAAATCGGCCGTCGCAGCTCGATGTTGATCTTCTCAGCCTTCGCCACCGTGTTGACGGTACCGATCCTGTTCGCTCTGAAAGGAGTGACCAACCCTTTTATGGCGTTTGGCCTGATCGTATTGGCGCTGTTCATCGTCAGTTTCTACACCGCGATTAGCGGGCTGCTTAAAGCCGAGATGTTCCCGCCGGAGGTGCGCGCGTTAGGGGTGGGCTTGTCTTATGCGGTGGCGAATGCCCTGTTCGGCGGCTCGGCGGAATATGTCGCGCTGTCGCTAAAATCGTTCGGCGTGGAGAACGCTTTCTTCTGGTATGTCTCCGGCATGTGCCTGTTGGCGTTGCTGGTTTCGCTCCGGCTGCATCGCAAAGGCAAGGAGATACAGCTGTAATGAAAACCCCGGCCTTGGCCGGGGTTAGCGTAGAGCTTACAGGATGCGGCTAATCAGCCGATCGATGCGGATGCGGCGCAGGCGGCGAATCAGCTTACGCACCTTGATCGGATACTGCTGAATACTTTGCAGCTCCTGATAATGGCCGACCACAGTGGTGTGGGTGCGGATGCACTCCAGCTCTTTTTGCCGCTGCTCGCGCATCTCTTGTTTGGGATCGTGGATCAGAATGGCGTTTTCCAGATCCAGCCGCCAGGCGCGTGGGTTGAGGTTATTGCCGGTAATCAGCTGCCACTCTTCGTCCACCCACATGCCTTTCAGGTGATAGCTGTTATCGCCATCCTTCCACAGCCGCACGATCAGCTGGCCGGTATCGACGTAACGCTGCAACCGGCTCAGGAAGCGGCGCAGGTTGATCTCGTACAGGTAGGGCAGTGCGCCGATGATTTTGAACGGCTGATCTTCCGGAATATAGAAGTCGTTGGCGGTCTTATCGCCGACGATGATCTCCACCTGTTTGCCCTGGCGCAGCAGATAGATGATGTTGCGCACCAGCAGCGCCGGCAGGTTGAAATAGGGGGTGCACAGTGTCAGTTTCTGGTCGGCGCACGACATCAGGTGATGAATGGTTTTATTCAGCACGCTTTGTTTGCCCAGCCCAACCAACGGTGTCACCGCCAGCTCATCGTTGCCGGCCTTGCCGCGGAAGTGATAACCGGCGCGGCGCAGGGCGAAACGGAACAGGCGGGTCTCGTTTTTAATCTCCGGGCTTTTCGGCCGATCGCTGCGATCGAGGCGCTGCACCGCGCCGGCGGTCAGCAGATGCTGCTTGATGTAATCAATCAGGGTATCGGCCAACACCTCATTGGTGATCAGCTGGTAGCGATCGTAACGGTATTTCTCATGCTGATGCAGATAAACGTCGTTGATGCTGGCGCCGCTGTAGATCACGGTATCGTCGACCACAAAGCCCTTCAGATGCAATACGCCCAGCGCTTCACGGGTATTGACCGGCACGCCGTAGATCGGCACCGACTGTTCCGGGTGCTGGCTGGCCATGGCGCAATACCAGTCGGCGTTGGTATTGGCGGCGGCAGCGCCGATGCGCCCGCGCTGTGCGCGGTGCCAGTCGACCAGCACGCAGATTTCCAGCTCGGGCCGCCGTTGCTTGGCTTGATACAGTGCGTTGAGGATCTCACGCCCGGCGTCGTCATGCTCCAGATACAGGGCCACCAGATAGATGCGTTGGGTGGCGTTGGCGATGGAATCCAGCAGCGTGGTGCGAAAGTCGGACGGCGCGTACAGAGTACGAACGTCAGCAACCGTCTGGGGGAGTTTGGGCAGTTGTGCAAGGTGTTGTTGATGTTTGCTACGTTTAAATTTTGACAACATCACAGTGCGCTTCTTCTCTCATGATTGATGGCCGGAACGCCACAGGCTTAAAAACAATAAACCGAATAATCGGGCGATAATACCATTAGTTGCCTCGATTGTGCGTATGTTTTGGCGTTAAGTGGTGGATTCGTAGCGCATTGCGACGCAGGTCACTGCGCGTCGGCGGCCTGCAGCGGCAGCGTCAGATTGACGATGCCGTCCTCAAGCTGCACCTCGATGCCAAAGCCCAGCCGCTGAGCCAGCGCGATCATGCCACGGTTATTCGGCATGGTGATGCCGCTCAGGCGGGTCAGGCCATGGGCGCGCGCATAGGCGATCATTTTTTCCAGCAGTTGCCGGCCCAGCCCCAGCCCTTTCAGGTCGGAACGCACCAGCACGGCGAACTCGGCATCGGTGTTGTCCGGATCGGACAACGCACGGGTCACGCCGATGATTTCGTCTGCGCGCACCGCCACAAAGGCCATTTCTCGATCGTAGTCGATCTGTGTCATGTTGGCCAAATCGTCATGGGTAAACTCGCTGATCTCGCTGAAGTAGCGATAATAGAGATCTTCCTTGGTCACCCGGTCGATGAAATGCTTCAGCGCCGGTTCGTCTTCGGGCAGGATCGGACGGAACAGGCACTGGCTGCCGTCTTTCAGCGCGATGGTTTCCTCCAGCTCATGCGGATAAGGGCGGATCGCCAGCCGCGCCTGCGGATCGCCGCTGAACGGTGCGAGCTGCATCGAAACGTCCAGCAGGGTGAATTCGCTGCCGGAAGCCAGCACCGGGTGAATATCCAGCCGGGCGATCTCCGGGCAATCGAGGATCAGGTTGGAAACCTGCACCAGCAAGCGGCTTAGCCCGGGGATATCTAAAGGCCGCAGCGCGCTGCGCCCGCGGATCTTGCCGCCTTTCACCGCCTGCAGCACCAGATAACGCGCCAGCGCCATATTCAGCGGCGGCAGCGCGACCGCCACCTGATTTTCCTGACGCCACTCCACGCCGCCTTCGCCCAGCATGATCAGCGGGCCGAAAATGGCATCCTGTTCCACCGCGATACGCAGTTCCTGGGCGCCGGCGCGGTTGGCCATGCTCTGCACCAACAGGCCGTGGATACGCGCCTGCGGATAGGTGCGCTTCACGCGGTCGAGGATCGCCTCCGCCGCGCGTTGCACTTCGGTCGCGGTGCGCAGATAAAGCATCACGCCCTGAACTTCCGATTTGTGCGGGATATCCGGCGAACGCAGCTTCAGCGCCACCGGATAGCCGATCTGTTCGGCGATGTGTACCGCCTCGGCGCTGTCTTCGGCGATCCAGGTTGGCAGGGTGCTCAGGTCATAGGCCTGCAGGATGGATTGCACCTCGTGGGTATCCAGCTGGGTGGCCCCTTCGGCCAGCGCCTGGTGGATCAGACGGTGGGCGTCGGCGGTGTTGGCGGTCAGGCCAACCGGCAGCGCCGGCGTCTCTTTCAGCTGCTTCTGGTTGCGGCGGTATTCCACCATATGCATAAAGGCGGTGACCGCGCCTTCCGGCGTGCGGTAGGTGGGAATGGCGGCTTCGGTAAACAGCCGTCGCGCCTCTTGCGAGGAGTATTCGCCACACCAGTTGGTCAGCAACGTGATGCGCTTGCCGCGCGCATGGCGGTGCAGCGCGTCGATCAGCCGCTGCGCCGTGGCGGTGCCCGGCGCGGCCGCGCTCGGCGCGTGGATCAGCAGCAGCGCGTCATAGTCGTGGCTGTCGAGCAGCGCTTCGAGCGCCACCAGGTAACGCTGCGGCGTCGCGTCGTCGCGCAGATCGAGCGGGTTGCCGGCGCGAATGAAATCCGGCAGCGCATCGCTCAACGTCGCCAGGCTCTCATCGCTCAGCGTCGCCAGCTTGCCGTTGCGCCCAAGCAGCTCGTCCAGCGCCATCGCCGCCGGCGCCGCACCGTTGCTGACGATCATCAGCCGCTCGCCGCGTAGCGGATGCATATGGCTGAGGGTTTCCACCGCCGAGAACAACTCGTGAGTATCCTGCACGCGCAGCAGACCGGCGCGCTGGATGGCGGCGTCATAGGCGGCGTCCAGCCCCAGCTGGCTGTTGAGCAACAGCTGCGCCTGTTGGCTGCGACCGCTTTTGATCACCAGAATGGGTTTGTTGCGTGAGGCGCTGCGCGAAGCGGAGAGAAAACGCCGCGCGTCGCTGATGTTTTCCAGATACAGCAGGATGGCGCTGGTCTTGCCGTCGCGCGCCAAAAAGTCGAGTAGATCGTCGACGTCGATATCCAGGCTGTCGCCCAGCGCAATGAAATAGGAGAAGCCGACCTCGCGCTGTTGCGCCCAATCGAGAATGGTGTTGGCCACGGCGGCGGACTGCGAGATAAACGCCAGCTTGCCTTTTTGGATAGGCACCGGCGAGAAGCTGGCGTTGATGCCCTGCCACGGCGCCAGCAATCCCAGGCTGTTGGGGCCCAGCAGCCGCATGGCGTAGCGCTGCGCGCAGGCTTTCAGCTCGGCGAACTGTTCCGGTGGCGAAGAGAGCACGATGGCGGTTTTACAACCGCGTTGGCCCAGCGCTTCGATCAGCGCCAGATTGCGGTCGGCGTGGGTGCAGATGATCGCCAGATCCGGCGTCAGCGGCAGGCTGGCGACGTCGGGATAGGCCATGACGCCGCATACCGCCTTGTAGCGCGGCGTGACCGGCAAGATAGGCCCGCTGAAACCGCCGGCCAGCAGGTTGCTCATCATCAGGTTGCCGGCGCGGCCCGGCTGCTGCGAAGCGCCCAGAACGGCGATCGATTTGGGACGTAGTAGCGCTTCTAACCCTCGCTGGCTCATGCACGGCTCCTTTTGGCAACGTTACGCCTGATTTTAGGCGCTTTATGGCTACATTGCTGTGACCGGTGCCTCCGGCCGGGTCGGTTTTCCCGCCAGATACTGTTGACGGAAATAGCGGAAATGCTGATTCAATCCGTCAGCGGCCGGCAGATCGCCCGCCTGTTGCAGCAGGGCGGCGGCCACTTCCGCCGTACAGTGTTGCTCGGCGCGGCTGGCTTCGCGCAGCTGATAATCCGATGCGGTGTCGACGTTGAGGGAAAATACCGGGAATTGATTAAGGTACGGGCTTTTACGGAACATTTTGCGCGCTTCCGCCCAGGTGCCGTCCAGCATGATGAACAGTGGCGGTTTGCCGCCGGCGGGCAGCTCGCTGAACACCGGGCGTTCGGCGTCGGCGTAAGAGGCGGGGAACACCACGTAAGGCTGCCGCGTCGGATCGTTGATGGCCGCCAGCAGGGCGGGATCGATCTCGGTGCGCGACCAGAGGAACGCCTGGGTGTCCGGCAGGATATCGGCGATCAGGCGGCCGGTATTGCTGGGCTTGAGCGGCTCGGCGCCGAACATGATCAGGCAGAAACGGCTGCCGGCCTGCTGCGGGCGAATGGTGTCGCACAGGCAGTTTTTATGCGGCAGCAGGCAACCCTGACAACGCGCCACCCGGCAACCGCGCGCCAGAAAGGGGCGGGTGGCGCGGTCTAAACGGAATTGGCGCAGGCGAAGTACGGCGTTGTCGGTCATAACGATCCTGGGGAAAAACCGCTATTGTAACGCAGAAAAAAGCCCGCCGGGAGAGGCGGGCTCGATCGGGGGCGTTCGCGCGCGATGGCGGGATACGGCCTATACTTGCCGAATCACACCAACTCGTTGAGCCAGTTGTCAAACGGCGCTTTCGGCATCGCGCCGTTAAGCATGTCGACCATCTTGCCCTGACGGAACACCATAATGGTCGGGATACTGCGGATGCGGAAACGGGCGCTCAGCTCCGGCTCGGCTTCGGTGTTCACTTTCACGAAGCGCACCTTGCCGGCGCGCTCTTCGGCCACGTCTTCGAAGATCGGCGCAAAGCTGCGGCACGGACCGCACCACGGCGCCCAGAAATCGACCACGACCGGCAGATCGTCCTGCAGCAACTGGTCCAGCGTGGCGGCGGTGGCGTTGATCACTTCACCGTCGAAGAGCTCGTGGCCGCAGCGGCCGCATTTCGCGTTGTCCGCCAGACGTTCTTCCGGCACACGGTTGGTGGCATTGCAAGCTGCACAAACTGTATTCATGTTGACCTCGGGTACAGAGAAAGCATGGTCCCCGCAACGCGGTTGCGGAGATGTTTCTTTAATGCTGACAATTATCGGCAAAACCCGGCGCATGAACAATGAGGTTTGTTCAATGGATGTGATAGTTGGGAGCTTTTAGCGCAAGTTGGTGGCTTCATGCACCAACATCAGGTAATCTTCGCGCCCTGCGCGTTGGTGGAGAAGACAATGAACGATTCATTTAGTGGCAAGAACGGTAAAGTCAAAGTGATGTACGTCCGCAGCGACGACGACAACGGCGACGACCGCAACAAGAATAAACGTCCGGCCGGCAAAGGCCGTCCGGCTGACGGTGCGCGCTCGGGCCGCACCGGCCAAGACAAGGCGCGCGGTGGCAACGATCGTCGCGGCGCCGACTCCCGCCGCAGTGAAAGCGATCGTCCTCGCCGTCCGGCGCGCTCAGAAGATCGCGGTGGCAACGAGTCGCCGTGGAGAACCGTTTCGCGCGCGCCGAATGAAGAGCCGGCGTTCGATCACGGCGGCATCAGCGGCAAAAGCTTTATCGATCCGGAACAGCTGCGCCGCCAGCGCGCGGAAGAAACCCGCGTTTACGGTGAAAACGCCTGTCAGGCGCTGTTCGCCAGCCGTCCGGAAGCGATCGTGCGCGCCTGGTTCGTGCAGTCGGTCACCCCGCGCTTCCGCGAAGCGCTGCGCTGGATGGCGGCGAACCGCAAAGCCTACCACGTGGTGGACGAGGAAGAGCTGGCCAAGGCTTCCGGCACCGAGCACCACGGCGGCGTGTGCTTCCTGATCAAAAAACGTCAGGGTCTGGATGCGCAGAGCTACCTGAAAACCGCGCCGGCGACCGACTGCGTGCTGGCGCTGGAAGAAGTGGGCAACCCGCATAACCTGGGTGCCATCGTCCGTTCTTGCGCCCACTTCGGCGTCAACGGCGTGCTGCTGCAGGATCCGGCGCTGCTGGAGTCCGGCGCGGCGGTGCGCACCGCAGAAGGCGGCGCGGAGCATATCAAGGCGATCAACGCCGACGATTTCCTGTCGGTGCTGGATACCTTCCGCAAAGCGGGCTACACCATCGTCACCACCTCCAGCCACAAAGGCACCGCGCTGGCGCAGGCCAAGCTGCCGGCCAAGATGGTGCTGGTGCTGGGCCAGGAGCGCGACGGTCTGAGCGACAGCGCCTGGCAGCAAGGCGACATGAACGTGTCCATCGGCGGCACCGGCAAGGTGGAAAGCCTGAACGTTTCCGTCGCGACCGGCATTCTGCTGGCGGACTGGTGGCGTCAGAATCAGGCGTAATCTTTATTCCGCCGGATAAAAAACGGGCGCCTCAGGGCGCCCGTTTCGTTTATTGAAGCTTAGTGAGCGCCGCCGCCCCCGCCGCCGCCGGAGCTGAACGGCGGTTTCGCCACCCACACCAGCGCCAGCAGCACCAGGAATACCCCGGCCGACAGCCAGAAGATCTCGTTGGCGGAGATGATCAGGCCCTGCGCGGTGATCTCGTTGGCGATGTAGGCCGACGCCTGCTGCTTGCTCATGCCGAGCTGCTCCAGCTGCCGGTACATCTCCTGCGACTGTGGATTGTACGGGTTGACGAACTCCGTCAGCTGCGCGTGATGCTGCGATTCGCGCTGCGTCCACAGGGTAGTGGTGATCGAGGTGCCGATCGAGCCCGCCAGCGTTCGCGTAAAGTTCGACAGGCTTGATGCCGCCGCCATGCGTTCCGGCGGCAGGCCGGACAGCGTGATGGTGGTCAACGGCATGAAGAAGCAGGCGATGGCGAAGCCCTGAACGAACTGCGGCCAGGCCGAAGCGCCGAAGTCCATGCCCGGTTCAAACGTATAGGCGCGCCAGTAGAAGCACACGGCATACATGATGAAGCTGAAGGTCACCAGCTTACGCATGTCGAGCCGGTTGCCGAACTTACCGATGATCGGCGACAGCAGCACCGGGATCAGCCCGACCGGCGCCGAAGCCAGCCCCGCCCAGGTGGCGGTATAGCCGTACACCTCTTGCAGCAGCTGCGGCAACAGCACGATGGCGCCGAAGTACAGCATGTAGGCTAGGCTGATGCACAGACAGCCGATGGTGAAGTTACGCGACTTGAACAGCGACAGATCCACCACCGGGTGGTCGTCCGTCAGCTCCCACACCACCAGGAACAGCAGCGCCACCACCGCCACCACGGTTAGGGTGATGATCTCGGTCGAGTTGAACCAGTCCAGCTCCTTGCCCTGGTCGAGCATCACCTGCAGCGAACCGATGCCGACGATCAGCAGCACCAGGCCGACGGTGTCGATCGGCTTGATCTCGGTTTTGGTTTCTCGCCCCTTCAACGTCGCCATCGCCGCCATGATAACGAAGGCGCCGATCGGGATGTTGATGAAGAAGATCCAGCCCCAATGGTAGTTGTCGCTGATGTAGCCGCCGAGGATCGGCCCGAAGATCGGCGCGACGATAACGGTCATCGACCAGAGCGCCAGGGCCATCGCTCGCTTGGCGGGCGGGTAGTTGTTCAGCAACAGGCTCTGCGACAGCGGGATCAGCGGCCCGGCCACCACGCCCTGGATCACGCGGAAGAAGATCAGCATGCCGAGGCTGTTGGAGATGCCGCACAGCCAGGAGGCGAGGACGAACAGCGCGGTGGACCAGAGGAACAGCCGCACTTCGCCGATGCGCTTCGCCAGCCAGCCGGTGATCGGGATCGAGATGGCGTTCGCCACGCCGAACGAGGTGATCACCCAGGTGCCCTGCGAGTTGGAAGACCCGAGGTTACCGGCAATGGTGGGGATCGCCACGTTGGCGATGGTGGAGTCCAGCACCTGCATGAAGGTCGCCATGGCGAGCGCGACCGTCATCCAGGCGAGCTGAGCGCCTTCAAGCGGTTTCTGTGGCAAGATGGCCTCCCGCGCGCTTAGCCGGCGTTCGCATGGATCACGTCGGCGATCAGCTGATTAACCGGCGCCAGATTCAACGCCAACGCGTTGCTCTGGTACAGCGGTTTATCGCGTACCACGTCGGCCAGCACGCGGCCGTCCAGATTGGCGGTGTCGACGGTCACCAGCGTCGACAGGCCGATGCGCAGCGGATGATCGGCAACCTGCTTGGCGTCGAGCTCAATACGCACCGGCAGGCGTTGCACCACCTTGATCCAGTTGCCGGTGGCGTTCTGCGCCGGCAGCAGCGAGAAGGCGCTGCCGGTGCCCATGTCGATACCGACCACTTTGCCCTGATACACCACGTCGTCACCGTACACGTCGCTGACCACCGTCGCCGGCTGGCCGATGCGCATGTTGGCGATCTGGGTTTCCTTGAAGTTGGCGTCAACCCAGATGTGATCGGCCGGCACTACCGCCATCAGCGGCGAACCGGCGGCGATCTGCGCCCCCACCTGCACGCTGCGGCGCGAGACGTAGCCGGTGATCGGGCTGATCACTTTAGTACGCTGCAGCGCCAGCCAGGCGTCGCGCATCTGCGCGGCGGCCTGTTGGATCGCCGGCTGCTGTTCCAGCGGGGTATTCAGCACCATCGCCTGGTTGGCGTTGTATTGCTGCACCGCCACTTCCAGCGCGGCCTTGGCGCTGTCGACCGCATCGCGAGCGTGTTGCAGCTCTTCGCGGCCGATGGCGTCAACGCTGCCCAGCACCACGCGGCGTTTCAGATCGTTCTCGGCCTTACTCAGATCGGTCTTGCGCAGGGCGATATTGGCCTGATACTGCTTGCTGTTGATGATCAGCTGGTGGGTTTGACGCACGCTGTTGGCCAGGCCGGTCTTGGCGCGTTCAAACGCCTGCTCGGCATCGGTCGGATCGAGCGTCAGCAGCACGTCGCCCTGTTTGACGTAGTCAGTGTTGTCAAAATTGACGCTGTTCACGCTGCCTGACACCTGGGCCATGATCTGCACCTGGTTGCCGGAGACGTAGGCGTCGTCGGTTTCCTGGTGATGACGCAGCACCAGGAACCAATACACTAAGTAAGCCACCCCTATAACAATGAAAATAGCCGTCAACAACAGCAGCCAAAACTTGCGCTGCTTCTTTTTGCCGTTGGGCTGCTGCGGGTTTTGGATTTCCGCGCTTGCGCTCATGGTGTTCTCCAAGCCTTATATTATTATGCTTTCGAATCCGCTGCGGCCGGGGCCTGATAGCCACCGCCCAGCGCGCGGATCAGTCCTATCTTCGCCTGCAGTAAATTGCTGCTGGCATTCAACTCCGCCTGTTGCTGCTGCAATAGCTGCGTCTGGCTGGTCAACAGATCGTCGCGCCCGATAATCCCTGCCTGGTAACGGGCACTGGCGACCTGGTACACCTGTTGCATCGACTGGGCCGCGGACGCCGCCTGCAGCTGCTGTTGCGCAGAGCTCTGCTGGATAGTGATGGCGTCGGCGGTTTCCTGTACCGCATTCAGGATGGTTTGGTTATAGGATTCCACTGCTTCGTCATACAGCGCGGATTCCTCGCCCAGCTTGCTGCGCAGCGCCCCGGCGTGGAAGATCGGCAGCGAAATCGCCGGCATCACGTTCCAGGCCTGGCTGGCCGCTTCAAACAGGTTCGGGTTGGTGCCACCGACATTGGTGGTCATCAGACCGGCGAAGGCTGAAATGGTCAGGCTGGGGTAAAACTCTTTGCGCGCGGCGCTGACGCGCTGGCTGTAAGACTCCACCAGCTGGCGCTGCGCGGCGATGTCCGGGCGCTTGCCCAGCAGATCCGCCGTCAGCTCGCCCTGCGGCGCCATCAGGTTGTCGGCGGGCAGCGGCACCTGACGCAGGTGCTGCATGGCGTTCGGCCCCTGGCCCGCTAGCGCGGCGAGCTGGTGTCTGAGCTGTTCGATTTGCGACTGCAACTGCAGGATCTGCTGCTTGGCGGCATCGGACTGCGCCTGGGTTTGTTGCGGCACGTCGACGGCGGTCAGGCCGGCCTGATAGCGTTGTTGGCGCAGCGCGGTCAGGCGTTCATTGTTGTTCACTTCCTGCTGCAGCAGCTTCTCGAGCGCCAGGTTGCTTTGCAGCTGGTAGTATGCGGAGGCTACCGAACTGGTCAGCGTCAGCGCCGCCTGTTCCTGCTCGGCGCGTGCGGCGTTCACTTGCGCCTTGGCGGCGTTCACCTGGTTGCGGTATTTGCCCCACCAGTCGAATTCATACGCCAAATTTAACCCCAGTGAGTTGGAGCTTTCATAGATGGGTTTTTGTGGATACCCCAGCCCCATATTGACGTTTTGCGGTATGCGCTGGCGCTGGGTGCTGGCGTTCAGATCCAGGTTCGGCCCGTTGGCTGCGTTGGCTTCGCCCACCACGCTCTGCGCTTCACGTACGCGGGCGGCGGCCTGGCGCAGGGTCGGCGAGCTTTGCAGCGTCTGCGTCATCAACGTGTCCAACTGCGGATCCTTGAGGGCGCGCCACCACTGCGGGCTGACGGCCAGCGAGCTGACTTTCGGCTGAGCCAACTGCAGGCTCTGCGGATCCATCAGCGTGGATTGCGGAGCAATATTATCGGTCGAAGCGCACCCGGCCAGCAGCAACACGGCGAACAGCGGGGTGAATCTCCAGTTAAATGGGGATCGCATAAGTAGGTACCTGAACAGAAATTGTGAATTAGGATAACTGTTCTGTGATTTCCATTTGATCCAGACGTGCCAGCAATTTGCGCGTCAGCTGTTCCAGCTGTTTTTGCTCATCGTCGGTCAGCGTGGACCACAGGAAATGCAGACATTGGTGCTGCGGCGGCAGCAGTTGACTGAGAAATTCTTCCCCCTGCGGCGTCAGATGCAGATGCAGGCATCGGCGATCGTTGTCGCTTTCCCGGCGCTCGATCCAACCGCGTTTCTCCAGCTCGTCGGCGATGCGGGTTGCATTGGTGCGCGAGGAGCCTAAGGCAGAGCTTAGCTCAGAAGGTTGGATGCTGTGGCTTTCCTGCGCATCCAGGGTAATCAGCGCCATAAACAGTGTTTCGTTAATCCCCTGCGCCTTCAGCATTTTATTGCGATTTTCCAGCAATTTACCTTGCATGTGCATGCACAGGCGGGTCAGCAGGATTTCCTGATAAGGGAAATCTTTCTGCCGGGTGGCGCGGAAATTCAGCATTTGTTCTATGGGGGCAAACGAGCTTTCCATAATTTAGGGCCTCATTAATTTCGTTCGAGATAGTAACGACGGTGACAAATAATGTAAATGTTCAGCCGTGCGGATAATTTAGCAATTCGTGTCATTTGTCAGTGTTTGTAAAGATGCGGCGCATGAAAACGCCAAATGGCCGGAAGCGGTGTCAGCCCGGACCGAAAAGCATTAACAGTTTTAATGTGACGCCAAAGGCCGTCGCGCCGAGCAGCGTCGACAGAATGATGCTTTTGCTGCGGTAGAAGCACAGCGCCAGCGCGGCGAAGCCCGCCAGCGTCGGCAGCAGCTTGTCCGGTTCGCGCATCACCACCGGCGTGCTGGAGACCACCAGCAGGGCGCAGATCGAGGCGATGCCGATGCTGTCGAGCAGCAGGGCGGCTTTACCGCGTTTGATGCCGGGTTGGGCGCGCGCCGGCGCCAGCCGCAGCGGCAGATAACGGAACAGGTAATTGGCGCAGCCCACCACCAGACCAATCACCAGCACATCAGTGTTCATGAGCGGCCTCCGCATGTGCGGGTTGGAACAGGGCGGCGACGCAACCGGCGCCGATGCCGGCCAAAATGGCGACCGGGATGGAGAACAGCACCACGCCGAGCAGCGCGCCGGCCAGCGCGGCGGCGATGGTCAGGCTCTGCGGGCGCCGGAAAGCGGCCAGCAGGAAGCTGAGAAACAGCGCCGGCAGCATGAATGAAAGCGAGGCTTCGATCACCGGGAACTGCTCCAGCGGGCCATTGCCGAACAGCGCGCCGAGCGCGGTGCCGGCCACCCAGGAGAGCCAGGAACAGAGCGCGATGCCCAGCATCCAGTTTTCGCTCCAGCTGCGGTTATTGCGCATTAGCTTGGCGGTAGCGGCGGCGAAGACCTCATCGGTCAGGCCAAAGGCCCATATCGCCGTTTTACCGGGCGACATACGCGAGACGATGCGGTGGCGCAGCGCCGGGCCGTACAACAGATGGCGCACATCCATCGCCATCACCGTCAGCGCGGAGACCCACAGCGACATGCCGGCGCTCAGCAGGGCGGTGATCACGAACTGGCTGGCGCCGGCGTAGATGATGCAGGAGAAGAAAATGCTTTCCAGCGGGGAGAAGCCCAGCTTGACGGCGCTGAGGCCGAAGGCGAACGCCACCGGGACGTACCCGATGACGATCGGCAAACTGTCGACGACGCCGTTGGCGAAGGTGGCGCTGACGGCGGGCGGAGTAAGGCTGTCTGCAGCTTGGCTTTGCATGGTTGTGGGTCGCAGGGTAGATAGGGTTTCAATAGTTTATGCCCAGAACATTACCAGAGAGTAAGTAATGTTTATACCCTGCACCGCTAATAAATTTCTTTGGTTACTATTTGCAAGGTAATCAGATTGTCGCCGGCCCCTGCGGATCGTGGCGTTTGCCGAGCCACCAGGTCAGCAGGTTGAGCAGGCATAGAATCCCCCCGGCGGCGGCGACACCGTACCAGCCGGCATGCTGATAGGCCGAGGCGGAGAGCAGCGAACCGAGAGCGCCGCCGATAAAGTAGCTGGTCATATAGCCGGCGGTCAGGCGGTTGCGCGTGTCCGGCATGATGCGATACATCACGCTCTGGTTGGTGACGTGCACCGCCTGCACCGCTAGATCGAGGATCAGGATGCCGGCGATCAGCGCCCACAGCGATTGTTTAGCCAGCGCGATAGGTATCCACGACAGTAGCAGCAACACCAGGCCGACGGTGGTGGTCAACCCGGCCTTGCCTTTGTCCGCCAGATGACCGGCGCGCGAGGCGGCCAGCGCGCCGGCGGCACCCACCAGGCCGAACAGCCCGATCACGCCCTCGGAATAGTTGAACGGCGGTGCGGCGAGCAGAAAGGCCATGGAGGTCCAGAGCACGCTAAAGTTGGCGAACGACAGGGCGCCGAGAATGGCGCGGGTGCGCAGCAGCGGCGTGCGGCAGAACAGGCTGAAGATCGAGGCCAGCAGCTGCGGGTAGTTCAGCCCGGAGTGTTGCTTATAGCGCGGCAGTGCGCGCCACAAGACCAGCGCCATCAGGATCATCAGCACGCTGGCGACCCAGTAGATGGTGCGCCAGCCGCCGAACGACGCCAATGCGCCCGCGACGGTACGCGCCAGCAGGATGCCGAGCAGCAGGCCGCTCATGATGATGCCGACGGTCTTGCCGCGCTTTTCCGGGTGGGCCAACGTGGCGGCCAGCGGCACCAGGATCTGCGCCACCACCGAGAACAGCCCGGTGAGCGCGGTGCCGAGGATCATCATCGGCAGCGTAGCGGAGGTGGCGGTGATCAACATGCCCCCGGCGGCCAGCAGCGTCATGAACACGATCAGACCGCGGCGTTCGAACATGTCGCCGAGCGGCACCAGCAGCAGCAGGCCGGTGGCGTAACCCAGCTGCGCGGCGGTGACGATAAAGCCGGCCTGGTTGACCGACAGGTTGAAACCGGTGGCGATGGTTTCCAGCAGCGGTTGTGCATAGTAGTTGCTGGCGACCGCCAGGCCGGTTGCGATGGCGATCAGCACGGTCAGCGCCGGGCTGAGGCCCGGATGGGCGTTTTGTTGGTTCATGATTTTTTCATCACGGGAAAAAGATAGCGCGCAGTATCCGGCAATGCGCATTGGGAAACCAATGTATAATTTTCATTTGATTTATCTCATTTCAAGATAGATGCCATGAACCTGAAACAGATCCGCTATGCGCTGGCGGTGGCGGAAGAGCAGAGCTTCACCCGGGCGGCGCAGCGCTGCCATACGGTGCAGTCGGCACTCAGCCACCAGATTGCCAAACTGGAAGAAGAGCTGGGCTGTACGCTGTTTGAACGCACCTCGCGCCGGGTGCGGCTGACGCCCGCCGGCCAGGCTTTCATTCCGTCGGCGCAGCGGCTGTTGGCGGCGCAGCAGGCGCTGGTGGAAGAAGTGACCGCCGCCGGTGATGCGGTGTCCGGCACGCTCACCATCGGCACCATTTCAACCATAAACGCGATTGATCTGACCGAAAAGCTCGACAAGTTTCATCGCCACTATCCGGCGGTGAACATCCGCCTTTACGTCGGCATGAGCGAAGCCCTGCTGGAGGACGTGCGTCAGCAGAAGTGCGATATGGCGTTCGTCGGCATCTGGCCCGGCGATGTCGACCTGTTGCCGATGTCGCACCGACAGCTGACCGATGAGCCGCTGGTGGCGTTGGTGGCGCCGCAGCATCCGTTGGCCAACCGCGAGCGGGTGAATCTGCAGGCGCTGGCGGAAGTGCCGCTGGTGGATTTCTACAGCGGCACCGGCGCGCGGCGTCAAACCGATCGCGCCTTCCTGGCGGCGGGTATCCGCCGGCATGTCAGTTTTGAGATCGATCATATCGAGTGGCTGGAGAATCTGGTGCGGCGCGGGTTGGCGGCGGGGATCGTACCGATCTCGACCGCGCAGCGTCTAAGCGCGCTGGTGTCAATTCCGATTGAAGACGGGCCGCGGCGCCAGGTGTACTGCATTTGGCCGCAGCCCTTGTCGAATGCCGCCGCACGCTTTTTACAGTTCAGCGGCATCGATCTGACGGGGTGAGGGGCGCGCGGTTGCGGCGCCCCCGAGCGGTTACGGCTTCGCCGCGGCGGCGGCGGTTTTCACCCAGCCGTCGAAGGTTGCCTGGTGTGCCTTGATCCAGCCGTTAACGTGGTTTTGGATGTCGGCTTCCGAAGCCTGGCCTTCGTGCATGCGCAGGTTTTGCGCGTTGATGTCGGCGATCGGCAGCTTCATGATGGCGAACAGCTTGGCGGCCGCCGGGTTGGCTTCGGCCCACTGTTTGTTGGCGGCGATGCGCATGGTGTTGACCGGGAAGCCGTAGTTGGCGCCGTTAGGCAGCTTGGTATCGACGTTTTTCTGCTCGCCCGGCAGGGAGGAGAACGGCACCTGCAGCCAGACCACGTCGCGGCCCGGTACCATCACATCGCTGACCCAGTACGGCGTCCAGGTGTAATACAGCACCGGCTTGCCCTCTTTGTAGCGGGTGATGGTGTCGGCGATCATCGCCGCGTAGTTGCCCTGATTGTGTTCGACGGTGTTGCTCAGGCCGTAGGCCTTGATGTGGTGGTTGATCACCGCCTCGCAGCCCCACCCCGGGGTGCAGCCGGTCAGATCGGCCTTGCCGTCGCCGTTGGTGTCGAACAGCTTGGCGATCTTGGGATCCTTGAGCTGCTCGACGTTGGTGATGTGGTACTGCTCGGCGGTTTTCTTGTCGATCAGGTAACCCTGCGCGGCGCCGTTGACGTAGACGCCTTCTCGGTAGAACTTGGTGTCGCCGCCGGCGGCCTTGTACTGATCGGCGTGCAGCGGATCCCAGTTGACCGCAATAAAGGTCGCGTCGCCGGAGGCGATGGAGGTGTAGGCGACGTTGTAATCCACCTCGCGCGGTTCCTTCACGTCGTAACCCAGTTTTTCCAGCGCCTTGCTGACCAGCAGCGTCTGGAAAGTCTCTTCGGAAATGGTGCTTTGCACCGGCTGTACCGCGATCCCCTTACCGGGTAAATCCGCCGCAATGGCGCTCTGTGTACCAATCAGCGTCGTCAGGGCGAGAGCCCAGATGCCCGTGGTGCGCATAGTGTTTCCCCTCTTTCAATGTGGTGGTGTCATAGCCCGCCGGGGCCACAGCCGCCGGCGGGAAAAGCGTCAGGCTTGTTTGATGAACGGACGGGTAAGCAACCCGATAGGGCCGCGGCGGTACCAGCGGCCGATGCCCTTGCTGCGGCGATCGCGCCCCAGCGATTGGGTGAGGCGATCGAGAATGATCGCCAGGATCACGATGCCGACGCCGCCGACGGCGGCCAGGCCCATATCCAGCCGGCCGATGCCGCGCAGCACCATCTGCCCCAGACCGCCGACGGCGATCATCGAGGCGATGACGACCATCGACAGCGCCAACATCAGCGTCTGGTTCACGCCGGCCATGATGGTCGGCATCGCCAGCGGCAGCTGCACTTTGAACAGCAGCTGGCGTGGGCTGGCGCCGAAGGATTCGGCGGCCTCGATCAGATCCTCCGGCACCTGCTTGATGCCGAGAATGGTCAGACGCACGATCGGCGGCAGCGCGAAGATAATGGTCACCACCACGCCCGGCACGTTGCCGATGCCGAACAGCATGACGATCGGCACCAGATAGACGAAGGCCGGGGTGGTTTGCATCGCGTCGAGCAGCGGCCTTATCACCTTGGCGGCGTGCTTGCTGCGCGCCAGCCAGATGCCGAGCGGCAGGCCGATAAGGATGCAGAAGAACAGCGCGGTCAGCACCAGTGCCAGCGTGACCATCGCCTGCGACCAGGCGCCGATGGCGCCAATGGCGACCAGGGAGAGCAGCGTTGCGGCGCCCATGCCGAAACCGGCGACCTGCCAGGCGAGCAGCGAGAACACCAGAATGGCGATCGGTGCCGGCATGCCCAGCAGCAGTTGTTGGAAGCCGCTCAGGATCATGTCCACCGGCACGCGGATGCCCTGGAACAGCGGGCGGAAGTGCAGCACCAGCCAGTCGATGCCTTGCGTGACCCAGGCGTCGAACGGCACCCAGGCTTTGTGGAACGGATCGAGCAGGCTGAAGTGCTCCGGCTGGGCCGGGGCGCTGCTCAGCCAATCGGCGCCTGACGCGGCGGCGTCATGGGCGGCCGGCGGTGGCGCGCTGGACCAGGCGTCGCCGGCGTTGGCGGCGGCATCGTGAGCGGGTGCGGCGCCGGTATCGGCCGGTGCGGTAGCCCAGGGATCTTGGGTTTGCGTGGTATCACTCATTGGCGGAGCCCTCCTTGTCCAACGCCTGCAGCAGCATGGCCTTGGAGATGATGCCGAGATAGTTATGTTCTTCGCATACCACCGGCACCGCGCACGGAGCCTGGGCGACCAGAGAGATCAGATCGCTGAGCGGCGTGTCGGCCGGCACGGCGGCGGGCGCTTCGAGCAGGGCATCGTCCAGCGTCTGATTGGCGGACAGCGCCTTTTTCAGCGACTCTATCGACACCACGCCGATAAATTTCTTCCCGCGTTCAACAACATAACCATAATCACGGTCCTCATCGCGCAGCAGCTGCAGCGCCGAGCGTGGGCCAAAGCCGGGAGTTTTGCGGATCAGCGTTACCGGGCGTCGTTGGGCGATATCCTTGGCGCTGAACACATGACTGATGTCCACACCGCGGAAGAAAGTGCGCACATAGTCGTTGGCCGGGTTATTCAGGATCTCGTCCGGCGTGCCGACCTGGATCACTTCGCCGCCCTGCATGATGGCGATGCGATCGCCAATGCGCATCGCTTCGTCCAGATCGTGGGAAATAAATACGATGGTGCGCTGATGCTGGGCCTGTAATTTCACCAGCTCATCCTGCATCTCGGTGCGAATTAACGGATCGAGCGCCGAGAAGGCCTCGTCCATCAATAATATATCCGGGTCGTTGGCCATCGCACGGGCTAATCCCACGCGTTGACGCATGCCGCCGGATAATTCATCCGGATAAGACAACGCATAATTCTCCAGCCCGACCTGGCGCAGGGCGTCCAGCGCTTTTTCCTGGCGTTCTTGCAGCGGTATGCCGGCTAATTCCATACCAAAGGCGGTGTTATTCAGGACATTCATATGCGGCATAAGCGCGAATGACTGAAATACCATGCTGATCTTATTTCGCCGCACGGTGCGCAGCGCGGCGTCGGATATTTTGGCGATGTCCTCACCGTCGATCAGCACCTGACCGCGGGTGGGTTCTATCAGACGATTGAGAAGGCGTACCAGGGTGGACTTGCCGGAACCGGAGAGCCCCATGATGACAAATATCTCGCCTTCTTCAATGGCCAGAGTGGCGTCTTTTACGCCGAGCGATAAGCCGGTTTTTTCCAACAGCCGATCTTTTGTCAGACCTTTATCCAGCAGTTTGAATGCGCGTTCCGGGTGTTCGCCAAATATCTTATACAGGTTCTTTACTTCGAGTTTAATTGCCATGCAATTTGCTGTTTCCTCTGGTTTAATTAAAGCGTTATGGGCTGTCCTTAGCAAAATAAAAGAGCTTTTTACCCTAACACAGTGAATATCTGAGACAACCCTCAATGTCATTTAAATGGGATATTAGTGGTTTACATCAAGGTTTTAATTAGTTATGGTAATTTGGCCCGTGACTCAAAATTGCCGGCCGTTATTCGCCATCATGATTGGTTTTAGGAGGGAATAACACGGCGTGAAGCAATGGGATATTTCGGTTCTGCACCTGCCGTTCGCATAATAAAAAACCCGACCAGAGGCCGGGTAAAAGTCATCAGTATTTCATCAGTGTTAACGACAGGTGCCGATATCGAGGGGGATATCGTCGGGCGCTATGTTATCGCCTGAATATGACAGCCAGATGGCAGCCTCAGGCCTTGCGATACAGCCGCCGCGGATGGCCGATATTGCCGTACAGCATCTCCACTCGCACGAACTGGGTGGCGACGCAGTATTCCAGATAACGGCGGGCGGTGGTTTTGCTGATGCCGACCTGTTCAACCACGTCTTCCACCGCATGCGCCACCGCCGGCTGGGCGATAAACAGCGCCTGCACCAGCTCAAGGGTGTTGGTTTCGATGCCTTTGGCGCTCGGCTCGCTGGAGAACTGTTTCGACTGCAGGTTATACAGCGCATCGACGTTGTCCTGGTCGATGATCTTGAAGGTGCGCTGGGTCTGTACGAACTGCATGAAACGCTCGAGCGAATTGCGCAGCCGCTTGTAGGACACCGGTTTGATGATGTAATCGAAGGCGCCGTTGCGGATCGCCTGGCTGCAGGTATGCATGTCGCTGGCGGCGGTGATGAAGATCACCGAACAGGCGGGGTTTTTTACCGCTGGTTCTTCCATCAGCTCGATGCCCTGGCCGTCCGGCAGGAAGTTATCCAACAGGATCAGACGCGGCTGATGCTCATTGGCTTTGGCCCGCGCTTCGGCCAGCGTGGCGGCATAGGCTACCACCCGCAGGTTGAAATTTTTCTCGATGAACTCCGCGTGCAGTGTCGCCAGTTGCGGCTCGTCTTCCACGATCAGAACGTCCAGTGCTTGGTGTGACATAATCGGGTGCTCAAAAAAATCGGGTTATGGGTTTTATTTAGGGATAAATATAGAGAATATCGCGCCGTGCGGCTCGTTGTCCGACACTTCTATGCTGCCGTGCGCCTGCGCCACATGGCTGGCGACCAGATGCAGGCCGATGCCGTGGTCGCTTTTATCCGCTTTGGTGGTCACGCCCTGTTCAAATAGCGTATCACGAATCTCCTCGGCGATGCCGGTGCCGCGATCCGCCACCTCGATCACCAGCTCGTTGCTGCTGTCGCTGATATAGAGTTCGATCGCGTCGTGCGGGGCCGGGCAGTGCAGCGTCGCTTCCACCGCATTATCCAGCAGGTTGCCGACGATCGACATCAGTTCGGTCTCATTCAGCGCCGCCGGGATCTGCCGCAGCTGGCAGGCCGGATCGAAGCGCAATTCGATGCCTTTTTCTCTGGCGCTGGAGTATTTGCCCAGCAGCAGGCCGCACAGCGCCGCCGAACTGAAGCGCTGTGAAATGAAATCGAGGATCTCCTGCGCGCCCTCCGACTGGGCTTCCACATAGCGGATGGCCTCGTCATAGCGCTGCATGTGCAGCAGTCCGGCCAGCGTGGCGGTCCAGTTCAGCTGCTCGTGGCGCATGATGCGCAGGTTGTCGGCATAGCGTTTCACCTGGCTGAGCTGGCTGCTCAGGGTATTGATGTCGTTCTTGTCGCGGAAGCTGATCACCCAGCCTTGCAGCTCCTGCTCCTGCATGATGCGCACCCGGCTGGCGATCACCCGCACGTGGTTGAAACGGCACACCTCATCGTGCGTATCCTGGCCCAGCTGCGCGGCGCCGAAGAAGTTCGGCTGCGCCTGGATCACTTCGCCGATCGGCCGGCCCAGCAAGCCGGCGGCGGGCTGGTGCAGATCGAGCAGCTCGCGCGCCGCATGGTTGATGGTGATGATCCGCAGCTGCGGATCGACGGCGATCACCCCTTCATAGATGGCTTCCAGCAGCGCTTTCTGTTGGCGCACCAGCAGCGCGATCTCTTTCGGCTCCAGCCAGAACATCTGGCGCTTGAGGTTTTTCGACAGCAGCCAGGAAAAAACGAACAGGGCGATCAGCAGCAGGACGATGGAGCCGATAATTTGCGTTAACGTTCTGGCATTTAAACTATCAATATGCGATTTCAAATAGCCGACGGAAACGATGCCGATAACGCGGTTATTTTCATCCAGGATCGGCGCCTTGCTGCGTAATGATACGCCGATTCCGCCCTTGCGAATGGAAATAATGCTTTTGCCTTCCAACACCTCTTTATTATCGCCGCCGATCATCGGCGTACCCAGGCGGCCTTCATATTCGGAATGATAAAGATGGCGGGCGTGATTATCGCCGATAACGATATAGCTGGCATCGCTGCTGGCGCGGATTTTTTTCATCAGCGCGGCGATCCTGGCGGCGTCACTCTTTTCCACCGCGTCCACCAACGAAGGGATAAGGGCGATTTCCCGCGCCTGCACCTGGGCGCGGGCGCCGAGATCGCGGTGCAGCTGCGCATCCAGCTGATAATAGGTGTAGGCGCCGATGCAGGTCAGCAGCAGGCAGGAGAAGGCCACCAGGCACAGAAACAGTTTGATTTGAAATGAGAGTTTAAGGCGCATGGCGGAGCTTTACCGTAAAGAGATCCTGAAGCCTTACCCTATCACGAGAAGCGGGGTCTGTAATATTGCGCCCGATCAACTTGTGATCCCTCACACGGGATTAGAGTGAAATGGACGAGAATTGTTCGTCTGCGATAAAGTTGATAAGCTTTAAAATAAAAACGGTATTAACACCATTAAAACCACGCCGGGTTTTACATAATCTTAATTAACCCCATAGAAACCATAACCACCATTAAAAACCCTTTTTAATTTTGAACATAATCACAGCAGATAATCCGTGCGCTTCTCTATGATGGCTGAACAAACTAATAAGAGGCCAGATTATGAGCACAACAGATGATTCTTACCTCGTAACCAAAGACAAGACCGCCGATATTCCTCTGCGTGAAAAATGGTGGCGGATACTGGACAATTATAAAGTAGGGATCATTCCGTTACCGTTCTTTATTCTGGCCGGCGTATTGATTCTGCTCGATTGCCTGGAAGGTAAGCTGCCGAGCGACATCGTGGTGATGGTGGCCACGCTGGCGTTCTTCGGTTTCGCCTGCGGCGAATTCGGCAAGCGCCTGCCGCTGATCGGCAAAATGGGCGCGGCGGCGATCTGCGCCACCTTCATTCCTTCCGCGCTGGTGCACTATGGCCTGTTGCCGGACGTGGTGGTGGAATCGACCACCAAGTTCTACAAATCGACCAACATTCTTTATCTCTACATCTGCTGCATCATCGTCGGCAGCATCATGAGCATGAACCGCCAGGTGTTGATCCAGGGCTTCCTGCGCATCTTCATTCCGATGCTGTGCGGCGAGATCGTCGGCATGCTGGTGGGGATGGGCGTCGGCATGGCGCTGGGCCTGGAGCCGTTCCAGATCTTCTTCTTCCTGATCCTGCCGATCATGGCCGGCGGCGTGGGTGAAGGGGCGATTCCGTTGTCGATGGGCTACGCGGCGATCCTGCACATGGAGCAAGGCGTGGCGTTGGGGCGCATCCTGCCGATCGTGATGCTCGGCAGCCTGACCGCCATCGTCATCGCCGGCCTGCTCAATCAACTGGGCAAGCGTTATCCGCATCTGACCGGCGAAGGCAGCCTGATGCCGAGCAAGCAGGGCGACGGCGACATGAACGCGGTGGAAAAAATCAGCGGCAAGGTTGATGTCAGCACTATCGCCTGCGGCGCGCTGCTGGCCATTCTGCTGTATATGGTGGGCATGCTGCTGCACCGTCTGATCGGCCTGCCGGCGCCGGTGGGCATGCTGTTCGCCGCCGTGGCGGTGAAACTGGCGCACGGGGTATCGCCGCGCATTCAGGAAGGTTCGCAGGTGGTGTACAAATTCTTCCGCACCGCCGTGACTTATCCGATCCTGTTCGCCGTCGGGGTGGCCATCACGCCATGGCAAGAGCTGGTGGACGCGTTTACCGTACAGAACCTGATCGTGATCGTCACGACCGTCAGCGCGCTGGTGGCGACCGGTTTCTTCGTCGGCAAGAAAATCGGTATGCACCCTATCGACGTGGCGATCGTCTCCTGCTGCCAGAGTGGGCAGGGCGGCACCGGCGACGTCGCGATCCTCACCGCCGGCAACCGCATGTCGCTGATGCCGTTCGCCCAGATCGCAACCCGTATCGGCGGCGCTATCAACGTCTCACTGTCGCTGCTGGTGTTGGCCAAGTTCTTCGTATAACTCCTATAAATCCTTAGCGTTACTTTGCCTTTCCCCGCCCCCGCGGGGATTTTTTTGCCCGCGCGCCGGCCGGCCGCGCAGGCGGGAAAACACCGGTTAGGCCGCTTGCTTCATGGCGGCGTCATACCAGGCGAAGTAGCGCTCTACGCCGCGACGGCCGGATTCGATCAGCGCGCGTTTCTTCTCCTCGCTGATGCCGAACTCCAGCGTGCCGACGTCGAGCGTGTCGACATACACGGTGCGTTTCCAGTCATCGCTGTCCAGATGCACCTTGGTTTGGATGTCCAGCATCACGTTGGCCACCGCCAGGGTGAAATCAAACAGGTTGTTGACCGGCGTGCGCGGGCCTGCCTGGCCGGCGGCCTGGGCAATTTCGCTGGCGGAATCCAGGCGAAGGCCCAGCGTGCGGGTGTTGATGCGCTGGCTGGAGCTGTCGATGTAAGGCGGCGTGGCGGAGAAGTCATAATCGAAGAGCCGCACCGGATAGTTGTCGATCATGCCGCCGTCCATGCACAGATCGCCCAGGGTATTGTTCTTCGCCACGAAGGCGAACGGGAACGACATCGAAATGCGCAGGCCGTCCGCCACTTTCATACGCGGCGTGGTGCGGTGAGAATAGACCTCGCGCTGACCGCTGTTGAGGTTGGCGCCGATAAAGTAAATCGACTTGAACCCTTTCGCCGCCTTCATCGCTTCGAACTGTTCGAAAGTAATATCCGGGTTGCCGGTATATTGCTTGATAATATCGCGCGACCATTGATAGAAATAATCGCCGGGTGCGATGCCGTATTGATTGAACAGGCGATAGGCGTCCTGGATCGTGCCGAAAAAGCCGCCGTTATAATCGAGGAATTTTTTAAAATCCATCGCCGACAGAATTTTGGTTACGTCTGCCGAGCTGCAGCCCAGGCCGACCAGCAGTGCGGCGATGGCGCCCGCCGAGGCACCGGAGGTTTGCTTGATCTGCGGCATGATGCCTTTGGCTTCCAGCAGCTCCAGCGCGCCGCCATAGGCGATGCCTTTTACGCCGCCGCCTTCAAAGACCAGGTTTTCGAATTGATAGCTCATGTTATTTCCTTACTCGTGGTTTAGGGAGTAAGGAAAATAACCAAGTGGCGAGCGAGAAAATATTGATTGGGGTTGTGTGAATTAACAAACAAAATTATTCACAGTAAATATATTATTTATATATTTATCAAAGGCATTTATTAAACAGGCGCATCGGGCTTTTTGCGTCAATACTTAGCGCTGTTCAATTCTCGCAAGGAGTCATCATGTTCTGGAAACGTTGTCTGCTGGGGGCGGCGCTGGCCGTTATGTCATTACAGGCCGGGGCCGCCGCGCCGCAGGCCAAAACCCCGACGCCGGGATTCTACCGCATCATGTTGGGCGGTTTTGAAGTGACCGCATTGTCTGACGGCATCATTCGCCTGCCGGCGGACAAACTGTTGCTGAACAGCACGCCGCAGCAGATCGCCGCCGGGTTAGCCGAGCAGCATCAAAGCCTGCCGGTGGTCACCTCGGTCAATGCCTATCTGATCAATACCGGTGACAAGCTGGTGATGATCGACAGCGGTGCCGGCCAACTGCTGGGCGGTGGGCTGGGCAAGCTGGTGGATAACCTGCGCGCGGCGGGCTACCAGCCGGAACAGGTGGATGAGATCTACCTGACCCATATGCACCCGGACCATCTTGGCGGTCTGACGCGCGATGGCAAGGCGGTATTCCCCAATGCGGTGGTGCGCGCCGCCAGCCAGGATGCGGACTTCTGGCTAAGCGCCGAGCGGCTGAAACAGGCTAATGCGGAGAGCAAAAGCAACTTCGAAAGAGCCCAGGCGGCGATCAAACCTTACCAGACGGCCGGCCATTTTAAGCCGTTCAACGGCGACGGTGAACTTTCGCCGGGCATTGCCGCCTTTGCCGCCCATGGCCATACGCCGGGCCACAGCGTCTATCAGGTGACGAGTCAGGGTAAAAAGCTGCTGCTGTTGGGGGATCTGATCCACGTAGCGGCGGTGCAGATGCCGCATCCGAAGGTGGCGATCGGCTTTGATAGCGACGCCAAGGCGGCGGTCGCCCAGCGGCTGCGGGTGTTCAGCGACAGTGCACGGCAGAGCGAGCTGGTCGGTGGCGCACACCTGTCGTTCCCGGGATTGGGTTACCTGAACCGCCAGGGTGAAGGCTATACCTGGGTGCCGCTGAACTACGGCGCGCTGTAATGGACATGGCCGCCCAACGGGCGGCCATCGAACAGAGCCCAGCGGCATTGTTCGATAATTTGGGATTATGATGCCAGAGAATCAGGGCTGATTCGCCGTGATAAACAGTGCATGATGAACGCTCTGCCCGTTGCTTTCTTTAAGGATCTCCCGATGAACCAGAAAACGCCTCCTGTCGCCATCGTTACCGGCGCATCGCGCGGCATCGGCGCCGCTATCGCCGAGCGCTTGGCCGCCGACGGCTTTACCGTCGTCATCAACTATTCGGGCAACCCGGCACCGGCCGACGAGCTGGCGCGCAAGATAGAACAGCGCGGCGGCCGCGCCTTGAGCGTCAAGGCCGACGTCAGCGATGCGGCTGCGGTCGCCCGGCTGTTCGACAGCGCCGAACAGGCGTTTGGCGGCGTCGATGTCCTGGTCAATAACGCCGGGGTGATCGCGCTGGCGCCGATAGCGGACATGGGGGATGAAGAGGTGAATCGCCTGCTCGACATCAACCTGAAAGGCAGTTTCAACACGATGCGCGAGGCGGCGAAGCGCCTGCGCGACAACGGTCGCATCATCAACTTTTCCTCCAGCGTGGTGGGGTTGCTGCAGCCGGGTTACGGCATGTATGCCGCCAGTAAGGCGGCAATCGAGGCGTTGACCAGCGTGCTGGCGAAAGAGCTGCGCGGCCGCAATATCACGGTGAACGCCGTCGCGCCGGGGCCGACCGCCACCGGCTTGTTCCTCGACGGCAAAACCCCGGAGCTTATCGAGCGGCTGGCGAAGATGGCGCCGCTGGAACGCCTGGGCTCGCCGGAAGACATCGCGGCGGCGGTGGCCTTTCTCGCGGGGGCCGACGGCGGCTGGATCAATGGCCAAACCCTGCGCGCCAACGGCGGCATCATCTGATTGACGGCGCGCCGCCGCCGGATCGGGTATCCTGTGGCGGCACACATCACATCAAGGGCGGTTTATGGCGGGCAACAATCAGCACTCTCATCTCGGCGTCAGGTCGCCCTGCATCAGCCTGTGTCGGCTTGATGATGAGACGCAGCAGTGCCGGGGATGCCGGCGCACGCGGGCGGAGATCGCCGCCTGGCCGACCGCCAGCGACGCGGAGAAGCGCGCCATCTGGCGGCGGCTTGAGCTGCGTGATGATTTAAATAAAAACAAATAGTTGAGCGGGGATAACACACCGCACCCCCGCTAGCGGCGTTTCCTGATAGAGTCAGCCAGCCTTAGAAATCCCAGTCCTCATCCTCGGTGTTGACCGCTTTGCCGATAACGTAGGACGAACCTGAACCGGAGAAGAAGTCGTGGTTTTCGTCGGCGTTCGGTGACAGCGCCGACAGGATCGCCGGGTTGACCTCCGCCATCGCCGGTGGGAACAGCGCTTCATACCCGAGGTTCATCAGCGCCTTGTTGGCGTTGTAGTGCAGGAAGGTCTTCACGTCTTCCGTCCAGCCGACGCCGTCGTACAGCTCCTCGGTGTAGCGCACCTCGTTGTCGTACAGATCCTGCAGCAGATCGAAGGCGAAGTTTTTCACCTGTTGGCGCCGCGCAGCGTCCACCTTCTCCAACCCTTTCTGGAACTTATAGCCGATATAGTAGCCATGCACCGCCTCGTCGCGAATGATCAGGCGGATCAGATCGGCGGTGTTGGTCAGCTTGGCGCGGCTGGACCAGTACATCGGCAGATAAAAGCCCGAATAGAACAGGAACGACTCGAGGAAGACGCTGGCGACTTTTTTCAGCAGCGGATCGTCGCTGCGGTAGTGCGCCAGAATGATGCCGGCTTTCTTCTGCAGAGCGCGATTTTCCTCGCTCCAGCGATAGGCGTCATCCACGTCCGGCGTTTGGCACAGGGTGGAGAAGATTGAGCTGTAAGAGCGGGCGTGCACCGCTTCCATAAAGCTGATGTTGGAGTACACCGCCTCTTCGTGCGGCGTCAGCGCATCGGCGATCAGGGCCGGCGCGCCGACGGTGTTCTGGATGGTGTCCAGCAGCGTCAGCCCGGTAAACACCCGAATGGTCAGCTGCTGCTCCTTCGGTGTCAGCGTGGCCCAGGAGGGGATATCGTTGGACAGCGGCACTTTCTCCGGCAGCCAGAAGTTGGAGGTCAGGCGGTTCCACACCTCCAGATCCTTGTCGTCTTCGATGATGTTCCAGTTGATGGCGCGCACCAGCGGCGCCGATGTTACGGTCGTCATAAGTTGCCTCACAGCGAGCAGGACACGCAGCCCTGCACCTCGGTGCCTTCCAGCGCCATCTGGCGCAGGCGGATGTAGTAAATGGTCTTGATGCCTTTGCGCCAGGCGTAGATCTGCGCGCGGTTGATGTCGCGGGTGGTGGCGGTATCGCGGAAGAACAACGTCAGCGACAGCCCCTGATCGACGTGTTGCGTGGCGGCGGCATAGGTATCGATGATTTTCTCCGGGCCAATCTCGTAGGCATCCTGGTAATACGCCAGGTTGTCGTTGGTCATGTAAGGCGCGGGATAGTAAACGCGGCCGATCTTGCCCTCCTTGCGGATCTCGATGCGCGAAACGATCGGATGGATGCTGGAGGTGGCGTTGTTGATGTACGAGATGGAACCGGTCGGCGGCACCGCCTGCAGGTTCTGGTTGTACAGCCCGTGCATCATCACCGACTGGCGCAGCGCGCGCCACTCGTCGCGGCCCGGAATGGCGATGCCGGCGGCGGCGAACAGCTCGCGCACCCGCTCGGTCTGCGGCAGCCAGTCGCGTTCGGTGTACTTGTCGAAGTACTCGCCGCTGGCATAGCGAGAGTGCTCAAAGCCGTCGAACGTGCCGCCGCGTTCGATCGCCAGCCGATTCGAGGCGCGGATGGCGTGATAGGCCACGGTATAGAAATAGAGATTGGTGAAGTCGATGCCTTCTTCCGAGCCGTAGAAGATGCGCTCGCGCGCCAGGTAACCGTGCAGGTTCATCTGGCCCAGACCGATGGCGCGGGCGCTGCGGTTGCCTTCGGCGATCGAGGGCACCGAGCGGATGTCGCTCATGTCGGCCACCGCGGTCAGCGCGCGGATCGCGGTCTCGATCGCCTTGCCGAAGTCCGGCGCGTCCATGGTTTTGGCGATGTTCAGCGAGCCGAGGTTGCAGGAGATGTCCTTGCCGATGCGATCGTAGCTCAGATCCTCATGATACGTGCTGGCGCGGTTGACCTGCAGGATCTCCGAACACAGGTTGCTCATGTTGATGCGACCGGCGATCGGGTTCTCCCGGTTGACCGTGTCCTCGAACATGACATACGGGTAGCCGGATTCGAACTGGATCTCCGCCAGCACCTGGAAGAACTCGCGCGCGTTGATGCGCGACTTGCGGATGCGCTTGTCGTCCACCATCTCGCGGTATTTTTCACTGACGCTGATTTCAGACAGCGGCATTCCATACACCCGCTCGACGTCGTAGGGCGAAAACAGGTACATCTCTTCGTTGTTCTTCGCCAGTTCGAAGGTGATATCCGGGATCACCACCCCCAGCGACAGCGTCTTGATGCGGATCTTCTCGTCGGCGTTTTCCCGCTTGGTGTCGAGAAAACGCAGAATGTCCGGGTGGTGGGCGTTGAGATACACCGCGCCGGCTCCCTGGCGCGCGCCGAGCTGGTTGGCGTAGGAGAAGGCGTCTTCGAGCATTTTCATGATCGGAATGACGCCGGAAGACTGGTTTTCGATGCGCTTGATCGGCGCGCCCACTTCGCGAATATTGCTCAGCAGGAAGGCCACGCCACCGCCGCGTTTCGATAGCTGCAGCGCGGAGTTCACCGCCCGACCGATCGATTCCATATTGTCTTCGATGCGCAGCAGGAAGCAGGAGACCAGTTCGCCGCGCTGGCGTTTGCCGCAGTTGAGGAAGGTCGGCGTGGCCGGCTGGAAACGGCCGGAAATCATCTCCTCCACCAGATCCTGCGCCAGGGCGGTATCGCCCGCCGCCAGCGTCATCGCCACCATGCACACCCGATCTTCGTAGCGTTCCAGATAGCGCTTGCCGTCGAAGGTTTTGAGCGTATAGCTGGTGTAGTACTTGAAGGCGCCGAGGAAGGTCTCGAAGCGGAATTTTTTGGCGTAGGCCTGCTGGAACAGCTGCTTGATAAACGGGAACTCGTACTGCGCCAGCACCTGCGGCTCGTAGTAGCCTTCTTCCACCAGATAGCGCAGCTTTTCCTCCAGGTTATGGAAGAACACGGTGTTTTGGTTGACGTGCTGCAGGAAGTATTGCCGCGCCGCCAGCCGATCCTTGTCGAACTGGATCCGGCCTTCCGCATCGTAAAGATTGAGCATCGCGTTGAGCGAATGGTAATCCAGCGCGCCCGTCTCGGGCCTGGTCAGTTCTGTCGTTGCCAAAATGCGGTTACTCCCTGTCGAACGTTTTCAACGTCTTGCGAGGTGCCGAGCAGCTCGAAGCGGTACAAAAAAGGCACCTGGCATTTTTTGGCGATGATGTCGCCGGCGATGCCGTATGCCGCGCCGAAGTTAGTGTTCCCGGCGGCGATGACGCCGCGCAGGTAGGAACGGTTTTGCGGAACGTTGAGAAAGCGGATCACCTGGATCGGCACCGCGCCGACGGCGCTGCCGCCGCCATAGCTGGGTACGATCAAGATATAGGGTTGTTCCATCAGCAATTTTCTGCGGGCGCCGGCGATCGGAATGCGGATCGCCGGCAGGCCCAGTTTCTCAACGAATCGATGGGTGTTCTCCGAGCTGCTGGAGAAATAGACCAGCGGATTCATCGGCGGGCCTCAGCAGGTGAGCGCCAGCGCGCCGATTTTGTCCGGACGGAAACCGGACCAGTGATCGTCACCGGCGATAATCACCGGAACCTGCTGATAACCTAATGATTTAACGTGGTTCAGCGCCTGCTGATCCTGAGTGAGATCGATCACCTGATAATCAATCCCCTGCTTATCAAATGCGCGATAGGTGGCGTTGCACTGGACACAGTCCGGCTTGCTGTAAATAATAATGCTCATGATTCGCATTTACCTTTAGGCTGAAGGAAAGGCGGATAAGTCAGATAACGGAGCATCGTTCCTGGCGTTTCTGACGGCGTTATCAACCGAACGACATTCCCTGCGGCTGACCTATAAAATACTATATGTTGATATTTGTTTTATCAACCACTCTATATATGGTGTTTTGTGTGGGGTGATACGCAGGCCGCGTCGGGGCTGGGAAGGCGAGGGGAAAATTTTTTTGCGGGTGGGAAATTCCCCCTCTCAGAGAAGAAGGGGAGGCGAACGCATTATTGACGCATGCTGACGGCCAGTCGGTTGAAGGCGTTCATGATGCTGATGGCAAAGGTCAGATCGGCGATCTCGGCGTCGCTGAAGTGTGCTTTCAGCGCCTCAAAAGCGCTGTCCGGCGCGCCGGTGGCGGCGATCAGCGTCACCGACTCGGCCCATTCCAGAGCCGCGCGCTCACGTGCGCTGAATTCATGGCTGACGCGCCAGCCCGCCAGCGTATCGAGTTTGGCGTGGCTGAAGCCGCTTTCGCGTAGCGCTTTACCGTGCATGTCCAGGCAGTAGGCGCAGCCGTTGATCTGCGAAACGCGCATAAACATCAACTCGATGGTCGCTTTGTCCAGAGCGCCTTTCTCCAGCGCCATCAGCGCGCTCACCATATTTTTGTATGGGGCGGGCGCCAGCTCGGCGTAGTTCAAACGTTGCTTAATCATGGTCAACCTCAATGGGGAGTAACGAAATCATGACGCTACTTTAGCGGCCTTATGGTCTATGCTATAGGGCCATAAAATGATTATTTAACCGGGCCATGATGCCAACTTTCCTGACCTCGCTGCGTTTGGACAGCCGGCTCGCCGAACCGCTGTACCGGCAGATTTATCTGCGAATCAAAGACGCCATCGCCCAGGGCAACCTGGCGGCGGGCAGCCGGCTGCCTTCGGTGCGCGGGTTGGCGAGCGATCTTGGCGTGGCGCGTGCCACGGTGGAAAGCGCCTATGCTCAACTGATCGCCGAAGGTTTCTTGCTGAGCCGGGGGCAGGCGGGCACCTATGTCTCGCCGCAGTTGCCACCCATGCAGGGGGCGGCGTCCGCTGCACCGTCGCTGCCGGCGGTGGTGCCCGATCCGCTGCAGCCGCAGGGCATGCTGCAGCCTTTCCAACTGGGCGTGCCGGCGCTGGATGCGTTTCCTCGGGCGCTGTGGCAGCGCATTGTCGCCCGCCAGCTGCGCGGTTCTACGGTGGCTTCCCTGGCACTGCCGCCGGCCGGCGGCCTGCCTGAACTGCGTGAGGCGATCGCCCATTATCTGCATTTGTCGCGCGGCATCAGCTGCCGGCCGGAACAGATTTTCCTCTGCGCCGGCTACCCGGCGCTGTTGGACTGGGTGGTGGAGACGCTGTTGCACGCCGGTGACGCGGTATGGATTGAAGATCCCGGTTATCCGGTCACGCGCCCGCTGCTGCGGGCCGCCGGCGTGAGGCCGGTCGCCGTGCCGGTGGATGAACAGGGCATGGACGTCGCCGCCGGTATCCTGACTGAGCCCGAGGCGCGGCTGGCGGTGGTGACGCCGACTCATCAAAGCCCGCTTGGCGTCTCGCTCAGCCTGGCGCGGCGCATGGCGCTGCTCGACTGGGCGCAGCAGCGTGCGGCCTGGATCCTCGAGGATGACTACGACAGCGAATTTCGCTATCACGGGCGGCCGCTGCCGCCGCTGAAAAGTCTCGATGTTCAGGGACGGGTGCTGTACGCCGGCACTTTCAGCAAAACGTTGTTCCCGGCGCTGCGCATGGCTTATCTGGTGGTGCCCGCCGATCTGACGGAGGTATTCGCGCGCAGCAGCCGGCTGCGCGGCTGCGGCTGCCCGCCGCTGCTGCAGGCCGGCGTGGCGGATTTCATCCGCCAAGGTCATTTCTACCGCCACCTGAAACGCATGCGGCCGGTGTACCGCCAGCGGCGCGAGTGGTTGACGCAGGCGCTGGAACGGCAGCTGGGGGCATGGCTGACGGTGGTGCCGCAGCAGGGCGGCATTCAGCTATTGGCTCGGTTGCATCACGGGCTGGCGGATGCACCGTTGGCGGCGCAAGCGTGGCGGCACGGGTTGGCGGCGCAGGCGTTGTCGGATTGGCAAATCGATCATCCGGCGGGGCAAGGATTACTGTTGGGATTTGCCAATTTCAGCCGGCGGGAGGAGACGGAGCGGGCGGTGCAGGGGTTGGCGCAGCTGTTCAAACGCGCAAATTAAACGGCCCGCGATTTCCGCGGGCCAGACGCACATCTGTTTTATCTTTATGACTGCAGGGGTGTTAACGCCGGGCCAGCAGCACGCCGAGCACGATGCCGACAGCGGCACCGATCCCTACGCCCTGCCAGGGTTTGTCACGCACATAGCTGTCGGCTTGATCGACCGCGTCGCGCGCATGCTGTGTCAGACTGGTGGAGCCATTGAACCGCGCCCTTGCGTCGCGCAGCACGCCTTTCGCCTTGCTGTGCAGCTCTTTCAGTTCCTCTTTGGTCTTGTCACCGGACTCACGCAACACTTCATCCAGCGTATCGGCCAACAGAGTGACGTCCTGATCGATGTCGCGTTCTGTTCTTTCTGCTTTCTTAAACATTCGGCTCTCCGTTTCGACACATGTCTTTTAAGTGTAGACCATGCTGAGATTTGTGTGGCCGATCACGGAAAAAAACGCAGGGTCATTATCCGAAAAGCCGTGTCCGCTGCTGCTCGGCATCACTATTCTTCTCTTCTTCGACACGAATCAGGAAAGTATAAAGCGGTGCCAACTGGGTAAAGGTTTCTGCCAGCGTAGCCGCTAACTGTGGATTGAACAGCTCGGCAATATCATGGTTTTCTTTCATAACCGAGAAAGATTTCCGATTATACCAGGTGGCGACGGCTTCGGGCTGATCGGGCTGCAACGGGCGTTTGTATGCTTCGCCTACCAACTCAAACTCCGGTAAAAGATGTGCCGTGGCGTGTCGGAATTCCTTTTCGCGGCGGAGAATACTTTCTCTGACGCGATCCATCGTGGCTCGCGTCGCAGCGTAATAGCCCAAACCGTAATAAAAACCATCTGGTCTGATTTCAAAAAAATAGACCGGAGAGTCAATCCAATGTTTTTTGTCGCGTTTAAACGTCAGCCACATTCGGTCGCGAAAGCGGGATTTGTCTTTGGAGAAACGCGTATCCCGATAAATGCGGGATACGCTCTTGCCTATCGCAGGGTTGACCTCAATGTGAGGATCGATGCTTTGCATCGTTGGGGTGAGTGACTCAACGAGATGCTGAAAAGGTTCCAATAAATGCACGTTATATGCAGGCTTATTATTGTCATACCACTCTTTACTGTTTTGGCGTTTTACTTCGCTTAAGAAGGTGATGCTTTCACTGCTGAATTGACCGCGTGGCGCCGTTGTATCATCCATTGTTACCCCCTTTTTCACCGCGTACCGTAAAGTATATCTAATTAAATAATCATTATTGATTATTTCAATAAAAAAACTGGCTTGAAAGCGGTTTGTTGATCCATATCAACAAAAGTCGAACTGTGTGTAATATTTATATACATTCGGCTGTGCGTAAAGCATTCTCGTTGAAACAAAGCATTAGAAAACATAACAGATGTTGCGAAAGAAATAGTTCTTGCTGGTTATTATAAAACACCATCTATAAGGAAAGATTTACGATGAGTGGGCAAGTTATTAATTATCAGGGTGATATATTCAGACTCGACGTTCTCGCTAACGTCATTCATTGCCCGGTTTCTTCTTACGGGGCATCCTTTGCCGGTGGGAATAGCAAGGCTCCGCTTTTTCCTCTGCGGTTTTTCCTATGTTCAGCTCATCGCGCTCTGTCTTTTTTCTCAGTTTGCTTCTTTCTTATGGTGATTAATTTCATATTTAATCATTTCCATTCGAAATACATCGAGCGCTATTGAATTAATCTGATTTCAAGCCTTTTACAGGAGGAGTGATATGTTCAAGCCTAATAGTGTGATTTTGTACGTTGACAACGTAGAAGCCAGCACCGCGTTTTACAAAGCTATTTTTGGCGAGGGCCCGATCGAGGCTTTCCCCGGTTTTTCCGTGTTCTCGTTAAAAGATGGTTTTATTTTAGGGTTGCAAACTAAGCACGATATCGAGCCGAAGCCCCAACCGGCATTCGGCGGATTTGAGCTGTGCCTGAGTGATATCTCGATCGAAGAGGTCGACGCCATTTACCGCGACTTTAAGGCGCGCAATGTTCCAATGGCGTTGCCGCCGAGCAGGCTGGAATTTGGCTACACCTTTGTGGCGCTGGATCCGGACGGGCACCGCATCCGCCTGTGCGCGACGGACACCAGCGGAATCGAGAAGCTGTAATCGGCCTGGCCGATGTTGTCTGTACCGACAGGCGGCGTTAGCGATACATCGCTTTGCTTTAGGGGCAGATGTGCATCGGCCATGAGCTCGCCATAGCACGCAAGGAGAGGCATGTGAGAAAAATATGGTTGATCACCGGTGCGGCTCGCGGCTTTGGCCGCGTATGGACCGAGGCGGCGCTAAAAAGGGGGGATAGCGTTATCGCTACGGCGCGTGAGCCGGAGAAATTGGCCGATCTGGCCGCTGAGTACGGCGAAAACCTCTTGCCGGTGACGATGGATGTGTGCGATCGCGCCGCCGTGGCCGCTGCGGTGGAGATCGGTTTTCACGCTTTCGGGCGCATCGACGCTGTGGTGAACAATGCCGGTTACGGTCTGTTTTGCCCGCTGGAAGACGTGCCGGAAAAGGAAGCCAGGCAGATTGTCGAAACCAATCTGTTGGGATCTTTGTGGGTGATTCAGGCGGTGTTGCCGTATTTAAGGCGACAAGGGCATGGGCACATGATCCAAATCTCCAGCATTGCCGGTTTGCTGGCATTACCCGGCATGGCGATGTACAACGCCACAAAATGGGCGGTGGAAGGCATGGTCGAAACCTTGGCTCAGGAGGTCAAGGCGTTTGGAATCAATGTCACGCTGGTGGAGCCTGGTCCCCACCTGACCGATTGGATTGGCAGCTCGGCTGTGCGCCCGGAACGCGGGCAGGCCTATCCCTCTCATGAGCAGATGATGCAGCAGAGTTGGCCGCGTTTGCCATTGGCCGCTCCCGATGCCGCCGTGGCGCCGATGATGGCGCTGGTGGATTCGGATACACCGCCGTTGCGGCTGCTGTTGGGGGAGTCGTTAAATGCCTTGATCGTTCAGAATGGGCAACAACGCCTGGCTGGCATCGCATAATCAAATAAGCATGCTGTTTCATTTTATATGGAATTAAGGAGCAGTGATGAAGGAAAGTAATGCGCGCGCAAGCAATCGCAATATTGTCGAACAGTATATGAATACTTACGGGCAAGCCCGATTATCCAGGCACGAATTGTTTGACGAGGAGGGGTGCGGAGGACTTTGGACTACGGATAGTGGTGAACCGGTCGTAATCAAAAGCAAAAAGCAGTTGGCTAAACATGCGGTATGGTCGTTAGCTTGCTTCCCCGATTGGCGCTGGTACAACGTGCAGATTTTCGATACGCAGGACCCGGATATTTTTTGGGTTGAATGTGACGGTAAAGGAGAGATTAATTTTAAGGGCTACCCCAAAGGGTTTTATCAGAATCACTTCATTCATTACTTCCAGTTTAAAAATGGGAAAATCATCCTTCAACGTGAGTTTATGAATCCTTGTCAGCAATTCCGCGCATTGGGTATTGGTGTGCCGGAAATAATCAGAGAAGGCATTCCGACCTAATATCCTTTTTCATTGATTCATCTTTATCGCGTTCTTATGTGATTCCTTTTTACGTCCTGATAAGACTGGGGATATGACATGGCTATACCTGATATTGAAGACTATGATCTCGGCTCGCTGACAGCATCAATGCCAAATAAAGTGGACTGGCGTCTGACTCCCGCCAGAAGTTTGCTTTTAGTTCATGACATGCAAAGCTTCTTCCTTAATCCGTTGCCTGAGTCATTACGCAAGACCCTGTTAGAGAATTGCTCGAAATTATTAGACTGGGCGAGGAAACATGCCGTCCCCGTGGTTTATACCGGCCAGAAAGGCAGCATGAGCGCCAAAGAGCGCGGATTGCTTTATGATTTTTGGGGAGCTGGAATGGATGCCGATCCGTTGCACACGGCAATCACACCGTTATTATCGCCTCAACCGGGAGAACCGGTATTGAAAAAATGGCGATATAGCGCGTTCTTCTCTTCGGAACTCGCCAATATATTTTCTGACCAGCAGCGTGATCAAATAATTATATGTGGCGTCTATGCGCAAATTGGCATTTTAACCACCGCCCTGGATGCTTATTCCAGAGACATTGAGGTCTTTTTGGCGCGGGATGCGATAGCCGATTTTTCGCTGGCGGCCCACCAACGCATGTTGACTTACGCTGCGTCATGTTGTGCGTCGATATTATCGGTGGACGAGGTAACAGCATGAACACAGAGCCGACAATCACCTCTTTGCTGCGGTATGGCAGCAACCATGAATCGTTTGCGCTGTTATTCAGATGCGGGCGCGGCGCGGTTCCCGAAATCGAAGTGATCACGGGGGAAGAACGGCATCTGAACAGTTTGCAAGATTTGGTGGATTTACCGGCGAATGCTGACGGCGGCGATGGGCAGCAAACGCTGTTGGTTGCGCCTTATCGACAGATTGCTGAACGGGGTTATGCCGTTAATGATGACGGTAAACCGCTTATTGCGTTCGTCAATGCGCACAGCCATAAAGTGCCGCTCCATGAAGCACTGGCCCTGCTGCCCGACGCGCCGTTGAAGGTGAGCAGCGCCGCGTTCGAACCTTCCGACGATGAGTATGCGCACACGGTCGCTCAAGTCATTCAACAGGAGATCGGCACCGGTCAGGGGGCTAATTTCGTTATCCGCCGCGCTTTTACCGCCGCCTTCGCAGATTATGGCTGCGAAACGGGATTAACCCTTTTTAAAAACCTGCTGCTGCAAGAAAGCGGCGCTTACTGGACCTTTTTCATTCAGTGCCGCGATGTCACCTTGATAGGTGCATCGCCGGAGCGGCATATCACTTTGCAGCAACAGAAGGTCTCCATGACGCCGATTAGCGGTACCTATCGCTATCCCTCCACCGGACCGACCCGTGAAGGGCTGATCGATTTCTTATCCAATGAAAAGGAGAAGGATGAGCTGTCGATGGTACTGGATGAAGAGCTGAAGATGATGACCCGCATCTGTGACTCCGATGTCAAAACGTTTGGCCCCTTCTTAACGCCGATGTCGCGTCTGGTGCATACCGGCTATCGGCTCGAGGGGCATTCATCGTTGCCGATGCCGGAGATTTTGCGAGCTTCCATGTTTGCGCCGACGGTTACCGGCAGCCCGCTGGAAAACGCGACGCGCGTTATCGCCAAATATGAGTCATCCGGGCGAGGCTACTACAGTGGTTTTGCCGCCTTGCTGGGGTCTGAGGGCGGTGAGCCGACGATTGATTCGGCGATCCTGATCAGGACGAGTGAAATTGATTCGACGGGCGCGCTGACCATCGGGTTGGGGGCGACGTTGGTTCGAACCTCGGATCCTGCCGCCGAAGCAGCGGAGACGCGGGCGAAGGCCGCCGCCTTACAGTGCGCCCTGGGGTTGAATGGCGAGTCGACGTCTATTTTTCAGGATGAACAGGTCTCCGTCGCGCTGCAAAAGCACAATCATCGTTTGGCCGCCTTTTGGCGTGACGCCGCCAGCACGAATGCGAGGTGCTGCCGGGGCGAGGTGCTGCTGATTGATAACGAAGACGCCTTCACCTCGATGATGGAGTATCAGCTGCGCGCGATGGGATTCAACGTTCGGCTCGCGCATTACGCTTCCCCTCTTCAACCTAATCCGCATGAGCTGCTGGTCATCGGCCCCGGGCCGGGCGATCCGCGCGATTTGAACGACAAGCGAGTGATCCGCAGCCGCAAGTTGATTCAGACAGCCATGCAACAAGGCCAACCCTTTATCGCAATCTGTTTCGGTCATCAGATCCTGTGCGCTGCCCTGGGATATCCGATAGTCGCGCTGGCGTCGCCCAATCAGGGGATACAAAAAGAGATCGCCTTCTTTGACAAGGTTGAACGCGTGGGCTTTTACAACACGTTCACCGGGCTGGCAGCCAGCAATGCATTGGCTAGCGAGTATGGCGAGATTCGCGTCGCACGGGATGAAACGACCGGCCAGATTTATGGCCTGCGCGGACCGCATTTCTCGTCCATGCAGTTCCATCCCGAGTCGGTGCTGACCATCGATGGGCCGCGGATCCTTTATGAATCAATCCAACAGATGGTGACCTCATGATCATGGAATGTGTGTGGTGGGAGCTGGCGCCGGGCGAACCGGACATCGGGCAACTGCAGGCGCAGCTTGAACAGGTCGATCTGGCTGCCTGGCAGCGAATAGGCGCGTTGCAGGCCAAATACTGGATTATGAATGAGGCACCGCCGCGCTGGGGAGCGGCGATGGTGTGGCGTGATGAAAAACCCGATCTCGCGGCGTTGCCGCTGAATGCGGCCGCCGAGGCGATCGGCCGGCCGCCGGATGTGCGGCTGCGGTTCACCGTTGCCGCATCTTGTCTGAATGAGTTGATTATCACGCCCTGGGCGTCTTTGCTGAATCGGGAGGAAACATGCACCACTATGTCATCGTAAATGCGTTCAGCGATCGCGTGCTGGCCGGCAACCCGGTCGCCGTATTTTTCGACTGTGACGATCTTGAGCCGGAAACCATGCAGCGCATAGCGGCGGAAATGCGGCTCTCGGAATCCACATTCGTGTCGCGCCCTCGTCGCGGTGGCGATGCGCATGTCCGCATTTTTACACCGGTGAATGAACTGGGGTTCGCTGGCCACCCGCTGCTGGGCACGGCGCTGGCGTTGTCTCTCCGGTTACGAAAAACCACCCTGAATATCGAAACCGCGAAGGGGGTTTTCCCTTTCACGCTGGAAGATGCCAAGTTGCGCAACGATCTCCCGGTTGCCCATGTCGATATGCTCCAGCCGTCCCCGGTAATCCAACCCTATGCGCAAGCTGAAGCGTTGCTGCTCGCATTGGGGGTGACGCATAGCACTTTGCCGATTGAACAGTACGACGTCGGGCCGCGTCACGTCTTTGTCGGCGTCGCCGACATGCCGACGCTGGCCTCGCTCAATCCCGATCAGCGCGCGCTGGCGCAGCATGAAAACATGGCCGCGCTCTGTTTCTGCCGCGACGGCAATCGCTGGCGCCTGCGCATGTTCTCACCGGCATACGGTGTCGTCGAAGATGCGGCGACCGGCTCGGCCGCCGGGCCTTTGGCGCTGCATCTGGCGCGGCATGGGTGGAGCGACTATAGCCAGTCGTTGGAAATCTGGCAGGGGGTGGAAATGGGGCACCCGTCAAAAATGTACGGCATGGCGCAAAGGGATGAAGGGGCGTACCGGCTGTATGCCGGGGGGCATGCCATCCAGGTAGCGCAGGGCACCTACGCGATTTGAAGGAGAAGGGAAAATGGGAAGTAGTGCGTTTGAAAGTGTCAGCGGCAAGGTGGATACGGATTTTTTGCCTTTCCATGCGCGGCTGAACCAGCCGATTGAGCTCGCCTGCGCCTGGGTGCGGGAAGCGATACGCGAACAGGTCAGAGAACCGCGGGCGATGGTGCTGACGACCGCCAATGTGCAGGGCGAAATGAGTTCGCGCGTTATGGCGATCCTCGACTTCGCCGAGACCGGCATTTTGTTCGCCACCCACAGCTGTAGCCGCAAGATTCAGGATATCGACAGCCATCCCCATGCCTGCGCTCACTTCTACTGGAAAGAATTGGGGCGACAGCTCTCGGTCAGCGGCAGGGTGGTCAAGCTGCCGCAGGCCACGGCCAAGGCGGTTTGGGAAAAACGCCCGGTTCCGTTGCATGCAATGTCGACAGTCTCTCACCAAAGTGAACCGCTGTTGGACAGCGAGACGCTGCGTCGGGCGGCCGAGGCCCTTGAGGGCGCGGGGGCATTGCCCTGTCCCGACCGTTTCGCCGTCTACCAACTGGTACCGCAAACGGTGGAATTTTGGGCCGCCAGTTCGGATCGCCTGCACCGGCGCCTGCGGGCCGAGTATCACCGGAACGAATGGCGGAGCGCCTGGCTACAGCCGTAACCATGGGAAAATATGATGAATTTACCTGACTTTACTTCCCACCTGACGGGAATGATGAAATGGCATTTTTCACCGCAAACCGGCGCGCCGTTCTGGTTGGATATGCGCCAATCGCTCGATTTTGATCCGCTGCATGAGGTTAACACCTTCGCCGATCTGGCGCGTTTCCCCGATGTCGCCGATCGTCTGCGCGACGTTCCGATAGAAGCGCTGATCCCACGTGGTCTGCATGACTCGGCGCTGGCGGGCGTATTTGAAAGCGGCGGCACCACCGGTAAGCCGAAACGCATCGTGGTGTTTGAGCAGTGGCTGGATGAGTTGGTGAGCTGGCGTTTATCCGATCAGCGGTCCCGCGCCGACGAACAGCCCGGCAATACGTTGGCGCTGGTCCCGACCGGCCCGCATATCGTCGGCGCGATAAACACCCGTCGCGCAAGGGCTAAAGGCGGGTTGTGCTTTACCGTCGATCTGGATCCGCGTTGGGTCAAAAAGTGCATTCAGCGCAATGATATGGCCGGGATGCAAGCCTATGCCGCGCATATCGTCGAACAGGCTGAGGATATCCTGTACACGCAGTCTATCCAGTACCTTATCGCCACACCGCCGATTCTGGAGCGAATGGCGCAGCGTCCGGCGCTGGTGGCGCATATGAACCGGACGCTGAAGGAGATCACCTGGGGCGGTACCCAAATGGATCCCGATACCCTGGCGTTCCTGCAAACGGAGGTGTTTCCGGCGGTGCCAATCAACGCCAGCTATGGCAGCACGATGATCCTGGGGGAAGCCAAGGCGCGTTGCCCGGCGAGTATCGACGACGCGGTGATTTTCGACAGTTTTGCCCCCTACCTCCTGCTGGAGGTGGTCGAGCCGCAAACGCTACACCCCGTGCAGTTTGGCGAGCGCGGGCGAGTGATCATGCATCATCTCAGTCGTTACGCTTTCTTCCCCAATATCCTGGAGCGTGATACTGCGGTGCGCCGACCGCGCAACGACGATTTCCCCGGCGCGTCGGTCAGCGACGTCGGCCCGTTGGCAGCCATTGACGGACGCGCGGTTATCGAGGGGGTTTATTAACCATGAACTCTCCTCTTGATTCTGCAGCGATGGGGCGGATCGAGGCCGTAGCGCTGGGGCGCGAGTATGCGACTCGGCGGCGCGTCGCGATCCACGATCTGCTCGGCGCCCCGGTAGCGGAAATGGCGGTCGCCCCGCCGGTTTACATCCATAGCACCATCGGTGTGATGAGAGCAGCCCCCGCGCTCTCCCTGACGGAAATTCATGCCGCGATGGCGCGTGCGGCGGATAGCTTCCAATATGACGCGGTCGCGGGGCTGTCGCCCGATGCGTATTGTCAACGAGTGCGCCGCACCACCGGCTTACCGGCGGCGGTGACGCAAAACGCCCTGGCCGCGATCGCGCAGGCGTTACGTGAGATGCCGCAGATTATCGACGCGGGCAGGCCGCAAGGTGCTTGCTGGTCGCGACACGATACGCAGGCGCAGGCCGGGTGCAGCTTATTCAGCCGTAAAGGCGACATTTTCGCCGTGCTGGCCGCCGGCAATGGGCCGGGCATTCATGCGCTGTGGCCACAAGCGGTGGCGCTGGGTTACCGTGCGCTAGTCAGGCCTTCTACGCGCGAACCCTTCACGGCGCAACGCGTGGTCTGTGCGATGGCGCAAGCCGGCCTGGCGCATTATGTGGCGCTGATCCCCACAGACTATCGTGGAGCGGACGAACTGGTGGCGTCGGCCGACCTGACGTTGGCGTACGGCGGCCAGGATATTGTGGATAAATACCGTCTCCATCCCCGGGTACGCGTGCAGGGGCCGGGGCGCGCCAAGATTGTCGTCGGCGCCGACGCTTGCCTGGATGAAGCGGCCGCGTTGGTGGCGAGGTCAATGACCGATCTTGGCGGCGCCGCCTGCGTGTCGGCCAGCGCGGTGCTGGTGGAGGGCGATACGCATGACTTTTGTCGGCGTTTAAGGCTGGCGTTGCAACAGCTGCCGCCGGAGACGTTGCCGTATGCATCGCGGCAAACGGTGGATTGGCTGCGTAGCGCGCTCGGCTCAATCGTTGAGGCTGACCCGATACCGGAAGGCTTCGTGCTGCATCCGCTGGTGATCGAAGTTACTGAACCTGACGATCCGCGGGTGCAACGCGAGTTGCCTTTCCCCTGCGTGACGGTCGCGCCGTATCAGGCGATGCGCAGCGCACCGATGCTGTCGGGCTCCTTGGTCGTGACGGTCTTTTCCCGACAAGCCCGGCTGCTGGCACCGATTTTGGCCGATGCCAGCATCAGTAATATTTATGTCGGTGATATTCCCACTACATGGATGGCCCCCTCGGTACCCCACGATGCTTATCTAAGTGATTTCCTGATGTGCAATCGGGGATTTCGCGTCACACCATCCTGGGTAGAAAATAAAATTAAAGGAGAAACATGGTGACCACTCCGTATGCGCTGATTTTTGGGCCTGCAGATGTATCCCACATGATGAAAGACATGCAGCGTCTTTACGCTACCCACCCTCTGGTTCGCGCCCGCTTCGGGCAGGTTGCGCGCTCTGCCGATATGGACGTCGACACGATCTTGCGTAAGACGCCGCCGCCTGATGATGCTTCATGCATGCAGGTGGTTTCGCTAGGATTGCTCGCCGGCATGCTGGGCATAGCCGACGACATCATTGAACAACGGGGTGCGCCGAGCTGCGTAGGCGGCATTAGTCTTGGAGAGGTGGCCGCACTCTGCGTGGCCGGTGGGTTGACTCTGGACGATGCCACGGCGCTGATTCGCCAGCGGGTCGACATGCCCGATGACGAAGACGAAACGGTGGGATTTGTCATGGTGATGGAAGAAGGCGGTCGCGCTTTCTACCACCAGCCGCCGGAAATGCGCATCGCCGTCGATTATGGCCCGATTCATCAAGGCATTGGCTCGCTGTTGATGGTCGCTGGATTGCGCCGGGCGCTGGAGGGGCGCGGGCAGGAAGGTTCCGGAGTGCTGGAGGTGCTGCCGCCGGCGCTGTGCAACTCGGCGTATCACACTCCTTATCGCCGGCGGATCGCCGAGCAGGTCGATGCGTATTTGCAGGGTTGTGCGCTGCCTGCGCCGCGTTATCCGGTGGTGACCTGTTTGCCGGAAATCGGCGTGGTTAACGATCCGCAGGGAATCAGACAGATGTGCGTGCGCGGCGAAACGGAAACGCTGTCGGTGCCGGCGATGATCCGGCAGATGCAAAGCTTCGATGTGGCGGATGTCATCTGCATCGGACCGTTCTTACGCAGCCTCAATATGGATTTCGGCGGCGTATCGGCCTCATTTCGCGATGAACAATGGGTCGACGATATCTCGTCGTCTCTCTCGACGCTTGAATAACGGCGCCAACGCGTTTCTCAATGATTTGCCAACAGGAGCTCCTCATGCCAGACATGATGACAGGAAACTGCAGTGTGAATATCAGCGAAACCGGCAACGCGGCCGAGTTGATTCTACAGTCAATCGTGAAGCATCCAGAGAAAACTGCGCTAATCAACGGCGAAAGCCGCATGGATTACACCGAATTCGAACGGCGCGTGGTTGCCGTACAGCGCCAACTGACGCAGGTCGGTGTTGGGCCGAATGATGTCGTCGGATTGCTGTTACATCGCGATCGATGGCTGATCCCGGCGATGGTCGCCACATTGGCTCTCGGGGCGACCTTTGTCCCGCTGGATCCCACCTATCCGCTGTCCAGACTGGAACGCTACGTCGACGTCGCCAAGCCGAAAGTGCTGCTCGCTCATCCGGACGAGAGCGTTCTGGCACGGCGGTTGCACCATAACGTGACGTATCCCGTACCTGGCGCGGCAGGGAAGGTGGTTTGCGTGGCAAGGCGGTGCGATGACCTCGCTTACATCCTGTTTACCAGCGGTTCGACTGGGCAACCCAAGGGCGTCAGCATCAGCCACCAGGCGCTGAGCAACTTCTTAACCGCCATTGCCGAACGGTTGGACGTGCGTTCGTCCCATGTCTTTTTGGCGCATACCACGGTGGCGTTCGATATTTCCATTCTTGAACTGCTACTGCCGCTGAGCGTTGGTGGGACGGTCCTGTTGGCGAACAATGATGAAGTGAGCGCCATCGAAGGCATTCTCCCGCTGATTGAGCAAAGCCATTTCGTTCAGGCGACCCCGAGCCTATGGAAAATTTTGTGGGCTACCGGCTGGCGCCCCGATGCCTCCGTGACGCTGCTGGCCGGTGGGGAGGCGCTGCCGTTGGCGTTAGCGAAAAAATTGAGCCAGGCCTGCGGCAAATTATGGAATCTGTATGGCCCCACGGAAGCGACAGTATGGACATCGTGCGAAAGCGTTGAGTGGGATGCGGATTATATTTCCATCGGCGAACCGCTGGCGAATACCCAGTTGCACGTGCTGAACGAAGCGCTTGAGCCGTGCGAGCAGGGGGAGCTCTATATTTCCGGACATGGCCTGGCGCAAGGCTATTACGGCAACCGCGAGGGTACGGAAAAAGTCTTTATCACTCATCCGCAAACCGGCATGAAGCTTTATCGTTCGGGAGATCGCGTTCACCTGCGCGAGCCGGGAAAAATCGAATGGTTGGGGCGCGGGGAAGGAGAAATTAAAATCCGCGGCAATCGCATCGGAGTGAGCGAGATCGAGCAAGAGCTGGAAAATATCCCCGGCGTCGCGGGCGCGGTGGTTGCCGCCAGACCGTTTGAAGGACAGGGCGACGATATGCTCACCGCTTATATCGTCAGCCGGGCGTCATTGAGCAAAGCGTCGCTGGAAGCCAGCTTGGCGAATAAGCTACCCGCTTATATGGTGCCGGATCTGTTCGTGATGCTGCCCGATTTTCCTCTCCAGCCGAACGGCAAGCTCGACAAAAAATCCCTGCCCGATCCTTGTTGGAACAACACGTTGCACCACCATGTCGACCGCGCGCCGCTCGCGCAGGATTGCGCCCAACGGCGAGCCATCGCGGAAACGGTCTGTCAGGTTTTCGCTACCACGCTGGGCCGCAAAGCGTTTGACGCCACATCAAGCTTTTTCGACCTCGGCGGCAATTCGGCGCTGGCCGTGATTTCGGCAGGCATTATCAGTGCGAAGTTGCAGCGCAAAATTCCGGTAGCGCTGATCGTCAGTGGCGAAAATCCCAACGTCATTGCGGAGCAGATATTGCAACACACCTGAGCGGCGGGTTGCAGTAAATATGATTAACGCATCCAGAGCATTATCCACGGGGCATGCTGAGGAGAGGTCATGAATAACGAACAGCAATTACGTGAAATCTGCCAATTTATTAATCAGGAGCGCGTATTAACGCTCAGTGTCGCCGCGGAAGGAACCGTGTGGTCTGCAAGTTGTTTTTATCAATTCCAAAAAGAGCAAATGGTGTTGTATTTGATGAGCGACATCAATTCACGGCATTCGCAGTTAATGCTTAAGGCGCCAACGGTTTCCGGAACTATTATTTCATCGGTGAAATCAATGATGTCGATGAGAGGAATGCAATACCAGGCTCACATCACACCGTTGTCTGCGGAACATGAGGAGCAGGCGCGAAATTTCTATTGTGAGCGTTATCCAATCAGTCGCGTTATGGCTTTGACAATATGGCGACTGCAATTAATGGAAATAAAATTTACGCAAAGACGCATGGGCGTGAAACGGTGCCTGCATTGGCTGCGGGCGCCGAAGCGGGAGGCATGGCCACAATGAAGAAAAAACATATCGCCATTATTGGTGGCGGCGCGGCGGGCACCGTAGCGGCCTGGCTATTGCGCGATCGGCATCATGTAACCCTGTTTGAAGCAAACCATTATATCGGCGGGCACGTTTATACGTGCTCGGTTGGCGCTGGTGAAAAAGAGCGCATTCCCGTGGATATGGGGGTGGAATATTTTAACGAACGGGTGGCACCGAACGTATTTAATTTGCTGCGCTATTTAGGCATCGAAAATTATGTGGCGCCCTCGTCGTTCCACGCCCGTTTTCCCGGAGAAGCGCAATACTGGAGCAATGTTCACTGCGATGGCCCCATGCGTCAGACCATGCAGGACGAGTTTAGCCGCTTTCAACTGGGCATGTCGGAGGTGATGAGTTCCGGCGACATGCGCTATAAAGCGATGTCGATCGCGGATTACCTGGCGGAAAACGGCTATTCGCTCAGGTTTATTTATCAGGCGCTCTATCCCATGATCAGTATTTCTACCGGCTGCAATGTCGATTTGCGTAGTTATCCGCTGATGTTTTTCGCGCTGTCGTTCAACGCCAATCTGGTGTCGTTCTTTGCCCCCGGCTATTGGCGCAAGGTAGACGGCGGCATGAATCGCTACCTGCAAAGCCTGGCCGACACGTTAGGGGAGCGTTTGCGGCTGAATACGCCGGTACAGTGGGTAAAACCCCGTGGCAAAGGCGTTGCGTTGTGCCATGCGGGAAAAGAGGAGATGTTCGATACGGTGATTTTCGCCACCTCTGCGGAGGTGACTCTGTCTCTGTTGGCTGAGGCGACGGTGCAGCAACGGGAGATCTTGTCCCATTTCGCCTATCACGATATCGAAAGCGTGGCTCACCATGATACGCGCTATCTGGGGGAGCAGGCCGTGCCGCACTACTTCAATTTCCGCCAGTTCACCGACTCGCCTGCGGGAACGCCGGCCGGTAGCGTCACCCGCGTGATTAACGCACTATCACCGTATCGGCATCTTACCACGCCGCTGTTGGTGACTCTCGATCCCAAAGTGCCCATCGATCCGCAAAAGTGGGTAGCAACCTGCCGCTGGCGCGTGGCTCAACAGCAGCCTGGCGATTTTTTACATAAGACGCGTCTGAGGGAAATACAGGGCGGTGCCAACATGTGGTTTTGCGGCGTTGACACCAGTCTGGGGGGGCATGAAGGAGCAGTGGTGTCAGGCATGGTGATCGCGGATCGGCTGGGGGTGCCTCATCCATATAAGCATGACCTGCTGGCATATATTCAATTCAAAGTAACCAAAGATATTATGGGGGTTAAAACGCGCGGTGAAGCGTTAAAAGACAGGCTTTCCGATCTGCTATTCATCACCGCCAAAAAATGCGCTCTTCATAAAAGCCTTTCTTACAAGTTCATTAAAGATTTCATCGTATAAACATGTACACCAGTGTACTAGGGAACATTATGTACAAAATAGATGAATTGCGTATCGACAGTTTAGTGACTCCCGATAAATTGGCGGGGCAATTACCGGCTTCCGCCGACATTATCGATAATGTCATTGCGGCGCGTAAACGTATCGAACGCATTCTTTACGGGGAAGATAAAAGGCTGCTGGTCGTGATTGGCCCCTGTTCGATCCACGATCGGAGCGCAGCGCTGGACTATGCCGGGCTGCTGGCGACCCAGCGGGAGCTTTATCAGGATCGGCTGGAAATCGTCATGCGCACCTATTTCGAAAAACCGCGTACGGTAGTGGGATGGAAGGGGTTAATCTCAGATCCGGCATTGGATGGCAGTTGCCAGGTGAGCCGCGGCATTGAAATGGCGCGTCGGCTGCTGCTGGATATCAATCAGCTTGGGCTGCCTACTGCCACCGAATATTTGGATGTGGTGGTGGGGCGTTATATCGCCGACTTGATCAGTTGGGGGGCGATAGGTGCGCGAACAACAGAAAGCCAGGTGCACCGGGAAATGGCCTCAGCGCTGTCTTGCCCAATAGGATTTAAAAATGGCACCGACGGCAATATCGCTATCGCTATTGACGCCATTCGGGCCGCCCGCAACAGCCATACGTTTTTCTCACAGGATCAACATGGGCAGATGACGGTTTATCAGACCCGGGGCAACGCTTACGGGCATATTATTTTGCGTGGGGGGAAAAAGCCGAATTACCATGCGGAGGATATTGCCGCCGCGTGCGACAGGTTGCGCGCAGGCAACCTGCCGACGCATCTGATGATCGATTTCAGCCACGGCAACTGCCAGAAAATAGCGCGCAACCAAATGACGGTTGCTGCGGAGGTTTGCCGGCAAATTCGCTCGGGGTCGAGGGCGGTAGCCGGCATCATGGCGGAAAGTTTTCTGATAGAAGGCTCGCAGCCGGTCGTTGCGGGGCAGCCCCTGACCTATGGGCAGTCGATTACCGATCCTTGTCTCAGTTGGACGGACAGCGAGCAACTGTTGGCCATGCTGGCCGAGGCCGTTGACGCGCGTTTCTAGCGGCGCCGGCAACGGTAAACGTAGAAGAACGGATGCCAATGTACGGTGTTCATCCAGGTTGTACATTTGGTTACTCGGCGAAACCAATCACTCACGGAAACGGCGGTTTGATTCCACTAGTATCTGTTTCAACGGCTCCACCGGAGCTTACCGAAACAACACTCTGAGGATTTAAAGATGAAAAAAGTATTAGCGCTGATCGTTGCTGCCACTATGGGTCTGTCTTCTGTTGCTTTCGCTGCTGATACTGCAGCTACTGCTCCGGCTACCACCACTGCTCCAGCTGCGACCACCACTACCGCTGCGCCAGCGGCTGCTGCTGAAAAAGCGCCAGCTAAAGCAACGCACCACAAGAAAGCTAAGCACCACAAAAAAGCGCCAGCCCAGAAAGCTCAGGCCGCTAAAAAGCACCACAAAAAAGCGCCAGCTCAGAAAGCCCAGGCTGCTAAAAAGCACCACAAAAAAGCGCCAGTGCAGAAAGCTCAGGCCGCTAAAAAACACCACAAAAAAGCCGGTAAAAAAGCTTAATTAAGTGATGTTTGCGGAACCGAAAGGTTCCGCATGATCCAGCCCGTATTTCAGACACCCGGTTCTTCCGGGTGTCTTCTTTTGAGGCTACGCACGATGATCAATCGCTATCTGTTTGAAGTCATTTTCAGCGCGGTGACCCTGTGCGGGGTGATCGTCGGCTGGGAACTGTTTTTGGCCGGCAGCTTTTTGTGATTACTGCGCCATAGCGGTTTCGTGCAAATGTCGCCAGCCGATTGCGGCGGGCAGAAGCTCGAACACCACCGTGGAGTGCCGCAGGGTGGCGCTTTGCCCTGGCAACCGCTGTTTTTCTCGATAACTGACTACCGCGCCCGTCGGCCATTCGGCCACCAGCTTCATCTCTTCTATCTCGATTTCCAATCCCGGTTTGGCGGCGCGATGCGCGCGGAAAAAAGCGCACAGCGCGGTGAAATCCAGCGGGGCGCCGTTCAGCGCAATCATGCTGAAATCCGGCGTAAAGCGCGCCAGCAGCGCCTGTTCCTCTCCAGCCCCTTTGCCCAGCCAGCGCTCAATGGCGATGTGGGCGTCGATCACTTCGGTAAAATACGGGTTCATACAGCATCCTGTTTAGCGTTGAGTTGGCGCACGATGGCGCGGTTGGCGAGACGCAGGCACAACAGCAGCGGAATAAGTACGCTGGCGCCCGCCAGAATAAAGCAGGTTCGGTAGGCGGCTGCGGGTGGCAACACGGTCAGCAGCAGATTCAACAGCAGGCTGAGCAGCGCCACGCCGAGGCAGAAACTGAGCTGGCGGTTGATATTCCACAGCGCGCTGGCGTCCGCCAATTGGTCGTCGGGGATCTGCAGGAACGCGCTGCTCTGCGCGGTGCTGCTGCACAGGCTGCCGCCGAACCCCATCAGGGCGAAGGCGGCGATCTGCAGCGCATGCTGCCCGGCCTGATCGATCTGCGCCAGCGTCAGCATGCCGGCGCCTTGCAGCAGGCAGCCGACGATCAAAAGCGGCCGCGGGCCGAGGCGATTAAAGCTTTTGCCGGTCAGCGTGATGGCCAGGAACGACGCCAGCGCCCAGGGCAGCATCAGGCCTCCCACCTGAGCGGCGGGCATCGCCAGCTGGTTTTGCAGATACAGCATCGCCACCAGGCTGACGCCGATGAACAGGCCGGGAATGCATAAGTAAACCGCCATGGCGTTGCGCAGCAGCGGGTCGCCGATCAGTCGCAGGTTCAGCAGCGGTTGCGGAGTGTGCAGGCTATGGCGCAGATAATAGGCCAGCACCAGCAGGCCGGCGATCAGCAGCGCCGTGCCGGAAGCCTGATGACCGGCTTCGCTGAGCCGCGTCAGGCCGAGCAGCAGCAGCGTCAACGCCGCGCAGGCGCTCAGCAGGCCAGTGGCGTCGAGCGGTTTTCGCTCCGTCGCCGATGTTTCCGCGCGCAGCCATAGCGCCGCCAGCGCCAGCGCCAAGGCCGCCAGCGGCAGGTTGGCGAAAAACACCCAGCGCCAATCCAACCGATCGACGAGCCAGCCCCCCAGCGCCGGTGACAGCGCCGGCGCCAGCAGCCCGACTAACATGATGGCCGCCGACAGCCCGGCGCGTTCATGGCTGCGATACAGCTGATAGGTCAGCGTCTGGCCGATGGGGATCAGCAAGCCGCCGCCCATGCCCTGCAGGGTGCGCCAGCCGATCAGCGCGCCGATGCTCTCGGCGTTGCCCGCACCGAGGGTGGCCAGCATGAACAGCGCCAGTGAAAGAATAAATACCCGCCGCCCGCCGATGCGCTGCGCCAGCCAGGCGCTGAGCGGGATCACCAGCGTCAGGCCGAGAATATAGCCGTTGCTGACCCACGCCAGCTGGCTGACCGACGCCCGCATTGCCTGGCCGATGGCGGGGTAGGCGACGTTGGCGATAAACATATTGATCAGATCGACGAAAAAGCCGAGCAGATAGACGATTGCCACTTTGCTGCGATAAGACATGGTGCCTCCGGTTGAAGGCGAGCAGTGTAGCGGGGGGAAAAGTGCGGATAAATCGGCGGCGGGCGATTACACTGTCAAAATAATTTTGACAATAAGGGCATCGAAATGCTGAATTTGCAGCGCCTGGCGATCTTCGCGGCGGTGGTGGAGGCTGGCAGCTTTACCGCCGCCGCGGTGGCGCTGGGGCAAACCAAGGCGGTGGTGAGCTTTAACGTTAAGCAGCTGGAGAACGAGCTGGGGGTTTCACTGCTGGCGCGCAGCACCCGGCGGCTATCGCTGACCGATGCCGGCGAGCGTTTCTACCAGCGCAGCCTGCAGCTGCTGCAGGAGGCGGAAAATGTGCTGGACGACGTGCGCCGCGATCATCATGGGTTGAGCGGCGTGCTGCGTATCACCAGCACGCCGGAGTATGGCGCGCAGGTGGTGGTGCCGGCGCTGGCGGCGTTTTCGCGGCAGCATCCGCGCCTGCGCATCCAGCATGTCTCTTCTTCTTATCATGCCGATCTGATCTCGGAGCGCTTCGACGTGGCGATCCGCCTGGGGCAACTGGCGGATTCCAGCCACCGTGCGGCCTTGATCGACAGCTTCGCCATTTTTCCGGTGGCGGCGCCGGATTATCTGGCCGACCGGCCGATCCATTCGCTGACGGATCTGGCACAGGCGCAGTGGATCGCCCACAGCCGGCTCAGTTCGCCGCTCAGCTGGCAGGTGATCACCCCGCAGCGCGAAGCGGTGCTGTTCAAGGTCGCGGACGCCGCGACGCTCACCGGCGACAGCGCTGCGGCATTGCTGGCGTTCACCTTGCATGGCGGCGGCGTGGCGCTGCTGCCGGCGTGGCTGGCGCAGCCCGAAATCGATGCCGGCAGGCTACAACGGTTGCTGCCGGATCACCGTTTCCCTGAGCAGAGCATCTATGCGCTCTACCCGAACACCCGCCATGTGCCGGAGAAGGTGCGGGCGTTTATCGATTTTCTGCGCGCGCGGGTGGCGACAAACCGTTAGCGAAATAATAATTCGTTATCACTCTCTCATTTATCATCAGATCCCATCGGGGTATGCTGGAGAGCTTCGTCTACCTCGTCCGATGCGAGCCACCTTCGATGACCGCAGAAAATAACCTCCAGTTGAACCGACGCATTCTGTCCGTGGTGATGTTCACCTTCGTCTGCTACCTGACCATCGGCCTGCCGCTGGCGGTGCTGCCGGGATTCGTGCATAACCACCTGGGCTACAACTCGGTGCTGGCAGGCCTTATCATCAGCGCGCAGTACTTTGCCACGCTGTTCAGCCGCCCGCACGCCGGGCGCTACGCCGATCTGCTGGGGCCGAAGAAGGTGGTGCTGTTCGGCCTGGCGTGCTGCGGCGTCAGCGGCCTGTTTTACGCGCTGGCGTTCGGCGTTGACGGCTGGCCGTGGCTCAGCCTGCTGCTGCTGTGCGTGGGGCGGGTGTTTCTCGGCGTCGGCGAGAGTTTCGCCAGCACCGGTTCCACGCTATGGGGCATCGGCCGGGTCGGGGCGATGCACACCGCCCGCGTCATTTCCTGGAACGGCGTCGCCACCTACGGCGCAATGGCGGCCGGTGCGCCGCTCGGCGTATATCTGAACCAGCAGTGGGGATTGGCCGGTGTGGCGGCGCTGATCGTGCTGGCGGTTGCAGTCGCGCTGCTGTTGGCGAGCGGCAAACCGGACGTCTCGATCGCCGCCGGGCAACGCATCGCCTTCAGCGCGGTGCTCGGCCGTATCTGGGCCTATGGCCTGGGGCTGGCGATGGGCACCGTCGGCTTCGGCGTGATCGCCACGTTCATCACCCTTTACTACGCCGACAAGGGCTGGAGCGGCGCGGCGTTTTCGCTGACGCTGTTCAGCTGCGCCTTCGTCGGCATCCGCCTGATCTTCAGCAATGTCATCAACCGCCACGGCGGTCTGAAGGTGACGCTGGCGTCGTTTCTGGTGGAGATCGTCGGGCTGCTGTTGATCTGGCAAGCCGGCGAGCCCTGGATGGTGCAAACCGGTGCGTTGCTGGCCGGCGCCGGTTTTTCGCTGGTGTTCCCGGCGCTGGGCGTCGAGGCGGTGAAGCAGGTGCCACCGCAGAATCAGGGGACGGCGCTCGGCACCTATTCGGCCTTCCTCGATCTGGCGTTGGGCATCACAGGACCGCTGGCCGGGCTGTTGATTGGGCAAGCGGGCGTGCCGTCGATCTATTTGGCAGCGGCGCTGCTGGTAGCGCTCGGAGTATTGCTCACTCTGCGTCTGTTGCAGCAGCGTCGGGCCTGAGTCAGGAATAGTCTGAAACCCGGATTCCTCCCCAGAAAATCATTGTTTCGGTGAATGATTACGGTAAGGTCGCTCAGCGGTCCAGAATGAGAGGAGGAATCGATGTATTTACGGCCGGATGAAGTGGCTAAAGTGTTGGAGAATACCGGCTTTGAGCGTGATTATGTCACCGATCAGGCCTATGGCTACCGCAAGGGCGCACACTATGTGTATGTGAATCGCGAAGCGCGGATGGGCAGAACCGCGTTGGTGATCCACCCGGCGCTGAAAGAGAAAAGCGTGCATTTCGCCACGCCGACCTCGCCGGTGCGCACCAGCGAACAGTATCTGGAGTTTCCCTTGGATTTAAGCGGCGACGCCCCGAACCAGCGTTACGGCATCGCACACGGCTTCAGCTCGCGCGAAGCGCTGTCGCGCTACCTCTACAGCATGTTCCTGTAATCGGTCCCCCGCCCCAGGGGGACGCTATCAGCCGTGGGCCAATGCTTCGCGGTTGAAACGCTCATTGTAGGCGCGACGGAACTGCGCCAGTTCAAACGCATCGATATCCAGCTCGGCGAAGTAAAACAGCGCCGCTTCCGTGTGTTCGGCGTGCAGCTCCGGCGACAGCCCGGCGCGCAGCAGCACATCGCGCCATTGGCCGATCTGTTCGTCATCCGCCTGCTTGATGAACGTCAGGTAGATGAACAGCAGGTAAGCGGCCTGGTGCATCTCTTCGGTGTAACCGTTGTTCAGCATGCGGATAAAGGTCTGGCTTTGGCGGCCGCCCATTTCCTGGATCATCGATTCGATCAGCATCGGTTTGACCCTCAGCAGATGGGCCAGTGAATCGATGGCTTTACGGGTGTCGGACGTCAAAATGCGGTAACCGATAATAAATACGACGATCAGGGCGGCGAGGATGATCCAGGTCATTTAGGCTTTATTACACTCTCAATACGCCAGAAGAGGGGCGGGAGGCGCTGTGCGACAGCGCCTGTTATCAATGCTGTTCGCCGCTGAAATTACCGACCGCGCTCTGTTGGCGCAGGTGGTGATTGAAGGTGGCCGCGTCTTTGGCCAGCGCATCCAGATGGGCGCCGAGCATTTTGATCTGCTTCACCAGCGCATGCTGCTCCGGCACCGAGCTGGCGGTGCTCAGCTTGCGCACCAGTTGTTCATTCTGCGCCCGCAGCGCGGCTTCGCGCTGTTTGGCTTCTTCCAGCAGTTGCTGCAGCGCCTGATAGCTTTGCTGCCATTCGCGGTGTTGCCGTTCGAAGCTGCTCTGCAACTCATTCATCGCATTTTGAAACTGGATTTCCAGCTCGCGCATTGTCATGGGCTCGATCCTTTGCGGCACTCAATGATGGCTTAGCAGTATAGCGAAAACTGCTCGCAAGCTCACCCGTTGACGACAAATGAGACAAATGCCGCTGACAATTCCCGGCTTGCAACCGCGCCAAGGCGTCTTACAATCGTCCCCATCCCCGGCCGTAAAGGCTGCCGTTCAAGAGAGGTGGAACATGAGCGAGCAGGAAAAAGACTTTTTTGAACAGGCGATGGCGGACGTGGTGCCGCTGGCTAGCGGGCGGCAGACGCTGTACCTCAAGCCGCAGGAGACGGCGGACAAAAGCGCGCGGCGCGAAGCGCAGCGGCTGCTGCAAGAAAATTTCCTCAGCACTGGTTTTCTCGAGGTGATCCCCTGTGAACAGCCGCTGGAGTTCAAAGGGGAAGGCATTCAGCAGGGCGTGCTGGACAAGCTGCGCAACGGCCGTTACCCGCCGCAGGCGTCGCTGAATCTGCTGCGTCAGTCGGTTGAAGCCAGCCGGCAGGCGCTGTTTCGCTTTATCGTGCAGGCGGAGGCGCAAAACCTGCGTTCGCTGCTGATCGTACACGGCCGCGGGCGCCAGAACGAGAGCCATCCGAATATCGTGCGCAGTTACGTCGCCAAATGGCTGGCGCAGTTTGAACAGGTGCAGGCGTTTTGCCGCGCCTTACCCCGCGACGGCGGTGAGGGCGCCTGCTACGTCACGCTGCGTAAATCGGCGCAGGCCAAGGCGGAAAACTTCGAGCGCCACGCCAAGCGCAGCCGTTGAGTGAGGAAACCGCTATACCTCAGGAGAATGATTGCGGCGTGGCATGAGACATGAAACAGCGGACTTATCGATGGCGACGAGATTTACCCGAAAAGATAACAGTACCGATGATATGGCAGTTGCTGTTGATTGGGATGTAACGTTCCGGCCAATCAGGATTGAGTGCTTTTAGCATCCGTTCTGAGCCCTCTTCAATAAAACGTTTAAATGTGGTTTCGCCGAAGTCGCTCATTAAAGCGATCACGTCATCGCCATTCCAGGGGGTAACATCAGGATCGACAAAAATCAGATCGCCAGGGGAGTATTCCGGGCTCATTGAATCGCCGACCACACGCAAAATGTAGGTCCTTTCCCCACAGGCGACAGGGCAGGGATAGTGTTCTGTTTGAATCAAATCAACCTCTGAAAACGCGATTTCCGTCCAGGCTCCTGCCTGAACCCAGGATATCACCGGAACCAATTTTATCTTTTTATCGTTGCCGTACGATGTTTCCTGAACGTTGGTGTGGCCGGCGGCGGTGTCATGGGTTTTATCCAACCATCCGGTAGCAAGAGAAAAACAAATTTCCATATGGCGAGCGAGATCGTCGCCAATTTTTTTTGTGGGGTTTTTACCGATAACTCGGCTGATTTGCGTCGCTTCGCGATCCAACATGGCAGCGAAGTTTGAGTTGCCGCCCACGCCGTCGCGCAATTTTCTGGCGTTTTCCCGTCGGATTTCTTCGATCGTTTTCATATCACTTATTACAGCATATGTACCAAAATGGTACAAGTTACTTGTTTAACTATTTTTTATATGCATAATGTATCCACTAGGTACATTTGTTGATGGTTTTAGTCAGCGTAAATGTACTTTTAGCACATTTTTTGAGTGATAGTGAATTCATAAGGTACATTCCTGGAGGGGGCATGAGGGATATACAGCAGGTATTGATGCGGTGGGGAGGCTGGGCGCGGGAACATCCTTCGATGGGATACTCTCATATCGCTGCGGGCTTTAAGGGATTGTTGCCGAATACGGCAAAGAATCGCCTTTCTTGTTGTGATGAAGACGGATTGGCTGTCGATCGTGCCGTTGCTCGATTGCAGGCTATACGTCAACCAGAAGAGTTGGAATTGATTCTGCGTCACTATGTGTATGGCGAATCAAAATCGGCTATCGCACGTGGTTGGAAATGCTCTGAAGGGAGAGTTCGTCAGCAAATGCAAATTGCGGAAGGTTTTATAGATGGATGTTTATCTCATGAGGAAATAAAGTTGCAGATGGAAAACTATTAGCGTATTCATAAAAAGCGTTGAGGTTTTTCACAATTTTTTATATAGCCCCGTTTATCGGGGTGTTTTTGTTTGTTTTATTTTTTAATTTAAAAAAATAATAAAATAATTCTTTTCGCTTCGAATTTTATCATGTAGCTTGATAACATCTGAAGTTGGCATGCATGAGGCATTAATTCTAATTTTTCTATTCTCGTTGATAAAAACACCATATAAGATTGTGTCAATTCCTGATGGGCATGAGAGGATTTATGGATTAAATTATTTGGAGGTTGTGTTGAGTACCTTAAAGATAAAAGATTTGTTTGAGTCGGTACTGTTGCAATGGGCGGAAAAAAACAATATCGACTATACGTTGGCAAATTTCCCTGTTGAGGGAAGTGCGGTGTTGCATCTTGAGCCATTTATTGTTCCTGCAGTCAATCAGGGGGTCGGTGTTTCTCAGGATGTGACGATATACAGCGGTAATTATCAGGTCAATATTGTGATCAAAAAAGGCGAGGGGAGCCATGATGGCTATCTGTTAGCGGAGCGGGTGTTGTCACTTTTTCCCAATGGTGCTGAGCTTTTCGATGATTATTTGAGCTGCAGTATTAATGCCCCGGCCAGTATTTTACCTGCTATTCAAAAAGAAGATAGCTATATCATTCCTGTTAGTATCAGTTATTGGTCTCAGTCATGAATTTTCTAATGCGCTGAGACGTAACCGATTATAAATGTAATGAAGAAGTACATCAAAATGATGTCTTTCTTTTTATCTGCTACCGCCTCCTGGCGGTTTTTTTATATCTAAAAATGGAGAGTTACCATGAGTTTTGCATTACCTAATGGCGCAACTGTATTTGCCGGTATCCCTGCTACTTCGACGGTAGCAACGACGGCGGTTAGCAACGCTAATGGCGCTGTATTTACTCTGGCCACAGGTCATGGTTTGAAAATTGGGGACATTGTCATTGTCAATTCAGGCTGGGGGCTGATTGATGACTTGGTTGCCAAGATCACAGCCTCAACCGATACCAGCGTTACTATTGGTGCGATCAATACTTCGGATGTGAAGTTTTTCCCTGCCGGTATCGGTAAAGGTGCACTGACTAAAGTCGCCAACTGGACCCAAATTCCGCAAATTACCGAAGTGGCTCAGTCGGGCGGCGATCAACAATATGCTCAGGTTCAGTTTCTTGAGGATGATCGTCAACGCAACCTCGCGACATTCAAGGCGGCGAAAACGCAAACCTTTACCTTCGCTCACGATTCGACACAGCCAATTTATAGCGTGTTGCAGAATGCGGATCGTAATGGCGATGTTTTGGCATTTTATATGTACGTCCCTAAAGCTAACGAACTGCGCTATTGGTCAGCAATTCCATCTTTTGACCCTCAACCAACAACGGCTGTCAACCAGGTGGAAACTGTGGCTGTATCGCTGGCAATTCAGTCCAGCGACATGACTTTCTATAAAACCACCCTTTAATCGGTACGGCAAACAGGTCTTATCTCGGTAAGGCCTGTTTTTCAACGACACTATTTTTGCTTGGAGCTTTTTCATGATGACTGAATTTACCCTTAACCCAACCCCAACCTTTAGCATTGACGTCGCTATTCCGCGTGCGGGAAGCGAGGATGGAATATTGACATTTTCGTTCAAACATAAAAAACGCAGCCAATTGGAAACGCTGGAAAAATCGCTGCGCGAAGCAACCGAACAGCAATTGGATGCGGGTAGCTACAACAATGAACCTATGGCCGATTTCTTGCACGAAATTTGTGATGGATGGTCATTGCCCGACACGTTGAATAGAGAAAGCATTATCACATTGCTTGATAACTATCCGCGCGCGTTTGATGCAATTGCCACTGCGTATACCAAAGAGTTGATGGTGGTACGGGAAAAAAACTGACGGCGCTTGCCGAGGCTTTCTACACGCTTAAAACCCCTCCCGAAGAGCTTGCCGCATTTGGATTAACGATAGATGACTACGAAACGGTCACTCTGGAAATCTGGCCGGATATGGTATCAGCTGTCACTATTTTCCAGATGATGGCGACGCAGTGGCGTATCGGAATGAATGGTGTCACCGGGTTGGATTATAACTGTCTGCCTTGGTTAATGAAGGTTTATGCGGTAGATGACGAGGCGAGCACATTAAATGATATCCGTATTATGGAAAACGCAGCGCTAAGAGTCATTCACCGAAAATGATCGCCTGCGAGGGTGCCAGCCCCGTGCTGGCTTTTGTTGTGGCGAGGAGCCAGACATGGCAGATATTGCAACAATGACGCTGCGTATTCATACCGGTGATTTGCAGCGTGCGAATAAAGAATTGAACGACTTGCAACGTAACGCTTCGGCAACCGTCGGTAAAATCGATGTGCTGAATCGCGCTTTTCGCAGTGGGGCGCAGGATCTCCGCCTCTATAGTGATAGTTTACATCAGATGTCGACTCGGCTGGGTCCGTTAAATAATGAATTGGGCAAGTTGATTCGGCAGCAACGTCAAACCCAGAGTTCAGTTTCCCGCAGCGCCTTCGATGAGCAAGGTTTAAGGCGCCATGGGGCGGCGCTGCAGCAGCTTAGGAGGCAAATGGGGCAGCAAGCTGCTGATATGCATACTGGTAATAATAATGCCAAAGCCTATAAGGAAACATTAAACACTCTATCAACCAATATGTTGGGTTTGGTGTCGTCATTGGCGTCGGGGGAGCCTGTTTGGAAAGTTGCGCTAAATCATGGGGCACAACTGGTCACTTCATTTGGTGGCGTAAGCAATACGTTGCAAGCATTACGCCCATTGTTGGTGACCACTAGCGCCGCTTTGGGTGGGGTCATCGGTGGTGTCGCAACGTTGGCCAGTTGGGGCTATAACGTCCGTGAATCATTCGACAGTATGCGAACTTCCATCATTATGACCAACGGCCAGGCCTTCAACTCGATTGGCCAAATGGAGTCTCTGGCAGTTTCTATCGGTTCAATGACGAACAGCAGTATCAGTTCGAATGAAACATTGCTCACGTCTTTGAACCGTTTGGGACGTTATTCCGCGCCGCAGATAGGCATTATTGCCAAAGCAACGCAGGATCTTGGTGCGGTGACCGAGGTGACCGCTGAAGAGGTTGAAGCCAACTTCCGCAAAATAGCGGACGATCCCGTTAAAGGATTGGCGGAGTTGGGTAAGCAGTATGGCTTTGTCAACGTTGAGATGTTAGAGCATGTCTCTCGTTTGGTTGATGCTGGGAAAAGCACCGATGCGGCTACGTTGGCGATGCAGTTCTATGGTGATGAGACCGGCAGGCAGTCTGCGGCTATCATGGAAAACATGTCTCCGCTGTCGCTGATGTGGATGGACGTGAAAAAATGGGCTTCTGATGCCGCACATGGCGTTGGCGTGGATATGTTGGCCATGGCCAGGCTGGTGAAAGATATCGTGGGCACGCTTATCGATGAAGTCAGGCTGTTAATCACAAAAGGCGATGGATTGATTTCCGGCTTTATCGTTGATTCTTTGGGGCCTATAGCCAAGATGGCCCACGTTGACTTTCTTAACGGTTTTATTGAGACGAATAAAAAAATTGTTGAGGACAGCCAGAAGACCTCCGCTAAGTTAGAGGAGAGCATCTTTCAGGGGCACGCAAGAATCAGTGCCGGCCTTGCAGGTTATCGTGAGGCCATGACGGCGGAACAACCGCCTGTTCACAAGGGGGACAGCCGTGAGCAAATAGACACGTGGCTGGGTAAGCGCAATAAACGCTCCGGATTTTATTCACCCACGGCGGTAGCGGCCCCTGTCTCGTCGGCGAAAGGGCAAGAAAAGCCCGACTACGGCCGTATTGCGGGGGATTACATTAATCAACAACGCTCGAAATCCCAGCAAGTACTGCAAGAAAGCGGAGTGAGTGACCGTGAATTGCAACGCCGTCGTGAGCTTCAGCAGTTGAGTCGGGAGAATAAAGAAAACCCGTTTGCTGCAAATATGATGAGTGAGCTGGCAAACACATTTGCTGCTGAAGATAAGGTTCGTGGCGACTGGCTCGCCGGTGCACGTAAAGGATGGAGCGAATATCTGGATACTGCGACCAACGTTTACGCCTCTATGGCGGATGTTGGGCGAGCCACCTTTAACGGCCTTTCCGGAATGTTGACGGATATGGTCACCACAGGGAAAACCAGTTTTCAAGAGTTTACTTCCTCTATCTTGAAAATGATCGTCCAGGTTATCAATCAGTTGTTGGTGGCGTTTATGGTGCAAAAAGCCATGGGATGGATTGCCCGAGACGCTTCTTCGGGCGGTAACACTCCTGGGGCGGTGCCGATGGGGTTGAAGTCCTCCGGTGGGTATACCGGTGATGGCGGCAAGTATGATGCTGCCGGCGTTGTGCATCGCGGTGAGTTTGTCATGACCAAGGAGGCGACGCAGCGTATTGGCGTAGGTCATCTTTACGCCATGATGCGCGGCTACGCTGACGGTGGTTTGGTCGGCGAGCGTGCACCGATGTTCGGACTGAAAGGCGATCGGGGAGGCGGTATTACGGTAAATAGTACTGTGGTGATGAGCCAGGATGGCAATGCGCGTAACGCCGGTGAGCCTCCTGCGGGAGGGATGGGGAAAATCGTACAGGGTATCGTCAACCAAGCGATTACCGAACGGTTGAGCAAAGAACTAAAACCGGGGGGATTGATTTGGAATGCCTCGGGAGCGCGCTGATTTTATCGGTGCTAAAACTACGAAATATACGGTCACAACCCGCTACGGCGGGTTTTTTTATGTCTGGAGTAAATATGCCAATCGATACTTTTCAATGGCGCACGCAGGCGGCACCTGTCGGCAACTTTTTTCACAATGTCCGCAGCGCACAGTTTGGCGACGGATATAAGCAAATCAGCAGCAATGGGTTAAACAGCGTTACCCAATCCTGGCAGCTGGTCTATACCGGCCACCCTACGGTTACGGAGTCGCTGTTGTCTTTTTTAAATGCGCATGTGATCCGCGCCTTTTTCTGGACGCCGCCCGGCGGCAGAAAAAATCTGTTTAGAGTCAAATCTGACTCCATCACGGTATCACCGATTTCACGCAATGTGTTTTCGGTGAGTTTTACCTTTGAACAGGCCTTCGGGGTGTAGGGGGAGCCATGTCATATCACAACGATGTGCAAAAATTAGAGCCCGGTGAAGTTATCCAATTGATTGAAATTGATGGGACCGGTTTTGGCGCGGACATCCTGCGCTTCCATGCGCACAGCCTTCCTCGGGAATCTGAGGAGCTTGCCGCGTCTGCAGGGGATGAGCAATGCCTGAAGCCCAGGTCAATTTGGTGGCGGGGCCAGGAATATGAAGCTTACCCGTATGAAATTACCGGCTTGGCCACGACAACTGACGGTTCACAGCCTACGCCGAAACTGCGCGTTGCTAATATCAGCAATGTGGTGACTGCGTTATGTCTGGCGTACAGCGATCTTGTCCAGGCCAAAGTCTCCGTGCATCAAACCTTTGTGAAATACCTTGATGCGCGCAACTTTCCGGCAGGCAATTCGCTGGCGGATGCCAGTCAGGAACGAGTGCAGGTATTTTATATCGATAGCAAAACTGCTGAGACTAACACCGTCGTGGAATTCCAACTGGCCACACCCTTTGATTTGCAGGGGCAACAATTGCCGTCACGGCAAATCCATGGTTTGTGCACGTGGTGTATTCGCGGTTGGTATCGTACAGGAAGAGGTTGCGACTACGGCGGCGTTGCCGGCTTCGACAAAGATGATCAACCGGTGGACGATCCCGCGTTGGATGTCTGTGGCGGCCGTGTTTCCTCATGCAGAAAAAGGTTTGGTGAAGCCCAGCCGCTCTCCTTCGGTGGTTTCCCTGGTTCAAATCTTTTAGGGAAATGAGCATGCAAGAACATGTTATGCAGGCCATATATGAGCATGCCCGCTCGGTGTACCCGAATGAAAGCTGCGGTTTTGTGGTACTCAGTGGTCGTAAAGTACGGTATTTGCCGTGTGATAATGTGGCTGACAGCCCGCTGGAGGGGTTTGTTATTGCTCCGCAGGACTATGCTCGTGCGGAAGCGTGTGGGGAAATTATTCGCATTATTCACAGCCATCCCGATGTGCCAAATGTAGTTCCTTCTGAGTTGGACCGGGTTCAGTGCGATCATTCGGGTATTGTCTGGGGCATTTTGTCGTGGCCTGAAGGGGATTATCTCGAAATTGCACCGCGTGGCGATCGTCCGTTGATTGGCCGCAACTGGCTGCTGGGACATGCCGATTGCTGGTCATTGATCATGGATTATTACCACCGGCAGCATGGAATCATGCTGAATAATTACTCCGTAGAGCATGAGTGGTGGAGAGATGGTCATACCCGACTCTATGACGAGCATTGGTATCGTGAAGGGTTTCGTGAATTTGCGGGAGAAATACGGCCGGGTGACATGATCATGATGCAAATTTCAGCTCCGGTGACAAACCATGCGGGGATTTATTTAGGGGATAGCATGATGTTGCATCATCTCTATGGCCAGTTAAGCCAACGTTATCCCTATAACGGCTATTTCCAAGAACGAACGGTACGAGTGGTCAGGCGTAAGGAGTTGTTATGAACAAGGTAGCGAGAACAATCAGGTTAGGAGGCCAACTGGGCAAGCGGTTTGGCAAGACTCACCGGTTGGTGGTCGAAGATACTTGTGAAGCCTTGCGCGCGTTGTGCGTCACGGTCGAGGGGTTTGAGAAATATATGATGGGCGCTCATCGCCAAGGCATTCACTTCGCTTTTTTCAACGGTGATCAAAATATCGGGGTTGAAGAGTTCGCAACCTCGAAAGGTGATGCCGTGATCCGCATCATGCCGATCATTGCGGGCAGCAAGAACGGCGGCATGTTCCAGATAGTGCTCGGCGTTGCCGCTTTGATAGGGGCATTTTATACAGGGGGCGGCACGTTGGCGCTTTGGAAGGCATCCATGGCAACTTCTCTCACCGTTTCAACGCTCAGCATGATGGGTGCTTCCATGGTGATGGGCGGTGTCATCCAGATGCTGACACCGCAACCCAGCTTCGGCATGTCTGTTTCACAATCGGTGGAGAACAAACCCTCGTATGCTTTCGGTTCCCCGGTCAATACCACTGCACAGGGCTACCCTGTGCCCATTTTGTACGGTGAACGCGAGATCGGGGGAGCGGTGATCTCAGCGGGCATTTACGCCGAAAACCAACAATAGGACGTTTCTTTATTCATCACGGTCGCTCAGGCGGCCTTTTTTTATGGGCGCAATATGGCACAGACACTTATTCGCGGGCGCAAAGGTGGTGGTGGAGCGGCGCATACACCGGTCGAATCACCTGATGACTTGCAGTCCAATGCAAAAATTAAAATCCTCCTGGCGTTATCGGAAGGTGAGATCGCCGGCGAACTAGACGGCACGCGCATTCTGCTGGATGGCACGCTGATACACAATGCCGACGGCAGCGAGAATTTCACCGGACTGAAATGGGAGGTGCGCAATGGTACGCAAATGCAGGATTACATTCAGGGGATGCCGGACGTTGAGTCGGAAACCTCCGTCAACGTAAAACTGACGACGACCAATGCCTGGACACGTACTTTCACTAATACCGACATTGATGCATTGCGCATTCGGATGGGATTTCCATCGCTGTTTCGTTATGAAAATAACGGTGATATGCATGGCGCGGTTGTGGAATACAAAATTGAACTCTCTACCGACGGCGCTGCTTATCAAACGGTCGTTGCCGGAAAAGTAGAGGGCAAAACCACCAGTTTGTATGAGCGTGACCATCGGGTTAACTTGCCCAAGGCAACAAACGGCTGGACGTTGCGTGTAAGTCGTCTGACGCCGGACTCCACCAGCAGCAAACTGGTAAATAATACCCAGGTTCAGACTTATACCGAGATCGTTGACGCGAAGTTTCGTTATCCCAATACGGCACTGCTGTTCATTGAGTTCGACGCAGCTCAATTCAACGCGGTCCCTAAAATTACCGTCAGGCCAAAAGGCAAGATTATACGCATTCCCGCCAACTACGATCCGTTGGCTCGCAGTTACTCCGGCGCTTGGGATGGCAGTTTCAAATGGGCTTGGAGCAACAACCCTGCCTGGGTGTTCTACGATATTGCGCTTGATAAGAACTATGGGTTGGGGAACCGGGTTTCCGCATTGGAAATGGACAAATGGGGACTCTATCGAATCGCCCAGTATTGTGATGAGCTCGTCAGTGACGGACTGGGTGGTGAGGGTAAGGAACCACGCTTTTTGTGCGATGTGTATATTCAATCTCAGCAAGATGCTTACACCGTCTTACGCGATATTTCGGCTATTTTCCGCGGTATTACCTACTGGGGTAACGATCAGCTATTTGCCTATGCGGATATGCCGCGCGATATGGATTTTGTCTATTCGCGAGCCAACGTGATTAACGGTGAGTTTACCTATGCCTCAGGTTCTTACAAGAATCGCTATACCTCGGCGTTGGTCAAATGGGGCGATCCATCCAATCATTATGCCGAGGCCGTTGAGGCGGCCTACGATAACGATTTGGTTAAACGGTATGGGGTGAACCAGACCGAAATAACGGCTATTGGCTGCACACGCCGGACCGAAGCTCATCGCCGCGGTCGCTGGGCTATTTTAAGCAATGCCAAAGATCGTACCGTCAGTTTTAACGTTGGACTGGACGGCAATATTCCTCTGCCTGCGCGTATTATCGGCGTCGCGGACGCGATGTTGGCCGGTAAGGCCAATGGCGGCAGGATCCGAACTGCACAGGAACGAACAGTCGTTTTGGATCGTGAGGTCGAGTTTACCGCGGGCGATCGTTTGTGCGTCAATCTGCCGGATGGCACGGCCCAACGCCGCACCATTGCCAGCATTGCCGCTGACAAGAAAACCGTAACGCTCACTGCGGCTTTTCGTCAGCAACCGGAAACGGAAGCGGTCTGGAGCATCGATTCTGACGACCTGGCCGTTCAACAGTTCCGCGTGATTTCAGTGCAATCCAACGATGACGGCACTTTCACCATCAGTGCGGTAGAGCACGATCCAAATAAATACGCGTTTATCGATAACGGTGTTCGGTTGGATTCTCCGCCGCTTACTGTCACCCCCCCTGGCACGATAGCCGCACCCGCCAATATCACTCTTTCCCGGTATGACTATGTCAGCCAAGGGATCAATATCGCCACTCTGCGCGTGCAATGGGCGAGGGTGACCGGTGCGCTGAAGTATGAAGCGCAATGGCGCAAAGACAGCGGCAACTGGGTGAATATCGGTGCGACCTCTTCGCTGGGGTTTGAAGTCAACGGTATTTTCGCAGGCAATTATGATGTTCGGGTGCGTGCGGTTAATGCAGTCGACGTCTCCTCACCTTGGGGCCGCTCGGAAACCACCTATTTGGCCGGTAAAGAAGGGGCACCGCCGCGAATCGTTGGGCTGCGCGCTTCTATCGATCGGGTATTTGGTATCCAACTTTCCTGGATGTTTGGTACAGGGGCTGAGGATGGTCTGAAAACAACGCTAGCCGTTGCTGCACGAGCGGATTTCTCTGATGAGAAACTGTTGGCAGACGTGCCTTATCCGCAAAATAACTATGACATGCAAGGACTCAGGGCGGGGCAAACGCTGTATTTTCGCGCGGCGTTTACGGATAAAAACGGCTTACAGTCTGAATGGACGGAGTTTGTACGCGGCATTTCCTCCGATAAAGCGGATATCGTTTTGGAACAGATTGCCAACAGCATTACCGAGACGGAGTTAGGTAAAGAACTGTTGGATAAAATCTCCAGTCTGCCGTCCGATCAAAACGTTCAGGATCTGGCGAATAAGATCGCTAAGGCGCAGCGTGACATTGAGCAAAACAAGGAGGCACTGGCCGGCGATGTCGGTGCGTTGGAGCAGGCACTCGAGAGTGTTAAAGAACAAGTTGCCGGCACCAATACCGATCTGAACATGACCGTAGAAGGTTTGCAGCGCAACCTGGAGCAAATCAGCAAGGCGGCGATTGAGAATAGCCTGACACTCGATTTGGCACGCACTGATTTGACGATGGCGAAGCAAACGTTGGCCGGAGATATTCAAGATGCCCGGCATGAGCTTAGCGGGACGCGAGCGGCTCTGCAGCGGGCCGATACCGAGCTACAGGCTAAAGTAGACGCATTGACCGGCGGTGACGGCACCAGCATTGCAGAGGTGATTTCTCAGGTTAGCGTCTTGCGGGAACAGGACCAAGCGCTGGCAGAGCAATTGGCTGCCGTCGTGGCCAAATCAGCGGGCAATGCGGCGCAAATTGCTCAAGAAAAGCAGGCAAGGAGTGATGCCGATGAGGCAATGTCCCAAGTTATCAATTCGGTAAAAGCCGTTTCCGATAAGCAGCAGGGAACGATCGCCCAATTGGAACAAACGCAGGCAGATGCTCAAGCGGCGTTGGCCAAAGTGGAATCGGATGTGGCCGCCAGTGCCCAAATTGTCGATGACCATCATGCGGAACAAGGTCGGGTTAATGCGGCCGTTACGGCAAAAACGGAAGCATTGGCTAACCAGCAGCAGGCAATGGGTGAGCAGTTGGGCGGATTGGGCGCCGAGTTTAGCGATAATCAGGCCCAGGTTACGCAGCAACTGAAGACTTTGACGGATAGCGAGTCGGCTCTGGCACGGCAACTCAGTGCCCTGGAATCACAAGCGGGCTCCAATACGGCAGCGATAGCAGCGGAATCGCAGACTCGCGCAGAAGCTGACAGCGCTCAGGCGAAAGCGCTTAACACGTTGGGAACGGCCGTTGATGGCCAGGCTTCGGCCATCAATGTACTTCAGCAGGCAGCCAGCAATGCCGAGAGTTCAATGGCGGGCATTACGCAATCGCTGGAAGCACTCAGCAAAGCGGATATCGAGAACGCATTAAATCTTGATAACAGCAAAAAAGATCAGCACGAAGTTAACGCCACGATTACCGTCCAACAGCAAGTTCAGGCCGATCAGTTGGCGTCTCAGGCACGGCAGTTGACACGTTTGCAGGCCAACTTTGGTGATGTTTCTGCAGAACTCCAGCAAGAGTTAACCGTGCGTGCAACGGAAGACGGCGCGCTGTCACGACGTTTGGACTCGCTCAATAGTCAAGTGGGCGATAGTCGTGCAACCTTGGCCCAACTGCAGCAGGTTGTCAGCGATGCCGAAAGCGCACGGGCGGGAATGACGCAGTCGCTGGAAGCCTTGAGCAAAGCGGATATTGAGAATGCGCTAAACCTTGATAACAGCAAGAAAGAACAGGTTGGGGTAAACGCCGGGCTTATTTCGAAACAGGAGGTTCATGCCGACAAGCTGGAGTCGCAGGCACGGCAGTTGCTTATGCTGCAGGCTAACTTTGGCGATGTTTCTGCCGGGCTGCGGCAGGAGCTCACCGTACGCGCGACCGAGGACAGCGCATTATCACAACGGCTGGATTCACTTAATAGCCAGGTAGGGGAGAGCCAGGCTGCAATTACGCAGCTGCAGCAAACGCAATCTGATGCCGATAGCGCCAATGCCAGTCTGTCACAATCGTTGGCAGCGACGGCGAAAGCCAATATTGAGCTGGCATTGAAGCAAAGTGGGGATGTTCAGCAACAAAACACCATTACTGCGGGGCTCCAGACTCAACAGACGGTTTTGGCCGATAAGCAACAAGCGCAGGCTAGGCAGTTGATTGGCTTGCAGGCCAATTTTGGTAGCGTTGCGGCTAAATTGGCCACAGAGTTGACGGTAAGGGCGCAGGCCGATAGCGCTTTGGCACAACAGTTGACGACGTTAAGCGGCACGGTTGATGAGAATCAAGCGAACGTTGAACAACAGCTGCAGGTTTTGGTGGATACGGGTAGCGCTCAGGCAAAACAGCTTACCGATATATCCAGTAAAACAGAGGGAAACCGCGCTGCACTTACCCAACTGGCGAAAACAGTTACCGATAACCAATCGGCCTCTTCACAACAGATTGTTCAACTTAATACTGAAGTGGGTAAGGTCAAAACCAATCTGCTGAATGAAAGCAGCGTACGTTCAAGCGCCGATAGTGCATTAGGACAACGTATTGATCACGTGACGGCGACCGCCGGTAATAACACTGCGGCGGTACAGGAGGTCAAACAGGCACAGGCTTCATTGAACGGAAAGATATCGGCATCATGGAGTTTGAAGGTACAGGCTGACAACGCAGGGCGGCAGTTTGTTGCAGGGATGGCGTTGGGCGTAGATGGCGCGGGCAACAGTCAGTTCTTGGTCCAGGCGGATCGTTTTGCGTTGCTGAATAATCCAAACGGAAGTGTCTCCTCCCCGTTTGCCGTGCAAAATGGCCAGACGTTTATTAACGCCGCGTTTATCGCCAATGCTTCGATAGACAGTGCAAAAATAGCACAGGAAATCACGTCGTCAAACTACGTTTGGCATGACGACCCCGCTTATCGGCAGGGATGGGCGATCAATAAGAATGGTTATGCCACGTTCAGTAATATGGATGTGCGCGGACGTATTTTCGCCACTTCAGGCGTATTCAACAACGTGACCATCAATGAGAACTGCGATGTCAGAGGCAAGGTTTATGCGAATAGGATAGATGGTGATATTGCCAGCATGCAGGCATTCAGTGCCCAGACGCTACGCAAGCATGATGGCGTATATACCTACGTCTATGCGGGTGGAATGAACTATGCCGTGAGACTCGTCATTCCCAATATCAAGGTCGTGTATTACAGCAGCCCGCGAGGTTCGGTATGCAATATGCGAATCAAACTGAATGGGAATATCCTTCGTCAACATCGATTCAGTAGAGTGAGCGGAGGGGATGTTTATGAAGATGCTATTTCAATCGATATTCCAGCGTATGCCGGCGAGCAGCAAATTAGAATTGAGACTGACGCTATGGATGATCGAGATAGCACAATAGTTTCTTCTTTTGTCATGATGGTTTTCCCTCTTAAGAATAATAGGTTCTGGTCCTGGAGAGGATGAATGTTCTTTGGCGTTTAATTACCTTAATTTAATTTTTAGAAACATGGAGAAATAAGTATGTGGTATAAAGCGGGTAAAATTAATGTTGTCGCTAATAGCGCCTCTGTTTCTGCGACCGGCACACAATGGGGAGATGCAAAGTACGGCGTGATGCCGGGGATGATGTTGCTGGCACCAGATAATAAGCTCTATGAAATCAAGAGCGTTAACAGCAATGCTTCATTGACCTTGAACAGTAGTTATTCGGGTGAGACGGCCAATGGGCAACCCTATGCCATCATTACGACTTACGAAGGAGATATCAGTCAGTTCTCTGCTCGATTCAGCGCCTTGCTAACCTATTTTCAGGGAAGTCGTAGTGAGTTGATCGATGTCTTGACTGGTACCGGCGACGTTAAATTAACCAAAGAAGATGGTTCGTTGATCACTGTACCTTCGTACAGCAAATTGATGGCGGATATGCAAGACAAGGCGCTTGTTTCCATCGATCGTTTACGCTTTGCGATGCCGGTGACAACAACGGCAGATGTCACTTATTTGTGGGGAACGCTGGTGAACTTCCCGCAAAATGGCGCAACGGTGAGTATAGATATCGTTGGCGGGGCGGGATTTAATGGCCAGGTTTACAATAACACTGGAGCACAGGTTATTATCAGAACGGGGACGCAGAATAACGTTGTTAATTCACGTGGGCGCATTTCAGCTAGAGTGGTTCACTCAGGTAATGAAGTTATTATTAAAGCTCTTTCTTTAGTAGAAACATCGGCAAATAATTACGATGTTTATGTGACTCTGGGCAGTTTCATGGCCTCCAACTACTATACGGTGCAAGGAGGGTCACTTTCGACCATGCTGAGCCGTTGGGTCAACAAAGGGACTCGTTTCGAGGGCGACCTTCCTGCCAGCAATATGAACGTGGGAATCTATGCGCAGTATGTCGAGAGTTTGGCAAACAAGAAAATAGATCTGCAGAAGTGCATTTGGGCTGGCGATGGTACCGGGATTGGCGGCACTTCTGTGCACAAAGATGATGCGTTTGAAATGCTCAACCGTTTTTATCGGATAAATCAAGACTCGGCTAACTATCCAGGTGGTGCGGGTAACGTAGCGGTGGTTTCCCTGCCGCTGGATGGCAGCCCATCGGCGGCTTATTTGGCGGTGAGCGGGCAGCGGCATGCCTGGGTAGGGCAAGGAAGCAACTATGGGGAAAATAAAGGAAAAATATTCTGGCAGCGCGTGTTTACCGATCTCTATGCTCCTGCCGTTTCGGAGTTGAGAAATGGCAAAGATTACGGATTGACGGGGGCAGTCACCGCTGCAGCTCGGCTTAATTTAGATTCGCTATACCAGTCCAGTCCGTTGATGGTGATTAATGACGCTATTAATCGACCGGCGGAATTGGGGGTGGGCGCCGCGTTTATTAAAGTTGAAAGCTGGAAAGTGGATGGCGGAGCGGAGCCCGGTTCGCTTCGCACGCGGCAGGTGGTTTCCGGTTATGGCAGCCTTGGTTCTGAAAGCGGCAAGGTTTTTACCCGGGTGTGGAACGGTACGAAATGGACTGGATGGATTAAGGACTGGACAGAAGCGACGACGACGGTAGATGGCAACGGCTTTATCAAGAAAGCTTCGCCGATTGCTCGCTTGTCCAGCGATCCGCAGCGCATGAACAGTGATTTTTTAGCCGGCTTTATGCTTGCCGGCGTAGCGGCGATCAATCCCGAGGCGGCGGGAGTCACTGCAGAAAAGCTCACGACTGGCGTTTATCGCCTCACTGGTGCTCGTGGCTTCGCAAAGGAGGGGTGGACGTTTGAAATACCTCAAGATGGCAACGGCAACCGTTTGTGCTTCGTAGAGACGGAGACTGACGACGATGGCGTCGTCACGGTCAGAGTCAGTAAACGGCGATTCGATGCAGATACGGCGATGGTTATTGCCGGTGAGCCTATGGATATTCCGGCGGGGCGCTGGATCGATCTACGACTGGATGTCCTTCAGAATCAGGAAGTTGATGAGAAGGAAAAACATGCGGCAGATTTTCGCGATATTGATCTTGCCGATGCAGATGATGCCAACGTTGGACCTTTGCAGTAATTAGAATCGACTATTTATTTCTCTCTTTCGTGAGTTGCTAATTATAAATATGTCATTAACGGCAGGCATTGGCACGCCTGCCTTTTAATCATGATGCAATTGCATATCAAGGAATTTAAGCATGTGGTACAGAACGGGAAAAATTAATGTTGTCAGCAATGGGACATCCGTCGCAGGGGTGGGGACGCAATGGGCTGACGCAAAAAATGGCGTGATGCCTGGGACGATTTTGCTGGCTCCAGACAATCAACTTTATGAGATTAAATCTGTAAGTAACAACAATCTCTTTGTATTAAGTTCGCCTTATGCAGGTTCGACGGCCACTGGGCAAGATTACGCGATTATCACTACTTATGAAGGTGATATCAGCCAGTTTTCCGCAAGATTGTCAGCTTTGCTAACTTACTTTCAAGGAAGCCGCAATGATTTGATGAATTTATTGACTTCATCAGGTGATGTCACCATAGAAAAAGACGATGGGCAACGCATTATCTTGCCGGGATATAGGAAAGTGCTCGATAGCATGGATGTCACGGTTAAAAAAGTCATTAATAACACTCGTTGGAAGATGCCTGGTACGGCAAAGAACCCAGGATGGTATTTGCTTGGTGAAATCAGCAAATTTACGCAAGGTGGAAGTACGCTAAAGATCGATGTTACCGGCGGACCAGGTTATAACGGAGCTTGGATCCATAATGCGATGGCGAGTATTGTTATACGTACCGGTGATGGGCAAGTTTCGACTGTCAACGCAGCTGGACGAGCGGGGGTGACATGTTGGAACGCACTGCAAGAGCGTGCGGCGGTCATTGACGTTTGTTTGATTGAGCGAACGGCGAATATGTATGAGGTACATGTCAATCTTGGTAGCTTTATCAATCAGTGTTTCTATGAGATTTCTAGCGTAGATATGGCTATGGTCGATAACTGGAATCATGTCGCCACCAAAGATAGCGTTATACCTGAGAGCCCTCTGGGTAAAAAAGTGATTGCGAACTTGACCGATGCAACTGTCGTCGATCGTGATTATCTCGACAGCCGGTTGATTTCAAAAGGGGAGTTTGGTCTGGGAGCAGGTGCCCAGCATAAAGATGATGCTTTTCAACGAATTTACAACATGTATCGAGTGACGCCGGCCTCTGACAATGCTCCACTTCCCAACAACATTTTTGGCTGTGTCTCACTGCCGATCGATGGTGGCCCAACAACAGGGTATATGGCTGTGGGCTCATCGGGAGCACTCTTTACCGGTGTATCCAACTCGGTATCGGCGGGGAAAATCAGCTGGGGGCGAACCTTCGGTGATACCTGTTTGCCTACGGTATCGGATATTTCCAACCTGAAAGATTGGGGATTGACCTATGGTGTAACGGCAGCGAGAAAACTGGATTTTAATGATCGATACTTCTCGCGCAGAGGGATGGTAGGAACGGATCCTTTGGGGAATCCGTTCAAAGATGTCGGGACGTATTTTCTGGATGTGTATGGCTGGAAAGTCGGTCAAGAAGACACCAAAGAAAATTATCGCGCGGCGCAAACTTGTTACGGTTATGGGGTGTCGGGAAACCAGAGTGGGAAGATGTTTTTGCGTACCTGGAATGGCACCGAGTGGAGCAAGTGGTTCAAGGTTTGGACAGAGGCCTCCACGATCACGGACACCAATGGGTATCTCAAACCCGCCTCCCCGGTAGTCAAGCTCTTTGGTGATGGCCGCAGCGTATTCAATGAAGACGTTCTGGGGGTAAAAACGGAGAGGCTCAGCGAAGGGGTTTACCGCATGGCAGGGACGCTCGGATTCAATGCCGACCCAATTTGGGGGGGGATAAACGGTGGGATTGAAATCCCATTAGACAGTAACAAGCAAGCATTGATTTGGGTTGATTATCAGGTTGAAACCAATGGCGATATCATTATTCGCAGTTATCACCGTACCCACGACGGTGTTCCTGTTTTCGCGCGGAATATTAAAGAAGGGTATGTGGATGGTCAGCCTATCGACATTCCTGAGGGACGTCATATCGATCTGCGCGTACAAATGCCCGAATTCCCCATAGCGGCAGAGGTGTAAGCGAGACAACGTCTGATAGGCAGCGGAAAAGGGAGGAACGTCAATGGCAGCAGGAGCTGCCATTGACGTATCGATGAATTATTTATTAAATATTTTATAGTCCAGCGAATAACGGCCGGCGCCGGTTACCGCCAGCAACAGCAAGCCGCCAATGATGCTGATGTTTTTAAAGAAGTTGATTTCGTTACCCATCATTTCCATGCCGGTCATCTTCCAGAACGGATGGCCGATAAACGCAGTGCCCAGAACATACAGGGCGAAAATGACCGCGATAGGGCGAGTAAACAGGCCGAGAATAAGCGCGATGCCGAAAATAAACTCCACCACCACGGCGATAATCGCCGCCAAATAAGGCATCGGCGTGCCATAGCCTTCCATCGCCGTGACGGTCGCACCGAAGTTGACCAGTTTCATCCAGCCGAAAATGATAAACAGAACCATCAGTAGAATGCGGGACAGCAGAATTACGCCGTCTTTTGAGCTATCACCCATTTCGAACTCCTTAGCCACTGTCGGAATTATGTTGTCTTGCTGATTAAAGATTAGATCAATTTACGTTTTTTTCTAGCGGCGGCGGGCGGTTGCGCCTCTTTTTTCGGTGAGCGAGACGCGTGGTGAAGCCGGCGACATTGCCTATACTTGAGCCTGGAGCAAAAACAATAAAACAGGCAATGTGAGGCCATGATGGACGAGGAATTGACCGCAACCGGTTACCGCCGTTATTCCGGCGACAAGATTGACGTTTATTTTAACAGCGCGATCTGCCGCCATTCCGCCAACTGCGTGCGCGGCAACGCGGCTATTTTTACCCTGAACCGCCGCCCGTGGATTATGCCGGACAATGCCGAGCCGGCCGAGGTGAAACGCGTTATCGACACCTGTCCCAGCGGTGCACTGAAATATAGGGAGAAATAATATGGATCTTAAAATACTGGCAGACGAGAAGCGTTTTTATATCAATGACGAGCAGGGCAAGACGATCGCCGAGATCTCTTTCGTGCCGAGCGGCGACAAGCTGACTATTATCGATCACACTTGGGTAGATGAGTCATTGAAGGGACAGGGCGTCGGCAAAAAGCTGGTGGCGCTGGTGGTGGAGAAAATGCGCGCGGAACAGCGCAAAATCATTCCGCTGTGCCCGTTCGCCAAGCATGAGTTCGATACCACACCGGCCTATCAAGACATTCGCGCCTGAGGCGATAACGGGGCGCGGCGCGCCCCGGTCATTCAGCAGACGCCGAAATCGCCGTCTTCGTGGTACAGCGCCACGTCGCTGGCCTGCACCTCCGTGCGCTGCTCTTGACCCAGTTCATTCCAGCTGCAAACCAGGGTTTCGCCGTCGATCGCCACCACGGTCATCTTTGGGCCGCCGGTGGTGCGTTGCACAAAATCACCGATATTGAATGCCATGCGTTCCTCCACAACAGATTAAACCTCATCTATTGATAACACAGAATGGCGCTGCCGTTGGCAGATGTTTCGTTATGTATTAATTTATACAGCGATTATCACCAAGGAGAGCAGAATAACATGCCGGGATTATTGATGTTTTATGTGGGCGGTACGGCGCCGGGCGCCAATATTGAGTTGCACGACGTGCAGTTTGCGGCGGCGGATCGGCCGGAAGAGGCTTACCCGCTGCTGCGTGAAAAGTGGTTTGGCGACAAGCGCAAGGTGCATGTCGACGGCTATGCGCGCATCGACTGGGCGGACGGTTACGACGTAAGCCTGGAACCTGCGCCGTTCGCCGGTGAAGAGAAGCTGTTTTTCGTCAATGTGGGCGGTTACCGCAGCGATGAGCTGGCGGAACTGCACCAGTTCGGCCTGTTCGTGGCGCGTTCCGCCGATGAGGCCAAAGACAAAGCCAAGCGGGTGTTGCTGAGGGACAGCGCGCAACAGCACAAGGATGATCTGGCCGAAGTGGACGACTGCCTGCTGCTGCAGGCGCTGCAGGGCTACCACGTTCATCTGCGGGCCAACCCGCATGGCAAACCGGCCCGGCCGCTGTGGCAGGGGTATCTGCCGATCGGCGAACCGGCGTTATAACGCCGCCAGCGCCTGCAGCTGTTGCCGTAACCAGCGGCAGGCCTCCGGTCTGCCGTTCTTACGGTGCAGGTAGATTTTGATCTGATACGACGGCACCGGAAACGGCAGGGGGTGGACATCCAGTACCGCCGCCTGGCGTAATTTTTGCGCGGCGTAATGCGGCATGCTCATCACCAGTTCGCTGTCGGCGACGATGAACGGTGCGCCCAGCAATGAAGGCGTGCGAATGGCGATATCGCGTTGCAGCCCCAGTTTGTCGAGCTGATAGTCAATGACGCCGCGCTGCTCGTTCCACGGCGTCACCACCAGATGGCGCGCCCGCAGGTAATTTTCCAACGTCAGTTCGCCGTATCTTGCGCTGAACGCGGGCGAACAGATCGCCACATACTCATCCTCCAGCCAGCTCACCTCGTCGATCTCCGGGTAGCTTTCGCCGTCGGTTTCGGTAAAGCCCAGCGCGAAATCGATGCGCCCCGCCAGCAGATCGTTCAGCGCCACTTTGCGCTCGGAATAGCGCAGCTGAAATGACAGCCCAGGCGCCAGACGCTGCATCTGCGCCATCAGCGCCGGAAACACCGCGAAAGCGGTGTAATCGGTAATGGCGAAAGTGAAGCTTTCTCGGCTTTCGGCGGGGATGAAGCGCGGGCGCGGATGCAGCCCTTTAGACAGCAGCGCCAGGCTTTCGCTGACGGTAGGAGCCAGGCTGTCGGCATACACCGTCGGATGCATGTCGTTGCCGACCCGGTAGAACAGCTCGTCCGCCAGTGCCTTGCGCAGCCGGATCAGCGCGTGGCTCAGCGCCGATGCGCTGAGGGCCAATTCTGCGGCGGCGCGCGTCACCGACCTCAGCCGATACACCGCCTCGAACACCAGCAGCAGGTTGAGATCGAGACGTTTCAAATCCAGATGCATGATATTCATTACCTGTTGATGAAAATGCAGTTCATACAGTATTGGAGGCGCTATATGCTGGCAAGCACAGTCATCAATACACTCAGGATTCACCATGACCATTGAGATTTACCCGGCGCAAAAAAGCGATGCCAAACTGATTCTGGATATGATTATCGAGCTGGCGGTGTACGAAAAAGCGCGCGAGCAGGTGCTGGCCAGCGTGGAAGATACCGAACGCAGCCTGTTTGGACCGGGCGCCTGTTCCGAAGCACTGATTTGTACGGTGAACGGCGAGCCGGCGGGCTATGCGGTGTTCTTTATGAGTTACTCCACCTGGCTGGGTAAAAACGGCATCTATCTGGAAGATCTGTACGTGGCGCCGAAGCATCGCGGCGCGGGCGCCGGTAAAACCCTGCTGCGGCACATCGCCCGGCTGGCGTGCGAGCGGCAGTGCGGCCGCCTGGAGTGGAGCGTGCTGGACTGGAATCAACCGGCCATCGATTTCTACCTCAGCATCGGCGCTCAGCCGCAGGGCGAGTGGGTGCGCTATCGCATGGAGGGCGAGGCGCTGACGCACTTCGCGGCGCACGGGGCGGCGCTGCCGGCGCAATAGCCGTTGGGGGGAGGCGGCCTCCCCAAATTTGGCGGTGTTAATGGTGTACTGCGGGTAAATCAGGCAAGCATCAGGCGGGTTTGCGGGCGGCGAGAATGAAGATCATCGGGCGTTCCTGCTCTTCGTCCAGCGCCGGATTAGCGGCGATTTGCTGCGCGCTGGGGCCCCATTCGTTCAAATACGCAATGATAAACCCTTGCTGCGCCAGCGGATTGATATAGCTGCCGAGCGTGCGGTGCTGCTTGATGACGCCTTCCGCCAGCCAGTTGGAGACGCGCTGGCCTTCCCGTTGGTAGCCGTTGACCGGCCAGGATTTCTGCCCGTTGCCGTCGGTCAGCCAGCCCTGCTGCGCCGGGGCGGTGTAGATCGGGTGCTCGGCGGTGAAGATAAACTGCCCACCGGGTTTCAGCGCGGCGTAAACCGTGGCGAACAGCGCGGCCAGATCTTCCAGGTAGTGCAGCGTCAGCGAGCTGTAGACCAGATCGTAACTTTCCGGTGGCAGCTGCAGCTGCGCCAAATCTTGCCGACGATACTCGATGTCCGCGTCGTCAGTCATCCCCCGCGCCCTGGCCAGCATCTTTTCCGAGACGTCTAGCCCCAGTACGTTGGCGGCGCCCTGTTCGCGCGCGCTGCGGCAGAACCAGCCGTAGCCGCAGCCGAGATCGACCACGCTTTTGCCCTGTAAATCCGGCAGGATGCGGCGGATGGCGGGCCATTCCGGCGCGCCGTCCAGGCCATGCTGCGAACGGCTGAGCTGCGCGTAGCCGTCGAAAAAGGCCTGATTGTCATAGATGTTTTGCGTCATGATGACTCCTTGGAATGAACGATGGCGGCGGAATGCCGCTGCCATACTCTGCATATTGCTGCATAATTCTACGCTGACAATATCGATAACAGGAATGACGATGGACATGATTTCGGTGCGGCAAGCGCCCGAGCTGGCGCCGCGCGCCATTGCCTATTTTCAGCGGCACTGGGCTACGGCAGAAACGCTGATGATGTATGAAGACGCCATCAACCGCAGTATCGGCGCCGCCAACCCGCTGCCGCAGTGGTACCTGCTGATGGAAAATGACCAGATCCTCGGCTGCTCGGGGCTGATTACCAACGACTTTATCAGCCGCGGCGAGCTCTATCCCTGGCTATGCGCGCTCTATGTAGAGGAAACGCAGCGCGGCCGGGGCTATGGAGCCAAACTGATTGAGCATGTGGCGGCGGAAACTCGCCGGTTGGGCTTCCCGCAATTGCACCTGTGCACCGATCTGGAAGGGTACTACGAGCGCAGCGGTTTCGTGTATAACGGGCTCGGGTATCATCCCTGGGGCGAGGCTTCGCGGGTCTATTCGCGGGTGCTGTAAACCCCTCTATCTTGTTCTGCTCAGGCTTGATGGTGAGCCGGAAAGAGGGTTCAGTTAGTCTTCCCGGTTTGGCCGATGATATTGGCCATACCCCGTTTTCAGCCGGCAAGCGTTAAGCCAATGGCCTGACGGCTGGGCTTTTCGATACGGGCTGATAGTCTGATGGGTTGCTGACTCATATTTAATCTTATTTGAAATAAAATAGATTATTCGCTCTGTTTATTATTGGATTCCTTTAGTTTGCGATGAGAGGGATATATTTCTTATTAATGACCTTTAGCCTTCTCTATATTTGTTTTTCTTGTGGTGAGATTGCTAATTAAAGATGATTGTCACAGGGGGATTTTCCTGCTTTGTAGGGCGCGGCTGCGTTTTTCTGTAATTAATATCTACATAATGTTATTTATTTTTGTACATGTGCTAAATCAAGGCGGTTAATTGGCTTTATATTTCAATTTCCCTGTTGAAAAGTTAAGTTTAACGGCACCGGCACAGTGGCATCTTCTGGCCCTGGCCTGAATAAGTGAGCATTAGCGCCTCAATAATCGGCAGGGAAAATACTTTGCCGCTCAGCCTATTGGCGCAGCGGCAAACGCACGGACTCATGGAATGGAAAGCCTATCGGAATGAAAAATAAAGTGTTGCAAGCAGGGGCCTTTACCCTGTGGGTGTTTTTCTCCGCCCAACTTATCGCTGCGCCTTCGGCCGAGATAAAGGTTTCAGGAAAAATAAAGTATTCAGGATGCTCCGTTATTGCCGGCAACAATGGCGTTTACGACTATGGCGCCGTGTTAGGCAATGCTTCTGGTGGCGGCAAGCAGCTGTTGCCGACCCTGAGGCAAACCTGGCAGATACGCTGCGAAGGTGACGCTTATCTGGCATTGATTCCGACGGACAATCGGGCGGCGAGCCGCAGCGAACCGGCACTGCACTATTTTGGATTGGGCAACACGCCGGATGGGCTGCCTATCGGCTATTTCATGCTCGGCCTGACTCAATCCAGCGTAAATGGCGCGCCGGCGCTGTTGCGTTCACGCAGTTCAACCACCGCATTACCGAGCGCAGCGGTTTCATTGCGGTCCGGCGAGTGCACCGAATGGCTGCAGCCTGATGCGACGCGCATCGCCGGGCGCGCCTATACCATGGATATCTCGGTCACGCCCGTTCTGACCGCCACCACACCGGTGACCGACAAAACGGCGCTGGACGGCTCAGTAACGCTGAGTTTCGTATTTGGGCTCTGAATAATAAAAAACAAAAAGCAATACCGCATGCCGTTTCTGCATTGCCTGAGGCCATTACGGCTAATTGCAGTGAGCGTGAATGAGCGAGGGGATTTTATCTCCGCCAAACGTCCTGTTTTCGGTTTTAAACAGGGCAAGTATTAACTATGAATATGGATAATTCATTATGAAAAAAACAGTAATCTCTGCAAGCATCGCCTCAATGATGTTGATGGCGAATGTCGCGACTGCCGCATCCATGTCGCCGGAACTGAAAGTCAAAGGGCAGATGGCGGTGCCGTCTTGCCAGGTGACCATCATGAATGACGGGGTTTTCGATCTGGGTAAATTGTCGAATACGTTGATCAACACGTCGACTGCCACGGCGTTGAGCAAGTCGCAAAAAGAACTCTCCATTACTTGTGAAGCTGATACCTTTTTAAACTTCACCGTAGTCGATAACCGTGAAGGCAGCGCCAGCACTGCGGGCGGCACCCACTTTGGCCTGGGCAGCGTTAATGGTTCCGGCAAGCTCGGATATTACAAGGTGAACGTGTTCAGTGCGGCGGTTAATGCCATACCTTCCGCGTTATACAGCGTCAAAAAAGGCACCACGACCTTCTCCACGGCCAATTCCGTTTATCTTGATAAAGGCAACATCGTCGGCTGGGGCAAAAGCGGCAATGTGCAAAACAGCGGTAAAAATTTCCGTGCAGTGCTTGAGGTTGAACCTTATCTGGCTTCTTCCAAAGACATGAATGGCCCGATCACCGACAGTGTAAAACTGGATGGTTCTTCCACGCTCAGTTTCGCGTACGGCATTTGAGTGCCTGAAGGTTTTTTTGGACTGTAGCGATATAAGGAAGCCGAACAATGAATAAATTTACGTTACGCATGATGGCGGCTGCGATGCTGCTGGTCGCCGGCGGCAGTCAGGCCGCCGGCCCGACTGCGGAAATCAAAGTGGTGGGGGAACTGGTGGCACCGACCTGCGAAGTGTCGCTGCCCAATGACGGGATCTTCGATTACGGCAGTATCAGCCATATGCGGATCAATAAAGACAACGCCGTCAGTTTAGGAACAAAAGGCGGCGGCACTATGGAAGTGAAATGCGATGCTGAAACGCCGATGACCTTCAATGCGATCGATAACCGTCTGGGCACCGCCAGCGAAGCGGGTAAAACCTTCGGTCTCGGCAGTATCAACAATACCGGCAAACTGGGTTTTTATGCGATCACTGCCTATTTTCCTCAGGTTGATGGCAGAGCCGTGAATATGTTCGTGGCTCAAGACGGCACGATCTCGGGAACCTCAGCCTCGGTACAGCTTGAACATGGCAAACGGGCCGGCTGGGCTCAGACCTCCGGCAATACGCTGGCCATCGGCAAGACCTTCACTGTGCAGCTGATGGTTGAAGCCTTCCTGGCTAAAAGCGGCGATATGCACGGCGGCGTCGGCGAAGATACCAACCTGGACGGCTCCACCACGCTGGAGTTCGGTTTTGGACTCTAATGCCTGATGGATAGCGCAAGGGGGAGCTTCTCCCCCTTTTCTGAACCTGCCAACTCCTGAATTAACCCCGAGAAGATGACGTGTCTATAAGACAAAGGGCATCGGCGCTGCTGTTTCTGTTGGTCTGGCCGATGACGAAAGCCATTGCCTCCGGATTTGATGTCAAAACCCTGGCGCAGCTGGGGTACAACGCGGATATCGCCGAATTTTTCAATACCGCCCGGTTTTTGCCGGGCGTGCATCGGGTGACGCTGGAGGTCAACGCCGCGCAGCGTTACCAGGAAGAGGTGCGTTTCGATGCGCAGGGTGAGCTTTGCCTGGATGAACGGCTGGCGGAAACGCTGCGTTTGCGGGCCGTGCCGCCGCCGGGAGCCTGCGAACGTTTTGACGCGCACTGGCCGCAGGCGACGGTGCGGCCGTTTCCCGGCGCCTTTCGGGTGGAAATCACCCTGCCGGAAGCGGCGTTCGATGCGGACAAGCTGCGCACCGAGCAGTCGGGCGGCCATGCGCTGCTGCTGAACTATGACCTGTACGGCAACCGCCGCCAGGGGCGCTACGGCAATCAGCAGACGCTGCAGGCGATGCTGGAGCCAGGCATCAACCTGCGCAACTGGGTGCTGCGCAATCGCTCAAACTACAGCAACGACGAGCGCGGCAGCCGGCTTGAGGTGTACGAGACTTCGGCGACCAAAGATTTTCCCGCCTGGGGCGCCTTTGTTCAGCTCGGCGAGTTCAGCGCCGGCGGCGCGCTGAGCGGCAACGTGCCGCTCAGCGGCGGGCAGCTGGCCTCTCTGGATACCGGCGCGCGCGGTGCGGTGTTGACGGTGCCGCTGCAGGGCAGCGTGACGAGCCCGGCGACGCTGGAGGTCAAACAGCGCGGGCAGGTGATGTATCGCACCCTGCTGCCGGCCGGGCCGTTTGCGCTGAGCGAGCTGGGGCCGGTGATGGCCGGGGTGGAGACCGAGGTGACGCTGACCGAAACCGACGGGCGGCAGCAGCGCTTTACGGTGACGCCCGATAGCGGCGACCCGGCGGGGCAGAGCGGAGATTACCGGCTGGCGGCGGGGCGTTACCGGCCCTACGGCGCCGGCCGCGATGGCGCCTCGCCGCCGGCGCTGCTGCTGGGCGAGAAGGCATTCCGCGATGAGCGGGGCGGCCTGATGACGGCGGGCGGGCTGCTGGCGCGGACCTATCAGCGTCTGGGATGGCAGGGCACGCGGGGCGATGCCGACGGCAACTGGCTGTCGGCCGGCGCGATTTTCACCCGCGGCCGGCAACGGGGGGCGCAGCTGGAGGTGCTCGGGCAGCGGGCGCTGGGGCCAAATCTGGCGCTGTCGCTGTCGTCGCAGTATCGCACCGAAGGCTTTCGGGAGGCGGATGAAGCGCTGAATCCGCCCGCAGCGGAAGACGCGGGAGCGACCCGGCTGCGCTACAACGGCGGGCTGGCGCTCTCCTGGCGCACCCTGAACGCCGGCGCGCTGACCTACTCGCTGTCGCACGAGCGTTATTACCGCGACAGCCGCCGCAGCTGGACGCATGCGCTGGCGTACGGCATCAGCCTGGGGCGGGCGACGCTGAGCGTCAACCTGCAGTCTTCCGCCTATGACCGCGCGGCGGTTTACGCCGGGCTGAGCCTGCCCTGGGGCGCGGGCAGCGTCAGCAGCCGGTTGCAGGCGCGGCGCAACAATCAAATGACGCTGGGCGGCAGCTGGCAGGGGCCTGTAAGCGACCGGCTGAACGGTTACCTGGACGTGACGCGGGATGCGGACGGCGACTATCAGACCGCCGGCAGCCTGAGCGGCGAGACGCCTTATACCCGGCTGGCGCTGGGGGCCTCGCGCAGCGGGCAGGGCAGCCGTTCGCTGTCGCTGTCGTCGTCGGGCGGGCTGGGGGTGGCCAACGGCACCTGGGTGACGTCGCCGCAGCGCATCGGCGACACCTTCGCGGTGATGAAGGTGCCGGGGCAGTCCGGCGTCAGCGTGTCGGGTGGCGGCAGCGGCATCACGGATTTCGCCGGCGATGCGCTGTTGCCGGCGCTGATGCCCTATCTGCCGCTGCGTGCGCAGGTCGATACGCTGTCGCTGCCGCTGAACCTGCGGCTGGACAGCACCGAAGCGGCGTTTGAGCTGGCGCGCGGCACGGTGGCGGAGCGGCGCTTTCGGGTGACCGAAGTGCGCCAGCTGCTGCTGACCCTGCGGGATGAGAACGGGACGCCGCTGCCGACCGGGGCGTCGGTGCATGACGAGCGGGGGCAACTGCTGGGCACGCTGATAGGCGAGGGCAATCTGATGCTGGTGAATGACGATATCGGCAAGGCGCTGCGGGTGCGGCGCCTGAATATGAACGAATGCGTGGTGAGTTACGCGGTGCCGGCGGCGTTCGATCCGTCGGTGCTGTACGAAGAGGGGGATGGCGTCTGTCGTGCGGCAGGCGGCCAGGCCCCATAACGGATGAAAAGAGAGGAGCAAGCATGACGATAAAACGAAGTCTGGCGCAATGGCTGGGTGGGGTGTGGCTGGCGATGGGGCTGGTGCACTCCGCCGGGGCGTCGTTTCAGCTGGAGAGCATGGGCATCGTGCTGGAGGAGAACCCGGGGCGGGTGAACTTCAGCATCCGGAACGGTTCATCGGAGCCGATACTGCTGGCGACGAAGGTGGAGGATTTGGATGGCAAAGGGTTCAGCAAGGCGGTGCTGCTGTCGCCGCCGATAGCGCGCATCGAGGCGGGGCAGAGCCAGCAGGTGAACTTCGTGCTGAAGCCGGGTACGGTGCTACCGCATGAGGTGATGCTGAAGGCGTCGTTCGAAGGCATAGGCCAGGCGGTGGACAACAGCGCGCGCATGCCGGTGCGCCAGAGCATCGGGCTGATATTGCAGCCGAAATCGGTGGCGGTGAGCAAGACGCCGTGGGACGACCTGCAGCTGAGCGCGGCGGACGGTCGGCTGACGATAACCAACGCCGGCCTGCACGTGGTGCGGCTGGCGCCGCAGCTGGCGCTGCAGCCGTCGGGCAAGATGGCGACGCTGAACAACTACTACCTGATGGCCGGTGAAACACAGACGCTGGCGGTAGAGGGCCGGCCGACATCGGTGGTGATCACGCCGCTGAGCCGCTACGGCTTCAAGCAGGAGGCAGTCACGCTGGCGGTGAAATAATATGACCAAGGCCAAATCGCCCGGTGAGAGCCAGCGGGCGATTTGGCTGGGCCTTTCTCGCTGCTGCGGTTTAACCGTAGCACTTCTTATGCTTTTTTCCACAGCAGTTCCTGCGTCAACGCGTACATGATGGCCTGTTCCGAGTTGCCATTGGCGCTGCCGGCCGTGATGATATGAACTTTTTCTTGTCAGCGCATTTTATCTTCGGTATGAAGAATGTTCTGATAATAATGATTTCGTCACATTGAGGGCGCGATGAATAACAGGATGACTCATATGTTAATTTGCGCTCTTATTGGCGTAGCGGCCAGCGTTATCTATTTTAAATGTTTCGATAACCTGAGCGTGCAGGGGAGCCGTGAATTATCCTTGAGCCAGGCGATAGAGAATGCATTACCATCCGTTGTATATATATATTCCAAGGATTGTAATGGTGGTGATTATGGTTGCCCGCTAGGGACCGGCGTCATTATGGACCGGGTGGGGCATGTGGTGACGAATTATCACGTCGTCAATGGAATAAAAACTACCGTGGCTCTGTTGAGCGATGCGAGCATAAGGCCGGTGACCCTTGTCGGTTACGATAAGTTGACCGATTTGGCGGTATTGAAGATAGAGCCGGCGGGAACGGCGCCGATCCGTATTAACGATCGTAACAAGCTCAAGGTTGGCGATTTTGTTCTGGCGATTGGCAATCCTTACAACCTGGTCGGTTCGGTTTCACATGGCATTGTCAGCGCGATTGGCCGCAGCGGCTTCGGCGTTATCGGCAGGCAAACATTTATTCAAACCGATGCGCCTATCAATAAAGGTAATTCCGGCGGGCCGTTGGTGAATTCATTCGGTGAAATGATCGGTATGAATACGTCGGTCTTCTCGGTAGACAAAGATCTGAACAGCGTGGCTGGCATCAGCTTTGCTTTGCCGGCGCCGCTGGTGAAGAACGTGATGCAAAAAATTGTTGCGGATGGCAGAGTGATTCGCGGCTGCATTGGGGTGGAGGCCGCCAATGTCAGTCGTTCCAGCGAACATATTGGCGGAAAATATCAGGTTACGGTCACCGGGGTGAAAAATAAAGGGCCGGCGAGTGAAGCGGGGATAACGATAGGTGATGTTATAACTACTGTAGCAGGAAATAACATTAATAATGCACAAGAGGCGCTGAATATTTTTGCCGAGACGCCACCAGGCCGTACTATTGATATCATAATGGAAAGAAACAGTGAAAAATTTGTTTCTAGCGTGGTGGTTGATGATTGTCAAAATGAGTGAAGGTTCTGCTTGGTTGACAGGAATGGTGGGTTTTATATTGATTTTTACTGTATTGTAACTCAGTGTATTCAATGGTTTTTTCGTTTATTTGTAAGAATATTCCTATCAATGTTGCGTTGTGATATCATATAAGCGATCAACAAGAGGTGCGCTATGGCTTATGTGATAAACAACAGAATAATTTATCGAGAAGATATCTCTGAGCTTTGCGTTATTGATGATGAACAGCCAAAAGTCTCGCTAACGGCGACGATTAACAGATTGCTATTAGTATTTATAAAAAATGATAATAAAGTGTTGAGTCGCGACTTCTTGCTCAGTCACGTATGGGGAAGCTATGGGCAGATCGAGTCCGGCAATAACCTGAACAACGCGCTTTCGCAGCTGCGCAAGGCTTTCTCTGAACTGGGGGAAAATGAGGTATTAGTCACGTTGCCGAAACAGGGCATTCAGCTCCAGGCGAGAGTCTTTCGCACGGAAGAGCCTGCTGACGATACGGTAGTTAAGCGGGTGAGCGTCATGGCCGACACAGGAAAAAAATGGCGCATAAAGTATGTTTGGGAGAGCCTGGCGCTGGCCGTTTTTATCCTGGGGTTGATGGTCTTCGGCGCCGGGGTGCGTCAGGTTTCAATTCCCACTGCGCAATTCATTCCCGGCGCACGTATAAACAACTGCGATGTCGAGATGATCAACAGCCACCATAAGCTGGTGCGTTCCAGCATCTCCTCGCAGGATGTGGCGCAGAACATCGCGGCAAACGGGTTTGGCTGTGAAAAGCCGGCGACGATTTATTATTACAACGGCGGCGCGCTGGTTCTCAGCGCTTTACATTCGTTAGCGACTTTCTTTGCCTATTGCCCTAAAACGCAAGGGAATATCAGCGCAGCTTGCGAGAATGTGTATGTCTTCAGAAAATAGAACGAGAAGGCTGTTGCTGATGGCGGTGAGCGCGCTTGGCGTTGCGCTTATTCTTACCGGTTTATACCTGCGTTTTTTCACCCCGATAATGCCGGAATGCAATGCGGTGATTCGCTCGGAGTATCATGACGGCGATTTATCTCTGTCGCGGGTGATTTTTATCAGCATTGTTAACATCAACGATCGGGAAAGCGCATTTATCATCAATGGTACGGCGACATACAATAACCGTCACTTTACCCTCGCGCGAACCATCAACATGAAGTATAGCGCGAGTGAGGGGCGATTTTTGCTGCGCCCAACCAGCATTGTCCGGCGCCCAAAAGACGACAGTGACAACGCCGTCGTGGACAGCCTGTTTCCCGTCGTTGGGAAAGATATTTTGTTTACGGTCGAAAAGGTCAATGATAAGCAATATATTTTTGCCGATAATCACTCCCCGAACTTTATCTGTAACCGCCGCTAACACCCCCTGCTGTACCGGCCCTTCTGCGGGGGCCGGCGTCATTGTTTCAGGTTGACCGTTTTACAGGGCGCGCCCCCCTGTTTTAGACAGTAGGTCATCATGGCTGAGGTGGTGTCGCCGTCGTTATCGTTCACCTGGTTGTATAAGTATACGCTGGCGTCGCTGCCGCAATCGTAGTCGAACTCGCTCAGCAGCCGCCTGGCCGATGAAATATCCTGCGTGCTGTCGATGGCGAAGATGCTGCAGCTGTGATATTTACCGATAAAACTCAGATCGTTGTTCGCCGTATAGTGATAGACCGCGCCGCCGATCGCCACGAGGCAGCAGGCCAGCAACAGGGCGAGCGGTTTTATACGTTTTATTTTCCCTTTCAGCGTCAGGCGGTTTGCATCAGGCGAATTATTGGCATTTTCATCCGCTAACACAACTACCGACTCCGCAACGAGTTTAAATCCCTGCCGCGGATAGGTGACCAGAATATCCTCTTCCCCCAGCTGCGCCAGCGTTTTACGTAACCCCGAGATGTAGTTGCTCAGGTTATTATTGGAGGCCGTCAGGCCGTGATTGTTCCACACCTCGTCCAGTAAGCGTTCCCTTTCCACAATTTCATTATTGCTTTCAATAAATAGTGAAAGCAATCTCTGTGCCGGCTTTAATAAAACGATTTCTTTGTCACCTTTTTTACTGCGTGACAGCGTTCCCTTACGCTCATCATAGATGATGGCATTATTTATAATGTATTTCATCTTGTTCCCTGTAAATAGTCTGTTCGGTATTAATAATGTGGCTCGTCAGCTTTTTTTTCAACTCGCTTGCTTGTCGGTGAATTAGAATATTCTTACTTTGTGTTTTTAATTACTTAATTAAATGTAAGTCAGTCGGTTTTTTTATTTACAGTAATTATAATTTTTGACTTGTTTTGGCATTAAAATCTATTTTTTGTTATTTTGTGGCATACATATCCTTAATTTATATTAATATTCAGTTTTATATTCCATGATTGCTTTCTGGGTAGTAGATTGTTCTCACCGGTTTGATGGCCGGCGGCAGAGAAAAACCTGCGCTGATAAATATTAGTGAAGAACGTTTTGTCTGCAGATAAAAGGCAGTTGCTTTTAACTCTT